>NZ_JBXARR010000003.1:0-491519 GCF_058808435.1 Pseudomonas sp. GW821-FHT11D10 | reverse complement strand
ACCGACGACCTTCGGGTTATGAGCCCGACGAGCTACCAGACTGCTCCATCCCGCGTCTGTGTGGCGGCATTCTACAGGCGAACGGCGGGGTGTCAACCGATAATCCCGTGAAGGGTCAAATAAGTGTGCAATCGCGGCAAACGGTCGCAGGGGAAGCGCTAAGTTTCGGAATCGGAACGATTTCCGGAATAGGCGACTGGATCCGAAAAAACAGACGCGCACAAAAAAGGCCAATCTTTCGATTGGCCTTTTCTGATGTTTGGTTGCGGGAGCCGGATTTGAACCGACGACCTTCGGGTTATGAGCCCGACGAGCTACCAGACTGCTCCATCCCGCGTCTGTGTGGCGGCATTCTACAGAGGATCGCCGGGGTGTCAACCTTCAATTCGGATAAAACCTCTTCAGCTTCAATCGGTTAGCGCTGACGGACGGTCTTTTCAGGGGCTGCAGGTCAGGCAGGGCAAGGGTTTCAGCTCTATTGGAGGTTGGTTTTCGATTGAGAAAATAAATTCAAAGTCTATTTCCTACAAACTGAAAAGAACATTCATACCACTGGTGCTATATACAGGTGTCAGTGAGATACTGCCGGTCCGGCTCGCCATGTTTCCTTTTCTGTCATGACTCAGCGAAAAATCATCCACGTCGACTGTGACTGTTTCTACGCCGCCATCGAGATGCGGGATGACCCGAGCCTCGCCGGCAAGCCGTTGGCGGTGGGTGGCTCGGCTGACAGGCGAGGGGTGATCGCCACCTGCAACTATGAGGCGCGGGCCTACGGCGTTCGCTCGGCGATGTCGTCCGGACACGCCCTGAAGCTGTGCCCGGACCTGACCATCGTCAAACCGAGAATGGACGCCTATCGCGAGGCGTCGAAGGAAATTCACACGATCTTCAGCGATTACACCGACCTGATCGAGCCGCTTTCGCTGGACGAGGCCTACCTCGACGTCTCGGACAGCGCGCATTTCGGCGGCAGCGCCACGCTGATCGCCCAGGATATTCGCCGTCGGGTTTCCAATCAGTTGCACATCACCGTCTCCGCCGGCGTGGCGCCGAACAAGTTTCTGGCCAAGATCGCCAGCGACTGGAAAAAGCCCAACGGCTTGTTCGTGATAACCCCGGATCAGGTCGAAGACTTCGTCAGTGGTTTGCCGGTGAGCAAGTTGCACGGGGTGGGCAAGGTCACGGCCGACAAGTTGAGCAAGCTCGGTATCAGTGACTGTCTGCAATTGCGCGAGTGGGACAAGCTGGCGCTGGTGCGGGAATTCGGCAGTTTCGGCGAGCGCTTGTGGAGTCTGGCCCGTGGGATCGATGAGCGGTTGGTGCACAACGACAGTCGCCGTCAGTCGATCAGTGTTGAAAACACCTACGACGTCGATCTGCCGGATCTGCGCAGTTGCCTCGACAAGCTTCCGGAATTGCTGGAAACCCTGAAAACCCGCATGGCGCGGATCGACAGCAGCTACCGGCCGGGCAAGCCGTTCGTCAAAGTGAAGTTTCACGATTTCACCCAGACCACACTGGAACAGGCCGGGGCAGGGCGGGATCTGGGCAGTTACCAGTTGATGCTGACGCAGGCGTTCAATCGCGGTGGCAAACCGGTGCGGTTGCTGGGAGTGGGTGTGCGGCTGGAGGATTTACGCGGCGGGTTCGAACAAATGGAGCTGTTCGAGCGATAGACGGACAAAAAAATGCCCGAACCAGGTTCGGGCATTTTTTCAGGGGTTTCAGTTCGGCCCCGGATCCGCCACCAGACGCCCCGCATCCCGGGTCAGGGACTTGAGGAATTCGGCCTGCAACTCGGGATCGTTGCGGGTCAGTTCGATCAGGCTTTGTTCCAGCTCACTGGCTTCTTCTTCCAGACCCAGTTCCGACAGACGCTTGACCCGGTGCACCCACTGGCTCACTTCGTCGTCTTCCAGATCGTCGTAGATCAGCCCGTGAGCCTCCAGCAGTTTGCCGCGCAGGTGAGTGCTGATCGCCAGAGACGAGTCGGAATGCACGTCATCGTTGCTGTCTTCGACGCTGATCTGCAGTTTGCCTACATGATTGAGGTCGTTTTCGGCGAACGGGCTGTCCAGCAGGTTCAGGCGCAGCACGCCGTTGCGATCGGTGGTCATGTCGAAGGTCTGCTGGCCGGCCTTGACCTGAACCGGGCGCTCGCTCCACGGCAGGCTCGAATACTCCGTGCGCTTGTCGCGCTGGACTTCATCGATACCGGCCAGGTTCTGTTGCGCGCGACCGTTGGATTGCACGTTCATGAACGGGTTGAGCCCGGCGAAGCCGTAGCTGAGCCAGTCACGTGTCACGCTGTCGGGCAGATTGCCGAGCGCAAACACGTTGACCACGTTCGCACCGACGCCACCGACCACCGCCACCGCGCCCAGCGGAATCTCGTAGATTTCCCGCCATGGCTGGTAAGGCGTGTAACGGTCGTAATGGCGCGTGACCTCGAACTCGGTGACTTCGAAAGTCTTCTGTTCGTTGATCTTCACGCGCCGTTGCGGCAGCTCAAGCACCTTGGGCTCGCCGACATCGATCTGCAGGCTGTGATCGAGCAGTTTGCGCTCGACACGTTCCTCGTGCTCGCTGCGTTGTGACATGTGATTGGCACAGCCGCTGACCAGCAGGGTGCCGCACAGGGCGGCACCACCGAGGCCTAAGGTGTTTCGCTTGAACATGACGTCTCTATCTGGTTTCAGCGGCGGATACGGGCCTGAAGGAAGGACAGTACGTCGGCAACCGGCAGCGCTTGCGCCTGGCCTTCGGTACGGCTCTTGTATTCCAGGTTGCCTTCGGCGAGGCCGCGGTCGCTGACCACGATCCGGTGCGGAATGCCGATCAGCTCCATGTCCGCGAACTTGATGCCCGGGCTGGTTTTCTTGTCGCGGTCGTCCAGCAGCACTTCGAAGCCGGCCGCGGTCAGTTCCGCGTACAGCTTGTCGGTGGCTTCGCGCACCAGCTCGGTTTCATAGCGCAGCGGTACCAGGGCGATCTGGAACGGCGCCAGGGTGTCGCTCCAGATGATGCCGTTCTCGTCGTTGTTCTGCTCGATGGCGGCAGCCACCACGCGGGAAACGCCGATGCCGTAGCAACCCATTTCCAGGGTCACCGGCTTGCCGTTCTCGCCCAGCACTTCGCACTTCATCGCCTTGCTGTACTTGTTGCCCAGCTGGAAGATGTGCCCGACTTCGATGCCGCGCTTGATTTCCAGCGTGCCCTTGCCGTCCGGGCTCGGGTCGCCGGCCACGACGTTGCGCAGGTCGGCCACGGTCGGAACCGGCAGGTCACGCTCCCAGTTCACGCCGAAGTAGTGCTTGTCGTCGATGTTCGCACCGATGCCGAAGTCGCTCATCAGCTCGACCGAGCGGTCGATGATGATCGGCAGCGGCAGGTTCAGCGGGCCTAGGGAACCGGCGCCGGCGCCGATGGCGTCGCGCAGTTCGGCATCGGAGGCCATGACCAGCGGGCTGGCAACGCCTGGCTGGTTGGCAGCCTTGATTTCGTTCAGCTCGTGGTCGCCACGGATGATCAGCGCGATCAGCTTGCCTTCTTCTTCGGCGTGCACGATCAGGGTCTTGATGGTCTTTTCAATCGGCAGATTGAATTTCTCCACCAGGGCCGCGATGGTCTTGGTGTCTGGCGTGTCGACCAGACGCAGCTCTTCGCTTGGTGCGGCGCGCGAGGTTTCACGCGGCACGGCTTCGGCTTTCTCGATGTTCGCCGCGTAGTCGGAACCGTTGCTGAAGACGATATCGTCTTCGCCGGACTCGGCCAGCACGTGGAACTCGTGGGAACCGGCGCCGCCGATCGAACCGTTGTCGGCTTCCACCGGACGGAACTTCAGGCCCAGGCGGGTGAAGATGTTGCAGTACGCTTCGTGCATGCGGTCATAAGTGATCTGCAGCGACGCCTGATCCGCATGGAAGGAGTACGAGTCCTTCATGATGAATTCGCGACCGCGCATCAGGCCGAAGCGTGGACGGATTTCGTCACGGAATTTGGTCTGGATCTGGTACAGGTTGATCGGCAGCTGTTTGTAGCTGCTCAACTCGTTGCGCATCAGGTCGGTGATCACTTCTTCGTGGGTCGGGCCCGCGCAGAAATCACGACCGTGGCGGTCTTTGATGCGCAGCAGCTCAGGGCCGTATTCTTCCCAGCGCCCCGATTCCTGCCACAGCTCGGCCGGTTGGGTACTCGGCATCAACACTTCCAGAGAGCCGGCGGCGTTCATTTCTTCGCGAACGATGGCTTCCACCTTGCGCATTACTCGCAAGCCCATCGGCAGCCAGGTGTACAGGCCCGAGGCGAGTTTGCGGATCATGCCGGCGCGCAGCATCAGCTGATGGCTGATCACGACCGCGTCGGAAGGCGTTTCTTTCTGTGTGGCGAGCAAAAATTGACTGGTGCGCATGGTTGGCCGTTGTCGGTTGCTATGACTGGAAATGACGGAGCAGTGTAACGGCGAGATCCGCCGACGTACAGAAGTGCAGCCCCGGCGCAAACCCTCTCGCCGGGTGCGAGATGTCTTACGATTCTTCCACGACGGAGGTCGGTGCAGGTTCCGGCGTCGGCGTCGGGCCTTCGCGACGGCTTTCCTGGAACCAGTGCAGGGCGATCAGCACCAGGGTCGGAACGCCGAGCAGCGCGGTGATCAGGAAGAAGTTGTGGTAACCGAATTTCTCCACCATCACCCCGGAGTAGCCGCCGATCAGGCGTGGCAGCAGGAGCATGATCGAGCTGAGCAGGGCGTACTGCGTCGCAGAGAACTTCAGGTTGGTCAGGCTCGACAGGTAGGCGACGAACGCCGAGGTGGCCAGGCCCGAACTGAAATTGTCGAGGGAGATCGTCACCACCAGCATCTGCAGGTTCGGACCCATGTCGGCCAGCATCAGGAACAGCAGGTTGGTGGCCGCCGACGCAGCGCCACCGATGAGCAGGATCGGCAGGATGCCGAAGCGCACGATCAGCAGACCGCCCATGCCGGCGCCGACGAGGGTCATGATCAGGCCGAAGATCTTGCTGACGCTGGCGATCTGATCCTTGGTGAAGCCCTGGTCGATGTAGAACACGTTGGCCATCACGCCCATCACCGTGTCGGACATCCGATAGGTGGCGATCAGGCCGAGCAACAGCAGCGCCTGCCAGCGGTAGCGCAGGATGAAGTCGTTGACCGGCGTCAGCACCGGCGCCAGACCGCGACGACCCATGGCCGAGAGGCACAGGCAGGTCAGCGTGGTGTAGAGAATCGCGCGCAGGAATGCCCGGTCTTCCAGCAGCAGGTCCAGCGGGCTCATGTCACCAAACAGCACGCTGGCGAAATCGGTGTTGTAGAGCTGGGTGAACATCGCCGGCACGGAGACCAGCAAAATGATCAGCACGAACACTGACATCAACTGATGCATGAAGGTGTAACGCCCGGCCTGCAACTGGGTGCGCAACGGCACCGGCGGCTCGCGCATCAGCAGGGTGGTGAGCAGGGCAGGGACCATCAGGGCGCCGAACAGCACGTAGGTGCCGGTCCAGGCGGAGTGCTGGTAGTTGAAGCCCGTGGAGCCGAAGCCCTCGGCGAAGAACAGTGCGCCGGCCGTCGCCAGCAGCGCAGCAACCCGATAACCGGACATGTAACTGGCGGCCAGTGCGGCCTGGCGGTTGTCTTCGGCTATTTCCAGGCGATAGGCGTCGACGGCGATATCCTGGGTGGCGGAAGCGAACGCGACGACCACCGCGATGGCGATCAGCCAGGAAAGGTGTTTCTGCGGGTCGCAAAAACCCATGCCGATCAGACCGAGGATCACCAGCGTCTGTGAGAGCACCAGCCACGAACGGCGACGACCCAGCTTGCCCAGCAGCGGCAGGCGCCATTGGTCGAGCAGGGGCGACCAGACCCATTTGAATGCGTAGGCCAGACCGATCAGGCTGGCGTAGCCGATCGTCTCACGGGCCACACCGGCTTCACGCAGCCAGACCGAAAGTGTCGAGAACACCAGCATGTACGGCAGGCCGGCGGCGAAACCCAGCAACAACAGCACGAGCGTCGAAGGACTGGCATAGGCGGCGAGCGCGGCGCGCCAGGTTTTACGGGGCATGGGCTGAAGTCTGCCTCAAGATTGCGAAAACAAAGCGCGCACTCTAACCGCTGTGCTCTACCGGACGCCAGCCATGGCGCCGAATATCCACACGATTGTTCAGGACGGTGATGCCCTCCATGCGCAATCGGGCCCGCTGTTCGTCCCCGGACGGGCTGCCCGCCGGCAGGCTGATCCGACCGCCGGCGCCAAGTACACGGTGCCACGGCAGCTTGGTGTCGCCGGGCAATTGGCTCAGGGTCCGGCCGACCCAGCGGGCGGCGCGCCCCAACCCCGCCAGTTCGGCCAACTGACCATAGCTGACGACTTTGCCCTCAGGCACTTGGGCGAGGGTGGAATAGAGTGCCGTGCGTCGGATTTGCGGATCGTTTTCGCAGGCATGCATCGGGTCTGTCACGTGCGCGGTTCCTGAACTTGATCGCGTTATGTCCTTAAGCGTAATCGGTGGAGGGGCAATTGAGAAATGAACTCAACAGAAATAGCCGGGTCACTCCTTGTCAGGGAATTATTCCTACGGATAATGCCGACCCTTTTTCGCAAACTTGAGTCCCCGATTCGCTTATGTTGTCCAGAACCCTGCTGTGCCTTGCTGTCTTCAGTGCGTCCACACCCCTGCTTGCCGACACCGTCTGGTTGAAGAACGGTGACAAGCTGAGCGGCAAAATCACGCTGTTCGACGGTGGCAAGCTGCTGGTCCAGACCGAGTACGCCGGGGCCGTGACCATCGACTGGAAGCAGGTCAAGACGCTGGAGAGCGATCAGGAGTTGCTGGTCAAGCAGGACGCCTACAACGGCGAGAAGGCCAAGTCGCTGAGTGCTGCTGAAGACGGCAAGGTCACTCTGGCCAACGGCGAAGCGCCGAAAACCGTGGAGCTGGCGAGCATTCAGCAGATTCTCAAGCCGAAACCGGTTGTCGAGGACCTGGTGTGGAAGGGCAACGTCGACCTGGCGCTGGATTACCAGCGTGCGGAAAAAGATACCGACGATTACGACATCGGCTTCAAGACGTCTGCCCGCCACGGTCGCTGGCGGCACACCGCCGAGGGCGAGTACAACCGCGAAGTGCAGGACGACGTGACCACCACCGACAACTGGCGCGCCGAATATGCACTCGACCGCTTCCTGACAGACAAGTGGTTCTGGCAGGGCCGCCTGAACTACAAACGCGACCACATCGAAGAGCTGGCCCGCCAGCGCGTGGTCGGTACCGGTCCGGGTTACCAGTTCTGGGATGACGAGCTGGGGGCGTTCTCCCTGGGTTCGCTGCTCAACCGCACCGACTACCAGTATCGCGATGGCAGCAAAGACAACTTCTATTCGGTCGCCATGAAGTGGGACTACAACCGCTACCTGATCGGCAAGAAGGTCGAGTTCTTCACCAATGGCGAAGTCGGCAACCCCCTGTCCGGGGTGGCCAACTACGCGCTGGATGCGGAAATGGGCCTGCGCTACAAGGTCACCGACTGGGCCTCGCTCAACCTCAAGGCCGAACGCGACATCATCAGCGGCACCGAGGATGCGGACCTGAGCAAGACCCGCTACACCGCCGGCTTCGGCGTTGCCTGGTAAATAACGCAAAAGATCGCAGCCTTCGCAGGCTGCGATCTTTTTTTGCGCCCGGAAAAACAGACGCCCACAAAAAAGCCCCGCTTTTGAGGGCGGGGCCTTTTACTAAAGAAGCTACAAGTTAGATAACTTGTACTTCTTCAGCTTGCATGCCTTTCTGACCGCGGGTAGCGATGAAAGAAACCTGTTGGCCTTCTTTCAGGCTTTTGAAGCCGTCGGATTGGATAGCTTTGAAGTGAACGAACAGGTCGTCACCGGATTGTGGAGTGATGAAGCCGAAGCCTTTTTCATCGTTGAACCACTTAACGGTACCGGTTTGGCGATTAGACATGGTGTAACTCCTTGGACAAAGATAACTGCGACTCAGGAAGAACCCTGGCCGAGACTGAGTGCAAAGAGCAGGAAAAATTCTTGTAGATGGTTGGATCGAAATTCAACATATCGTGTAGAGATTCTCAGTGACACAAGCAGCACAGTGGCGCCACCTTAACCCTTTTTCCGGAACGTGCCAATGCTTCTTGCGAAGGTTTCTCTGTTTTAGGGATCGGCGGTGTGACGGTTCGTCGCCAGGCCGCGTAATTCCTGCACGTTCGGCGAGAATTGCAGCCCGGACTTTGAACCCGGCGGCGCGCCCGGTAAGATGCCGGACAGATTTTTTCCACCTCGCTATTCAGGACACCCGCCATGAGCATCAAATCGGACAAGTGGATTCGCCGCATGGCGCAGGAACACGGCATGATCGAGCCGTTCGTCGAGCGCCAGGTTCGCGGCAGCGACGACAGCCGTGTGATCTCCTACGGTGTGTCGAGCTACGGCTACGATGTGCGTTGCACCAATCATTTCAAGGTGTTCACCAACATCAATTCGGCCATCGTCGATCCGAAAAACTTCGACGCCGGCAGCTTCGTCGACGTCCACAGCGACGTCTGCATCATTCCGCCGAACTCCTTCGCCCTGGCCACGACCGTTGAATACTTCCGTATTCCACGCAACGTCCTGACCATCTGCCTGGGCAAGAGCACCTACGCTCGCTGCGGCATCATCGTCAACGTCACTCCGCTCGAGCCTGAGTGGGAAGGCCAGGTGACCCTGGAGTTCTCGAACACCACCAACCTGCCGGCGAAGATCTACGCCAACGAAGGCGTGGCGCAGATGCTGTTCCTCGAATCTGACGAGGAATGCGAAGTCTCCTACAAGGACCGTGCCGGCAAGTACCAGGGCCAGCGTGGCGTGACCCTGCCTCGCACCTGATCCGTCCATCCGGCAGTTACCGGGAATTCTTCGGCGGGTAGACACTCTATGGGGTGTACTGCCCGTTTCGCGAACAGCGGGACGGGCCTTCGCCGAGGAGTGCTCCATGAAGATCGATCCGCAAATCACTGCCGAACTGGCAAGGCTCGAGCCCAATCAGGTTGGCGTATTGGCCTGGTCCTTGTTGGCACACCCGCCCATCGCCATGGCTGGCGGAATTCCTCACCAGCCCGATCCCGATACCCCCAACGAAGAACCGACTGAGCCCGGCGAACCTACATTGCCGGACAAACCGCCACCTGCGCCCGTCGCTTGATTGACTGTATGGCCCGTCGGCTGAATCCTGAACAGGACTTCAGCCGACGGGCCATATTTCGTTGTCGCCAATGACAAAGATCCGACAGCTGTCTTCCTTTTCCACCGGAAAACCGCCGGTAAAGGCCCCGAACGCCGGCAGCAGGCTGATGCGTTCTCCCAGCCTGAAACACGCCAGCCGCAAACGCTGCCGCCCCTTGCCGTTCAATCGGTAAACCGGATGGACATGGCCTGCAAGCACGTGACGTTCAGGGTGCGGATCGGGTTCGTGCTGCAACGCGAAAGGTCCAAGCAGCAACGGCTCCGGAACCACCCGAATGTTCAGCGTCTGCGGTGGATCACCGGCGCGCTTATCGTGATTGCCGCGAATCAGCGTGATCGGCAGATCGGCGTGGCGTGAGCGCCACTCAGACAATGCATTTAAAGTGCCCGAGGCATGCGAACCGGGCCCGTGCAGAAAATCCCCAAGAAAGATCAGTTGCCGACACGGCAGTTTCGCCAGCAACTGCTCGATCACGGCGATGTTACTCGCGGTGGTGCCCTGCGGCACCGGCTGCCCCAGGCGCCGGTAAGCGGCCGCCTTGCCGAAATGCACATCGGCAATCAGCAGCGCCTGTTGCGCCGGCCAGTACAGCGCCTTTTCCGGCAGCAGCCAGAGATCTTCACCTGCCAGACGCACCGGGTAGGGCGCGTTCATCAGGATTGGCCCTTGTCGGCGGTTTGTTCCAGATCGCCAACCATACGCCGGATGCGGTCGGCGAGTTTTTCCGAGCTCATGCTTTCGCGCATACGTTCCACCAGCAACGGAAAGCCGAGCGGTGTAGGACGTTTTATCAAATGCATGTCCAGTTTCATCCGGTTGATCCGCTCCAGTGTCTGTTCCAGTCGACGAATATCCAGTTCTTCCCGCAGGACTTCTTCCCCGGCCTGGGCCAGTAGCAGGTTGTCGGCGTCGTATTGTTTGAACACTTCAAAGAACAGCCCGCTGGAGGCCTGGACCTGACGGGTACTCTTCGGTGCACCGGGGTAACCGGCGAACACCAGTCCGGCAATCCGCGCAATTTCCCGAAACCTGCGCAGCGCCAGTTCGCCCGCATTGAGGCTGGCCAGCACGTCTCTCAATAAATCCCCAGGGCTGAGCAGCGCGCCATCCAGTTGCACGGACCAGTCAACGGGCGTGGCGCTGAGCAGTTCCAGCCCGTAATCGTTGACCGCAATCGAGAAGGTTACAGGCAGGCGCTGACTGACCCGCCACGCCAGCAGGCTGGCCAGCCCCAGATGCACCTGACGTCCGGCAAACGGATAGAGGAAAAGGTGCCAGCCTTCGCGGGATTTCAGCACTTCGGCCAGCAGATTGTTGACGGTCGGCAGGCCCGACCAGCGCATTTGCGTTTCCAGTAACGGGCGCAAGGCCTGCATTTCCGGGCCGGCGAATTCACCTTGTGCCGCCGCGCTGAAACGGGTGACCACCGCTTCGGCCAATTCATTGGAGAGCGGCATGCGCCCGCCATTCCAGCGCGGTACGGCAGCTTTTTTCGCGGTGCTGCGTTTGACGTAGGCGGTCATGTTTTCCACCCGCACCAGTTCCAGCAAGCGCCCGGCGAACAGAAAACCATCGCCGGGTTTGAGGCGTGCGATAAAACCTTCTTCAACACTGCCCAGTTGTTTGCCGCCACCGCCCTTGCTCCAGAACTTCAGATGAATGCTGGCATCGCTGACGATGGTGCCGATGCTCATCCGATGACGGCGCGCCAGTCGCGCATCGGGAACGCGCCAGATCCCGTGCTCATCCGGCTCGACCCGGCGGTAATCCGGGTACGCCGTCAGCGACATCCCGCCGTGGCGTACGAACGCCAGCGCCCAGGCCCAGTCTGCTGGTGTCAGGTCGCGATAGGCCCAGGCACCACGGACTTCTTCGTACAGTTGGTCGGGAACAAAGCCACCGCCCAAGGCGATGCTGACCAGATGCTGCACCAGCACATCCAGCGGTTTGTGTGGGGACAGTCGCGGTTCGATCCGCCGCTGTGCCACGGCATCGCCAGCGGCCGCAGCTTCGATCAGCTCCAGGCTGTGGGTCGGCACCAGGGTGACCCGCGAGGTTCTACCGGGCGCATGGCCCGAACGCCCAGCGCGCTGCATCAGCCGCGCGACGCCTTTGGCCGAGCCGATCTGCAGCACCCGTTCCACCGGCAGGAAATCCACCCCAAGATCCAGACTTGAAGTGCAGACCACGGCTTTGAGTTGCCCATTTTTCAGCGCTTGCTCGACCCAGTCGCGGGTGTCCCGGGACAGCGAACTGTGGTGTAGCGCGATCAACCCGGCCCAGTCCGGTCGCGCTTCCAGCAAGGCCTGATACCAGATTTCCGATTGCGCCCGGGTGTTGGTGAACACCAGGCTGCTGGCGCAGACGTCCAGTTCGGCGACCACCTGCGGCAACATCTTCAAACCGATGTGCCCGGCCCAGGGAAAGCGTTCGATCGCCGGTGGGAGCAGCGTGTCGACCTTGAGCGACTTTTCGCTTTGCCCCTGAATACTGACGCCACCGCCCTGTGGGATCAGCACCTGTTCGGCGTGGGACTGATTGCCGAGCGTTGCGGAAACGCCCCAGACGATCAGCCCCGGCTGCCAGCGCCGTAGCCGGGCGAGGGCCAGTTGCAATTGCACGCCGCGCTTATTGCCGAGCAATTCGTGCCACTCATCCACCACGACCATGCGTAGCGTCGACAGCGCCGTTTGTGCGTCGGCGCGGGCGAGCATCAGGGTCAGGCTTTCCGGGGTGGTGATCAGCGTGGTCGGCAGGCGCCGGTTCTGCCGGGCGCGCTCGCTGCTGCCGGTGTCGCCGGTGCGCAGGCCGACGCTCCAGGGAATCTGCAGATCGTCCAGCGGCGTTTGCAGGGCACGCGCGGTGTCGGCGGCCAGCGCCCGCATCGGGGTGATCCACAAAACAGTCAGTGGTTCGGCGGGTGGTGGGCGTTTGCGAGTAGTTTCAGCAACAGGCCCGGAGCGGGCAAAGCGATTGAGCGCAGCAAACCACACTGCGTAGGTTTTACCGGCACCGGTGCTGGCGTGCAGCAGGCCGGATTCGCCACGTTTGACTGCCACCCACACTTGTTTCTGAAAGGCGAACGGCTTCCAGTCGCGGGCGCTGAACCAGTGTTTGGCGAAGTCGGTGGAAGTGCCCATGCCGGCGACGTGTGCTCTGAAGGTGTTCCTTCAGTGACCGCGCCGGCCGGGCAATAGTTTTACTTGAGATTGCCGCTGAGGAATTGCTTCAGGCGTTCGCTTTTCGGATTGCCCAGCACTTCTTCGGGCGCGCCTTCCTCTTCCACCAGCCCCTGATGCAGGAACAGCACCTGGCTCGAGACCTTGCGCGCAAAGCTCATTTCGTGGGTGACCATGATCATGGTGCGGCCTTCTTCGGCCAGGCCCTGAATCACCTTGAGCACTTCGCCGACCAGCTCCGGGTCCAGCGCCGAAGTCGGCTCGTCAAACAGCATGACTTCCGGCTCCATCGCCAATGCCCGGGCAATCGCCACCCGTTGTTGCTGGCCGCCGGAAAGGAACGCCGGGTATTGATCCGCCACTCGCGCCGGCAGACCGACCTTTTCCAGATAACGCCGGGCGCGGTCGTCGGCTTCCTGTTTGCTGCAACCCAGCACCCGGCGCGGGGCCATGGTGATGTTTTCCAGCACGGTCATGTGGCTCCACAGGTTGAAGTGCTGGAACACCATTGCCAGCCGGGTGCGCAGGCGTTGCAGTTCATCGGCGTCGGCGACATGCATGCCGTGGCGGTCGGTGACCATGCGGATCGCCTGGCCGTCGAGGCTCATCGCGCCGTCGTTGGGTTGTTCGAGAAAGTTGATGCAGCGCAAGAAGGTGCTTTTGCCCGAGCCGCTGGCGCCGATCAGACTGATCACGTCGCCGGTCTTGGCCTTGAGCGAGACGCCTTTGAGCACCTGATGGTCGCCATAGCTTTTGTGCAGGCCTTCAACGGTCAATTTGTACATGGGACAGGCATCCTCAAGGCGAAAGTAGATAGCCGCTGCGATAGGCTTCGGCGCCCGCGACGTGGGCGATCACCATCCCGGCGGTGGCCATGCGCCGCAACGAGCGGGCATAGAGCAGACCGGAAGCGGTGCAATGGACTGGCGTGACCCGGTCGCTGATCGGGTCGATGATTTCGGCGATTTTCTGGCCGGCTTCCAGCCACTGTCCGGGTGTGGCGCTGTAGACCAGCAGCCCGCCGACGGGCGTGGCCACCGGTTCCACGCCGGCCAGCGGTGTGGCGGGATGTGGCAGCGCCGGCAAGGCTTTGGGTTCGCCGACGATGGCGCCGAAATGGATCAGGTAATCGATCAGCGCCTGGCAATCGCGACTGGCCAGCGGATGGGTGACATCCCCTTGACCACGCAACTCGACGGTGACCGAGAAACTGCCGAGCGGAATTTCGAAGTGTTCGCCGAAGCGCTCCTTCAATTGCCACCACAGCAGGGTGAAGCACTCGTCGAACGACTGGCCGCCGGAGTCGGTGGCCAGCAGGCTTGCCTGGGATTCGATATAACGCGCCAGCGGCTCGACCTGTGGCCAGGCCTCGGGCGTGGTGTAGAGGTGAACCACGGATTCGAAATCGCAATGCAGGTCGAGCACCATGTCCGCATCGCAGGCCAGCCGTTGCAGGGTCAGGCGCTGGGATTGCAGTTGTGTGCTGGCGGTGTGGCGGGCGAGGGCGTTGCGCAGGCTGGAACGGATCAGCTCGAGGTTGCGCTGCGGGTCGTCGCACAGCTGCGATTCGATTTCGTTGCCGATTTCTTCGCTGAGGTCGACGAACCAGCGGTTGAAATTCTGCCCGCTCTCCAGTTCGTAGCGGCCCAGCGGCACATCCATCAGCACCTGTTCGAGGCCGACCGGGTTGGCCACCGGCACCAGCACGATTTCGCTGCGCAGGCGCCCGGCGGCTTCCAGCTCCGCCAGACGCTGTTTGAGGTGCCAGGCCACGAGCATGCCGGGCAGTTCGTCGGCGTGCAGCGAGGACTGGATGTAGATCTTGCCCTGGGCCTTGTCCGGGCCGAAGTGAAAACTGTGGATCTGTCGTGCGGTCCCCGGCAGCGGGGCCAGCAGGTCGTGTATCTGGTGGCGCATCTCAAAAGGGTCCTAGTGGGTCGGGCCAAGGAAGGCCAGCCATCGGCGTTCGGCAAGGCGGAACAGGCCGACCAGCGCAAAGGTGATGGTCAGGTAGATCAGCGCGGCGATGCCGAACGACTGGAAGGTCAGGAAGGTCGCCGAGTTGGCGTCCCGCGCGACTTTCAGGATGTCGGGGATGGTCGCGGTGAAAGCCACGGTGGTCGAGTGCAGCATCAGGATCACTTCGTTGCTGTAGTACGGCAACGAGCGGCGCAGCGCCGACGGCATGATCACGTAGGCATACAGCTTCCAGCCGGTCAGGCCGTAGGCCTTGGCCGCTTCGACTTCGCCGTGGTTCATGCTGCGGATGGCCCCGGCGAAGATCTCCGTGGTGTAGGCACAGGTGTTGAGGGCGAAGGCCAGGATCGTGCAGTTCATCGCATCGCGAAAGAAACTGTCGAGCACCGGTTGCGCACGCACGGCGGCCAGGCTGTAGATCCCGGTGTAGCAGATCAGCAACTGGATATAGAGCGGCGTGCCACGGAACAGGTAGGTGTAGAACTGCACCGGCCAGCGAATGTAGAAGTGTGGCGAGACCCGGGCGATCGACAGCGGTATCGACACGATGAAACCGAAGAAGATCGAGGCACTGAGCAGCCACATCGTCATCGCCAGCCCGGTGATGTTCTGGCCGTCGGTATAAAGGAAGGCTTTCCAGTATTCCTGCAGGAGTTCGATCATCGTACGGCCTCCCGGGCACCGGCGGCGTAACGGCGTTCGAGCCAGCGCAGGATGAAGTTCGAGGCACTGGTGATCAGCAGGTAGATCAACGCGGCGAGGACCAGGAAGTAAAACAGTTGATAGGTGCTCTTGCCGGCGTCCTGCGCGGCCTTGACCAGATCGGCGAGGCCGATGATCGAGACCAGCGCGGTGGCCTTGAGCATCACCATCCAGTTGTTGCCGATGCCCGGCAGGGCGAAGCGCATCATTTGCGGGAACACCACGAAACGAAAGCGCTGGCCGCGCTTGAGGCCATAGGCGGTGGCCGCTTCGACCTGACCGCGCGGCACGGCGAGAATCGCCCCGCGAAAGGTTTCAGTGAAGTACGCGCCATAAATGAAGCCCAGGGTCAGGACCCCGGCGCTGAACGGGTCGATCTCGATGTATTCCCATTCCAGGTAATCGGTGAGCGTCGTCAACCAGGTTTGCAGGCTGTAGAAGATCAGCAGCATCAGCACCAGGTCCGGCACCCCGCGAATCAGCGTGGTGTAGAGCTGGGCGGGCAGGCGCAGCAGTTTGACTTTTGACAGCTTGGCACTGGCGCCGAGCAGGCCGAGCAACACGGCCACCAGCAGCGACAACGCCGACAATTTGATGGTCATCCAGGTGCCTTCCAACAGCAAAGGGCCAAAACCCTTGAGGCTGAAGGCGGAGAGCCCCAGATTTTGTAAGAGGTTTTCGAACATAAATCAGCAACCTGACTGAATGAAAAAGGCGCCCATCGAGGATGGGCGCCGGGGCATTATTTGCCGCTGTACAGATTCAGATCGCCAAAGTGTTTCTTTTGAATCTCGGCGTATTTGCCATCATCGTGTAACGCTTTGATACCTTTATCCAAAAGCGCTTTCAGCTCGGTGTTACCTTTCTTAATACCGACAGCGGTCTTGGCTGGCAGCAAGTGGTTGTCGACCGGCTCGCTGACTGCGTAGTCGGCACCCTGTGGCGACTTCAGAAAGCCCAGTTCGGCCTGCAACATGTCCTGAATGCCCGCATCGAGACGGCCGGAAGTCAGGTCTGAATACACCTGGTCCTGATTCTGATAGGCCTGGGTTTTCACGCCGGCCTTGTCCAGCACGGCTTTGGCATAGGCTTCCTGGATGGTGCCTTGCTCGTAGCCGACGGTTTTGCCTTTCAGCGAGGCGACGTCGTCGGTGATGCCCGAACCTTTTTTCGACACGTATGCAGTCGGGCCGGAGAACAGCTCGCTGGAGAAGTCGATGACTTTTTCGCGGGCTTCGGTAACGGTCATCGACGAGATCACACCGTCGAATTTATTGGCCTTGAGGCCTGGAATCATACCGTCGAAGTCACTTTCGACCCATTTGCACTTGACCTTCAGCTCGGCACAGATCGCGTTGCCCAGATCGATGTCGAAGCCAACCAGGCTGCCGTCTGCCGCTTTCGACTCGAACGGTGCGTAGGAAGGGTCAACGCCAAACCGCAGTTCTTTGTATTCCTTGGCCAGCGCGGAGCCGGCGGCCATGCACAACGCCAGTGCAGAAAGGGTCAGCAATGCTTTTTTCATTATTCAATCCCTAAGAACCAATATGAGCGCTTGTGGCGCGGAATGATTGTTACTGGAGCGCTTACGACTTATAGAAAGTAGCAATTTCCGAACCAGAGTCCCGAACAAGTGTTTTAAAAGGTGTAGGAAGTGCAGGCCGGGGCCGGTCAGTGCACGAAAACGGGCGCGACGGAAAAGCTGCACCAGGTTGGTTCGGTGCAGGGGCTTCCGGACATCAGGGGAAGGGATCAGACCAACAGGTTTTGCAAGGTCGCCAGGCTGTCGGCCTCGTCCACGGTCTTGTCCTGGCGCCAGCGCAGCATGCGCGGGAAGCGCACGGCGATGCCGCTCTTGTGCCGGCGGGAGAGGGCGATGCCTTCGAAGCCCAGTTCGAACACCAGGCTGGGGGTCACGCTGCTGACCGGGCCGAATTTTTCCACGGTGGTCTTGCGCACGATGCTGTCGACTTCGCGCATTTCCGCATCGGTCAGCCCGGAATAGGCCTTGGCGAACGGTACCAGCGCCCGCGCACTGGAACCGGGCGGGCCGTCCCACACCGCAAAGGTGTAATCGCTGTAGAGACTGGCGCGGCGACCATGCCCGCGCTGGGCGTAGATCAGCACCGCGTCGACGCTGAACGGATCGACCTTCCATTTCCACCACACGCCCATGTCCTTGGTCCGGCCGACGCCGTACATCGCGTCCCGGGCCTTGAGCATCATGCCCTCGACCCCCAGACGCCTGGAGGCCTCGCGCTGGCGGGCCAGGTCGAACCAGTCGTCACCCGTCAGAACCGGCGAAGGCAACAGCACCGGGTTGTTGCAGCGGGCGATGACGTGTTCCAGTTGTTCACGACGCCTGGCCTGGGGCTGGTTGCGCCAGTCTTCGCCCTGCCATTCGAGCAGGTCGTAGGCGAGTACCACCACCGGCGCGTCTTCAAGGATTTTGCGGTCCAGCGACTTGCGGCCGATCCGTTGTTGCAACAGCGCGAACGGTTGCACCGCCGGGGCTTCTGTCGACTGCGGATCGAAAGCGTCTTCGGTGACCGGTCGCTGGTTCTTCCAGACCACGATCTCGCCATCGATCACCGTGCCGTCGGGCAAACCGTGCACCAGCGTGTCGAGTTCGGGAAAACGTTCGGTGACCAGTTCTTCGCCCCGTGACCAGATCCACAGCTTTCCGTCGCGCTTGACCACCTGCGCGCGGATGCCATCCCACTTCCATTCCACTTGCCAGTTACTGGCCGGCCCGAGCAGCGCGTCGAAGGTTTCCACCGGTTGCGCCAACGCGTGAGCGAGGAAGAACGGGTAGGGCTGGCCGCCGCGCTGGGCGTGTTCGTCGCTGGATTCGGGGGCGATCAGTTTCAGGTAGCTGGCAGCGTTCGGCCGGTTGGACAAATCGGTGTAACCCACCAGCCGTTGCGCCACGCGTTTGCTGTCGAGCCCGGCCATAGAAGCCAGGGCGCGGGTCACCAGCAGTTTGGATACGCCGACCCGGAAGCTGCCGGTGATCAGTTTGATGCACAGCATCAGGCTCGGCCGATCCAGTTGCGCCCACAGTGCGGGTAACTGATGGGCGAGGTATTCCGGGGTTTCACCGCGCAGGGGCAAAAGTTTGTCTTCGATCCATTCGGCGAGGCCGGCCTCGGAGGTGTGCGGGTGTTCCGGCAGCACCAGCGAAATGGTTTCCGCCAGATCGCCGACCGCTTGATAGCTCTCCTCGAACAGCCACGGCGCCAGCCCGGACACTTCGACCGCCAGATCCCGCAGGACACGCACCGGCACCAGTTGCCGAGGCCGGCCGCCGGACAAAAAGTACACCGCCCACGCGGCATCCTGCGGTTGCGCCTGGGCGAAGTAGGTTTGCATGGCCGCCAGTTTGGCGTTGCTGGAGGTGGTGGCGTCGAGCTCGGCGTACAACCCGGCGAAGTCTTTCATGGTTGCACCTCGGCAACGGCGGGCGTGGCGGTGGAAAGCTCTTCTTCGTCGTCACCGTATTCGGTGTTGAAACCTTGTGCGTCGAGCCCTTTTTCGCGCAGATGACGCACCAGCACGCCAATCGAGCCGTGGGTGACCATCACCCGTTCGGCGCCGGTCTGTTCGATGGCCCACAACAGGCCGGGCCAGTCGGCGTGATCCGAAAGCACAAAACCGCGATCGACCCCGCGCCGCCGACGGGTGCCGCGCAGGCGCATCCAGCCGCTGGCGAAGCTGTCGCTGTAATCGCCGAAACGGCGCATCCAGCTGCTGCCGCCGGCCGAAGGCGGGGCGATGACCAGCGCCTGGCGCATCATCGGGTCGTTCTTCTTCACGTCGCCGGCGTAGATGGTTGGCGGCAGGTAGACGCCGGCCTCGCGGTACACGCGGTTCAGCGGCTCGACCGCACCGTGGCTGAGGATCGGCCCGAGAGTTTCGTCGATGCCGTGGAGAATCCGCTGGGCCTTGCCGAACGAATAGCAGAACAACACGCTGGCCTTGCCGGCCTCGATGTTGCCCTGCCACCACTGATTGATCTCGGCGAACACCTGCGCCTGCGGCTGCCAGCGGTAGATCGGCAGGCCGAAGGTCGATTCGGTGATGAAGGTGTGGCAGCGCACCGGTTCGAACGGCGCGCAGGTGCCATCGGGTTCGATCTTGTAGTCGCCGGACGCGACCCAGACTTCGCCACCGTATTCCAGCCGCACCTGGGCCGAGCCGAGCACATGGCCGGCGGGATGAAAACTCAGGGTGACGCCGTGATGCGTCAGGCGCTGGCCGTAGTCGAGGGTTTGCAGGTTGATGTCCGCGCCCAGACGCGCACGCAGAATCCCTTCGCCGGCGCTGGCGGCCAGGTAATGCTGGTTGCCGCCACGGGCATGATCGCCATGGGCATGGGTAATCACCGAGCGCTCGACGGGCCGCCACGGGTCAATGTAGAAATCCCCGGCGGGGCAGTAGAGGCCTTCGGGGCGGGCGATAACAAGGTCCATGGCGTTACCGGAATGGAGGGACTTGTTAGCTATGAGGTTTGCGCGAAGTCAGAAGTTCTATTGATTTTTTGAACTGTCGCATGATCGTTCCCACGCTCTGCGTGGGAATGCCTCAAGGGACGCTCTGCGTCCAGTGACGCGGAGCGTCACGGGCTGCATTCCCACGCGGACGGTTCGACGCTTCGACGTGGGAACGATCAAAGGAGCAAAGGGTTACTTTCCGGGGGTAAGCGTCAACCGCGTCTTGCCGTACACGCGGTCAAAGTTCTGCGGCTGCATCGGCAAGCCGATGTACTGCCCCTTGAGCCACGGATCGATGCCGTTCAGGTAGTTCGGGCTCACCGGGTTCCCGGATTGCCCCGTCCCGTTCTGCCCCATCAGCGGTTCGCTCTGACCGAAGTCGACGATAAAGCGCATCGACGGCGCACGCGTGGTGTTGAAATCCTGGCCCCAGGCAAACGCTGCGGTGTTGAGGGTGGTATGGTCGCCGCCCGCCGCGATTGGCTCGCGAACGGTCTGCCCATTGGCATTCTTCCACTCGTAACGGTGCAGTTTGCCCCACTGCCAGGCCCGGCGGTCGCCGCCCAGCTGACTGTCGCCGGCGCTGATCGCTGCCGCCAGACTGCGGGCGAGGATTGCCGGTTTGTCTTCTTTTTGCGGGGTGCGGGCGTCGTCCCAGAACGGGCTGTCTTCGCGGCCCAGCAGGTGATCGGCCTGGGCGGCGTAGGACAGGTCGCCGTTGGCGATAAACGCTTTCCATGCCGGGCTGCCTTGTGGGCCTAGCTCGTCGAGGAAGATCTGTTTCATGCTTTCCTGCAGGAACAACTCGTAGATCGCCGCGTCGGCGGAGGTCGGGCTGAGCTTGCCGTCGAAGGCCATCAAGCGGGTATAGGCTTCGCGGGCCTTGCTGCGCTCGGCTTCCGGCAGTGCATCGATCGCCTGTTTCAGCGGCTGCGCCATGCCCGGCGCTTCAAACATTTTCTTCAGTTTGGCGGCGAAGGTGGTGGTCTGATCGTACTGCATGGCGATCACGCTGCGACCGTCGTGTTTACCGCTGCCGGCCAGTTCGGCCAGGCGCTCGCCACGCTCCGGCGCCGCCCAGGAATTGGACAGTTGCATGCCGTAGCCGTGAGGGATGACCCGCTGGTTGGCGGTGCCGAGCCAGCCTTGCGCCGGATCCTGATCGTACGGGTGCAGCATCGGGTCGGCGTAACCGTCCCAGTCGTAGCGACCTTCCCAGCCCGGCGACGGCAGCAGGCCTTCGCCTTCACGGCGGTTCGGGAACCGCCCGGTGACTTGCCAGCCAATGTTGCTGGCATCGGCGAACACCAGATTCAGCGCGATGGCGCGGATTTCCCGGCTGGCGTCCGAGGCGCGTTCAACGTTCTGGGCGCGGCTCAGATCGAAAAACGCATCGAGGGATTTGTCGTCGGTGAAGCTCGGCGTCTGCAAGGCCAGGCCGAAGCCTGCGCCCTGAGCGGCAGCCTGGGTGCTGTTGAGCAGCGCGCCATGGCGGGTTTCGTACACCGCTTCGCGAATCGGCCGCTGGCCTTTGACGAAGTAGGTTTCGTTGCGCACGGCAACCGGTTGCCACTTGCCGTTGACCTCGTAGGACAGCGTGCTGCCCTGACGACGGATTTTTTCCAGGAACAGGTCCTGGTTATCACCGAGCACGCTGGTCAGGCTCCACGCCACCTTGCCGTTGAAACCGCCGAGCACCATCGGCAGACCGGCCACGGTCACGCCGGCGGCCTGGTATTTCGGAGCGCGGATCTGCACGAAACTCCACAGCGACGGCGCGGCCAGCGGGCCATGGCTGTCGCTGGCCAGCAGGCTCTTGCCGCTGCGGCTGCGTTGCGGGGCGATGGCCCAGTTGTTCGACGACTGAGTGCCCAGCAGGTTGATGGCGGCCAGTTGTTCGCTGGCGTTGCTCAGTTCCGTCAGCCCCGGGATCTGCCCGTTGAGCTTGATGCCTTGCAGCTTGTCGGCCTCGGCCAGCGGCAGGTTTTCGTCGGGAGCGGACGGCGTCAGCCACGCCAGTTTGTCGTTGGTGACGGTCTGGGCCAGCACCAGAGAAGCGATTTCTTCCGGCAGGTTGGCCGACTGGCTGAAATTCAGCAGGCAGAAGATCAGCGCCGAATCTTCCGGTTTCCAGTATTCAGGCTTGTAGCCGCTGGAAGCCAGATCCCCCGGCAGTTTGTCGGCGTAGCGGAACAGGTAGGCGTTGACGCCACGGGCATAGACTTCGAAGAAACGCTTGAGCCGTGGCGACGAAGCCTTGTACAGCTCGCCTGCGCTTTTCTTCAGGTTGACGGCGCGCATGTAGCGGTCGGCGTCGAGCATCGACGAACCGGACATTTCCGCCAGACGCCCCTGGGCCAGCAGGCGCAGAGTGACCATCTGATTGATCCGGTCGCTGGCGTGCACATAACCGAGGGCGAACAGCGCGTCGTGGAAGCTGTTGCTTTCGATCAGCGGCATGCCCATGGCATTGCGGCGGACCGAAACGTTCTGCGCCAGGCCCTTGAGCGGCTGCACACCGGAGGTCGGCGGGAGGGTGTCCTGGGCGTTCCAGGTCTGACAACCGGTCAGGCTCAGAACACCGGCCACTGCTGCGGCAACGCCGAACCGGGGAAGAAAATGTGAAAGGGCTGGCGAGGCCATGGCAAAGCTCCTGCGGGGGTGTAGAGGCTGGGGGCGCAATAAAGCCGCTACGTTAGTGAGCAGGAGGGGGCCGCGCAAGCGGGGCGAGCGGTTATTTCTTACCGCTCACGCAGATCGTTCCCACGCTCTGCGTGGGAATGCAGCCCGGGTCGCTCCGCGGCCCAATTCCACGCGGACGGTTCGACGCCTCTACATGGGAACGATCAAGGCAGGTCAGGACTTCGGCGGATTGATCTTCTGCACCAGCGCGTAGGCCTTCACGGTCGCCGGGCGATCCTTGATGTGGTTGAACCAGCGCTGCACGTTCGGGAAGTCTTCCAGGTTCTGGCTCTGCCACTTGTGCGAGACGATCCATGGGTAGATCGCCATGTCGGCGATGCTGTATTCGGCGCCGGCAACGAACTCGTTGTTCGCCAGTTGCTTGTCCAGCACCCCGTACAGGCGCGCGGTTTCATCGATGTAGCGCTTGATCGCGTAGGGGATTTTTTCCGGCGCGAACTGGCTGAAATGATGGTTCTGCCCGGCCATCGGCCCCAGCCCGCCCATTTGCCAGAACAGCCATTGCAGCGCCACCTGGCGGCCACGCAGATCCTTGGGCAGGAACTTGCCGGTCTTTTCCGCGAGGTACAGCAGGATCGCCCCGGACTCGAACAGCGACAACGGTTCGCCGCCATCGGCCGGCTCATGGTCGACGATCGCCGGGATGCGGTTGTTCGGGGCGATTTTCAGAAAGTGCGGCTGGAACTGCTCGCCCTGGCTGATGTTGATCGGGTGCACGTCGTAGCGCAGACCCGCTTCTTCGAGGAACAGGGAAATCTTGTGGCCGTTGGGCGTGGTCCAGTAATACAGGTCGATCATGGAAAGCTCCAAATCAGGAAAATGGCTTACGTGCGGACAGCAAACGCCGGCTTCAGGTTGTCCTGTGTGCGTTCGATAGCTTGCTTAGTGACAGGAAGTGATGCTCAAGTGCGGGAAATTCAATGACCCCGCGTGAGAAAAATCGCCATGGAGCTCAAGGCCAACGCTGCACTGATCATCATCGACCAGCAAAAAGGCATTCTGGAACCGCGTCTGGGGCGGCGGAATAATCCGTCGGCCGAGGAGCGGATTCTTGATTTGCTGGGCTTCTGGCGACGCAGCGGGCGGCCGGTGATCCACGTGCAGCACCTGTCGCGCTCGCCGGATTCGGTGTTCTGGCCCGAGCAGTCAGGCGTGGAATTTCAGGACAGGTTTTTGCCGCAGGACGGCGAGTGGCTGATCCAGAAACAGGTGCCGGACGCGTTTTGTGCGACGGGGCTTGAGGCGAAGTTGCGCGAGGCGGGGATCGGGCAGTTGATCATTGTCGGCGTGGCGACGAACAATTCGGTGGAGTCCACGGCGCGCACGGCGGGCAATCTGGGGTTCGAGGCGTGGGTGGCGGAGGATGCGTGCTTTACCTTCGACAAGGCCGACTATTTCGGCACGTTGCGTTCGGCAGAGGAGGTGCATGCGATGTCGCTGGGGAATCTGCACGGGGAGTATGCGACGGTGGTCGGCACTGAGCAGATTCTGGCCGCAGGCTGAAAGCGGCGGGTAACGGTGCTATCGCGAGCGGGCCCGCGATAGCGATCTAACGGGCGAAGCGAATGTTCGCCCGAAACATCAAGCGCCGTGGCACTTCTTGAATTTCTTGCCGTTGCCGCATGGGCAAGGGTCGTTGCGGCCAACGTCTTTCAGGGCGTTGCGCACCGGTTCCTGGTGGGCGTGGCCGCAGTTCGGGCCGTGGACATGGCCATGGTCGTGATCATGGTGGTGATGGTCATGATCGTGGTTGCAGTCCGGGCCATGGACATGAGGTTGCTGGGTCATCGGGGTCACTCCGTAATCAAATCGGCGGGGATTATCACGCCATTGCGCGCCAGGTGCACGTAGTGAGCGATGAATAAACCGGTTTCCATCTCGCCCTCCAGTCGGTAGGGAATCTGCTGGTGCGGGTTTTTCAGCATTTTCACCACCTCTTTCACCTTCGGCCACAGATTGGTACGGATCGGCACGTTGTAAAACGCGCTGCTTTTGGGGTTCACCGTGATCCAGTGTTCGTGCTCGCCTTCGGCCAACAACATGTCAGCCAGGTGTATGCGGTATTCCAGGCCGCGCACGGTCAGGTCGCTGTCGTTGGGGTTGTCGATACGAAAGTGCAGGATGAATTTCTGTTCCAGCAACTTGGCGCGCACCACTTCGACTTTCACCAGGTGCACGGCGGGGTCGAGGGAATCGTCGCTGAACCACGACGCGCAGCCGCCGAGCCCCAGAAACACGAGCAATGAGAAGACCTGGAATGCGCGCCAATGACCGAGCATGGTTTAACTCCCTTTGCTGCCCAGTCTAGCTTCAGCTGCCGAAATACCCCGCGCAGCATTTCTTGAACTTCTGGCCGCTGGCGCACGGGCAGGCGTCGTTGCGTCCCAGCTTCAGTTGCACGGTCGGGTCGATGAAGTACCAGCGCCCGGTGTTCTGCACGAACGACGAGCGCTCGCGGTGGCTGTGCTCGCCCTGACCGTCATGCCAGCGCGCGGTGAACGTGACAAACGCGTGCTCCGGCTGGCCGCCGAGCACTTCCGAACTTTCCACGTCCAGACCGAGCCAGGTGCTCTGGGCGCTCCAGTCGCTGATCGACTGGCGATCCAGCCCCGCTTGCTGGGCGGGCAGGGTGGTCGCCACCAGATAATCGATCAGGCCCAGCACGTAGGCGCTGTAGCGCGAGCGCATCAGGGCTTCGGCGCACGGGGCGGGGTGGCCGGCGTGATAGTGACCGCAGCAGGCATCCAGCAGGTTGCCGCTGCCGCAAGGGCAAATGGCTGTACTCATTGCATTACCACCAGTATTTCCCGAAGTTTTCCGGATTGGCCCAGAACCGCGAGTTGAGCCAGTCGGGGACTTGTTTGTAATCAAGCAGATCATAGGTGAACAGGGTCAGCACCTGTTCGTCCCGGGCGAAGCGTTCGCTGGCTTGCAGGGCCAGGGAATAAAAATCGGTTTCCTGCCAGCCGCTGGCCGGCAGATCCGCCAGCACCGCGATGCGGCTGGCGTTGAGGTTGCGGATCCCGCCCAGCAGATTCAGGCCGTCGCGCTTGGGCAAATGTTCCAGGCAATCGACCACCAGCGCCAGGTCGAAACGCCGGGCCGCCAGTTCTGCCGGCAACGCACCAGGGGCAGCGTGCGCGACGCAGGTGTCCGAGTGCGCTTCCTTAAAGGCAGCCAGCGCCGGGAACTCGCTGGCGCCGATCAGCAGCAGACGTGCCGGAGCGTAGCGGTCGAGCAGGGCGGCCAATGCCTGTTGCGGCGTGCGGGAAGAAATGGCGACGTTCATCGAAGCTCCTCAATCAGAGCGCCAAGACTAGCCTGCCCGGACGCCAAGGCCTAGATCTCTGTCTCGCGGGTTTGCGGCAAATTCGTCGAAGTCCCGTGAACAGGCGCACAAACAGCAATGGCCTATTGCTGGCGGAGATTAAAACTCCGGTCTTTACTCCCTGAATCGGTTCTAAGCCGATCCCTCAGGAGAAAACTAGATGAGCATAGTTCGGACAGCATTACCCTTGGTTCTGCTAACCAGTGTGTTGACTGGTTGCGCAGGTTTGCAGAAAACCGACTGGCCGACCTGTGCGGCAGTCGGTGGTGTCGTCGGTGCGGGTCTCGGTGCGACCGAAAGCTCCGCATGGGCGGGGTATGGCGCGTTACTCGTCGGCGGTACGGCAGCAGCCTATTGCTGGGTTCACGGTGATGGCGATGAAGACGGCGATGGTGTGCCGGACAGTCGCGACAAGTGCCCGGGCACGCCTAAAGGCGTACAGGTCGATGCTGACGGCTGCCCTCCACCAGCCCCTGCGCCAGTGGTCGAAGAAGCTGTAGTGGTCAAGGAAGAAACCATTGTCATCCGCGATGTTCACTTCCAGTTCGACAAGGCCACGCTGACCCCGGCCGACAAACTGGTCCTGGATAAAGTCGCCACGCGCCTGAAACAGGAAACCAGCACCGCTCAACTGACCGTGACCGGCCACACCGACAGCGTCGGCAGCGATGCCTACAACCAGAAACTGTCGGATCGCCGCGCGCACTCGGTGGTCAAGTACCTGGTCGAAAGCGGCGTACCACAAAGCAGCTTCGTGTCGGTGACCGGTGCCGGTGAAAGCCAGCCGGTAGCAGACAACAAAACTGCGGACGGTCGCGCGCTGAACCGTCGTACCGAAATCAAAATCAACCGCTAGCCCCCTCGCATCCGCGGCTTGTGCAGTCGCGGATGCGGGTCTTTACTCCTGTGTAACCGGTATGGGCCGGTGACACAGGAGCTTTAACGATGAGTGTTCTTACAAGGTCCGTCTTGCCGGTTCTGCTGCTGGGCAGCCTGTTGACCGGTTGCGCCACCCACAGCGATGGCACCGCTCCCCTCAATCAACGTACCTGGCCGATCTGCAGCCTTATTGGCGGACTGGTCGGCGGCGGTCTCGGCGCGCTCGAAAGTGGCGGCTGGGCCGGCGGTGGTGCGGCGCTGGGGATCCTCACCGGCGGATTGATCTGCTATGCCCAGGATGGCGATGAAGACGACGACGGCGTGTTCGATCGCCGCGACCGTTGCCCCGATACCCCGGCCAACACCCCGGTCGACCACCGTGGCTGTCCGCTGCCGCAATACCCGGTCACCGAGAAACCCGCCGAACCGGCCCCGCAAACCGAAGTCATCACCCTCAACGACGCCGGCAACGTGTTGTTCGACTTCGACAAGTCCGATCTGAAACCGGCTGCGAAAAGCCAGCTGGACACGTTGATGGAGAAACTGCGCAATGCCGATGTGGTGAGCATCAAGGTCATCGGCCACACCGACAGCAAGGGTTCGGATGCCTACAACCAGGCGCTTTCGGAACGTCGCGCCAGCAGCGTGGCGGAGTATTTGCTGAGCCAGGGCCTGGCGCCGAACAAACTCACCAGTGAAGGGCGCGGCGAGAGCGAGCCGGTTGCCGATAACAACACGGACGAAGGGCGTGCGCAGAACCGTCGGGTGGAACTGCACATCAATCGTTAGGATGAGTCTGTAGTCCGCAGGCTAGAGCTGTCGGTCGATGAACGTCATCGAACCGGCAGCCATCCGGCGGCGGTCCGGTTTTTTTCATTTTCCCCTCTGGCTTATCCCCTGCAGAAGCCGTTACTGTGCGCCCAAAGAATAATTCGCAACACGGGGGAGCGTATGAAGGTGTTCTGTGGGCTGGGGCGATTGTTGACCCTGCTGTTCTGCTGCGTGGTGCTGGCCAATCAGCTGGTGCCGTTTGTTCATCCGCTGCACCTGCTGGTCAATCTGGCCGGCGGTCTGCTGCTGGCGATCCACGTGCTCGAAGTGCTGCTGTGCAACCGCAGCCTCAAGGGCCGTCCGCACCCGTGGCGTGATCGTGGCCGTATCCTGTTGTTCGGCGTTTTCCACCTGCAAACCATCCCGGCCCCGGCCGCTCCGGAGGCTTCCCATGCGTAAACTCTGCCTGCTCGCTGCATTCATCAGTCCCCTGGCCTGCGCCCAGGTGGTCAGCGTCGAAACCAACTCGCTGATGCGTCTGCCGAACACCGCCAGCACTCTGCAACTGGAGAAACTGGTGGTCGCCGATTACGGCACTTTGCTGATTCCTTCGAACGTGACCGAGCTGAGTGTCGGCGAATTGCAGCTGGGCCACGAAGCGCGCATCGCCATCGTGCCGGGCGAACAGGCGCTGGATCTGAAAGTCATCCGCGCCGAGCTTGCCGAAGGCAGCCGGATCACCGCCCGTGGCGCACCGGGCACCTACGAAAAAGCCGCCCGCGCCGGACGCAATCTGAATTTGCAGTTCAAGGCGTTGAATGCGCCGAAGCTGGTGGTCGATGCCCGTGGTGGCACCGGTGCGCCGGGTTTTGTCGGGCTCGATGGCGCCAACGGTCAGGAGCCGGGTTGCACCTGGGGCCAGGCGGGACACGGTTTTGATGGCAGCAACGGCAGCGATGGCCAGCCGGGTGCACCGGGTGCGCTGGTGCGTCTTGAAGTGCCGCGCGAGTTTCCGGCCGAGCTGATCAAGGTTGAAGTCGCCGGCGGTGCCGGTGGCCCGGCCGGTCCTGGCGGCAAGCCGGGAGCGGGAGGCAAGTCCAAGGGCTGCCTGGTCTATCGCGCCGATGGCGGCAAGAGCGGCAAGCCGGGGGCTGACGGACAGCCAGGGCCTGCGGGTGCGGCGGGGTCTGTCACCGTACAGCGGTTGTAATCTGTCACCTGATCGCTCCCGCGCCGTGCGCGGGAGCGAACAAGCTCAAATCATCGGTCGAGCAGCAGCCACCGCCACCAGCACCACCCCGACCAGCAAATTGAACCCCACCACCTTGCGAATCCGCCCCAGCACTGCCGCACCGGCCGGCCAGTCCTTCGCCTGCACCGCCGTGCGCAGTTCAGGCAGCATCAATGCCTGAATCCGGATGAACAGCGCGGTCATCACCACATACAACCCCATCATCACCTGCACATAGCGCGGCGCGTTGTCGAAGGCGATGTGTTGCAGATGCAACATGCCCACCCCGGTGACCGGCAGCAGAATCACCGCCCCCCACACCCAACGAAAAAAACCTTGAAACACTTCCACCCAGAGCGTCAGGCGCCCGGGACCGTCCAGTGCCTTCATCGCCGCGGGGCGTAGGACCATCCAGGCGAAAAACATGCCGCCGACCCACACCAGCGCGGCCAGTACATGGATGGGGTAAACGAGGCTAAAAGGTGTCATTGGGGTACTCCGTTCTGCGCGGGATCGATTCGCGGGGTATGATAGCCGCCGATCCGAACCACTGAAAATTTATCCAGCGTTTTTTGCGCCCGACACTCAATGATCAGCACTGAACTCAAAACCACGATCCAGGGCGCCTACTCGCGTTTTCTAGAGGCCAAGAGCCTCAAACCGCGTTACGGCCAGCGCCTGATGATCGCTGAAGTCGCCAAAGTCCTCGGGGATATCGACACCGACGACGAAGGCCGGCGCAGTGGCGACCCCGCGATTGTCGCGGTGGAAGCCGGCACCGGTACCGGCAAGACCGTGGCCTACAGCCTGGCCGCGATTCCGACCGCCAAACTGGCCGGCAAACGCCTGGTGATCGCCACCGCGACCGTCGCCCTGCAAGAGCAGATCGTCTACAAGGACTTGCCCGACCTGATGCGCAACAGCGGGCTGAACTTCAGCTTCGCCCTGGCCAAGGGCCGTGGCCGCTACATGTGCCTGTCAAAGCTCGACATGCTGTTGCAGGAAGGCCACGCGCAGACCGCCACCGCACAGCTGTTCGAAGAAGAAGGCTTCAAGATCGAGGTCGATGAGGCCAGCCAGAAGCTGTTCACCAGCATGATCGAAAAGCTCGCCGGCAATAAATGGGACGGCGACCGCGACAGCTGGCCCAACGCGCTGGAAGACGCCGACTGGGCGCGCCTGACCACCGATCACAGCCAGTGCACCAACCGTCATTGCCCGAACTTCGGCCAGTGCGCCTTCTACAAGGCCCGCGAAGGCATGGGCAAGGTCGACGTGATCGTCACCAACCACGACATGGTGCTGGCCGACCTGGCGCTGGGCGGCGGGGCCGTCTTGCCCGATCCGCGCGACACCATTTATGTGTTCGACGAAGGTCACCACCTGCCGGACAAGGCCATCGGCCACTTTGCTCACTACACGCGCCTGCGTTCCACCGCCGACTGGCTGGAAACCACCGCCAAGAACCTCACCAAACTGCTGGCCCAGCACCCGCTGCCGGGCGACCTCGGCAAACTGATCGAGCAGGTGCCGGAGCTGGCGCGGGAGATCAAGACCCAGCAGCAATTCATGTTCACCGCCTGCGAACAGATCGCCGACTTCAAACCCGGTGAAGACGTCGAAGGCCGCGAGCGTCCGCGTCATCGCTTCATCGGCGGGGTGATTCCCGAGCACATGCGCGAGATGGGCATCGAGCTGAAAAAAGGCTTCGCCCGCCTCAATGACCTGTTCACCCGTTTGACCGACTTGCTCAAGGAAGGCATGGACGGCGAGGTCAACATCGGCATCGCCAGCAATCAGGCCGAAGAATGGTATCCACTGTTCGGCAGCCTGTTGTCCCGTGCCTCCGGCAACTGGGAACTGTGGACCGCGTTCACCGCCGAAGACCCGGAAGACAACCCGCCGATGGCCCGCTGGCTGACCCTGGCCGAAAGCGGTTCGCTGTTCGACATCGAGGTCAACGCCAGCCCGATCCTCGCCGCCGAAACCCTGCGTCGCAGTCTGTGGAACGTGGCCTACGGCTGTCTGGTGACTTCGGCGACGTTGACCGCCCTCGGCACGTTCGACCGTTTCCGCATGCGTGCCGGTCTGCCGAAAAAAGCCGTCACCGCTGTGGTGCCTAGCCCGTTCCATCACGCCGACGCCGGTGTGTTGCGGGTGCCGGACCTGAAGGCCGACCCGCGCGATGCCGCCGCCCACACCGCCGCGATCATCCGCGATCTGCCGGAACTGGTCGAAGGTTCTCGCGGCAGTCTGGTGCTGTTCTCGTCGCGCAAGCAGATGCAGGACGTGTTCGACGGCCTCGACCGCGACTGGCGCAAGCAAGTGTTCATTCAAGGCAACCTGTCGAAACAGGAAACCCTGAACAAGCACAAGGCGCGGGTCGATGGCGGTGATTCCAGCGTGCTGTTCGGCCTCGCCAGTTTCGCCGAAGGCGTGGACTTGCCGGGCGCCTACTGCGAGCACGTGGTGATCGCCAAGATCCCGTTCTCGGTGCCGGACGATCCGGTCGAAGCCGCACTGTCGGAATGGATCGAAGCCCGGGGCGGCAATCCGTTCATGGAAATCTCGGTGCCCGATGCCTCGCTGAAGCTGGTCCAGGCCTGCGGCCGTTTGCTGCGCACCGAAGAAGACCGCGGCACCATCACCTTGCTGGATCGGCGGCTGGTCACCCAGCGCTACGGCAAGGCGATCCTCAATGCGTTGCCTCCTTTCCGTCGTGAAATATCCTGAGACATCGGGGGGCAGTTTTGCCCGCCGCGCTGTCTATCTCTCTGCTATCGCTTTTCCATTGGCCCTCGTGGGTCGTTAGGGAGAAATTCGTTCTCATGATTCGTCGTTCGTTGCCTGCCTTTTTTGCCCTGGTTTTCGCTGGCCCCTTGCTGGCGGCACCTGCCGGCCAGCAGACCCTGTTCAACTTTGTCCGCCCCGCCGATGTGGTGAAAGTGGCGACCGAAAACGCTGACTTGCCGCAAGCCAACGCCGAGCAGACCCCCGAAGGCGAAGTGCTGCGCCGGGTGACGTTCAACCCGACGGCCCGCCCGACCTTGCGTCTGTCCCCGCAGACCGGTGCCTGGGACTGGTCGCAGTCCGGCATGATGAGCCTGCGCATCCAGAGCGCGATGAACTGGGCCGTGACCGTCTACGTACAAATCCAGAGCAACGACGGCAAGACCCTGGTCAGCCGCGTCGACCTGCCGGCCGGCCCGGCGCAGACCTTGCTCGTGCCGTTGACCGCAACCTCGCCACTCAGCCAGGGCATGAAAGCCGGGCCGGTGATGCCGATGACGATTGATGGCCAGCGCATCCTGCTGGCGAGCAGCAGCGGTGAGCTGGATCGCAGCCAGGTGGTGTCGGTCAGCCTGTCGATGGATCAGCCGAAAGCCGCGCAAAGTCTGTTGCTCGAGCGCTTTGGCGTGCAGGACGAGGGCGAAGTGATCAAATCCGCCTACGGCAATCTGGTGGATGCCTACGGCCAGTCGACTCGCGGCAAGTGGCCGGAGAAAGTCGCCAATGACGAACAACTGAAATCCGCCGCCGCCAAAGAACAGCAACAACTGAACACCTGGCTGGCCGAGCGCGAAAAGTCGTCGCTGGACAAGTTCGGTGGCTGGAGCAAAGGCCCGGCGTTCAAGGCCAGCGGTTTCTTCCGCACCGAAAAGCGTGACGGCCGCTGGTATCTGGTGACGCCCGAGGGCCATCCGTTCTATTCCCTGGGGGTGAACACCGTCAGCCCGGAGGTCACCCAGACCTACGTGGCCGGCCGTGAGTACATGTTCGAATCCCTGCCAAAACCGGAAGAGCCGCTGGCCAGCCATTTCGGTGAAGGTGACAACCGTGGCGGCAACGGTGTCGATCAGGGCCGTGGTTACAATTTCGGGCGCTGGTACGACTTCTACGGCGCCAACCTTCAGCGTCTGTATGGCGAGCCGTGCGCTCAGGACAGCGGCAACAAGGCCGGAGTGGCCGAAGCCGCCAAGGCCGGGGCCGCCGAAGAAGCCGCGACCAACGCCAGTGCACCGTTAGCCGCCTCCGAGCAGCCGAAAGCCGGGGTCGCCGAGTCGGCAGCCACCAGCGGGCGCCGCGTTGCGGCGCCGTGCCAAAACACGGTCGACGAGCAAAAGTGGGCCAGCCACACCCTTGATCGCCTGCAAGCCTGGGGCTTCAACACGGTCGGTAACTGGAGCGCGCCGCAACTGGGCGACGCCGAGCGCATGCCGTACACCTTGCCGCTGTCGATCGTCGGCGATTACACCAGCATCAGCACCGGCACCGACTGGTGGGGCGGCATGCCTGACCCGTTCGATCCGCGCTTCGCGATGGCCACCGAACGCGCCGTGGCGATTGCCGCCCGCGATCATCGCGACGATCCATGGCTGATCGGCTACTTCGCCGACAACGAACTGGCCTGGGCCGGCCCCGGTGATGATCCGAAATCCCGTTACGCGCTGGCCTACGGCACCTTGAAAATGACCACCGATGTTCCGGCCAAACGCGCATTCCTCAAGCAATTGCGCGACAAGTACCGCAACCAGGCGGGGCTGTCGAAGGCCTGGGGGATTGATCTGCCGGCATGGGAATTGATGGAAGACCCGGGTTTCGAAGCGCCGCTGCCGAATCCGGAGCATCCGGAAATCGAGGCTGACTTCAAATATTTCCAGAAGGTTTTTGCCGACACCTACTTCAAGACGATTTCCGACTCGCTGAAATGGCACGCGCCGAACCAGTTGCTGCTTGGTGGCCGTTTTGCCACCAGCACCCCGGAAGCCGTGGCGTCCTGCGCCCAGTATTGCGACGTGCTGAGCTTCAACATGTACACCCTGCAACCGCAGGACGGTTATGACTTCGCCGCACTGCGCAGCCTCGACAAACCGGTGCTGATCACCGAGTTCAACTTCGGCTCCTCCGACCGTGGCCCGTTCTGGGGCGGCGTGACTCCGTTGAGCAAGGAAGAAGACCGCGGCCCGGCCTACGCCAACTTCCTTAAACAAGCGCTGAGCGAGCCGTCGATTGTCGGCGTGCACTGGTTCCAGTATCTGGACCAACCGGTGACCGGGCGCCTGCTCGATGGCGAGAACGGTCACTTTGGTCTGGTTGGCGTCACCGATCTGCCGTTCCAGGGTTTTGTCGAAGCCGTGCGCAAGAGCAACCTGGCGACCGTCGATCAGTTGAGCAAAGAAGCCCAGAAAGCGGCTGCCGCAGCGGACAAGACCGGCCACGAAATCGAAGGCGGCCGCAAGGCAGACGCCGGCAAAGGCCCGGGGCAGGGGTCTGGCCACACCGGCGGGCACTCGGGCAACGGTCACTGATCGTTACGAAACCTGAAGACCGCCCGGCCCGCAGCGGTTCCCAAAACCCTCACGGGCTGGAACAATGCGGGCCACTTTGTAGAGCGTTTTCGCGGGGGAGTTGCGGGTGCAGATTCAGGGACATTACGAGCTTCAATTCGAAGCGGTGCGCGAAGCCTTCGCCGCACTGTTCGACGATCCCCAGGAACGCGGCGCCGCGTTGTGCATCCGGGTCGGCGGGGAAACCGTCCTCGACCTCTGGTCCGGTACCGCCGACAAGGACGGCGCCGAGGCCTGGCACAGCGACACCATCGCCAACCTGTTCTCCTGCACCAAGACCTTTACCGCCGTCACCGCGCTGCAACTGGTTGCCGAAGGCAAGTTGCAGCTCGATGCGCCGGTCGCCCGTTACTGGCCGGAATTCGCCGCCGCCGGCAAGGAGTCCGTCACCCTGCGCCAACTGCTTTGCCATCAGGCCGGTCTGCCGGCCCTGCGCGAATTGCTGGCGCCGGAAGCGCTGTATGACTGGCAAACCATGGTCGATGCCCTCGCGGCCGAAGCACCGTGGTGGACGCCGGGTACCGGTCACGGCTATGCCGCGATCACTTACGGCTGGCTGATCGGTGAGTTGCTGCGGCGTGCTGACGGTCGCGGGCCGGGGGAATCGATCGTGGCGCGGGTCGCCAAACCGCTTGGGCTGGATTTCCATGTCGGTCTGGCCGATGAAGAGTTTCATCGCGTGGCGCACATTGCACGGGGCAAGGGCAACACCGGCGACGCCGCCGCCCAGCGCTTGCTGCAAGTGACCATGCGCGAACCAACAGCGATGACCACCCGGGCCTTCACCAATCCGCCGTCGGTGCTCACCAGCACCAACAAACCGGAATGGCGGCGCATGCAGCAACCGGCGGCCAACGGCCACGGCAATGCGCGCAGTCTGGCCGGTTTCTACGCCGGTCTGCTTGACGGCAGCCTGCTGGAAAGCGAAATGCTCGAAGAACTGACCCGTGAACACAGCCTCGGCGAGGACAAGACCTTGCTGACCCGCACTCGTTTCGGTCTCGGCTGCATGCTCGATCAACCCGACGTGCCGAACGCCACTTATGGCCTCGGTCCGCGTGCATTCGGTCATCCGGGTGCGGGCGGTTCCATCGGTTTTGCTGATCCGGAGCACGATGTGGCCTTCGGATTTGTGACAAATACCCTGGGGCCGTACGTCTTGATGGATCCGCGCGCGCAGAAGCTGGCGCGGGTACTAGCCACTTGTCTGTAAAGCATCGTCCGAGGTTCCAGGGCCGGAACCTCATGGCGAATTTCGTTTCAAAGCGTCTGTTTATCCGGGCGAAAGTCCTCTGATTGTTCACTACTTCTTTTTGTGGGTTTCCAATGTCGTCCAAACAAACTCTCGCCCTGGCCCTGTGTTTCGCAATCACTGGTTGTGCACAGACTCCGAAGAACGACGCCGATGGCGGCAGCTGGTGGCCGTTCGGTTCTTCCGACAAAGTCGCAGCCAAGGAGCCGGCTCCGGCACCTGCCCCGTTGAAACCGGCTGCCACCGCGCCGGTGGCCAAGGCCGAGAGCAGCAGTCCGTGGTACTGGCCGTTTGGCTCGGACGACTCGGCGGCCAAGCCTGAAGTGAAGGCTGAAGCCAAACCCGAAGCCAAGCCGGTCGAAGTCGCCAAGGCCGAGGCCGACAAGGGCGGCAAATGGTGGTGGCCGTTCGGCGGCAAGGAGCAGGACACCGCCAAAGTCGTGCCGATGCCCGATCCGAAAGTGACTCAGGCCTGGCTGGATGACTATGAGCCGCGCCTGCGCACCGCGATCAAGGACAGCAACCTGCAACTCGAGCGCCGTGAAAACGTGCTGGTCGTGACCGCGCCGGTTGAAGGCTCGTTCAACCCGGACCGCCCGGCGATGCTGCTGCCAGTGACCCTCGGCCCGTTCACCCGCGTTGCGAAAATCCTCGAAGCCGACCCGAAAACCGCCGTGCTGGTGCTCGGTCACAGTGACACCACCGGCGCCGCTCCGGCCAACGTCAAGTTGAGCCAGGAACGCGCCCAAGCCGTGGCGGCGATCTTCCGTCTCAGCGGTCTGCAGCGTGATCGTCTGATGCTGCGCGGCATGGGTTCCGAAGCGCCGCGTGCCGCCAACGACAGCGTTGAAGGCCGTGCCCTGAACCGCCGCGTCGAACTGCTGGTGACCCCGCAGAACACCATGGTCGCGCTGCTCAGCAAATACAACATGCCAGCACCGAAGCCAGTGACCATGGTTGCTGCCCAGGACGTCAAGCCTGCCGCCAAACCGGTGACCCCGGCGCCGGCCGCGAAGAAAGCCGCTGTACCGGCCACCAAAAAGGCTCCGGTCAAGAAAGCTGCTGCCAAGGCTCCAGCGAAGAAAGCCCCGGCCAAGGCTCCGGCGAAAAAGACCGCGCCCGCCAAAGCTGCCGCAACCGACAAGAAAGTCGCTGCGACCGATACCACCAAAAAGTGATCCGCTAACGAAAAGGAATGCGCCGTGACCCAGTCTCTGGCAGATATGCGTCGTGATTACACCCGGGATGGCCTGACCGAGGCGCAAGCTCCGGCCGAGCCCTTTGCGTTGTTTCACCAGTGGTTTGCCGAAGCGGTGAAAACCGAACAGGCGCCAGTGGAGGCCAACGCCATGACCCTGGCCACGGTGGATGCGGACGGCCGTCCGCATTGCCGCATTCTGCTGCTCAAGGGGCTGGACGAGCAGGGCTTCACCTTCTTCACCAACTACGAAAGCGCCAAGGGCCAGCATCTGGCAGCGAACCCGTTCGCTGCCATGACGTTCTTCTGGCCGACCCTGGAGCGTCAGGTGCGTATTGAAGGGCGGGTGGTGAAGGTCACGCCTGAAGAGTCCGACGCGTACTATCAGGTGCGACCGCTGGGCAGCCGACTCGGCGCCTGGGCCTCACCGCAGAGCCGGGTGATCAACGGCCGGGGTGAACTGGAAGACTTGCTCAAGGCTACCGAGCAACGTTTCACCGACACCCAGCCCGATTGCCCGCAACACTGGGGCGGCTACCGCTTGCTCCCCGAGCGCATCGAATTCTGGCAGGGCCGCGCGAGCCGTCTGCACGATCGCCTCAACTACCGTGTGCAGGGCGCCGACTGGATTCTTGAACGTCTGGCACCCTGAGCAGTCTACCGAGCGGGATAGCCTGCCGCAGCGGCCTCAAGCCACTTCGGCAGGTCCCGGCGCTTGATTTTCTGCGCCTGAGCCTGCTTCAGCCGTTCGAGCATGAAGGCGCGTTTGCCTTCATCCTTGCCGGCCAGTGACAAGGCCAGGTCGCGATCCATCCAGCGTTTGATCCGCACATACAGCCACCAGTGGAAGTACAGACCGGCGGCGGTGGTGACGACAATGATGAAGTAATCCATGGAAATCCTTGGGTCGGCGGCGCAGGAAACGGATTTTGGCGCTACTGTTGGGTGAGTTCGCGGGTGCCTGTACCGGGCCTGAATGAAAGCAACTTTATCCGGGCGACGCCGTGACAGGCGTCAAGCTGCGGAGTTTAATGAATACCTGTCCTTTGGAGTTGATGCTATGCGTAAGTCTGTTCTGCTGGTTGCTTCCTTTTCCACGATGGCGATGTTGCTGACCGGCTGCCAGTCGAGCCTGACCGGTGACTCCTACTCCCGTGACGAAGCGCGTCGCGTGCAGACGATTCGCATGGGCACCATCGAATCCCTGCGTCCGGTGAAAATCGAAGGCACCAAGACCCCGATCGGCGGCCTCGCCGGTGCAGCGGTGGGCGGTGTCGGCGGCAGCGCCATCGGCGGCGGCAAAGGCAGCATCGTTGCAGCCGTTATCGGTGCCGTGGCCGGCGGCCTGATCGGTTCGGCCACTGAAGAAGGCCTGACCCGCACCCAGGGCGTTGAAATCACCGTGCGCGAAGACGACGGCAGCATGCGTGCCTATGTGCAGCAAGTGCAGGAGAATGAAGTGTTCCGCGTGGGTGAGCGGGTACGGATTTCGACCGTTGGCGGAACCAGCCGCGTTTCGCACTAATCGCGAACGAGCGGTAAAAGAAAACCCCGATCAGGTGACTGGTCGGGGTTTTTTGTTGGTTTACGGCATTAATGAAGCAGGAACATCGTGGCAGCAGGACGCGTCTCTAAAGACGTGAGGATTGTTCGCTACGGCGATCCATCGCGTATCAGGAGGGCAGCGCGGTGTTCTTTCTGCTCGCCGCCAACGTCACCGCATAACCGATCAATGCCGCGAAAACCGAGCCTGTGAGAATGCCCATCCGGTCCATCCCGGCGTATTCACTGGCGCCCGGCACGAAGGCGAGGGAGCCGACAAACAGGCTCATGGTGAAGCCGATCCCGCAGAGGATTGCCACGCCCAGTACCTGGCCCCAGTTGGCGCCTTGGGGCAGGGCGGCGATGCCGGTTTTGACGGCGAGCCAGGTCAGGCCGAACACGCCGATGGTCTTGCCCAGCAGCAGGCCGACGGCGATGCCCATCGGCACGTGGTGGGTGAAGCTTTCGGCGGTTACGCCGGTCAGCGACAGGCCGGCGTTGGCGAAGGCGAACAGCGGCAGGATGCCGTAGGCGACCCACGGGTGCAGCGCGTGTTCGAGGGTCAGCAGCGGCGAAGGCTCGGCGTTTTTGGTGCGAAGCGGGATGCAGAACGCCAGGGTCACACCGGCCAGCGTCGCGTGGACACCGCTCTTGAGTACGCAGACCCAGAGGATCAAACCAATGATCATGTACGGCCCGAGCTTGACCACCCCGAGCCGGTTCATCGCCACCAGCGCCGCGATGCATGCCGCCGCGAGGCCCAGCGACAGGGTCGAGAGTTCGCCGGAGTAGAAGATCGCAATGATCACGATGGCACCGAGGTCATCGATGATCGCCAATGTCATCAGGAACAGCTTCAGAGACACCGGCACCCGCTTGCCGAGCAAGGCCAGCACGCCGAGGGCGAAGGCGATGTCGGTGGCGGTCGGAATCGCCCAGCCGTCGAGGGCGGCCGGGTTGTCGCGGTTGAGGAACCAGTAGATCAGCGCCGGCACCAGCATGCCGCCGATGGCCGCCGCGCCGGGCAGGACGATCTGCGACGGTTTCGACAGCTGACCGTCGAGGACTTCGCGCTTCACTTCCAGGCCGATCAGCAGGAAGAACAGCGCCATCAGGCCGTCGTTGATCCACAGCAGCAGGGGTTTGGCGATCTTCAACGCGCCGATCTGCGCCACCACCGGGGTGTCGAGCAGGCCGCTGTACAACCACGACAGCGGCGAGTTGTTGATGATTAGGGCCAGGATGGCCGCGGCGATCAGTAACAGACCGCTGGCAGCTTCCAACTGAAAGAAACGCGTGAAAGTGCTACGCAGAGGCAAGGTCGCTCTCCATCGATAAAGTCAAAAGGTGGCACACCCTAACCCGTACCGTTAGTTGTTAAAACAAAAGTTATATTCTTTTTTGTTATATGCGGTTACAGAGCGCCAGGCCGACGTGCAGCAGAGCCTAGCAGTTGCCCGAGGGATTGAAGCTCAGCTGTATCTGTCAGTGCTGTAGGTTTTTTCCTAAGCTTGGGGGCTGAGCCTGTGAAGGCACTTCTGCCCGACTCAACGAGATCAACAGCCATGAGCGACAACCGACAGTGGGCCCGCGAAGCCATCCGGATCATCGAAGCGGACTTTCAGCGCAGCGCCGACACCCACCTGATCCCCTTGCCGCTGCCGGGGTTCCCGGGCATCGAGTTGTACTTCAAGGATGAATCCAGCCATCCGACCGGCAGCCTCAAACATCGGCTCGCCCGTTCGCTGTTTCTCTACGCCTTGTGTAACGGCTGGCTCAAACCGGGTGCGCCGGTGATCGAGGCGTCCAGCGGTTCGACGGCGATTTCCGAAGCGTACTTCGCGCGGATGCTGGGGCTGCCGTTCATTGCGGTGATGCCGGCGACCACGTCCAAGGAGAAGATCGCCCAGATTGCCTTCTATGGTGGCCAGAGTCATCTGGTGGACGATCCGACCCAGATCTACGCTGAGTCCGAACGCCTGGCCCGCGAGCACGACGGTCATTTCATCGACCAGTTCACCTACGCCGAACGCGCCACTGACTGGCGGGCGAACAACAACATCGCCGAGTCGATCTTCCAGCAGATGCGTTACGAGCAGCACCCGTGCCCGGCCTGGCTGATTTCCAGCCCCGGCACCGGCGGCACCACCGCGACCCTTGGCCGTTACGTGCGCTATCGCCAGCACTGCACCCGCGTGCTGTGCGCCGATGCCGAGCGTTCGGTGTTCTTCGACTTTTACCAGACCGGCGACGCGAGCTTGCGTCTGGACCACGGTTCGCGGATTGAAGGCATCGGCCGGCCACGGGTAGAAGCGTCGTTCCTGCCGAAGGTGATCGATGCGATGGTCAAGGTGCCGGATGCTTTGTCGCTGGCGGCCATGCATTACCTGGCGCAGCGTCTGGGCCGGCATGTGGGCGGGTCGAGCGGCACCAACCTGATCGGCGCGCTGATGGCGGCGCAGCAGATGAAAGCGGCGGGAGAGTCGGGCTCGATCGTGGCGATCCTGTGCGATGGCGGCGAGCGCTACGCGGACACCTATTACGATCAGGCGTGGCTCAAGGCGCAGGGCTATGAACTGGATGGATTGATGGCGGCTGTGGCAGCGAGTGCCGAACGGGGTGAGGCGCTGCCGGCCTCGGTTCTGCGCGCCAATATCTGACGCCGAAAACGACTGTGGGAGCGAATTCGCTCCCACAGTTTTTTGCAGTGTTTCAGGTCGTGCGGATCAGTCTTTCAGACCGAGAATGTCACGCGCCACCGCTTCAGCAATCCGAATCCCGTCAACACCCGCCGACAGAATCCCGCCCGCATAACCCGCGCCTTCACCGGCCGGAAACAGGCCTTTGACGTTCATGCTCTGCAGCGCCTCGTTACGCGTAATGCGCAGCGGCGACGAGGTGCGGGTCTCGATCCCGGTCAGCACCGCATCGTGCAGCGAATAACCGCGAATCTGCTTCTCGAACGCCGGCAGTGCTTCGCGGATCGCTTCGATGGCGAAGTCCGGCAGGGCCAGGGCAAGATCGCCCAGTGACACGCCCGGTTTGTACGAAGGCTCGACTTCGCCCAGTTCGGTCGAAGGAATGTCGTTGATGAAGTCGCCAACCAGTTGCGCCGGCGCCTTGTAGTCGCTGCCGCCGAGGATGAAAGCGTGGGACTCCAGACGTTCCTGCAACTCGATCCCGGCCAGCGGGCCGCCCGGATAGTCGACTTCCGGGGTAATGCCGACGACGATGCCGGAGTTGGCGTTGCGCTCGTTACGCGAGTACTGGCTCATGCCGTTGGTGACCACGCGGTTCGGCTCGGAAGTCGCCGCCACCACGGTGCCGCCCGGGCACATGCAGAAGCTGTAGACCGAACGGCCGTTCTTGGCGTGGTGTACCAGTTTGTAGTCGGCGGCTCCCAACTTGGGGTGGCCGGCGTACTTGCCCAGACGCGCACGGTCAATCAGCGATTGCGGGTGCTCGATGCGGAAACCCACCGAGAACGGCTTGGCTTCCATGAACACGCCACGGCTGTGGAGCATGCGGAAGGTGTCGCGGGCACTGTGGCCGAGGGCCAGAACCACGTGTTTCGAATGCAGGGTTTCGCCGCTGGCCAGCTCGACGCCGACCAGTTGGCCGTCTTCGATCAGCACGTCGGTGACGCGCTCCTGGAAGCGTACTTCACCGCCCAGCGCGCGGATCTCTTCGCGCATGGTTTCGACCATGCCGGTCAGACGGAACGTACCGATGTGTGGCTTGCTGACGTAGAGGATTTCTTCCGGCGCACCGGCCTTCACGAATTCGTGCAGCACCTTGCGGCCGAGGAATTTCGGGTCCTTGATCTGGCTGTACAGCTTGCCGTCGGAGAACGTGCCCGCGCCGCCTTCGCCGAACTGCACGTTGGACTCGGGGTTGAGCACGCTTTTGCGCCACAGGCCCCAGGTGTCCTTGGTGCGCTGGCGTACTTCGGTGCCGCGTTCGAGGATGATCGGCTTGAAGCCCATTTGCGCCAACAACAGGCCGGCAAAGATCCCGCACGGGCCGAAACCGACCACGATCGGGCGCTGGCTCAGGTCGCTCGGCGCCTGGCCGACGAATTTGTAGCTGACATCCGGCGCCACGTTGACGTTACGGTCGTCGGCGAACTTGCCCAGCACCTTGGCCTCGTCGCGCACTTCGAGGTCGATGGTGTAGATAAAGCACAGTTCGGAGGACTTTTTGCGCGCATCGTAGCTGCGCTTGAACAAGGTGAAATCGAGCAGGTCATCGCTGGCAATGCCCAGGCGTTGCACGATGGCAGCGCGCAGGTCTTCGTCGGGATGGTCGATCGGCAGCTTGAGTTCAGTGATTCGTAACATGACAGGATCCGGTTCGCGGGGCGCACAACTGCGCCAGGGCGTTTGAAGGCGGCGATTATAAGCCGCAACGGCCGGATCCCGTGAGGGTAAAACGATCAGTCGTTACGCGAACCGCCGAAATACCCGCAACCACGCTGCACCTTGCCGTCGATACGCAGCTCGGCGCTCATGTGCTGCACGCTGCCGGTGCTGCTGTCGACACAGCGCTGCGGCGCCACCCACAACTCGATGCGCTGGTTGTTGGCTTCGCTGCTGAGGTTGAAACGGCCGTCGCCCAGTTGCTCTTCGACGTAGGGCACGGCGAGCGGTGGCTGGCCTTCGCGGTCGATGACCAGGCCTTTGCCGCTGACTTTTACGTTCCACTCCGGGCCATGGCCGGCGGCGCGCAGGATCAGCTGTTTGAAGTTGGGATCATCGCAGGCGGGGCCGGAGCGTTCGACGCGATAGAGCTGGGTCAGGTCGAGGCGGTCGCCGGCGATCTTCCCGCGCACGTCGGCGAACAGCTTGCCCTGTTGATCGGCCAGGGTGGCGGCCTCTTGCAGGACGCTGGTGCCGCCGATGTCATTGACCACGTACTGGCGCTGCTCGCCGCAGGCCTGGAACACCAGTTTGCCGTCGGCAGCGGTCAGTTGCCCCTGCATCCGCGTCTGGCCGACGTGGGAGGCGCTTTCCCGCGCACCATCGAACAACTGGCACGCAGCAAACAACGGGAGCAGGGCAACAACGATCAGGGAACGGGCAACACGCATCTTCGGCTCTCCAGACAAGTGCCGCCACGTTACGCAGGCTGACCGTTCATCACAAGGGTTTAGCCCACGTGAAATGTCTGACCTGTCTGCAAGCCTTCGACACTTTTGGCGTAGGCCAATGCCACATCCGCCGCAGGAACCGGCTTGTAGCCACGGAAGTACGGGGCGTAGCTGCCCATGGCTTCGACCAGCACGGTCGGGCTGATCGAGTTCACGCGCAGACCGCGTGGCAGCTCGATGGCCGCTGCGCGGACGAAGCTGTCCAGCGCGCCGTTGACCAGTGCAGCCGAGGCGCCGCTGCGAATCGGATCGTGGCTGAGCACGCCGGTGGTGAAGGTGAACGATGCGCCGTCGTTGGCGAATTCGCGGCCGATCAGCAGCAGATTGACCTGACCCATCAACTTGTCTTTCAGGCCGAGGGCGAAGCTGTCTTCGGTCATTTCACCCAGCGGGGCGAAGGTTACGTTGCCGGCGGCGCAGACCAGTGCGTCGAACTTGCCGGTCTGTTCGAACAGCTTGCGGATCGATGCGCTGTCGCTGATATCCACCTGGAAATCGCCGCTGCTGCGGCCGATACGAATGACTTCATGACGCTGCGACAGCTCTTTATCCACCGCCGAACCGATGGTGCCGCCCGCGCCGATCAACAGAATTTTCATCGTGCTTGCCTCAAGTGATTGAACGAGGTTTCAGTCTAGAGTGGTTTTTTCTGCGGATAAGCGCACTAATGGGCAACCTTTGGTTTTCAAATGGAAACAATCCATGAGCGAGATGGATGATCTGGCGGCGTTCGCGGTGTTGATCGAGGCCGGTAGTTTTACCTTGGCGGCGCAGCAATTGGGGTGCAGCAAGGGGCAGTTGTCCAAGCGCATCAGTCAATTGGAGGCGCGGTTTTCCGTGGTGTTGCTGCAACGCACCACGCGTCGGCTGAGCCTGACGGCGCCCGGTGCGGCGTTGTTGCCGCAGGCTCAGGCGCTTGTAGTCCAGGTCGAAAGAGCGCGTCAGGCATTGGCGCGATTGAAGGACGACATGGCCGGCCCGGTGCGTATGACGGTTCCGGTTTCGCTGGGGGAAACTTTCTTCGATGGCCTGCTGCTGGACTTCTCGCAGAAATACCCCGAAGTGCAGATCGAACTGGAGCTGAATAACAGCTACCGCGACCTGTCCCGCGACGGCTTCGATCTGGCGATCCGCACCGAAGTGGCCAATGACGAGCGACTGGTGGCCAAGCCGCTGCTGGCCTGGCAGGAAATGACCTGCGCCAGCCCTGAATATCTGGAGCGCTTTGGCGAACCGCTGACGCCGCAGGCGCTGACCGAACACCGTTGCCTGCTCAACAGTCATTACAGCGGTCGCGAAGAATGGCTCTATCACCAGCAACACGAACTGCTGCGGGTGCGGGTGTCGGGGCCGTTCGCCAGCAATCACTACAACCTGTTGAAGAAAGCCGCATTGGCCGGCGCCGGGATCGCTCGCCTGCCGTCCTATCTGCTGCAGACGGAATTGGCTGACGGCCGATTGCGCTGGCTCCTTCGGGATTTTCAGACCCGGCGCATGCCGATGTACCTGGTGCACCCGTATCAGGGCGGGCTACCGAAACGCACCCAGGTGCTGGCGGATTACCTGATCGGCTGGTTCAAGCTCAGCGGCGAGGCGCTTGACCGGTTGTAGTGCCTGGCGATCAGGTGATCGATCGACAGTTTGCCCGGCCCGGTCGCCATCAGGTACAGCAGCACCGCCATCCAGGTGCCGTGGGTCGGGTAGGCATCCGGATACACGAACAGCTGAATGGTCAGGGTCATGCCCAGCAAGGCCAGCGCCGAAAAGCGTGTGGCGAAGCCAATCAGGATCAGGATCGGGAAGAAGTGCTCGGCAAACGCCGCCAGATGCGCGGCGATTTCCGGCGACAGCAGCGGCACGTGGTACTCGCTCTTGAACAACGGAATCGTCGAGTCGGCCAGGCGCGGCCAGCCGAACTCGAAGGTGCCATCGATCAGGTCGACGGCCAGCCCTTCGACTTTGGTCTGCCCGGATTTCCAGAACACGGCTGCGATGGAAAAACGCGCGATGAAGGCGATCAGGCTGTGAGGGATTTTTTTCAGCAGCGCGATGGCGCGCGCAATCAGACTGTTCATGACGACACCTTTGGGTGGAAATGAGTGATGACGTGGCGGCTGATGAGCAGGGCGAGGGTCTGGCTGAGGTCGAAGGCCTCGGCGGATTCCAGCGCCTGCGTGAGTGACAGACCAGCTTTGAGCTGGCGAATGAACTGGCTGGCGCCGCGATCCACGGAGAACACCTCGACTTCCAGTCCATTGCGCAGGATCAACGCGTGTTGGGCGTGATGCAGATCGATCCCGGCCAGCGTCGCGTCGTGCTGATGCGCGGCCCAGATGTCCACCACGGCGAAGCTTGAATCGAGCAGATGCAGCGAAGGGTGCAGACCGATGTGCAGTTCATTCAGCGCATCGGCATCTGCAAACACAGCAGCGATCCGCTCCTGACTCAGGGGCAACGCATCGGCAGCGTGATAGGCCTGCGTGCGCAAGCGTTCCAGCAGCGCGACATCGGCCAGATAGGGAACGCTCGCGGCTGGTTCGAACTCACTGATGAAGTCCGCCAGCTCACTGCCGTAGTCACTCATCAACGGACTGTGTGGCGGATGGCTTTGCACGAAAACTCCGGCCATGGCCCGGAAGAATTCGTCCCCCACCAACTGCATGACCACGGGATAACTCTCGGCCAATGCGTTGATCAGCGAACCCTGCACGTTGTTGCGGTACACCGCGAAACGGCTGGCCGGATCGGCGCCGTTGGCACTGCACAAACCGTCGGGGCAGGGCAGGTCGATATCAAGCAACGCTGCGCTGAACGCAGCTTGAGTGCTCACGGCCGACCTCCCGCGCACAGCAACAGCTCATCGGCCTGCTGCGCTTCCGCCAACAGCACGTTGAAGGCCGGCACCTGATTGTCCCGTTCGATCAACGTTGCCACCGGGCCGACGCGTTCCAGCGCTTGCCGGTACAACGACCAGACCGCTTGATCGATTGGCGCGCCGTGATCGTCGATCAGCAAGCGATCACCGAGGCTGTCGGCATCTTCGGCAAACCCGGCCAGATGAATCTCGCCCACCGCGTGCAGCGGCAATGCGTCGAGATAAGTCAGGGGATCGCGTTGATGATTGATGCACGAAACGTAGACATTGTTCACGTCCAGCAACAGACCGCAGCCAGTGCGCCGGATGACTTCGCGGATGAAATCGGCTTCGTCGATGGTCGAGCGCTGGAACGCCAGATAAGTCGCCGGGTTTTCCAGCAGCATCGGGCGCTTGAGGGTGTTCTGCACCTGGTCGATGTGGTCGCAGACGCGGTTCAGCGTCGGCGTGTCGTAAGCCAGGGGCAGCAGGTCATTAAGAAACACCGGGCCATGGCTCGACCAGGCCAGGTGTTCGGAAAAGGAGTGGGGTTGATAGCGCTCGATCAGCGCGCTCAGGCGTTTGAGGTGTTGAGCATCCAGCGCGCCTTCGGCCCCGATGGACAGCCCGACACCATGCAGCGACAGCGGATACGCCTCGCGAATCAAACCCAGAAAGTGATGAAACGGGCCGCCGGCCACCATGTAGTTTTCGGCGTGGACTTCGAAGAAACCGATGTCCGGACGTGAATCGAGCACTTCGCTGAAGTGCTCGCTCTTGAGCCCCAGCCCGGCACGGGACGGGAGCCCGGTGAGGGCTGCCCGAGTGCGGCGCAAGGCATGGTCGCAGGATGTGATCATGATCGACACTCGGGCGGCTCCCGGATCAGGACTTGGCTTTGAACGCTTCGAGCTGACCGAAACCGGTCGGCGAGGTTTTGCTTTCGGTGGTGGCGCAGGTGCCTTTCGGAACCAGTTTCCAGGCGTTGGCCTGATGATCCATTTTCGCGGTGCCGGCACAGGTGGTGCCCGCACCTGCGGCGCAATCGTTCTTGCCTTTCATGGCCACGCCGAAGCATTTTTCCATGTTGTCGTCAGCGGCGTGGGCGGTGGAGACGGCAGCGATGCTCAGAGCAGAACCGAGGGCCAGAACCAGGGCGGTGGCGGACAGGGTGCGGGTGGTAGCAGTCATGATGTTTCTCCGGTTTGAACTTGGGTTTGAACAAGCGATTGCGCTTGCTTGCCCCACTAGAGAAACGACTCGGCGATGCGTTACAGCGATCGATAAAAGTTTTTTGCCGGGCACAAAAAAACGGCCCGAAGGCCGTTTTTTGTTTGAAGCGATCGATCAACCGCCGAGGTACGCCTCGCGCACTTTCGGGTCGGTCAGCAGCGCTTCGCCGGTGCCTTGCATCACCACCCGGCCGTTCTCCAGAACGTACGCACGGTCGGCGATTTTCAGCGCCTGGTTGGCGTTCTGCTCGACCAGGAACACCGTCACACCGTCCTTGCGCAGCTGTTCGATGATGTCGAAGATCTGCTGGATGATGATCGGTGCCAGGCCCAGCGACGGCTCGTCGAGCAGCAGCAATTTCGGCTTGCTCATCAGCGCACGGCCGATGGCGAGCATTTGCTGTTCGCCGCCGGACATGGTGCCGCCGCGCTGGTTGAAGCGTTCTTTCAGGCGTGGGAAAAGTCCGAGAACCTTGTCCATCTGTTCCTGATAGTCGCCCTTGTCGGTGAAGAATCCGCCCATGGACAGGTTTTCTTCGACGGTCAGACGGGCAAACACCCGACGACCTTCCGGTACTACGGCGATGCTCTTGCGCATGATCTGCGACGAGTCCTGGCCGACCAGTTCCTCACCCATGTAGCGGATGCTGCCGCTGTGGGCCTGCGGCGAACCGCAGAGCGTCATCAGCAGCGTGGACTTGCCGGCACCGTTGGCGCCGATCAGGGTCACGATCTCGCCCTGGCGGACTTCGACGTTGACGCTGTGCAGGGCCTGGATCTTGCCGTAGAAGGTGGAAACGTTTTCGAACTGCAGCATTTACGCTTCCCCCAGGTAGGCTTTGATCACTTCAGGATTGTCGCGGATCTGGTCCGGTGTGCCGTCGGCCAGAGGCGTGCCCTGGTTGATCACGACGATGTGGTCGGAAATGCTCATGACCAGTTTCATGTCGTGTTCGATCAGCAGCACGGTCACGTTGTGCTCTTCACGCAGCACGCTGATCAGCGCCTTGAGGTCTTCGGTTTCCTTCGGGTTCAGGCCGGCGGCCGGTTCGTCGAGCATGAGGATCCGCGGACGGGTCATCATGCAGCGGGCGATTTCCAGACGACGTTGCTGACCGTAAGCCAGGGTGCCGGCGGGGCGGTTGGCGAACTCTTTCAGGTTGACCTTTTCCAGCCAGTACTCGGCGAACTCCATGGCCTCGCGCTCGCTCTTGCGAAACGCCGGGGTCTTGAACAGGCCGGACAGGAAGTTGGTGTTCAGGTGACGGTGCTGGGCGATCAACAGGTTCTCGACCGCCGTCATGTCCTTGAACAACCGCACGTTCTGGAAGGTGCGCACCACGCCTTTGAGGGCGATCTTGTGGCCCGGCAGGCCGTGGATCGGCTCGCCGTCCAGCAGGATGCTGCCGCCCGATGGCTGGTAGAAACCGGTCAGGCAGTTGAACACGGTGGTCTTGCCCGCGCCGTTCGGCCCGATCAGTGCCACCACCTGTTTTTCCTTCACGGTCAGGGCCACGCCGTTGACCGCCAGCAGGCCGCCGAAGCGCATGCTCAGATTTTCGACTTTCAGGATCTCGCGGCTCATTTGCGCAGCTCCATGTGAGGACGTTGCATGGGCAGCAGACCTTGAGGTCGCCAGATCATCATCAGCACCATCAGGGCGCCGAACATCAGCATGCGGTACTCACTGAACTCGCGCATCATTTCCGGCAGCAGGATCATCACCACGGCCGCGAGAATCACGCCCAGCTGCGAGCCCATGCCACCCAGCACCACGATGGCGAGGATGATGGCGGACTCGATGAAGGTGAACGATTCCGGCGTCACCAGACCCTGACGGGCGGCGAAGAAGCTGCCGGCGAAACCGGCAAATGCCGCGCCGAGTGTGAATGCAGACAGCTTGATCACGGTCGGGTTGAGGCCCAGCGCACGGCAGGCGATTTCGTCTTCACGCAGCGCTTCCCACGCACGGCCGATCGGCATGCGCAGCAAGCGGTTGATCACGAACAGCGCCGCCAGCGCCAGCAACAGAGCAACCAGGTAGAGGAAAATCACCTTGTTGATCGAGTTGTACTGCAGGCCGAAATACTCGTGGAAGGTTTGCAGGCCTTCCGCAGCCTTGCGTTCGAAGGTCAGGCCGAAGAACGTCGGTTTCTCGATGTTGCTGATGCCGTTCGGGCCGCCGGTGATGTCGGTCAGGTTACGCAGGAACAGGCGGATGATTTCCCCGAAACCGAGGGTCACGATCGCCAGGTAGTCGCCGCGCAGACGCAACACCGGGAAGCCGAGCAGGAAGCCGAACGTCGCCGCCATCAGGCCGGCAATCGGCAGGCAGATCCAGAAGCTCAGGCCGTAGTAGTGCGACAGCAGCGCGTAGCTGTAGGCGCCGACGGCGTAGAACCCGACGTAACCCAGGTCGAGCAGACCGGCCAGACCGACCACGATGTTCAGGCCCAGGCCGAGCATCACGTAGATCAGAATCAGCGTCGCGATGTCCACCGCGCCACGGGAGCCGAAGAACGGCCACACCAGCGCACCGATGATCAGCGCGATGATGAAGTAGCGTTGGGTGGTCGGCAGGGTCAGGAAGTTGCTGGCCTTGGCCGGGATCAACGGCATGCCCGGCGACGAACGCCACGCCTTGCTGATCTGCTGGTTGAACAGCACCCGCAGGAACATCAGCACCGAGCAGATGGCGATGGTCGCCAGAATGGCCGGGCTGGTGTTGTGCACTTCCAGGTTGATGCCGACGATGGTCAGTTTCAGACCCAGTACCGGATAGGCCACGGCCCAGACCAGCAAGGCGCTGAACAGCGCCTGTTTAAGATTCCTAGTCATACTTTCTCAACCTCCGGACGGCCCAGAATGCCGGTCGGACGGAACAACAGCACCAGAACCAACAAGCCGAAAGCCACGACGTCCTTGTACTGGTCGCCGAAGATATCGGCGCCAAAGGCTTCCGCCACCCCGAGCACCAGCCCGCCGAGCATGGCGCCGGGGATGCTGCCGATCCCGCCCAGTACCGCAGCGGTGAAGGCCTTGAGGCCGACGAGGAAACCGGCGTTCGGGTTGATCACGCCGTATTGCATGCTCAGCAGCACGGCCGCGACGGCCGCCAGCGCAGCACCGATGACGAAGGTCAGGGCGATGATGTTGTTGGTGTTGATGCCCAGCAGGTTGGCCATCTTGATGTCTTCGGCGCAGGCGCGGCAGGCGCGGCCCAGGCGAGAGCGGGAGATGAACAGCGTGAGGCCGAGCATGGCGATCAGGGTCACCGCGAACACCACGATTTGCATGTAGGAAATCAGCACTTCATGTGCGCCACCTGGGCCGAAGGCGAAGTTGCCCGGAATCAGGTTGGGGATTGCTTTGTCCTTGGAGTCTTGCGCCAGCAGAACCGTGTTCTGCAGGAAGATCGACATACCGATCGCGGAAATCAGCGGGATCAGACGGTTGCTGCCGCGCAACGGGCGGTAGGCAATGCGTTCGATGCTGTATCCGTAGGAACTGGTGACGACGATGCTGGCGATGAACGCCACGGTCATCAACAGCGGGACGCTTTCGAGTCCCATCATGGTCAGCCCGGCGATGGCGATGAACGCCACGTAGGAACCGATCATGTACACCTCGCCGTGGGCGAAGTTGATCATTCCAATGATGCCGTAGACCATCGTGTAGCCGATGGCGATCAGGGCATACATGCTGCCAACGTTCAAGCCGTTAACCAGCTGTTGGAAGAAGTGATAGATGTCAGGCATTACAGCGCTCCTAAAAACCTGATACGCATTTCACTGGTGGAGTCATTTTCCCGCCCGGTCCCGTGGATCTTTATCCACTTCGAATCCGGGTTTTGCCAGCGAACCGCTGATGACGGTTTTGAGATTTTCAGGTGGGGAGACTGGCGGATCACGCCAGCGCGGCCCAATACATTCGTAAAACAAAGCCCACGGCACGCCGTGGGCTTTATTGGCAGTCAGTCAGGCAGCGCCTTACTGAGGCGACACTTCGGTTTTAGGTTTGCCGTTGTGCCACTCGTAGACCACGAATTTGAAGTCCTTCAGGTCGCCCTTGGCGTCGTAGCTCAGGTCGCCGGTCGGGGTCTTGAAGGTGCCGGCGTGGATGGCTTCAGCCACCTTGGCAGGGTCTTCGGACTTGGCTGCGGTGATACCTTGGGCAATCAGTTCAACCGCCGAGTAGGCCGGGAACACGAACGGACCGCTCGGGTCTTCTTTCTTGGCCTTGAATGCATCGGCCAGGGCCACGTTGGCCGGATCCTGGTCGAAGGATTTCGGCAGGGTCACCAGCAGGCCTTCGGACGCGTCCTTGGCGATCTGGGTGATCGAGTCGTTACCCACGCCTTCCGGACCCATGAACTTGGCTTTCAGGCCTTTTTCCTGGGCTTGACGCAGGATCAGACCCAGCTCCGGGTGGTAGCCGCCGTAGTAGACGAAGTCGACGTTGGCTTGCTTCAGCTTGGAAATCATTGCGGAGAAGTCCTTGTCGCCGGCGTTGACGCCTTCGAACACGGCAACCTTGGTGCCTTTCTTCTCGAGGGTGGATTTGACGGCGGTGGCGATGCCTTCACCGTACTGCTGCTTGTCGTGCAGCACGCCGACGATTTTCGGCTTCACGTGATCGGCGATGTAGTTACCGGCGGCAGGGCCCTGGGCGCTGTCCAGACCGATGGTGCGGAAGACCATCTTGTAACCACGGTTGGTGATGTCCGGGCTGGTGGCAGCCGGGGTGATCATGATCACGCCTTCGTCTTCGTAGATGTCCGAAGCAGGCTGGGTGGAGCTGGAGCACAGGTGACCGACCACGAACTTGACGCCGTCGTTGACGACCTTGTTCGCAACCGCTACCGCTTGTTTGGGATCGCAAGCGTCATCGTATTCAACGGCTTCGAGCTTCTTGCCGTCGACGCCGCCTTTGGCGTTGATCTGTTCGATGGCCATTTTCGCGCCACTGAACTGCATGTCGCCGTACTGGGCTACTGGACCGGTTTTAGGGCCGGCGATACCGATCTTGATGGTGTCAGCTGCGAACGAATGGCTGGCAACCCCGGCCAGAACCATAGCGGCAAACAGTTTGGAAATCTGCTTAGTAGCCTTAGTCATAGTGCTCCACTCTTACTGTTGTATTTTTTTAGAGTCCTGACGCCGTAGCAGCAGAACCGGGACAGATATCTAGGCGATACCCTCCGGAAAAGCCCCCGGCAACTGTACCGGTACAGTGTAGAGCGCCGGTTGTTGGCCTGGGAAGCTGGCGCCAGGGGGCAAAACCTGAGGGTGTCGCTTAAATGAAAGAAAAAGACAGAATTGCGGCGGGACGTTCAGAGGGCTTATACCCCAATCATCAGCATTCCTTGGCGTTCCTGCTCTTTTCGTTCGGTACGGCCTTTTGCAACCGGGTTTTTCTGCCGGACCACCGACGTTATCATTCGCGCCGATTTCTTTTCCGGACAGTCCCATGAATCAAGAACCTAGCACCCTCTATGCCAAGCTGCTTGGTGAAACCGCATCTATTACCTGGAAAGAGCTGGAGCGCTTCTACGCCCAGGGTGCCCTATTGTGGGTCGACGCCAGCCTGGATTTGATCGCGGTCGCCGAGGCCGTGGCGTCGGATCAGGGCGAGAAAGTCGCTGCCTGGCTGGCCGAAGAGAAGGTCGCCAAGCTGTCTGAAACGCGGGCGCTGGATATTTTCGAGCGTGATCCCGAGATGTGGGCGGTGGTGGTCCGACCGTGGATCCTGGTCCAGGAAAGGGCAGCGGCCTGACGGGTTGCACCTTGTTGGTGCGAGTGTCGGCCGGCAAAAAGTGTGTAGCGGAGTAGCGTGATGGCCGATTGCCGTAGAGAAATGCCACAAGCGTGGGTGGCATAACGGTGACGTAAACGTAACGGGCACAGTTTAGTAAGCAGCCTAACGGCTGCTTAATTGTTTCGGGATGTTGGAAAGGCTGAATAAGCCGGGAATTTGAGCGCCTTATCGCGAGCAGGCTCGCTCCCACAGGAAATGCATTCCAATGTGGGAGCGAGCCTGCTCGCGATGGGGGCGCCTCGGTCCGATGTCAGACCGAGTAAGACTTGCCAGTATGGTTATTGAGGGAAATAACCTTGGTCTTGCCGATCCGGTGACGGTAGATCTCGCGCAGGTACTTGATCGACTTCTTCACGCAATCGCGCGACAGGCGAATGTCGTTGATCGAGACAAACTTCTCTTTGTCGTTGATCAGCTCGCGGTACTTCTTCTCGTACATCGGCTTGATCGCGTACCAGTTGGTATCGAGGATCTTCGCCGGGTTCTCGAATTCGTTGAGCAGGTCGTCGATGCGGTCTTCGTCGAATTCTTCGTTGATGATGAAATCGAGGATCGAGTTGTCCAGGGTCTCGTCGAAGCGGTACGGGGTCTTGGCGAAGCAACGCTTGATGAACGCCACGATCAGCGTCAGGAAGTCGTCCGACAGGCACGGGCTCTTGGCGATCAGGGTGGTCAGCGACAGGTTGGCCGAGGCGCCGATCACCAGGGCGTAGCGCTTGAGCGTGGTGTTGGGGAACAGGCTGTTGAGATGAGTCTTCAACCGGTTCAGGTCCATGTACGACAGCTTGTAGTCTTTTGGCAGCGAAACGATCGAGACCACCGACGAGCAGTTCTTGAAGAAGTGCAGGTCATGCAGCGCGGCCGCGTCGTAACCGGAGTTCTTGTACTGCTCGAGCGACGCGCGATAGCGCTTGGATTCGATCGGCAGCAGGCTGATGCCTTCGATGGCCTGGGTCACCTTGTTGAAGTGCGGCAGGTCGATCGAGCGGAAGAACAGGTCGTCGATGTTCAGGCGCTGCGGCTCTTTGTCGAACACCTTGAACTTGTCGCTGCTCGGCGGCGGGGTTTCCGGCACCACGGACTCGGCGTAGGCAATCGCCACCGGGCCGGCCAGACTCATGAACAGGTCGTTGGCGTCCAGGCGAATGGTCTCGCCGATGTCGATGCCGGCGCGACGGAAATAGTTCTGGTCGTAGTCGGTCGTGACCGCCTGGGCCGTCAGAATGTTGAAGATCTGCTGCGAGATGTACTGGTTGGCGTGCTTCTCCATCGCATTGACATCAATGTTCTGGATGTTGCCGTCATCGCTTTCTTCGGCGTAACGCATGATGTCGTTGGAGATCAGCATCATCGCGTTCCACGGGCGGATACGGCCCATGACGCTGGCTTCGCTGCTGTCTTCATTGGCGAAGTTGTACGAGAAATCCCATTCTTCCGAGAGGTATTTGCACAGCAGGCGACCGGCGTTGATGTGCAGCGCCTCGGACATTTCGCTGCGGTGGTCGGAAATGTTCGGCAGCACGCAGATGCCGCTGGTGAAGATCGGTTCGAACACGAACGAATGACCGCTCTTGCCGTCATGCTCGTCCATCGGCTTGGTGTCGAACGTCTTGTTCATGTACGAGTGCTGCTGGGCCAGGCCGAATTCCGAAGCCATGCCCGAACCAGTACCGCCGCCGGCACTGAAGATCGAGAAATACAGGCGCGACTGGTTGGCCTTGATGCCGCAGCTGTCGATCAGGTACGAGTGGATCATTTTCCAGTCAGGGCTGGAGAAACGCTGGGTGTCCTTGTTCAGGATGATCTTCGCCAGGTACTGGCCGAGGATCGGCGCGTTACCGGCGCCACCGGCGTGGACTTCGGACAAGTCCATGATCTTCATCTTGCTGTAGTCGCGCAGGAAGCCGCTTTTTTCGCCTTTGCGCGAGAAACGGATACGGCCGGCGATGTCCTTGTCGAGGTCGCCGAGCATCACCAGCGGTTCCACCAGGAACACCGGTTTGCTGCCCTTGTTCGGGCCGATCCGCAGGTTGGTCTTGATCCACTGGGCCGGGCTGTAGCCCTTGTCGGCCAAGCGGCGATCGCTCGAAGGGCGATCCTCGTTGTTGAATTCGTTGAGGTAGAACTTGCGCGCGTTGTACACCAGCTCCGCCACGTCGAGGGCGATGTTGGAGCCGCAGCGACCGAGGCCGATCAGGCACACCGACGGGAATTCCTGGTCGTTGTGCTGTTCGTTGTCGCCTTCCAGGTGCGGCGGGCGCGGGAACACCAGGTCACGCAGGCCATCGAGGTTGTCGAGGATACGGTCGGTGTTGGTTTCGGTGAAGTACAGGTATTGCTGGGTGCCCAGCGGACGCGAGGGTGGCAATGGCTTCATCGGGGCAGGGCTGTTCGCCGCAGGGCTCAGAGTCAGATCGGATACCGCAGTGGCCGGATTGTTTTTAGAAGTCATTGTGCGCCATATACCTGGACTGGTTGGATCAACGACCGCTGTCGTCGAGCCTCACGGAATGGGAATCTCGCGTCTTTTTTCTGCGCGTGTTTTGCCCGTGCGTCAGGGACTTTGCCTGAGTGCCGCGCGGGGGAATCCTTTCCTGATCGATGATGAATCGGCCATTATTCGGCGATCTTTAATCAAAAGGAGGCTAAATGATGTCAACGCGACCTTCGTTGGGGTTTGCCGGAATCGGCCTGATGGGCCTGCCGATGTGCCGCCGCTTGCTGGCCGCCGGTTATCCGCTGACCGTGTGGAACCGCAACCCGGCCAAGTGCGCGCCGCTGGTCGAGGCCGGCGCCCGGCAGGTGGCGACCCCCGCTGAACTCTGTGGACAGGCTGATGTGGTGATGCTGTGCCTGGCGGACACGGCGGTGGTGCGTGAGGTGGTGTTCGGCCCGGTCGGCGTGGCCGAAGGGGCGAAACCCGGGCAGTTGCTGGTGGATTTTTCCAGCCTCGAACCGACGGCGACCCGTGAAATGGCGGCTGAACTGGCCGGCAAGACAGGCATGGCCTGGCTCGATTCGCCGGTGTCCGGCGGGGTGGTCGGGGCCGAAGCCGGCAGTCTGGCGATCATGGTCGGCGGTGATGCAGCGGATCTTGATCGCGTGCGACCGGTATTGCTCGAACTCGGGCAGCGCGTCACACACATGGGCGGCGTCGGCGCTGGTCAGGTCACCAAGGCCTGCAATCAGATGATCGTCGCCTGCAATGCCTTGGTGATCGCCGAAGTGGTGGCGTTGGCCGAACAGGCCGGAGTCGATGCCAGCCTGATCGCTGAAGCGCTGGCCGGTGGTTTTGCCGATTCCAGACCGTTGCAGATCCTCGCTCCGCAAATGGCCGAAAGCCGTTTCGAGCCGGTGAAGTGGCACGTGCGCACGCTGCTCAAGGATCTGGATACCGCCGTGAAGTTTTCCCGGGAAACCGGCTCGGCCACGCCGATCAGCGGATTGGCCGCACAACTGATGCGCCTGCATGGGGCACAAGGCTTTTTGCAGAAGGATCCAGCAACACTGGTGCAAATGTACCGCGCGCCAGACTCAGCGGATTGACCGTGTGCGCGTGTTTGCGCTGGTTGATTTCCTCCAGCACCGGGCGTAACTCGGCCAGTGGCACCGGGCGGCTGAGCAGGTAACCCTGAATGAAGTCGCAGCCCGAGCGCTCAAGAAACTCGTATTGCTCCAGGCTTTCGACCCCTTCGGTGACCACCTGCAAGTGCAGGGTGTGCGCCATGACGATGATCGCCTGGACAATCTCCATGTCGGCGGTGGCCTTGGGAATGTCGAGGATGAACGAGCGGTCGACTTTCAGTGTGTTGAGCGGCAGGCGTTTGAGGTAGGCCAGCGACGAATAGCCGGTGCCGAAGTCGTCGATCGACAGTGACACGCCGAGGGCGCGGATTTGTCGCAACAACACCAGGGTGTTGGCGATGTTGCCCATCAAGGCGTTTTCGGTGACTTCCAGTTCCAGCCGTTCCGGGGCGACCCCGGCGCTGCGCAAGGCATGCTCGATTTCATTGGCCAGTTCTTCCCGGGCCAGATTCAGTGGTGAGCAGTTCCAGGCAATCTTCAGATCATCGCAGCCATGGCGCGACAGCTCGCCGAGGTCTTCACAAGCTTTGCGCAGGACCCAGTTGTCGAGCTCGGCAATCAGCCCGTTGTTTTCAGCGATAGCGATGAATCGATCCGGAGTGAGCAGGCCGTGCACCGGGTGCTGCCAGCGGATCAGCGCTTCGAGCTTGGTGACCTTGCCGGTCTTGAGTTCGAAGATCGGCTGGTAATACAGCAGCAGACCGTTCTCCTGACGCAGGGCGTGGCGCAGCTCTTCCTCCAGTTGCAGTTCGAGGCTGGCGCGATTTTTCAGGTTGGAATCGAAGAAGTGCACGCCGTTGCGCCCTGCACCCTTGGATTGGTACAGCGCCAGATCCGCGTGCTTGAGCAGTTCATCGCAAGTGGAGCCGTCCTCAGGAAACAGGCTGATGCCGATGCTGGTGGTCATCACCATGCGCCGTCCGGCGAGTTCGATCGGCTCTTTCATCTTGACCATGATGCGCTGGGCCAGATTGCGCGCTTCCTCGCGGTCGCGCAGGCCGATGAGGATGCAGAACTCGTCGCCGCCGAACCGCGCCACCACATCTTCATGGCTGCGCACCGAGCCCTTGATGTGCTGGGCGATGACCTTGAGCAGTTCGTCGCCGGCGTCATGGCCGAGGCTGTCGTTGATGCGTTTGAAGTGGTCGATGTCGAGAAACATCACCGCCAGCATCCCGCCTTCACTGGATTTCTGGCTGAGTTTCTCGGCGAAGATCTGATTGAAGCCGCGCCGGTTGATCAGGTTGGTCAGGGCGTCGTAGTTGGCCACGTGCTGCAGCGACATGCGCGCCTGATCGAGCTGGCTGAGCAGGGCGTTGACCCGACGCAGATCGTGCTCCTTGTTCTGCAGCTTCTTGTCGGCCAATGCGGCGCTGATAGCGCTGCCGAGGATCAGCAGCGTGATCAGCGCGACGGTGAGGCCCAACTGCAATTGACTGGTTTGCGACGCCAGGGTTGGTAGATCTCCCTCGGGCAGTACCAGTTGCAGCGCCGCCATGCCGGTGAAATGCATGCTGAGGATGCCGGCGCCGAGAATCACCGCGGCCAGGTATTTGAGCATCTGGATGTGCAGGCCGCTGCCTTCGCGCAGATAACCGGCGACCCACAGTGCGGCGAAGCTGGCGCCGATGGCGATCACGATCGATGACACGAACAGTGTCGGGTCGTAATAAGCCGTGGCGGCGGATTCGATGGCGGCCATGCCGACGTAGTGCATGCTGGCGATGCCCAGGCCGATGACGATGGCGGTCTTGAGGTATTGCAGCAGACTCGGCTGCGGATGGCTGAGGGTGTGCATGGCCAGCCAGGACGCCAGTAACGCGATCACCAGGGAAAACAGGGTCACGGGCAGGTCGTACTGGATGTCGATCGGCGCCTGGAACGCCAGCATGCTGATGAAGTGCATGGCCCAGATACCGCCGGCCAGGCAGGTTGCGCCGATCCAGCGCCACAGTCGCTGCGAACCGGGTTCTTCAGCGTGGACGACCCGTTCGGCCATGTCGAGGGTAGCGAAACTCGCGGCGCAGGCGACCAGGTAAGCCACCAGCACCAGCAGGGGATTGTGAGTGCAATTGAGGATGACCTGCCCGCTCTCCGGCTGCTCGGCAACAAACTGCAAACCAAGCCACTCCATAGCATGCCCCGTCTCTGAGTACGTCCTTACTGCGTCATCAACGCAGGCGAATGTTTGGAGTATAGAGGCGGTTTTTGGCGTGCAAGCGGTAGTGGCACATTGGCGCTAATGATTTTGGCATGAGCGTCATAGCGTTTGGCGCTAAGCGTTGAAACGCCTGAACTCAGGCGACTTCATTCCAGTGCGGTTGCAGCGGCGGCAGGCCGAAACGGGCACGCGCCTTGTCGCAGTCGGTGTTCTGTTCGCCGTTTTCCCACGACGCTTCAAACTCGCGGCATGGGCTGGAACGCTTGTCGTAGATCGTGCAGGCCACCGACTTTCCGACTTCGCCCTCCAGCGCGGTACAACGCGGCGCCTTGCGGTCGGTGCCGATCATCGCGACCCGGCTGGGCGTGATCTGGGTGACCAGTTCATCGGGCACGGTCCCGCCGGAGGATGCGCATTCACCCCAGAAAAAAGAAACACGAAAATGGGAACAGCAGGCACCGCAATTCAGACACGGACTGACTTCGGACATGGGCGGGGGTATCAAAGGGATTGATCGGCAGGATCCGGACGGATCCGGCGGCCATTCTAGGCTTTGCCACGGCGTTGGGAAGGGGGGCGAGAAAGTATTTTTTCATTGCCGGATTTTTCCGCAAAACCCCCGGTTTTAGGGGGATTCGAAGCATTTCAAGGGCTTACGTTTCGTTACACGGCCATGGCCCGTCATCAGGCTGACGAATGATCACAGACAGCCCCGACGAGCGTGACTAGATTGCAGGTTCCGGGCTCGGATGCGTTGGCAGTGAAGCCCCAATAACAATAAAGAGACGGACCCATGCAGAACTCGACCCAAGCGGCGAATGCCTGGCGCATTCTGTTCCTGCTGTTCCTCGCCAACCTGTTCAACTTCTTCGACCGCACCATCCCGGCGATCATCATCGAACCGATCCGCATGGAATGGCACCTCAGCGACTTTCAGTTGGGGATCGTCGGTACTGCGTTCACCCTGGTCTACGCGATTGCCGGCTTACCACTGGGCCGTATGGCCGACACCGGCTCGCGCAGCAAACTGATGGGTTGGGGCCTGGCGACCTGGAGCGCGCTCACTGCCGTGAACGGTCTGGTCGGCAGTTTCTGGAGTTTCCTGCTGGTGCGCATGGGCATCGGCATCGGTGAAGCCAGTTACGCGCCCGCCGCCAACTCGCTGATTGGCGACCTGTTCCCCGCTCACCGCCGGGCCCGGGCCATGGGCATTTTCATGCTCGGTCTGCCGTTGGGGCTGTTGCTCGCCTTCTTCACCATCGGCTGGATGGTCAAGGCGTTCGACAGCTGGCGCGCGCCGTTCTTCATCGCCGCCGTGCCGGGGCTGGTGCTGGCGGTGTTCATGTTCTTCATCAAGGAACCCAAACGTGGCGCGGCGGAAACCGTGCAGGTGTCCCAGGAAAAGGTCGACAAGCCGATCCGCCGCGTCCTCGCCGTGCCGACCTTCCTGTGGCTGGTGATGGCCGGGCTGTGTTTCAACTTTGCGACCTACGCCTGCAACTCGTTCCTGGTGCCGATGCTCCAGCGTTATTTCCTGATGCCGTTGCAGGAAGCGGCGGTGGCGACCGGGGTGATCGTCGGTGTGACCGGGTTGATCGGCCTGACCCTCGGCGGCTGGATCGCCGACAAGATTCACCAGCGGGTGGCCAACGGGCGACTGCTGTTTGCCGCGTTCAGTCTGATCATCTCGACCCTGTGCACGGCGTGGGCGCTGCATGCCGGGCGTATCGAGATCGGAGTGTTTGTCGCGGTGTTCAGCGTCGGCTGGCTGTTCGCCTACAACTTCTACACCTGCGTGTACACGGCGATTCAGGACGTGGTCGAACCACGCCTGCGGGCCACGGCGATGGCGCTGTTCTTTGCCGGGTTGTATTTGCTCGGCGGCGGTCTGGGGCCGGTGGTGGTCGGCGGTTTGTCGGATCACTTCGCCAAATCGGCGATGGTCGCGGCGGGTGCCGAGCAGATGACCGAAGCGTTCAAGGCCGTCGGCCTGCATGATGCGATGTACCTGATTCCGGTGGCGCTATTCTTGACCATGGTGTTCCTGTTCCTCGCCTCGCGCTGTTTTGTGCGGGATGCGAAGCGGATGAAGGAAGGGCTGGTGGCGGTGGTTGAGCCGCAGAGTCAGGCCGTTACCGCTTGATCGGAGAGGCAAACAAAAAGGCCCGCATCGCTGCGGGCCTTTTCATTTTGGGCGATGGAGCAGGGCGGTTTAGCCCGCCACCAGCACCCGGATTGCTTCCAGTCGCAGCGCGGCTTTGTCGAGCATCGCCAGACCTTGTTCGCGCTGCTTGCGCAGGGCGTCCAGTTCGCTGTCGCGCACGGTCGGGTTGACCGCCTGCAACGCGGTCAGGCGTGCCAGTTCTTCGTCGGTGTCGGCTGCCAGACGGCGGCGGGCCTCGGCCACGCGCTCGGCGTGGCGCGGGGTGACCTTGTCTTCACCGGCGTTGATCCGTGGCGTCAGCTGATCGCGCTGTGCCTGGATGAACTTGTTGGCACTGGCGCGCGGCACGCTTTCCAGTTGATCGTTGAGGGTTTCGAACGCCACGCGCGACGACAGGTCGTTGCCGTTGGCATCGAGCAGGCAGCGCAGGGCGGCCGGTGGCAGGTAACGACCCAGTTGCAGCGAACGCGGGGCAACCACTTCGCTGACATAGAGCAGTTCCAGCAACACGGTGCCAGGCTTGAGCGCCTTGTTCTTGATCAGCGCGACGGCGGTGTTGCCCATCGAACCGGACAGCACCAGATCCATGCCGCCCTGCACCATCGGGTGTTCCCAGGTGATGAACTGCATGTCTTCGCGCGACAGCGCCTGGTTGCGGTCGTAGGTGATAGTCACGCCTTCGTCGTCGCCCAGCGGGAAGCTGGCGTCGAGCATCTTCTCGCTCGGCTTGAGGATCAGGGCGTTTTCCGAATGGTCTTCGCTGTCGATGCCGAACGCGTCGAACAGGGTTTCCATGTAGATCGGCAGGGCGAACTGATCGTCCTGTTCGAGGATGTCCTCGACCAGTGCTTCACCTTCGCCGGCGCCGCCGGAGTTGAGTTCCAGCAGACGGTCGCGACCGGTGTGCAGCTCGGCTTCCAGACGCTCGCGCTCGGTGCGCGCCTCGTCGATCAGCGCTTGCCACTCGCCGTCGTCGGCTTCTTCGAGCAGCGGCAGCAGGCGCGGGCCGAACTGATGCTGCAAGGCGTTGCCGGTCGGGCAAGTGTTGAGGAACGCGTTCAGGGCTTCGTGATACCACTGGAACAGACGCTCTTGCGGGCTGGTTTCCAGGTACGGCACGTGCAGTTCGATGATGTGCTTCTGGCCGATCCGGTCCAGACGACCGATCCGCTGTTCCAGCAGGTCCGGGTGCGACGGCAGATCGAACAACACCAGGTGGTGGGCGAACTGGAAGTTGCGACCTTCACTGCCGATTTCCGAGCAGATCAGCACCTGCGCGCCGAACTCTTCGTCGGCGAAGTAGGCGGCGGCGCGGTCACGCTCGAGGATGTTCATGCCTTCGTGGAACACCGTGGCCGGGATGCCGGAGCGCACGCGCAGGGCGTCTTCAAGGTCCATCGCGGTTTCGGCGTGGGCGCAGATCACCAGCACTTTGGTGCGCTTGAGCATTTTCAGCTGGTCGATCAGCCACTCGACGCGCGGGTCGAATTTCCACCAGCGTTCTTCTTCGCTGGCGTCCGGCTGGGCCTGGAAGCTGACTTCCGGGTACAGCTCGGCGTGTTCGCCCAGCGGCAGTTCGAGGTATTCGTCCGGGCACGGCAGCGGGTACGGGTGCAGTTTGCGTTCCGGGAAACCCTGCACGGCGGCGCGGGTGTTACGGAACAGCACGCGGCCGGTGCCGTGGCGGTCGAGCAGTTCACGCACGAGGCGGGCGCTGGCTTCGGTGTCGCCATCGTTGACGGCGGTGAGCAGGGCTTCACCTTCGTTGCCGAGGAAACCGTGGATGGTCTTGTGCGCGGCCGGCGACAGGCGACCCTTGTCCAGCAGTTCCTGAACGGCTTCGGCCACCGGGCGATAGTTTTCGCTCTCGGCGCGGAAGGCAGCCAGGTCATGGAAACGGTTCGGATCGAGCAGGCGCAGACGGGCGAAGTGGCTGTCCTGACCGAGTTGTTCCGGGGTCGCAGTGAGCAGCAGCACGCCGGGAATGACTTCGGCCAGTTGTTCAACCAGCGAGTATTCCGGGCTGACTTTCTCTTCGTGCCACACCAGGTGGTGGGCTTCGTCGACCACCATCAGATCCCAGCCGGCAGCGAACAGTGCGTCCTGGGCCTTTTCATCGTCGACCAGCCACTCCAGCGCCACCAGGGCCAGCTGAGTGTCTTCGAACGGGTTGGTGGCATCGCTTTCGATGAAGCGTTCTTCGTCGAACAGCGCGACCTGCAGGTTGAAACGGCGGCGCATTTCCACCAGCCACTGGTGCTGGAGGTTTTCCGGTACGAGGATCAGCACGCGGTTGGCGCGGCCCGACAGCAGCTGGCGATGGATCACCAGGCCGGCTTCGATGGTCTTGCCCAGACCCACTTCGTCCGCCAGCAATACGCGTGGTGCGATGCGGTCGGCGACTTCACGGGCAATGTGCAACTGGTGGGCGATCGGTTGTGCGCGCACGCCGCCCAGGCCCCACAGCGCGGACTGCAACTGGCGGCTGGTGTGTTCCAGGGTGTGATAGCGCAGGGAGAACCAGGCCAGCGGGTCGATCTGGCCGGCGAACAGACGGTCGCTGGCCAGACGGAACTGAATGAAGTTCGACAGCTGGGTTTCCGGCAGGGTGACCGCTTCGTTCTGCGCGTTGAGGCCGTGATAGACCATCAGGCCGTCGACGTCGTCGACTTGCTGGACAGTCATCTTCCAGCCTTCGAAGTGCGTGATCGAATCGCCGGGCGAGAACCGCACGCGGGTGAGGGGCGCATTCCGTAGCGCGTACTGGCGAGTCTCGCCAGTGGCCGGGTAAAGCACGGTCAACAAGCGGCCGTCCTGTGCCAGAACGGTGCCTAAACCAAGCTCTGCTTCGCTGTCACTGATCCAGCGTTGCCCCGGTTGATACTGCTGCGCCATGCTGCCTGACTCCCACCTTGAAAAAGCGGGCTATCTTAACGGAATGAGGGCCCGAGGCCAAAGGATAAGGAGCCTCGGCCCGGCTTTTAACCGCAATCGGCCAATTGCAGGGAAGATTAGGTCATGCATCGGTTTTACGGGATGTTGCGGCACCCCTGAGTGCCAAACCGGTCACAAGTTTGCGACCGATGGCTCAAGGCACCCCTGGCGCCGCCGATAACCTGCTGACAGGAGACCCTTCATATGCTGCCACCGATGCTCCCCCTGAGCGCCGTGCCGATCACCTCCCAGCAGGATCCGATCCGCCAGCGACCGGATATTCCCCCTGTGGTGCCGGTGCAGGAAAGCTCCAACGAAAGCACCATCGACCTGCAAAAGCGCGATCCGGAAGAGGACGGCTATCTGCTGCGCGAAGAGCAGCGCCGCCAGCAGGAACGTGATCGCCGTCGCCGCGAAGCCGACGACGACCCCGAAGCGCACCTCGCCGTGCCCGGCACCGAACTGAATGCCGACAACACCGTGCCGGTGGCGCCGCTGATGGAAGATCAGCCGCGTCAGGGGCTTTGGGTCGATATCGAGATCTGAGGCTGCGCGGCCAGTTCGGCCAGATTCGTCAGCAATATTTCGATTTCTTCTTCGGTATTCAGATAACTCACCGATACCCGCGCAATGTTCGCCAGTCCGCGCGCCTGCATGTCCAGCGGCGTGTAGGCCACGCCATTGGCGCCGATGTTGATTCGCCGTTCGGCCAATGTCTGCTTGAGCGCCACACTGTCCCAGCCTTCCAGCGTGAAGGCGATCAGCCCGGATTGTTGATTGGCCGCTCCGAGATCCCGCAGCGTCAGGCCGGGAATCGCCTTCAGGCGTTGGCGCAATCCGCTGCTCAGTTGCTCGATGCGCCGGCGGATGGGGATCGCGCCGAGGCGGTTGTACTCCTCCAGCGCATTGGCCAGCCCGGCCAGCAGCGCCAGCGACACTTCACTGGTTTCAAAGCGGCGCGCGTCGTCGCGCAGGGTGAATCTTTTGCCGTCCCACGGCGCCGACAATACATCGCGTTGCACGGGGAGCAACCGTTGCAGAAATTGCGGCCGGATGTACATCAGCGCCGTGCCGCGCGGTCCGCGCAGGAACTTGCGACCCGCACCCTTGAGCACATCGCACTGCAAGTCTTGAACACCGCAAGGCAACTGGCCCAGCGCCTGACCGGCGTCGATGAAATAAGGGATGCCGTGGCGCCGCGCCACGCTGCCGATCTGCGCGGCGGGGTTGATCAGGCCGCCGTTGGCCGGCAGCCAGGTCAGGGCAATCAACCGCACCTGGCCGTCGATCATCTGCGCCAGGGCTTGCGGGTCGACCGCACCTTGGGCGTCACAAGGAATCACTTCGAGCCGCGCGCCGGCCTTCACCGCTTCGGCCATGCACGCCAGATTGCCGGCCCATTCATGGCGACCCACCAGAATCCGCTCGCCGGGCTGCCACGGCCCCAGCGCGTTGAACGCCTGACTCCAGGCTGCCGAGCCGCTGCTGGCGAAGGCGATGTCCTCGGGCTGGGCGTTGAGCAGCGCGGCGGCCGCGTTGCGCGCGCGTTCCTGTACCCGGTTGTCCGCCGCCTCCATCGGCCCGCCGAGCGCTTCGCGTTGCAGCTGTTCGATCACCGCGTCGAGGGTCGCCTGGCTCGGTAACGAAGCGCCGGCGTGGTTGAAGTGGATCACCTGAGCGCAGCCGAGTGTGGCGGCGCGCAGGCGCAGGATGTCGTCAATGTTCACGGCTTGAGCTCGAAGATCGCGTCGATTTCCACCGCGACACCCGCCGGCAGACTCGACACGCCGACCGCGGTGCGCACGTGCCGGCCCTTGTCGCCGAGGGCGTTGACCAGCAGGTTCGAGGCGCCGTTGGCGACGACGCCCTGAGCCTTGAAATCCGGTGTGGCAGCCACGAAAACCCCGAGGCGCAGGATGCGCACCAGTTTCGACAGGTCATCGCCCAGTGCATGGCTCAACTGGGCGAGCAGGCCCAAGGCAGCCAGTTCGGCGGCGTTGGCCCCTTCTTCGTCGGAGATTGCTTCACCCAATCGCCCGATGAATGCAGGTTTGCCGTCGAGCAATGGAATCTGCCCGGAGATGAACAGCTGATTCTGGCTGACCACATGGTTGACGTAATTGGCGATCGGCTGGCTCGGTTCGGTCAGGCGCAGGCCGAGTTGTTGAACGCGTTGGCTGAGGGAATCGGTCATGGGAAGTCCTCCTGAGTGAGGGCTTCAGCATGTTGGTGAGAGAGAAGTGCGACAAACGGATAGATTTAATCCGACGCATCCAAAAAACTCATGCGTTCGCGGTTTCCTCCAGCCACTCGCAGAAACTCTGCGCCGCCGACGTGGACGGGCGTTGCGGGGTGACCAGCCAATAACCGATCTCGCCGAGCATCGGCGGTGTGTCGAAGGCCGGCACCAGCGCGCCTTCCTTGATCCGCCGTTCGATCATTCGCTGGCGACCCATGGCAATGCCCTGACCGGCGACGGCCGCTTCGACGACGATGTTGTAGTCGTGGAGCATGACGCTGGACACATGAGCCAGATCGATGCCGCTGTGTTGCTGCCAGTCGATCCATTCGAACGGCTGGTGCGACTTGGCCATCAGCAACGGCCCGTTGCTCACGCTTTTGGCCTTGAAGGCCGGGCTGCAGACTGGCGTCAGGGTTTCGCCCATGAACCGGCGGGCCTGGACTTTCGGCCAGCCGCCCTTGCCGTAGCGGATCGCCAGATCCACCTCGCCGGCGTCGACATCGGCCAGTTGCACGGCGGGCAGCAGCTCGACATGGATGTTCGGGTTTTTCGCGTTGAAATCCGCCAGACGCGGCGCCAGCCACAAGGTGGCGAAAGAGGCGAGCAGGCCGATGCGCAGGGTGGTGGGGCGCTCGCCGCGCAGGTCGTGGGTGGCGGCGGCAATTGCGGCGAGGGCCGGTTGGATTTGCCGGTAGTAATGTTCGCCGGCGGATGTCAGATCGATCGCCCGGGTGCGGCGCACGAACAGTCGCTGATCGAGGAATTCTTCGAGTTTGTGCACCTGATGGCTGATCGCGCTTTGGGTCACCGACAGCTCATCGGCAGCCTTGATGAAACTCAAATGGCGGGCCACGGCTTCAAAGGCGCGCAAGGCCATCAGCGGTGGCAGATCCTGATGCAGGGGCACGGCGCAGATCCTTCGGGTTCAGGGCAAGGCGCCGATTGTGCGGGCAAATCCGGTGGGCGGTACATGAATTGTTGTAGAGCGTTCAGGTGAGTGGCTGGTCAGCGTCCGCGTCAGGCCGCATTATTGGCGCAGTCCTGTCGGTGATCCGGCAGTTGTGATTCAGTCCAAGCGATGCACCGAACGCCATGAGCCAAGACGACAAACTGATCGACCTCAACACCGAACGCGCCAAGCGGGTTCATGACCTCAACGAGAAGCGCCTGAATGAGGTACGCCAGGCTTTCGAGCAGGCCATGCCTTTGGGTAAACCGAAGAAAAAGCCGAAAAACAAACCGAAAAAGCGTTGATCTCCCCTGCATCCGTTGATGCAGGTCATTTATTTCTCCTCCTTTCCTCCGCATGGTGACCGGCATTGATCCCGGTCAATTCCTGCGCCTGCCTGATTGGTTAACTTAGTTCCATCGCAGCAGAGCAGGGGCCAGGAGGCCAGTCATGTTTTTCGATAACGTGGTGTTTGCCGGGGTCCTGACTGTGGGGCTGATGGTTCTGTTTTTTGCAGGGTTTGGATTTTTTATCTGGAAGGATGCGAACAAGCGCAAGAAGCCTTGATTCTTCCGGGTTTGATGAGCACGCAAGGCATTTTGGGCAACTTCGGTTGCCCTTTTTTTTGTCTACTTGGCGGCCTCTGGGCCGACCATGTTGTGGTTCGATTTGTGTGAATATCCGTTTCTTCGGGTGCTGCCGCTGGCGGTTTCGCCCTTACGGCGAGTCCCTTTGGCAAACGCCCCAAAGGAACCAAAGGTCTGGGCCCCGGCGTTCGGCACCTCGCTGTGGCTCGGTGTTCCTTCGTTCCGGGATTCATCCGGGGGCATCGCCTACGGTTTGCTTCGCTGCACCTCCTCTCGATGTGTTTGGCTTCGCCAAACGGTCGCTGCGCTCCCACCCCCCGGATAAATCCCTCCACTCAGCCTTCCGATGGGGCCGGCACGTCAAAAGCGGTACTCGAGCTAACGCTCATCGTGGTGATTGGTGGGAAGCGGAAGCTAACAGCTTGATCGTTCCCACGCTCTGCGTGGGAATGCAGCCCGGGACGCTCCGCGTCCCATTTCTGAAGCCAACAAAAAAGGCGTGATCCTTTCGAATCACGCCTTCTTCACTACATCAATCTATCAGCTACCCAGCGCCTTCGACGCCAGCCAGAACAGGCCGGCCGACAGGGCCACGGTGGCTGGCAGGGTCAGGACCCAGGCCAGCAGGATGGTTTTCACCGTGCCGCCTTGCAGGCCGCTTTTGTTGGCGACCATGGTGCCGGCCACGCCCGAGGAGAGGACGTGGGTGGTGGACACCGGCAGGCTGAAGATGTTGGCCATGCCGATCAGGCTGGCGGTGGTGATCTGGGCCGACATGCCTTGCGAGTAGGTCATGCCTTGTTTGCCGATCTTCTCGCCGATGGTCAGCACAACGCGTTTCCAGCCAACCATGGTGCCCAGGCCCAGGGCCAGGGCGACCGCCAGAATTACCCAGAACGGGGCGTATTCGGTGGTGGTGGTCAGGTCTTTGCGCAGTTTGTCCAGGTCGGCCTTCTCACGAGGGGCGAGGCCTGGCAGTTTGCTGACTTTCTTCGCGGTGTCGTCCAGGCAGAGCAGGTAGCGACGCACTTCGATGCGGCTTTCCGAGGACAGCGAGTGGTAGTCCGCTACACCTTTGAGGGTGTCGAGCAGGGCGGCGATGGTCGGTTCGGTCTGTTGCGGGTTGCAACGGAATTTCTCCGGCAGGTCGCCTTCCACGCTTTTGCCCAGCGCCAGGAATTCGCCCAGGGTGTCGGCGTTGCGCTTGTAGAACTGGCTCAGGTGCAGGGTCGCGTCGCGAGTGCGTTCGATCTGGTAGGTGGTGCTGTTCAGGTCGAGTACGAACTGCGCAGGCACGATACCGATCAGTACCAGCATGATCAGGCCGATACCTTTCTGGCCGTCGTTGGAGCCGTGCACGAAGCTCACGGCCATGGCCGAGATCACCAGGACCAGACGGTTCCAGAACGGTGGGTGCTTCTTGTCGTCGATCTTGCGGCGCTGTTCCGGCGTCTTGTGCATCTTCGACAGCGGGCGCCACCATTTCAGGCCGATCAGCACCAGCGCGGCGATCAGGAAACCGGCCATCGGCGAGAACACCAGCGAGGCACCGATATCGATCGCTTTCTGCCAGTTGACGCCGTCGGCCAGTGGAATTTCGTTGATCAGGGCGTTGGCCAGGCCGACACCGAGGATCGAACCGATCAGCGTGTGCGAGCTGGAGGCCGGGATACCGAAGTACCAGGTGCCCAGGTTCCAGGCGATCGCGGCGGCGAGCAGCGAGAACACCATTGCCAGACCATGGCCGGTGTTCACGTTGATCAACAGTTCTACCGGCAGCAGGTGCACGATGGCATACGCCACGCCAACGCCGCCCAGCAATACGCCGAGGAAGTTGAACACGCCCGAGAAGAACACCGCCAGGTGAGGCGGCATCGCTTTGGTGTAGATAACAGTGGCTACCGCGTTAGCGGTGTCATGAAATCCATTGATGAACTCGAAGGCGAGGACAAATGTCAGGGCGAGCAGGAGGCTCACAAGCACCCAGGCATCCAGTCCGCTGAATAAATCGATCATGAAGGTTTTCTGACCCGGTCATAAGGGGGCGCGATTATGCCAGAAAAGACTGGAAATCGATCCCCTACCTGCTCATCGGTAAGCGTCTTCGCCAAATTAATTTGTATCAAGGTGCATTACCCAAGCTTTTTACAGGGTTTTGCAAGGTGTTGATTCGATTGAGAAAAATGCGAGACAACGGCGGATTGGCCGGTTGTCGGGAGGGGGCTGAAACTTGTATGAAATATCTGAGAAACGCGTCTGACATGCTCCAGACCTGTGCAATACAGGGGAGTTGGCCGCTGCCCGCGGGTAGCGGGCGCGCAAGGCATCGTCAGTCCACCGTGCTTGTAGCCCGGTGAGTACGCTTACCCTCGAAAGTCTCAAAGGAAGGCATCAAGGCTCTTCGGCTTTGAGTTCCTCTTCCATTTTTTTCAGTTCTTGCTGGAAGACCTGATCCTGAACGGTAGGGCGTTTACGCCAGGCTTTGCGTTCTGGTTCGGGCTGGGCGGCGTAGGTGGTGACTTCTCCGCCGTAAACTTCCTTGTAACGTTGTTCCTGGCGCTCAAGTTCCGCGCGCAGTTCGTCTTTCGTCACAGTGCTACCTGTATGAGTTGAGATAAATGTCTGGTGAACGCACTGCAACGAATCATTTAACCGGTTCACCCACAAGCGCTCGCCCGGACAGGCAGCGGTGTTGTCGGGAAGACGGTCAGGACTTCCATGTTGCAGGCGGCTACGGCACCAGATTAAAACTGACGCAGCATCAGTTTCCTGTTTCAGCGAGCGCGCTGGCGGTGCATGAGTAATGCGCATCAGGCGCTGGCCGGGGCCGGCGGCGATGGACATCGCGCCAGCGGGTGGCACCGTCGGCAAATAAAAGCGCGGTGTCACTGAGGTGCATTATAGCGGCCGAATCGGGATTGACTATCTTTGCCAAGTTAAAAACGGTTCCGGATGTGTGATTGTTTTGTGACGTGCAACTTTTATCAATAGTTGCATCGTTGTTGCGCAGTGTTTGGTTTCTGGCGCCATTTAGTCGAACAACTAAGGCGCTTAAACCGCACCGGCGTTCCAAGTTCAAATCTGCTGTGTGCAGCTTGGCCGAGGAGGGGAGGGCAATTGCGATTATCGGTCGACGGTTCGATAATCGCCCGGTGTTGGCGGTCTGTCGCTTGTTTATCCGCCGGCAAGCCGCTTGTATAGCCATTGATCCGAACAAGAAAAAAAGGACCTGACATGAACGATCAAATGCGCAATTCCTTCACCTCGGTAGCGCCGCCGATCGTCGCTTCGCCGGCCAAGCGTATCCAGGCCCTGACCGGTGATCCGGATTTCATGACCTCCCTGGCCCGTGGCCTGGCGGTGGTGCAGGCGTTTCAGGAGCGCAAGCGTCACCTGACCATCGCCCAGATCAGCCATCGCACGGAAATTCCCCGCGCCGCCGTGCGCCGTTGCCTGCACACACTGATCAAGCTCGGCTACGCCACCACCGACGGGCGCACTTATTCGTTACTGCCCAAAGTGCTGACCCTCGGTCACGCCTATCTCTCTTCGACGCCGCTGGCGGTCTCGGCCCAGCCGTACCTCGACCGCATGAGTGAGCAGCTGCACGAGGCCTGCAACATGGCCACGCTGGAAGGCGACGACATTCTCTACATCGCCCGATCGGCCACCACTCAGCGTCTGATTTCGGTGGACCTCTCGGTGGGCGGGCGTTTGCCGGCGTATTGCACGTCCATGGGGCGGATCCTGCTGGCGGCGCTGGACGACACCTCGCTGCGCGAATACCTCGACCATGCGGAACTGGTGGCCAAGACCAGTCGCACGATTCATACCCCCGACGCCTTGCTCGAATGTCTGCAGGATGTGCGGCAGCAAGGCTGGTGCATTGTCGATCAGGAACTGGAACAAGGTCTGCGTTCGATTGCCGTGCCGGTCTACGACGCCTCCGGCCAGGTGGTGGCCGCGCTCAACGTCAGCACCCACGCCGGTCGCGTCAGCCGCACTGAGCTTGAGCAGCGCTTTCTGCCGGGCCTGTTGAGCGCTAGTCGCGACCTCAGTGCGCAATTGTTTGCCTGATGAAGCTGTTCGATAAACGCACAGAGTTGCGTTTATCGAATTGACGCTAAAACCCCCGGATCATTAATGTCGCGGCAGCGTCATCCGGCGCGAATGTGAATGAGCCCGCCGGATTGTCGACTCCCATAATAATGACAAGAGGCAACTTCCCATGCGCACGTTCCCCGACTGTCGCCGCTCCCGTTCCTGTTGCCGGTATTAGCGCAACGCCTGATTCCTTCCTTATATAGTTGTGACCGTGCCGCTCTCTGGCCGGCCGCCGTTCGACTGCGTTTTTTGCGTGGAATAAAAATAATGAACCAGCCTCAGTCCGCTGTAGGTCACTGCCTCGACGTGCAGTCCTTCATCAATGCCCAACCGATCTCGCGCTATCAATGGCGAGTGGTGATCCTGTGTTTCCTGATTGTGTTCCTCGATGGCCTCGACACCGCGGCCATGGGTTTTATCGCGCCGGCGCTTTCACAGGACTGGGGCATCGACCGCGCCAGCCTCGGCCCGGTGATGAGTGCCGCGCTGATCGGCATGGTCTTCGGTGCGCTGGGTTCCGGTCCGCTGGCTGACCGCTTCGGGCGAAAAGTCGTACTGGTCGGCGCGGTATTTCTGTTCGGTGCTTTCAGCCTGGCTTCGGCTTACGCCACCAATGTCGATCAATTGCTGGTGCTGCGTTTCCTCACCGGTCTGGGGCTGGGCGCCGGGATGCCGAACGCCACCACGCTGCTGTCGGAATACACCCCGGAGCGCAAGAAGTCGTTGCTGGTGACCAGCATGTTCTGCGGTTTCAACCTCGGCATGGCCGGCGGCGGATTCATCTCGGCCAAGCTGATTCCGGCATTCGGCTGGCACAGCCTGCTGCTGATCGGCGGGATCCTGCCGCTGATCCTCACCGTGGTGTTGCTGCTCTGGCTGCCGGAGTCGGCGCGTTATCTGGTGGTACGCAATCGCGGCACCGACAAAGTGCGCAAGACCCTCGCGCCCATTGATCCTGCCACCGTCGCTCAGGCCGCGAGCTTCAGCGTGCCGGAACAAAAAACCGTAAAAGCGCGCAATGTGTTCGCGGTGATTTTTTCCGGCACCTACAGCGTCGGCACGTTGCTGCTGTGGCTGACCTACTTCATGGGCCTGGTGATCGTTTATCTGCTGACCAGCTGGCTGCCGACCCTGATGCGCGACAGCGGCGCGAGCATGGAACAGGCAGCCTTCATCGGCGCGTTGTTCCAGTTCGGCGGGGTGTTGAGCGCGGTGGGCGTAGGCTGGGCGATGGACCGGTTCAATCCGCACAAGGTCATCGGCATTTTCTACCTGCTGGCCGGGGTGTTTGCCTACGCGGTGGGGCAGAGCCTGGGCAACATCACGCTGCTGGCGACGCTGGTGCTGGTCGCAGGCATGTGCGTCAACGGCGCGCAATCGGCGATGCCGTCACTGGCAGCGCGGTTTTATCCGACCCAGGGCCGAGCGACCGGTGTGTCGTGGATGCTCGGGATCGGCCGGTTCGGCGCGATTCTCGGGGCGTGGATGGGCGCGACCCTGTTGGGGTTGGGCTGGAATTTCGAACAGGTGCTGACGGCGCTGGTGATCCCGGCGGGCCTGGCCACGGCAGCGGTGGTGATCAAGGGTCTGGTCAGTCACGCGGACGCGACCTGAGTTTGATTGCAGGATCGTTCCCGCGTCGAACTGGCCTCAGAGGTTGCTTCGCGTTCGGCTCCGGAAGGGACGCGGAGCGTCCCGGGCTGCATTCCCACGCAGAGCGTGGGAACGATCAGTGCCACTCCCGCACGCGGTGCGGGAGTGATCATTAGGCAGATAACAATCTGTTCGATAAACGAACGCTCAGTCGATTATCGGATTGTTTGGCGAAAATCAGCGGCTTAATCTTCAGTGACTCCGGCGCAGAACCTCGCGCCTTTTTATCACTGGCGATTCATTACAAAAACAGGAGCCCGCTCCATGGCTGAGATCCTTTCGCTGCACGACGCGGTGAAGCAATTCGTCAACGACGGCGACACCGTCGCGCTCGAAGGCTTCACTCACTTGATCCCTACGGCGGCGGGTCATGAAATCATTCGTCAGGGCAAGAAAGATCTGACCCTGGTGCGGATGACGCCTGACCTGATCTACGACCAACTGATCGGCGCCGGCTGTGCACGCAAGCTGATCTTCTCCTGGGGCGGCAACCCTGGCGTGGGTTCGCTGCATCGTCTGCGCGACGCGGTCGAGAAGCAATGGCCGCATGCGCTGGAAATCGAAGAGCACAGCCACGCCGACCTGGCCAATGCCTACGTCGCCGGCGCCTCCGGCCTACCGTTCGCGGTGCTGCGGGCCTACGCCGGTTCCGACCTTCCGAAGGTCAACCCGCTGATCAAATCCGTAACGTGCCCGTTCACGGGTGAAGTGCTGGCGGCGGTGCCGTCGGTGCGTCCGGACGTGACCGTGATCCACGCCCAGAAGGCTGACCGTCAAGGCAACGTGCTGCTGTGGGGCATCCTCGGTGTGCAGAAAGAAGCCGCATTGGCTGCCAAGCGTTGCATCGTCACCGTCGAAGAAATCGTCGACAACCTCAACGCCCCGATGAACGCCTGCGTGCTGCCGACCTGGGCCTTGAGTGCGGTCTGCCACGTACCCGGTGGCGCGCATCCGTCCTACGCCCACGGTTACACCGAGCGTGACAATCGCTTCTATCAGGCGTGGGATCCGATCGCCCGCGACCGTGAGACGTTTACCGCGTGGATCAACGAATACATCCATGGCTGCGCTGACTTCAGCGAGTTCCAGGCCAAGTTGGCCGCTGCTTCGGAGGCCAAGTAATGACTTACACCACCAATGAAATGATGACCGTTGCGGCGGCCCGTCGCCTGAAGAACGGCTCGGTGTGCTTCGTCGGCATCGGCCTGCCGTCGAAAGCCGCCAACCTGGCGCGCCTGACCTCGTCGCCGGACGTGGTGCTGATCTACGAGTCCGGCCCGATTGGCGCGAAACCCAGCGTGTTGCCACTGTCGATCGGTGACGGCGAACTGGCGGAAACCGCTGACACTGTCGTGCCGACCGGTGAGATTTTTCGCTACTGGCTGCAGGGCGGGCGTATCGACGTCGGTTTCCTCGGCGCAGCGCAGGTCGACCGTTTCGGCAACATCAACACCACCGTGGTCGGCGATTATCACCAGCCGAAAGTACGCCTGCCGGGTGCCGGTGGTGCGCCGGAGATCGCCGGCTCCGCCAAAAGCGTGCTGATCATCCTTAAACAGTCGGCGCGTTCGTTTGTCGACAAGCTCGATTTCATTACCTCGGTCGGCCATGGCGAGGGCGGCGATTCGCGCAAACGTCTGGGCCTGCCGGGCGCCGGCCCGGTCGGGATCATCACCGACCTGTGCATCATGGAGCCGGAAGAGGGCACCCATGAATTCGTGGTCACCGCGCTGCACCCGGGAGTGACCCGCGAGCAAGTGGTCGCCGCCACCGGTTGGGCGATCCGTTTCGCTGACAGCGTGGCCACCACTGCCGAACCGACAGAAGTCGAGCTGACCGCCCTGCGCGATCTCGAAGCCCGCACCGCAGCGGCCCACGGCCAGGCACCGGGAGAAGCATGATGCGTGACGTCTATATCTGCGATGCGATCCGTACCCCCATCGGTCGTTTCGGTGGCGGTCTGGCGGCTGTTCGCGCCGACGACCTGGCCGCCGTGCCGATCAAGGCCCTGATGGAGCGCAATCCGTCGGTGGACTGGAGCGCCATCGACGAAGTATTTCTCGGCTGCGCCAACCAGGCCGGTGAAGACAACCGCAACGTCGCGCGCATGGCGCTGTTGCTGGCCGGTCTGCCGGAGAGCGTTCCGGGCGTCACCCTCAATCGCCTTTGCGCGTCGGGGATGGATGCCATCGGCACGGCGTTCCGCGCCATCGCCAGCGGCGAAATGGAGCTGGCGATTGCCGGCGGTGTCGAGTCGATGTCCCGCGCGCCGTTCGTGATGGGCAAGGCTGATGCGGCGTTCTCGCGCAACATGAAGCTGGAAGACACCACCATCGGCTGGCGTTTCATCAACCCGTTGATGAAGGCGCAGTACGGCGTCGACGCGATGCCGCAGACCGCCGACAACGTCGCCGACGATTACGAAATTTCCCGCGAGGATCAGGACGCTTTCGCCCTGCGCAGTCAGCAACGTACTGCCGCTGCTCAGGCTGTCGGCTACTTCGCCGAGGAAATCGTCGAAGTGCGGATTGCCCACAAGAAGGGTGAAACCGTGGTCAGCCAGGACGAACACCCACGCGCCGACACCACGCTTGAAGCCCTGACCAAACTGAAACCGGTCAACGGCCCGGACAAGACCGTCACCGCCGGCAACGCTTCGGGCGTCAACGACGGTGCCGCCGCGTTGATTCTGGCTTCGGCGGAAGCGGTGAAAAAACACGGTCTGACCGCCCGCGCCAAAGTGCTCGGGATGGCCAGTGCCGGGGTTGCGCCACGGGTGATGGGCATCGGCCCGGTGCCGGCGGTGCGCAAACTCACCGAGCGCCTCGGTGTGGCGGTCAGTGATTTCGATGTGATCGAACTCAACGAAGCGTTTGCCAGCCAGGGTCTGGCGGTATTGCGCGAGCTGGGGCTGGCGGACGACGCGGCCCAGGTCAACCCGAACGGTGGCTCGATTGCCCTCGGTCACCCGCTGGGCATGAGCGGTGCGCGTCTGGTGCTGACTGCGCTGCATCAGCTGGAAAAGACCGGTGGCAAGAAAGGTCTGGCGACCATGTGCGTCGGTGTCGGCCAGGGTCTGGCCCTGGCCATCGAACGCGTCTGACGCAAGCCGTGACGAACAAGAACAGAGGAAAGCGAAATGACTGACAAGCCTGGTTACCGCCGCCCGCAGGAAGGCACCCAGCCGCCGTACCTGCACCCGAATTATCAATCCACCAATCTGCGCTCGCCGTCCAAGCCGTTGGTGTTTCTGCCGCACTCGCTGTCGGAAATCACCGGCCCGACCATCGGCGCCGAGCGTGTGGCCGACACCGATAACGATCTGACCGCCCAGCATCAGGGTGAACCGCTCGGCGAGCGGATCATCATTCACGGGCGTGTGCTCGACGAAGACGGTCTGCCGGTGCCGGGGATTCTGGTGGAGATCTGGCAGGCCAACGCCGCCGGTCGCTACAACCATGCCCGTGACCTGCACGACGCACCGCTGGACCCGAATTTCACCGGCACCGGCCGCACCGTGACCGACGCCGACGGCTGGTATCAGTTCCAGACCATCAAGCCCGGCGCTTATCCGTGGGGCAACCACCACAACGCCTGGCGCCCGGCGCACGTGCATTTCTCGCTGTTCGGGCCGAGCATCCTGACGCGTCTGGTCACGCAAATGTATTTCCCGGGCGATCCGCTGCTGCCGTACGACCCGATCTACAACTGCGTGCCGGACACCTCGGCCAAGGAACGCCTGATCGCCGCTTTCGATCTGGAAAAAACCATTCCGTCCTACGCCCTCGCTTATCGCTGGGACATCGTGCTGCGCGGCCGCGAAGCCACGCCGATGGAGAAATGAGATGACCCTGACTGCGACCACGTCCCACACCGTCGGGCCGTATTACCACATCGGCCTGACCTGGCTGAACCGCGAGAACCTCGCCAACGAACTGACCCTCGGCCAGCGCGTGGCGATCAGCGGGCAAGTGGTGGATGGCAACGGCGATGTCGTCAACGACGCCATGCTCGAAGTCTGGCAGGCCAACGCCGCCGGCAAATACGACCACCCGGAAGACGAGCAGGCCAAACCGCTCGACCCGAATTTCGAAGGCTTCGGCCGGGTGCCGGTGGACGCTGAAGGGCGCTTCCGTTTCACCACCATCAAGCCGGGCACGGTCGAAGGCCTGAAGGGCTCGACCCAGGCGCCGCACCTGGTGGTGCTGGTGTTCGCGCGCGGTCTGGTGAAGCACTTGCTGACGCGGATCTACTTCGAAGGCGATCCGGCGAACGTCAATGATCCGCTGCTCGAATGCGTACCGGCCGAGCGTCGCACCACGTTGCTGGCGAAGCCGGATGCGGCGGGTGTTTATCAGTGGAATGTGATTCTGCAGGGCACTGAGGCGGAAACCGTGTTCTTCGATTACTGAGACTGATCGTTCCCACGTCGAGGCGTCGAACCGTCCGCGTGGGAATGCCGCCATGGACGCGGAGCGTCCACTGCGACGCGGAGCGTCACGGTATGCATTCCCACGCAGAGCGTGGGAACGATCAGAGATCAGGTCTGCTTGCTGATCCAATGTGGAACGGGACTGTTGCAAAGTGTGTCTAGACTCTCACTGTCCCTATCGAGTGAAAAACAATGACAACCCTCACCTCCCATTACACTGGTGAAGAGCGCAGCAAGCGCATCTTCGCCATTGTCGGCGCGTCGTCCGGCAACCTCGTCGAATGGTTCGACTTCTACGTCTACGCCTTCTGCGCGATCTATTTCGCCCCGGCGTTCTTCCCCTCCGACAACCCCACGGTGCAGTTAGTCAACACGGCAGGCGTCTTCGCCGCCGGGTTCCTGATGCGACCGATCGGCGGCTGGATTTTCGGCCGGGTCGCGGACAAGCACGGGCGCAAGAACTCGATGCTGATCTCGATCCTGATGATGTGCTTCGGCTCGTTGCTGATCGCCTGTCTGCCGACCTACAAGGACATCGGCGTCTGGGCGCCGCTGCTGCTGTTGTTCGCGCGTCTGTTGCAAGGCCTGTCAGTGGGCGGTGAGTACGGCACCACCGCGACCTACATGAGCGAAGTCGCGCTCAAGGGCCAGCGCGGGTTCTTCGCCTCCTTCCAGTACGTGACCCTGATCGGCGGGCAACTGCTGGCGGTGCTGCTGGTGGTGATCCTGCAACAGTTCCTCTCTGAAGAAGAATTGCGTGCCTACGGCTGGCGGATTCCGTTCGTGGTCGGTGCGGCCGCCGCGCTGATTTCGCTGTTCCTGCGCCGTTCGCTGAAAGAAACCACCAGCAAGGAAATGCGCGAGAGCAAGGACGCCGGCAGCATCCGCGCACTGTTCCGCGACCACAAGGCCGCGTTCATCACCGTGCTGGGTTATACCGCCGGCGGCTCGCTGATTTTCTACACCTTCACCACGTATATGCAGAAGTACCTGGTGAACACCGCCGGCATGCACGCCAAGACCGCCAGCTACATCATGACCGGCGCGCTGTTCCTGTACATGTGCATGCAGCCGCTGTTCGGCATGCTCGCCGACAAGATCGGCCGACGTAACTCGATGCTCTGGTTCGGCGGCCTCGGCACGTTGTTCACGGTGCCGATCCTGCTCAGCCTGAAAAGTGTCGGCAGCCCGTTCCTGGCCTTTGTGCTGATTACCGTGGCGCTGGCGATCGTCAGTTTCTACACCTCGATCAGCGGTCTGGTGAAAGCCGAGATGTTCCCGCCGGAAGTCCGCGCCCTCGGCGTCGGTCTGGCGTATGCGGTGGCCAACGCGATCTTCGGCGGTTCGGCCGAATACGTCGCCCTGAGCCTCAAGGCCGGCGGCATGGAAAACGCGTTCTACTGGTATGTCACGATCATGATGGCCGTGGCGTTCCTGTTCAGCCTGCGCCTGCCCAAAGAAGCGAAGTATTTGCACCACGACCTTTAAACCGATGCGCGCGGGCCACACCGGCCCGCGCCGGCAAGGACTGTTTATGACTCAGCGACCGGGCAATCAATTGTTCGATGCCTACTTTACTGCCCGCGATATGCGCGACGTGTTCTGCGATCAGGGCCGGGTGCAGGCGATGCTCGACTTCGAAGCGGCGCTGGCCCGGGCCGAAGCGCGGGTCGGGTTGATTCCGGCAAATGCTGTCGCGTCGATCGAAAACGCCTGCCGCGCCGGGCTGTTTGATTTCGCAGCATTGGGCGAGGCGATTGCCACGGCCGGCAATTCGGCGATTCCGCTGGTCAAGGCGTTGGGCAAACAGATCGCCGCGACCGATGCCGAAGCCGAGCGCTATGTGCATCTGGGCGCCACCAGCCAGGACGTGATGGATTCCGGGCTGGTGCTGCAATTGCGTCAGGCGCTGGCGTTGATTGAAGGGGAGTTGGCGCAACTGGCCGACTCGCTCGCCATTCAGGCGCAGCGCCACGCCGCGACGCCACTGGCCGGGCGTACCTGGCTGCAACACGCGACCCCGGTCACCCTAGGGATGAAAATCGCCGGTTGGCTCGGCGCGATCACTCGCAGTCGTCAGCGTCTGCGCGAGCTCAAGCCGCGACTGCTGGTGCTGCAATTCGGCGGCGCGTCCGGCACCCTCGCGGCGCTCGGCGAACAGGCATTGCCGATTGCCCGGGCGCTGGCAGAAGAACTGCAACTGACCCTGCCGGAACAACCGTGGCACACCCAGCGTGATCGCATCGTCGAGTTCGGCGCGGTGCTCGGCCTGATCGCCGGCAGCCTCGGCAAATTCGGCCGCGACATCAGCCTGTTGATGCAGACCGAAGCGGCGGAGGTGTTCGAACCGTCGGCGCCGGGCAAGGGCGGCTCCTCGACCATGCCGCACAAGCGCAATCCGGTGGGCGCGGCGGTGCTGATCGGCGCGGCGACCCGTGTGCCAGGGCTGGTGTCGACGCTGTTCAGCGCCATGCCCCAGGAACATGAACGCAGTCTTGGTTTGTGGCACGCCGAATGGGAAACCCTGCCGGAAATCTGCTGCCTGGTGTCGGGCGCGCTGCAACAGGCGCGGCTGCTGGCCGACGGTCTGGAGGTCGATGCCGCGCGCATGGCCCGCAACCTGGAACTGACTCAAGGTCTGGTGCTGGCCGAAGCGGTAAGCATCGTCCTCGCGCAACGGGTCGGCCGCGACACCGCGCATCATCTGCTCGAGCAATGCTGCAAACGGGCGGTGGCAGAACAGCGCCATCTGCGTGCCGTACTCGGTGACGAGCCGCAAGTGACCGCCGAACTGAGCGCGACTGAACTGGATCATCTGCTCGATCCCGCCCATTACCTCGGTCAGGCGCAAGTCTGGGTCGAGCGTGCGGTGGCCGAACACAACGCATTGTCTGACTGAAAGGAGAGGGCTGTGGCTTTCGTTCAACTCGCCGATGGCGAACTGCATTACACATTGGAAGGCCCGGTCGATGCGCCGGTGCTGGTGCTGTCGAACTCGCTGGGCACCGACCTGCACATGTGGGACGTGCAGATGCCGGCCTTCACCGAACATTTTCGCGTGCTGCGTTTTGATACGCGCGGGCACGGCCAGTCGCTGGTGACGCCGGGCCCTTACAGCATCGAACAACTGGGTCGCGACGTGCTGGCGCTGCTGGATGCGCTGCACATCGAACGTGCGCATTTCTGCGGTCTGTCGATGGGCGGCCTGATCGGCCAGTGGCTGGGGATCAACGCCGGCCAACGTCTGAACAAACTGATCGTCTGCAACACGGCGGCGAAAATCGGCGATCCGTCGGTATGGAATCCGCGCATCGAAACCGTGCTGCGCGACGGCCCGGCGGCGATGGTCGCCTTGCGCGATGCATCGATTGCCCGCTGGTTTACCCCGGACTTTTCTGCCGCCAATCCGGCAGCCGCCAAGCAGATCACCGACATGCTGGCCGCGACCAATCCTGAAGGTTACGCCGCCAACTGCGGGGCGGTGCGCGATGCGGATTTCCGTGAGCAGTTGTCGTCGATCAAGGCGCCGCTGCTGGTGATCGCCGGTACCGAAGATGCGGTGACGCCACCGTCCGGCGGGCATTTCATTCAGGAACACGTGCGCGGCGCCGAGTACGCCGAGTTCTATGCGGCGCACCTTTCCAACGTTCAGGCCGGCGACGCATTCAGCGACCGCGTGCTGACCTTTCTGCTGGCCGATTAAGGGGATTTCCGTGGACGAGAAACAACGTTACGACGACGGCATGCAAGTGCGCCGCGCGGTGCTCGGCGACGCCCATGTCGATCGCAGCCTGACCACGCTGACCGAGTTCAATTCGGAATTCCAGGAGATGATCACCCGTCACGCCTGGGGCGACATCTGGACCCGGCCGGGCCTGCCACGCCACACCCGCAGCCTGATCACCATCGCCATGCTGATCGGCATGAATCGCGAAGGTGAACTCAAGCTTCACCTGCGGGCGGCGGCCAACAATGGCGTGAGTCGCGGCGAGATCAAGGAAGTGATCATGCAGAGCGCGATCTACTGCGGGATTCCGGCGGCGAATGCGACGTTCCATCTGGCCGAATCGGTGTGGGATGAGCTGGGGACCGAATCACGCGAGTAATCGTCTAACTCGAAGGATCGCAGCCTATAGAAGGCTGCGATCCTTTGAACCTCACACCTTGGCGACAATGAAAATCCGCTTGAACGCAAACAACGTATGGCCGTTCTCCTCCTGCGGATAATGCGCATGCACCCGCATCAGGTAGTGATAGATGAAGCGCGCCTGTTCCTCTGACGTCAGTCCCTGCATCACCGGCCGCAGCGCCGACACCTTTACCCAGTCATAAACCGGCGACTTGCCGTCGACCACCTGCAACTGCTCGGTTTCCCAGATCTCCAGCGACCGGGTCAGCGGTGCGAGCAATCGGTAGTAATCCTCCAGCGACAACAACGGCCGCGCCGCCATGCGCTGGCGCAGTTGCGCAGTGCCGATGGGTCGACCGCAGGGGCCGGCATCGTCGAGGGTGTCGAGCATCAGCCGGTACCACAGCGCATCGCGCCAGTCCGGCATGTGCGCGGCCAGACAACCGCCAGGGTTGAGGTGGCGGAGCAATCCCGGCAACAGTGTTCGATGGTCATCGATGAAATGCAGCACGGCGGCGGCGAACAACAGGTCGGCCGGCTTGCGGGGTTTCCAGTGTTGCAGCTCGGCGTGTTGCCAGCGCGCCTTGATCGGCAGGCAACGGGCGACCTGAAGCATGTCTTTCGAACTGTCGATGCCCTTGATAACTGCCTGGGGCCAGCGATCTGCCAGAGCCTTCGTGGCGATGCCGGTGCCGCAGCCGAGGTCGTAAATGCGTTGAGGATTGTCCAGGTCGACGCGGCCGAGCAATTCATCGACCGGTTGTTGCCTGAGACGGGAAAACTGCTGGTACGCCCGGGCATCCCAGTCTTTGGCGACGGGAGTCGGGTTGAGTCGGGTGATCATGAGGGCGTCCTCCAGTGATCAGCAGGGTCTTCCGATGACAACCTGGCCAAGTCTTGGGGACCGACATCAACAGATAACGGAAGCGGGCGGGAGTGGAGCGCCTGAGTCCTTCAGGTTTTTTGACTCTAATGGATGGCTGGCGCAATGCCAGCCATCCTGACAAATGGTCTAGAGCAGGCTGATCGGATAGCTGACGATCAGGCGGTTCTCGTCGAACTCGTTGTTGCTGAAATCACGGCGCATGGTCGAGTTGCGCCACCTGACGTTAAGGTCCTTGAGCGCGCCGCTTTGCACGGTGTAGCCCAGTTCCGATTCGCGGCCCCATTCCTTGCCGTCGGTGATGGTCCCGGTGTGCACGTTGTCGCCGCTGATGTAGCGGTTCATCAGGGTCAGGCCGGGCACGCCGAGGGCGGCGAAGTTGTAGTCGTGGCGCAGTTGCCAGGAACGTTCCTGCGCGTTGTCGTAGCTTGAGTTGTAGCTGTCGTTGGCAAGTGTTCCGCCGCTGGTGCCGTTGACCCGCATCCAGGCGCTGTCGCCGGTGAGTTTTTGCAGGCCGACGTAGAAGGTGTTGCCGCCGTATCGGGCGGAGAACATCCCCGACCAGGTCTTGTTGTCGAGGTCGCCGGCGCGGGCACTGCCGTCGTCCTTGCCGTAGAAGAAACCGAGGTTGGCGCCCAGGGTCCAGTCGCCGATTGGCTGGCTGTGGATCAGGTTGACGTATTGCTGGCTGTAGATGTCCTTGAGCTCGGCGTTCCACAGGCCGATCTGGGTGCGCTTGTCGTTGAACACGTATTCGCCGCCCTGGAAGTTGAAGCGATCCGAGGTGAACGCCGCTTTGCCGAACATCGACATGTCGCTCATGCTGCTGTCGTCACGCGGACTGTTGGCGCGGAACTGGCCGCCGTAGAGGGTCAGACCGTCGATTTCCTTCGAGGTGATCTGGCCGCCGCGAAAGGTCTGCGGCAGCGAGCGACCGTCGTCCGAACGCAGGATCGGAAGCACCGGCATCCACTCGCCGACCTTCACCTCGGTCTGTGACAGTTTGGCTTTGAACGCCACGTTGGTGCGGCCGAAGCTGTCCGCCGGGCGCCCGTCATGATCCAGCGGCAACGCCTGGGTGCCGCCGGTGCCTTTGCCGCCATCGAGCTTCACCGAGTACAACCCCAGCACATCCATGCCAAACCCGACGGTGCCCTGGGTGAAACCGGACTTGGCGTCGAGGATGAAGTTCTGCGTCCACTCTTCAGCCTTGCCCTGAGCCTTGGTCGGGTTGGTGAAGTTGCGGTTGATGTAGAAGTTGCGCAGGTTCAGGTTGACCTTGGCCCCTTCGATGAAACCGGCTTCTTCAGCCGCAGCGGGCAGCGCGACGCCGGCCAGGGCGAGGGCGATCAGGCCGGGAAGTGCGTAGGGCGCAGGGGACGTTGTCATGGGCTCGGGTCTCTCTTGTTTTTTTGGGCGAACGGGGGCGCTGCGGCCGTTTCCGAGGCGCAGGAATTCAATGGAATCTGGGGGCGAAGCGGCGGCGATCAGCCGGATGGAGCAGGGCGCGGGAGCATGGTGTCGAACCTGTTGTTATTGGTTTTGTGGCTCGAATGGTGCGGGGCGCGGGCGAGGCGATTCAATCGGCGAAAGTGGAATTCGGGCGATTATCGAACGCAAGATTGGCAGGCAACAAAAAGCCCGCCAATCGGCGGGCTTTTTGTGTTCAGCGGATGATCAGAACAACTTCATCTTCGGCGCTTCTTCTTTGAGCGGCTCGTTCTGCGCGGTCTGCGCATTCCAGCCACCGCCCAGGGCCTTGTACAGGTTGACCGCACTGGTCAACTGCGCGAGGCGGTCGGTGATCAGCGATTGTTGCGCGCTGAACAGCTGACGCTGGGCATCGAGGAAGGTCAGGTTGCTGTCGACGCCGATGCGATAGCGACGCTCGGCCAGGCGGTAGTAATCCTGGTTGGCGGCGACGAAATCACGCTGGGCCTGCAACTGCTCGGTGTAGGTCTGGCGGGCGGCCAGACCATCGGCGACTTCCTGGAAGGCCGTTTGAATGGACTTCTCGTAGTTCGCCACGCCGATGTCCTTCTGGATCTTGGCGTAGTCGAGGCTGGCGCGCAGGCTGCCGGCGTTGAAGATCGGCAGGTTGATCTGCGGCTGGAACAGCCACGTGCCCGAACCGCCCTTGAACAGGCCGGACAGGTCCGGGCTCAGGCTGCCCGCGTTGGCGGTCAGGCTGATGCTCGGGAAGAACGCTGCGCGGGCCGCGCCGATGTTGGCGTTGGCCGCCTTCAGGTTGTACTCGGCCTGAAGGATGTCCGGACGACGTTGCAGCAGATCCGACGGCAGGCCGGCCGGCACGTCGGCCAGCAGGTCATCCGACAGCGGTTTGGCCGCTTGCAGATTGGCCGGCACGCCGGTGCCGAGCAGCAGGGTCAGGCTGTTTTCGTCCTGGGCGACCTGGCGGGTGTAACGCGCCAGTTGTGCCCGGGCGTTCTCGACCGAGGTGCGCGACTGCGCCAGGTCCAGCGCCGAAGCCACACCGACTTCGTTGCTGCGGCTGGTCAGCTTGTAGCTTTCCTCGAAGGCACCGAGGGTGTCCTGCGTCAGCTTCAGCAGTTCCTTGTCGGCCTGCCAGGTCAGGTAGGCGTTGGCCACGCTGGCCACCAGGCTGATCTGGGTGCTGCGGCGCGCTTCTTCGGTGGCGAAGTATTGTTGCAGCGCTTGTTCGCTCAGGCTGCGAACCCGACCGAACAGGTCGAGTTCGTAGGCGCTGATGCCGACGGTGGCGGAGTAGGAGCTGGTGATGCTCGACTCACCGGTCTGCGACGCACGGGCCGGAACCCGCTGACGGCTGCCGCTGGCGTTGGCCGACACGGCCGGGAACAGGTCGGCGCGCTGGATGCGGTATTGAGCCGCGTAGGCGTCGATGTTCAGCGCCGCGACACGCAGGTCGCGGTTGTTTTCCAGGGCGACCTGGATCAGCTGTTGCAGGGCAGGGTCATGGAAAAACTGCTTCCAGCCCTGCTCGGCAGCGGCCTGCGCCGGTGCCTGGGCCGGCGAGTACGCCGGGCCCTGCGGGAATTGCGCGGCCACCGGTGCTTCAGGCTGCTGATAATCCGGTATCAGCGAGCAACCGCTCAGCACGAAGGCGGCGACTGCGATGGAGAGTAGCGACTTGCTCATTGGCCAGCCTCTTTAGGAGTTTCTATGGTGTCATCCTTGCCGGCGTTTTTACGCTGACCCATGGACGACACAGTGACGAAGAACAGTGGAACCCAGAAAATCGCCAGGATCGTTGCGGTGAGCATACCGCCAATCACGCCGGTACCGATTGCGTGTTGACTGCCCGAACCTGCGCCGGTGGAGATAGCCAACGGTACAACACCGAGGACGAAGGCCAGCGACGTCATGATGATCGGTCGCAGACGCATGCGGCAGGCTTCGATGGCCGCATCGCGCAGACTGCGTCCCTGCTCGTGCAGTTCCTTGGCGAACTCGACGATCAGAATGGCGTTTTTAGCCGCCAGACCGATGGTCGTCAACAGACCCACCTGGAAGTACACGTCGTTCGACAGACCGCGCAGGCTGGTGGCCATCAGCGCACCGATGATCCCCAGCGGCACCACCAGCATGACCGCGATCGGAATCGACCAGCTTTCATACAGCGCCGCCAGACACAGGAATACCATCAGCAGCGACAGGGCGTACAGCGCCGGAGCCTGCGAGCCGGACAGTCGCTCTTCGTACGACAGACCAGTCCAAGATATACCCACACCGGCCGGCAGTTTCTTGGCAATCGCCTCGACTTCGGCCATCGCTTCGCCGGTGGAATAACCCGGCGCCGGGGCACCGAGGATCTCGACCGCTTCAACGCCGTTGTAACGCGCCAGTTTCGGCGAGCCGTAGATCCACTCGCCCTTGGCGAATGCGGAGAACGGAACCATGGTGCCGGTCGCGTTGCGCACGTACCACTTCTTCAGGTCTTCCGGGCTCATGCGCGAGTCTGGACGGCCCTGCACGTACACCTTCTTCACCCGACCACGGTCGATGAAGTCGTTGACGTAACTACTGCCCAGCGCAATCGACAGGGTGTTGTTGATGTCGGCGATGGTAATGCCCAGGGCACTGGCCTTCTCGTCATCGATTTCCAGCTGGAATTGCGGCTCGTCGTTCAGACCGTTCGGACGCACCTGCGTGAGCACCTTGCTCTGCGCGGCCATGCCGAGGAACTGGTTGCGTGCAGCCATCAACTTCTCGTGACCGATACCGGCGCGGTCCTGCAGGAACACGTCGAAACCGGTGGCGTTACCCAGCTCCAGTACTGCCGGCGGGGCGAAGGCGAACACCATCGCATCGCGGAAGCTGAAGAAGTGCTGCTGGGCGCGGGCGGCGAGTTTGAACACGCTGTTGTCGGCGTTACGTTCGTCCCACGGCTTGAGCATGATGAACGCCATACCCGAGCTCTGGCCACGGCCGGCGAAGTTGAAGCCGGTCACGGTGAACACCGAGGCTACTGCGTCACCTTCACCGCCGTCCTTGGTCGGACGCAGCAGGAATTCACGCATTTCATCCACCACCACCTGAGTGCGCTGGGCACTGGAACCGGCTGGCGTCTGCACCTGGGCAAACAGAACGCCCTGGTCTTCTTCCGGCAGGAACGCGGTCGGAATGCGGGTGAACAGCCAGATCATGCCGACCACGATCAGCAGGTAGGCCAGCAGATACGGTGCCTTGCGCGACAGCATGTTGCCGACACCGCGCTCGTAGCTGTTCACGCCACGGTCGAAGTTGCGGTTGAACCAGCCGAAGAAACCTTTTTTCGGCGTGCCGTGCTCGCCGTGCGGAATCGCCTTGAGCATGGTGGCGCACAGCGCCGGGGTGAAGATCAGCGCGACCAGTACCGACAACGCCATGGCCGACACGATGGTGATCGAGAACTGCTTGTAGATCACACCGGTGGAGCCGCTGAAGAACGCCATCGGCAGCAATACCGCCGACAGAACGAGGGCGATACCGACCAGGGCACCCTGGATCTGGCCCATGGATTTCTTGGTCGCTTCCTTCGGTGACAAGCCTTCTTCGCTCATCACCCGCTCGACGTTTTCCACCACGACGATGGCGTCGTCCACCAGCAAGCCGATGGCCAGTACCATGCCGAACATGGTCAGGGTGTTGATGCTGAAACCGGCCGCCGCGAGGATGCCGAACGTACCGAGCAGTACCACCGGCACGGTCATCGTGGTGATGACGGTGGCGCGGAAGTTCTGCAGGAACAGGAACATCACCAGGAACACCAGCGCAATCGCTTCGACCAGGGTGTGAACCACGCCTTTGATCGACTCGGTCACCACCGGAGTGGTGTCATACGGGAACACCACTTCCATCCCTTGCGGGAAGAATGGCTTGAGGCTGTCGATGGTGTTGCGCAGTGCTTTTGCAGTGTCGAGGGCGTTGGCGCCGTTGGCCAGTTTCACCGCCAGACCGGAAGCCGGGCTGCCGTTGAACTGGGCGCTGATCGCATAGTTCTCGCCACCCAGGCCGACGTCGGCGACGTCTTTGAGGCGAACCTGCGAGCCGTCCTTGTTGACCTTGAGCAGAATCTCTTTGAACTGCTCGGCGGTCTGCAGACGGGTCTTGCCGATGATCGTGGCGTTCAGTTGCTGGCCCTGCACGGCAGGCAAGCCGCCGAGCTGACCGGACGACACCTGGACGTTCTGCGCCGCAATTGCGGTTTTCACGTCGACCGGGGTCAGGTTGAAGTTGTTCAACTTGGCCGGGTCGAGCCAGATGCGCATCGCGTACTGGGCACCGAAGACCTGGAAGTCACCGACACCGGCGGTCCGCGAGATCGGGTCCTGCATGTTCGACACGATGTAGTTGGACAGGTCGTCCTTGGTCATGCTGCCGTCACGCGACACCACACCGATCACCAGCAGGAAGTTCTTCACTGCCTTGGTCACGCGGATACCCTGTTGCTGCACTTCCTGCGGCAGCAGCGGGGTGGCCAGGTTCAGCTTGTTCTGGACCTGGACCTGCGCGGTGTCGGAGTTGGTGCCTTGCTCGAAGGTCGCGGTGATGGTCATGCTGCCGTCGGAGTTACTTTCCGAGGACACATAACGCAGGTTGTCGATACCGTTGAGCTGCTGCTCGATCACTTGCACCACGGTGTCCTGAACCGTCTGTGCCGAAGCACCCGGGTAGGTCACGGAGATCGCAATGGCCGGTGGCGCAATGCTCGGGTACTGGTTGATCGGCAGTTTCAGGATCGAAAGTGCCCCGACCAGCATGATCACCAGGGCAATTACCCAGGCGAAAATCGGACGGTCGATGAAAAATTTTGACATGGATTACTCCCCTTTGCCGCCGGCGGCTTTGTCAGCTGCCTGAGCGGGGGCCGGGTTCTTGTTGCCGACGTTGGTCGCTTCGCTTGGCTTGACTTCGATGCCAGGCTTGACGAATTGCAGCCCTTCGGTGATCAGGCGATCGCCGGCCTTCAGGCCGTCTTCGATCAGCCACTGGCTGCCGACGGTGCGGCTGGCCTTGAGCTGACGCAGTTCGACCTTGTTGTCCGGGCCGACGACCAGCGCGGTCGGGGTGCCTTTGAGGTCGCGGGTCACGCCTTGTTGCGGCGCGAGGATCGCGGCGCTGTTCACCCCGGCCTGCAACTGCGCGTGGACGAACATGCCCGGCAGCAGGGTGTGATCCGGGTTCGGGAACACGGCGCGCAGGGTCACGGAACCGGTGGTCTGATCGACCGACACTTCGGAGAATTCCAGCTTACCGTCGAGCTTGTACTGGCTGCCGTCTTCGAGGGTCAGCTTGACCGCAGCGGCATTGTCGCCGGCTTTTTGCAGACGACCGCTTTCCAGTTCACGGCGCAGTTCCAGCAACTCGACCGAGGACTGGGTGACGTCGACGTAGATCGGGTCCAGTTGCTGGATCACGGCCATCGCGTCGGTCTGGCCGCTGCTGACCAGCGCGCCTTCGGTCACCGAAGAGCGGCCGATACGACCGGAGATCGGTGCGTAGACCTTGGTGTAGCGCACGTTGATCTGTGCGGTCTGCAACGACGCTTCCGACTGCAGGCGGTTGGCCACGGCGGTGTCGTATTCCTGACGGCTGACGGCCTGCTCGTCGACCAGTTGCTTGTAGCGATCGGAGATCGACTTGGTCGAACGCAGGTTTGCTTCGGCGCTTTTAAGGGTCGCTTCATAGACCGACGGATCGATCTGATACAGCTGCTGGCCGGCTTTGACATCGCCGCCTTCCTTGAACAGACGCTTGAGAATGATGCCGTTGACCTGTGGACGAACTTCGGCAATGCGGAACGCGCTGGTGCGGCCCGGCAATTCGGAAGTCAGGGTAAAGGCTTGTGGTTGCAGGGTGACGACGCCGACCTGAGGAGGTGGTGCGGCGGGAGCCGCCTCTTCCTTTTTACATCCGCTGAGCAGCGATGCCAGGGCGACGGCAGTGACCAGAGCGGTAACAGCTGGCTTGAATTGCATGAAGATCCTCGGGTCAGGCGCGCGAAAAGCGCACAAGAAGTGTGGAAGGGTAAAAAAGGGTTACCGGGTGGATAAGTAGCTTGCTAAGGAATATACTTACGTTCATGGTTGTTTGTAAACACCTTGGCGTCGTATCCACCCTGTTACAAAAGTCGTCGCAAGGTCTGAAATTGTAGGCCGGGGAGCCGATCCGCGAGAGATCAACCCTTTTTTATTCAGCGGATATTCAGCCATCCCTGAAACATCCTGTTTGAGGTTTTACTGCCATGGTCCGTCGTACCAAAGAGGAAGCTCAGGAAACGCGCAGCCAGATTCTCGAAGCGGCCGAGAAAGCCTTCTATGAGCGGGGCGTGGCCCGCACGACCCTGTCGGATATCGCCACCCTGGCCGGGGTGACGCGCGGTGCCATCTACTGGCACTTCAGCAACAAGGCCGATCTGCTGCAAGCCATGCTCGATACCCTGCACGAGCCGCTGGACGAACTCGCCAAGGCCAGCGAAAGCGAGGACGAACCCGATCCGCTGGGCTGCATGCGCAAATTGCTGATTCATTTGTTTCATCAAGTTGCGCTGGACCCGAAGACCCGGCGTATCAACGAAATTCTGTTTCATAAGTGCGAGTTCACCGATGAAATGTGCGATCTGCGCCAACAGCGCCGGACCGCCAGCCTCGATTGCAATGTGCGGATCGCGCTGACATTGAGTAATGCGGTCAATCGTGGGCAGTTGCCGGCAGACCTCGACACCGCCCGGGCAGCCATCAGCATTCACGCCTATATCGACGGCCTCCTTTATGGATGGCTACTGGCGCCGGACAGCTTCGAACTGTACGCCGAGGCCGAGCGCTGGGTCGATACCGGGCTGGACATGCTGCGCCTGAGCCCCAGCCTGCGCAAATGAAACAAAATTCGTTATTGGATCAGTTTGTGTCAATGAGGAGGAGGGTGAAGATCCCTGTTCACTCGCCCCGCTGCAATGGGATGCTTTTATATACCTCTGCGGCACGGGTTGATATGTAGCGAGCTACGTATTTTGTAGGGATTTTGTGTCGAGCCTGTGAACGAATGTGAAGCGGCTCGCCCACCCGGCGACCAATAAAAAGCCCCCGACTCTCGCGAGTCGGGGGCTTTTGTGTTTCTGCGGTGCGGCTTACAGCGTCGGGTAGTCGAGGTAGCCGACCGCGCCTTTGCCGTAGAAGGTTTCCGGGTGCGGTTCGTTCAGCGGCGCATCGGCCTTCAATCGAGCCGGCAGATCCGGGTTGGCAATGAACGGGATGCCGAATGCCACGGCGTCAGCCTTACCCTCGGCCAGCCACGCGTTGGCGCTGTCCTTGGTGAAGCGTTCGTTGGCGATGTATGCGCCGCCGAAGGCTTCTTTCAGTTGTGGGCCGAGGCTGTCGGCGCCTTCTTTCTCGCGGGAGCAGATGAAGGCGATGCCACGCTTGCCCAGTTCGCGAGCGACGTAGGTAAAGGTTTCGGCCAGGTTGTCGTCGCCCATGTCATGGGAGTCGGCGCGCGGTGCCAGGTGTACGCCAACACGACCGGCGCCCCAGACTTCGATCGCAGCATCGGTCACTTCCAGCAGCAGGCGGCCACGGTTTTCCAGGGAGCCGCCGTAGATGTCGGTGCGCTGGTTGGTGCTGCTTTGCAGGAACTGGTCGAGCAGGTAGCCGTTGGCGCCGTGGATTTCCACGCCGTCGAAACCGGCCGCCTTGGCGTTTTCCGCGCCGACGCGGTAGGCGTCGACGATGTCGGCGATTTCAGCGGTTTCCAGTGCACGCGGGGTCGGGTAGTCGGCCAGTGGGCGAACCAGGCTGACGTGGCCTTTAGGCTGGATGGCGCTCGGTGCAACTGGCGCTTCGCCGTTCAGATACGACGAGTGGGAAACCCGGCCGACGTGCCACAGTTGCAGGACGATCTTGCCGCCAGCCGCGTGAACGGCCTTGGTCACGTTGGTCCAGCCGCGCACCTGGTCGTTGGACCAGATGCCCGGGGTGTCCGGGTAGCCGACGCCCATCGGGGTCACCGACGTGGCTTCGCTGAGGATCAGGCCGGCCGAGGCGCGTTGTACGTAGTACTCGGCCATCAGCGCGTTCGGTACGCGGCCTTCGTCGGCGCGGCAGCGGGTCAGCGGCGCCATGATGATGCGGTTGGACAGCTCGAGGTCGCCCAGTTTGATCGGATCGAAAATTGTTGCCATGAGATACAACCCTCGTGAGGTAAGTAAGTGAATCAGTTAGCGGTGGCCAGCTCGGGATTGCCGTTCTGGCGGAATGTGATCAGGGTCACCAGCAGGGCCAGGACCGCGAGTGCTGCGGCGGCGAGAGGCACGCTGGTCAGGCCGTAGCCGTGGGCGATGACGCTGCCGCCGACCCAGGCGCCGAGGGCGTTGCCCACGTTGAAGGCGCCGATGTTCAGGGTCGACACCAGGTTCGGTGCGGCCTGGCCGTAGGTCACGACGTTCACTTGCAGGGCCGGCACGGCGGCGAAACACGCGGTAGCCCAGAGGAACAGGGTGATTTCGGTCGGGATCAGCGCGACGCTGGTCCAGGTCAGGACGGTGGAGGTCACGGCCATGGCGATGAATACGCCGATCAGCGTCGCGGCCAGGCCCTTGTCAGCCAGTTTGCCGCCGATGATGTTGCCGACGGTCAGGCCCAGGCCGATGAGCATCAGGGTCCAGGTCACGCCACGGGGCGAGACACCGGTGACATCGCCCAGCAGCGGCGCAACGTAAGTGAACAGGGTGAACACCGACGCAGCGAACAGCGCGGTCATGCTCAGGGACAGCCAGATACCGGCACCTTTGAGCGCGGCCAGTTCGGCGCGCATGTCGAGTTTTTCTTCGTCACGCTTGGCCGGCAGGAAGCGGATCAGGCCGATCAGCGCGATCACACCGATCACGGTCACTGCCCAGAAAGTCGAGCGCCAGCCGGCTTCCTGACCGAGGGCGGTGCCCAGCGGTACGCCCAGCACGTTGGCCAGGGTCAGGCCGGTGAACATCAGGGCCACGGCCGAGGCGCGTTTGTTCGGGGCCACCAGATTGGCCGCGACCACCGAACCGATGCCGAAGAACGCACCGTGGCAGAGGGCGGTAACCACTCGGGCGAACATCAGCACCTCGTAGTCAGTGGCGATGGCGCAGAGCAGGTTGCCGATAATGAAGATGCCCATCAGCGTTACCAGTGCAGCCTTGCGCGGCAGTTTTGCAGTGGCCATTGCCATGAACGGTGCACCAATCGCCACGCCCAGGGCGTAGCCGGTCACCAGCCATCCCGCGCCGGGAATCGACACGCCGAGGTCAGCCGCGACATTGGGCAGCAGGCCCATGATGACGAACTCGGTGGTGCCGATGGCGAAGGCGCTCAAGGCGAGTATGAGTAGCGAGAGGGGCATCGTTTATTCCTTTTGGCTGGCTGACGTTAAGGGTCAGAGCTCTTTGCTGAGGGTGCTGAGGAACGCCTGGATCACGTCCTCGTTGCGTTTGAAAAAGTGCCACTGGCCGGCTTTCTGGCTGCTGATCAGTCCTGCCCGTTGCAGGGTGGCCAAGTGGGCGGAAACGGTCGACTGCGACAGGCCGCAGCGTTGATCGATCTGCCCGGCGCAGATGCCGTACTCGTGGTTGTGGATCTGTTCCGGAAACTGGGCTTTCGGGTCTTTCAGCCAGTTGAGGATGTCTCGCCGTACTGGGTGTGCCAGGGCTTTTATTATTTCGTCGAGGTCAATGTTCATGGCTGGGTGCTCGTGATGTGTGTAGCGCTATATCGCGATGAGGCGAACTTTAAATCGGTACTTCGCGATATACCAATATGAATTTGATCTGATGACCGCATAAATCGGTATATCGGGTTATAACGATATGTGAGGTGTAAACAATTGCGGGCGCGGTGCTAAGCTGCGCCCATGAACTATCTCGCACATTTACACCTCGGTGGCCAGCGCCCCGGTCAACTGCTTGGCAGTCTGTATGGCGATTTCGTCAAAGGGCGGCTGCAAGGGCAGTTCGACCCGGAGATCGAAGCGGCGATTGCCCTGCATCGGCAGATCGACGTGTTTACCGATCGCCATCCGCTGGTGGACGCCTCACTGGCGCGGTTTTCCACGACCCGCCGCCGTTACGCGGGCATCGTCCTTGACGTGTTTTTCGACCATTGCCTGGCCCGGGACTGGACGCAGTACGCCGACCGGCCGCTCGGCCAATTCACCACCGACGTTTACCGCGTGCTGTCCAGCGAGCGGCAATTGCCCGAGCGCCTGGCGAAGATCGCCCCGCACATGGTCGCCAATGACTGGTTGGGTTCGTATCAGGAGTTCGAAGTGCTGGAGCAGGTGTTGCGCGGGATCTCCCGGCGCCTGACCCGGCCTGAAGAACTGGCGGGGGCGATGGAGGAATTGCGGCGGTTGTATGAACCGTTGAGCGAGGACTTTCGTTTGTTCTACCCACAGCTACAGGACTTTGCCGGCCGGCAGCTGTAGATAGATGTCGCCGATCAGGCTGCGATCAGATCGCGGGCGTGTTGCGCTTCGACCGGTTTGACCACATCGCCGAACAAGGCTTTCTGCACCGCCTGTTGTGCCTCGAACGCCAGTGCCGCGCGTTCCCGGCCCTGACAGGCAATCGGCTTGAGCAGATGAACCTCCACATCGCCGCAGTCGTTGCTGAACAGGCGCATCAGGTGCGACAGCAGATCATCGTCACCAATGAACGGCGCCAGCGAATCGATCTTGCCGTCGCGCAGATAACGGATCGCCACCGGTTGCAGCTTCACCTCGGAATCAATCGCCGCTGACAGCAGGCGACCATGAAAGGTGCGCAGCGAACGGCCATCGGTGGTGGTGCCTTCCGGGAACATCAAAAGCGGATGATCGGTTTGCAGGTGACGGGTCATCTGTTTGCGGATCAACTGGCTGTCGCCCGAACCGCGACGGATGAACAGGCTGCCGGCCTTCGCCGCCAGCCAACCGGCCACCGGCCAGGTGCGCACTTCGGCCTTGGACAGAAACGACAGTGGCGTGAGCATGCCGAGCAGCGGAATGTCGGTCCACGACACATGGTTGCTGACCCACAGCATCGGCTGTTTCGGCAGTTCACCGTGAACGGTCACGCGAAAGGGCAGGGCATTGCTCAGACGCGCCATGAAAAAACGCGACCAGCGCTGCCGACGCTCCATCGAATGGGCCAGACCCAGACGTTCGAATACTCCGAAGACACTGGCCATGCTCAGGCCCAGTGTCACCACCAGCAGCACTCGCGCAATTCGCGCGTACACCCGCAGCCGGCTCATTACACAGCCGCCTTGAAGTGCTTGGCGTAGCGCGGGCAGAGTTCGTCGCGCTTGAGCAGGATGAACACGTCGGCGACCTGGAAGTCTTCGTCCCAGCACGGCTCGCCGCAGATCTTCGCACCCAGGCGCATGTAGGCCTTGAGCAGCGGCGGCATTTCGGCGATCACGTTCGATGGAATGTCGAGGCTTGGCAGCGGGTTTTTCGGTTCGGCGCGCAGGTGTTCGGTGCACAGATAACGCTCGCGCAGGCGCTGCATGATCGCGTGGGCCTGCACGCCGCCGTCCTGCATCGGGATGCTCGCGCAACCCATCAGATAGCTGTAACCGCCCTGATTCAGCACTTCGGCCAGTTCGCCCCACAGCACGGCGATGGTGCCGCCGTTGCGGTAGGCCGGGTCGACGCAGGTGCGGCCGATTTCCAGGATCGGGCCTTGCAGACCGGCGAGGCCGTGCAGGCTGAATTCTTCTTCGCTGTAGAACTTGCCCAGGCTGCTGGCGGCGGTGTGATCGAGCAAACGGGTGGTCGCCACCAGGCGGCCGGTGTTCAGGTCACGCACGCCGATGTGGCTGCAGTGAACATCATAGTCATCCATGTCCAGACCCAGCTCCGCGCCGTTCAGCTTGGCGTTGAACTCGCCGCTGAACACGTTGAAGCGCAAGGCCTGGGCTTGCTGCAAGGCCTCGGCGCCGATCAGGCGTTCGGCTTGCAGGCGGCGTTCATTGCCGGTGTCGCTGATGCGGGCGATCTGAGTCATGTGAATCTCCGTACGGGCCTTGAACCCGTCATGGGTTGCAGCCGATCGACTTTCTTTATGCAGCCGTGTTGTGCAAAGTCAGGCTATGTAGCCCCGGTGTCATCGCCATGAATGTTTGGTGATGCTTATATGACAGCCCACGAGGAGCCTCTGATGACCTGGTCGACCCTGCTTGAATGCCGCGAACGCCTGCCTGCTGTTGCCGATCTGGCGGAGGGCTTCGCCACGTTGCTGCATCAACTGGGCAGCGTGACGCCGTTCGAACTGGCGGTGGCGGGAGGGCGGCGGATGGCATCGCCGGGGCTGGCGTTTCTGGTGGGTTATCAGGCGGCGTTGCGCATGCTCTGGCCGAGCGCGCCGCCGAGCCTCGGCGCGTTGTGTGCGACCGAGCAACGCAGCCTGCGCCCGGCGGACATGCAGACCCGGCTCACGGATCTGCGCCTCACCGGGCAAAAGGATTTCGTCACCGCCGGCGATGCGGCGGACTGGCTGTTGATCGCTGCGCGCAGTGAGCAACCCGGTGAATCACCGCGCCTGAGCCTGGCGGTGGTGTACCCCGGCGAGCCCGGCGTGCGGGTGGAAAAACTCCCGGCGCTGCCGTTGATGCCGGACATCAGCCATGGCCGGCTGCATCTCGATGATGCGTTGTGTGAGCTGCTCGCGGGGGATGGCTGGGATGCTTACGTCAAACCGTTCCGCACCCTTGAGGACGTTTACGTGCTGAGCGCGATGACCGCATGGTTGTACGGCGTCGGTCAGGACAGCGGCTGGCCACAGCCGCTGCAATTGCGCTTGCTGGCGCTGTTGGCCGGTTGTGCGGAAGTCAGTCGGCAGCCGCCGAACAATCCCGCCGGGCATGTGTTGCTCGGCGGATTGTTTGCGCAGTTCGACGGGCTCAAGCCGGAGGTTGATCAGGCGCTGCGCGACGGCAATCCCGAGTGGGCGACGATGTGGCAGCGCGATCAATCGGTCATGCAACTGGCGGCGGGTGCGCGGGCCAAACGATTGGCCAAGGCGTTGGCTGCAAGCCAAAACACATCTGTCATGAACGCCGGCTAGTCTTGTCAGGTTCATCCCCAGAGCCCTCACCATGTTCAAAGGCCTGTCCCTGTTTCTGCTGCTGATCAGCTTCACGGTTCAGGCCGAACAATGGCCGGGCGAGCAATGGCCGACCGGCGCGAAACTCACCGGCCCGGCCGTCGATGCGTTGGAGGCCTACGCCTTCCCGACCCGCGATGACAGCACCCGCCAAGGCATTCGCACCGACGCCTTGCTGGTGATCCGCGACGGCCAGCTCATCTACGAACGCTACGCCGCCGCGACCACCGCCGACACCCCGCACCTGACCTGGTCGATCAGCAAAAGCCTGATGGCCACGGTGTTCGGCGTGGCGTACGGCGAAGGCCTGTTCAAGCTCGATGACCCGGCGGCAACGTTCTACCCAGCGCTGGAAAAACACCCGACCATCACCCTCAAGGATCTGCTGCACTGGGCCTCGGGCATCGACTGGCAGGAAGACTACGAATACGCCCCGCTGAAATCCTCGGTGGTGGCGATGCTCTACACCCGTGGCCACCGCGACATGGCCGCCTTCACCGCCGATCACGACAGCTACGCGCCAGCGGGGCAGGCGTTCCGCTATTCCAGCGGTGACAGCAATCTGTTGGCAGCGGCACTGAAAACCATCGTCGGCCCGCAGCGTTATCCGGACTATCCGTGGACAGCACTTTTCGATCCCTTGGGCATCCGCCATGCCACCTGGGAAACCGACGCGACGGGCACCTTCGTCGCCTCTTCCTACGCCTATATGACGGCCCGGGATCTGGCGCGAATCGGCCTGCTGATGGAACGGGATGGACGCTGGAATGACCGGCAGTTGTTGCCCAAGGATTGGGTCGCCTTCAATCGCCAACCCTTCGCCGGCTACAAGGCCCATCAGGACGAAGCCGTGCCCGGCGGCCAGTGGTGGCTCAATCGCCCGGCAGACGGCGCGCCCCCGCCATGGCCCGACGCACCGCCCGACACCTTCGCCGCCCTCGGCCACTGGGGGCAGGCGCTGTATGTGATCCCGAGCGAAAAACTGGTGATCGTGCGCTACGCCGATGACCGCGACGGCAGCTATCGCCACAACGAATTGCTCAAGCGCGTGCTCGGGGCGGTGCGGCCATGAAACTGTTCAAACGAATCCTGCTGGTGCTGTTGGTCGTGCTGCTGGGCTGGGGCTGGCACGAGCGCGAAAACCTGTGGGCCTTCCCGGACATCATCAGCGCCTACACCGCCAAGGAATATTGTTCGTGCCGTTATGTGATGAACAACGACGCCGAGTATTGCCGGGGCTACGTGAAGCAATGGCTGCCCAGCGAACTGACCGATGACCGCACGCAAAAAACCGTCACCGCCAGCGGCCTGGGACGCAGCAACAGCGCCCAGTGGCAAGGCGAACGCCAGGGCTGTCGCCTGCAACCCTGATCCGGTTCCACCCTGTGGAACCACATTCGATTGTCCTCTCGCGTGTCTCGCGGTTATCTGGCGGTGAGCACGACCTGCCGTTCATGTGTCGTGAAACAACACCGAACAACAAGACCGGGAACACCCGCGCGAGGAGAACCGTCATGCCCCGACATCAGCACATTCTGGCCTGGTTCAACGATGTAGCCAGCGACCTGCACGCCACCCGCCAGGACATTCACGCCCACCCTGAACTCGGTTTCGAGGAAAGCCGCACCTCGGCGCTGGTCGCCAGGTCGCTCGAAGACTGGGGCTATGAAGTTCACACCGGCGTCGGCAAGACCGGCGTGGTCGGCGTGCTGCGCAACGGCAGCAGCACACGCAAACTCGGGCTGCGGGCCGACATGGATGCGCTGCCGATCATCGAAAATACCGGTGTCGCCTACAGCAGCCGCCATCAAGGCTGCATGCACGCCTGCGGCCACGACGGGCACACCGCGATGCTGCTCGGTGCGGCGCGTTATCTGGCCGCGACCCGCCAGTTCGACGGCACCCTGACGCTGATTTTCCAGCCCGCCGAAGAGGGGCAGGGCGGGGCCGAAGCGATGCTTGCCGATGGCCTGCTCGAGCGTTTTCCGTGCGACGCGCTGTTCGGCATGCACAACATGCCGGGCCTGCCGGCGGGGCATCTGGGTTTTCGCGAAGGGCCGATGATGGCTTCGCAGGATCTGCTCACGGTGACGATTGAAGGCGTCGGCGGCCACGGCTCGATGCCGCATCTGGCGGTGGATCCGCTGGTCGCTGCAGCGAGTGTGGTGATGGCTTTGCAAACCGTGGTCGCGCGCAACATCGATGCGCAGCAGGCGGCGGTGGTGACGGTCGGCGCATTGCAGGCCGGCGAGGCGGCGAACGTGATTCCGCAACAGGCGATCCTGCGCCTGAGCCTGCGTGCGCTGAATGCCGAAGTCCGCGTTCAGACACTGGACCGCGTGCGCTCGATCATCGAAGCCCAGGCCGAAAGCTTCGGCTGCACCTCAACCATCGAGCACCGTCCGGCCTACCCGGTGCTGGTCAACCACGCCGCCGAAACCGAGTTCGCCCGTCAGGTCGGCGTCGAGCTGGTCGGCACCGACGCCGTCGATGGCAACACACCCAAACTGATGGGCAGCGAGGACTTCGCCTGGATGCTCCAGCGCTGCCCCGGCGCCTACCTGTTCATCGGCAACGGCGTGGCGCGGCCGATGGTGCATAACCCGGCCTACGACTTCAACGATGACATCCTGCTGACCGGCGCGGCGTATTGGGGCGCGCTCACCGAGAGCTGGCTCAAGCCGGCCTGATTTCTTCACTTTTTGCTGCCGCTGGAACGCAGGTACGCACGTGCCTGCGTGGTCAACCAACAGCTTCTGGAGAATCCCCATGCAGACTTCGAACGCAGGCGTTTCGCGCACCCGGCAAGTGGTCGCCGCCGTCATCGGCAACGCCCTGGAATGGTACGACTTCATCGTTTACGGCTTTCTGGCGAGCATCATCGCCCGGCAGTTTTTCCCGTCCGACGACGATTACGCCTCGCTGCTGATGGCGCTGGCGACTTTCGGTGTCGGCTTTTTCATGCGCCCGGTGGGCGGCATCCTGCTCGGCATCTACTCCGACCGCAAAGGGCGCAAAGCGGCGATGCAGATGATCATCCGCCTGATGACCGTGTCCATCGCCCTGATCGCGTTCGCGCCGAACTACGCCGCCATCGGCATGGGCGCGCCGCTGCTGATCGTGGTGGCGCGGATGCTTCAGGGCTTTGCCACGGGCGGTGAATACGCCAGCGCCACGGCGTTTCTGGTGGAGAGCGCGCCGGCCCATCGCAAGGGCTTGTACGGTTCGTGGCAACTGGTCGGGCAATGCCTGGCGGTGTTCAGCGGCGCGGCGATGGTGGCGCTGGTCACGCACCTGTTTTCCCCCGAAGCGCTGGACAGTTGGGGCTGGCGGATTCCGTTCGTGCTCGGTCTGCTGATCGGCCCGGTGGGCTTGTGGATTCGCAAGCACATGGAAGAGCCGGAAGAATTTCTCGAAGCGCGCAAGAAAGCCAAAGGCGCCGCGCCCGGCCTTTGGCAAGTGCTGCGCGAACATCGCCGCAGCCTGCTGGTGTCGATGGGGCTGGCGTGCGGGGCAACGGTATCGTTTTACGTGGTGCTGGTGAACATGCCGACCTTCGCCCACAAGAACCTCGGCCTGCCGCTGGATCAGGTGTTGCTGGTGCAGATGCTCGCGGTGGGGTTGATGACCGTGGTGATTCCGTTCTCCGGCGCACTGTCGGATCGCCTCGGTCGGCGGCCGGTGCTGATGGCCTTCACTTTGGCGTTTTTCGTCATGGTCTATCCGCTGTATGTGTGGGTCGCGGCAGCGCCGTCGATCGAGCGTTTGCTGGTGATGCAACTGCTGCTGTGCACGGCAATCGGCGGATTCTTCGGCCCGGCCCCGACGGCGCTGGCCGAGCAGTTTCCGATTGAAGTGCGCTCCACCGGCGTGTCGGTGGCCTACAACGTGGCGGTGATGGTGTTCGGTGGTTTCGCGCCGCTGATCGTCACCTGGCTGAGTAAAGTTCTGAACACCCCGGTGGCGCCGTCGTTCTATGTCCTGTTCGCTTGCCTGCTGACCCTGCTCGGTACTTACTGTTTGCAGGAGGCACCACGCGTAAAGAAATCCGTTGCGCTCAACCTGGGAGTGAAACCGTGAGTCCGTTAGCCATTGATCCGATTGTCGCCCTCGACGCCGATGCGCTGTCCCGGGCGATCCATGCCCGCAAGGTGTCGTGTCGTGAGGTGATGCAGGCCTACCTGACGCACATCGACCGCTTCAATCCGGCGGTCAACGCGTTGGTCTCGCTGCGCCCGCAGGACGTGCTGCTGAGCGAGGCCGATGAATGCGACCGGCAACTGGATCGCGGCGAATCCCGGGGCTGGATGCACGGCATGCCCCAGGCGATCAAGGACCTGGCGGCCACTGCCGGATTGCGCACGACCCTCGGCTCGCCGCTGTTCGCCGAACAAGTGCCGCAGTACGATGCGATCAGCGTGGCGCGGGTTCGCGACTGCGGTGCGATCATCATCGGCAAGAGCAACGTCCCGGAATTCGGCCTCGGTTCGCAGACCTACAACAGCGTGTTCGGCACCACCACCAACGCCTACGATCCGAGCCTGATCGCCGGCGGCAGCAGCGGCGGAGCGGCGGTGGCGCTGGCCCTGCGCCTGCTGCCGGTGGCCGACGGCAGCGACATGATGGGCTCGCTGCGCAACCCGGCGGCGTTCAACAACGTGTTCGGTTTTCGCCCGTCCCAGGGCCGCGTGCCCCACGGGCCGATGCCGGAAGTGTTCGTCCAGCAACTGGCTACCGAAGGGCCGATGGGGCGCACGGTCACCGACGTCGCGCGATTGCTTTCGACCCAGGCCGGCTACGATCCGCGCGTGCCGCTGTCGCTGGCTGATGAACCACGGGATTTCGGGCTGGATCTGCAACAGGACTGCAGCGGTCTGCGCCTCGGCTGGCTCGGCGATTACAACGGTTATCTGCCGATGGACGACGGCGTGTTGAGCCTGTGCGAATCGGCGCTGGCGGATTTCAGTGCGCTGGGTTGTCAGGTCGAGGCCTGTCAGCCGGAGTTTTCCATGGAGCGCCTGTGGCAGACCTGGCTCACCCACCGGCATTTTCTGGTGCAGGGCAGTCTCGGCGCGGCCTATGCCGATCCGCAAAAACGCGCGCTGCTCAAACCCGAAGCGCAATGGGAAATCGAGGGCGGCCTGCGTCTGACCGCTGCCGAGGTCTATCAGGCGTCGGTGGCGCGCAGCGAGTGGTATCGCGCGTTGAGCGAGTTGTTCGAGCGTTACGATTTCCTGCTGCTGCCTACTGCCCAAGTGTTCCCTTTTGATGCACAGCAGCCGTGGCCGCGAGTCGTCGGCGGGCAGACCATGGACACCTATCACCGCTGGATGGAGGTGGTGATCGGCCCGACCCTGGCGGGGCTGCCGAGCATCAGCGTGCCGGTCGGTTTCAACCCGGCCGGCCTGCCGATGGGCCTGCAAATCATCGGCCCGGCCCAGGCGGATCGGGCGGTGCTGCAACTGGCCTACGCTCATGAACAGCTGACCCGCTGGGTCGAACGGCGACCGCCGGCATGCCTGCAATCGGCCTGAGCGGCCCGCATCTTGCTGCACGAAGTGATCTTTCATCCGCATCCATGGAGGTCGAACACATGGGCAGCAAGGCAGACACCGGCAGCGTGCGCTCAGTCGAACGGGCGCTGGCCATCGTCGAGTTGCTCGGCGAGCATCAGGCGTTGGGGCTGGAGGAATTGCACTACCTGACGACTCTGCCCAAGGCCACGGTGTCGCGGATGCTCGCGACCTTGCAGGAGCAGGGCTGGATCTATCGCGGCCTCAGCGACCGCCGTTACCGGTTGTGCGCCAAGCGCCTGTTCGGTGATCGCCAGCAACGCTTCAAGCGCCATCTGGTGGAAAGCGCCGCGCCGATGCTACTGGAACTCAGCGAACGCACCGGGCTGGTGGCGGATCTGTCGTGCTTCGACGGCGAGCGGGTAGAGGTGATGGAAAGCGCGATCCCGCAAGTGCTGCGCAAACGCTATCCAAGCAACTGCCAGATCGTCGGCCATCACGCGAGCCTGTTCCATTCGGCGATGGGCCGCGCGTGTCTTGGCGAACTCGACAGCCAGGACGTGAAGCGTCTGGCCGAACGCGAACAGTTGGCGGATGACGGTGTATTGCAGGCCACCGAGCAAGCCTTGCATCAGGGCTTCGGCCAGCGCACCGAAGGTTACTGGGAATACCCCGTACGCCTGCCGTTTCTGATTCGCGCGGTGGCCTTGCCGATCCGTGCCCAAGGGCGGCTGGTCGGCAGCATGGCGCTGCACTGGCCGATGGATCAGGCGCCGGTGGAGCGGGTGCTGAGCCTGCACCTCAACAGCCTCGCGTCGACCATCGGCGAGGTGCAGCAGGCACTGGCCTGAACGTTTGCAGAGACTGACAGTTTGCAATAACGCCACGGCCAGTTAAGGTTCGTGCAGGTTTATCGGCCCCACGAGTCTTCAATGTTCAACCGTTCTCTGTGCAACGCCTTCGCCGGCCTGCTGCTGGGCGCCGCTGCGCTGCCGGCCCAGGCCAACTGGTATCTGGACGGCGAGTCGTCGCGGCTGTCGTTCGTCAGCACGAAAAACGCCAACGTGTCCGAAGTGCAGCGCTTTCTGGTGCTGCACGGCAAGGTCGATCCCGATGGCCGCGCGGTGGTCGAAGTCGAGCTGGACTCGATCAACAGCGGCATCCCGCTGCGCGACGAGCGCATGCGCAAGGAACTGTTCCAGATCGAGCAATTCCCCGAAGCGACCATCACTACGCAAATCGACCTGCGCCCGATCAACGATCTGGCCCCCGGCGCGCAGCTTGAATTGCGCCTGCCGCTGACCGTCAACCTGCACGGCAAACAGCATGAGTACCCCGCCGAACTGCTCGCCACGCGCCTCGATGACCGACGCTTTCAAGTGGTGACGCTGGAGCCGCTGGTGATCAGCGCCGAGGATTTCGATCTGCTGCCGGGCCTGGAAAGCCTGCGCAACATGGCCGGCCTGTCGGCCATCAGTCTGTCGGTGCCGGTGGGTGCGGTGCTGATCTTCACGGCGCGCTGACATGCGCGGCGCGGTGTTTCCGTGGCGTGATGGCAACCGCTTCGAGCTGCTGATCGACGGCCCGCAATTCTTCCCGCGCATGCTCGACGAGATCGCCCGCGCCCGTGAGCAGATCGAACTGGAGCTGTATCTGGTGGAAGCCGGCGCCTGTGCCGAAACCATCGTGCAGGCGCTGGTGCTGGCGGCGGAGCGGGGCGTGCGGGTGCGTTGCCTGTTCGACGATTACGGTAGCCTCGCGTTCACCCTCACGCTACGTCGGCGGCTGACCGGTGCCGGGGTCGAGCTGCGTTTTTACAACCGGCTGAACTGGCGGCGCTGGGTCGGCAATTTCTATCGCGATCATCGCAAGCTGTTGCTGGTCGACCAGCGTCTGGCGGTGGTCGGCGGCACTGGGGTCACCGATGAGTTCTGGACGCCGGGCCACGACACCAGCGAATGGCACGAGGTCATGGTGGAAATCACCGGCCCGCTGGTGCTCGACTGGCAATTGCTGTTCGACCGCCAATGGATTGCCAACCGCCATCGCCGGGCCTGGCGGCCCAACGCGCATTTCGGCCTGCCACGGCTGCCGCGCGTGCCGGACACGGGCGAGGGCATGGGCCGCGTGGCCTACGCCGACGCCCGCCAGCATCGGGACATTCTGCAATCGTTGTTCCGTGCATTGAACAGCGGCCAAAAACGGATCTGGCTGGCGACGCCGTACTTCCTGCCGACCTGGAAAATCCGCCGCTCCCTGCGCAAGGCCGCCGCCCGTGGCCTCGACGTGCGCCTGCTGCTGACCGGGCCGCGCACCGATCACCCGTCGGTGCGCTACGCGGGGCATCGCTACTACCCGCGCCTGCTCAAGGCCGGGGTGAAAATCTACGAATACCAGCCGTGTTTCCTGCACCTGAAAATGGTGCTGGTGGACGATTGGGTGAGCATCGGTTCGTGCAATTTCGATCACTGGAATCTGCGCTTCAATCTTGAAGCGAATCTGGAAGCGCTGGACCCGTCATTGACGGCAGCGGTGGCGGCGAGTTTCGAGAAGGACTTCGGCCTGAGTCAGCAGGTGAGTCTGGAGGAATGGCAGCGCCGGCCGTTGTGGCGGCGGGTGAAGCAGCGGATCTGGGGCTGGGTGGATCGGGTGGTGGTCAATCTGCTCGATCGTCGCGGCTAGTCGCCGTCTTCGATTGATCGTTCCCACGCTCCGCGTGGGAATGCAGCCCGGGACGCTCCGCGTCCCAAAGCGGACGCAGAGCGTCCATTGAGGCATTCCCACGCAGACGGTTCGACGCCTCGACGTGGGAACGATCGGGGCGCCGGATTACAGCAACTCAAAGCTCTGCTGCGTCACATCCTGGGAATCCAGGCCGATCTGCACGTTGAACTTGCCAGGCTCGGCCGCGTATTTGAGCTGGGCGTTGTAGAACTTCAGGTCATCTTCGGTGATGGTGAAGTGCACGACTTTCTGCTCGCCCGCCTTGAGCATGATTTTCTGGAAGTTCTTCAGCTCCTTGACCGGACGGATCATCGAACCGGTGACGTCCTGGATGTACAGCTGCACCACGGTTTCGCCGTCACGCTTGCCGGTGTTCTTGACCATGACGCTGGCGTCGAGCTTGCCGGTGGCGTTCAGGGTGGTCGAGGACAGCGCCATGTCGCTCAGGCTGAAGTTGGTGTAGCTCAGGCCGTACCCGAACGGGAACAGCGGGCCGGTGGTGTCATCGAAATACTGAGAGGTGTAGTTGCCCGGTTTGCCCGGCGTGAACGGCCGGCCAATGCTCAGGTGGTTGTAGTAAGTCGGGATCTGGCCCACGGAGCGCGGGAAGGTCACCGGCAGTTTGCCCGACGGGTTGTAGTCACCGAACAGCACGTCGGCGATCGCGTTGCCGCCCTCGGTGCCGCTGAACCAGGTTTCCAGAATCGCGTCAGCCGAGTCTTTCTCTTCCAGAATCGTCAACGGACGGCCGTTCATCAGCACCAGCACCAATGGCTTGCCGGTGGCTTTCAGGGCACGGATCAGTTCGCGCTGGTTTTCCGGGATGTTCAGGTCGGTGCGGCTCGACGATTCGTGGGACATGCCACGGGACTCGCCCACGGCTGCAACCACAATGTCGGCGTCCTTGGCGGCTTTCACCGCTTCGTCGATCAGCACGTTGGCCGGACGCGGGTCATCGACCACTTCCGGGGCGTCGAAGTTGAGGAAGTTCAGGTAATCGAGAACCTTCTTGTCGCTGGTGATGTTGGCGCCACGGGCGTAGATCAGATTCGCCTTGTCGCCGATGACATTGCTCATGCCGTCGAACAGGGTCACCGATTGCGCCGGACGACCGGCGGCAGCCCAACTGCCCATCATGTCGATCGGGGCCTTGGCCAGCGGGCCGACCAGCGCGACTTTGGCGGTTTTTTTCAGCGGCAGGGTTTCGTTCTGGTTCTTCAGCAGCACCAGGCTGCGACGCGCCACTTCACGGGCGTCGGCGCGGTGCAGGCGGCTGTCGGCGTAGGTATCGGCCGGATCGTCTTCAGCCTTGCCGATGCGCAGGTACGGATCCTTGAACAGGCCCATGTCGTACTTGGCGGCGAGCACTTCACGCACCGCGTTGTCGATGTCCTTCTGTTCGATCTCGCCGGACTTGAGCAGCCCCGGCAGCTCTTTGCCGTACAGGGTGTCGTTCATGCTCATGTCGATGCCGGCCTTGATCGCCAGCTTCGCTGCTTCACGACCGTCGCGGGCTACGCCGTGCTTGATCAGTTCGAAGATCGCGCCGTGGTCGCTGACCGCCAGGCCCTTGAAGCCCCAGTCCTTGCGCAGCAGATCGTTCATCAGCCAGGTGTTGGCGGTGGCCGGGATACCGTTGATCGAGTTCAACGCCACCATCACGCCGCCGGCGCCGGCGTCGATGGCCGCGCGATACGGTGGCAGGTAGTCCTGGTACATCTTCACCGGGCTCATGTCGACGGTGTTGTAGTCGCGACCGCCTTCGACCGCGCCGTACAGGGCGAAGTGCTTGACGCTGGCCATGATGCTGTCGGCCGCGCTCGGGGTCTCGCCCTGATAGGCCTTGACCATGACTTTGGCGATGCGCGAGGTCAGGTAGGTGTCTTCACCGAAACCTTCGGAGCTGCGGCCCCAGCGCGGGTCGCGGGAGATGTCGACCATCGGCGCGAAGGTGATGTCGAGGCTGTCGGCGGCGGCTTCCTTGGCGGCAACGCGGCCGGACTGACCGATGGCGTCCATGTCCCAGCTCGATGCCAGGGCCAGCGGAATCGGGAAAATCGTACGGTGACCGTGGATCACGTCGTACGCGAAAAACATCGGAATCTTAAGACGGCTGCGCATGGCAGCGTCCTGCATCGGACGGTTTTCCGGGCGGGTGATCGAGTTGAAGGTGCCACCGATGTTGCCGGCGGCGATCTCTTTGCGGATCAGCTCGCGGGGCATTTCCGGGCCGATGCTGATCAGGCGCAACTGGCCGATCTTCTCGTCGAGGGTCATTTGCTTCATCAGGTTGCTGATGAACGCGTCCTTGTTTTCCAGGGGTACCGGGGTCGTGGCGGCCAGTACCTGATGACTGGCCAGGCTGACGAACAGGCCCAGCAAACACAGCTTCTTCATGAATAGTTTTCTCAAGGGCCTAAACGGCGTTGCAATGCCGGCCAGCCAAAATTTAGGGAGCGACTATTGTTGTTCGGGTGCTGATTCAGAAAACGACAGCCGAATGTACGTCGAAGGTTTCGGCGACGTGATCGCGCAGGGCCTCTTTTTAGCCCATCGGCCCGCTGCAATCCAGTGGCGCGGGCGATTATGCCCCAACCGCCGGCTGAGAATGTTTCGCGATTCATTATTCATGAAATGTGCAAGGGAGCACCCGTCCGATGAATGTCAGTCCTGTCTACCGCTCGCGTTTGCAGGTCGCCACCTTGCTGGTGCTGGCCACGTTGTTGACCGCTTGCGGCATCAACAACATTCCGACCCTCGACGAACAGGCCAAGGCTGCCTGGGGCCAGGTGCAGAACCAGTACCAGCGGCGCGCCGACCTGATCCCCAACTTGGTGGAAACCGTGAAGGGCTATGCCAAGCATGAAGAGGAAACTCTGACGGCAGTTATCGAGGCGCGAGCCAAGGCGACGTCGATCCAGGTCGATGCCAGCACCCTCGACAACCCGGAAAAACTCAAGCAATTCCAGCAGGCCCAGGATCAACTGACCGGCGCCTTGAGCCGGTTAATGGTGGTGTCCGAACGCTATCCGGACCTGAAGGCCAACCAGAACTTCCTCGCCCTGCAATCGCAACTTGAGGGCACGGAGAACCGCATCGCCGTGGCCCGCCGGGATTTCATTCTGGCAGTGCAGAAGTACAACACCGAGATCCGCACCTTTCCCGGTCGCCTGTGGCACAGCGTGATGTACAGCGACCTGCCGATCCGCGAGACCTTCGAAGCCACCAGCCCCGGCGCGGACAAGGCCCCGGAAGTGAAGTTCTGAGCCGGGGATGCCCATGCGTGTGTTGAAGATGGGCCTGGTGCTGATGTTGTGGCTGTTCGCCGTCAGCGCCCGGGCCGAGTTGACCTTCCCGGCGCTGACCGGGCGGGTGGTGGACGACGCGCAGATGATCGAGCCGTCGGTGCGCGCGCAACTGAGCCAGCAATTGCAGGCCCACGAGCAGGCGACCGGCGAGCAGTTGGTGGTCGTGACCTTGCCGAATCTGCAGGGCTCGACCATCGAGGACTACGGCGTCGAACTGGGCCGGCACTGGGGCATCGGCCAGAAGGACAAGAACAACGGCGCCCTGTTGATCGTCGCCCGGGACGAGCGCAAATTGCGCATCGAAGTCGGTTACGGGCTGGAGGATCGCCTGACCGATGCCCAGAGTTCGGTGATCATCCATCAGGTGATCACGCCGTCGTTCAAGGCCGGCAATTTCAGCAAGGGCATCAGTGACGGCGTGGCGGCGATGCTGGTGGTGCTGGGCGGCAATCCGCTGGACGAACCATCCACGGTGTATGAATCGGCCGGCGATCCCGCCGATGATTTCGTCTCGCGGCATCCGGCGTTGTTCGTATTTCTGGTGATGTTGTTCATCCTGACTGTTTTTGTCTGCCAGATGCTCGGTATCCTTCCCGCCGGCCGGGGCGGCTCCGGAGGAGGGGGCGGCTTTGGTGGCGGAGGTTTTGGCGGCGGCGGTGGAGGCGGGGGCTTCAGCGGCGGCGGTGGCAGTTTCGGCGGGGGCGGGTCCTCCGGCGGCTGGTGATAACAATAATGAGCAGGCACTTCACGACATGGCATTACTGACTGAACACGAACAACGCAAGGTCGCCGAGGCCATCGCCCGGGTCGAGCGCGACACCGACGCCGAACTGGTGACGGTGCTCGCGGCCCGCGCCGACGACTACGCGTACATCCCGCTGCTGTGGGCCAGCCTGCTGGCGCTGGTGGTGCCGGGGATCGTGCATTACCTGACCGGCTGGCTGACGATGCACAGCCTGTTGCTGGTGCAGTGGGTCAGTTTTGTCGTGCTGTGCCTGGTGTTTCGTCTGCCCAGGGTCACCACCCATCTGATTCCTCGCCACGTCCGCCACTGGCGCGCCTCGAACCTGGCGCGGCGGCAGTTTCTCGAACAGAACCTGCATCACACGGTGGGCAGCACCGGCATGCTGATTTTTGTCTGCGAGGCGGAGCGGTATGTGGAAATTCTGGTGGATGAAGGGATTTCCAGAAAGCTGGACAACAAGAGCTGGGATTCGATTGTTGCGGCTTTTACCGAGCAGGTGCGGCAGGGGCAGACGTTGCAGGGGTTTGTCACGTGTATCGAGGCGTGCGGCGAGTTGCTCAAGGTGCATGTGCCGGTGACGCAGGTTCGCAATGAATTGCCGAATCGTCTGGTGGTGCTGGGGTAAGCCGTTCGGGAAATTAGCCGTGCCCTCGAACGCCATCCCCCCTAAACTAGCGGCCATTCCCGATTTGCCCGTCCGAGGCCGCTTTTTCCCATGTCCGTTACCGCTCCTTCCGCATCTGCCAAACCGGCGCCCGATCACCACGCCCGGTTCATCGAGCTGCTGCAAACCAGCCTCGAACAGAACGGCTTCATCAAACTGGTGCTGGCCAAGTACGTTGGCGAAGAAGCGGACCTGCAGCGAATCATCATCAAACCGGTAACGGTCAAGGCGCAGCCGTGCCTGTCGTTCGTTTATCGCTACAAGACCCGCGACATCACCAAGAACCTGCCGCTGGACGAGGCGGTAGAGACGATTGCCGGATTGCTGCCGGCTTCTTTCAAAAATGCGCATTTGCTGGCTCTGACGGACGAAGCCCAGCTCGAATACAGCAAAAAGGGCAAGAGCTCGCTGTTCATGAGCAAACCCCAGCAATTACGCGAAGTGCCGTCCGCCGAGCATAACCGCGAGAAAAACCGCTTCCTCGATCTGAACCGGCCGTTCCTCAAGGATCTGGGCGTGACCAACGCCCAGCACGAGCTGATCCCGGCGATGTCGCGCAAGTGGAAGCAGATCAACAAGTTCATCGAAGTCTTCAGCCACGCGCTGACCTCGTCGCCGCTGGCCCTGGACAAACCGGTGCGGGTGGCGGATTTCGGTTCGGGCAAGGGTTATCTGACGTTCGCCATTCATGACTATTTGCGCAACACGTTGAAGGCCGAGGGCGAAGTCACCGGCGTCGAGCTGCGTGAAGAGATGGTCAACCTGTGCAACACCGCCGCCGCGAAGCTGGAACACCCGGGGCTGGTGTTCAAATGCGGTGATGTGCGCAGCGTCGCGCCGAGCGAGCTGGACGTGATGATCGCCCTGCATGCCTGCGACATCGCCACCGACTACGCGATCCACACCGGCATCCGCTCCGGCGCCTCGATCATCATGTGCTCGCCGTGCTGCCACAAACAGATCCGCTTGCAGATCCAGAGCCCGGCACTGCTCAAACCGATGCTGCAATACGGTCTGCACCTGGGCCAGCAGGCCGAAATGGTCACCGACAGCTTGCGTGCGCTGTTCCTTGAAGCCTGCGGTTACGAGACCAAGGTGTTCGAGTTCATCTCGCTGGACCACACCAACAAGAACAAGATGATTCTGGCGGTGAAGCGCGCCGAGCCGGTGGACCCGACTCAGCTGCTGCTGAAAATTCAGGAATTGAAAGCGTTCTACCAGATCAGCGAGCACTGCCTCGAAACCCTGCTGCTCGCCGATGGCCTGCTGAAGCTCAAGGCTTGAGCTGAACCCCGGCCGGTAACGTGCCCGGTTGCGCCGGGCGCACCGCGGTCTTGCGCCCGAGCATCACCGTCGCGATCACCCCGCAGGCGAACAACCAGGTAATCGGCTCCACGTGTTCGCCGAAGAACAGCGCGGAAAACGCGATGGTGAAGAAAATCTGCAACAACTGGATCTGACTGACCCGGGCAATGCCACCCATGGCCAGCCCGGCGTACCAGGCGAAGAAGCCCAGAAACTGCGAAAACAGCGCGACATAACCGAACGCCCACCAGGTTTTCGTCGATACCGCGCCCTGATGCTGCAACGCCAGGTACAGCACCGGGCCGATCAGCAGCGGCGTCGACAGCACCAGCGCCCAGCAGATCACCTGCCAGCCGCCCATCTCCCGGGCCAGCCGTCCGCCCTCGGCATAACCCAGACCGCCCACCGCAATCGCACCCAACATCAGCAAATCACCGGCCTGAATGCTGCCGGCGCCGGTGTACAACGCATAACCCAGCACCAGCGCGCTGCCCAACGCGGCGCAGGCCCAGAAGGCTTTCGACGGACGTTCATGGGACAGCCACGCGGCGTACAGCGCCACGCACAGCGGCTGCAAACCGTTGACCAGCGCACCGTGGGACGCCGGCAAGGTCTGCATGGCCCATGCCGACAGGACCGGGAAACCTAGAATCACCCCGGCGATCACCAGACTCAGGCCTTTGACTTGCTTCCAGGTCGGCCACTTTTCCCGACGCCACAACAGCAGCGCCGCTGCCGGAATCGCCGCGAACAACGCGCGGCCCAGGCCATTGAGCAGCGGGTGCAGTTCCTGCACCACGATGCGGGTGAAGGGCAGGGTAAGGCTGAAAATCACCACGCCGAGCAGGCCGAGGGCCATGCCGGTGTTTTCGCGCGAAGACATGAGGGCAACCAGATTCGAGGGTGGCAGGGAGGTGTCTTCATCTAGCCACAAACCACGGCAGTCGGGCTGTTACAGCTGAGCGCAGAGTTATCCATACAGTTTGCGAACGCCATCGCGGTCCTTGGGCTACTGTGAATATTCCTGCGCATTCACCAGAGGAGTCCTGTCCATGGCCGCGAAAAAGATACTGATGCTGGTCGGCGATTACGTCGAAGACTACGAAGTGATGGTGCCGTTCCAGGCCCTGCAAATGGTCGGGCACACCGTGCATGCCGTGTGCCCGGATAAAGCTGCCGGCAAGACCGTGCGCACCGCGATTCATGACTTTGAAGGCGATCAGACCTACAGCGAGAAACCCGGTCACCAGTTCGCCCTGAACTTCGATTTCGCCAAGGTCGATGCCAAGGATTACGACGCACTGCTGGTGCCCGGTGGCCGTGCGCCGGAATACCTGCGGCTGAACGAAAAAGTCCTCGAACTGGTGCGAGCTTTCGACAAGGCCGGCAAGCCGATTGCCGCTGTCTGTCACGGCGCGCAACTGCTGGCAGCAGCGGGGATTCTCGAAGGCCGCGAGTGCAGCGCGTATCCGGCCTGTGCCCCGGAAGTCCGGTTGGCCGGCGGCACCTACATCGACATCCCGGTCACGGACGGTCATGTCCAGGGCAACCTGGCCACCGCGCCCGCCTGGCCGGCGCACCCTAAATGGCTGGCCGGTTTCCTCGGTTTGCTTGGAACCAAAATCACCCTGTGACACATCGATAAGGAGAAGCAACATGTCCGGATGGTATGAGTTGAGCAAAAGCAGCAACGGCCAGTACAAGTTCGTGCTGAAAGCGGCGAATGCCGAAACCATTCTGACCAGCGAGCTGTACACCACCCGCACGGCCGCAGAAAACGGCATTGCCTCGGTGCAGACCAACAGCCCGCTGGACGAACGCTACGAGAAAAAATCGACGAAGGACGGCCATCCCTACTTCAACCTCAAGGCGGCCAATCACCAGATCATCGGCAGCAGCGAATCCTATTCATCGGACGCGGCGTGTGCCAAAGGCATTGCCAGCGTCAAGGCCAACGGGCCGTCGAAGGTGATCAAGGACAAAACCCTGCCGGTGCTTTGACCCTCCCGTGACATTCGGTCGCCAAATCTTTGGCGACTGAATTCTGGCTATGTGCCATCATTTCGCTTATCCTCCGCGCCCAATCCATGGAAGGGGCGCCGAGATGACTCTTTCGCGGATTTCCTGAACAACTGCCGCCAGAGTTTTCCCGCCAATGATCCGCTTTTTCGCTGTCCTGACCCTGCTGCTCGGCTTGAGCGGCTGCTATAGCCTGTCCCCGACACAAATCGATGATGAACTCGCACCGAGTGCCGATTCCGGCACAGCGTATCTGGTGGGTGTGGTCGGCATCTGGCCGAAAGCGGCCTATGCGGCCCAGGAACAGATGCTGCTGATCCGCAAGCGTGGCAGTGACGAATTCGCCAGCGCGCGCCTGCACAACGAGTTCTATGCCCGCACGGCACGGGACGTGCGCGAGACCGGACGCGGAATCGGCACGCTGTTCGTGATGCCGCTCAAACCCGGACGCTACGAGATCTACAACGTGCGATTCGATCGCGGCAGGTCGGTGTCCTGGAGCCGTGAAGACTTCACCATCGGCATGCAGCTCGAAGCGGGCAAGGCTTATTACATCGGTGACTTCCGCGCCGGCTGCGTGTCCCCCAGCGACAGCACCTGCCTGTTCCTGCACAGCGATCACCTGGAGCGCGACTCGGCGCTGGTACGGGCCCAATACCCGCAGGTGCCCGACCTGCAACGGCTGGATATGCCGAACCTGTACACCGCCACACCGTTCATTCGCGAAGAGAACGGCACCAGCGCCTCCGTCTACAAAGCCATGCTCTCGGGGAAATTCTGATGTTCATCAAACGTCTGCTTCTGGGCCTGCTTCTGTTGCTCGGCGGTTGCCAGGCCACCCATTCGCTGAAGGCGCCGGATGTCGATTACAGCAGCCAGCAACTGCCAGCGATCAATGTCAGTGTGATCGGGATGCCGAGCTGGATGCTGCGTGACGAGCTGCGTCGGCGTGGCACCTTTGAAGAAGTGAAGGCCGATCGCAGCGAAGACGGCTACAACGTACTGGTAGTCGCCAACAGCGATGTCGGCGGGATTCAGCCGCAGATGCTTCTGAGCGCCTTCACCATGTTTCTGGTGCCGGTGCCAGTGAGTTTCGACAGCACGGTGGTGTTCAGCCTCAGCCATGGCAAGCAGATGCTGGGCATCTACACCGTGAAAAACCACACCGAATCCTGGCGCGGTGCATTCAACCCCTCGGGCGGTCAGTTCGAACACATGCGCTTGATCAGCGACACGTTCATCGCGCAGATTCTCAAGGATCAGCCGTTCCACCGCGAAGCCATGAAACGCGCCGCCAGCCTCTGATCGACGGCCACAAAAAATCCCGCCCGGCATGACCCAGGCGGGATTTTTTTGTTCAGCGCAAGGTGTTCAGCAATGCCCGCAATTGCGTACGCCCGGCCTCAGCCAGCGGGAACACCGGCAAACGCGGATCGCCGACTTCCAGATCGGTCAGTCGCAGACCGGCTTTGATCGTCGCCGGCAACCCGCCCTTGAGGATGAAGTCCAGCAGCGGCAACTGGCGGTAGAACAGCTCACGCGCCTTGCCCAGATCCCCCGCCAGTGTGGCTTCGTACAAATCCAGATTGAGCTGCGGAATCAGGTTCGGCGCTGCCGTGCACCAACCCTTGGCCCCGGCGGCGAACGCCTCCAGCGCCAGCGGGTTGCAGCCGTTGTAGAACGGCACCCGGCCTTCGCCGAGCAGTTGCAGCTTGTGCATGCGCTGGATGTCGCCGGTGCTCTCCTTGACCATGGTCACGTTCTCCACGCCGTTGACGATGCGCAGGATCAGCTCCACCGACATGTCGGTGCCGCTGGTGGCCGGGTTGTTGTAGAGCATGATCGGCACGCCGATGCTGTCGCCGATGGCGCGGTAGTGGGCGAGGATTTCCGCTTCGGTCAGCTTCCAGTAAGACGTCGGAAGCACCATCACCACGTCGGCGCCATGGGCTTCGGCGAAACGCGCGCGGCGTACCGCTTTGGCGGTGGTCAGGTCGGACACGCTGACTACGGTCGGCACGCGCTTGGCGACGTGCTTGATGCTGAACTCGGCGACCTGATCCCACTCCGCATCGCTCAGGTAGGCGCCTTCGCCGGTGCTGCCCAGTGGCGCGATGGCGTGAACGCCGCCGGCGATCAGGCGGTCGATGGAGCGGCCGAGGGCCGGCAGGTCAACGCCTTCGCCATTGGCGCCGAACGGGGTGATGGTGTAGCCGATGATGCCGTGAATATTGGACATGAGAGTGCTCCGCAAGGATGAGGTGTTCAGTTCAGGCAATCGGCGTGCTGACGCAGGTTCTGCCGGGCGTAGTAGTTGAAGGCCGCGGCGTGGCGTTTCGGTTTGGAGACCCAGTCATGGGCCTCGCGAGCCAGCTCGGGAATGATCGGCTTGATCGCCCCGGCAGCCATCGCCAGCAATTGCAGTTTGGCGGCGCGCTCGATCAGTTGCGCGATGACACAGGCTTCCTCGATGGTCGTCCCGGTGGACAACTGACCATGGTGGGAAAGCAGGATCGCCCGTTTGTCGCCCAACGCCCCGGCAATCAACTCGCCTTCTTCGTTGCCCACCGGCACACCCGGCCAGCCTTCAAGGAACGCGCAATCGTCGTACAGCGGGCACAGGTCCATGTGGGAAATCTGCAGCGGCACTTCCAGCATCGACAGCGCGGCAATGTGCGTCGGGTGAGTGTGGATGATGCAGTTCACGTCCGGCCGGGCGCGGTACACCCAGCTGTGGAAACGGTTGGCCGGGTTGGCCATGCCGTGGCCTTCGAGCACTTCCAGGTCTTCGTTGACCAGCAGCAGATTGCTCGCGGTGATTTCGTCGAAACCCAGCCCCAGTTGCTGAGTGTAGTAAGTGCCCGGCTGCGGGCCACGGGCGGTGATCTGCCCGGCAAGGCCCGAATCGTGGCCGTTCTCGAACAGGATCCGGCAGGTCAGGGCCAGCTTTTGCCGGTCTGTCCACGTATTATCCGCCAGGCTTTTTTGCATCTGGGTCAGCGCTTGCTTGACCAGTTCGTCTTTGGGTAGTGCTAATGTCTTCGCCATATCCGTGTCCTGTGGTGGTTGCCATGGATGACACTTAAGAGGCTATATGACACTTTGTGTCATTGGCAAGGACAAATCGTCTTTCCTTTGCTGGATTAATCGCTTCGCATGTCTATCCGTTTGAAATTATTGAGAAAAAAACTTGGCGTAACCCTTGAGGCGCTGGCCGAGAAATCCGGCATGACCAAGAGTTACCTGTCGAAGGTCGAGCGCGGGTTGAACACGCCGTCGATTGCCGCCGCACTGAAGCTGGCCAAGGCGCTGAACGTGAAAGTCGAGGAGCTGTTCTCCGAAGACAATGTCAGCCTCGACAGCTACAGCCTGGTGCGCAGTCACGAACGCCAGTCGCTGGCGGCCAACGACCACAGCCCCGGCTACGCGGTGTTGGCCCATCAGGTCAGCGAACGCAGCCTGCTGCCGTTCATCATTTATCCGCCGAGCGAATTCACTGACAAAACCTTCAAGGAACACTTGGGCGAGGAGTTTCTGTTCGTCCACGAAGGCCAGGTTGAAGTGGACTTCGTGAACGAACGGGTGCTACTGGAGCGGGGCGATGCGCTGCACTTCAATGCGCAGAAACCCCATCGCATCCGCTCAGTGGGCGAGGTGCAGGCGCAGTTGCTGGTGGTGGTGCACAGCAGCGAGGAGTGATCAGACCTCGACCGGCACCGACAGCTTCGGATGGCCCAGCGCATGGCTCTTGGAATCAAAGAACCGCAATTCGACGCCCGTGCCCTCGAACACCTTCGCGTAGTGGCGCTTCTGGTGCTGGATGAACGCCGCGCTGCGCGGGTAGATCGAAATCGCCACGGTCTTCGGTTTCGCCAGACGCAGGGCGCGCACGAGGTGGCTGTCCTGTTCGCCCAGAGCGTGACCGAAGATGCACAGGTTGTCGCCGTGACCGAGTAACTGGTCGTAGCAGAACGACAGGTAATCGGAACTGCGGATGGTCTTGAGCTTGTCGGTGCTCGGCCCTTCATTGACGAACAACGGTACGTCGTCGAGTGTCTTGATCGTGTTGTTGATCGCAAAACTGCCGAGCAGCGTGCCCTCGGTGGCGGTCAGTTTGCGCGCGGTGCCGTCCTGGTTGCGCACCAGATGCAGACCGCCGTGCAGGTACAGCAGACGCGGTTTTTCAGTGTGGCTTTCGCACAGATCGAAACTGGCGTCGGGGCCGTTGAACAAGTCGTCGATCGCCTCGCCCTGATGTTGCAGGGCCCAGTAATTGAGCAGGTCGTAGTTGGTGGTGAACACTGTGCGATAACGCGCCAGTTCGCTGTTCAAGGTCGCCAGGGTCGAGGCTTCGATCAGCCGCCACGGGATGTGCACCGCGTGCACGGTGTTGATCAGCGCTTCCTTGATCGCGTAGTAGCGGTTGCGCGGCGCGGCCGAGCTGACGGCCAGTGCCTTGTTGACCCGGCTGGTGGTCTTCAGCGCGCCGAGCACCTGCTCGAAACTGCGCGTCTGCATGGCGTCGAACACGCTCAGTTCCGACGGGCTCAGGGGTTTTTCTTCCACCGTGCGGGCGTTTTCGAACAGCGAGTCGTAGCCGAAATCGTCCCACACCGCGCGACTGGCGCCGTTGCCCAGCAGCAGACCGCTGAAGTCGGTGGTGGCGCGCAACGCGTTCCAGTCTTCGAGTGTGGCGTCGACATCCAGAAAATCGGTCATTGCAGGGCACGTCTCAAAACAAAGGGCAGATGGGCGGCGACTTTATCACGAGCGGGCATTGAGCCAGATCAACATCCGCCGTGACCGATCGGTCGATCCTGTGTGTATCCGCCGGATCGCAGGAGTCGATTCGGCCCCTGTCAGGAGACGCGCCATGAGCAGCACCTTTTTCATTCCCGCCGTCAACATCATGGGCAGCGGCTGCCTCGACGACGCCATGAATGCCATCCGCAACTACGGTTTTCGCAAGGCGCTGATCGTCACCGACGCCGGCCTGGCCAAGGCTGGCGTGGCGACCATGATTGCCGAAAAACTGGCGATGCAGGACATCGATTCGGTGATCTTCGACGGCGCCAAACCCAACCCGAGCATCGCCAACGTCGAGGCCGGGCTGGCGCTGCTCAAGGACAGTCGCTGTGATTTTGTGGTGTCCCTCGGCGGCGGCTCGCCCCACGACTGCGCCAAGGGCATTGCGTTGTGCGCCACCAACGGCGGGCAGATCCGCGACTACGAAGGCGTCGATCAATCGGCCAAGCCGCAATTGCCGTTGATCGCCATCAACACCACTGCGGGCACGGCCAGCGAGATGACCCGTTTCTGCATCATCACCGACGAAACCCGCCACGTGAAAATGGCCATCGTCGACCGCAACGTCACGCCGCTGCTGTCGGTCAACGACCCGGCGCTGATGGTCGCCATGCCGAAGGGCCTGACCGCCGCCACCGGCATGGACGCGCTGACCCACGCGATCGAAGCTTACGTTTCCACCGCCGCCAACCCGATCACCGACGCCTGCGCGCTGAAGGCCATGACCCTGATCAGCAACAACCTGCGCCTGGCCGTGCGCGACGGCAGCGATCTGGCTGCGCGGGAAAACATGGCGTACGCGCAGTTCCTCGCGGGCATGGCGTTCAACAATGCGTCCCTCGGCTACGTGCATGCGATGGCGCACCAGTTGGGCGGTTTCTACGATCTGCCCCACGGGGTGTGCAACGCGGTGTTGTTGCCGCATGTGCAGACGTTCAACGCGCTGGTCTGTGCCGATCGCCTGACTGATGTGGCCCACGCCATGGGCGCCGATATTCGCGGGTTCAGTCCGGAAGAGGGCGCGCAGGCCGCGATTGCCGCGATCCGTTGCCTGGCCAGAGACGTCGAGATTCCCGGCGGCCTGCGTGATCTGGGCGCCAAGTGCACCGACATTCCGGTGCTCGCCGCCAACGCCCTGAAAGACGCGTGCGGCTTCACCAATCCACGGGCGGCGGATCAGCGGCAGATCGAGGAGATTTTCCGCAGCGCGTTTTAAGCGGGCTGGCGATCGGGCGTGAACCTCGTGCAGAGCACCGCGCTCAACGCCAGTACACAACACAGCAGCGACAGCGGCCAAGCTTGCGGACTGGCGAACAGGCTGGCCACCGCGCCGATCAGTGCGGCCATCAATTGGTGGATGAAACCGCTCAGGGCCATCGCGTAGGCGCCGGCAATCGGCGCGCCATCGTTGGCCCGTGACAGGCTGATCGGATAGTTCAGCGACTGGCCGAACACGGCGACGCAGTAAGGCAACCAAAGCAGCCAGGCCATCGAGCCGGCAAACAGGCTGCCAGCCAGCATCACGCCAGTGCCGGCCATCACCAGCCCGACCCCCAGTGCCATCAACCGGTGCTGACCGGTACGCAGCACAAAGCGATTGACCGCCAGGGCCCCCAGAAAATACGCCGCGCTGATCGGCCAGCCCAACAGTCCGTATTCGGTCGTCGACCAACCGAACGGGCCTTGCAGAATCAACGGCGCAGCGCTGTTGAACGCGATGATTACGCCGTAACCCAGACCGCCCGCGAGCGCCGGCAGCAGAAACGCCCGATGGGTCAGGATCGTTCGGTAGACCGCCCAGGGCGAAGCGGTTGTGGGCGCTTCGACGAGTTTCGGAAAATTCAGACGCGAGACTGTCGCGGCCATCAGCAGGCTGACCGCACCCAGCAGATAGAAGATCGCCTGCCAGCCCAGCGTCACCTGAATGAGTGAACCGGCGTATTGCCCGATGCCGAGCGCGACAACGAACGAAATCGAAATCCATGACAACGCCTTGGCCAGCAGATCGCCCCGGAAACTGTCACGAATCAGCACCCGCGCCATCACCGAAATGCCGCTGGCGCCAATCCCCTGAACCAGTCGCAGCAGCAGGAACGACTCCAGCGTCGCACCCAGTGGCAGCGCCAGGTTCGCCAGGCCATAAATCCCCAGCGCCGCCAGCAGCACCGGCTTGCGGCCGATGCGCTGCGCCAGGCTGCCCCAGAGCAGCATCGGCAGCGCCATGCCGATCAGGTACAGCGACAACCCCCAGGCCACCTGCGGAGCATCGACCTGCAAATGCCCGGCGATCTGCGGCAACGCCGGCAGGTAGATGCTCATGCCCAACTGGGCGAGGAACACGGTGGAGCAGGTGATGAGCAGGATGAGTCCGGGGTTCATGAGTCGTCCATGAAGGTTCAGCGGTCGCGATGGCCGCAGTGAGTCAGTAACAGTCCGGTGATCAAATCACAGAAGTGGTGGATCAGGGGCGATTCCATGTCGGCGCGCAGAGTAACGCGAATCGCGGCTTTACCCTGGGCCACCACCGGGAAAAATACCGCACTGGTGAAAAAGCCGTGTTCGGCCAGTTCAATGGCGATTCGGGTGGCTAGAGCGGCCTCGCCGCAGTGGATCAAACGGATGGCCATGGGGCTGCCGTGCTGTTCGGTGCTCAACAGGCTGTCGAACAGGCGAATATTGGCCTGAAGCCGAACCTGCAGGGCCCTCAGTTCTGCACTGCGATGCAGCTGGATCGACGCGAGGCCCGCACCAATGGCCGCGCAATTGAGGCTTTGCGACCAGTTGCTCGGCCCGCCGTAACGCTGGATCAATTTCTTCTGCCGCTGATTGCCGAGCATCACCAGACCGCCGCTGGCCCCAAACGATTTGGCCAGCGAAGCGACGATCAGACAATCCTCTTCCAGCGCCGGCATTCTTGGCCGCACAAGGCCGGCGCCGTTGCTGCCCACCGCCGACAACGCGTGGGAGTCATCGAGATATAGATACAGGCCATAACGCTCCTTCAGATACAACAGACCGTCCAGATTGGCGACGCCGCCCATGCTGTAGGCACCGTCGGCGATATAGGCGACGGTGGTGTGGCGCTGGCACACTGATTCGAGAAAATCCATGTCGTTGTGAGGGCAGGTCAGTACCTGGGTTTCGTCGGCACAACTGGCTTTCAGGTGATGCATCGAATAGTGGGCCAGGCGATCGAACACCATCACCGGCGGACGGTTGTGCGTGAACACGCCACTGGCCAGCAGTGGCAGGACGCCCGCGCTCGCGGCGCTGCAGGACAGACTGCTCAGACACACCGCGCCAAACAATTGCGACAGCTCGTTTTCGTACTGATCGAGCAGTGCCAGCTTGCAGCGGTTTTTCGAGTTGGCAACGCGCAGTGTCCCGGTTTCACGCAGCGCCGCGATGGCGCCTTCAAGCAGGGCGGGGTGGTGATCGAGACCCAGATAGGACGTGGTGCAGAAATGATGAAATTGGCGCCCGTGCTGATCGAGCAAGTGATTGCAGCCTTTGACCTCGACGTTGAGGGCGGCGATTTTTCCGGCTTCGGCGGCTTCCCAATCGTGGTCTGCCAGGGCGATGACTTTGCGGTAGTTGGTAAACGTATTGGCGGATTCCGGCAGATGATTCAAAGGCAGCTCTCCTTGAGCGTGGCAATCCATGGGGTGTTGCAATTTGTGTGTGTTGCCAGACTTTACAGAGAGCTGTGCAGGGTCAGAATCGGCTGTGTCCGATAGCGTTGAGGGCCGTTGGAGATTTACTTGTAGGGCGAAGCCTTGCCGGGCCAGCAGGTGATGAAATGCCTGACAAATCCGGCGCCGGAGAGCCTACGCCTGAACCCTCATCCAACGGCGGCGGCGCTCTTTTCTATTGCGGGGGAGAACTGAATCAGCGCCACTCCTGCCATCAACAATACTGCGCCGAACACACGCGGCAATGTCAGCTGTTTCTCCACCAGCCCGAACAGGCCGAAGTGATCCAGCACGATTGACGTGATCATTTGCCCGGCCAAAGCCAGCGCCAGAAATCCCGAAGCCCCCAGCTTCGGCAGCAACACCACCGCCAATGCGACGAAGCACACCCCGAACGCGCCGCCGGTCCACATCCACAACGGCAGCTTGCCGGCGAGGGGCAGCGACGGCAACGGCAGGCGCAGGGCGACAATCACCGGCAACAGCACCAGCACGCTCACCACCAGTGAGGTCAGCGTCGCCCACAGCGGATGCCCCAACCCCCGCGCCAGATTGATGTTGATCGCACTCTGAAACGGCACCACCGCCCCGGCGAATACCGCCAACAGCAGCAAACCGACCCACTGCATCGTTCCCATGATCGTTCTCCGGCAAGGTTTTGCTGGACTCTAGGCTATTCGTCGCGCAGATTTAAATTCTGTTTTGGTATCCGGAACATGCATCGAATGAATGACTTGCGCCGCATCGACCTCAACCTGCTGGTGATCCTCGACGCCTTGCTAAGCGAGCAACACGTGACCCGCGCTGCCGAGCGTCTGCACCTGAGCCAACCGGCGGTCAGCCACGCGTTGGCGCGTCTGCGCGACTTGCTCGGTGATCCATTGCTGGTGCGTGCCGGTTCGGGGCTGGTGCCCACCGCGCGGGCGCTGGAGCTGGCGGCGCCGCTGGCCGAAACCCTGGCTCAGGTGCAATCGCTGCTGGCGCCGAACACGTTTGATCCTGCCAGCGCGCGTCGTACCTTTCGCCTCGCGATGTCGGATTACGGCGCGGCGATCATCCTGCCCGGGCTGATTCGCACCTTGCGAGCGGAAGCACCGGGTATCGATCTGCAAATCAGCCACGCCAGCCGCGAAGGCATGGTCGAAGGCCTGCTCAACGGCGACATCGACCTCGCTGCCGGCGTGCTCCCCGAATTGCCCGGTGAACTGCGCAGCACGCCGCTGTTCGAGGAGCGCTACGTGTGCTTGCTCGATCGCCACAGCTTGCCGGCCGACGGCCAGCTCGACCTGCCGACCTACCTGTCACGCCCGCACGTGTTGCTGGAAATGCGCGGCAGCGGTACTCCGGAAATCGAACGCACCCTGACCGCCCTGCGCGAACGCCGCCGCGTGGCCATCAGCCTGCCGCACTGGAGCGTTGCGCCACGCTTCATCAGCGGAACGAATCTGATACTGACCGTGGCTTCGCGGGCGCTGAATGATGTGGATGACGAATCGCTGATCGTTGTGCCGCCACCGTTCGAGATCGCGCCGTTCACCTTTGTCTCGGCGTGGCACAAGCGGCGGGGTGGGGATCAGGCGTTGAACTGGTTGAATCAACGGATTGAGCAGGGGATAGTGCGCGGCTGAAAAACATCAAGGAGCGGGGCGTGACAGTGAAGTCTGGGGGCGTGGGATGGTGCTGACACCCCTTCGCTACGACGGAAAATCCTACGTCTTGCCTAAAGGTTTCAAAGCCATCGAGTGATACAGAGCCAACGCGACTTATTTCAAGGAAGAGCCATGTTTACACCAACCCGACTTCTTATCGTCCTCGGCTTTCTGGCCGTCACCACTCAGGCCCACGCCGCCTGTGAGATAAAGAAATTCGACGGTCACTCCCTGTCACGCTGCAAAGTGTGGCCGGCCTTCCCGGACAAGGCGATCTCGGCGAAATCTACATTCGTGTCCGACTCCGAAGGTGATCACGACGGCGTTTTCGATCTTGAGTTGTCGCTCCTCAACGCCGCGAATGCCAAGCCGTTGGCGAGTTACGTCAAGCCTGGAGCCTACAACTCCGATGCCATCCGTTTCGAGGACCTGACCATCGACACGGCTCGCTATCGCCTGGCGTCCGACGTTCGCGCATTTGGCTTGCGTACGAAGTTTGCCGATCAGCTTTCTCGGGCCAACCCTTACGCAAAAACCGATTTGGCGCTGTATGTACGCGAAGGCAGCAAGTTACGTCCGGTGCTGGAAGGTCTGGTCATTCGGAAGGAATTTGGCGAGGGTACCGGTGAGTGCGAAACCAGGGACACGAAAATCCTCAGGGCCGTGGAAATCGGCCCATCCAGCCATAATGGCTTTGCTGACCTGATCGTTTCCTCAAGTGGTGTGGTGTACACCTCGACCCAGTCAGGCAAAGAGTGCGTTTCCAAAACCACCGACCTGACTAAAACCCAAATCACCCTGACCTACGACGGCAAGCAATACACCATTCCCGAAGACCTCAGAGGTTACTGACCCGATGCTCACCGGCCTCAACCACCTGACCCTCGCCGTCACCGACCTGGACCGCAGCCTCGGGTTCTACCGCGACGTGCTGAAGCTGCGGGTCGAGGCCACCTGGGACGCCGGTGCCTATCTGTCGCTCCCGGGCCTGTGGTTGTGCCTGTCCCTCGACCCGAAGCGCCAACCCGAACCCGCCGCCGACTACACCCACTACGCCTTCAGCCTCGGCGCGGCGGATTTCCCGCTGTTCGTGCAACAGCTGCGCGCCGCCAACGTCCAGGAATGGCGTGACAACCGCAGCGAAGGCGCGTCGTTCTACTTTCTCGACCCGGACGGGCACAAACTCGAAGCCCACGTCGGCGATCTGGCCTCGCGACTGGCCGCGTGTCGGCAAAAGCCCTACGCGGGCATGCGTTTTTTCAACGAGTCGTGAATATTCACAAACCGCTGGGATAGACTGGCGGCCACGTTTTCCGGGACTTGCAGGTTTTCCATGACTCCATCGTTGCTAATGGCCGTGCTGGCCTCGGGTTTCATCTACGGCATCACGCCGGGGCCGGGTGTGCTGGCGGTGTTCGGCATCGGCGCCGCACGTGGGCGGCGGGCCGGTGCGGGGTTCCTGTGCGGGCATCTGCTGGGCGATGTGATCTGGTGCAGCACCGCGCTGATCGCGATTGTCGGCGCCCGGGAAATCGGCAGCACCGCGTTCGATGTGCTCGGCGTGCTCAGCGGCCTGTACCTGTTCTGGCTCGGCTGGCGCGCGGTGCGGGCCAAGCGCAGCAACGGCGATCAGCCGCAGGGCGCGGCGCGTCAGCCGTTCTGGCACGGCATCCTGTTCGGCCTGACCAACCCCAAGGCTTACCCGGTGGCGGTGGCGACGTTCACTGCGCTGCTGTCGAGCCGCGCCGAACTGCTCAACTGGTCGATGCTGCCAATGCTGATCGCCTTGAGTTTCCTCGGCGGATTGCTCGCCTACGCTATCCTCATTGGCATCGTCGGGGCGCGCCAGGTGCGTACGCTGTACCAGCGTCATGAACTGGCGATTACCCGGTTGTGCGGGATCATGTTCATCGGTTTTGCCATCAACGCGCTGGTGCATGCGCTGCCGGGGTTGATGCCGAACAAGGCTTGAAAACAGTCGCTGGGATGCGAGGTCGAGGTCACGGATGGTTGAACAGTGCTGCATTGCCCGGACACCCACGCTGAACCATGGAAAGCCGAAATTCCGCGCCGCTGGCGAGTTACATCGATCTGTTGCTGGACGCCGTTTGCGCGGTCGACAAGCAAGGTCGTTTCGTTTTTGTCAGCGCGGCCTGCGAGCGGATTCTCGGCTACACGCCTGACGAACTGATCGGCCAGTCGATGATCGACTACGTCTACCCGGCCGACCGTGAGCGCACCCTGGCCGCCGCGAGCGACATCATGGGCGGCGAGCCCAAGCACAATTTCGAAAACCGTTACGTGCGCAAGGACGGCAGCCTCGTGCACATCCTGTGGTCGGCGCGCTGGTCGGAAGTCGATCAACTGCGCATCGCCGTGGCCCGTGACATCACCGAGCGCAAACTCGCCGAATCCCGTCAGGCGGCGCTGTACGCGATCTCCGAAGCGGCCCATGCGGCGGAGGATCTGCTGGCGCTGTTCAAGCGCATCCACCTGATCATCGGCGAGTGGCTGCCGGCGCTGAATTTCTCCGTGGCGCTGTACGACGAACATTGCGCGCAGCTGAATTTTCCCTATCACGTCGACGATGACGAGTTGCAACCGGAGCAACCCGGTACCGTCACCGGGCGCCTGTGTGCGGAAGTGATCCGCAGCGGTCAGCCGATCCTCCTGACCCCGGATTGCCCCCACGCGCCGCCGGAGTTCGCCGCGCTGGTGGCCGGGCAGCAATCGCCGTGCTGGCTCGGCGTACCGCTGAGTTCGAAAGACCGTACCATCGGCGCGCTGATCGTCAAAAGCCTGCCCGGCGGCGAGCGCTACACCGAGCGCGACAAGGAACTGCTGCAATACGTCTGCGCCCAGGTCGCCACCGCCATCGAGCGCCAGCAACTGCACGCCCGCCTGCGACGCATGGCGCAATACGATCAACTGACCCAGCTGCCCAACCGCGAACTGCTGCGCGACCGGCTCAAGGCCGCGCTGAGCCATGCGCGGGATCAGTCCGGGCACATGGCGCTGCTGTATGTCGATCTGGATCGCTTCAAGCAGGTCAACGACACCTTTGGCCATGGGGTCGGCGACATGCTGCTGCAGACGGTCGCCAACCGGCTCAAGGGCTGCGTGCGCGAGACCGACACCGTGGCGCGGATCGGTGGCGACGAATTCGTGGTGCTGCTGCACAGCGTCCACGCCGCCGACGATGCCGACAGCGTGGCGGAAAAAATCCGACTGGTCCTGGTGCAACCCATGCGCCTGGATGGGCACAACCTGCACATCGAACCGAGCATTGGCGTGGCCCGATATCCCGAGCATGGCGACGAGGAACAGCAACTGTTCCGTCACGCCGACCAGGCCATGTACGCCGCCAAACGCCTGAATCATCGGGCACTCGACAGCTGATCAGCGAGGCACCGTTCGTCGCGGCGACGGCAACTTTTCTAAACCTTTGGCGGTCAGGAAATTCTCAATCTAGGCGGGCACCTGCTCGCTTACGATCAATGCCAAGAGGTAGAGAATCATGCCTAACTCAAGAAACTCGAACTCGGGAAACTTCGCCAACGATCGAACGAAGGCGTCTGAAGCCGGTCGCAAAGGTGGGAAAACCACCACCACGACTGTCGACAAAGAGCCAAAAACCGACATGGGCCGCAAGCCTGCTCAGAAATCGAAGTAGTCGGCGAAGGTTGTTTTGATTGAGAGGCGGGGGCGCAAGCTCCCGCTTGAATCTGCAAAGAAGGAGGGCGCGACCATGAGCCGGATGGCCACCCGAGTACGCCACATCAGTTTTGTCAGCCTGCTGGGGTTGTTTGCCAGCAGCGCGTTTGCCCAGTCGCCCGCCGACTTCATCAACGAAGCCTCGGCCAAAGGCATGGCCGATATCGAGGCCAGTCGTCTGGCGCACAGCAAGGCCGAGTCCAAAGAGGTCAAGGATTACACCATCGTCGTCATCAACGACCGCACCACCGCCAACCAGCACCTGGCGAAAATTGCCAAGAAACTGGATCTGCCGGTGGCACCCCGTGAAGAAGTCGCCGACAAGGCCAAGACGTTGATGCCGGAAGTCAAAGAAGGCGCCAGCTTCGATCAGGCCTACGCCGCCAGTCAGGTCAAGGCTACGGAGGAAGCCATCGAACAGATCCAGCAGGAAGCCCAGACCACCGACGTGCCGGAGATCAAGGCATTTGCCGACGAGACCCTGCCGAAACTGCAGAGTCATCTGGAAATGGCTCGAGCTCTTCAGGCCAGTCGCTGAATCCGCAGCAAAAAAAACGGCGCTTTTTTAGCGCCGTTTTTTTTGCCTGTCAGCATTCATTCAGATCCTGCTTCGGCTTGCTTTTGTCCCCCAGACCTTCCAGGTCAAACACCTCGTTTTCACCCATTGCCCGGTAATGCCGACGCAACGCTTCCAGCTGCTTGAGATCCAGTGACTCCAGCCCAAGCATCGCGTTCTGCGCCTCCTTGTTCACCCGCAGCAACTCATCGAGTTTCAGATGCAGGATGTCGGTGTCGCGGTTCTGGGTGTTCTGGATCAGGAACACCATCAGGAACGTGATGATCGTGGTCGAGGTGTTGATGATCAGTTGCCAGGTGTCGTTGTAATCGAAAATCGGCCCGCTCAACCCCCAGAGCCCGATCAGAATCAAAGCCCCCATGAACGTCTTGGGACTGCCGGCCCAGAGCGCCAGCGTTTGCGAAATCTTTGCGAATTTCATGGCCGTGTTCCTTGTTGGGGGGAGCTTGAAATTCAGACATCGGGGGGGTGCGGAAAATTCTACTCACAAAGTTCGTGGCCTTACGGGGCGACTACCACGACTGAAAAAAAACCGGCCCATGCGGCCGGTTTTTTGTGGCTCAGTTCGTCACCTCAACTTCAGTGGTCCAGCTGAAGTACCCCACAGCCTCGCATTGCTGGTTGACCAGCATGAACTCCAGTTCGAGCTTTGCCGTGCCTGGGGCTTTGGGTGTGCACGCCCAGAAGTGATCGTGGGCCTTCTGGCTGCCCGGTTCAGTCGGTTTATCCGGGTTGGGGGCGGGGACCGTGAGGTCCGGGTGCACTTGCAGAGCCGGATCTGAAAGTACGGTGTTTGTGTCGACCTTCATGCCGTAGACCACAACGCTATGTTCGGCGATGAGACTGACCGTTCTTCCGCGAAAATGAACAATACGACCAATGTCGACAGGTAAAGCAACTTTGCTGTCATTTATAGCTATTTTGTTTGCTTCGTTACCTGCGGTGAAAAAGACGAATCCATCACTGATGGTTGTCGGCGATTCGGAATTCAGGCTGGGGTCCGGATAGCGCGAGCGTATTGATTCGGCATCGACGATCAACAGAATATTGTGCGCGTTCTCGGTGATGGAAGACGGTGAGGGGATCGGTTCGGAGGTCATCATGGATTCCTTTCATGATGTTGGCGCAAGACGCCAACCGCTTCGGCCGGCCGTGCATCCTGGTATGGCCGAGGCGGTAGCGAATCCGTCGGGCCCTTTGTCGCCAAAGAGCCCGAAGCCACGTCAGTTGTGAATGGAAATGAACGGATCCCACGAGCAGCAACCGATGATCTGGCAGTTGCGGTCGACGATCAGGAAGTGGAAGTGATAGGTCACGCGACCGCACGAAAGGGTTTCCGATGACCAATAGTGGTTATCGACTTTCTGGCAGCTGGGCACCGAAGGATTGCTGGTGTTTGGCACTGCAACGCAGGCCGTAGCCTTGCGCGGCGAGGGTGGGGAGATCAGGTCGGCGCCCTGGTTGCCGATGAACTTGTAGAAGATCACGGCGGTTTCGAAGCTTTGCGACAGGCTGGTTTCACGCCAGCGGATCAGGTCACCGACCTGTGCCTTGAGGTCCAGTTCGCCACCGGCCTGGCCGCTGACCACGTTGTCCTGGTTGGTGACCATGTACACGTGTTGCCAATCGATCAGCGTCGGACTCTTCGGGTCTTTGCTGACGTTGGGATACTTTTTCAGAATGGTTTCGGTGTCGATCGTGACCAGCACATCCGTGACTCGAGACATGGTAAAGCTCCTTGTTCATAGTGAATGCCTGATACAGATTTCAGGCGCGACAACGTTGCTTGCCGTTTGGCCGTTGCGAACACACTACTGACGGAACCCACCGTTCACGAGAGATGAGCGGACCTGCTCCCTGCAGGACGACTGATAGGCCGGGTTCCTTCCGACTGCCGCAAATTGACTATAGGCAGGTATTACAGGCTGTCAAAATTGCGCTTAACCGGTTCGACGGACGGTCAATTGGGTGATAAGCCCCTGCGATTTGGCGATAACCATCGATACGTCGAACACCGTTTGCCATTTGTCGATCTGGAGCTGAGGGCCACGCAGCCTGTATCGTAACGAACCGCTGGAATGCCCCCGACAGGAGAACGCAATGACCTGGTCCGCCAAGCAATACGTCACTTTCGAAGATGAACGCACCCGCCCGGCCCGCGACTTGCTGGCGGCGATTCCCACGCCCGAAGCGCGTTCCGTGGTCGATATCGGATGTGGCCCCGGCAACTCGACCGAGTTGTTGGTGGAGCGTTTTCCGGGGGCGAAAGTGCAGGGGCTCGACAGTTCGCCGGACATGATCGATGCCGCGCGTAAGCGTCTGCCTCAGTTGCAGTTCGAGGTGGCGGACATCGATCAATGGGCCGATGAAGGGCCGTTCGATGTGATCTTCGCCAACGCGGTTTTGCAGTGGGTGCCGGATCACGCGACGTTGCTGCCGGCGCTGGCAGGCAAGTTGGCGCAGGGCGGCAGTCTGGCGATTCAGATGCCGGACAACCTCAACGAGCCGTCCCATCGGTTGATGCGCGAAGTCGCGGCCAACGGGCCTTGGGCCAGCAAACTGGCGGGCGCGGCGGGGCAACGGACCGAGATGGCGGATGCCAGTGCTTATTTCTCGATGCTGCGGCCGCATTGCGCGCGGGTCGATGTGTGGCGCACCACGTATCACCATCAGTTGGCGGGCGGCGCCTCGGGTGTTGTCGAGTGGTTCAAGGGCAGCGGTCTGATTCCGTTCCTCAGTCCGTTGGCGGAAGCGGAGCGGGCGGAATATCTGGCGCAATATCTGGCGGAGGTCGCGAAGGCGTATCCGGCGCTGGCGGATGGTTCGGTGCTGTTGCCGTTTCCACGGTTGTTCATTGTCGCCACACGTTGAATTGAAAAAGGGCCGATTTGATCGGCCCTTTCTTTTGGAGTCAGCGTTGTACGGCGACCAGCATCATCATCGGCCGCTCACGCTCTTCAGCGAGGGCCGGTTGCGCGGCCACGTCTGCATCGCTCGGGCCCCATTCATTGACGTGTTGAATCGTGAAGCCGGCGCCGATCAACGCGTTTAGCAGCGTGCCGACCGTACGATGCTGCTTGATCACCCCGTCGGCCAGCCAGTTGGTCACCCGCTCGCCTTCCATCTGATAACTGTCCAGCGGCCAGCGTTTGTTGCCCTCGCTGTCGATCAGCCAGCCCGGATTGCGCGGCGCCATGAAGATCGGGTGCTCGATGGAAAACACAAAATGCGCACCGGGTTTAAGCGCCGCGTGCAGCTTGGCGAACAGCCCCGAAAGATCCTTGATGTAGTGCAGCGCCAGTAAGCTGTAGGCCAGATCGTAAGTGCACGCAGGCAAATCGAGCTGTTCCAGGTCGGCACGTTCGTAGCGGATGTTCGCGGCCGAGGTGGTTTCCTTCGCCCGTTCGAGCATTTTCTCCGAGACATCCAGCCCCAGCACCTCGGCTGCGCCGTTTTCGCTGGCCCAGCGGCAGAACCAGCCGTAGCCGCAGCCCAGATCCACCACCTGCAAACCGTGCAGGGAGGGCAACAAGGCTTTCAGCGCAGGCCATTCCGGCGCGGCATCGAGGCCGCCGATGGAGCGGTTCATCTGGCTGTAGCCCTGGAAAAATTCGGGATCGTCGTAGATGTTCTGGGTCATGGGTTTGCTGCTCTTTTGAATTTGATATGGGTGGCTCGGAGGCCACGGTTTTGAATCCCTCGAAACGTGATGGCGCGTATTCGTCGATGGCCGCGCAGGGGGAGGGTGGTGGGCGATGGGGAAATGCTAGCGGGTCGTGGCGAGTGTGAGAACCGGCGGAGTGTTGGGGATCTGTAAACGCGGTTTTTCGATTCGGGATGTTTAAAGCGTTGGCCATGTTTACTGAACCTTCCCACAAGGTTTTCAGGTTGTCCGTCGGAAATGCGGGCTCTAGCCTTTGAGGGTCGCTGATGAATCGGCGATCGGGATTGGAACCCCGAGGAGAGTTGGAACGCACAATCGTTATTCATGACGTATGCTGCGCACCTTGAATGTGTGCACTCTGTTATGGCGGCTGTGCGCGGGAGACCTTCGGGTCTGCCGGGTTGTCTCTCCCCGGGTTCCAACCTGCGTACAGCTGCCTCCTTTCGCGTGGAACCGAATGGGTCAGCTCCAACCTGTTTTTGGAGAGATGAAATCATGTTCAAGCCAACACCGAATCCCCCCGAAGTCGAAACCGACCCAACATCCCCCTACACCTCAGTCGACTCCAGAAAACTCAACGACGCCGCCAACCGCGCCCTCGATCACTACCTCTGCCCCGGCGCCCATGTCATGGGCACAAACAACCAACCCGACCCGATGTACTTCGCCAACCCGGCCTACGACACCGAATCCCTGCTGGCAAACGCCAGCGAGTCACTGGGCTCTGCCAGCGAAATGCTCAACAACTTCGCCGCCACCCTCGACCCCACCCACCGCAGAACCGCGATAGGCATTGCGCAACTGGTGATGCTGGGGGAATTGGCGGTGAATCAGGCGCTGGATCATGTTGAGGTGAAAGGCTGAGCCGGATAAGAGCAAAATATAGTGAAAACTAACGGCATATAGGGACACCCGTTATACGTCGGTAGATTTATGTAGAAACAAGCAATTGTGAGGCTGTCTTAAATCCCGGCGTCGCTGAATCGAAGAGTAACTACGCCGATGCGACGTTTCAGCGGGCAAGAAAAAACCGGTCTTCAAGACCGGTTTTTATCCGCTTCAACGTTGCTGCAAAACCTTGAGCGCCGCCGAGGCCAGGAATCCGGAGCGGCTTTTCTCTTCCGGATGGTGCAACACGTACTCATCGATTCGATTGAGCAGGTAGCCCGGCAATGTGATGTTGAGTTTCTGAGCTTTGCCCAGGTATTTGGTCACATCGATATCCACCACCGCCCATGTGCAGCCAGCGTATTTTGGATTGGCGGCATGCAGTGTGACCTTGTTGGCTGGCGGGATAGGCGAGCCGTCTTCGGCCAGAATCTCGAAATGGCCTTCAATGGCTTCGCGGGCCATCGCCATTGCGTCATCCAGATCATCTCCAGCGGAGAAGCAGCCTGGAATATCCGGCACCTCCACTCCCCAAGCATGTCCTTCATCACCCACTGAAATCGCGATCGGGTAAAGCATGTGTCGTCCTCCACGGCGCAATTGACCTGACGGGTCAAAGCAGCGCCTGCTGCAAAATACTGATGGCCGTTTTCTTGAGCAGATCCTTCTTCGGGTGAGGCACTGTGACCAAACCAGGTTTGGTCGGATGCTTGAAGTGATGATGACTGCCCCTGACCCGCACCAGATACCAACCGTCTGCGACGAGCTGGCCAATTAGAAAACGGCTATTCACAACACCTCCTTGTGGTGTGCTTGGTGGGTACTATACCCACGATTTTTTTACGATCAACACTATAACCACCGAGCGGTCATCGTCCTTTGATGAGACTGGTGTTCACGAAGGAGTCTAGGTGGGGATACTTCAGCGGGATGGGGAGTGTATTGCAGGCCGTTGCTGCGAAATGAAACGGGCACAAAAAACCGGTCATCAAGACCCGCTTGGATTCGTCTGGGGGACTACTGCGGCACCGCGAACACTGCACTGGCACGGGCAACCATTCGATCACCGACATGCAACCCGACAGTGGCAAACGCCAGCTGCCGTCCTTTTTTGGAGTGCTCAACGCGTACCTCGAGCCACTCATTGATCTGCACCGCGCTCAGATAGTCCAGGGTCATACTCGCCGTGATCAATGGCAGGGGAGGTTCGCTGGAGAATGCCATGGCGTAACCCATGCCGACATCCGCCAAAGTCGCCAATACACCGCCATGCAACGTGCCCCGTCCATTGGCATGTCGTGAGTCTGTCCGCAGACCGATTTCAAGTTGCAAGCCACTTCCTCTGGTATAGATCGGGCCAAGCAAGTCGAGCAACGGACTGCTGCGGGTCAGCGGAGTGAAGCCCTCGGGAATAGCTGTGTTGTTCATGGTCGATCCCTGTGCCGGTTGGTTACCAGGTTCTTTGGCCTGAATACGGAGCGTTGCTTATGAGGGTTTAATCCTGACTTCGCCGTGGGAGAAGGATCATACGTATGGGGAATTTGCAGCGATAAGCTGATCACCAAGGAACAGTAGGGGCAGGGTTGTTTCGACGGTAACGATCTTTGGACTTGCCAAGGAAAACTCAAATCCCAGACACAAAAAAACCGGCCATCAAGGCCGGTTTTTTCTGTTTCCGCATCCCCCGTCAAACCACGACGCAAGACATAAATTCGATTGGAGCGGGTGAAGGGAATCGAACCCTCGTTATCAGCTTGGGAAGCTGGAGTAATGCCATTATACGACACCCGCTCAGAGCGGCTGACTTTGTACCAGACTCGGCCACGGATTTGAAGTTTTCTTTGCGTGTGGCGAGTGGAAAAGCCTGAATCAGAGCCAGATCGGTCAATCGCGGGCAAGCGCTGCAGGCTGGAGGATGGCTGAATCTCAGCCCTGCAGGCTTGCTCGCGACGACACTGTTTCAAATGGCCAATGCATGGTGATCCTGGACGAGCTGGTAACGCGTTCGGCTGGCCTGTTGCGCCGGTTTCAGGAAACCGAGCAGGGCGTTCTGGCTGTCCCGGCAGGCGGATTTGTGTTCCATGTCGAGGAAGTGCCCGGTGGCCTGCAGGGTGGTGAAGGTGCTCTGCGCCACGTGGCTGCCGAACAGGCGCGCATCTTCGGCGGCGGTGTATTCGTCCCATTCGCCGTTCATGAACAGCACCGGCACGTTGATTTTCTTCGCCGCGTTCAGATAGCACTGACGGTCGCTGTGCAGCACGTCACTGATGTGGAAATGCATCTGCCCGTATTCGTGCTCGGCCAGGCTGCTGACGTGGCGATAGTTGAAGCGCTTGAACAGCGACGGCAGGTGTTTGCCGATGGTGTTGTTGACGAGGTGGCCGACCCGGTCGCCGTCACGTTGGCCGAGGCATTCGACGCCGCGTTCGAGGTAATCAAGCATGTGCGCGTTGATCACCGGAGAGAACGAACTGATCACGGCTTTTTCGATGCGCCGAGGTTGATGGGCGAGGGCGACCATGGTCGCGGCGCCACCCCAGGAAAACGACAGCACATGTTCGGCCGCGAAGTGGTCGATCAGCTCCAGCAGGATCAGTCCTTCGACTTCTTTCGTCAGATGTTTCTCGTGGCGGTTGTGGACTTTCGACTTGCCCGCGTAGGGCTGGTCGTAGCAGACCACGTTGAATTGCGGGTGCAGATTTTTCACGGTTTGTGCAAACGACGCAGTCGTGGCCATCGAGCCGTTGACCAGGATGATGGTCTTTTCTGCGGCGTCTGCGCGATAGAACTCCGTGTAAACCCGATACTGACCCTGTATATCCAGCACAGCGATTTCTGGCCTCATGTCATAAGACTCCTGGCAAGCAAGCGGGTATGCGCGCAAATAGAGATTGCACGAGCTTTGTGACAGGTAGGCATACGCCTGGAATTTTGGAGCCCATGTCGATCCGGTACAGCTGGTCGACGGGTATTGTTATTGGCGGGCAATCTGCCGGCTGAGGCGGAGCCTTGAGGCTCTCTACCGACAAAAAGTTTCTTAGAAGTTATGTGTGACTCATCGGTCACAATTTGGCCGACGTCCTGATTCAAGCAGGGGGATCCGGATCGCGCAAGTGCCGTTGGTAAATTGTTCGACAACTTCTGCTGAGCGGTCGGCTGCTTAGAACAAATGAATCTCTTCGGTGCGCAAGGCGCGGTACTCGCCCGGTTTTAGCGCGTGATCCAGCGCCAGCGGCCCCATGGATTCGCGGTGCAGACGCAGCACTTTGTTGTTGAAGTGACCAAACATGCGCTTTACCTGATGGTAGCGACCCTCGACGATGCTCAGCCGCGCTGTTCGCGGGCCGAGCACTTCCAGCTGCGCCGGTTGGGTGGTCAGGTCCTCGAAGGCGAAGTAGATCCCCTCGGCGAACTTGATCGCATATTCCGGGCCGATCTCCTGTTCGGTCTCGACGTAATAGACCTTCGGCAGTTTGGTCTGCGGCTGGGTCAGGCGCCGCGACCAGGTGCCATCGTTGGTGATCAGCATCAGCCCGGTGGTGTTGAGGTCCAGACGCCCGGCAATGTGCAGGTCGTCCTTGTCCGGCTCGTGGATCAGGTCGAGCACGGTCGGATGCTCGGGGTCGCGGGTGGCGCTGACGCAGCCCTGCGGTTTGTACAGCATGAAGTAGCGCGCCGGTTTGCCGCTTTGCAGCACTTCGTCGTCGACTTCGACGCGGCTGAATTCCAGAACTTCGCTGTGAGGGTCGCTGACGACTTTTCCGTCGATGCGCACGCGCTTTTCTACCAGCAACAGGCGAACCTGCTTGCGGTTGTAGCGGGGCAGGTTACTGAGGAAACGGTCGACGCGCATGATCAGGAATCGGCAGGAAGCGGGGCGCGCATCTTACGGGATCGACGGCTTGGCCGCTTGCAGTTGCGCCTCGACCTGGGCGCAACGCGGGCACAGGCAGGACTTGTCGCGCAGTTCCGGCGGCAGGGCTTCGAGCACTGCCGGATCGATGGAAACGCCGTAGCACCAGCAGGCACGGTCGGCGGTGCGCGGGTCGGCCAGGGTGCAGTCGTTGCGGGCGCCGCAGGCCGGGCAGAGGTCAGGTTTGTTCATGAGTGTCAGGCATAGGTCGAGTGAGGCATTTCCACGCAGGTGCGGTTGCGGCCGGTCTGTTTGGCCCGGTACATCGCATGATCGGCCCGGGACAGCAGGCTGTGCAAGGTGTCATCCCGTTGCAGGGTGGTGGCGCCGATGCTGACCGTCAGATTCAGGGTGTGACCGTTGTAGGCATATTCATGCTGTTCGACGTGCTGGCGGATCTTCTCGGCAATCTTCTGACCGGTCTCGCCGTCGGTGTCCTTCAGCAGAACGATAAATTCCTCACCGCCCCAGCGGCAGACGATGTCGGAATGCCGCAGGCAGCTTTGCAGATCCCGGGCGAACCCGATCAGCACCTGATCGCCGGCCATGTGTCCGTAGGTGTCATTCAAGACCTTGAAGTGATCCAGATCCAGCAGCAGCGCGGTCAGCGGTTTTGGCTCGCGATGGGCTTCGTGTAGCGCTTGCACGGCGAGCAGGTCGAAGCCACGGCGGTTGGGCAGTTCGGTGAGGCTGTCGAGGGTGGCCTGGGCGTGGATCTTTTCCTGATATCGGCGGATCAACCGGTTGACCAGGGCCAGCACGATCAGCGTTACCAGCAGGCAGATCAGCAGATTGAGGTACAGCGACTGGCGGATTTCGCTGAGTGCGCCGTCTTCGCGTTTATCGACGAACAGGTACCAGTTCAACTCAGGAATGAACCGCACGTTGAGGAAATGTCCCTGACCGTGGGCGGAATATTCGTAGCTGCCGCTGTGGGGTTTGGGCAACTGGCTGACCAGGCTTTTCATGCTGTCGAGGTCGTTCAGGCTTTTCCCGACTGGCGCCCCTTCCGGCCCGCCCTCGGCGCCGGTCAAGACCAGTCGGCCGAAGGTGTCGACGAAGTAAACGCTGCGTTGATAACGCTGCTGGTACTTGTCGATCAGCTTGATCACCGCGTCCACTGTCAACCCTACGCCGGCGGCGCCGATGAAGCGATCGTTGTAGTCGTAGACCTTGTAGTTGATGAAGAAGGTCATGTTGTCTTTGTTGGCCAGGTCCGGGTCGACGTTGATCTCGTACGGATCCTTCATGTCGCGCACGCGGAAGTACCAGGCGTCGCGCGGCTCGTCGATCTTCACCTGCTTGAGCACGCCCTTGGCGTGGTAGTAGGTGTGGGTGCTGTTGGAAATGAAGAACGCGGTGTACGCGCCGTAGTGGGTCATGACCTCGTCGAGGTAGCGGGTCATCTGGTCGCTGTCTTTTTCGCCGTTCACCACCCAGTCGCGCATGAAGGTGTCGCGGGACATCATCGAGGAAATCAGGATCGGTCTGACGAGGTCTTTCTGGATTTCCGAGTACACCGTGTCGGACGTCAGCGGCAGTTCGGTGTTGACGATGTTGTCGCGGATCGATGCCCGCGAGGCGTAGTAGCTGAGCAGCGAGGTGGCGAGAAAACCTGCGCCGAGGAGGGCGACCAGAGTCAATACCAGCGAACGTTGGGAGTAAAACGCAGATCTGAGCGGCATTGGCAGTTCCGTCGACGGTGGCCCGATGGCAGCATTCTAGTGGCAGTGACGAGGAAAAGGTTGCGGCATATTTGCCTGAAATGAGCAGCCTGTTGCGCCGCTGATCCGAAGGGTGATGGAAGTTGGCACTCGGTAGGGGTTAGCCAGTCAAATCTCTTGTCAGCCGGTCTGTGCCGACTGCTGTCGCAGGTCTTTCAGGAGGCCGTCATGCGTATTTCAGAATTGCTGCGTCGGGTGCTGCTGGGAGCAGTGCTCGGGTTTGGGCTGTCCGGTTGTTATTACTACGCCGGCGGCTACGATGTTTACTCCTCGCCCTATTACTATCCCGGTTACTACTCGCCCTATTACTACGGTGGTTATTACGGTCCGCGCTACTACGGCGGTGCCCGCTATTACTACGGCGGCCATGGCTATCGCGGCGGTTACGGACGGGGTTATCACGGCGGCGGATACCACGGTGGGCACCACTAATCAGCGGCTGAATGACGGCGTTTCTGGATGAACAAGGTTTCATCAATCACTTGTTTCAAGTTGTTGCAGAAACGCACCGGATGCCGAAAACGCTGTCAGATATTTCGTCAGTCGCCGAATGAAAGACTGACGCCTGCCAGCGTCGCTGGTGTGGCTACCCGCGGTCCAGGAGGCCGCCATGTATCGCCGAATTCTTCTGTTTACCGTGATGCTTTTTTCCCTTGGCGGATGCGTCCCTTATTCCTACGGAGATGGCTACTACAGCTCAGAGGTCTACACATCGCAGGCACCTTCGTATTACAGCGGTGGCACTTATTACACCGGCGGCACGTATTATTCGGCGCCGCGCTACTACCAGCCAGCACCACGTTATTACCAACCGGCTCCACGCTACTACTCGGCGCCTCGTTACTACCAACCGGCCCCGCGCTACTACGAGAACCGTCGCTGGCACGGTCATGATCGCGGACGCTGGGATGACCACCGTCGCGGTGGTTGGGATGATCGCCGGGGTCGTGGCAACTACGACCGTCACAGTGGACGCGGCGATTACAACCGGCACGGCAACCGCTGGTAACCCCCCGCAAAAAAGCGGCGCATTGAGCGCCGCTTTTTTTGTGCCCGGATTTCAGTAACTGGAGAGATCCGCCAACGGATGCCGCCCCTCCCAAACCTTGTGAAAGTGCGCCTCGACCACCGCGTCCGGCACCCGGGCGATGTCCGGCCAGTGCCAGTGCGGTTTGTGATCCTTGTCGATCAGCCGCGCCCGAACCCCTTCGCTGAACTCCGGATGTCGGCAGCAATTGAGGCTCAAGGTGTATTCCATCTGAAAGACTTCGGCCAGCGACAAGTGGCGGGCGCGGATGATCTGTTCCCAGACCAGATGCGCCGTCAGTGGCGAGCCTTCACTCATGGTTTTCGCCGCACGGGCAATCAACAGGTCGCTGCTGTCTCGATGCAGGCTGATGGCTTTCCAGGCACAGGTCACGTCGCTGACATCCAGCCATTCATCGATCTGCTGCCGACGCGGCAGCCATTGCGCCTCAGGCATTTGCGCCACGGCTTCCTGCTGAAGCGCCTTGAGCAGGCTGTTGAGCTGCATGGCGGTCTGTTCCTGCCAGTTCAACTGCAACAAGCCGTCGATCAGTTCCTGCTGCTGTTCGTCGAGCAGGAAGCGGTCGGCCAGGTCCAGATCGATCGCATCGCGGCCGTTCATATGTGCGCCGGTCAGGCCGAGGAACAAACCGAGCTTGCCCGGCAATCGAGACAGGAACCAACTGGCGCCGACATCCGGGTACAGGCCGATGCTGATTTCCGGCATCGCCAGACGACTGCTCGGCGTGACGATCCTGATGCTCGCGCCTTGCAGCAGGCCCATGCCGCCGCCGAGCACATAGCCATGGCCCCAGCAGATCAACGGTTTCGGGTAAGTATGCAGGCTGTAGTCCAGACGGTATTCAGCGTTGAAAAACTGTGCGGCCAGCGGCGGCACTTCGCCGGGATGGGCGCGACAGGCTTCCACCAGGCTGCGCACTTCGCCGCCGGCGCAGAAGGCCTTGGCGCCGTTGCCGCGCAGCAGCACGCAGACGATTTGCGGATCCTTGGCCCAGGCGTTCAGTTTGTCACTCAGGGCGTGGATCATCGGCAGGGACAGCGCATTGAGCGACTTTTCGGCATCCAGCGTGGCCACGCCGATGCGCGCGCCGTCGGTGCCGGTGAGTTCTTCGAAGTGCAGATTCATCGTGACCTCGATCGGGAATTTGAACGATCAGTATGATCGCTGTGTGGGAAAGTGCCGGATCTGCGTCAGATCAATTGACAAGCGTGGTCGGCTTTCCTAGGGTTCGCCCCATTGTTTTTGCCGGGTATGACCATGACTGCTGACGACCGTATCAAACTCGAACCGAGCTGGAAGGAGGCACTGCGTGCCGAATTCGACCAGCCCTACATGGCAGAGTTGCGCACTTTTCTGCAGCAGGAGCGGGCGGCCGGCAAGGAAATCTATCCGCCGGGCCCGATGATCTTCAATGCGCTGAATTCGACGCCGCTGGACAAGGTAAAAGTGGTCATCCTCGGCCAGGACCCTTACCACGGCCCGGGCCAGGCCCACGGCTTGTGCTTCTCGGTGCAACCGGGCGTGCCGGCGCCGCCGTCGCTGGTCAACATCTATAAAGAGCTGAAGCGCGACCTGAACATCGACATCCCCAACCACGGCTATCTGCAGAGCTGGGCGGATCAGGGCGTGTTGATGCTCAACACCACCATGACCGTCGAACGCGCCAACGCCAATGCGCACAAGGACAAGGGCTGGCAGTTTTTTACGGACCGGATCATTGAGGTGGTCAGCCAGCAGCAACCGCATCTGGTGTTCATGCTCTGGGGCGCGCATGCGCAGAGCAAACAAAAGCTGATCGACGCCACCAAGCATCTGGTGCTGACCTCGGTGCATCCGTCACCGCTGTCGGCCTATCGCGGCTTTCTCGGTTGCGGGCACTTCAGCCGTACCAACAAATTCCTCGAGCAGAACGGCGAAGCGCCGATCGAGTGGCGCCTGCCGTCGGTGGTCTGATGCTCAGGGCTGGCGGTTCCAGTATTTGAACAACGGTTCCGCCAGAAACAGCACGAACAACAACCGCATCACCTGCATCGCCGTCACCAGCGGCACCGACAATTGCAGGGTTTCCGCGGTCAGGCTCATCTCGGCGATCCCGCCGGGCATCATGCCCAGGGTCAGCGATCGCAGATCCAGATGGGTCATTGCACTCAGTCCCAACGCCGCCAGGGTCGCGATCAACATGGTCAGCGCCGTTCCGATCAACGTGCGTCCCATGAACGATGGCGCGCGGCGGAAGAACTGGCGATTGAAGTGACAACCCAGACCACTGCCGATCAGCCACTGGCCGATCTGACTGCCGCCATTGGGCAGGCCGATGTGCAGATCCCAGCCGATGCTCACTGCCGCGCTGACCAGCAGAGGGCCGAACAGCCAAGGGTTGGGTTGACGCAGACGTTGCCAGAGCCAGGCGAGCAGGCCGCCCGCCGGAAAAAGAATCGCCAGCCAGCGCCAGTCGACGCTGCCAGCGTGTGAAATCGGTGTGCCGTCACCCAGCAGATACTTGAACGCCGCCGGAACACACAACACCACCACCAACACCCGCAGACTCTGCCCGGCCGCGACGTGGCTGAGCATCGCGCCGTTGCGGGCGCCGAGGTTGACCATCTCGCCGGAGCCGCCGGGCATGCTGGAGAAAAACGCTGTGGCGCGATCCTCACCGGTGCGGCGCATCAGCCACACGCCGACCACCGCCGACAGGCTGGTGACCAGCGCGCCGAAGAAGATCAGGCCGAAGTGGCTGAGCACCTGCTCCATCACCAGTGGGGTGAAGTGCAGGCCGATGCCGATCCCGACGATCCACTGGCCGCACTTGCGGCCGCCAGGGATTTCAGCCAATTGCCATGGGGTCAGGCAGCGCACCAGGATGATCGCCAGCAACGAGCCGACCATCCACGGCAGCGGCCAGCCGATCTGGCTGGCGACATAGCCACCAAGCAGACCGACCAGCGGTGTTCCCCACCATTGTTTCAACGAAGAGCGATCAAACATCGGCAATCGCGTTCCGGGCAGCGGAGCGACGGCGCCAGATGCGCAGCAGCGGGAACGCCAGCATCAGCGCGGTCAGCACCCAGACACCGAAGGTGATCGGGCTCGACCAGAGGATGTCCAGCGCACCGTTGGAAATCGACAGCGCCCGGCGCAGGTTCTGCTCCATCAGGCCGCCGAGGATGAAGCCCAGCAGGACTGGCGACAGCGGGAAATCCAGTTTGCGCAGGATGTAGCCGAAGATACCGATGCCGACCATCAGGAACAGGTCGAACGTGGTCGCGTGCACGGCGTAGACGCCGATCCCGGTAATGATCGCGATCACCGGCACCAGTGCCCAGTTCGGCACGGCGAGGATGCGGGTGAAGATGCGGATCATCGGGATGTTCAGGATCACCAGCATGATGTTGGCGATGAACAGCGAGGCGATCAGGCCCCAGACGATGTCCGGCTGTTGCTGGAACAGCAGCGGGCCCGGGGTGATGTTGTACAGCGACAGAGCGCCGATCATCACTGCCGTGGTGCCCGAACCCGGAACGCCGAGGGTCAGCATCGGCACCAGCGCGCCGCAAGCGGAGGCACCGATGGCGGTTTCCGGCGCAGCGAGGCCGCGGGCGTCGCCCTGACCAAACTTGCCGCTGGCACCGGCGATGCGTTTCTCGGTCATGTAGGCCACGGCGCTGGCGAGGGTCGCACCGGCACCCGGCAACACGCCCATGATGAAACCGAGCAGGCCGCAACGGATGTTCACCACGAACACCGACGCCGCTTCCTTGAAGTTGAACATCATCCGCCCGGTAGCTTTCACCGCTTCCTGGCCGCGATGGGTTTTCTCCAACAGCAGAAGGATTTCGCTGATCGAGAACAGGCCCAGCACCAGCACCACGAACTGAATGCCGTCAGTCAGGTGAATGTTGTCGCCGGTGAAGCGATAAACACCGCTGTTGGCGTCGATGCCGACGCTGGACAGGAACAGACCGATCAACGCCGCGATGAAGGTTTTCAACGGTCGGTCACCGGCCATGCCGCCCAGGCAGACAATCGCGAACACCATCAACACGAAGTATTCTGCCGGCCCGAAGGCTATCGCCCATTTCGCCAGCAGCGGCGCGAACAGCACCATGCCGCAGGTGGCGATGAAGGCGCCGATGAACGAGCTCCACGCCGACAACGACAGCGCCACACCGGCCAGGCCTTTGCGGGCCATCGGGTAACCGTCGAGGGTGGTCATCACGGTGGAGGCTTCGCCCGGAATGTTCAGCAGGATCGAGCTGATCCGGCCGCCGTATTCGCAACCCAGATAAACCGCCGCCAGCAGGATCAGTGCCGATTCCGGCGGCAGCCCGAGGGCGAATGCAATCGGGATCAGCAACGCCACGCCATTGATCGGGCCCAGGCCCGGCAACAAACCGACCACGGTGCCGATCAGCGTGCCCGTCAGGGCCGTGACCAGGTTGTACGGACTCAGCGCGACGCCGAAGCCCTGACCCAAATAACCGAGAGTATCCATATCAGTTCTCCAGAACGTCGAGCAGGCCGAGGGGCAGCGGTACGTCCATCACGCGGTCGAACAGCACGTACAAACCGATCGCCATCAGCGTCGTGACAATGACGCTGGGCACCCAGCGCCCGCCATACAGGCGCGCCATCGGGATGCCGATCAGAATGCTGCTGAGGATGAAGCCCAGCGGTTCGAACAAGCCGGCGAACACCAGCAGCAGGGCGACGCAGATCGAGATCTTGGTCAGGGTTTCGCGATCCAGCGGCGGTTCGTCCTCACTGTGTTTGATGGGCGCCGGGCGAAACACCATGTACAGCAGCGCCAGGCCCATCAGGCCCAGCATCAGCAGTGGGAATGCCCGAGGGCCGACCGGTTCGTAGGAAAAAGCCGCCTGATACGGCCAGGCCATCAGTGCCAGGCTGGCGCAGACCAGCAACAGCACCGAGGCAAAAATGCGTTGAATAAGCATGGGGAGCTCCTGGGCCACGACCCTGCGAGGCAGGGCCGTGACCGCTAGACAGAGACGATCACTGAATCAGGCCGAACTCTTTGGCCAGCACCTTGTAGTCCGCCACTTGTTTCTTGACGTAGGTGTCCAGTTCGGGACCGGTCATGGCGAACGGGAAGAGCTCACGCTGATCGCGCAGCTTGGCGAAGTCTTCCGAGGCCAGCAGTTTGTCGAAGGAGTCTTTCCACCAGGCGTAGTCTTCATCGCTGACTTTTGGCCCGAGGTAGAAACCGCGCACCACCGGCCAGACGATGTCGTAGCCTTGTTCGCGAGCGGTCGGGATGTCCTTCATTTCCGGCTCGTCCAGGCGTTTCTCGGCAAACACGGCCAGCAGGCGCATGTCACCGCTGAGGATGTGCGGCATGGAGTCGGAGATGTCGGTACTGCCGACCTGGATGTGGCCGCCGAGCAGAGCGGTGGCGATCTCGCCGCCACCTTCGAGGGCGACATAACGCAGGTCGCGCGGGTTGATCCCGGCGGCTTTGGCGATCAGGGCGGTCTGCATCCAGTCCTGGCTGCCGACGGTGCCGCCGGAACCGATCACCACAGCGCTCGGATCTTTCTTCAGCGCTTTGACCAGATCGTCGAGGCTCTTGTAGGGCGAATCGCTTTTTACGGCGATGGCGCCATAGCTGGTGCCGACCGCCGCCAGCCAGCGCACGTTGGTTTCATCGAACCGGCCGAACTTGCCCTGGGCCAGGTTCAGCAACGAACCGCTGGACCACGCCACCAGAGTGCCCGCATCGGCGGGACGCTGCGCCACAACGGCGTTGTACGCCACCGCGCCGACGCCGCCGGGCATGTAGGTCACGCGCATCGGTTTGGTCAGCAGTTTTTCGTTGACCAGCGCGCTTTGCGCCAGTTTGCAGGTCAGGTCGAAACCGCCGCCGGGGGAGGCGGGGGCGATGCATTCCGGACGTTTCGGTTCGGCCATCAGTTGGCCGGCGAACAGCACGCAACCGGCGGCGAGGGCGAAACGGCGCAGGGATCGGTTCATGAGTGTCTCCACGGGAGTTGTTGTTTTTGGGGATGTTTCAGGTGCGGCAGTTTCGCGCGCGCAGGCTAACAGGCTCAGACCCGGACGGGTTGAACGCCGCGCAGCCGACGATGGCGCTGACAAGCGAAAACGGGGAAATTCGAGAGGAAGAATGAAACGGGTCAACCTGAAGCTGTGTGGACAGCATGGTGCAGTACCTCGTTATTGTTCTTATTGGCGAAAACGCATCGAGGCGTTTTTCGAGAGCTACGTTTTGAAGCTACGGTGTAAGGACAGACAAAACGGCGATGGTCGGCAGTCGGGACCCTCGGTGAAGCGACTCTAACGGCCCAACCTTTCGCTAACCTTTCAGTATTCTTTCGCGTGTTTTCGGGCTTCACAGTGGCGGTTGCGGCTGTAAACTCCGCCGCAAAGAATGGCGTCGGCCATCCCTGAATGAGGTAGAGATCCATGCGTGTCCTGCTCGTCGAAGACCATTTGCCGCTGGCCGAAAGCGTTGCCCAGGCGCTCAAGAGCACCGGTCTGACTGTGGATGTCTTGCACGATGGCGTGGCTGCCGATCTGGCCCTGGGCAGCGAGGAGTACGCGGTGGCGATCCTTGATGTCGGCCTGCCGCGCATGGACGGTTTTGAAGTGCTGGCGCGCCTGCGGGCCCGGGGCAAGAACCTGCCGGTGCTGATGCTGACCGCTCGCAGCGACGTCAAGGATCGGGTCCATGGGCTCAATCTTGGGGCCGACGATTATCTGGCTAAACCGTTCGAACTCACCGAACTCGAAGCGCGGGTCAAGGCCCTGTTGCGCCGCAGCGTGCTCGGCGGCGAACGCCAGCAGCGTTGCGGTGTGCTGGCCTACGACCTCGACACCCGGCGCTTCACTCTCGGCGATGAGCTGCTGACGCTGACCTCCCGCGAACAGGCAGTGCTGGAAGCGCTGATTGCCCGTCCGGGGCGGGTGATGAGCAAGGAACAACTGGCTGCGCAGGTGTTCGGTCTCGACGAAGAGGCCAGCCCGGACGCCATCGAAATCTACGTGCATCGCCTGCGCAAGAAACTCGACGGCCATTCGGTGGCCATCGTGACTTTCCGGGGCCTGGGTTATCTGCTGGAAAGCCGCGATGCATAAGCCCAGCAGCCTGCGCTGGCGGTTGCTGTGGAACCTTGCGCTGTTGCTGGTGGTGTTGATGCTCGCCAGCGGATTGAGCGCGTACTGGAACGGTCGCGAAGCTGCCGACACCGCCTACGACCGCACGCTGCTGGCCTCGGCGCGGACCATCGCCGCCGGTCTGTCGCAGCGCGATGGCAGTCTCAGTGCCGACGTGCCTTACGTGGCGCTGGATACCTTCGCTTACGACAGCGCCGGGCGCATCTATTACCAGGTCAACGACATCAACCAGAAGTTGATTTCCGGCTACGAAAACCTGCCGGGCCCGCCTCCGGGCACGCCGAGAACCGACAGTTATCCCGCCCTGGCGCGCTTTTACGACGCGAAATATCAGGGGCAGAACGTACGCGTGGTGAGCCTGCTCAAAGCGGTCAGCGAGCCGAACATGAACGGCATGGCGGAAATCCGCGTCGCCGAAACCGATGAAGCACGTGTCAGCATGGCCCGCAGTCTGGCGGCCGACACTTTGCTGCGATTGGGCATGCTGGCGATTGGCGCGTTGTTGCTGGTGTGGTTTGCAGTGAGTGCGGCGCTGCGGCCGATCGAACGTTTGCGCACCGCAGTGGAAGAGCGCCAGCCAGATGACTTGCGGCCGTTGCCGTTGGTCGAGGTGCAACACGAGTTGTGGCCGCTGGTGCGGGCGCTCAATCACTTTACCGAACGCCTGCGCGGGCAATTCGAGCGGCAGGCGCAATTCATCGCCGATGCGGCCCATGAACTGCGCACACCACTGGCGGCGCTCAAGGCGCGGCTTGAACTGGGCTTGCGCTCGAACGAGCCGCGGACCTGGCGCGACACGTTGGAATCCTCGGCGCAAAGCACGGATCGCCTGACCCATCTGGCCAATCAGTTGCTGTCGCTGGCCCGGGTGGAAAACGGCGCCCGGGCGATCGCTGAGGGTGGTGCGCAGTTGCTCGATTTAAGTCAGTTGGCCCGGGAACTGGGCATGGCCATGGCTCCACTGGCTCACGCGCGGGGTGTCGCGTTGGCGCTGGAAGCGGACGAGCCGGTCTGGCTGCGTGGCGAGCCGACGTTGCTCAACGAATTGCTGAGCAATCTGGTGGACAACGCGCTGGCGCACACGCCGCCGGGCGGCAACGTGATTCTGCGGGTCACGGCGCCGGCGGTGCTGGAGGTTGAAGACGATGGGCCGGGCATTCCGCTGGAGGAGCGGGATCGGGTGTTCGAACGCTTTTACCGGCGCAACCAGCAGGTGGCCGGTTCCGGGCTGGGGTTGGCGATTGTCGGGGAAATCTGCCGCGCGCATCTGGCGCAGATCAGTCTGCACGATGGCGAGCAGGCGGGTTTGAAGGTGCGGGTGAGTTTTGTCGCCGGTTGATCAGTAGAACATTGACCGCGATTCTTCCAGATCGGCGCACAGCGCCTTGTTGTCCGGATCGATGCCGAGCTTGCGGAATGCCGGCACGCTGAACGGATCGATGCGGGCCATCGGGTGATCGGTGTCCTTGTGGCAATACAGGCTGGCCACTTGCACGATGTCGACATAATCGATCTGCTGCGATTCGCGCTTGAGGTCCTGATACAGCCCCGGCAACTCCACCAGGCGCTCGGGGAATTCCCATACCCGCAACAGCTTGTCGCCGAGCAACGGGTGAATGTGGTCGATCACATGGTTCAGGCTGACCGGATCCGACAGCAATTCGTAGTGGTCTTCGGCATAGGTCAGGATCGGCAGCACGCCGATCTGATGAACCAGTCCACCGAGCGCGGCCTGATCGGGCTTGAGTTGGGTGTAGCGGCGGCACAGGGCGTAGCTGACGCCGGCGATCTCCAGGCTCTTGCGCCAGACTTCGCGCATCTTCTGTTCGACCACGTCGGAGCGGGCGTGGAAGATCTGCTCCATCACCAGACCGATCGCCAGGTTGCTACTGTAATTGACGCCGAGCCGGGTGATGGCGGTGTGCAGGTCGGTGACTTCCTGAGTGGCGCGCAGCAGCGGGCTGTTGACCACTTTGATCAGGCGCGCCGACAGCGCCGTGTCGCGGCCGATCACTTTGCTCAGGTCGCTGACGCTGATATCCGGGTCTTCAGCGGCCTTGCGAATCTGCAGGGCCACTTCCGGTAACGTTGGCAGAACCAGGTCATCGTTATCGATGGCCTCAACCAAATCCTGTTGGACCTTATCCGCCAGCTCACTCATGTCGTTTCTCTAGGGTGTTGCAACAAATGCTGCGATCAACGCTGGATTTCGCGGTCGCGATCCAGTTCGTAAGGCAGGTCGAGCAAGTGCAGCGCCGGACCTTCGGCCGTGCCCAGATGCAAATCGCCTGCGTCGGCAGCTTCGGCCTGCAACACCGCCAGCAGTTCAATATTCTTTTCGGTACGGGCGGCGAGCACCACTTCGCCGATGGAGCTGCCGTGGCTCGGGGCGAATAGCGGGGTGCCCGGCTCCGGCAATTCACTGGCGTCCAGTTGCACGCGGTACAGGCGACGCTTGAGTTTGCCCAGATACTGCATGCGCGCGACGATTTCCTGGCCGGTGTAGCAGCCTTTCTTGAAACTCACGCCGCCGACGGCCTGCAGATTAAGCATCTGCGGGATGAACAGCTCGCGGGTACTCGGCATGACCTGGCCGATACCGGCGCGGATCTGGCCCAGCAGCCACTGATTGAGTTCGGCTTCGGTCAATTGCGCGGACAGCTTGCCTTTGACGGTGTCGGTCTGATCGGCAGGTACCCAGAGTTCGGCCCGGTTCGGGGAAACGCGAATCGCGATCAGCCCTTCGTGGCGAGCCACGCTGTCGGTATCCGCCGGCAGTTCCAGACCCAAGCTGCTCAGGGCTGCATCGCCATGATCCAGACCGAAGCGCACCCAGGAGGCGCTTTCGTCGGTCAGTTTCGATTTGGAGAACACCGCGTACTTTTTCAGATCCGCCAGTTGCGGCTCCAGCAGCTCGCCGGCCATCGCCAGCAGCACGCCGTCGCCTTCCAGCACGATGCGGAAACTCGACTGCATCCGGCCTTTCTGCGTGCAACGGGCACCAAGGCTGGCCTGGGTTTCACTCAGGTAATTGATGTTGCAGGTCAGCTGGCCTTGCAGGAATTTGCCGGCATCCGCGCCGCGAACCGCGAGAACGCCTTCATGAGAGAGGGTGCAGAAAAAAGCAGAATCGGCCATGGGTCATCGCAGGGTAAATAGACTGGGGCACATCATAAGGGGGTGGTGTTGAAATGGGTAGTTGATAAAGGATCGGTGGTGCCCGACCAAAGCCGACTGTTCGACCTGCTTCGGGCCTGTATACTTGCGGCCTATTTGAGGAGGGCTCCATGGTCGAACAAGTTGAACTGAATCGCCTCTTTTGGCACAGCCGTCGCGGCATGCTGGAACTCGACGTGTTGCTGGTGCCGTTCGTGAAAGAGGTCTACGCCAATCTGAACGAGGTGGATCGCGCGCTGTATGTCCGCCTGCTCGAGTGCGAGGATCAGGACATGTTCGGCTGGTTCATGGAGCGCAGCGAATCGGAAGATCCCGAGCTGCAACGCATGGTCCGCATGATTCTGGATCGTGTCCAGCCCAAGTAACACGTTTGAATGCCGCTGGCATGCCTCACGGCAGTTGCTGGCGGCTTATCTTCTGGCCCAGGCATTCGCGCTGGGTTCTCTGTTTCTGTTATCGATTTCTTTCTGGGCCGGATTGCCCGGGGCTTTCGTGTGTCTCGGCCATGCTGCGTGGGTGTTGCCACGGCAGATTCTGCTGAGTCATCCCAAGGCATTCTGCGGATTGCGTCGGGACACGGATGGCTGGCAGCTGTGGAACAAGGCCGATGGCTGGCAAGCAGTGCAATTGCGCCCGGACAGTCTGGCGCTGCCGCTGATCGTGGTGCTGCGCTTTCGCTTGCGTGGTGAACGGCGGGTCAGGTCGATCTGTGTAACGCGGGATTCGCAGGCGGCGGATCTGCACCGACGCCTGCGGGTACGCCTCAAGTTCAGCCGACGTAGGTGGGCGGCACCAGAATAGTGTCGAGTGCTTCGGGCAGCAGGTCCGGATAGTCGAGGGTGTAATGCAGGCCTCGGCTCTCCTTGCGCTCCATGGCCGAGCGGATCATCAGTTCCGCTACCTGCGCCAGATTGCGCAACTCGATCAGGTCGCGGCTGACTTTATAGTTGCTGTAGAACTCGTCGATTTCATCCAGCAGCAGACGCACGCGATGCTGCGCCCGTTGCAGGCGCTTGTTGGTGCGCACGATGCCCACGTAGTCCCACATGAAGCGCCGCAATTCGTCCCAGTTGTGGGCGATGATCACGTCTTCATCGGAGTCGGTCACCTGACTGGCGTCCCAGGCGGGCAGGGCGCGCGGGATGGCGACGTCGGGCAGTTGCTCGAGAATGTCCGCCGCTGCCGAGCGGGCGTAGACGAAGCATTCGAGCAGCGAGTTGCTAGCCATGCGGTTGGCGCCGTGCAGGCCGGTGAAGCTGGTTTCGCCGATGGCGTACAGGCCGGGCACGTCGGTGCGGCCCTGTTGATCGACCATCACGCCGCCGCAGGTGTAGTGCGCGGCCGGTACGACCGGGATCGGTTGTTTGGTGATGTCGATGCCGAATCCGAGGCAGCGCTCGTAGACAGTCGGGAAGTGCGATTTGATGAAGGCTTCGGGTTTGTGGCTGATGTCGAGGTAGACGCAGTCGACGCCCAGACGCTTCATTTCATGGTCGATGGCGCGAGCGACGATGTCCCGAGGCGCCAGTTCTGCACGTGAGTCGAAACGCTGCATGAAGCGTTCGCCGTTCGGCAGCTTCAAATGGGCGCCTTCGCCGCGCAGGGCCTCGGTTACCAGGAAGCTCTTGGCTTGCGGGTGATAGAGACAGGTGGGGTGGAACTGGTTGAACTCCAGGTTCGCCACCCGGCAGCCCGAACGCCAGGCCATGGCGATGCCATCACCGCAGGCACCGTCGGGGTTGCTTGTATATAGATAGACTTTGGCAGCGCCGCCGGACGCCAGGATCACGAAGCGTGCGCCGAAGGTATCGACTTCCCCGGTTTTGCGGTTGAGTACGTAGGCGCCCAGGCAGCGTTCGCCTTCCAGCCCTAGCCGACGCTCGGTGATCAGATCGACCGCTACCCGCTGTTCGAGTAGTTCGATGTTCGGGCGCTCTTTGGCCTGGGCCAGCAGGGTGGTGAAGATCGCGGCGCCAGTGGCATCGGCGGCGTGGATGATCCGTCGATGGCTGTGGCCGCCTTCGCGGGTCAGGTGGAATTCGAAGCCGCCGTCTTCCGTGCCGGACTGTTCGTCACGAGTGAACGGTACGCCCTGGTCGATCAGCCACTGGATCGCTTCCTTGCTGTGCTCGACGGTGAAACGCACCGCGTCTTCATGGCACAGACCGCCGCCAGCATTGAGGGTGTCATCGACATGGGATTCGACAGTGTCGGTGTCGTCCAGCACGGCCGCGACGCCACCTTGTGCCCAATAGGTCGAGCCGTTGGCGAGGTCGCCTTTGCTCAGTACGGCGATGCGCAAGTGACCGGGCAGGGTCAGCGCGAGACTCAAACCGGCAGCGCCGCTGCCAATCACCAGAACATCGTGTTGAAACTGTTGGCTCATTTCAGGATTCCGCTCAAAGCGACCCGGGTCGGGGTTGGCGCAGGACAGGCGGATGGGCGAGTCGAGACAGCCACACAGCCCACTAGTATATAGAGGGGTGGGGCGGCACAATAGCCGGGCCGATATGGCATTGTGAAACTACCGTGACGGAAAAATACCGACGCTTTGTCGGAAGTTTTTTTCAGCGGTTTTGGGAAAAAGCGACTGTATCGCAGATGAAACACGCTTTTTCCGCTCACGGTTGCACAATGTCGGCGCGGCACGTCTATAAATATTTGGAACTTTTGCCAGAGGCTCAAGATCAATAGACAGTTGCCCGAAACAAGGGACAGTGTCGGCTTCAATGCGGAACCTGCGGTTGGGTTCTTGCCGGCGAGCCGATGACAAGATTATTCGCGCAGCCGGTTCATCCCGCGCTGCGTTTTTCGTGCGTGCCAAATCAGAGCCCGCAGGAAACTTGCTTGGAGGGGGAGAACTTTTGCGAAAAGCCCGAGTCTATGTTTGCAAGTCCGGTCGTTTGGTCATGCAAGCCTCCTCCGAGTTTATCGAGGAGTGTTCATGCTAACCCAGGAAGAGGATCAGCAGCTGGTCGAACGCGTTCAGCGTGGCGACAAGCGAGCTTTCGATCTGCTGGTGCTGAAGTATCAGCACAAAATTCTCGGGTTGATCGTGCGTTTTGTGCACGACACCCATGAAGCCCAGGACGTCGCACAAGAAGCCTTTATCAAGGCGTATCGAGCGCTTGGAAATTTCCGCGGCGACAGTGCGTTTTATACGTGGCTGTACCGCATCGCCATTAACACGGCGAAGAACTATCTGGTTTCACGCGGCCGTCGGCCGCCGGATAGCGATGTAAGTTCCGAGGATGCAGAGTTCTATGACGGCGATCACGGCCTGAAAGATCTCGAGTCTCCAGAACGTGCATTGCTGCGGGATGAGATCGAAGGCACCGTCCATCGAACCATTCAGCAACTGCCAGAGGATTTGCGCACGGCGTTAACTTTGCGCGAATTCGATGGTCTGAGTTACGAGGACATCGCGAGCGTCATGCAATGTCCGGTTGGTACCGTGCGCTCCCGGATTTTCCGCGCCCGGGAGGCCATCGATAAAGCCCTGCAGCCGTTGTTGCAGGAAAACTAAAGACAGCGGCGACAGCCAAGAGAGGAACGCCATGAGTCGTGAAGCCCTGCAGGAATCGCTGTCCGCAGTGATGGATAACGAAGCGGACGAACTGGAATTGCGTCGAGTGCTCAATGCACTGGACGATGTTGAAACCCGTGAAACCTGGGCTCGTTACCAGATCGCTCGGGCAGCCATGCACAAGGATCTGTTGCTTCCACGTCTGGATCTCGCTGCGGCCGTTTCTGCTGCGCTGGAAGACGAAGCGACCCCTGCCAAAGTGTCCCGCGGTCCATGGCGCAGTCTCGGTCGTCTGGCCGTAGCTGCTTCGGTGACCGTTGCCGTTCTCGCAGGTGTTCGTCTGTACAACCAGGACGAAATCGCTGGCGTCGAACTCGCTCAGCAATCCAACCAGCCAGTGTTGGCCACTCCTCAGGTCAAAGGCCCCGCGGTATTGGCAGGCTATAATGAGAGTTCGGAAGCTACTGGCCCAATGGCCAATGGCGTACTGCAAGGTCAGCCAGGCTGGCACGATCAGCGTCTGCCAGGTTACCTGCGCCAACACGCTCAACAGGCTGCCTTGAAAGGCACCGAGAGCGCGCTGCCTTATGCACGTGCAGCAAGCCTGGAAAACCGTTAAGGGGGATCATGCGCGCCATACCTCTACTTTCGCTTCTGCTCAGCGGCTGGTTCATTGTTCCAGCCCATGCCGACGAGGCTCAGGACTGGTTGACCCGCCTGGGCCAGGCCGAGCAGCAGCAAAGCTTTCACGGCACATTCGTTTACGAGCGTAACGGTAGCTTTTCTACCCACAACATCTGGCATCGCGTCCAGAATGGCCAGGTCCGCGAGCGTTTGCTACAGCTCGACGGTTCGGCTCAGGAAGTCGTGCGCATTGATGGACATACTCAATGCGTCAGCGGCACCCTGATTGCGGGGCTGGGAGACTCTCCCAATTCCGCCGCTCGCCCTCTCGATCCTCAAAAGCTGAAGAACTGGTATGAGCTTGCCGTCATTGGCAAGTCGCGCGTGGCCGGGCGTGAAGCGGTGATCGTATCGCTGACGCCGCGGGACCAGCACCGCTACGGTTTCGAACTGCATCTGGACAAGGAAACGGGTCTGCCGCTCAAGTCGCTGCTGTTGAACGACAAGGGGCAGTTGCTTGAGAGATTCCAGTTCACACGGCTGGATACCTCCGAGGTTCCATCCGACAAGGACCTGCAAGCCAACTCCGATTGCAAGACAGTCACCCTCGATAGTGACAAGGCTTCTGCGGTCAAGACCGCACAGGTCTGGCGTTCCGACTGGCTGCCTCCTGGCTTCGAACTGACCAGCAGCTCCTCGCATAAAGATCCGGAAACCAAGACCCAGGTCAACAGCCTGATGTATGACGATGGTCTTGCCCGATTCTCCGTGTTTCTAGAGCCGCTGAACGGCGCAACCGTCACCGATACCCGGACTCAGCTGGGCCCGACCGTTGCCGTATCCCGCCGTCTGACAACGCCTCAAGGCGAAATGATGGTGACGGTGGTTGGCGAGATTCCAATCGGGACCGCCGAACGGATTGCCCTGTCGATGCGCAATGATGGCGCTGCAACCAGCAAGCAGTGAGCTGATTCCAGCTATCTCCACCTCGTCTTTGAGACGTGAAATGTTTGCTGAGCATTTTCATTTGCAAAACACCCGAAAATTTTTTATAGGTCAGAGCCTCTCGGCTCTGGCCTTGTTTGTTGTTCCCGGAACAAAAATGCCGGCCTGTGGTTTCCGGTGTTCCTTGCTCCATATCGCTTAACCCTGCTCGTCGTAACGGGAGCTGTATGTCGATACCAAGCTTGAAGTCTTATCTCTCCATTTTCGCCACTGTGCTGGTGCTCGGTCAGGCTGTTCCTGCAGTCCAGGCGGCTGAAGCTGCCAGCCCGGCCAGCCTGCCTGATTTCACCCAACTGGTCGAACAGGCCTCGCCTGCGGTGGTGAACATCAGTACCACGCAAAAGCTGCCGGATCGCAAAGTGAACCAGCAGATGCCTGACCTGGAAGGCTTGCCGCCGATGCTGCGCGAGTTCTTCGAACGCGGCATGCCGCCGCAACAGCGTTCTCCGCGCGGTGATCGCCAGCGTGAAGCGCAATCGCTGGGTTCGGGCTTTATCATTTCGCCGGATGGCTACATCCTGACCAACAACCACGTGATCGCCGATGCCGATGAAATTCTCGTTCGTCTGGCTGATCGCAGTGAAATGAAAGCCAAGCTGATCGGCACCGACCCACGCTCCGACGTGGCGTTGCTGAAAATCGAAGGCAAGGATCTGCCAGTTCTCAAACTCGGCAAATCCCAGGATCTGAAAGCCGGTCAGTGGGTCGTCGCAATCGGTTCGCCATTCGGCTTTGACCACACCGTGACCCAAGGCATCGTCAGTGCCGTCGGCCGCAGCCTGCCGAACGAAAACTACGTGCCATTCATCCAGACCGACGTGCCGATCAACCCGGGTAACTCCGGTGGCCCACTGTTCAACCTGAACGGTGAAGTGGTCGGGATCAACTCGCAGATCTACACCCGTTCCGGTGGCTTCATGGGCGTTTCGTTCGCCATTCCGATCGACGTGGCGATGGACGTTTCCAACCAGCTGAAAAGTGGCGGCAAGGTCAGCCGTGGCTGGCTGGGCGTCGTCATCCAGGAAGTGAACAAGGATCTGGCCGAGTCGTTCGGTCTGGACAAACCGGCCGGTGCGCTGGTTGCACAGATTCAGGATGACGGCCCGGCAGCCAAGGGCGGCCTGCAAGTGGGTGACGTGATCCTGAGCATGAACGGTCAACCGATCGTCATGTCCGCTGACCTGCCACATCTGGTGGGTGCTTTGAAGGCCGGCGCCAAGGCCAACCTCGAAGTGATTCGTGACGGCAAGCGCAAGAATGTCGAGCTGACTGTCGGCGCGATTCCGGACGAAGACAAGGAACTGGATGCCCTGCCGAAATCCGGTGCCGAGACCAACAGCAATCGTCTAGGTGTTTCGGTTGCCGAGCTGAGCGCCGAGCAGAAGAAAACCTACGACCTGAAGGGCGGTGTGGTGATCAAGGAAGTGCAGGACGGTCCTGCGGCCCTGATCGGTCTGCAACCGGGCGACATCATCACCCACCTGAACAATCAGGCCATTGGTTCTTCCAAGGAGTTTGCCGAGATCGCCAAGGCGCTGCCGAAGAACCGTTCGGTGTCGATGCGCGTTCTGCGTCAGGGCCGTGCCAGCTTCATCACCTTCAAACTGGCTGAATGATCCAGTTATCGAAGAAGTAAAAGAAACCGCCTCGAGAGAGGCGGTTTTTTTGTGTCCGGAATTTATCTCGGCGCGGGCTTAACCCATCATGTCCTTGACCATGCGCTCCTGCTCCATCAGCTCGCGCTGGCGGGCATCGATACGCGACGAAAGCGGGAAGTTGCTGCCGGCCTTGCGCTTGGCGAAGTCCAGTTGCTGGATTGCCTGGCGGTAATCGCCGACCAGCGCGAAATATTCGGCACGGGCCTGATGCAGGCCGATGATGTTGCCGGACAGTCCGCGTGTTTCTGCAACCTGATACCAGACGTCCGGATCGTCCGGACGCGATTTCAGCAAACCTTCCAGCGCTTTCTCCGCATCAGCGGTGCGGTTCTGTTTCAGCAACAGATCGACGCGCACCTGATTCAGCGGGTAATTGCCAGGATACTGACCGAGCATCCGGTCAACCCGGGACTGGGCATCGGCCAGCTTGTTGTTGGTGATGTCCAGATCGACCTGCGCCAGGTTGTAGATGATCTCGTTCGGCGATTTGGCCAGCAGTTGCTTGAGATTCTCCCGTGCTTCATTCAACTGACCGCCCTTGATCTGGGCGATCGCCAGTCCGTAACGGGCCACATCGTTGTTCGGATTATCGTCCAGTTGCGCGCGGAAGCGCTTGGCGCCAAGGCCCGGTGTTTCTTCGTAGGTCAACTGCACCCGCGCGCGGATCAGTTGATAGCGCTTGCTGTCTTCGATGCCACCGGGTTTTGCCTGCTCTGCGCGGTTGCGGGTATCGGCAATACGCGATTCGGTGACCGGGTGAGTCAGCAGGAATTCCGGCGGCTTGGCGTCGAAACGATACTGGCGCATCAAACGCTCGAACATGGTCGGCATCGAGCGCGGATCGTAGCCTGCCTTCTCCAGGTTGAGGATGCCGATGCGGTCGGCTTCCTGCTCGTTCTGACGCGAGAAGCGCCGTTGCTCCTGGATCGCCGCCGCTTGGGTGCCGGCAATCGCAGCAATCCCGGCATCGCCTGCGCCGGCAGCAGCGATCACGATACCGGCCAGCAGCGCCGCCATCATTGGCACTTGCATCCGCTGTGAGGCCTCGACGCCACGGGCGAAATGGCGTTGGGACAAGTGAGCCAGTTCGTGAGCCAGTACCGAGGCATATTCGCCCTCGGTCTGGGCGTTGAGGAACAGACCGCCGTTGACCCCGACAATCCCGCCCGGTGCCGCGAAGGCGTTGAGCTGCGGGCTGTTGATCAGGATGAATTCCAGGCGTCGGTCATTGACCTGGCTGGTTTCCACCAGCTTATAGACGCTGGACTCGACATAGTCCTTGAGCTGTGGATCGTTGAGCTGCGAAACCTGGCTGCGCAGCAACGCCAGCCAGGCGCGACCCAATTGATATTCCTGTTGTGGCGAGACGATGGCAGAGCTGGCGTCACCGAGTGACGGCAGGTCGTCGGCGAAGCCCGGTGAGGCGAGCAGGCAAGCGAGCGTCAGCAGGGTAGGGCGCAGAAATGTCATGCACAAAGCCTTAGTCGACAAAGACCTTACTGTAGCCGGACACCAGGCTTGCGACCAGATATTCTAGGCAGCCTGACCACCTGATCCGGAGTGACGCATGACCGACGCTGTAGCCCATGACTGTGAACTGGATGCCAGTGGCCTGAATTGTCCGTTGCCGTTGCTCAAGGCCAAAATGGAGCTGAACAAGCTGCCCAGTGGCGCGGTACTCAAGGTGATTGCCACGGATGCCGGCTCGCAACGCGACTTTCGCACCTTTGCCAAATTGGCCGGTCATACGCTGCTGCGTGAAGAAGACGAGGCGGGTGTCTACCGTTACTGGCTGAAAAAAGCCTGAAACCGACCGCGTAAATGACCTAAGGAAAATTGATGTTCAAAGTGTTGCGCGACTGGATTCAGCGCTACTTCTCCGATGAGGAAGCGGTGGTGCTGGCGGTTTTGCTGTTCCTCGCCTTCACCGCGGTGCTGACGTTGGGCGGAATGCTCGCGCCGGTGCTGGCCGGGATGGTGCTGGCGTACCTGATGCAGGGGCTGGTGGTCACGCTCGAACGTCTGCGCGTGCCCGGTGGGGCGGCGGTCGGTCTGGTGTTTGCGCTGTTCATGGGCGTGCTGATGGTGTTCATCGTCGTGGTGCTGCCGTTGCTCTGGCATCAGTTGATCACCCTGTTCAACGAGCTGCCGGGCATGCTCGCCAAGTGGCAATCGCTGCTGTTGTTGCTGCCGGAGCGCTATCCGCATCTGGTCTCCGACGAGCAGGTGCTGCAAGCGATCGAAGCCGCGCGGGGCGAGATCGGCAAGTTCGGCCAGTGGGCGCTGACGTTCTCGTTGTCGAGCCTGCCGCTGTTGGTGAACATCATGATCTACCTGGTGCTGGTGCCGATCCTGGTGTTCTTCTTCCTCAAGGATCGGGCAATGATCGGCGAGTGGGTGCGCGGCTATTTGCCGCGTGAGCGGGCGCTGATCACCCGGGTCGCCGAAGAAATGAACCGGCAGATCGCCAACTACATTCGCGGCAAGGTCATCGAGATTGTGATCTGTGGTGGCGTGACTTACATCGCATTCGTCGCGCTGGGACTCAACTACGCGGCGCTGCTGGCGCTTTTGGTTGGCGTGTCGGTGGTGGTGCCGTATGTCGGGGCGGTGGTGGTGACCGTGCCGGTGCTGCTGATTGCGCTGTTCCAGTGGGGCTGGAGCGATCAGTTCATCTATCTGATGGCGGTTTACGGGATCATCCAGACGCTGGACGGGAACGTGCTGGTACCGTTGCTGTTTTCCGAAGCGGTCAACCTGCACCCGGTAGCGATCATCTGCGCGGTGCTGTTGTTCGGCGGGTTGTGGGGATTCTGGGGAGTGTTCTTCGCGATTCCGCTGGCGACGCTGTTCAAGGCTGTGCTTGATGCGTGGCCACGCAAGGAGCCGGTGGTAGCGCCGCTGCTTTGAGAATGAATCGGCGCCCGCAAGGGCGCCGACAGCATCAGGCCTTGTTCAGCGCCTGAGCCGCAGCCAGCACTGCATCCACATGTCCTGGCACTTTCACACCACGCCATTCCTGACGCAGTACACCATTCTTGTCGATCAGGAATGTGCTGCGATCAACGCCCAGATATTCCTTGCCGTAGAGTTTTTTCAGCTTGATCACGTCGAACAACTGGCAGACGGCTTCGTCCTTGTCGCTGATCAGCTCGAACGGAAACTCCTGCTTGCACTTGAAGTTCTCGTGGGACTTCAGGCTGTCGCGGGAGATGCCGAAGATTTCCGTGTTGGCAGCCTTGAATGCCGCGTATTGATCGCGAAAGCCCTGGCCTTCGGTCGTGCAGCCCGGGGTGCTGTCCTTCGGATAGAAGTAGATCACCACTTGCTTGCCCTTGAGGGCGGACAGGCTGACGGTCTGCCCGCTGGTGGCAGGTGCTTCGAAATCCGTAACCGGTTGGTCGATGACAACGGCCATGAAAGCTTCCTTACATTGGGTTCTGTGGGCGCCACGGTTCGATCAGTGCATCCAGGTTCATGGCGTCGGCGAAATCCAGGAACTGGTCACGCAGCCAGCTGATCTGGGTGCCGGCGGGCAGGGTCACGGTGAACGTGGCGTTGAGCATGGTGCCGCCGGTCTGCGGTGCCTGATAGGTATCGCAGGTCAGGTTTTCCAGCTCGACGTTGTGATCCATGAAGAACTGGCACAGCTCGTTGATGATGTCCGGGCGGTACGCCGAAGACACGTAAGCCACGTACGGCAGGGCTTGCGGACGGTTTTCCAGGGCGGCGCTGCGCACCACGTTGACGGTGAACGCATGACGCTTGGCCAGCACCGGCAGGCTGCCTTCCAGGCGAGCCAGGGCGTCCCAGCTGCCGGAGACTTCGAGCACCAGCGCGCTGCACTCGCCGTGGCGGGTCAGGCGCGAGGTGACTACCGCACAGCGGTTTTCATGGCTGGCGCGGCACAGGACGTTGGTCAGCTCCATGGGATTGGCGCCGAGGGCACTGATGACAAGGAATTGTTCGCGAACTGTGGGGGTGGACATGCAGCATTCCTAAAGCGATGAGCGGTCGGTAGGGAGAGGGCGTTGATTGCCGGGGCAATGACTGTCCGGAAGGCCCGATTCGTGTGGCGCTACGGCTCCATCAACAAGGAAGCGTACGGCAACGACACTGGAACGGGGCCCGGGAGGCCGAAACGGGAGACTGGAACCCGGCGTACAAGCTGATCAGTACCGATCAAAGTCTGAAGGGTAGCGAAAAGCGGCGCCAAGGGGAATGGCGGCACAGTACTTCGCTTGTGCAAGCATCTTGGCGCCAGTACCATTACCGCTCTCTTTTTCCGGCAGGAGCGGTTTCATGATTGCGGGCAGTATGGTGGCACTGGTCACACCCATGGATGCACAAGGGCGTCTTGACTGGGACAGCCTCAGCAAACTCGTGGACTTCCATCTCAAGAACGGCACCCATGCCATTGTCGCGGTCGGCACCACCGGCGAGTCGGCAACCCTTGATGTAGAAGAACACATCGCCGTCATCAAAGCCGTGGTCAAACAGGTTGCCGGTCGCATTCCGGTGATCGCCGGTACCGGCGCCAACTCGACCCGCGAAGCGGTCGAGCTGACCCGCAACGCCAAAGAAGCCGGCGCCGATGCTTGCCTGCTGGTAGTCCCGTACTACAACAAGCCGACCCAGGAAGGCCTGTACCAGCACTTCAAGCACATCGCCGAAGCGGTCGACATCCCACAGATTCTCTACAACGTTCCTGGCCGCACTTCCTGCGACATGCAGGCCGAGACTGTGATCCGCCTGTCCACCGTGCCGAACATCATCGGCATCAAGGAAGCGACCGGCGACCTGAAACGCGCCAAGGCGATCATCGACGGCGTGAGCAAGGACTTCATCGTGCTGTCCGGCGATGATCCGACCGCCGTCGAGCTGATCCTGCTGGGCGGCAAGGGCAACATCTCCGTCACCGCCAACGTCGCCCCGCGCGAAATGGCCGACCTGTGCGAGGCTGCGCTCAAGGGCGACGCCGAGACCGCACGGGCCATCAACGAAAAACTGATGCCGCTGCACAAGGACCTGTTCATCGAAGCCAACCCGATTCCGGTGAAGTGGGCTTTGGTCGAAATGGGCCTGATGCACCAAGGCATCCGCCTGCCGCTGACCTGGCTGAGCGCTCCTTGTCATGAAACGCTGCGCTCGGCCCTGCGCCAGTGCAACGTCCTGGTTTAATTGAGGAAGTACAACGCATGAAGCGAATGGCCGGACTTTCCGCACTTGCCTTGATTATCTCCAGCACCAGTGGCTGCGGATGGATCTGGGGCCCGGAAGGTTATTTCCGTGACCGTGGTAGCGATTACCTGGAAGCGCAACAGACTGCACCGATGCAACTGCCACCGGACGTCAGCACCTCCAAGCGCCTGGATCCGCTGCTGCCGATCCCGCGCAACGTGGCCGACGACACCGCCAAGGGTGAATACATCGTTCCGCGTCCTCAACCGCTGTCGGCCGTTGCCGACGCCAGCGACTACTCGCTGCAGAAGAGCGGTGATTCGCGTTGGGTCATGGCCCAGCACCCACCGGCCGAAGTCTGGCCAGTGGCGGTGCAGTACTTCCAGGACAACGGTTTCCGTCTGGATGAGCAGCGCCCGCAAACCGGCGAATTCACCACCACCTGGCAGCATTCCGACGAACTGTCCGCCGCCATGGCCAAGCGCCTGAGCGCCGCCGGCGTCAGCACCGACAGCGAAACCCGCGTGCGGGTACGCATCGAGCCGGGCGTGCAGCGCAACACCAGTGAAGTCTATGTGGTCAGCGCCGAGCGTCCTGCCGGCAGCACCGCCGACGTGGCCTTCACCAACCGTTCGGTCAACACCGGCCTCGACGCCGCGCTGGTCGACGACATGCTCGCGAGCATGAGCCGTACCTCCGAGAAGGGTGGTTCGGTGTCGATGCTGGCTTCGCGTGATTTCGATACCCCAAGCCGTGTCAGCCTGAGCGAAGACGGCAGCGGCAACCCGGTACTGAACGTGGGTACGGACCTGGATCGTGCCTGGTCGAGCGTCGGTCGTGCGCTGGAGCAGGGCGAATGGCGCGTTGAAGACATCAACCGCAGCCTGGGCCTCTACTACATCAACTTGTCCGAAAAGGCCGAGAAGAAAGACGAGAAGCCTGGTTTCTTCAGCAGCTTGTTCGGCAGCGCGCCGACCAAGGAAGAAGTTGAAGCCCGTGCCGAGCGTTATCAGGTTCGCCTGAGCAAGGTCGGCGAGAATGTTCAGGTGACCGTCGAGAAAAACATCAACACCGTTGCACCGGCCGATGTGGCCCGCAAGGTGTTGAGCGTGATTCAGGACAACCTGGGCTGATCCAATGCGTTTTGCCGTTCTCGGCAGCGGTAGCCAAGGGAACGGCACGCTGATCGCCAGTGCTGATACGTATGTGCTGGTGGATTGTGGTTTTTCCCTGCGGGAAACCGAAAAACGCCTGTTGCGCCTGGGTGTGAACCCGGCGCAACTGAGCGCGATACTCGTAACCCACGAACATGCCGACCACGTGCATGGCGTGGGTTTGCTGTCTCGGCGCTACAATCTGCCTGTCTACCTCAGTCGCGGCACACTGCGCGGGATGCGCAAACCGATTGAACCTGCCGGTTTCGTGACCGGTGGCGAGCAACTGCAGATCGGTGCTCTGAACATCGGGGTCATTGCCGTGGCCCATGATGCGCAGGAACCGACCCAGTACGTGTTCAGTGACGGTGAGCGGCGCTTCGGCCTGCTGACTGACCTGGGCTCTTACTGCGAGCGGGTGCTGGACGGCTATCGGGACCTCGATGCGTTGATGATCGAGTCCAACCATTGTCGTGACATGCTGGCCCGTGGTCATTACCCGTACTTTCTCAAGCAGCGGGTGGGCGGCGAGCTGGGACATTTGAATAACCATCAGGCGGCATTCCTGGTGGCCGAGTTGGGCTGGCAAGGCCTGCAACACCTGGTCCTGGCCCATCTGAGCAGCAAGAACAACCTGCCGCAGCTGGCCCGGCAATGTTTTGTCGACACCCTCGGGTGCGACCCGGACTGGCTGCAACTGGCCGATCAAGATTCAGGGCTCGACTGGCGCCACATCGCCTAGCCCATCTACTTAGCAAGCGGAGCCCATCATGGAAAAACGTGAAGAACTCTACCGCGGCAAAGCCAAATCGGTTTACAAGACCGACGACGCTGACCGCTTGATCCTGCTGTTTCGCAACGACACTTCGGCGTTCGACGGCAAGCGCATCGAGCAGCTCGACCGCAAAGGCATGGTGAACAACAAGTTCAATGCCTTCATCATGCAGAAACTCGAAGCGGCCGGCATTCCGACTCAGTTCGACAAACTGCTGGCCGACAACGAAGTGCTGGTGAAAAAACTCGACATGATTCCGGTCGAGTGCGTCGTGCGTAACTACGCCGCCGGCAGCCTGGTCAAGCGTCTGGGCGTCGAGGAGGGCATGAAGCTCAACCCGTACACCTTCGAACTGTTCCTGAAGGACGACGCCAAGGGCGACCCGTTCATCAACGAATCCCACGTCGTGGCGTTCGGCTGGGGCACCGCCGAGCAACTGGCGCGCATGAAAGAACTGTCGCTCAAGGTCAACGAAGTCCTGAGCAAACTGTTCGACGACGCCGGCCTCTTGCTGGTGGACTTCAAGCTTGAATTCGGCGTGTTCAGCGACGGCTCCATCGTCCTGGGCGACGAGTTCAGCCCGGACGGCTGCCGTCTGTGGGACAAGGACACCAAGAAGAAGATGGACAAGGACCGCTTCCGTCAGGGCCTCGGTGACGTTATTGAAGCCTACGAAGAAGTCGCCAACCGTCTGGGCGTACCGCTTTAATCGACGCAAGCATCTGATAGCACGGAGAAATTTTCGAAAGAGGGTTTGCTTTCGGTAAAAGTGTTGTTATGATGCGCGCCGTTGGAGAGATGCCAGAGTGGCCGAATGGGACGGATTCGAAATCCGTTGTACCTTCACCGGTACCTAGGGTTCGAATCCCTATCTCTCCGCCATTATTGAACAAGACAAAGCCCCTGAAATGGTTGAACATTTCAGGGGCTTTTTCGTTTCTTAGATTTGTCCTAATACAATCAGCGCTAGTGTTCAATAGATTTGCTGACGTAATACGCGATTACCTTACAATCATTCAAAGGATCTGATGATGCGGCTTACTGTATTTGCTATCGCCCCGGTGTTGATATTTTTTGCTGCTACTGTCAGTCAGGCGTCTTCATCCGGAGAGGGAAGCGCAGGTGTGATTCGCTCAGCCGAAGCCCTAACGTATAGACAGCTTCTAGCTCAAGGAGCCGAGTCGATGAGGTATCCGGAGAGCTGCTGCTCGCTCCTTTACAGTCCAGGTACTCCCAAAAGCGAATACCACTTCGAATTGAGTGCTGCGTACTTCGTTCGCGTAGAAGTTGATGCTAAGAAGTTCGCCCCCATCCTGTTTCGAATGTCCTGCCAGAATCGAGGTTTTTTCAACCCGACGACGGAGTGTTCCTCCGACGAGCTGAAAAATAAAGTCGAGGGTGCGCTCACGGTGAATTACTCACCGTCGCTATATGGTAAGTACAGGGCGAAATGGGTGGCGAAGCAGAATGGACAGATGCTACCAGAGACTACCAAATGGATTGGTCAGGATATCTACAGCTTCAAGCGCGAGAACGGAATAGATACGATAGTGATCGGACCGATAAAAGGGCTTCCGACGTCAATCGGGCTTATGGGATTTGATGAGTTCGTTGTAACCCCGCTTGGCAGAGATCAGTAAGGTAGATAAGGATTCTGATTATGGCGACCGCGAGTCAGCAGACCCCTCCTCCAGAAGCGGTCAGAACATTTCAGATTAAAACCATCCGGCATGTCTTAGGAAAGCTTGAATGGGAGATCGAGCAGCTTCAGAATTCCCAATTCTCGCGAGATGCGAGAGCTGTCGATATCTCCAGCTACTTGGCCATCAATGCAGCAGTTACTGCTTTTCACGCGTGTGAATGGATATGGCATCTCGGCACCCAGAAGCAACGGGATACATTGATGCAAGCGGCACCAGCGACCTCAAAAGCTAAAGGAAAAGCTCGGTTTCAAGTAGGCCTGAAACAAAAGTGCCCTGAGTTTGGGGTTTGCAGGGAAATAGCAAATTCGTTCAAACACCTTACTGATGATGACTTCACTGATAAGACTGTGATGACGGATGTTCCATTGTTCGAGATGTCGATACCTGCTACGGCAGGGACGGCGAGGGCAGGCGATCCTCTTGTTCAATATGGAAAAATTTTGATGGTGCGCTGCCACGGTGTGATTACGCCCGTAGCGCATGTGCTAACTAAAGCGCATGCATTTCTTGAGGAATTTTTAGCTAAGCCCTAAATCAACATTGCATAGTGCAAGTACAGAGAAAGCCCCGTAGCTGAAAAGCCACGGGGCTTTTTCGTTTCTGATTCGGCGGATTTCGTTACCCCAACTACTTCTGCCCCAAATCCACCACCTCCCAACTATCATCCGGATCAAACCGCGTCATCGCCTTCGCCACTTTCTCCCCATCCGGCCCAAGATCCTTCTGAAACACCTGCCCTTCATGGCTGATCATGAAGCTCATCACCCCGGTGTCGTCATACTTCGCAGGCCAGGCGATCAAGGCGAACCCGCGACTCATCTTGTCTCCAATCAGATAGCTGTAGGCGCCGCCAGGTGCAGACGGGCCTTGGGCGTCGAGGATGCGGAAGTGGTAGCCGTGCCAGTCTTCATCGTTGATCGCCTGGCCGAAGGCGGGGCCGAGGGGGCTGATTTGGTTGGTGTCGTCTTCTGGCCAATAGAGGCCGTCGTGTTTGCCGGGGGAGCTGAAAATTTTCTGTGCGTATTCGAGGGCGCCGTCGCCGTCGCGGTCTTCCGAGGCGTAGTCCATTTGGGCGTCGTGGTAGGCCAGCGCCGATTGCACGGCCGCCAGTTCGTTGCGGCCGATGCGACGGGCACGGATTTCGACCTGGGCGGCTTTCATGTCGAAGCGCCAACCGGTTTTGTCTTTGATGAGGGGGATGGGCAGCGTCCAGTGATCGGGCCCGACGGAGAGTACGGCCTTGCTGTCGCCGGTCTTTTCGAGGGTGTGCTGTTCGCGGTATTGCTGCAGGAAGGCATCGACATCGCTGCGCTGCACGCCTTCACGGGGAATGAAGCTGTGCCATTCCTCGCCCAGCAGTTCGGTCAGGCGTTTTTGGTCGGCGTGTTGCGTACCGAGGGCTTCGACGAAGGCGTCAGCGGCTTTTTCCGGGGTTGGAAATACTTGCTGGGCCAAGGTGAGGCTCGAAAATGCGAGGCCGGCCGCGAGGGTCAGGCAGCTTTTGACCAGAGAATGAATGTTCATCGGCGGCCACCTCCTCTCTGACGCATGCCCCCGCCGGATGGCCGGCTGATCTGATGTCCGGCGGCGCGTGAGGTGTTGGGACGTTGCGCGGAAATCTGGCTGGCCCGGCCGCGATCAGCCTGGACGCGGGTCTGAGACGGGGAGCGCGCGCCGGCGAAAGCGTTGTTTCGCGCGCTGCCCGCGGCGGGTCGGGCTTGGGACGCACGGTTGTCACGTTGATTGGCGCCTGGCTGCCGCGCCTCCCGGGTGTTGCCTTGAGCGCGGTCGGCGGCTCTGGGCCTGTCCGCACCGCCTTGCATGCGATTGCCGGCATTGGCGGATTGCGCTTCGCGGACTTGATTGCGGGCTTCCCGATTGCTGGTGGCGGGGCGTTCGAAACCGGCCCTGTCCATCGAACTGCGCGCCCGTTCCCGAGCTTGCGCGCGCTGCGCGTTGTCCCCGCGATAGGCGTCACGCTGAGCCGCGCCGTCCAGTTGCCGGCCATATTGCGCGCGGCTGCGGTTGTCACGATAGGGCACGCCATCGCGATGCACGGTGTTGTGCTGCCACTTGTTCTGGTTGTTGGTGATCCGGTTGTTGGCGTTGATGTTGTTGTAACGGTTCACATCGATGTCGATGTCGTTATGGCCCCAGTCGCAATTACCCCATAACGACGCGACGACCGCCACGCCCGTGCCGAAAGCCAGTCCGGCCACCAGTGCCTGACCCGGGTAATAAGCGGGTGGCGGCGGGTAATACACCGGCGGCGAGGCCGGATAAGGCCAGGTGCCGTAAGTGGTGGTCGGATTATAGGTCGGGACGTAGACCACCTGCGGATCGGCGGGCTGAATGATGATGGTCGTGTTGTCGGCCGGCTTGGTTGTCCCGGCAGAGATGGGCGGCGTTACGTTTTGCACTGTCACATTCTGATATTGATTGCTCTGCAGGTTGCCCGCCGCCTGGGCCTGACGCCGCAAACGCTGAACGCCGGCCATGAGTTCGTCGGGCTGGGCCAGAAAGGCATCCCCCAGCCGTTGTACCCAGACCGGATCCTGCCCCAGTGTCGCCAAAACCTGCGGGAACGCCACCAAGGCCTGCACGCTGGGATCCCACGTCTGGCTGGACACTTGCTTGACCGCGTCATCGCCCTTGGCGTCCGGATGAGCCTTGGACCAGGTCGCGGCTTCGGCGACTTCTCCCGGATAGGTGGCGGCCATCAGCACTTGTGCGAGCAGTGGGTCGGGATACAGGGCAATCGACGCGAGCATCTGGTCGAGCTGCTCCGTGGTAAACACGGCATCTTTGGCCGGAGCGGTGGCAGCCGCCGGCGCCGCAGGCGCCTCGGCGGCCTGCAACCAGAGCGGTGCAGCGCTCAAGGCGAGCATGAGCGACGCGGCACGCAAGAGCGAACTGTGCATGACCTCTTCCCCACATCCAGATGGCAGGTTTGCAACAAGCGAGGCATCAACGGCCGATATCGGACGCTGCGCCGTGATGGAGAATGGTTGGCGATTGGCGTTCCGTCAAAAACTGCACAGGTTTTTTCGCAATAAACACGTTGCCGGAGCGTTACCGCCCGTTTGCTTGCGTTTTGCGATAAATGACTAAACTTTCCGGTTCCAGGTCATGCAGTGCCAACGAGCCTGGCTGTCGTTCCAACCCGAGAGGTCTGGTCATGGCAAAGGGAAAGAAGAAAGACTCGCCCCGAGAAAAACCTGACGAACATACAAAACTGTCAAACAAGGACTACCTCGCCGAACTGCGCCGTTTGCATATCGAACTGGTGAAAATGCAGGAATGGGTGAAGGCCGAAGGCATCAAGATCTGCATCATCTTCGAAGGCCGTGACGGTGCGGGCAAGGGTGGCACCATCAAGGCGCTGACCGAGCGGGTCAGCCCGCGGGTGTTTCGCGTCATCGCGTTACCGGCCCCGACCGATCGCGAGAAAAGCCAGATGTACATGCAGCGCTATCTGCCCCATTTGCCGGCGGCCGGCGAAGTGGTGATCTTCGATCGCAGCTGGTACAACCGCGCCGGTGTCGAGCGGGTGATGGGTTTTTGCACGGACAAACAGGTCGACAAGTTCCTCAAGACCGTGCCACTGGTGGAGCGCGCCGTTGTCGGTTCGGGGGTGATCCTGCTCAAGTACTGGCTGAATGTCAGCCAGGAAGAACAGACCCGGCGCCTGGAAGCGCGCATTGTCGACGGGCGCAAGATCTGGAAGCTGTCGCCGATGGACCTCAAGTCCTACAGTCGCTGGTATGACTACTCCCGGGCACGGGACGACATGATCGAAGCGACCGACACCGATTACGCACCGTGGCTTGTGGCCAATTCGAACGACAAGCGTCGGGCGCGGCTCAATATCATCTCCGACCTGCTCAGTCGCATCCCCTACAAAGAGGTGCCGCGAGAAAAGGTGACATTACCCAAGCGGCAGAAACCGGGGGGTTACAAGGAGTCGGATTATCCGTTCCGGCACATTCCCGAAAGGTTCTGAAGCAACATCAGAAGTCGCCGGAGCTGCCAGCACTGGCAGCCCGGCGTTTTGGGCAGTCCTCAGATCTCCTTGATCGGGGTCTCTCCCTGCACACCCTTGATCAACTCGATCACATGCAGACAATCCGCCTTGTTCACATACGATTCGCCACTGGCGACCGTCTCATGATTCCCCGCCCTCAATCTCCAGCGCCATTGGCCCTTGCCGGTGCTCGGGGTGCCTTTGGATTGCCTGTAAATCTCGAAATACATTCAGTTCGCTCCATGCGATTTATGTGCGACAACCTGTGTGACGCCTCGACGCAAGCCTAGCGGAGCGCGGATTTTTGGCTATCGGGGATTTGTTTCCAATCGTTCGTGAATGTTTCTGAAAGGCACGGGCCAGAGCGCAGGAATCGTCCTCCGGATTGGCCGGAACGCCCTCGTTTCACCCTTGCATGACATTCCGGGCTGCTGCTTAATACGGGGCGGCTCATGGCGTCGAATACCGTTCGACGACCGACAAACACTATAAGAAAGAGCAGTCCATTGACTCATCCGCATGGAACGCAACACGCGGGCCCGGTGACGTTGTCGCTGGTAGTGCCCGTATTCAATGAAGAGGAGAGCCTCGACGGCTTTCTCCTGCGCATTCGTCAGGTTTTCGAGCAAGAGGCGCTGGTCGAGCTGGAACTGGTGTTCGTCAATGACGGCAGTTCCGATACGACGCTGGAGCGCTTGCTGGATTGCCAGCAGAGCGACTCGCGTATCCGCATCGTTGATCTGAGCCGAAATTTCGGCAAGGAAGCGGCACTGTCCGCCGGTTTGCAGACGGCCACCGGGCAAATCGTGGTGCCGATCGATGTCGATCTGCAGGACCCGCCCGAGGTCATTCTGCAAATGATCGAGCGCTGGCGCGAAGGTTTTGAAGTGGTGCTCGGCCACCGCATCAGCCGGCGTAACGACTCCTGGGCCAAGCAGACTTCCGCCAGTTGGTTCTATCGCCTGCACAACAAAATTGCCGAACAGTCATTGCCGGAAAACGTCGGTGATTTCCGGCTGATGGATCGCTGTGTGGTCGACGCGCTGCTGACGCTGCCCGAATCTCGGCGCTTCATGAAAGGCCTGTTCGCCTGGGTCGGTTTTCGCACCACCCAGGTCGAGTACGAACGCCCGGAGCGGGCAGCGGGGCAGAGCAAGTTCAATGGCTGGCGGCTGTGGAATTTCGCCCTCGAAGGCATCACCAGTTTCAGCACCGAACCGTTGCGGATCTGGACGTATCTGGGGGCGTTGGTCTCTCTGGTGTCGTTCGCCTTTGCGATGTTCATTGTGGTGCGCACGCTGATCCATGGCGTTGACATGCCCGGCTACGCCTCGCTGATGGTTGCCGTGACGTTTCTCGGCGGCTTGCAGTTGATCGGCATCGGCGTGCTCGGCGAGTATCTGGGCCGCACTTATATCGAAGCGAAGCGCCGGCCGGTTTTCCTGGTGCGCCGCATCTACGAATCCAAGGACTGAAGCATGGACCTCAAGGAAACCGACATCCTCGGCGACAGCATCGGCGAGCATTGGTACTACTGCTCCAAAGCGGCCGCGACCCGCCGTTTGCTGGGTGAAGCGCCGATCAAGCGAATTCTCGACGTCGGCGCCGGTTCAGGATTTTTCTCCCATCATTTGTTGACCCACACGGCGGCGCGCGAAGCGTGGTGCGTGGACATCAGCTACCCGGCCGACTCGAGCGCCACCACCGCCGGCAAACCGGTGCATTACCGTCGCTCGATCGACAGCGTGGACGCTGATCTGGTGTTGCTGATGGATGTGCTGGAGCATGTTGATGACGACCTCGGCCTGCTCAAATCCTACGTAGACAAAGTGCCGTCCGGCAGCCGCTTTCTGATGACCGTGCCGGCGTTCCAGTTCATGTGGAGCGGGCACGATGATTTTCTCGAACACAAACGTCGCTACACCCTGGGACAATTCGAGGCTCTGGCGGGTAACGCCGGATTGACGGTGGAGCGGGGTGCCTATTACTTCGGAGTGGTCTTCCCGCTTGCGCTGGCGTCGCGCCTGATACCCGGCGGCGCTCGGGGTTCGGCACCGCGTTCGCAGCTGAAAAAACATCATCCGCTGGTCAATACACTGCTCAAAACCCTGTGCAGTCTCGAGCTGCCGGTGATGGGCATCAACCGCTTGGGCGGTCTGAGTGTGTTCGTGCTGGCGCGCAAGCCGTGATGGCGACGCAACGGTCCGCACTGATCCAGCGCGGCTTGCGTTTTGCCGTGACAGGACTTTTTGTCACGGCCCTGCATGCGCTGGTGGCGGTGCTGTTCATCAACTACGTGACCCCCCAACCTCCGTTGGCCAACGGTGTGGCTTTTGTCGTGGCGACGGTGGTGTCCTATGTGATCAACACCACCTGGAGTTTTTCCGCCCGGTTGCACGGCAAGACCCTGCTGCGTTTTCTGATGGTTTCGGCGGGCGGCTTTCTGTTGGCGATGTTCGTGGCCTGGGCGGCGCAGATGGCCGGGTTGCACTATCTCGCCGGAATCGTTGCCGTGGCGCTGACAATCCCGGCATTCACCTTTGTATTGCACAATTTCTGGACGTATCGATGAAGGATTCGGCAAAACGCCTGGCTGTCACCCTGTTGCCGTTGATGCTCGGCGTTCTGGCCTTTTTAATCGTGGTTGGCCCTCGAGCGCTCAACCCGCAAAACATTGCGTGGCTGGGCCAGGGCGATCCTGCTACGCACTACCTGGGGTGGGTGTTCTTCAGGCAATCGCCCTGGACCTTCCCGCTGGGCCTGAACCCGACTTATGGGCTCGAGCTGGGCAATGGCCTGATCTTTTCCGACTCCAATCCGCTGCTGGCCTTGCTGTTCAAGCCTTTCGCCGGACTGCTGCCCGAGACATTCCAGTATTTCGGTCTGTGGTTTCTCGGCTGTTTCGTGCTGCAGTCGTGGTTCGCCTGGAAACTGCTGGGGCTGATCACGCCACACGTGACCTTGCGGGCATTGGGCGCGGCGCTGTTTCTGTTTGCGCCACCGATGATCATGCGCATACCGGTGCATCTGTCACTGGCCGGGCACTTCGTGATTCTGGCGGCGCTGTACCTGGCGCTGCGCCCGGGGGATGAGCGTCGACGCCTGGCATGGGGCGCCTTGCTGGGATGTACGGCGCTGATTCACGCCTATCTGCTGGCGATGGTTGCGCTCATCTGGCTGGCGGATCTTGCTGCCCGCGTCTTCAAAAGCAGACTGACACTGCGCAGCGCGACGATTGAGCTGGTTGCGTTGTTTACCCTGGTCAGTTTCTGTTGCTGGCAAGCCGGTTACTTTTCCGTGAGCGGATCGGATACGGCAGCCGCCGGTTTCGGTTTGTACCGCGCCAATCTCCTTACCCTTTTCAATGCAAATGGCTGGTCGTATGTACTGAAAGATCTGCCGAACGGTGTAGGGGATCTGGATGGCTTCAGCTATTTGGGGCTGGGGCTTGTGCTGCTGGCCATTTACGGCCTGGCAGGCTGGCTGCAAGGGCAGACCGCACTGGGCATACGGTTGCGTCGATATGGTTTTTTGCTGGTCGCATTGTTCGGGCTGATGATGTTCTCGCTTTCCAACAACATCGCACTGGGGTCGTTGACTTTTTCCTACCCGTTGCCGGAAAAAGTCACCGCGATCGCCAGTGTTTTTCGAGCGTCAGGGCGGATGTTCTGGCCGATTTACTATGCGACCGTTCTGCTCATCCTCTTCCTGGTGATTCGAGCCAACAAGGTACGCACGGCGGGTTGCCTCCTGGCGTTGGCGCTCGTGGTTCAGGTGACCGATACGCGTAGCGGATGGGCTGTCGGACGCAAGCAGCTGATGGCGGAGCCGGCAGCTCAATGGGCAACGCCTTTTGTTGATCCGTTCTGGCAAAATGCGGCCGAGCACTATCCGAAGGTCCGCTGGATACTCCCGCAAAACTATTCTCCTGAATGGCTCAGTGTTTCCGCTTTTGCGGCACGTCATGGGTTGTCGACGGATGCGATTTACCTCGGGCGAATCAGCGGCGATCAGTGGCGTCGCGCAGAGGAACGCACCTCCGACATGTTGAACTCAGGGAAATACGAGGCCGATTCGCTGTACTTGCTCAGTGATCAGGCACTGCTGCGAGCGGTGACGAGCATTGATTCCCGAACCGATCTGCTGACCCGTATCGACGGCTTCACGGTGCTGGCGCCAGGCTGGAAACAGTGTGGCAACTGCCTGCAAAAGTCTGTTGAACAGGCACCGCAACAACTGATTCCTGAAATCCCGTCCGGTCAGAAGACCCCGTTCAGCTTCGGCGCTGCCGGCTACGAATTTCTAGCGCGTGGCTGGGCGGTGCCAGAGCCATGGGGTGTCTGGTCAAATGGCCCGGACGCCGAACTCGTGTTCCGGATTCCCGAGTCGGCCCGCTCCCTGCGTCTGGAAACGACCGCTTTCCTCACACCCTCCCATGCCCGGCAGGGCGTTGTGGTCAAGCTCAATGGCCTCGAGACATTGAACACCTCGCTGGACAAGCCTGATGGCAACACACTCGAACTGACCTTGACCCCGGTGATCCGTCAGCGCATCAAGGAAGAGGGCCTGCTGCGGTTGCAACTGCAATTTGCCGACGCCATCAGCCCTCAAGAGTTGGGAATGAGCAAGGACCCCCGCAAACTGGCCCTGGGATTGAAGACACTGACAGTCAACTGATCCATGGGCGCATAGACGATAAGGCCGGGGCTTTCTACACTGCCCGCAATCTGGGGATCGGGGGGCAATGGATGAACCGCAATGAACTTCGCAAGGCCGACATCAACCTGATGGTGGTGTTCGAGACCTTGATGCTCGAACGCAACGTGACGCGGGCCGCCGAGAAGCTGTTTCTCGGCCAGCCGACCATCAGCTCGGCGCTCAACCGACTGCGCACCATGCTCAACGATCCATTGTTCATCCGCGTCGGCCATCGCATGGAGCCGACCGCCCGCGCCGAAGACATTTATCGCCACCTGAAACCCGCGCTCGACTCGCTGTCGGTGGCGCTGAGCCTGACCCGGGATTTCGATCCTGCCGTCAGCACCATGACCTTTCGCATCGGTCTGTCGGATGACGTCGAATTCGGTCTGCTGCCACCGCTGTTGCGCGCCTTGCGCCAGGAAGCGCCGAGCGTGGTGTTTGTGGTGCAGCACGTCGATTACTGGCGGATTCCCGACCTGCTGGCCGCCGGCGATATCACAGTCGGCATCAGCCAGACTCGCGGCCTGCCGGCCAACGCCAAACGCAAATTGCTGCGGCACATCCAGCCGAGCATCCTGCGCGCCGACAAGTCCGACACGCCGCTGACCCTCGATGAATATTGCGCACGTCCCCACGTGCTGGTTTCCCACACCGCCAATGTCAGTGGCTACGCCGATGAGTGGCTGGCGGACATCGGTCGCACCCGTCAGGTGGTGTTGTCGGTGCCGCAGTACAGTTCGTTGCCGGCGCTGCTGGCCGGCACCGATCTGATCGCCAGCCTGCCGGACTACACCGCCGACGCCATGGCCGCTTCCGGGTTCTTGTTCAAGGAGCCGTTTCCGTTCAAGACCCCGACCCTCGACCTGTCGATGGTCTGGCTCAGCCACGTTGACAGCGACCCGGCCGAGCGCTGGCTGCGTTCGCGGCTGGAGCAATTCATGAGCGAGCGCCCGGTGATGTCGTCGCTGGCGTGAGTCAGGCGTTGCTGTGTTATATGTACGACCTTTCCGCCGAACCACTGGAGCACCGAGATGCCACACCTGCACCTGGAATACACCGCCAACCTGCCGCAACTGAACGCCGACGTGGCGTTGATCCGGCTCAACAACACGCTGGTGGGTTCCGGTCAGTTCGCGGCGGAGTTCGATATCAAGAGCCGTGCACTCAAGGTTGAAACCTTCAAGGTCGGCACCGCCATGAACGAGCGCGCCTTTGTCGCGGTGAGGCTGGCGCTGCTCAGCGGGCGTTCTCCGGAGATCAAGAAGCAGCTTTCGCAGAGCCTGTTGGCGGTGTTGCAGGATCTGTGCGAATGGCCGGCCGGGGTCGAGGTGCAGTTGAGTGTGGAACTGCTCGACATCGACCGCGAGTCCTACAACAAGACCGCCATCGGCGTGTAAGACTCAGGCTGCTTCCAGCTCCGCGCAGGTCTTGACGACCTGCTCGCGCAGCCAGAGGTTGGCGCTGTCCTGATCGACGTTGTGGCTCCACTGCATGTCGAGGGTGAAACCCGGCAGGCCGTTCGGCGCCTCGCAGTGATTGAACACGGCGTCGTTGGTCAGCAAACGCTGGATCCGCCGGGGCAGGGTCAGGATGAAATCGGTGCCGGTGATCATCTTCAACGCCGCGCTGTAACTGTTGGAGCGGGCGACGATCTGGCGTTTCTGCGCCTGCCGCGCCAGCCAGCCATCGACCATGTTGGTGGTCGACGTCCACGGCGTCGGGAACACATGCCGGCGTTCGGTGAAGGCTTGCAGGCTCAGGCGCGGCTCCAGCGGTGTGGCGCGTTTGTCGAACACGCAGACCAGGTCATCTTCCAGCAACATCCGTGATTTCAGGTCGGCGTGGCTGCGATGGAAGTGCGGGCCGAAACAGATCACCAGATCGAGGCTGCCGTCGCGCAACTCTTCGACCGGCACGTCGGTTTCGAACTTGTGCATGTTGACCATCACCGGCAAGTCATCGAAGTCGAAGCGCTTCAACATCCGTGGCAGGATCAGTTGCTCGAAGTATTCCGGGGCGCAGATGTTGAAAGTCACTGGCTGCGCCATCGGGTCGAAGGTCGGGGCGCCGGCGTGGCAGAGGTTGATGCTTTCGAGGATTTTCTGCACATGGCCATACATGCTGCTGGCCTTGTAGGTCGGGCGCATGCCCGTGCGGGTGTTGACGAACAAATCGTCTTCGAAGCTGGTGCGCAGTTTTTTCAGGCAGTAACTGACGGTGGACTGGCTGACGAACAGCGCCTCCGACACGTCGGTGACGCTGCTTTGCTCATACACGGCGACAAACACCATGAGATCCTGCATGTCGAGCTTTCTAAGCAAGTTACTGTTCAGCATCCGTTCTGTCTCGCTGTGCTCCTTGCGCCGAATCCGCGCAAACGTGTGCGCATGATCGTAACGGAACGATGGTGCCAGGAGAAAGCCCTGTAGGACTTTTCACGGTCAGTTGTGGGACAGAAAGTTTTAGTAACACGACGTACACAATCAAACCCGGGAAAGGTGGCCAGAAGCCTTTATCCAGACGGGTCGGGCAGTGGCGCGAACGCTTTCCCTCTTCAGACCCTGGAACCGGGGCGGTCGATACGGCGACCTCGTCACGCGCGACTGAACCACAGCTGAACCATTCTCAAATACTCCGAAAGTTTCACGGTTATTTCATGGGCCAACTAATCGTTGGCTTCTTTTTCACAAAAAATTGATGGTTGCCTGCTTAAAGTTTGTGTTGTCTGAGTCAATGAAATTTTCACAATTGACGACGGCACTTCTTTCAAGGAAATAGCCCCTCGCCATGTTCAAGTTAAAAGCCGTGCGCCCGGAATGGGTGACGTTGTTTGCCAGCGCCTTTCTTTTGGCCGGATTCAATTTCGTTCTCTGGCAACACCTGTTCGATATCACCGCTGCGGACGGCAAGGGCATTGCCATGCGCATTGCGTTCGGGGTGATGATCTTCGCGGCGTATAACATCGTGCTGACGTTGCTGGCGTTTCGACCCGTGTTGAAACCCGTGTTGACGTTGTTGTTTATGGTCAGCGCCGGCGTGGCTTATTTCATGAGCCAGTACGGTGTAATGATCGATGCCGGCATGTTTAGAAACTTTGCCGAAACCAATGCCACGGAAGTGCGCGATCTGCTGTCTTTGAAGTTGCTGGCTTATATCGTTTTTCTGGGTGTCTTGCCGTCCTGGTTGTTGTGGAAAGTTCCAGTCAACTATCGCCGCTGGCATCGCGAGTTATTAAGCAAAGTTGTTGTGAGTGTGGCGTCGGTCGCAGTCATTGGCGGTGTCGCGCTGGCCAATTATCAAGGGTTGTCGTCGCTGTTTCGCAATCACCACGAAATTCGCCTGATGCTGGTGCCGAGCAACTACATCGGCGCCTCGGCCGGTTATCTGCGTGAGCAGGTGGCTTCGGCGCAGCAACCGTTCGTCACGATCGGCGAAGACGCCCAGCGCAACGTCGCCGTGCAGAATCATCCGCGTAAATCCCTGACGGTGCTGGTGGTGGGGGAAAGTGCCCGGGCGGAAAACTTCGGCATCCTCGGTTATGACCGCGACACCACGCCGAAACTGGACAAGGAAGCCGGCCTGATCGCCTTCACCGACGTGCACTCCTGCGGCACCGAAACGGCCGTGTCGGTGCCGTGCATGTTCTCCAACATGGGCCGCAAGGATTACGACGCCAGCAAGGCGAAGAATGAGGAAGGGCTGCTGGACGTGCTCAAACGTGCCGGGATCGACGTGATCTGGCGCGACAATCAGTCCGGCTGCAAGGGCACCTGCGATCGCGTCACCTTGCAGGATGTCAGCAATCTGAAAGACCCGGCGCTGTGCGCCAACAGCGAATGCCGCGACGAAATCCTCTTGCAAGGCCTGCAAAGCTTCATCGATCACCTGGACAAGGACACCGTGCTGGTCCTGCACCAGATGGGCAGCCACGGCCCGGAATACTTCAAGCGCTATCCGAAGGAATACGAGCGCTTCACCCCGGTGTGTGAAAGCAACGCGCTGAACAATTGCAGCCGCGAAAGCATCGTCAACGGCTACGACAACACGCTGGTGTACACCGACCATGTGTTGTCGAGCCTGATCGATGTGCTGCGCAGCAATCAGGACAAGGTCGATACCGCCATGCTGTACCTGTCCGACCACGGCGAATCTTTGGGCGAGTACAACCTGTTCCTCCACGGCACGCCGTACATGCTGGCGCCGGAGCAGCAAAAGCACGTGGCGATGCTGGCGTGGTTCTCCGACAGCTATCAGAAGTCCTACTCGGTCGACACCCATTGCCTGCAAATGAGCCGCGACAAACCGCTGAGCCAAGACAACCTGTTCCACTCGATGCTCGGTCTGCTGGAAGTGCAGAGCAAGGTCTACCAGCCCGATCTGGACATGTTTGCCGGCTGCCGGGGCGCGGTGATCGACGGGGTGTTGGCCAAGGACTGAGCCGGCAGACTCACTCTGTAAGACTATTCTTTCCCTCAGGCAGGAGATTTCATCAAGCTCTTGCCCTGTAGAGGCGCGGAAAGCGCCGGTGGCGATATATACTGCGCGCCATTCTTGAAGGGAGAGCCGTGTGGCCATCGATATTCACTGGATTCGCGACAACGATAGCCTCGCGCAGTTTTGCGCCGAGTGGCAGCAGCTGCCGTTCGTTGCCCTCGACACCGAATTCATGCGGGTCGACACCTTCTACCCGATTGCCGGCCTGTTGCAGGTCGGCGACGGCAAACGCGCCTACCTGATCGATCCGCTGACCATCAACGCCTGGCAACCCTTGGCCGCGTTGCTGGAAAACCCGGCGGTGCTCAAAGTCCTGCACGCCTGCAGCGAAGACCTCGAAGTCTTGCTGCGCCTGACCGGCAGCCTGCCGGCGCCGCTGTTCGATACCCAACTGGCCGCTGCCTACCTGAACCTCGGGTTCTCGATGGGTTATTCGCGTCTGGTGCAGGAAGTGCTCGGCATCGAACTGCCGAAGGGCGAAACCCGTTCCGACTGGTTGCAGCGTCCGTTGTCCGACACGCAAATCAGCTATGCCGCCGAAGATGCCGTGCATCTGGCGGAGGTTTTCGTACAACTGCGTCCGAAACTGTCCGACGACAAATTCGCCTGGGTGCTGGAGGACGGCGCCGAACTGGTCGCTAACCTGCGCCGCGAGACCGATCCGTACGAGGTGTATCGCGAGGCCAAACTGGCGTGGAAATTGTCCCGCGCCCAACTGGCCGTATTGCGCGAGCTGTGTGCCTGGCGTGAGCGCGAGGCCCGCGCCCGCGATCTGCCGCGCAACCGCATCGTGCGTGAACACTCGCTGTGGCCGCTGGCCCGGACCCAACCGGACAACCTCAGCGCGCTGGGCAAGATCGAAGACATGCACCCGCGTACCGTGCGTCAGGACGGCGAGTTTCTGCTTGATCTGATCAAGCGCTCTGGCAGTGTGGGGCCTGATCAATGGCCGCCAGCCGTGCCGGAGCCGTTGCCGATCGAAGCCGCTGCGCTGATCAAACAGCTGCGGGCGCTCGGTCAGGCCGAAGCTGAACGTCTGGGCATCGCGCCGGAACTGATGCTGCGCAAGAAAACCCTCGAAGCGCTGGTCAAAAGCGGCTTCCCCGAGGGCCCTTACCAATTGCCTGATTCGCTGCGTGGCTGGCGCCGCGAATTGATGGGTCAGAAGCTGCTCGACAGCCTGGCCACCGCCGGAGAACAGCCTTGAAACGTATTTGTTCCATTTATCAAAGTTCGAAGAAAAGCGGCATGTACCTGTACGTGCTCAAGAGCGATGCGCTGGAGCGCGTGCCGGAAGGGCTGATGGCGGCGTTCGGCAAGGCCAGGCACTCCTTCGATCTGGTGCTGACCCCCGAGCGCAAGCTGGCCAGCGAAGACATCGCCGTGGTCCTGGAAAACCTCGAAAAGCAGGGCTATCACCTGCAAATGCCACCGGCCGAGGAAGAGTACATCGAGCACTTGCCCGAAGAGTTGCTGCGACGCAACGATCCGGTCTGATCCGCGAGGCCCTGTCCTGGGCCTCTTGTAACCCCTGGAACGGTTTTTACGGCGACGGCTGCCACGAAGTGGACGGCCGCCTGCACGGTTTGCGAAAGGTTTGAAGATGCGCGTTCTGATTGCTGAACACGACCACGCGATATACGCCCGACTGCTGCGTCAGGCGGCTCCGGAGCTTGAAGTACTGACCAGCGGCGACTCCGCCGAACTGGCCCGCCAGGCCGTCGATTGCCCGGTGTGGCTGGGCCAGCCGGATCTATTGGCAACCCTGTTGCGTCAGGGCCACCAGCCACAATGGCTGCAATCGACCTGGGCCGGCATCACGCCGCTGCTGGCCGACGGCCTGCGCCGGGATTACCGCCTGACCCGGGCGGTCGGCATTTTCGGTCAGGTAATGGCTGAATACGTGCTGACCTACATGCTCGGCCACGAGCGCGAAGTACTGGCGCGGTTGGTCAGTCAGGTCGAGCGCAAGTGGGACAACCGCACCGGTCAGAGTCTGGTCGGGCGCAAGGTGCTGATCGTCGGCACCGGTGACATCGGCCAGAGCGTGGCGCAGTTCCTGCTGCCGTTCGGCGTCGAGTTGTACGGCATCGCCAGCAGCGCTCGCGAGCAGGCGCCGTTTGTCGAAGTCGGTTCGATGGCGGACTTGCCGCGGCTGGTGGGCGAGGCGGATTACGTGGTCAACCTGCTGCCCAACACCGAGCACACCCACGATATCTACGACGCTGCGCTGTTCAAGCAATTCAAGCCGACCGGGCTGTTCATCAACGCCGGGCGCGGTGTGGCCGTGGTCGATGCGGATCTGGTCGAAGCGTTGAAGGAAGGCCATCTGGCCGGCGCGGTGATCGACGTCTGCCGTCAGGAACCGCTGCCACAACGGCATCCGTTCTGGACCGCGTGGGGCTTGCTGCTGACCGGGCACAGTTCGGCGCCGACCTCGCCGCCGATGATGGTGCAGTTGTTTCTGGATAACTTGCGGGCGTATCAGGCGGGAGAGGCGTTGCGCGGGGAAGTGGATTTCGCACGCGGTTACTGACTATAGAGATCGTTCCCACGCGGAGCGTGGGAATGATCAAGCGACGGGGTTTAGAGGGTGAAATCCCCTTCAGCCGCCAGTTCGCTCAGCGGGCGACGCGGGCTCGGCGTTTCCCGTGCCTGCAGGTAATCCGCCAGGGTTGCCTTGTCACCCAGCTTGCCCACCGCCACGGCGGCGTGCAGCGCATAACCTTCCGGAATGTTCAGCTCTTTGCGGGTCAGCTCCTGATCGAAGCCGGCCATGCCGTGGGTGTGCCAGCCGCTCAGGCTCGCTTGCAGCGCCAGATGGCCCCACGCGGAACCGGTGTCGAAGGTGTGCCACAGCGCCGGCGTTTCCTCGATCGCGCCCGGTGCGGTGAAGGTGGTTTTCGAAATCACGATCACCAGCGCCGACGCGTTCTGGGCCCAGCTGCGGTTGAACTCATTGAGCAGACCCAGGTAACGCTCCCAGTTCGGCGTGTCGCGACGGGCGTAGAGAAAACGCCACGGCTGCGAGTTGTACGCCGATGGCGCCCAGCGCGCGGCTTCGAAGAAGCTCAGCAGGGTTTCCTCGGAAATCGCTTCGCCGGTGAAGGCGCGGGGCGACCAGCGATCAGTGAACTGCGGGTGAATGGCGTATTCGGCAACGCGAGGGTTGGCACTCATCGAGAGATTCCTTGCTACGTTTGAGGACAGGTTGGAAGCGAAACCCGGCGGGATCAGTTGGGCTGAACGATGGGGTTGTGTCGCAAGCCTGCAGCTCACCGGATGCAACGCGGTCGAGCGTTAATGGCATCCGGTAAAGGCCCGGTGTGACCGGCAAAGCTACTTGGCCGCGCAAAAACTGACAAGCCCTGCACAACCGGCAGTCGCCAGCGCTTGGATCACGGGGCCTTGGGCACTAGACTGGCGGCCTTTTCACCACCTGATGTTGATGCTTGAGCCATGGCCGCCAAAGTCGAACCGTTCTGGATACGCAAAACCCTCGATCAACTCGATCACGAGGAATGGGAATCGCTGTGCGACGGTTGCGGCCTGTGCTGCCTGCAAAAGCTCGAGGATGAAGAAGACAACAGCGTCTATTACACGCGCATCGCCTGCAAACTGCTGGACCTGAAAACCTGCCAGTGCAGCGATTACCCGAACCGCATGAAGTTTGTCCCGGACTGCATCCAGCTCACCCCGGGCCAGGCCGAAGAATTCAAATGGCTGCCGCCGACCTGCGGTTATCGGCTGGTCAGCGAAGGCAAGGATCTGCCGCTGTGGCATCACCTGGTCTGCGGTGATCGCGACGCGGTGCACCATGAACGGATTTCCCAGTCCGGGCGCATGCTCGCCGAAGGCAGCGTGCCGGAAGACGACTGGGAAGATCACCTGATTTTCCGCGCAGGTTAACGATTGACCAAGGAGCAGGTATGGCGACGGGATTGCGCCGGGCGCTGATCGTCACGTTGCTGGCGCTGAGTGCGCCGGTGTGGGCGGCAAAGAAAGTCGATCTGGATTATCAGGTACGCCTGCTGCCGCAGAGCGATCAGGCCGAAGTGCGCCTGACCCTCGCCAAGGGCGAAGCGGTGCGCAGCCTGGATTTCGACCTTGGCGATGGCAGCCATTACAGCGATTTCAAGGCCGACGGCCAATGGCAACTGACGCCGGGCAAACCGGCGCGGGGCGTATGGCGACCAGCGGCGGACAAGGCCAGCCTGACCTACCGCGTGCGCATCAGCCACGGCCGCAAGAACGGCAGCTTCGACACGCGCATGACCCCAACCTGGGCGTTGATGCGCGGCGATGAACTGGTGCCGCCGGCCAGGCTCGACCAACAGGATGGCATCGAGCTGGTCGCGCGCCTGCACTTCGAATTGCCCGACGGCTGGAAAAGCGTCGAAACCGCCTGGCCGCGCATTGGCAAGAACAAATTCCGCATCGACAATCCGTCACGCCTGTTCGACCGCCCGACCGGCTGGATGCTCGCCGGCCACCTCGGCAGCCGCCGCACGCGGTTAGGGGAAACCGAAGTCACCGTGGCCTCGCCGCAAGGGCAGGGCATGCGCCGGATGGATGTGCTGACGCTGCTGACGTTCGTCTGGCCGCAGGTGCAGGCGGTATTTCCCCGCCATCCGAGCAAACTGCTGATTGTCGGCGCCAACGACCCGATGTGGCGCGGCAGCCTGGCGGCACGGGAGTCGATCTACCTCAACACGCGGTTGCCGCTGGTCAGCGAAAGCGGCAGCAGCGCACTGGTGCGCGAGCTGGCGCAGGTGTTCGGACGGATCAACGACGAGCAGCGCAGCGACTGGATCAGCGAGGGTTTTGCCGAGTATTACGCAATCGAACTGGTGCGCCGTGCCGGGGGGATGAGCGACGAGCGCTATCAGGCGTTGCAGGCGAAACTGGCCAAGGACAGCCAGAAGGTCACGACCCTGCGCGGCGAGCAGATCAGCCCGGCGCAGCTGTCGAAAGCGGTGCTGTTGTTACAGGAACTGGACGGCGAGATTCGCCTGAAGACCCGCAACAAGCGCTCGCTGGATGACGTGCTGCGCGGGGCGATGCATCTGGGGACGGTGGATACCAAAGAGTTCGTGCAACTCGCCGAAAGCATTCTCGGCGAGTCGTCCAAAGTCCTCGATAGCGGGTTGCTTCGGTAGCGGTCAGACCCCGGCTTTCGGCGATTTCACCGAATCATTGCCAGTCACGGTGGCGGTCTTCGTCGCCGCCTCGGCATTGGCTTTGAGCTTGCTCAGTTCTTCACCAGCCCGCTCGATCTTTGCCCGCACGTTGTTCATGTCCTGACGGCTTTTCTCCAGCAGGCTTTTCACCGAACTGTGGCCGGTGATGCCGCGGGCCATGGCCACGCCGCCAATCGCCACCTGAATCAGCCCGAACACCCCGCCACGGCGCAGGCCCTTGCCGACCATGATCACGCCGCCGGCCAGCGAGCCGATGCGTTCCCAGCCTTCGACGTTCTGCTCGGAACGGCTCTGGAACGGGGTGGATTCGATACGCTCGACGCGTTTGAGCTCGGTCATGATCTTTCTCCAGGCAATGAGTAATCGATAAACAAGCTGACTGCGCAGGCGGTCAGCTCGTTCCATCGGATGTGCGGCGTTTCAGCGGAATTTCGGCCCGGAGCGGGTGTTCAGGCCTTTGGCCATACGGTCGTAAAGCACGACGTTGACCGTGGCGGCGAGGTTCATGCAGCCGGTGGTCGGGATGTACACGACGTCTTCGCACCAGTCGCGGATCTCTTGATCCAGAGAGCCGTCTTCAGGGCCGAAGATGTACAGGGCGCGATCCGGGTGGGTGTATTCCGGCAGCGGGCGGGCGCCGTCGACCAGTTCCACGGCGACCGGGACGCAGTTGAGCGGCAGGATCTTTTTCAGGTCGTCGATGCCGATCAGCGGGATGTCGTAGTGCACGCGCTTGGTGTCGGTGACGAAGTCGGCGGCGCGCTCGTAGCGCTTGCCGGTGTAGAACACGGTCGACACGCCGTAGCAGCCTGCGGCGCGCATCACTGAACCGACGTTTTCCGGTGATTTGGGGTTATACAAACCAATGCAGCTGTACCGTTTGTCTGCCACGAGCGGGGTGCCTTCGGGAAAAAGAGGGCGATTATACGGGGATTGGGGGAGGGCGGGCAGATTCAGGACAGATCGTTCCCACGCGGACGGTTCGACGCCTCGACGTGGGAACGATCAGAGTGGGGAACTCAGTCTTCTTTCTTCATCAGCCCGGCCAGCGCCGCAAACGGATTGTGCGTCGCCTTGGCGATTTTCGGCGTGCTCAGCGAGCCTTCGCCGAAATACTGCTGGTCGGTGTAGCGCGAGTGTTCGTTGTCGTGGCAGTACAGACACAGCAGTTCCCAGTTGGAACCGTCCTGCGGGTTGTTGTCGTGGTTGTGGTCGCGGTGGTGCACGGTCAGCTCGCTCAGGCGCTTGCCGGAAAACTCACGGGCGCAGCGGCCGCACACGTGCGGGTACATCTTCAGGGCCTTGTCGCGGTAGCCCATCTCCTTGTCGCGCTGGTTGTCGGCGAGGATGCGATCCAGCTTCGAAGTGTTGGTCGGGGTGGACGAACTCATGGGTTCACCTTTGTAGAAAGACTAATGACGGTTATGAGGCAAGTTTAGCTCAGCCCTTGAGCTTCTCGGCAATCCAGATCGTGTGGCGGGTGCCCTTGTTGCCGTGGGCGAAGACCTGGACTTCCTCGGCCTTGAAACCGGCCTTCTTCAATTTGTCGGAAAACTGCCGGTCGGCGCTGGCCGACCACACCGCCAGCACGCCTTTGGGCCGCATCGCCTTGGCGCATGCGGCCAGGCCTGCGGCGGAATACAGCCAGCTGTTGGCTTTCTGGGTCAGGCCTTCGGGGCCGTTGTCGACGTCGAGCATGATTGCGTCGAAACCGTTGGGCTCGCTTTGCAGCACCTTGGCCACGTCTTCCTGACGAATCACCGTGCGCGGATCGAGCAGCGGGCGCCCGGACTTTTCACCGAGCGGGCCACGGTTCCACTCGACCACGCCGGGCACCAGCTCGGCGACCACCACTTCAGCGCTCTTGCCCAGATGCTTGAGTGCGGAGGCGAGGGTGAAGCCCATGCCCAGGCCGCCGATCAGCACCCGCGAGTCCGGCCGGCCGGAGACCTTGCGGCACGGGATCTCGGCCAGCGCGTCTTCGGAACCATGCATGCGGGTGTTCATCAATTGGCCGCCGTCGCCGCCCTGGATCTTGATGACGAAATCCTCGCCATACTCGAACAGGCACAGGGCGCCACCGTTGTCAGGGATCGGCGTGGTGTCGAGCAGAACGAAACGTTTCATGGAAATCTCTACAGGGGGGAAGGCAAGCCGGCGCGTTGGGAGTAGCCTGAAGGCAGACTTCAGGCCAACGGAGCCCTTGATGAAGCGCACCATTCTAACGGTCATTACCCTGGCCGCGCTCTCGATAACTGCCGTACAGGCGCAACAGACGATTCCCGTCAGCCCGACACCGCAACCGGGCTCGCCCGGCACGGCGACGCCGACCCCGTATCCGCAGATCAGTCCGATACCGATTCCCAAGGCCGGCCCCGGCAGTGGCGGCCCGCCGCTGGTGCCGATCGAAATGCCCAGCCCGCCGACCAAGGATCAGCCATTGCCGGGCCTGGAACAGAACGACAGCAAGCCCAAATCCCCGGGGGGCTAGATCTGCTGGGCGGCGAGCTGGCCGTCAGCCATGCGCAGGCGTTTGGACAGGGAGACGGCGAGGGCGCGGATGATCTTGGCGGCGATCTTCGGTGCGTCGTTGAGCATTTTTTCCAGCGAATCCTTGCCGAGGTTGAGCAACTGACAGTTGCTCGCCGCCACGCAAGTCGCCGAACGGCGTTCGCCGTCGAGCACGGCCATTTCACCGAACGCGCGGCCACTGCGCAGGGTGGCCATGGTCACGACCTGGCCGTCGCCGCCGGTTTTCTGCACGGCCACCTGGCCGGTGTGGATGATGCACATGAAACTGCCGGCATCGCCTTCGCGAAAGATCGCTTCGCCTTCAGCCACGGTGCTGATGCTGAAGTAGCCCGAAGCGGCGGCAAAATCCGCCAGTTGCAATTGATCGAACAGGCCGCAGTCCATCAGCCAGTCGCGGATTTCGTTGTTCAGTAGAGTGGGTTCTGACATGTCGTGCGGTCTTTTTGTTGTGTCGGGTGGCAGGCTCGCCACCGGGGGCCGATCTGCTTATCGGCTCCCGGTGCCCGGAATTAAGACCTGACTGACCGGCGGAGTTCCTCAGGCGATACCCAGAATCTTGAAAACAAATGCATATTCGAGCGCTACGTCACGTAATCCCTGATAACGCCCGCTCATCCCGCCGTGGCCGGCGCCCAGTTCGGTCTTGAGCAGCAATGGATTGTCATCGGTCTTGGTCGCGCGCAACTTCGCCACCCACTTGGCCGCTTCCCAATACTGCACGCGGCTGTCGTTGTAGCCGGCGATCACCAGTGTTGCGGGATACGCCTGCGCGGTGACGTTTTCGTACGGCGCGTAGGCCTTGATCCGCTCGTAGACCTCCGGCTCTTCGGGATTACCCCACTCGTCGTATTCAGTGACGGTCAGCGGCAGGTCCGGGTCGAGCATGGTGTTGAGCACGTCGACGAACGGCACTTCGGCAATCGCCACGCCGAACAGATCCGGACGCTGGTTGAGCACCGCACCGATCAGCAAGCCACCGGCGCTGCCACCGCTGATCGCCAGTTGTGGCGCGGTGGTGATGCCGTTGAGGATCAGGAATTCGGCGCAGGCAATGAAGTCGCTGAAAGTGTTGTGCTTGTGCTCCTGCTTGCCGGCGCGGTACCAGGCTTCGCCCAGTTCGCCGCCACCACGCACGTGGGCGATGGCGAATGCCATGCCGCGATCCAGCAGGCTCAGGCGAGCGTGGGAGAACCACGGGTCGAGGCTCGAACCGTAGGCGCCGTAACCGTACAGGTACAGCGGCACCGCTTTGCCGACCATTTCCCGTTTCATCACCAGACTGATCGGCACCTGGGTGCCGTCCGGCGCAGTCGCCCACAGGCGCTGGCTGACGTAGGCGTCGGCGTCGAACGGGCCGAGCACCGGGGTTTCCTTGAGGACGGTCTGTTCGCCGGTGGCGAGGATCAGTTGCCGAACCTGAGCCGGACGATTCAGCGCTTCATAGCGCAGGCGAATGCGGTCGCTTTCGAACTCAAGGCTGTTTTGTACGTAGAGGCTGTAGGCCGCGTCCGGCAATTGCACGCGATAAGGCGCCAGACCGTGTGGGCGAACTTCGATGATCGGCAGACCGCCCTCACGCAGGCTCAGGGTCAGGGCTTCGGCGTTGAGGGTAACGCCATCGAGCATCACCGAATCGCTGTGCGGGATCAGGTTTTGCCAGTCGGCTTCACTCGGCGCGATGCCGGTGTCCGGCGCCTGATACAGGGCGAAGTTGATGCCGTCGCGGTTGGTGCGGATGAACCAGGTCCATTCGCCATCGAGCTTGCCGTGATCGACGTCGTATTCGTGATCCTCGACCCGTGGCGCCAGGCAAGTGAACGGCTGCTGCGGCTTATTGGCATCCAGCGCCCAGACTTCACTGGTGGTCTTGCTGCCCAGGGACAACAGCAATTGCTGCTCGGAGCTGGCGCGGTAGCAATGCAGGAAGAAACGCCCGTCCGGTTCGTGGAACACCTCTTCGGCGGCGGTGCCGTCCAGACGATAGCGGAACAGTTTGTGCGGGCGATGGGTGTCGTCGAGTACACCGAAGAACAGCGTCAGGCTGTCATTGGCCCAGGTCATGCTGCCGTCGCAGTCCTGGAATTCCAGTTCGCTGACACGCTCGCTGGATAATTCCTTCACGAACAGCGTGTAAATCTCGTCGCCCGAGGCATCGACGCTGTAGGCCAGACGCTGGTGATCCGGGCTGATGCTGAAGGCGCCGAGGGAGAAGAAACCGCCGTTGGCCAGGGTGTTCGGGTCGAGCAGCAGTTGTTCGCGGCTTTCGTCGAGGGTCAGGCTGTCGTCAGCCGGACGCGGGCAACGATAGTGACGGGCGTATTCGTCACCCGCTGTGGTGCGGGTGTAATACAGGTACGGGCCCCATGGTGATGGGAGCGACAGGTCGGTTTCGAGGATCCGGCCCTTGATCTCCTCGAACAGGGTTTCGCGCAGTTCGGCCTGATCGGCGGTCTGCGCCTGCTGATAGTCGTTTTCAGCCTTGAGGTAGTCGAGCACCGCGTCGGTGTCGCGTTCCTGCAGCCAGGCGTACGGGTCGTGGCCGGCGGCCTTGTGGGCAATCGGGGCGCTGCTGACGTTGGCGGATACGGGCATGGAAAGCTCTCGGACATGACAAATAAGGGCCGCACGGACGGCGGGGAAGCCTGACGTGCGAAAAGTCGTTACTATAAGCGCCTCTTTGCCTGCCTTGCCATGGACACCATGACCGAGAACGACTATCTGATCGCCTGGGGCCTTTACGCCTTTGCCGCCGTGGGCTGCCTGCTGGTGTGGATGCGCATGACCCGCTGGATGTGGCGCTGGCTGCGCGAGTCGCTGCGTGTATTGATGGCGGTGCTGCTGTTCAGCCCGACCATCATTGACCCGGTGAAAGAAAAATTCGCCCCGGCCATCGCGATTACCGCGCTGGATCTGGCGTTCAAGGTCGGCAACAACGCCTGGCGCGCAATTTCCGAATTGCTCATGTACGCCATGATCGCGTTCGGCCTGTACCTGATTTTCGTGCTGATCCGCCTGCCGATCGAACGCGCCTCCAAGGCCCGCAAGGAACAGGCTGAAGCCGCCCGCGCAGCGGCCCGGGCCGATGACGAGCGGGACGCCGATCAACCGTTCGGCGGCGCCGGCGATGACCGCTATGGTCGCCCGCCTTTGCCAAGCAATCCGCAGCGCATGCGGGTCGAGCCGCGTCTGTAATCACGAGAGTCCGCACATGTGTGAATTACTGGGCATGAGTGCCAACGTGCCGACCGACATCGTGTTCAGCTTCACCGGGCTGATGCAGCGCGGTGGTCGCACCGGCCCGCACCGCGACGGCTGGGGCATCGGTTTCTACGAAGGGCGCGGCTTGCGTCTGTTCCAGGACCCGGCGGCCAGCAGCGAGTCGGAAGTGGCCAACCTGGTGCAGCGCTATCCGATCAAGAGCGAAGTGGTCATCGGTCATATCCGCCAGGCCAACGTCGGCAAGGTCTGCCTGTCCAACACCCACCCGTTCGTCCGCGAACTGTGGGGCCGCAACTGGTGCTTCGCGCACAACGGCCAGCTCGCCGACTTCTCGCCGATAAAGAGTTTCTACCGCCCGGTCGGCGATACCGACAGCGAAGCGGCGTTCTGCGATTTGCTCAACCGCGTACGTGCAGCGTTTCCGGAACCGGTCGATATAGAAGTGCTGCTGCCGGATCTGGTCGCGGCCTGCGCCGAATATCGCAGCAAAGGCGTGTTCAACTGCCTGCTCAGCGACGGCGACTGGCTGTTCTGCTATTGCTCGACCAAACTGGCGCAGATCACCCGACGCGCACCGTTTGGCCCGGCGCGGCTCAAGGACGTCGATGTGATCGTGGACTTCCAGGCCGAAACCACGCCCAACGACGTGGTCACGGTGATTGCCACCGAACCTTTGACTGAAAACGAAACCTGGACCCGCTACGAACCGGGCCAATGGAGCCTGTGGCGACGCGGCGAATGCGTAAGCCAAGGCACGACCGAATAAGGATTGCACCCCCATGTTGCTCAGTTATCTACGGCTGGTGTTGTTTGCGGCGGGCCTGTTGATCGGTGTCCAGGTGCCGGGCTTCATCAACGATTACGCCAAGCGGGTCGAAGCGCACCTGATCGAGGCGCAGACCGGTCTGCGCGGTTTCCAGGGCACCGCCGAGCAGTTCTTCAAGGGTGATATCCAGGCGCTGGTCGCCCACTACCGCGCCAGCGAAGACCCGGTGTTTCGCAGCGATGCCGACAGCCTGAGCACCTTGCTCAACCGTCAGTTGGCGCTGGACAAGCAATTCCAGGCGATGCAGGGCCCGTGGTACATCCGCTTCCTGCAAGTGGTGCTGGCCGCCGACCCGGACATCCGCAAGGAAACCTGGAACGGCTACAGCTACCAGATCCTGCTGACACCGGAAGCAATGATCTGGGGCATGAGCGGCGCGCTGCTGCTGTCGTTCGGTCTTGAATGCCTGTTCCGTCTGATCGACTGGGTGGTACTGGGCGGCAAGCGCCTGCGCCAGAGCCGGCCGATCGAAGACCGGGATGTGCGCGGGCTGTAAGCTTCGATGCATCGTTCCCACGCAGTGGGAACGATCAACTTAGAACGATGTAATCCGTACCTACCTTGCGCGCATACCCCTCCAGCACCTGCTGACACAGCGTCACGATCTCTTCGACCCATTCCACACCGACCCGCCACGACACCACCACCTGCAGGTTCGGCGGGCGCTGTTCGATGTCGAGCAGGGTCAGTTCGCCCCGCGCCAGTTCCTCGGCCACCAGCACCGGCGGCAACGCGCCAATACCGAACCCGTCGCGCAACAGTCGGGTGATCGCCGACACCGAATTCACACAGTTCAAGCGTGGCGCCAGCACGCCCTGGGCCTGCATTAACGCCAGGATGTCCTGATGCGGCCGGGAGTTTTTCGAGTAGGTGATGATCCGTTCCTGCGCCAGGTCGGCGAGGCTTTGGTAGTCGCGGTTGTAGATCGAATTGCTGGCGACGATCCAGCCGATGGGGTGGCTGGCCAGCTCCAGGCTGCGCACGCTTTCCTGGCGCACCAGATCGGTTTGCAGGATCAGATCGAGAAAGCCTTTTTGCAGCTGATCGCAGAGGTTCAGCGAGGTATCCGCCACCAGCTCGATTTCCACCCGTGGGTACAGATCGGTCATCTGCGCCACCAACGGGCTGAGCCAGGTGTGAATCACCGTGTCCATCACCCCGATCCGTACCCGGCCAACCTTGCTCGATCGGGTCTCGATCGACTGCTTCAGCGCCTGCATCGTGTCGAGCATCTGCTCGGCATAGTCCAGCACTTTCAAACCTTCGGGCGTCAGGCTGACGCCGCGTGAATCACGCAGGAACAGCTTCACCCCGAGCTCGCCTTCGAGCACCGCGATCCGGCTGGAGATCGAGGCCTGGGTGGTGAACAGCTTGTCGGCGGTCAGGCGAAAACTTTTCAGCCGGGCGACCCAGACGAAGGTTTCGAGAAACTTCAGGTTCATGGCAACAAATTTTTCTTATGTCTTGGGCGGGTTTTTATTCGTTGGACGCGACCGGGTGACGCACCCAAGAATCGACGCATCCGGTTCCCACGATAGGCGTCGTCGGAGCTTCGAACAAGACCAATAAAAGCCTGCGGAGACATGCCATGAGTGCGCCCGACACCCTCGACCTCCCCAAGACTGCGGCCCGTCCGGGCCCGTTCGACTGGTATCGCAACATCAATCAGCAGGAGCGCCGGACCTTCTGGAGCTGCAAGATCGGCTACGGTCTGGACGGCATGGACACCCAGATGCTCAGCTTCGTGGTGCCGACCCTGATCGCGATGTGGGGCATCACCACCGGCGAAGCCGGCCTGATCCACACCAGCACCCTGATCGCCTCGGCCATCGGCGGTTGGGTGGCGGGGATTCTCTCCGACCGCATCGGCCGCGTGCGTACCCTGCAACTGACGGTGCTGTGGTTCGCCTTCTTCACTTTCCTTTGCGGTTTCGCCCAGAACTACGAGCAACTACTGATCGCCCGCACTCTGATGGGCTTCGGTTTCGGCGGCGAATGGACTGCCGGCGCGGTGTTGATCGGCGAAGTGATCCGCGCCAAGGATCGCGGCAAAGCGGTCGGCATGGTGCAATCCGGCTGGGCCTTGGGTTGGGGCCTGACGGCGATTCTTTATGCGCTGCTGTTCTCGGTGTTGCCACCGGAAGACGCCTGGCGCGCACTGTTCATCCTTGGCATCGTGCCGGCAGTGTTCGTGATTTTCGTCCGCCGTCTGGTGAAAGATCCGGAGATCTACCGCGAAGCCAAGGCCAAGCAAACGCCGGATAGTCAGTCGAAGTTTTACGAGATCTTCGCCCCCGGCATGCTCTTCACCACGATCCGTGCCTCGCTGCTGACCACCGGCGCCCTCGGCGGTTACTACGCGATCACCTCCTGGCTGCCGACTTTTCTGAAGAACGAACGCGGCTTGAGCGTACTCGGCACCGGCGGTTATCTGGCAATGGTGATCATCGGTTCCTACGTCGGTTATGTGATCAGCGCCTATTTGACCGACCTGTTGGGCCGCAAGAAGAACTTCATCCTGTTCGCGGTCGGCTCGTTCACCATCGTTCTGCTCTACACCCAATTGCCGGTCAGCAACGGCGTGATGCTGTGGCTGGGCTTCCCGCTGGGCTTTTTCGCTTCGGGAATTTTCAGTGGCATGGGCGCGTTTCTCACCGAACTGTTTCCAACCCGGATTCGCGGTTCGGGGCAGGGCTTCTGCTACAACATCGGCCGGGCGCTGGCGGCATTGTTCCCGCTGCTGATCGGCCTGCTCAGCCAGAAAGTGCCGCTGAGCGTAGGCATCGGTGCCTTTGCGGCGGTGTCCTACGGGGTGGTGATCCTCGCGGCGTTGAGCCTGCCGGAAACCCGTGGCAAGCAACTGGACGCGCAGTAACTGATAACCTGCGACAACTGTCCTACAGCATAAAAAGATAACAGCTACAGGAGTGTTCACCGTGAGCCGCCTGCTATTGAACTGTGACATCGGCGAGAGCTTCGGCAGCTGGACCATGGGTCTGGACGCGGAAGTCATGCCCTTCATCGATTGCGCCAACATTGCCTGCGGTTTTCACGCCGGCGACCCGGGCATCATGCGCAAGACCGTCAGCCTGGCCCTGAGCCACGGCGTGCAGATCGGCGCGCATCCGGCCTATCAGGATCTGGTGGGGTTTGGCCGCCGCTCCATGGCTTACACCGCCCAGGAACTGCAAGACATCCTGCATTACCAGATCGGCGCCCTCGACGGTATTTGCCGTGCCCAGGGTGGCAAAGTCAGTTACGTCAAACCCCACGGCGCGATGTACAACGACATGATGGCCAACCCGGCGCAACTGCGGGCCGTGATCCAGGCAGTCGCCGCTTACGACCGGACCTTGCCGCTGATGTTGATGGCCACCCGCGACAACACGGCCGCCCAGCAACTCGGCGACGAATACGGCGTGACCCTGTGGTTCGAAGCCTTCGCCGACCGCGCCTACGACAGCGCCGGCCGACTGGTCTCGCGACAACTGCCGGGCGCGGTGCACCACGATTCCGAAACCATCATCGGGCAAGCGCTGACCATCGCCCGTGGCGACAACCTCACCGCCAGCGACGGCAGCGCGCTGCACCTGCAAGCCAACACGCTGTGCGTGCACGGTGACAACGCCAGTTCAGTGGCGGCCGTGCAGCGCATTCGTCAGGCCTTGAACGAGCAGAGCGCGCCATGAATCCGCGGGTGGAAGTGGTGGCGCTGGACTGCCTGATGCTGCGCCTGTTCGATGAAATCGCCGAAGCCAACATGCCGTGGATGCTCGCCGCCAGCGAGCGGTTGCGCGCGGTGTTCGGCGCACATCTGATCGATCTGGTGCCGTCGTACACCACGTTGATGGTGCATTACGACCTGACTGAATTGAATCCGGGTCAGGCTCGGGAATTGATCGCCGAAGCCTTGATCGACCTGTCGCCAAATGCGCGCACCGGCGGCCAGTGTCACGTGTTGCCGGTGTGGTACGACCTGAGCGTCGGACCGGAATTGAGTCTGCTGTCACAACGCAGCGGTTTGGCGGTGGAAGAGGTGATCCGCCGCCACAGCGCCCGTGAATATCAGGTGTTCGCGCTCGGATTCGCACCGGGGTTTGCCTTCATGGGGCTGGTGGAAGAAGTCCTGGCAGCACCGCGTCTGAATACGCCACGCAAGAAAGTCGCCGCCGGCAGCGTCGGCATCGCCGAGCGGCAGACCGCGGCGTATCCGGTGGTGTCTCCCGGTGGCTGGAACCTGATCGGTCGCACGCCGGCAAAACTGTTCGACCGTGAACGCGATGGCTACAGCCTCATGCAGCCCGGGGATACCGTGCGTTTCGAAGCGGTGAACCATGCCGAATTCATCCGTCTCGGCGGTGACGACACGCCTCTGGAGGCCCTGGCATGAGCCGACTGACGATTGAAGCGAGCACACCGCTGTGTCTGTTGCAGGATGCCGGGCGGTTTGGCGTGCGACATCTGGGCGTGACCCAGGGCGGCGCGGCGGACTGGCGGTCGATGGCCTGGGCTAACTGGCTGCTGGGCAATGGCCTGGACTTGCCGGTGATCGAAATCACCCTCGGCGGGTTCACGGTGGTGGCTGAAGAGGATTGCATGCTGGCATTGGCGGGCGCCGATCTTGGCGCGCAGATCGACGGTGAAGCGCTGGCGCCGTGGCGCAGTTTCAAACTGCGCAAAGGGCAGACTTTGACCTTCACCCAGCCGTTGTTGGGGGCTCGGGCCTATCTGGCGGCGCCCGGCGGTTTCAATGCGCCGAAAGTGCTGGGCAGCAGTGCCACGGTGGTGCGCGAGGAACTCGGTGGCCTCGATGGTTTTGGCTTGCCGTTGGCCAAGGACGCTTCGCTGAGTTATCAGGGCGAAACTCTGTTGATACGTGAAGTCCCGGCGGAGCATCTACCAGACCTGGGCTTCGACGCGCCGCTCGATCTGGTGCTCGGCGCGCAGATCGGTCAGTTCAGCGGGCAGAGCCTTTTCGATGCATTCAACAGTGCCTGGACGCTGGACAGTCGCGCCGATCGCATGGGTATTCGATTGCTGGGGACGGCGTTGCAGTATCAGGGCAAACCGATGATTTCCGAGGGCATTCCTCTGGGCGCGGTACAGGTGCCGCCGGACGGACAGCCGATCGTGTTGCTCAATGATCGGCAGACGATTGGCGGTTACCCGCGATTGGGAGCGTTGACGCCGTTGGCGCTGGCTCGACTGGCACAGTGTCTGCCGGGGGCGAAGGTCAGATTGCGCCCGGTAGTTCAAGAAGTGGCACACCGGGAGCATGTCGAATATCTGAAGCGCTTTTGATTGTTTCCCCCGCCGCTGGCGGGGGAGCCATTGCGAATTACTTGGACAGAAACCGCATCCCTTCTTCCAGCCCGCGCAACGTCAGCGGATACATCTGGTCCTCGATCAAATCCCGCACGATATTGGTCGACGAGGTGTAGCCCCAGGTGTCCTTAGGGTACGGATTGATCCAGATAAGCTTCTTGTACTTCTCCATGAAGCGCTGCATCCACACGTAACCCGGCTCTTCGTTCCAGTGCTCGACGCTGCCGCCGGCCTGGGTGATTTCATAAGGTGCCATTGCGGCGTCACCGATGAAGATCACTTTGTAGTCGGCGCCGTACTTGTGCAGCAGGTCCTGGGTCGACGTGCGCTCGGAAGTGCGGCGCATGTTGTTCTTCCACACCGATTCATAAATGAAGTTGTGGAAGTAGAAGTACTCCAGATGCTTGAACTCGGTCTTGCAGGCCGAGAACAGTTCCTCGCAGATCTTCACGTGGGCGTCCATCGAGCCGCCGATGTCGAACAGCAGCAACAGCTTCACCGTGTTGCGCCGTTCCGGGCGCATCTGGATATTCAGCAGGCCGGCATCCTTGGCGGTGTGGTCGATGGTGCCGTCGATGTCCAGCTCTTCCGCCGCGCCCTGACGAGCGAACTTACGCAGGCGGCGCAGGGCGACCTTGATGTTGCGGGTGCCCAGTTCAACGGAGTCGTCGAGGTTCTTGTACTCGCGCTGATCCCAGACTTTCACCGCTTTGCCCTGGCGTTTGCCGGCATCGCCGACCCGGATGCCTTCCGGGTTGAAACCGCCGGAACCGAACGGGCTGGTGCCGCCGGTGCCGATCCATTTGTTGCCGCCGGCGTGGCGCTCTTTCTGTTCTTCCAGACGTTTCTTGAACTCTTCGATCAGCTTGTCCAGACCGCCGAGGGACTGGATCTGCGCGCGTTCCTCGTCGGTCAGCGAGCGCTCGAATTCCTTGCGCAGCCAGTCTTCGGGGATCAGCGCCTGCAAGTGATCGTCGAGCTTTTCCAGGCCATTGAAGTAGGCGCCGAACGCACGGTCGAACTTGTCGAAATGCCGTTCGTCCTTCACCAGAATCGCCCGCGACAAGTAATAAAACTCGTCCATGTCGGCGAAGGTCACGCGCTGTTTCAGCGCGTTGATCAGGTCGAGCAGCTCGCGCACCGACACCGGCACCTTGGCTGCACGCATTTCATTGAACAGGTTGAGCAACATGGCATCAGCCTCTTAACGGGTGCCGCGACGGCTCATGAACGCCAGGCGCTCAAGCAGTTGCACGTCCTGTTCGTTCTTCACCAGCGCACCGGCCAGCGGCGGGATGGCTTTGGTCGGATCGCGTTCGCGCAGCACGGCTTCGCCGATGTTGTCGGCCATCAGCAGTTTCAGCCAGTCGACCAGCTCGGAGGTCGAAGGCTTCTTCTTCAGGCCCGGCACCTTGCGCACGTCGAAGAACACGTCCAGCGCTTCGCTGACCAGATCCTTCTTGATGTCCGGGTAGTGAACATCGACGATTTTCTGCAGGGTGGTGCGGTCGGGGAAGGCGATGTAGTGGAAGAAGCAGCGGCGCAGGAACGCGTCCGGCAGCTCTTTCTCGTTGTTGGAGGTAATGATGATGATCGGACGCTTCTTGGCCTTGATGGTCTCGTCGATCTCGTAAACGTAGAACTCCATCTTGTCGAGTTCTTGCAGCAGGTCGTTGGGGAACTCGATGTCGGCCTTGTCGATTTCGTCGATCAGCAGAATGACCCGCTCTTCGGACTCGAAAGCCTCCCAGAGCTTGCCCTTCTTCAGGTAGTTGCGCACGTCGTGGACTTTTTCATTGCCCAGTTGCGAGTCGCGCAGACGGCTGACCGCATCGTACTCGTACAGGCCCTGATGAGCCTTGGTGGTGGACTTGATGTGCCAGGTGATCAGCTTGGCGCCGAACGATTCGGCCAGTTGCTCGGCGAGCATGGTCTTGCCGGTGCCCGGTTCGCCCTTGACCAGCAGCGGCCGCTCCAGGGTGATGGCGGCGTTGACCGCCAGCTTCAGGTCATCGGTGGCGACGTAGGCCTGGGTGCCTTCGAACTTCATCTGCTAATCCTCGAACGGTAACGCCGACCTGAACGGGCAGGGCGGGGGCGAAATAATCGGATGCCCGACTATAACGCGCGGCCCGGTCGACTGTGAACGCAGACGGCTTATTCAGTCTCTGAATGGGGCGTCACATGTTGACTCGGTTTCGGCACGAGGCCAGTATTCAGGTATCGCCGATTTGGCGATAGCCTTCGGGCATGACTACCAAATACCGATTTCGCGAAAAATACCGCATTCAGTTGCGCGAGAAGGATCACCCGCCACCCCATGTTCACCTGACCGGTGGCGGAGTGGATGTGATGCTGAGCCTGGAAACCGTCGAGGTCATGATGGGCAAGGCACCGCCACTGATCGTCAAGGAAGCGTTGGCGTGGGTTTCGGCTCATCAGACGCAATTGCTGGAGGACTGGAAACGATGTTACCCATGAAGCGGCCACGGTTGGCCGCAGTGCAGGCTGTTGGCGATGCTTGCCTGTCGCTGACCTTTATAGATGGCCAACGGCTGAACCTGGACTTGAGCCGCGATCTGCAAACCTATCCGGGGCTCGCTCCGCTACTGGACGCTGAAGTGTTCGCAACCGCTGAATTGGGTGACGACGGCTGGAGCGTGGAATGGCTGGAACCGGATATCCAGATTGGTGCCGATACCTTGTACCGGGACGCGCTCGCGCAAAATGCGCCCGACGAAAACACACGGATTTTCATGGATTGGCGCGCTCGCACCGGTTTACCGTTGAATGAGGCAGCCGAAGCGTTGGGTGTCAGCGCCCGTAGCATCAGTCGCTACAGTAATGGTCGGGAAGCGGTGCCGCGATCACTGGCCCTGGCCTGTCTGGGTTGGGATTCGTTGCAGGAGAAACCTGCACTGATCGCGGCAGAGGATACCGGGCGCTACATCGTCAACCGTAAAACTTAGCCCGCATCCGGCTTCGGCCGTTCATACCGGGCATTGAAGGCCTGGATGAATCCGTTGCGCAAAATCTGTAAAAACGCTTCGAACGCGCTGATATCTTGCTGGTGCACGCTGCCGCTGAGTTCGACGCGGGTGGCGAACTGGTTTTTGCCCTGGTTTTTCAGCACGGTTTCGGTGCCGCCGACCAGTGCTTCCCAGATCGAGCGGAAGATGCCCTTGTTCTTGTTCTCGACATCCTGCTGCCAGTTGAATACGTCGACGTCGCGCAGCAGCGGTTTGATGTAGCCCTTGAGCTGGCCCTTGTTGGCGGCGGCTTCGATGACCACGTCGCCGTGGCCGGCTTTGAAGTCGAATTTGCCGTAGGCCGAGGCGAAGTCGTTCATGCGCTTGAGTTCGATGTCCCGGGCCCGCAGACGAAATTCGAAGTCTTCGAAGTTGCTCAGCGGGTCGAAGGTGGCTGTGGTTTCCAGCGGCGCATGGCCCAGCAGCAGGGCCTTGCCTTCGAAGCGGGCGTCGCGTTTGCCCTTGGTGTCGACCACGTTGGTCAGGTTGTAGATGCTGGCGTCGACATTGGTCGCATTCATGTTCACCGGTGGTTTGGAGTTGAAGTTGCGAAAGCTGATGCGGCCATCATTGATCTGTACTTCGTCGAGGGTGATCGGCAGCAGCTTGCCCAGCTGCGCGCGCCAGTCGGTGCCTTGACCAGTCTGGGAGTTCTGCTTGTTGGCCCCACCATCGACGAAGTTCACTTGTGGTTTGAAGAATTTCACCTGCGCCACCACCGCATGGTCGTACCACAGCGAGTGCCAGCTGACGGACAGGTCGATCAGCGGCGCATCGACGAACGGCACCGGGACCTTGCCGTCGACCTTGACGATTTTCAGGCCGTTGATCTTGTAGGCCCCGCGCCAGAGCGCCAGATCAACGTCGGTGATCTGGCCGCGGTAGTCGCCCATGTTGGCCAGTTTGTCATTCAGATAGTCACGCACCAGATAGGGCAGGGCGATGTGCAGGGCGACCAGCAACACAACGAGGGTGGCGAGAATCCACAACGGCCAGCGGTAGCGACGCTTCATGGCAGCAAATCCCGAACGGTGTAAAGCGATTGACTGCCGCCTGCCGCAGACGTTCGGCCCGACTGGACTGAGAAGGGCAACAGGCTTACCTTGGAGCGCTGAATTCAACGCTGCACAAGGACCCAGCCATGAGCCGTATTTTTGCTGACAACGCCCACTCCATCGGCAACACGCCGCTGGTGCAGATCAACCGCATCGCGCCCCGTGGCGTGACCATTCTGGCCAAGATCGAAGGTCGCAACCCGGGCTACTCGGTCAAGTGCCGGATTGGCGCCAACATGATCTGGGACGCCGAGAGCAGCGGCAAACTCAAGCCGGGCATGACCATCGTCGAGCCGACCTCCGGCAACACCGGCATCGGCCTGGCATTTGTCGCTGCCGCTCGCGGTTACAAATTGCTGCTGACCATGCCGGCCTCGATGAGCATCGAGCGGCGCAAGGTGCTCAAGGCACTGGGCGCCGAGCTGGTGCTGACCGAGCCTGCCAAGGGTATGAAGGGCGCGATCGAAAAGGCCGCGGAGATCGTCGCCAGCGATACGGGCAAATATTTCATGCCGGCCCAGTTCGATAACCCGGCCAACCCGGCCATCCACGAAAAAACCACCGGCCCGGAAATCTGGAACGACACCGATGGCGCCATCGATGTGCTGGTGGCGGGCGTCGGCACCGGTGGAACCATTACCGGTGTGTCACGGTATATCAAGAATACGGCGGGCAAACCGATTCTGTCGGTGGCGGTGGAGCCGGTGTCTTCGCCGGTGATTACCCAGGCGCTGGCGGGCGAAGAGATCAAGCCGAGCCCGCACAAGATTCAGGGCATCGGTGCCGGTTTCGTGCCGAAGAACCTCGATCTGTCGATGGTTGACCGGGTCGAGCTGGTGACGGATGACGAGTCCAAGGCCATGGCTCTACGCCTGATGCAGGAAGAGGGAATTCTGTGCGGGATTTCCTGCGGTGCGGCCATGTCGGTGGCGGTGCGCCTGGCGGAAACTCCGGAAATGCAGGGCAAGACCATCGTCGTGGTATTGCCGGATTCCGGTGAGCGTTACCTGTCGAGCATGCTGTTCAGCGATTTGTTCACCGATCAGGAGAACCAGCAGTAAATGGCGTGTTGATTCAGGTCAGCCAAGGTTCAGGATCGCTATGTTAAGAAGTGCTTTATTGCGCAATTTTTAACACTGAATCCTGAATCGGGCGGGTTTTTCCCGGAGCCGGTAGTGTTTATCATGGCCGGCCGCCATGTCGGGTAAATGACATTGCGCAGTGTTGTCTTTTTTCAAGGAGTTGTTGATGACCTTTCCGTTTGCCGCCAAGGCGTTGGTGTTGTTGCTGTTTCTGGGCAGCACGCTCTATGTGCATTTGCGCGGCAAGGCGCGTTTGCCGGTGCTGCGTCAGTTCGTCAACCACTCGGCGCTGTTCGCCCCGTATAACGCCTTGATGTACCTGTTCTCGGGCGTGCCGTCCAAGCCGTATCTGGATCGCAGCAAGTTCCCGGAACTGGACGTGTTGCGTGATAACTGGGAAACCATTCGCGACGAGGCCATGCACCTGTTCGATGAGGGTTATATTCGCGCCGCCGAGAAGAACAACGACGCCGGTTTCGGCTCGTTCTTCAAGAAAGGCTGGAAGCGTTTCTACCTCAAGTGGTACGACAAACCGCTGCCATCGGCCGAAACCCTGTGCCCGAAAACCGTGGCGCTGGTCAGTGCCATCCCCAACGTCAAAGGCGCGATGTTCGCGTTGTTGCCGGGCGGCAGCCATTTGAACCCGCACCGCGATCCGTTCGCCGGTTCCCTGCGTTATCACCTCGGTCTGTCGACGCCGAACTCCGACGATTGCCGGATCTTCGTCGACGGTCAGGTCTACGCCTGGCGCGACGGTGAAGACGTGATGTTCGACGAAACCTACGTGCACTGGGTCAAGAACGAAACCGACAAGACCCGCGTCATCCTGTTCTGCGACATCGAGCGTCCGCTGAGCAATCGCCTGATGACCCGCATCAACCGCTTCATCAGCGCCTGGCTGGGCCGTGCCACGGCACCGCAGAACCTCGACGACGAGCGCGTCGGCGGGATCAACCAGGCTTACGCGTGGAGCAAGAACTTCAGCGACAAGTTCAGCGGTGCGGTCAAGCAGTGGAAACGCCGCAATCCAAAGGCCTACCGTGTGATGCGGCCCGTGCTGGCGGTGGTGGTGTTAACGTTGCTGGGGTATTGGCTGTTTGGTTGAGGCTGGAATTAAAAGCATAAAAAACCGCTCGTTTGAGCGGTTTTTTGTTTTCGGAATCAGGGACGGCCAGCAAGTAAGCTTGGTTCATCGATAGCGGTGCCGGTTGCAATGATCTGTAAGAGCCGTCGTTGACTGGCTGTCAGAACTGTCGGATCAGATTCACCCCTTATTGCATGCGCTTTTTTCTTTCTGGGGGATTTTTTTATTTCTCTGCGCATGTTCCCAATGACTCCGTTCCCTTGGCATGTGATCTCGCGCATTCCATGTCCCCCATCAATGGTCGTTGCAATTGCAAACGAGCCTATGCGCCTGCCTCCTGCCTGTCGCTACTGGCCCTTTGTCCAAGTCATTGCAATCCATGTCCCGCGCTGGTTATAGTCGGCGCTCGTGAGTCGCATGACTCACCTTCCAACCCTTCAAAAAAGATCAGCCCAGATGCCTGCATCCCTCATCAACGCGGTAGTCGATTCAGCGGTCAACGCTGGCGTCGTGCCGTGCGGGAATCAGCAGCCTGTGCAGATCAGTCATTACCCTCCACCTGTCAGTAGCACGCCGGTGTGCGCAGTCGTATCACCGCCGGGCGTTGGTGTTTCGGGCTGATCAGCGTTATCTGCTGACCCCTGTGCCCGCCTGAAAAAAACTACTGAATTTCAGCTTCGGCTGAGTTGGCTATTTGCCTGACTACAGGTGGTATTCATGTTTGTCTTTTCGAAAAAGTCCGCGCTCGCGGCGGCGTCCACGAGCCTGTTCGTTCTGCTGTGGAGCAGCGGGGCGATCTTCTCCAAGTGGGGGCTGGCCCACGCTTCGCCCTTTGCCTTTCTGCTGATCCGTTTTGTGATTGCCCTGTGCGGGTTGGTGCTGCTGGTGCCGTTGCTCAAGTTGAGGTTGCCCAAGGGCGGCAAGCCGATGCTGTACGCGATGGCCACTGGCGTGGTGCTGCTGGGGGCTTATCAGATTTTCTATCTGCTGGCGCTTGACCTGAAGGTCACGCCCGGGGTGATGGCGACCATCATGGGCGTGCAGCCGATCCTCACGGTGGTGATCATGGAGCGGCAGCGCTCGGCGAGCCGGATGTTTGGTCTCGCGCTGGGATTGGCCGGTCTGATCATGGTGGTTTACCAGGGCATCGGCCTGGCCGGGATGTCCCTGGCGGGAATGTTGTTCGGGCTGCTGGCGCTGGCGAGCATGACGTTCGGCTCGATCATGCAGAAGCGCATCACCGACAATCCCCTCGGCACGCTGCCGGTGCAGTATCTGGCGGGGCTTTTGTTGTGCGGAGTCTTCGTGCCGTTCCAGCCGTTCCACTTTGAACACAGCGCCGGTTTCATCGTGCCGGTGTTGTGGATGGGGCTGGTGGTTTCCGTGCTGGCGACGTTGCTGCTGTATCGACTGATCGCCCGGGGCAATCTGGTGAATGTCACCAGCCTGTTTTATCTGGTGCCGGCCGTGACGGCGGTGATGGACTACCTGATCTTCGGCAATCGCCTGGCCGCGTTGAGCGTGCTGGGGATGCTGTTGATCATCGTCGGTCTGGTGTTCGTGTTCCGTAAATCGGCGTAACCGCCGCGCATGAAAAAAGGCCCGGGAGGAAGCTCCCGGGCCTTTGTGCATCTGCGAATCAGCGGGCGGTGATTTCTGCCGGCTTCACCACAGCGGGTTTCAACACCAGCCACAGCGCAATCGCGATCAGCACCCCGCCATACACGTGCGCCATTGATAGCGGCTCATCGAGAAACAGCGCTCCCCACAGCACGCCGAACGGCGGAATCATGAAGGTCACGGTCATCGACTTCACCGGCCCGATGGAACTCAGCAGGCGGAAGTAAATGATGTAGGCAAACGCGGTGCAGCCCAGACCCAGGCCCAGCAGCGACAGCCAGACATTCCAGCCACCCCAGCTCACGGGCGGCTGAGTGATGACGCTGTAACCGAACAACGGCAGCAGGAACAGGGTCGCACCGAGCATGCTGCCCAGCGCCGACAGACGGCTGTCGAGCCCGCCGGCCTGATCCAGCCAGCGTCGGGCGAGGAACCCGGCGAAGCCATAGCAGGTGGTTGCGAGCAGGCAGGCGACGGCACCCATCAACAGTGGCAGATCGAACGCAACCGGGCCGGCGCGGGTCAGCACGCCCACCCCGAGCAGGCCGAGGAACACCCCGGCGAGTTTGGCCAGCGTCAGTTTTTCACTGAAGAACAACCCGCCGATCAACACGCCCATCAACGGCGTGGTGGCATTGAAGATTGCCGAGTAACCGGCCGGCAACACCTGGGCGGCGACTGAATACAAGGTGGCCGGAACGCCGGAGTTGATCACGCCGAGCATCATCACGGTCTTGAGCTTGCCCTTGAAATCCCAGCTGATGCGCATCAGCCCGAGGATTACCAGCAGGCCGACGGCGGCAATTGAAACGCGGAAGAACCCGGTCGGAACCGTACCGATCGCGGGGGCGATGATGCGCATGAACAGGAAGCTCGCGCCCCAGATGGCAGCCAGCGACAACATGCGGAAAATATCGACAGGGCTCACGGGCCACTCCTTCCTTGATCGGGACGAGAGTGTTGCCGAGGGCCCCGGCGATGGCAACCGTTAATCGGGCATTTAATTTTCTGATCAGATCACGAAGCGCGTCACCAGCCCGTTCAGGTCGACCGCCAGCCGCGACAGTTCCTGGCTGGCGGCAGACGTCTGGGTGGCGCCGGCAGCGGTCTGGGTCGACAGATCGCGGATGGTCACCAGGTTTTCGTCGACTTCCCGGGCCACCAGCGCCTGTTGCTCGGCGGCGCTGGCGATCACCAGGTTGCGTTGATTGATCTGCGAAATCGATGCGGTGATTTTCTCCAGTGCATGGCCGGCGCTGTTGGCCCGGCGCAGGGTGTGGCTGGCCTGTTCGGCGCTGCTTTGCAAGGCGTCGACGGTGGCACCGGTGCCTTGCTGGATGCTGCTGATCATCAGCTCGATTTCTTCGGTGGAGTTCTGCGTGCGCTGGGCCAGCGAGCGGACTTCATCAGCGACCACCGCAAACCCACGTCCGGCCTCGCCGGCCCGCGCGGCTTCAATGGCGGCGTTCAGGGCCAGCAGGTTGGTCTGCCCGGCGATGCCGCGAATCACTTCCAGCACCTTGCTGATGTCCTGGGCCTGGGTCGCAAGGCCCTCGGCCTGTTCGGACGCACCCAGCACCGCGCTGACCAGTTCCTGAATCGAACTGATGGTCTCGCTGACCTGCACATGTCCGTGCTTGCTGTCCTCGTTCGAGGCTTCGGATGCTTCGGCGCTGGACACCGCATTGGCGGCCACTTCATCGACCGCCGTGCTCATTTCGGTAACTGCGGTGGCAGCCTGTTCGATCTGGTCATTCTGCTGTTGCAGGCCGCGAGTGCTCTGTTCCATCACCGAACTCATTTCCTCGGCAGCGGAGGCCAGTTGCTGAGCCGACTCGCTGATGCTGCGAATGGTCGAGCGCAGATTGCCCTGCATCTCCGCCAGAGCCGTGAGCAACTGCGCCGCTTCATCGCGACCCTCGCTGTCGATGCGACCGCTGAGGTCTCCCGAAGCAATCCGCCGTGCCACGTTCAGCGCCTGATTGATTGGCGCGGTAATGCTGCGGGTCAGCAGCCAGGCGAGTAGCAACGTGGCAATCAGGGCGATGACGATGATCGTGGCGACGATCCACAGCGCCTGCTGGTACATCGCCGCCGCGGACCTGGCCGCGACGTCCGCGCCTTGCTGATTGAGGCTGATCATTTGCTCCAGAGTCTTGTCGAGCACCGTGCCCTGGGGCGCCAGTTCGGTGGTCAGGCGCGTGTAGGCCTGTTCGTTTTGCCCGGCGTCGATCTGTTTGATGATCTGGTCGAGGATGCTCAGGTACTTGGCGGTGTCGGCGCTCAGGCCTTCCAGCATCGCCCTTTCCTGATCGTTGGCGATCAGGGCTTTGTGATCGTCGAGGCGCTTGAGCAACTCCTGGCGTTGCGCCGTGAGAAGGCCTTTGCTGCGTTCGCGAACGGCAGCCTGGGTGCTGGTGATCAGGCGCAGGGATTCGAGGCGGATGCTGGCGATGTTGGCCGCTGTGTCATGGATGCTTTCGATGCTGGGCATCCACGATTCCTCGATCACCGCCGCGCTCTCGCGCAGGGTTTTCATCTGGCCCAGACCGAACAGGCCGACCACCACCAGCAGACTGGCCAGAACGGCAAAACACAAACTGGCGCGCAAACCGATGCGCAGATTCCGGATAGACATCAATGTGCTCCTTGGGCGTTTTGGGAGAGGTCGTCCTCGTAAGCGAGGATCTTGTTGTGAGGCGGGTGATGGCGGGCTGTATATCAAAGTGCCACTATCTTGGTAAGGCCAGTCGCTGACGGGAATGGACAGGCATGAATAACTCGGGCAAAAGCGCAGGCTAGAGACGTCGCCGCTGAATTGGATCCGAAACCCACAGAAAACGCGGGCTGGCGCCCAGTGGTGGGGAGAACCGAAGTGGACGTTTATTGACCGAACGGTCGATTAAAAAAACTTTGATAAAAACTGTGTCGCTGTACAAGCCGCAAGAGGATTTGGCAGAAATTGCGCTTCTCCTGCGCCCGCTTCCGTGGCTAAGCTCAGGCCTTCGAGCACAGATTCTCCAATTCCCGCAGAGGTCTCATCTATGCCGCAGCAATGGCCAGCCACTGACATCGCCCGCCTGATCCTCGATGGCTTTGACGATTACCGCGAGCATTTTCGGCGGATCACCGACGGCGCCCGGGAGCGCTTCGAGCAGGCTCGCTGGCAGGACACGCAAACCGCGTCGGCGGCACGGATCAACCTCTACGAAGAAAAGGTCGGTGAAACCGTCGCCCGCCTGCGCGAGTATTTCGAGCCGGACACCTTGATGGACGTCACCTGTTGGCCGCTGGTGAAAAGCGCCTACATCAGCATCATCGACCTGCGCTTCGACGATGAACTGTCCGAGACCTGGTACAACTCGATTTTCTGCGGCCTGTTCAGCCACGACCTGATCAGCGACGGCTGCATGTTCATCCACACCACCCGCCCGAGCCTGCGCCGGGCACGGGCCGCGCAGACCCGTACCTATAAACCGCAAGGGCAGATCTCGGGCATGCTCGCGAGCATCTTTGCCGATTACCGCTTCAACGAGGCCTACGCCGATCTGCCCGGTGACTTGCATCGCCTGGAAGCGCAACTGCGCGAAAACCTGCCGGACTGGGTGTGCAAGGATCCGGAACTGAGCGTCGAGCTGTTTTCCTCGGTGCTGTACCGCAACAAGGGCGCGTACCTGGTCGGACGCATCTACACCAACGACGATCAGTGGCCGCTGGTGATTCCGCTGCTGCACCGCGAAGGGCGGGGGATTCAGATCGATGCGCTGATCACCGACGAAGCCGATGTGTCGATCATCTTCTCCTTCACCCGTTCGTATTTCATGGTGGATGTGCCGGTGCCGGCGGAGTTCATCGGTTTCCTCAAGCGCATCCTGCCGGGCAAGCACATCGCCGAGCTGTACACCTCGATCGGCTTCTACAAGCACGGCAAGTCCGAGTTCTACCGCGCCCTGATCAATCACCTGGCCAACACTGACGACCAGTTCATCATGGCGCCGGGCGTGCGCGGCATGGTCATGAGCGTGTTCACGCTGCCGGGCTTCAACACCGTGTTCAAGATCATCAAGGACCGTTTCTCGCCATCGAAAAACGTCGACCGCGCCACGGTGATCGAGAAGTATCGATTGGTGAAAAGCGTCGACCGGGTAGGGCGCATGGCCGATACCCAGGAATTCGCCGACTTCCGTTTTCCCCTGAGCAAGTTCGAGCCGGCATGTCTGGCGGAATTGCTGGAAGTTGCGCCGTCCACGGTGTCGCTGGAAGGCGAAACCGTGCTGATCCGCCACTGCTGGACCGAACGCCGGATGACCCCGCTCAACCTCTATCTGGACAACGCCAACGAAGCCCAGGTGCGCGAAGCGCTGGAGGATTACGGGCTGGCGATCAAACAACTGGCGGCGGCCAACATCTTCCCCGGCGACATGCTGCTGAAGAACTTCGGCGTCACCCGCCATGGCCGGGTGGTGTTCTACGACTACGACGAGATCTGCTTCCTCACTGAAGCCAACTTCCGCCACATCCCGGCACCGCGCACGCCGGAGGATGAAATGGCCTCCGAACCGTGGTATTCGATCGGGCCGCTGGACGTGTTCCCCGAGGAGTTTCCGCCGTTTCTGTTTGCCGATTCGGCGCAGCGCAAACTGTTCGATCAGCTGCATGGCGAGTTGTACAACGCTGATTACTGGAAGGGTTTGCAGGAGGCGATTCGGGCGGGGAAAGTGATTGATGTCTTTCCATATCGGCGAAAGGGCCTTGATAACGAATAAAGCAGCCGCGAGCCGCAAGCTACAAGCCTCAAGTCAAAGACCGCATTCAACTTGCGGCTTGTAGCTTGCCGCTTGTAGCTGCTTTTCTGCGACAATCGCGTCCTTGCGCCACTAGACGACCGAATTGCGTACCCGATGACCGACGAATCGCCCTCCATCGACAAACTGCTGAAAAACCTCGATCACGCCATGCTCGCCGACCGCCACCGGCTGCGGCGGCAGTTGCTTGAGCTGCGCAAGAAACCCGACGAGGCCAAGCTGGCCCAGTGGGTAGCGCGGATGCAGGCGTCCTGCGAGCAGGTGCTGGCGCGCAAGGTCAGCCTGCCGGTGATCCGTTACGACGACAGCCTGCCGATTGCAGCCAAGCGTGACGAAATCAAGAAGGCCCTGGAAAAGCACCAGGTGCTGATCATCGCCGGCGAAACCGGCTCGGGTAAAACCACCCAGTTGCCGAAAATCTGTCTGGAGATTGGTCGCGGCCAGCATGGTCTGATCGGCCACACCCAGCCTCGTCGAATTGCGGCGCGCAGCGTGGCCAGCCGGGTCGCTGAAGAACTCGGTACACCGCTGGGCGCACTGGTCGGCTATCAGGTGCGTTTCGAGGATCAGAGCGATTCCAACACCCTGATCAAACTGATGACCGACGGCATTCTGCTGGCGGAAACCCAGAACGACCGCTACCTCGAACGCTACGACACGATCATCGTCGACGAAGCCCACGAACGCAGCCTCAACATCGACTTCCTGCTCGGTTACCTGAAAACCCTGCTGCCGCGTCGTCCGGACCTGAAAGTCATCATCACTTCGGCGACCATCGATCTGGAGCGCTTCTCCAAGCATTTCGACGATGCACCGATTGTCGAAGTGTCCGGCCGCACCTTCCCGGTGGAAACCTGGTATCGCCCGCTGACGCTTGAGCAGGACGAAGAGGGCAACCGCGTCGAAGACGACCTGACCGTCGATCAGGCGATCCTCGCCACCCTCGACGAAATCGCCGCCTATGAACGCAGCGAACGCCGCAGTCCCGGCGATGTGCTGGTGTTCCTGCCGGGTGAGCGCGAGATCCGCGACGCTGCCGACATGCTGCGCAAGGCCCAGCTCAAACACACCGAAATCCTGCCGTTGTACGCGCGCCTGTCGCCGGCCGAGCAGCAGCGGATTTTCCAGTCCCATCCGGGCCGTCGTGTGGTGCTGGCGACCAACGTTGCCGAAACCTCGCTGACCGTGCCGGGCATCCGTTACGTGATCGACAGCGGCACCGCGCGCATCAGCCGCTACAGCTACCGCGCCAAGGTCCAGCGGTTGCCGATCGAAGCGATTTCCCAGGCCAGCGCCAACCAGCGTAAAGGTCGCTGCGGCCGGGTCGAGCCGGGCATTTGCGTGCGCTTGTACAGCGAAGAGGATTTCCTCGGTCGTCCGGAATTTACCGACCCGGAAATCCTGCGCACCAACCTCGCGGCGGTGATTTTGCAGATGCTCCATCTGCGCCTCGGTGAGATCACCGATTTCCCGTTTATCGAGCCGCCGGACGGCAAGGCGATCAGCGACGGTTTCAACCTGCTGCAAGAACTCTCGGCGGTGGACCGCAATAGTCAGCTCACGCCGCTCGGCCGTCAGCTGGCGCGCCTGCCGGTGGACCCGCGCATGGGCCGCATGCTGCTCGAAGCGGCGAAACTCGGCAGCCTGCAGGAAGTGCTGATCGTCGCCAGCGCCATGTCGATTCAGGACCCGCGCGAGCGTCCGCCGGAGCGTCAGCAAGCTGCCGACCAGGCTCACGCCCAGTGGAAGGACGCCGACTCCGACTTCGCCGGACTTGTCAATCTGTGGCGCGGTTTTGAAGAGCAGCGCCAGGCGCTGACGGCGAGCCCGCTGCGCAACTGGTGCCGGAAGAATTTCCTCAACTACCTGCGGTTGCGCGAGTGGCGCGACTCCCACCGTCAGTTGAGTTTGATCTGCCGCGACTTGCAACTGAGCCTGAACAAAGAGCCGGCGGATTATCCGAAGCTGCACAAAGCGGTGCTGGTCGGCCTGCTCAGCCAGATCGGCCAGAAAACCGAGGACGGCGATTACCTTGGCGCCCGTCAGCGGCGGTTCTGGATTCACCCGTCGTCGGGTATCGGCAAGAAACGCCCGCAGTGGGTGATGACCGCCGAACTGGTAGAAACCACCAAGCTCTACGCGCGGATGGTGGCGAAGATCGACGCCGACTGGATCGAACCGCTGGCCGGGCACCTGATCAAGAAGAACCACTTCGAACCGCACTGGGAGAAGAAACGCGGCCAGGTCGTTGCGTTCGAACAGATCACCCTGTTCGGCCTGATCGTGGTCGGTCGTCGACCGGTGCATTACGGCCCGGTGGATCCGGTGGTATCGCGCGAGCTGTTCATTCGCGAAGGCCTGGTGCGGGGTGAGATTCAGTCCCGGGCCAAGTGCCTGACCACCAACAAGCAATTGCTCGAACAGCTCGACGAACTGGAGGCCAAGGCCCGTCGCCGGGACATTCTGGCCGACGAGGAAACCCTTTACGCGTTCTACGATGCGCGACTGCCGGCGGAAATTCACCAGACCGCGACGTTCGACAGCTGGTACCGCGTCAACAGCCAGAAAGACCCGCAGCTGCTGATCATGCGCGAGGAAGACGTGCTGGCTCGCGAAGCCAGTGAAGTCACCGCCCAGCATTACCCGGACACGCTGCACATCGGCGATCTGGAACTGGCCCTGAGTTACCACTTCGAACCGAATCACCCGCGCGACGGTGTGACCCTGCGTGTGCCGGCGCCGCTGTTGCCGATGCTGCCGCCGGAGCGCCTGGAATGGCTGGTGCCGGGGCTGATCGAGGCCAAGTGCATTGCGCTGGTGCGCAACCTGCCCAAGGCCCTGCGCAAGAACTTCGTGCCGGTGCCGGACTTCATCAAGGCCGCGCTGCAACGCATGACCTTTGCCGAAGGTTCGTTGCCGCAAGCGTTGGGCCGCGAACTGCTGCGCATGACCGGTGCGCGGGTCAGCGACGAGGCATGGGCGGAAGCGGCGCAGCAGGTTGAAAGCCACCTGCGGATGAACCTGGAAATCGTCGACGGCCAAGGCAAGTTCCTCGGCGAAGGACGGGATCTGGCAGAACTGACCGCACGTTTCGCCGAAGCCAGCCAGGCTGCGTTGGCCGTACCGCAGAGTGCGAAAAGCCAACAGCCGGTGGAGGCCAAGGTCTTCGCCCCGGTGGCGGAAAAGACTCAGCAGAAGATCGCCGGGCTGTCGATGACGGTTTATCCGGCGCTGGTGGAAGAGGGCGGCACGGTCAAGGAAGGTCGCTTCTCGACCCCCGCCGAAGCCGAGTTCCAGCACCGCCGCGCCTTGCAGCGACTGCTGATGCAGCAACTGGCCGAACCGGCCAAGTTCCTGCGCGGCAAGTTGCCGGGCCTGACCGAAATGGGCCTGCTGTACCGCGAACTGGGTCGCGTCGATGCGCTGGTAGAAGACATTCTGCTGGCCAGCCTCGACAGCTGCATTCTCGACGGCGAAGACCCGTTGCCGCGTGACGGCGCAGGGCTGGCGGCACTGGCCGAGCGCAAGCGTGGCAGCTGGACCGAGCACGCCGAGCGCGTGGCGCGTCTGACCCTGGAAATCCTCAAGCTCTGGCACGGCCTGCAAAAACGCTTCAAGGGCAAGATCGACCTGGCTCAGGCGGTGGCGTTGAACGACATCAAGCAGCAGCTCAGTCATCTGGTGTATCCGGGCTTCGTCCGGGAAACGCCGATGCTCTGGCTCAAGGAGTTGCCGCGCTATCTGAAGGCCGTCGAGCAGCGTTTCGAGAAGCTGGGTGCGCAGGTGCAGAAGGATCGGGTGTGGAGCGGCGAGCTCGCCGGGCTCTGGACGCAATACCAGACCCGCGCCGCCAAACATGCCCAGGAAGGCAAACGCGATCCGCAGCTCGAGCTTTATCGCTGGTGGCTGGAGGAGTATCGCGTTTCGCTGTTCGCCCAGCAGTTGGGGACGAAAGTGCCGATCTCCGACAAGCGGCTGAACAAACAGTGGACGCAGGTCGAGGCCTGACCTCCGATCCTGCAAAAGGCGCCAAAAGCCAAGGTTTATGGCAAACTTCGCGCCTATAAACGCCGGCCCCGCGGTTTTGAGCCTTCTCAACCGCGGGCGAGGTCGGAATAAAGCGATGCCAGGTTTTTGCGTCCCTTATACGGGAATGGACCCTTTGCGTGTTGGCACGTCGGTGCCAGCACTTTCTGCCTGAACAGATTAGAGAAACGACCATGCATAACGTCGTCATCAGCGGCACCGGCCTGTATACCCCGGCCAACAGCATCTCCAACGAAGAGCTGGTGCAGTCTTTCAATACCTACGTCGCCCAGTTCAATGCGGACAACGCCGAAGCCATCGCCAGTGGCGAAGTCCAGGCCCTGACCGAGTCCAGCGCCGCGTTCATCGAAAAAGCTTCCGGCATCAAGAGCCGCTTTGTCATGGACAAGGACGGCATCCTCGACCCTGCGCGCATGGCGCCACGCCTGCCGGAGCGTTCCAACGACGAATGGTCGGTGCTCTGCCAGATGGCCATCGGCGCTGCCGAACAAGCCCTGCAGCGCGCCGGCAAGACCGCCGCTGACATCGACGGTGTGATCGTTGCCTGCTCCAACCTGCAGCGCGCCTACCCGGCCATCGCCATCGAAGTCCAGGAAGCGCTGGGCATCCAGGGTTTCGGTTTCGACATGAACGTTGCCTGCTCGTCGGCGACCTTCGGCATCCAGCAAGCGGCCAACACCGTGCAACTGGGCCAGGCCCGGGCGATCCTGATGGTCAACCCGGAAGTCTGCACCGGTCACCTGAACTTCCGTGACCGTGACAGCCACTTCATCTTCGGTGACGCCGCTACCGCCGTCGTCATCGAGCGTGCCGATACGGCGACGTCGAAACACCAGTTCGACGTGGTCAGCACCAAACTGCTGACCAAGTTCTCCAACAACATCCGCAACAACTTCGGCTTCCTCAACCGCGCAGCGGAAGAGGGCATCGGTGCCCGCGACAAACTGTTCGTGCAGGAAGGCCGCAAGGTGTTCAAGGACGTCTGCCCGATGGTGGCCGAGTTGATCGGCGAACACCTGGAAGAGAACAAGCTCAACGTCGGTGACGTGAAGCGCTTCTGGCTGCACCAGGCCAACCTGAGCATGAACCACCTGATCGTGCGCAAGCTGCTGGGCCGCGAAGCCACCGAAGAAGAAGCCCCGGTGATTCTCGACACCTACGCCAACACCAGCTCCGCCGGTTCCGTGATCGCGTTCCACAAATACCAGGACGATCTGGCGGCCGGTTCGCTGGCAGTGCTGAGTTCGTTCGGTGCCGGTTACTCCATTGGTAGCGTGATTCTGCGTAAACGTTGAGTGGACCCGTTCATGTCCTCTTAATCGCGCTAATCTTTCCTACATCCGAATCAGCGAGAACGCTGTGATTTTCGGAGACTGCGGCAGGACGACGCTTGAAGCGTCCTCCTGCCGCAATCATTTTTGAGGCGGGAAAAAGGGGATTGATGGATGGCGGTTGACGACACACAACTGCTCGAGCGGTTGTTGGCAGGCGAACAGAAAGCCTTCAAGGAACTGGTCAGCACCTATCAAAGCCCCATGCGCGCAGTGGCCTACGCGATTGTCGGCCAGCGCCATGTCGAAGAAGTGGTGCAGGATGCCTGGCTGTCGGTGGTGCGCAATATCGGCCGTTTCGAGGGGCGCTCCAGCCTCAAGACCTGGCTGCTGACCATCACCGCCAACTCGGCCAAGAGCCGCTACAAACTCAATCGTCGCGAAGTGTTGCTGGATGATCTGCCGTCCCCCCACGGCACCATCGACGACGATCGTTTTTCCCCCGGCGACGGCCACTGGCTGGTCGCACCGTTCGCCTGGCACCAGGACACGCCCGAAGCGTTGCTGACGGAAGGCGAGCTGCGTGAATGCCTCGAGCACACATTGTTGAGCCTGTCGGAACTGCAAAGCAGCGTGCTGTTGCTGCGCGAACGCCAGGGGCTGGAGCTGGAGGAGATCTGTAATCTTCTGGAGATCTCGCTCTCCAATGTCCGCGTGCTGCTGCATCGGGCACGCTTGAAGGTCTTCGCGACCGTGGAGCATTTTGAGGAGACCGGCGAATGTTGACGTGCAAGGAGCAAGTGGCGCGATCCAGCGATTATCTTGATGGCCAGCTGAGCTTTCGCGAGAAGCTGATGGTGCGTCATCACCTGATGTTCTGCCGCAATTGCCGGCGTTTCATTCGCCAGATGCGTTTGATGCAGGCGACGTTGCGGGCGATGCCGCAAAAGCCTGAAGAGGGCGTGGACGCGTTGGCCGAGCAGCTGGCACAGCTGCGGCGCAAGGATCGATCCTGAAAACACAGACTGGCGCGGCCGCAGCGAACGGATGATGGGGATCGCTGCGGCCGCGCCAGTCTGTTGAAGACTCTTCAAACGATGGAACCGGATGTACAACCCATCGTTTGAAGTCTGTTGCCGGGTTGCTTAGAACTTCGCTTCCGCATCCAGCTGCAGGGTGTTGGTGTCTGCATCACGCCGGGTACGGCTGGAGAAGTCGGCCTTGGTCAGGAAGTAAGTCGCACCGATGGCGAAGTTCTTGTCGATGTCGTAACCGACCTTGAACTTGTGGCCACGGGAACCGGTGGTGCCGTTGGCGAAGTCCGAATCGGTGAAGGCGCCGACCACAGCGTTGCGCTGCACGTCACGATAGTTGTAGTCGAGGTTCAGGCCGAAGACTTTCGACTTGGCACCCACCAGCCACGCGGTGTCCTGATCGGTCACTGCATCGTTGTTCTTCACGTACTGACCGTAGAACGACAGCGGCATTGGCAGGCCGCCGATGTCGACCTGGCTGAAACCTTCGTACAGACGGAATTCGTTGTTCGCCGAGTTGCCGTTGACGGCCAGGGCGCACGGCGTAGAGGTTCCGGTGCAACGGCTGTCTTCGTCGTTCTGGTAGGCGTAGACGCTGCCGCCCAGGGTCAGTTTGAGGTTGTCGGTAATGGTGAAGCGGCTGCCCAGCTGGCCGGCGGTCAGGCGCAGGTCGTGACGGAACTGCACGCCGTCGCCGTCGACGTTGTCCTTGAGGTTGTAATTACCCAGGCTGCCGAACAGTTCGACGCTGCTGCCCAATGGATATTTGTAGGTAACAGCCAGACCTTCCGGGTTGATGTCGCTGTCCCAGATCACATCGCCCATGCTCACCCACGGTTGCAGCATCTTGCCGCCGATGATGTGCAGGTTCTTGATCTGGTCCGGGTGGTAGTCGATGTAGCCCAGGTCGAGCCAGATCTGCTTCTTGTCGAAGTAGTTGTCCTGATCCTGGTTGGTCGAACGGGCGTCGTCGCCGCCGCCGGTGGCGATACGGATGCCGGTGTCGACTTGCGGGTTGATCTCGGTGTACGCACCCAGACGGGCACGGATGCGCTGGCGATCCTTGTCGCGGCCGCCGTTGTTCGGCTCGCCATCGATCTTGATGGTTTCCTGACGGATACGCACGTCGCCCTTGAACTGGGTCTTGGCGGCCCAGGCCAGTTTCTGGTCGAAACTGCTGAGTTCGTTGGTTTTCTTCGCGGTCGCCGCGATTTGCTCGTTGGTCTCTTGCTGCGCCTGCTGCGCGATTTGCTGGGCCTTCTGATCCTTGGCCAGTTCAGTTTGCAGTTCAACGTACTGCGCCTGGGAAATCGAACCGTTAGCCTTGAGCATGTCGAGCAGTTTGGCGTCGACTGCGGCACTGGCCGGTACACTCATGGCCAGCAACAGGCCACCGCACAGGGCCGCCGCAGTTTTCGTGGAAGCAAGACGCATAGCAATCTCCGAAGATGAAAAGGGGATGGCTGAACCATCCTGGGCACAACCGACGGTTTGACGGTCGGAAAACAGTGTCCGGGGTAGAACCCGGCGCTCTAAAAACAGGCGCCAGTATCGCGATGGTTTATGACAGAGCAGTGGCACGATGATGGCAGGTTGATGACGATACAAAACTGCCATGAACTATTGATCTAGAGCGCTGTCGCGCATTCGGGCGTGGGCAACGCCCGGCCGATCAGCGATACTCGCCGGGCGTTCACGCCCGAAAGTGGAGAGGAAAATGCCGCTGCAACGTCTGCATAAACTGTCGGAAATTCCAGCGTCCGACTGGGATGTTCTGGTCCCGCAAAACCAGCCGTTTCTGCGCCACGCCTTTCTGGCTTCGCTGGAGGACAGCGGCAGCGTCGGCCCGCACACGGGCTGGCAAGCGGAGCATTTGCTGCACGTTGAAGCGGGGCGCGTGATCGCGGCGTTGCCCGGTTATCGCAAGTGGCACTCCTACGGCGAGTACGTGTTCGATCACGGCTGGGCCGATGCCTGCGCCCGGGCCGGCATCGATTACTACCCCAAGTTTTTGAGCGCGGTGCCGTTCAGTCCGGTCAGCGGCCCACGGTTGTTGGCAGCGAATCTCGAGGACGGATTCGAACTGCTCAAGAGCCTGCCGGGGTATCTGGAAATCGAAGAGCTCTCCAGCGCTCACATCAACTTCACCGACGCTTTCACCGATGCTGCAATGGCCGAGCAGCCGAGCTGGCTGCAACGCATCGGCTGTCAGTACCACTGGCAGAATCGCGGCTACCGCGATTTTCAGGATTTCCTCGACGTGCTTGCCTCGCGCAAGCGCAAGCAGATGCGCAAGGAGCGCGAGCAAGTGGCGGGGCAGGGCTTCGAGTTCGAATGGCTGGAGGGCCGCGAGCTGGACGAGGCGCAGTGGGATTTTGTCTACGCCTGTTACGCCAACACCTACGCGGTACGCCGGCAGGCACCGTATCTGACCCGGGAATTCTTCAGCCTGCTGGCCGAGCGCATGCCGGAATCGATTCGCGTGGTCCTGGCCCGGCAGGGCTCACGGCCGGTGGCGATGGCGTTCAGCCTGGTGGGCGGCGACAGCTTTTACGGGCGTTACTGGGGATGCCTGGCCGAGTTCGACCGGCTGCATTTCGAGACCTGTTTCTATCAGGGCATGGACTATGCGATTGCCAATGGATTTCAACGTTTCGATGCCGGTGCCCAAGGCGAGCACAAGCTGATTCGCGGCTTCGAACCGGTGATCACCCATTCCTGGCATTACCTGCGCCATCCCGGTTTGAAAGCCGCGGTCAAAGACTTCCTGCACCAGGAACGCGCCGGTGTACTGGCCTATGCCGAAGAGGCGAGGAGCGCCTTGCCGTATCGGCAAGCCTGATCCTCGCCGGCACCCTCAGCTGTCTTCCTTGCCCAGCCAGCGATAGAGCACGCCGCCGACCACCGCACCGAGCAGCGGCGCGACCCAGAACATCCACAACTGCGCGATGGCCCAGCCGCCGACCATCAGCGCCGGGCCGGTGCTGCGGGCCGGGTTGACCGATGTGTTGGTGACCGGGATCGAGATCAGGTGGATCAGCGTCAGGGCCAGGCCGATGGCGATCGGTGCCAGTCCTGCCGGGGCGCGTTTGTCGGTGGCGCCGAGGATGATCACCACGAACATGGCGGTCATCACCAGCTCGGTGACGAAGCCGGATGCCATCGAGTATTTGCCCGGCGAGTGCTCGCCATAACCGTTTGAGGCCAGGCCGGCAGCGATGTCGAATCCTTCCTTGCCGCTGGCGATGTGGTAGAGCAGTGCCGCTGCCAGAATCCCGCCGATCACCTGGGCGATGACGTAGGCGGGCAGTTCTTTGGCCGGGAACCGACCGCCGACGACCAGTCCGACCGACACGGCCGGGTTGAGGTGACAGCCGCTGATGTGGCCGATGGCAAACGCCATGGTCAGCACCGTCAGACCAAACGCCAGGGCCACCCCCAGCACCCCGATTCCCAAAGGTGAAGACGCGGCGATGACCGCACTGCCGCAACCGCCCAACACCAACCAGAACGTACCCAACAACTCAGTAACTGAACGTTTGAACAGAGACATGAGAGAGTCCTTGATAGGCGTGCTATCGAGACTGCATCGAGTGGTGCGTCCCTGCAGATTTACGACAGGTTCCGTTCCGGAGCCTTGGATCAGTACAGCAGGGATTTTGTGGATTTCCAGCAGGCGATAAAAAACCGCCAGAGCCCGTGGGTAAAGGGCTCTGGCGGTTTTTGTGTTTTGACGCAGTCATCAGTCGATGCCGACAAACCCTCCGGTCTGGTGCGCCCACAGCCGCGCATACAATCCGCCGTGCGCCAGCAGTTCGGCATGGTTGCCGCTTTCGGCGATCTTGCCGTTCTCCAGCACCACCAGCCGGTCCATGCGGGCAATGGTCGAGAGGCGGTGGGCGATGGCGATCACGGTCTTGCCCTGCATCAGGGTTTCGAGGCTTTCCTGAATCGCCGCTTCAACCTCAGAGTCCAGCGCCGAGGTCGCTTCGTCCATGATCAGGATCGGCGCGTCCTTGAGCAGTACCCGCGCAATCGCGATCCGCTGACGCTGACCACCGGACAGTTTCACCCCGCGTTCGCCGACATGCGCGTCGAATCCGGTGCGTCCTTCGGCATCCGACAACAACGGGATGAACTCATCGGCGCGGGCCTTGCGTACCGCTTCCCAGAGCTCGGCGTCGGTGGCGTCGGGCTTGCCGTACAGCAAGTTGTCGCGGATCGAGCGGTGCAGTAGCGAGGTGTCCTGGGTGATCATGCCGATCCGCGCGCGCAGGCTTTCCTGGCCGACTTCGGCGATGTTCTGGCCGTCGATGAGGATCCTTCCGCCCTCTACGTCGTAGAGACGCAGCAGCAGGTTGACCAAGGTCGATTTGCCGGCGCCGGACGGGCCGATCAGACCGATTTTCTCACCCGGTTTGATGATCAGGTTGAGGTCGCCGATGATGCCTTTCTTCTTGCCGTAGTGAAAATCCACGTGCTCGAAACGCACTTCGCCACGGGCCACGGCCAGCGGTTTGGCCTGCTCCCGGTCGGTGACGCTGACCGGTTGCGCGATGGTCTGCAGACCGTCCTGGACCATGCCGATGTTTTCGAAAATGCCGGTGACCACCCACATGATCCAGCCGGACATGTTGACGATGCGGATCACAAGGCCAGTGGCCAGGGCGATCGCGCCGACGCTGATCAGCGACTGCGTCCACAGCCACAGGGCCAGCGCCGTGGTGCCGACGATCAGCAGGCCGTTCATGGTGGTGATCGCCACGTCCATGCTGGTGACCACGCGGCCCGCCATCTGGGCTTTTTCGGTCTGTTCCTGGATCGCCTCGCGGGCGTAGTGCTGTTCGAAGTTGGTGTGGGCGAACAGCTTCAGGGTGGCGATGTTGGTGTAGCCATCGACGATCCGGCCCATGAGTTTCGAGCGCGCATCGGAGGCTTCCACCGAGCGGTCCTTGACCCGTGGTACGAAGTAATAGAGCGCGCCGATGTAGGCGGCGATCCACGTCAGCAGCGGGATCATCAGGCGCCAGTCGGCCTCGGCGAACAGCACCAGCGAACTGATCGCGTAGATCAGCACATGCCACAACGCATCCACCGCTTGCACGGCGGAATCGCGCAGCGAGTTGCCGGTCTGCATGATGCGCTGGGCAATGCGCCCGGCGAAGTCGTTCTGGAAGAAATTCAGGCTCTGCTTGAGCACGTAGCTGTGGTTCTGCCAGCGAATCATGCTGGTCATGCTCGGGCTCAGGGTCTGGTGCACCAGCATGTCGTGCAGCGCCAGGAACAGGGGGCGCAGCAGTAAAGCTACCACCGCCATCCACGCCAGTTCGGCGCCATGCACTTTGAAGAAATCGACGTTCGGCGTGCCCTGGGCGAGGTCGATGATGCGGCTCAGGTAACTGAACAGCGCCACTTCGATCAAGGCACCGAACAGGCCGACGATCAGCAGGGCGGCGAAACTCGGCCAGACCTGCTTCAGGTAATAGGTATAGAAGGGCAGAACGCGGTCCGGCGGGGATGCCGTCGGGGCATCGCGGAATATGTCGATCAGTTGTTCGAAACGGCGATAGAGCATCAGATAACCGCCCGGAGCACGGGCTCTCCTTTTATCAGTGTGAGCGGCGTGACGTCAGGTCAGCACCGCTCGATATGCCCTGTAAAGCTTAGTCGATGCGCTTGGCCGACTTGATGATCACAGGGTCGACCGGCACGTTTTGCATGCCCTGTTTGGTGGTGGTCTGGGAGTTGACGATGATGTCTACCACGTCCATGCCCTTGACCACTTTGGCGAACACCGCGTAACCGGCGTCACGGCCCGGATCGAGGAAGGCGTTGTCGGCGACGTTGATGAAGAACTGGCTGGTGGCCGAATCCGGGTTCGAAGTACGGGCCATCGACAGGGTGCCGCGAACGTTGTGCAGGCCGTTGCTGGCTTCGTTCTTGATCGGAGCGTCAGTTGGTTTCTGCACCATCTGCTGGGTAAAACCGCCGCCCTGAGCCATGAAACCCGGGATCACACGGTGGAAGATCGTGTTGGTATAGAAGCCCTTGTCAACGTACGAAAGAAAATTCTTGGTACTGATCGGCGCCTTGACCGGGTCCAGTTCGAGTTCGATCTGACCGTTGGTGGTATCGAGCAGTACATGCGGCGCTTTTTCCGCAGTGGCAGCCATCAGGTTGGCAGCGAACAGCACGGTGCCGGCGGCGAGGGCGAGTTTTTTCAGCATGGGTCAGTGATCCTGAGGGTGATTATCGGCTGTGGCGAGAAACTCCAGCAGCGTTTGATTGAAGCGTTCGGGCTGATCGAGCGGGGTGGCGTGGCGCGAATCGGCGATCACCACCAGCCGCGCATCGGGCAGCAGTCTGACATAGGTTTCTTTCAGCGAAACGGGGGTGTAATCCCGGTCGGCGCTGACGACGAGGGTTGGACAGGTGACCCGGGAAAGTCGTTCCTGAACCCCCCAGCCAACAATCGCATCGAAGCTGGCGAGATAAGCACGTTTGTCGTTTTTTGCCCAGCGTTCAGCCATCTTCTGGCGCAAATCCGCCTGCTCCGGTTTGGGGAACAGCTTGGCGCCCAGGGCTTTGCCGATGGTGGCGAGGCTGAGCAGGCGCATCAGGCTCCAGCGCTTGAACCACTGCCAGTAATCGTCGCGGCTGCGCACCTTGACCTCGGGCGCGCTGTTGACGATGGTCAGGCTCTTGAGCATCCGCGGCTGATCGACGGCGAACTGGAAGCCGATCATGCCGCCCATGGACAGCCCGGCATAGTGCACCGGGCCGAGCTTCAAATGCTCGATCAGGGCGACGATGTCGGCGCTGAACCCGGCGATGCTGTAGCGCTCGCGGGGCTTGTCGGAGCGGCCGTGACCGCGCACGTCCGGAACTATCACCCGGTAATGCGCGGCCAGGGCGGGAATCTGCATTTCCCAGTCCAGGGTGCTGGAACCGAGACCGTGAACCAGCAGCAATGGATCGCCGTGGCCATATTCCTCGTAGTGCAGGTTGCAACCTTCATGCTCGAAATACGCCATCGGTGAACTCCGTGTCAGGCTTGTTCGGGGGCGGCAAACGGTGCGTCCAGCGGCAGAGTGTCGAAGGTGCGCAGCAGTTCGACGAGGATCTGCGAAGCCGGGCCCAGGGGTTTGTCCTTGTTCGAGTACAGATAGAAGCTCGGATTGCGGCTGCCGCCCTGATCCAACGGTAGCAGCTTGAGCAGGCCTTCCTTCAATTCCCGCTCGATCATGTGCCGTGGCAGCCAGGCGAAGCCCAGACCGCTGGAGACAAAATTGGCGGCGGTGGCGAGGCTGCCGACGGTCCAGCGCTGTTCGGCACCGAGCCAGCCGACGTCCCGCGGTTGCTGGCGGCCGGAGTCGCGGATCACCACTTGCATCTGGGTTTCCAGGTCCTGGAAATTCAGCTCGCGGTTCAGCCGGTGCAGCGCGTGTTCGGGGTGGGCGACGGCGACGAATTCCACGTCGCTCAATTCCGCGCCGAGGTAACCGGGAATGCTCAGGCCGGTGATGGCCAGGTCGGCCACGCCTTCAAGCAGCACTTCTTCGACCCCCGACAGCACTTCCTCACGCAGACGCACGCGGCAGCCACGGCTTTGCGGCATGAACGCGGTCAGGGCGCGGACGAGGCGGGCGCTCGGGTAGGCAGCGTCGACCACCAGCCGCACTTCGGCTTCCCAACCCTGCTCCATGTGATGGGCGAGGTCTTCCAGCTGGCTGGCCTGTTTCACCAGTTGTCGCGAGCGGCGCAGCAACACGCCGCCGGCTTCGGTCAGCACAGCCTTGCGACCGTCGATGCGCAACAGCGGCACGCCGAGCTGATCCTGCATGCGGGCGACGGTGTAGCTCACCGACGATTGCGAGCGGTGCAGGGCCTCGGCGGCCTGGGCGAATCCGCCGTGGTCGACCACGGCCTGCAACGTTCGCCATTGATCAAGGGTCACGCGGGGCGCTTTCATCAATAGCTCCTCTTGTCCTAAGCTGGCGGTCCCTCATGGAGACTGCCGAATGAAAAAATTCTGTTGTGTGTTGCTGGCGCTGCTTCCGCTGACTGCGTTCGCGTACCCGATCGATGTGGAAAAGGACCTCAACGGCCTGAAGATCGACTACAACGCGTTCGACACCGATAACGACATCGGCTCCATCCAGGTCAACAACTACGGCGACGTCGACGCGACCTGCAAGGTGGTGTTCACCAACGGCCCGGAAGCGCCGCGCACCCGCAATATCGAAGTGGCGGCGGGCAAGCACAAGAACGCCACGGCCAAGTTCACCCGGACCATCATCAAGCTGCGCATCAAGCTGAGCTGCACCCCGAAATAGCGTCACGGCCCTGTGGGGGCGGGCTCCCACAGGGTATGGCTTGCATCTAAACGAATTTTTCGATGCTTTGCAGCAATTATTTGCGCTTTTTCATCGATACGACTCTGTTTAACCTTCACTCCATCGACTTACAACATTCTCGGATGGAGGCTACACAACATGTCCCGCGTTCTGATCATCGAAAGCAGCGCCCGCCAACAAGACTCGGTTTCCCGTCAACTGACCCAGACCTTCATCAGTCAGTGGAAAGCGGCGCATCCGGCCGATCAGATCACCGTACGTGACCTCGCCGTGAACCCGGTACCGCACCTGGACATCAACCTGCTGGGCGGCTGGATGAAATCCGCCGAGCAGCGCAACGACAGCGAGCAATCCTCGCTCGACCGTTCCAACGAATTGACCGATGAGTTGCTGGCCGCCGACGTGCTGGTGATGGCCGCTCCGATGTACAACTTCGCCATCCCGAGCACCCTGAAAGCCTGGCTCGACCACGTACTGCGTGCCGGCGTGACCTTCAAGTACACCGAAACCGGCCCGCAAGGCCTGCTCAGCGGCAAGCGTGCCTACGTGCTGACCGCTCGCGGCGGCATCTACGCCGGCGGCCCGGCGGATCATCAGGAACCGTACCTGCGTCAGGTGATGGGTTTCATCGGTATCCACGACGTGACCTTCATCCACGCCGAAGGCATGAACCTGGGCGGCGACTTCCAGGAGAAAGGCCTCAACCAGGCCAACGCCAAACTGTCCCAGGTCGCTTGATATGTTAATCGCCAGATAATCGCCGATTGTTCTAGTGACCTGGCGCAACCCCTTCAAGGCTCTACGCGCATCGAACCTCCCTTTGCACTTGTTGCTCCTGAGTGCTGTAGCCCGATTGAACGCTTTAGCGAGATCGGGCTTTTTTTTGTCCGGGATTTAGCGATGGCCGGCAAAAAACGCTATCGTCGCCGCCATTCGAAATCGAGGCGAGCATGGGCTATCTACTTTTTGTCACGCTGATCCAGGCGTTTTCCTTCAGTCTGATCGGCGAATACCTGGCCGGTCATGTCGACAGCTACTTCGCGGTGCTGGTGCGGGTGGTGCTGGCCGGGCTGGTGTTCATTCCGCTGACCCGCTGGCGCTCTGTGGAGCCGGCGTTCATGCGCGGCATGCTGCTGATCGGCGCGTTGCAGTTCGGCGTGACTTACGTCTGCCTGTATCTGAGCTTCCGTGTGCTGACGGTGCCGGAAGTGTTGCTGTTCACCATCCTCACGCCATTGCATGTGACGTTGATCGAAGACGCGCTCAACCGACGCTTCAACCCGTGGGCGCTGATCGCCGCATTGGTGGCGGTCGCAGGCGCGGCGGTGATTCGCTATGACCGGATCAACCCGGACTTCTTCATGGGCTTTTTGCTGCTGCAACTGGCCAACTTCACCTACGCCGCCGGGCAGGTGCTCTACAAACATCTGGTGGCGAAGCACCCGAGCGATCTGCCGCACTACCGACGTTTCGGTTTCTTCTACCTCGGCGCACTGGCGGTGGCGTTGCCGGCGTTCCTGTTGTTCGGCAAATCCAACTTCTTGCCCGAAGCCCCTTTGCAATGGGGCGTGCTGGTGTTCCTTGGTCTGGTCTCCACCGCGCTCGGTCTGTACTGGTGGAACAAGGGCGCGTGCCTGGTCAACGGCGGCACCCTGGCGGTGATGAATAACCTGCACGTGCCGGTGGGCTTGCTGCTGAACCTGCTGATCTGGAATCAGCATGAAGAGCTCGGGCGGTTGTTCCTCGGTGGCAGCGTGATTCTGGCGGCGGTGTGGATCAGCCGGTTGGGGATTCGCAAGCCGTTGGCCATTGGCTGAAACGTCAATCAACCCCTTATTTCCACCGCGATAGCTATGTACCGCACCTGACTACCGCTTGATCGACACGCTGTGCCCTACAGACAAGGAGTGACTGTATGGCACAGAACAATTTCAACGATGGAACGTCGGGAAGCGTCGTCATCCGAACCGGGCCGCCCGCTTCGGGTGGCGGATCGGGCGGTGGTTTTGGTGGCGGTGGCGGGGTTTCGGGCGGCTTCGGCAAGGTCAGCAAGAGCAAACAAAAGGCTCGGGCGCGGGCCAAGGCGGCGCACCGGCAAAAACAACAGCAAGAGCAAGCCCAAGCGGCGGCTCAGGCACAGGAAGCTGCAAACCAGGCACAGGCCGCCGCCGCACAGGCTCAGGAGCAGGCCCGCCAACTGGCGCACAGGCAGTTTTTGGCGGGGCTGGTTCAGCGATATGACGCCATCAGGGCCGAGGTCGATCGTCGCTTTGCCGAAAGGGCCGGGCAGTTCGCACCTGCACTGGAGCAGGAAATTCGGGCGGCGAGCACGTTATCCGACCCCAATCACAGCGAGCGCTGGCAGCTCTACCAGATCAGCAAGCAGAAAAGCGAAATCGACGGGCTGATCGCCCGCAAATCCGCAGACCTCAATGCGAACATGGCGGTGGCCTCATCCTTCGATGGCCATGATCCGCTGACGCGCACCTCCCAAGATTATGTGACACGACTTGGCCAGTTCGGCGAAGCGCACGACGATGGGCACCGGATCTGGGAGAGCGCTTACACCGCCGCCCATGAAGCGCGATTACTTAGCTCGCAGATTCACGCCCTGCGGGAAAAATCCGCAGCAGTGGCCAGACATCACGCGGAGCAGACCGTGGTCTGGCGTGCCAGGGACGCGGTTTGGGAGGCTCAGCGTCAATACGCTGCGCAGCGTGAAGCACGGGTTCGATTCAAGCAGCAGGCTGATGAAGATGCGCGGGTAAGTCGAACCCGGCAAGCCAATACGCTGACCGTTCCGCTGTCGTCGATGACGCACGGCGCGATGGTGTTGACGCGTTCCGGAGCACTCGTCGCCCAGCAAGCGGGTGCATTCATCGAGGCAGGTGTACGGCAAGCGGTCAAACACCTTCCCCTCGCCAAGTTGGTTCCCCATCCGTCCACGGTGTTGATCGGCGGGTTGGTGTATTCGCCAACGCTGGGCAATGGAGAACTGACGCCGGAGCAGCGACGACGATTGTTTCAGTCCGTCGCCGTACCTGCCCAGGCGCTGGGGCTTTCTGATGAGCAAGCGCTGCGCACAATTGCCGATTCCGGCGGATCGGTGGACATGCCTTATCGGCTCAAGCCTGAGGCCGTAGCGCAAGGCACCGCCGTCATTGCGGTCACCACCGGCAATGAGATCAGCGCCAGTGTGCCGGTCATCAACGCGGTGCTTGATCCGCTGACGGGCAACTACACCGCAGAAGTCCCCGGTTCACCGGCCCGACACCTGCAGTTCACGCCCGATGCGAGCATCACCAAAGAGGTTCCGAGTCAGGGCCGGATAGCGCTGCTGCCACCGGTTGTTCAGGACTTGCCGAAGGGCGTCGACCTGCGCATTCAGGACTGCATCATCTGCGTGCCGGGTTCGGCGCCGATGTACCTGTCCTTCAACCTGCCACCGTTGGGCGCGGGCGTCGTAACCGGCAAGGGGCAACCCGCGACGGCTGACTGGTGGAACACGGCCAGTCGCATCGTCGGTGCGACGATTCCCAGTCAGATCGGCGACCAGTTGCGCGGGCGTGAGATTCAGTCTTTCGGCGCATTTGGCGACGCGCTGTGGCGGACATTGGGTGAGCAATCTGCACTCACCAGCCAGTTCGATGAGGTCAACAAAAAACGCGTCGAGCAAGGCTTCGCTCCTTATGCGCCGAAAAGTACCTGGGTGGGCGAACGCCGCGAGTTCGAACTGCGCTTTCAGGATGATGCATCAGTCGGCGCGAACCCGTTCAATCTCGACCGGGTCAGCATCGTTGCGCCGCAAAGTGCCCACGGACGACGTGGCGTTCTACCTGCCGTCCAGCCTTGGCCGATTCCTCCAGTGGGCATTGGAACCTGGACCCCGTTGGTGCCGCCGGGCAGCGAACACCTCGGGCCGACCACCACACCGATTTCCCCCTCGACCCCCACGGCTTATCCCGGCAACCCGCTCATCCCGATCCTACCGGCAAACGAGACGTTTCCGGCTGTCGATGAAGGGCAGGCGGGTGCGAGTATTCCGGGGTTTCCGGGGGATATGGAGCTGCCTGCTCCGGATGTTCTGTTTCTGGATCGAAGGGATGATCCGGGGGTTGCGACGGGATTCGGAAAGGCGGTTACGGGAGTTTGGTTGGGGGAGGCGGCGAGAACTGTAGGGGCGTCAATTCCTGTGCAGATTGCCGATCAGTTGAGAGGGAAGGAATTTGCCAATTTTCATCGGTTCAGGGAGGCGTTTTGGAGGGCTGTGGCTGCTGATTCAGATCTCAGCTTTCAGTTTTCTGATCACAATTTAAGGCGAATGCAGGCCGGCATTGCTCCTTTCCCACCGGTTGCAGATCAGAGAGGAGGAAGAAAGACGTTTGAACTTCATCATGATGTGGAAGTTATAAGCGGAGGTGAAGTTTATGGGATCGACAATATTTTTGTGATGACACCACGGCGACACATACAACTGCACCAGGAGAGAAAAGGAAATGAAATTTAAAGATAAATTTGAGCACTACACCGAAGCCGAGTTTTTATCTTTTCTACAAGGATTCGTGCACTTTCCCAGTGAGTTAGAGGGGGCGGCGTTAGAGGTCCATCTGGACAGACTAGTCGATCATTTCGAGCTAATCACCGAACACCCCGACCGCTCAGACGTCATCTTCTACCCCAAGGAAGGACGTGAAGACAGCCCCGAAGGCATCCTGAAAGAAGTGAAAGAGTGGCGCGCCCTCAATAACAAACCTGGCTTCAAACCTGAGTAACTTTGAAGCAAGTGACCAAGGATGGAGGGCATTCGCTTGAATGCCCTCCGGTGTCATGCGTACCTACAAGGAAGTTAAAAACCATGAAACTCAAATCAACCCTCGGCGATTACACCGAGCCGGAGTTCCAGGCGCTGGTCGAGCGGATCTGGGCCGTCGATATGCCCAAAGCGGATCACGACCGATTGATCAATCATTTTGACCGGATTTCAGGTCATCCCAAAGGAGCGGATCTGTTGTTCTATCACCCCGAGGATGATCCGAATCCGAACTCCAGTGGCTCGGTCGTTTATTACGTCAAAGACTGGCACCGGAAACAGGGCCGGGTTGCGTTCAAGGGACAGGCCGCGTCCCCGGCGGTTGCGCCTGCGCAATGGCCGCCGGCGCCGATGGACTGGGCGCAGATCACCCGACAACGCATTGCCCAGACTCAGGCCGAGGTACAAAAACTCATTGCCGATCTGGACGTTTCCGAGCGCGCCGCCCAGGTGGCACTCGCGGATCTGCAACTGCGCATCAGCCATTTGCGCCAGCAACTGAGTACGCAAGCGCTCCTTGCCCAACGAGAGCTGGATATTCGTGCGCTGGAAGGTAGCGAATTTGATTCACGCCTTGCCATGCAACGCTTTCGATTCTGGCAGTTGAACGTGCAACTCAAAAGAGACAACGCGCAGCGCGAAGTCACGTACGCAGGCGTGGAGCGAGGGCAATGGCAAAGCCTTGCGCAGCAGATCGGTGCCATTTACGACGGTTATGTGGCGAAGTTGAATCACCTCAATTCGCGTCTCAGGCAACTTCAAATGGAGGCCGAAGCGCTGTTGTCTACGGCACAGACTCAACTTGTAGGGCTGCGCAATCAGCAGCAACTCGGGCCCGCGCAGGTCGGGGCTCAGATGTTTTCCCCTCTGGTTTTCGCCGATGCGCGTCCGGCCATCATCGTTGAAGGCGCACTGTCGCCACCGTTGGAAAACCATCGCGTCGATCTGCAGAAGGCGATTCGTTCGGCGGTGGCGGAGTTCACCTGGCAGATCACCTCCAGTGCTCCGACGCATCAAGGGCAGTATGCCGCTGTGCTGCAGTTCGAGTTTCGCAGTCGCGCGGAGGTGGGCCGGTTTGGGGTGTGCGTTCCGCTGGCGGACCTTCTCCCGATTGAAGGTCTGGATTGGCAATACCTTGCGCAAACGCAGGGTGCGGTCGATGTCCCGTTCAGAATGAGCAGCGGCACCTGTTCCGTACCGCCCGGAACCTTGTCCCAGGGCATCAGGGAAATCGAAACCTTGCACCAGGTGGCCCTTTCACCGGTGAGTACGGGCGACTCGTCATCGGGTGTCAGAGTTCGCCCGGCCGTCTGGAGTGAGAACACACAAACTTACTCGTTCACGGCCGAAGGAACTGCACCGCTGACTGTGATCTGGGCTCCTGCGGGTGGACATGAAAGTTCCCAAACACGGACAACGTTCGCCGATCATCGCCTGGGGTTCCTGCGCTCGGCAGCGGTGCCGTTGCTGGAAACGTTCACCGAGCCCTCAACCGTGGTCTTCGATGACTATGTCGTGGTGTTCCCTGCCGATTCGGGCCTGGAGCCTGTGTATGTCATGTTCAGGAATCCATTGGAGTTTGCCCCGGCAGCCGGCACTACTCCGGCGCCATTTGCCCCACCAGAAACTCGATAAACGCCCGAGTCTTTTGCGGCACCCGCCGCGCTGATGAATACACCGCGTTGATGGTGATCGCCGGGGCTTGCCATTCGCACAGCACCGGTACCAGTCGCCCGGCCGCCAACGCCTCTTCGACGATGAAGTCCGGCAGCAGCGCAATGCCCATCCCGGCCTCGGCCGCTTGCGCCAGCAGGTCGCCGTTGTTGGCGTGCAACGGCCCGGTCACGTTGACGCGCTGGGTTTCCTTGCCGTTGCACAGTTGCAGGCTGACCCCACTCTGCAGATAGCCGTAGTTCAAGCATTGATGTGAGCGCAGATCCTGCGGGGTCTGCGGCGTGCCCGCGCGTTCGAGGTAAGCAGGGGAGGCGACCATGATTCGTGGGGCCGGCGCCAGTTGCCGGGCGATCATGGTCGAGTCGGGCAGGCTGGCGATACGGATCGTCACGTCGAATCCGCCGCGCACCGGATCGACCTGCTGGTCGCTGAGCACCAGTTGCAGCTCGATGTTCGGGTGCTGTTCGTGGAAAAGCGGAATCAGCTTGCCCAAGCGCCGCAGGCCGAACGACATCGGCGCGTTGACCCGCAACACCCCGCGCAATTCGCCCACCCCGTCCCGCGCTCGCTGCTCGGCCTCGTCCAGTGCCGCAATCACTTCCCGCGCCGCTTCGAAATACTCGGCACCAGCCTCGGTCAGGTGCAGGCTGCGGGTGGTGCGTTGCAGCAGCTGCACGCCGATGGCTTCTTCCAGCGCCTGAATCTGTTTGCTGACTTTCGAGCGGGGCACGTCCATGGCCCGGGCGGCGGCTGCAAAGCCGTTCTCGCCGACCGTCACCACGAAGGCGCGCATGCATTCGATGCGATCCATGATTGTCCCTTTTTTAGAATCAATGATTCTCGATTTTAGGGAATTGTCCCTTTATCGGCTAGCCCCTAAAGTGACATCCAAGCCGAGACAACAACGCCGCAGACGGCACGCCACTCGACTCACCCATTACCCAATCGAAACTCTGAAACGACATCAAAAGGAACGCGCCATGTCTATCCGTGAACTGCTGAACCCAATCAACTCCGCCCTGATCCTGATCGACCACCAGCCGCAAATGGCTTTCGGCGTACAGTCGATCGACCGTCAGACCCTGAAGAACAACACCGTCGGCCTGGCCAAGGCTGCCAAGATCTTCAACGTGCCGACCATCTACACCTCGGTCGAAACCGAAAGCTTCAGCGGCTACATCTGGCCGGAACTGCTGGCGGTACACCCTGAGCAGAAGCCGATCGAGCGCACCTCGATGAACTCCTGGGAAGACAAGGCGCTGGTTGACGCGGTGAAGGCCACCGGGCGCAAGAAACTGATCATCGCCGCGCTGTGGACCGAGGTCTGCCTGACCTTCCCGGCCCTGGAAGCCCTGGCCGAAGGCTACGAGGTGTACATCGTCACCGACGCGTCCGGCGGCACCACCAAAGAAGCCCACGACATGTCGGTGCAACGGATGATTCAGGCCGGCGCAGTACCGGTGACCTGGCAGCAAGTGCTGCTTGAGTACCAGCGTGACTGGGCGCACAAAGACACTTATCAGGCAGTGATGGATCTGGTGCTGGAACACAGCGGCGCGTACGGCATGGGGGTTGATTACGCTTACACCATGGTGCACAAGGCGCCGCAACGGCAGGTCAAGTAACTCGACATTTCGAAACTGAAGACAGTAGACCCTGTGGGAGCCACTCCCACAGGGTCTACTGTCGTTTGAGGATTCGTAGTCTGAAGTAAAAGCCGCTATCGTCGCCGCCATTCGTAATCGAGGCGACTATGGCGACCCTGCGGCTATAGATGAGCACGGAACTAAAGGATGACTTGTGTGAGATCTGCGCACCGCAAAGTGGTTTTGGCTGTCTTCCTGTTGGGCTGCCTGCTGGAACTAGGCCATATGGGAATGAAACATCAAGACAAAAGCGATTCAGCCAAGGCAAATTCGACGGCTTCATTCGAAAAGGAGCAGTCGGTTGCTGAAAATGGAGCGCCGGCGTCGGCAATTACAAAAAAAAGGCCTGCAGCGAGCCATTCCAGAATCCTGGATGCCCGCCTGTTGCAGGGCGCAACGTCCTTGACCGTAGCCACCATTGTGGATGTCGAAGTCTTCAAATCTGAACATCCTGTTTTCGAGATCGTGGGCGAAAGTCAGGCGTTCATCGACTCGATAAAAGCGGACTTCGCGGAGGGCGACCTGATACTCAGCCACGAATTGAGTTCGCCGCTCAAACTCAAGTGTGGGAGCACTCCGTTATCGACGGATTCGACCGAGAGGTCTCTGGTCATCAATGTACGAACAGAAAGCAAGACTCTTCCTTGTGCGTTGGTCAGGATCGGAGTCAGGAAAGTCCCTGACATCATGGTCAAGAGCAGTGGTGATGTAAAAGTGATGGGCGTGGATCAGGAGCGGCTTGCTTTGAACATCTATGGTGCCGGAGATATTTCGGCTGATGGCAAGGTCAAGGAGTTGTCGATTCAGACTCATGGGTCGGGTGATGTAAACACGACACAAATGTCGGCGGACAAGGTTTCGATCCTTTCAAAGGGATCGGGCGACGTCACGGTGATGGCCAGCGGCCAATTGCAATCGAAGCTACAAGGTTCAGGTGACATAACAGCCATGGGACGCCCGAATAGCCCGCAAGGTTAAAAGAGCGGATCCGTTAGTTATCGATTAGTAAGTGAAAGTGTAAAGTAAAGTGTAAGTTTTTTGATTTTGCAAAGAATGCACTTGCTAAAGGTCAGAAGCCTTTGCTAGGTCTTTTTTATGGTGCGCGAGATGGGTGCCTAGTTATTGAAAAAAATAGTAATAATTACTATCGGCTGGTATTGCGTTCGGCTTGTAACGCAATTATGATCCCGCGCCTCGGACCAGCCGTCTTTGAACGGTACTTCTATTAGCTAGGGATTGGCTATGACTTCCTCTCCAAACATTTAACTAACACACGCATATCGATTCCAGTGACACGCTGTGAGTCGGCATGCCTGTGCGCGAAATTTACCTCTATCTAAGTTTTCGTGAAACTGTTTTCACGAATAAATGGGCGTGTTTAGTCAAATTTAAGCGTGCCCGCAACATTAAGAAAGCAAGGAATAGCCGTGGAAAATAAAGCCAGTGGTACTGAACTCGTCGAGTTTGACGAGTATGGATCGTATGAAATTACAGACTTGGAAGTACTGGATGCCGTTGCCGGTGGCTGGGAAGTCAACATTGGCTGTAACGGTGGTTCGGTCAATGCCAAGTGCGGAGATACTCCGGTGAACGGTGGTTGCGGTTCGCCACCTGTTAACTCGAGTTGCGGTGATGACCAGGATGGTTGATTGATGTGATAAACGTGGAGTACCAGTCTGGTACTCCACTCACATAAATAGAATGATGAGTAAGTTAGATGGATCTAGATAAAAATATTCTGGCAACACTCAATCCGAAAAGCCTGGAGCTCATTCTTTATCCTACCGAGCAGTGTAACTTTAGGTGCACCTACTGTTATGAGGATTTTCTGATAGGGCGAATGGATGAAAAGACTCAGGAAGGAATAAGGAATCTCATCGGCAGGCGGTTGCCAAAGCTGGATAATCTCCATCTCCAGTGGTTTGGTGGCGAGCCGCTTGCAGCGAAAGATCTGGTTCTCGGATTAAGTGAATTCGCAAAAAAAGCTTGTGATCAGGCCGGTGTGAATTTCAGCGGGGCTCTGACCACCAACGGATATCTCCTGACACTCGATCTGGCAGAAAAACTGTGTGGCTTGAATCAGCGGAACTATCAGATCTCGCTGGACGGATTTGAGGCGGGCCACGACAAGACCAGAAAGCTTGCCTCAGGCGCTGGCACGTTTACCAGGATATGGTCAAACCTCTTGTCATTGAAAGATTCAGCCCTGGATTTCAACGTTACTCTCAGGGTTCATCTCACCAAAGAAAACGTCTCGTCTGTAAAACGACTGGCTGAAGAAATAAAGCAGACATTCTTGTCTGATTCGAGATTCAAGGTATTTCTGAAGACCATTGAAAACCTGGGCGGTCCGAACGATACGTCAGGAGTTTTGCTGTCAAAAAGCGAAAGACTCACAACGATTGCAGAGCTGAATGAGCTGTTGAATGACAAAACCGTCAGTAAGTCTGATAACGGTATTTACGTTTGTTATGCGTCGCGTCCCAACTCTCTCGCGATACGTGCAGATGGAACGATACAGAAATGTACTGTGATGCTTTCAGATGACAGAAACTCCGTCGGGAAAATAAATGAGAACGGAACTGTCGAGCTGGATTCGGAACGGATGAATCTATGGATGAGGGGATACTCGGATGACAAGAAAATACTAAGTTGTCCAGCAGTTGGTTTGCCGAAATTACCAAACCTGATTCCTGTTGTAAGTGCCAGCTAACCTGTAATTGTCATCCTGCCGCAGTCGAGAGATTTGAATGCTTATTGATCTTGGAGTGTCGAATGAGTATTTCTTGAATAATATTCAGGAAAAAAACTTTTACCTTCGTCGGGGCGCGGTTAAAACCGACGTCTTCACGCTCGCCGATATAGATAATATTCTTGGAGCGATCGAGCCGGAAGCCCCCGATGTCAATCTCCATAATGGTACGTTTATACCGGAGAGCGAGTACGTTTTTACTTATAACGAAGTAGGAAAGCCACGCAAGACGATCATCAAGCCTAAATTCTACAAACTGATGCAGGAAGGGGCAACGCTGATTCTAAATAGAGTGCACAAAAGCTCTCATTACATAGATGGCCTCTGTAAGGAAATTTCCGGCGTGGTGAATCAGGAAACGCTGGGCAACGGCTACCTGGCGTTCAATCCGCAGGCAGCCTTTGGAAATCACTGGGACTGCCATGATGTTTTTGCCATTCAGTTGGTAGGGCGGAAAAGGTGGAGGATCTACCCACCTACGTTCGAACTTCCGATGCCAGGACAAACCAGCAGGGAATTCAAGAGCGAGTGCTCTGAAATACCTGTCCTGGATACGGTTCTGGAGGCGGGTGACCTTCTATATGTCCCTCGTGGCTGGTGGCATAGTGCAATAGCCCTGGGGGAGCCGACTTTTCATGTGGCGGTAGGGGTGCACACTACGCATATCAGCACCTATGTCGAATGGGTATGTAACAAGTTTCTCGAAAAGCATCTTGAATGCCGAAAAAGAATTGGCTTTTCGGAAAACGACTCTAATGATCTCGAGCTGGCGTTTGAAAAAGTCAGACAGGAAGTCATGAGTGAAGAGAATCTCAGTCTGTTCAAGCAGACAATTATTTCCTCAAGCAGAACGAATACGAGATTTGACATAAATACGAATGTGTTTGGGCAGGGTGATAATCTGTCTGCGAGTTCGAAATTAAACTTGAGCAGTCATTACGCTGCTGTTAGTGATGAAAGCTGCGTGGTCAATGGAGTAAAAATTCCGATCAATAGTATTGAGTGGAAAGTGATCAAGTTGCTTTCAACGCAGAGCGGCCTGTCCATTGAAGAGTTGTCGGTGCAACTTCGTGTACCACCAGCGCCTCTGAACAAAATTGTAAGCTCATTGATTTTTCATGATGTTCTGTATCTTGCCAGTGCGTAAATTTTCATGAGTAATATTATGTTCAGGAAAGAGGCACTGGTTGCCAAGGCGAGCAAAAATGAAATCTACGGAGAAATTATACTTGCGAGCCCGATCAATCATACGCTGATATCCATTTTTGCTATTGTATTTACCCTGATAACAATTGCATTTCTGTTCGGTGGGCATTACACGAAGCGTGTGACAGCGCATGGAGAGCTTATTCCAGAGAGTGGTGTTACCCAGATATATGCGGTCCAAAGCGGCTTGATCAAGACCAGATCTGTCAGTGAAGGGCAGACAGTCAAGGCCGGTGACACACTTTTTGTTTTGTCCAGTGACAGGAAGAGCCAAAAGAAACTGGCCATACAGGAAACCATCAATGCTGCTCTTCAAGACAAACGAAGTAGTTTGGCGTCTGCAATAAGGACGACAGAGCATATTCATGAACTAGAGATGGAAGCGTTACGTAATAATGCCGCTACGCTGACGCGTGAAAGAGATAATCTTGATCAGCAGATATCGCTCGCTGTCCGAAAGATGGCGTTGTCGGAAGGCTCGGTGAAACGCTACAAAGGGTTGATGGAGCAAGGGTATATTGCTCCAGAACAACTTGATCAGAAACAGGAAGAGTTGCTTGAGCAGAAAATTCGCCTGAAGGACCTGGAGCGGAGTCGTGCAGATGTCGATTATAAATATGCGACCGTTGTACGTAATATCTCAAGCACGCCGCTGACGCAATCGAATGTCAAAGAGGAACTCGTACGCAGCTTGCAGGTTATCGATCAGGAAGTAGTCGAGAATGAAGCGAAATATGAAACCGTTGTTTCCGCTCCAAGTGATGGCATTGTCACAGCGATAAGAGGAAACGTTGGTCAGACGGCAAAGGTTGACGAGGCACTCGCAGCCATTGTGCCAAGTGGATCAAAGTTTCAGGCTCATTTGTTTGTTCCAAGTCGTGCAATCGGATTTATCCGCAAAGGTGCGGTGGTGGGTGTGAGATACCAATCCTTTCCTTATCAGAAGTTCGGACAGGCCAAAGGATCGGTTCTGGAGATATCGGAGGCTCCTCTTCTTCCTACTGAGTTGCCGCCAATAGCGAATCCTGAATCCAGCAAAGAACCAATGTACAGAGTGACGGTTGAACTTGAACGTCAGTATGTAAAAGCCTACGGCGACGTCACGCCTTTGCGAGCGGGAATGCTGCTGGACGCGGATGTCATGCTGGACAAGCGAAAGTTATACGAGTGGATTATTGAACCGATCTATTCGATAACGGGCAAGATATAACTGGAAGTGACAATGAAAGAGTTGCTTGGAAAAATCAATTTTCATTCCGAAAACAGTACGCCTGTCATTCATCAGTCCGAGCGTTCGGAGTGCGGGTTGGTGTGCGTCGCGATGATTGCGAGTCATTTTGGATATCACACGGATTTAAGAGAGATTCGTCAGCGATTTTCGGTTTCCCAGCAAGGATTGACTTTGCGTGGGCTCGTAAAGATCTCAAATGCGATGAATCTTAATAGCCGTCCGGTGAAGCTGGAAATGGCCGGTTTGAGCAGTCTCAAGTTACCCTGTGTACTCCATTGGAATTTTGACCACTTCGTGGTGTTGGTAGAGGTCAACAAGACGGGATTTGTCATCCATGACCCTGCGCTTGGAAAGCGGACGGTTGCATACGAAGAAGTTTCAAAATTTTTCACTGGTATCGCCCTTGAGCTGTGGCCGAACCCAGGCTTCGAATTAAAGGAAAAACCGCCACGTGTTGGAATAACATCGGTCATCGGTAATGTTCGTGGAGCCTATCGATCAGCGGCAAAGGTTCTGGCGGTAGCATCAGCATTAGAATTAATGTCACTCATGTCCCCTTTGTTTTTGCAACTGACGCTGGATAATGTCTTGCCGGCGTTTGATGTCGATCTGCTAGTCATGCTTGCGCTGGCTTTTGGTGGGCTTATGTTGGCCCAGGAGTTCATGAAGCTCATAAGAGCTCGAATGCTGTTGTATTTTGGTACGCATTTGAATATACAGCTCAAGGCCAATATATTTAAGCATCTTATAAGTTTGCCGATCGAGTACTTCGAGAAGCGGAGTCTCGGCGATATAACCTCGAGATTCTCTTCTATTGATCAGGTTCAGAGAACGCTCACTACATCGCTGTTGGAAGCGCTGCTCGACGGTGTCATGTCGGTCGCGATTGTCTGCATGATGTTTTACTACAGTGCATTCCTTGCATCGATTTCCGTTACGGCTCTTGGGTTGTATCTGGCAATACGTTTTTTATGGTTTGTGCCTTTGAAGACGGCAACAGAAGAGCAAATCATACATTCCGCGCGGCAGGAAACCCATTTTCTGGAAACAGCGAGGGGTATTCGTGCAATAAAATTATTCCAACGTCAGGAAGATAGAAGGGCGTCCTGGCTATCGATGCTTGTAAGCCAGGTTAATCTGGACTTGAAAGCGCAGCAGATTCATATTTTATATCATGGCGCAATAGGTGTAATTACGGGTATAGAGAACATATTGATCATCTACTATGGTGTCAGTATGGTAATTGATGGGAAGTTTTCTATCGGTTTTTTGATGGCGTTCATAGCCTATAAGTCAATTTTCAATTTGAGACTCACCGCGCTGATCAATAAGGGTTTCGAAGTAAAGATGCTTCAGGTTCAAGGTGAGCGGCTTGCAGATATAGTGTTGACGAAGCCAGAACTCATGGTTGAAGAGGCCGGGTCTTGCGGTAAAGCTGTCGAGCCAAGTATCGAAGTGTCTGGGCTCAGTTACAAGTATGGTGATCATGAAAAGGAAGTTCTGTCGGATGTAAATTTCAAAGTGCTTCCAGGTGAATTTGTAGCCATTACCGGGCCTTCTGGTTGTGGCAAAACGACCTTGCTGAATTTGTTGCTTGGTATTTTCAAGGCGACTTCTGGAGAAGTTCTGGTCGGCGGTCTGGATATTAACAAGGTGGGGGTCGAGAATTTACGAGGTATGATCGGTACTGTTCTCCAGGATGATGATCTGTTCTCTGGATCGATTGCCGATAACATTTGCTTTTTTGATCATCAACCTGATCAGGAGTGGATAGAGACGTGTGCGAAGATGGCCGCTATCGATGAGGACATACGGTTAATGTCGATGGGCTACAATACATCGATTGGCGACATGGGAAGTGTTCTTTCCGGCGGTCAGAAACAAAGAATTCTTCTGGCCCGTGCCTTGTATAAACGTCCTAGAATTCTTTTACTCGATGAGGCGACGAGTCACCTCGATCTGGAGAAGGAAAAAGAAGTAAACAGTGCTGTGGCTGGTTTGAATATGACACGGATTATCGTTGCACATCGACCTGATACCATTGCAGCAGCCGACCGTGTGATTCAGATGAGGCGGTCTTGATATGTACAAGTGCTTATCGCCTGCGTTATTGGCAGTACTTGTTCTGATGCCTTTGCTTTCTCGCGCGGAGTCGATGTCTGACGTTTCCCGGCCCGCAGGGCTGGCTTATCTCGACACATCAAAAACGCGAAGCGGGAGTTTCGGGCAATCGAGGGGAAATTTCTCTTCTGGTTGTGCATGGGATGAATCTCTGAGTATTGATGAGGCATTGGAGCTCGCGCTTTGTGCTAATCCAGGTTTGTCCAAGGCGAGGGCCAATATAGAAATCCAGAAGTACAAGGTAGCCGCGGCCAGGTCTGCCTATCTGCCAAACCTTTACTTGAACAGTGACGCACTCAAGGAAGTGGCCGCTTCAAATGAACAGTCTTCATGGGGCTCTTCGTTGAATCTGTCGTGGCTTCTGCTGGATTTTGGTGGACGGCGCGGCAGTGTTGAGGAGAACAATAGTCTATTACTGTCGGCAGTCCTGGCTCAGGATTCAGAATCGTTGTCTCTGGTGTCCGATGTTTCCAGAGACTATTTTGCCGTTGCTGCGGCGAAAGGTGTGATTGCCTCAAGTCTTGATAATGAATCGGCGGCCAAAGAAAGCTTTCTGGCTGCGCAGGCCAAATACATTGCGGGAGTGGGCGCACGAGCCGATTTGTTGCAGGCTCAAACGGCTCACTCCGAAGCCATCCTTGATCGCGTCAGAGCACAAGGAAACTACCAAAAGGCAGTGGCGCAATTAACCTATACATTAGGTGTGGATCCGGGAGCGAAAATAGCGATCGACAAGCTTGATGAGTCTGTCTTTTCTGATGACTTGAACAAGTCTCTGGAATTATTGATTCAGAAGGCGGTAGCGCAGCATCCATCCGTTCTTTCTGCCAGAGCCCAGCTTGAGGCCAGTAGGTTTCATCTGCAAACGGTCATCTCCGAAGGGAAGCCCAGTCTGTCTTTTGTAAGTTCTTATTCCGAGAAACGTTACAATCAGGAGAACTCCAAGGACTACAACGCGATGGAAGTTGGGCTAAAACTGACATTTCCGTTATTTGAAGGGTTTCGAAACAGTTCAAGAGTTTCCGAAGCGTACGAAAACATACAGCTTCAAGAGGCTCTGCTAAGACAGGCTGAGCTGAGCGTTACCAATGCCATATGGGTGAATTACTCGGATCTAAAAACCGAGAACGAGAGTATCAACATAGCCAAAAGCCTGGTGCGTTCGGCCGAGGAGTCTTCGGGAGTGGCCAAGGGGCGATACAGGGCCGGGGTAGGTTCAATCATCGAGCTTTTGAACGCTCAGACTGCACTCGCCAATGCAAACCAGCAGTATGTACAGTCGCTGGCACGATGGAGAGCCGCGAGAATTCGATTGGCTGCGAGCGTTGGCGTACTTGTACGCAATGACCAGAATATATCCATGTGATCTTGATTTTCTTTGGTTTGGTGTTTTTGCATGATTAATCATTTCGATTTGAATTTTTATAATAAAGTTTTGGCCATTGTTCTGATGAGTATCGCTGCTGCCGGTTCTGTATTGGCTGAGGATACTCGCAAGGCCGGGTTTGCAGACCTGGCTGTCAAAGACCTTGCTGCGGTTCATCAACTGATAGTCAGCTCCCATCCGGGGGCCATAGACAAAGAGAATAAAGACTTCACTGACTGGGTCGAACGGGGCTATCTGGAGGCAAGGCAATTGTCCCTGCTGGTCGGTTCCAGGAGAGATGCCCAAGCTGTTCTGGGTTTCTATATTTCAGGGTTCAAGGATGGCCATGTAGGCATTTATCAATCCGAAAAAGGCAGTTCTTCGTGGGCCGGTTTCATTCTGGACAAGAGAGGGGAGGAATTTGTTGTCAGCCGTGTTGCGAAGGGCTGGCCGGTACCTTTGCCGCCAATCGGTTCCAGCGTCATTTCATGTGACGGTAAAACAGTTCGCGAGATAGTGAGCAATGAGATATCACCCTACATAGATCGCCGACTGGATTTGCAATCCACCTGGAATCACCTTGCGAAGCATTTGACTGTTGATGATGCGGACTATCCAGTACTGGCCAGAAAACGGGCGGGCAAATGCCAGGTTGTTCTGTCGAGTGGAGTAAAGCAAAACTACGATCTGTTATGGCAGGAGGATGGCGGGCAGTTAGCGGATTTTCTGTATCAACCTCAACCACCTCAGACGGTCCTGAACCTCGGCAACGGACGTTATTGGGTTCATGCTTCGAATTTCGCACCTTCGGCATCCGAAAATGCGTCCCTCGAGAAGATGCTCGATGTTCTCGAAAGTATCGATGATGCCAGCCTGGTTGTACTCGATACTCGCGGTAATCGTGGCGGTAACAGTCTGGTCGGAGCGAGGATTCTGTCTGCGTTGTTGGGTGAAAAGTTTGTAGAAAGTCTGGACCGATCCTCTCGTTCGTATGCCATGTGGAGGGTTTCTCCTCTTGCGCTTTCAACGCTTGATAACGCTATGGCCAGTACTGAACGTAATTACGGAAAAGGCAGCGATGCCTATACCTTTGTTTCAGGCTTGCGTAAGTCCATGAACGCAGCACTGAAGGAGAAGACCGACTGGTTGCGACAGCCCGAGACATCTTCGCTCGATCAAGATCGCTCGAAAGACCTGAAGCAGAAAGTTTTCAAGGGTCAACTCGTGCTGGTGACCGATTCGTTTTGTGCGAGTGCCTGTCTGGATTTTGCAGACGCCGTTCTGGCCGTTCCAGGAGCGATCCAGTTCGGATTACCGACGAGTGCTGACACCGTATATATCGATATTGGCGCTCAGGTTTTGCCGAGCGGGGCCCAGTTCTGGTTGCCATTGAAAGTCTGGAGAGGCCGGGTGCGGGGAAACAATCAGAGTTATGAACCGCGGTATGTTTTCGATGGCGACATAAATGACACGCCCGCTGTTCAAAAGTGGGTGCTGGGTCACTTTTGAACAGGCCGGCTCCAAACCTCCGGTCACTCGAAGCATTTTGCCGAGCGTTTCCGGAGGTGTTGTGTCATTACATGACGTGTTTCCCGGCGTCGGGGATGTGGCTCGCACCAAGAACTGCCGGCAACAACCCGGAGCGTAGATCACCACCGCTCGGCTGCTGATACAGGCTCAACCCGAACTCCGGCAACACTGCCAGCAGGTAATCGAAAATATCCCCCTGGATCCGCTCGTAATCGGCCCACACCGTGGTGGTGGTAAAGCAGTAGATTTCCAGCGGAATGCCCTGGGCCGTTGTCTGCATCTGGCGGACCATGCAGGTCATGTTCGGCTGAATCTCCGGGTGACTCTTCAGATAAGCCAGTGCGTACGCGCGAAAAGTGCCGATGTTGGTCATGCGCCGGCGGTTGGCCGACATCGCCGCGACATTGCCCTGTGCCTCGTTCCAGGCCTTGAGCTCGGCTTTCTTGCGGCCCATGTAGGCGGTCAGCAGGTGCACCTGGGAGAGTTTCTCTTCTTCATCGTCGCGGATGAACCGCACACCGCTGGCGTCGATGAACAGACTGCGCTTGATCCGCCGCCCGCCGGACTGCTGCATGCCGCGCCAGTTTCTGAACGACTCGGACATCAGGCGCCAGGTCGGGATCGAGACGATGGTTTTGTCGAAATTCTGCACCTTGACCGTGTGCAGGGTGATGTCGACCACGTCGCCATCGGCGCCGACCTGCGGCATTTCGATCCAGTCGCCGACCCGCAGCATGTCGTTGCTGGTCAGTTGCACGCTGGCGACGAACGACAGCAGGGTGTCCTTGTAGACCAACAGGATCACCGCCGACATCGCACCCAGACCGGACAGCAGCAACAGCGGCGAACGGTCGATCAGCGTGGCGACGATGATGATCGCGCCGAACACGTACAGGACCATTTTCGCCAGTTGCACATACCCCTTGATCGAGCGGGTGCGGGCGTGTTCGGTGCGGGCGTAGATGTCCAGCAGCGCATTGAGCAGGGCGCTGACCGACAGCAGCAGGAACAGAATGGTGAACGCCAGCGCGACGTTGCCGAGGAACACCGTGGCGGTCTTGCTCAGTTCCGGCACCAGATGCAGGCCGAACTGGATCACCAGCGACGGCGTCATCTGCGCCAGACGTTGAAACACCTTGTTATGCCGAAAGTCGTTGATCCAGTGCAGGGCGGGTTGGCGACCGAGCATGCGACTGGCATGCAGGATCAGGTAGCGCGCCACTCGTCCGAGGACCAGCGCGATCACCAGCAGCAGGACCAAAGCCAGGCCGGCGTGCAGGAGCGGGTGCTGTTCGAGGGCACCCCAGAGGTCTTGGGCGTTGAGCCAGAGCTGTTTGAAATCCATGAGCGAGACGATTCTTCTGTAAGACGCGACGGGCGATTAGAGCATTTAAGACGCTGTGTATTACCGTTGGAGACAAATCGAGCAACAAAAAAGCCACTGATTACGGCGGATTTCACAAAGAAACTCGGCCTGAGCGCTCGAAACCGGTAACCTATGCAGCTGATTTTTTGCATATCTTCGAGGTAGCACCCGTGTTTTCCCAATTCGCCCTGCACGAACGCCTGCTCAAAGCCGTGGCCGAGCTGAAATTTGTCGAGCCAACGCCTGTGCAAGCCGCGGCCATTCCGCTGGCGCTTCAGGGGCGTGACCTGCGGGTGACGGCGCAAACCGGTAGCGGCAAGACCGCCGCTTTTGTCCTGCCGATCCTCAACCGCCTGATCGGCCCGGCCAAGATCCGCGTCAGCATCAAGACCCTGATCCTGCTGCCGACCCGCGAGCTGGCCCAGCAGACCCTGAAGGAAGTCGAGCGCTTTTCGCAGTTCACTTTCATCAAGTCCGGCCTGATCACCGGCGGTGAAGACTTCAAGGTCCAGGCCGCCATGCTGCGCAAGGTGCCGGACATCCTGATCGGCACCCCGGGCCGGATGATCGAGCAACTGAACGCCGGCAACCTCGACCTGAAAGAAGTCGAAGTGCTGGTGCTCGACGAAGCCGACCGCATGCTCGACATGGGTTTTGCCGAAGACGTGCAGCGTCTGGTCGACGAATGCCCGAACCGTCAGCAGACCATGCTTTTCTCCGCCACCACCGGCGGTTCCGGCCTGCGCGAGATGATCGCCAAGGTGCTGAACAACCCTGAGCACTTGCAGCTCAACGCGGTCAGCCAGCTGAACGACACCACCCGTCAGCAGATCATCACCGCCGACCACAACCAGCACAAAGAACAGATTGTGAACTGGCTGCTGGCCAACGAGACCTACCAGAAGGCCATCGTCTTCACCAACACCCGGGCCATGGCCGACCGCATCTACGGTCGCCTCGTCGCCCAGGAATACAAGGCGTTCGTGCTGCACGGCGAGAAAGACCAGAAGGATCGCAAGCTGGCGATCGACCGTCTGAAGCAGGGCGGCGTGAAGATCCTGGTGGCCACCGACGTGGCGGCCCGTGGTCTGGACGTTGATGGCCTGGATCTGGTGATCAACTTCGACATGCCACGCAGCGGCGACGAATACGTACACCGCATCGGTCGTACCGGCCGTGCCGGCAACGACGGTCTGGCGATCTCGCTGATCTGCCACGGCGACTGGAACCTGATGTCGAGCATCGAGCGCTATCTGAAGCAGAGCTTCGAGCGCCGCACCATCAAGGAAGTCAAAGGCACCTACGGCGGGCCGAAAAAGGTCAAGGCCTCGGGCAAAGCCGTCGGCGTGAAAAAGAAAAAGACCGACGCCAAGGGCGACAAGAAGAAAACCGCCGCCAAGACCCCGACCAAGCGCAAGAGCGCCAACCGTCCGAAGCCGGATTCTCTGGTGAGCAGCGACGGCATGGCTCCGCTCAAGCGCCGCAAGCCGGAAGCGCCGGCGGCTGAGTAAGTCGTTTCAGGCAGGCAAAGAAAAACCCGGACATGGTCCGGGTTTTTTTATCGCCAGCGTTTATCAACTGCCCAGCAAGCCAGTGGTGTCGGCATCAAAGCGCCGCTTGGCCTGATCGGCTGCCGGTTTGAGCTGTGCGAGCAGAGCGGCCTCGCTGTACAGCCCGGTCAGTGCCAGCTCTTTTGGCGTTGGCTCGATCGGGATCAGCACGTCTTCGCCCGCCGCGTGCAGCCAGATCGCCACGAGGTGCAGCGCCGATACGAACAGCATCCGCAGCTCAACGGTTTTGCCCTTCAGCTGCGGCGATTGTTCTGCCAGTTTCAGCGCATCGACCGTGGCGCTCGCCAGGTTGCCGTGGTTCAACGAGGCAAACTCGACGTGACCGCGTACTTCGGCCAATTGCGCATCGGCAATCGACACACCGCCGGAAAACACCAGGTAATGCCAGTCGCCCACTCGGGCGTTTTTCAGGCCTTTGCCCTGGCTCAAGTCGTCCAGACTGAGCGAGTAGCCGCGATAGGCCTCGCTGAGGCTGATCCCGGCAGGCGCAGCATTGGCGAACTGGCGATTGACGCCGAAACCCTGGGTCTGCAACGCGGCCTGCAGGGCCGGACGCAAGGTCTGTACGCCGTTGGAGGGCGCCTTTGGATAAGTCAGTTGCATGATGTCGCCCTCCTAGTTTTTCGCCGTGAAGTAAGTGTGGGTCCAGTTGCCGCCGCCGTTGTAGGAACCGGGGAAGGAACTCAGCGCGCGGGTCGAATAGCCGTAGATCGAATCCGCGACCAGCACGTAATTGCCGTTGGTGCCGTAGATCGCCAGAAAGTGCGCACCGCCGCCGTACCAGGCGCAACGCAGGCCGATCGGGCGGCCCATGTTGATCTGGTTCTGGATGGCCGACATTTGCAGCGAGCCCGAATTCATGCCGTTGAAACTGCGGGTGATCTTCAGCGCAACGTCCAGATAGCCGTACACGTTGCACGGCCCCGGTTGATTGCAGCAGTTGCGGTCCAGCGCGGCGCTGGCAACGGCGCATTGGGTCCAGGACCCGGTGCCGTAATAATTGCCGACCGAGGCGGAAGCGGCGGCCCAGCACCAGTTGGTCTGGGTCTGTTGCTGCATCGTGAAGTTCAGGCTGGCGGCCGCCAGGGCGCGTTGTTGTACAGCCGCCTCGACCTCGACCAGTTGCGGGTCGAGCAGATGGCCGATCAGACATTCGGGCAGGGTGTTGCCGGTGAATGCCGTTGTTTCAGTGGTTAACATTTTTCAATCCTCCATGAATGAAAACAAACGTTCCGCGTTTGCGGGATAACGGTATTGCCGAGCGATCGGTGTTCAAGGGTTGCCATCTCCGATGGCCGGTTCCGATCAGGCTCGGGGTAACCCTAGGTGTGAATATGCATTTGTGCAAATAACAAAATGCACTAATGCAAACTTCCGGACAAAAGGAAGCAGGCTTTGGCATCGATCCAGCCTGATCGAGGCCAAAGCCTGCCGTTGTCTGAGCGGGTGTTATCCCTCGGTTTTCTTCTCGGCCGAACCCAGTTCCTTCAACCGCTGATCGATCAACTGGCATTTGTCCGGCAGATCGGCAGAGGCAGTGCCCAGATCCATTTTCTGCAACTCTGCGTTGATCTCCTTGGCCTTGGTCGGGTTTTGCTCGGTGAGCTTCGCGACTTCCTTGGCCAGTTGCTCGCGTTTGGCGGTGGCTTCTTCCGGCGTACAGGCCCAGACGGGCAGGGCGCAGGCGAGCGTGGCGGCGAGGGTGAGCTTGAGCAGGGTTTTCATGGGGGCAGGCCTCAGTTCCGGTTAAGGCGGGTTAACCGGTTGAGGGCTTTCCACCGTGAAAAGTTCAGTGTGTTTGGGGCTCAGTCTCCATGGCAGCAACTGGATTTTGCTGCCCCGTCATAGCGGTCATGGTGCCGCACCCATTCCATGATCTCGTCCTCGTTCCGGCCCTTGGGCGTGAGGTCTAGGTAGTTGTAGGCGCCGACCAGCAGGTCGAGGCCCCGGGCATAGGTTGAGTAGGTGTGGAAAATGTCGCCGTTTTCGGCGCGATAAAACACGCTGAGACCGGGCATTTCTTCCTCGGCGCTGTCGGTCTTTTCGTAGTTGTACGTAGCCTTGCCTGCTTCGACATCTTCAGCACGGGCGCACACGGCAAAGTCGTAGTTGAAATCGCAACCGACCGACGACACCCAGTCGAATGTCCAGCCCATCCGCCGCTTGAAAGCCTGGAATTCGGCGAACGGTGCGTGGGACACCGCCACCAGCGCAATGTCGTGATGGGCCAGGTGCAGGTTGGCGCCGTCGATGTGGTCGCTGAGGAATGAACAACCCGGGCAGCCTTCCTCCCAGCCCTTGGCGAACATGAAGTGGTAAACGACGAGTTGGCTGTGTTTGCCGAAAAGATCGGCAAGTTTCAATTCGCCGTTCGGCCCCATGAAGCGGTAATCCTTGTCGACCTTCACCCAGGGCAGGGCGCGGCGTTTGGCGCTGAGGCGGTCGCGTTCCTTGGTAAAGGCCTTTTCATCGGCCAGATGCTGCTTGCGGGCGGCGAGCCATTCTTCGCGCGACACCACCGGATGATTCTCAACGTTCATGATGATTTCTCCTGCGGGGGTTGAAACCGTCTGTCTCAGACTAGTCGTTCAACCACCCGGGAAATCGACAGACCGCCGGTCGGTCGGGACACCGAATAATCCTGAACGGTGGCGCAGCGCTCCGGTCACAACCTGTGAACGCGCCAAAAAATCACGCGCACCGGAGGTTGAATCAGGATGACGACTTACAACTGGGATTTGATTGAACGCCTGCTGCATGAAGTGCAGAACGGCGCGGGACAAAGCTTTGCGCCACGGTCTGTTGCAGAAGTTTATGCGGCGGAGAAAGCGGCGGCGGGCGAGCCGATCGAGAATCTGGATCACCTGAAAACGCTCGCCTGCGACTATGAGCAATTGCTGCTGTTGCGCGGTTACATCCAGCCCCGTGGTGAAGACGAGGGCAGCACCGGCAATAACTTCAGCCTGACCCCACGTGGCTCCAGCCTGTTGAGCCTGATCGACAGCAGCATTCCCGGCAATGATCATCCGCGTGAAGTTCTGGATGATCAGGCAGATGCGCTGGATGAACTGACGTTCGATGAGGTGGCCTCCAAGGCGCAGATTGCCTGAGGCTTTGCACAAAAAAATGTGGGAGCGAACGTGCTCGCTCCCACATGGGTTTTGCAGTGATCTCAGCTTTTTTGTGCGGCCTTCAGGCACTTCAAATCATTGAAGTCCTTGCGCACTCCCTCGATCTTTTTCAACAGGCGCTGGCGCTGCTGCGGCGTGCTGTCGGCCATCAGATCGACGAACAGCGAACGGGCCTGCGCCTCGGTATTGGCGTAGGCCTTTTGGTAATCCGCTGTCCATAAACGCTCGCGATTGACCAGAAGCGTCTCGATCCGTTGTGGGAATTCAGGACTGTTGCGTTGCGCCACCGCCGCGCTGAACTGCTTCTGCCAGTGGGCGCGGTTGGCGATCCATTGTGTGTTCTGATCGCCCAGGGCGGTCGACCAGGCCATCACATGCTGTTCCTGCTTGGCGCTCAACGGGCCGAGCCAATCGTTGAGGCGTTTGTCCATGCGCGCGCCACGCTCGGCAATCTGCTGCGAAAGCGGCGGTTTGAGGTATTCCTGTTGGCGCTTTTGCAGGTCTTTGGCAAAGGCGTCGTTCATTTCAGCGACCTGTTTGTCATCCAGCCCTTGCAGCAATTCAATCGCTGAAGGGGTGATTTCCCGGGCTGTTTCGGCAATTGCCTGCTTGGCCTCTGCGGTGCGGGCCTGGAGCGCGGCGTCGGTGACCTGATTGGTCTCGACCATGGTTTGCAGGCGATCGAGCCAGTCAAGATAACCCGGCAACTGCGTAGTGCAGTGCCAGCTCAGGTGTTCCTTGAGCCGTTCGTTGAACCAGCCTTTCTGCTCGCCGTTCATGTCCAGGTAGTCGCTGAGCGTCCACGGAATGATCACGTCGAGATTGCGATAGGCCAGGCCGACGCGGCTGCAGGCGCCGAGGGCGAGGGTCAGGATCAGTAGAACGGCGAGGCGTTTGAACCAGCTAGACATGGGCGAGTCCTTGCGAAAGCCAGCCTTGAGGGTCTGATTCTCATGTGAACGCAGGATGGACCCGGCAGTTCAGCCAATCAATAGAATGGTCGTTCGGCCTTGAGCGTTACCAGTCCGTCGCACTGACTGTTATGCCCGGAATAGGCCGAGCAATCGCTGCCGCTGAGGCTTGAATTGCTATAGATCAGGTCGAGGTCGATGCCCATGAACGGCCGGGAAAATTTCACCGACCAATCGGTAAAACTGCTGACATAACCCCCGTCCACCGAGACCGGCGTGTTGAGCTGATGGGTGGTGTATTTCATGCTGATCCCGATACCGAACGGCTGATTGCCGCCCAGGTCGGCAAACAGGGTGTTGTTCTGTTTATCCGGATCGTTGCTCAGGGCGATGCCGATCCGGCTGCCGAGCAGGGTCAGGCCGCCGAACAGTTCCTGGCTGTCGAGGGTGTCGACCTTGGGATAGCTGTAATGGATTATCCCGACTTCGTAGCCGAGGGTCTGATCGAAAGGTTGTTTAAAGCCGACGTAGGAATCGATTTCGAGATTTTTCCCCGGCGTGAGGCCCATGCTTGGTGCGTACTGACCGACATACAGGCCGCTGTCGTGGCTCAGGTCCAGGCCGCCATGGAACGAGCCGACCGCCGAAGGCTTGACCAGCCCCTGGGCCATGCTGCGGCTGGGTGTGGTGCCGAGCTTGAGGTCGAAGTCACCGAGCTCACGCTGGAAAATCTGCGCGTGCGCCGCCGGGCTCGCCAGCAGGCCTACAAGCAATAAACAGGAAGATTTGAGCATGCGTCACTCCTTGAGCAGCGAGCGCAGGTGCGACAACCCTGCTGAAACGCTTGATCCAGACGCGTGCAAGGATACCGGCGAATGATCGGCATCGAGGGCCGTTCGTCGATTTTTGCTGTTTTGAATATTTGATTAAACGTAAGAGAGGTCTTGCGAGGGATCCGGTCCAGACGCTTCGAAGCTCAAAGCGCCTTTGGACAGGTGTGCTGCGGGGTGTTACTTCTTGCCCAGGCTGATCTGCTTGGACGGGCCGAACGTCTGGCCGCTGACGCCCTTGGCAATTTGCTGGATCTCGCCGCCGGACTTGAGGAATGCCGCGATCTGATCGTTGATCGATTCGCTGGTTTCAACGGCTGGAGCTGGCTTTGCTTTGCTGGTGGATGCTTTTACACGCATGGCGGCCATTAACCTGTAGAAAAGTAACTCGGCCAAGCATCGTACAGGAATAACTTGACAATTGCTTGGTAAATATCCCCCGGAATAACCCAGCGTGCAGGTGGATTATTCTCGATTAATTATTCGAAATATCCCGCTAACCTGCTGTTTTAAATAACAACATTTATTCGATTTGAGGATGTCGGCCGGCGTCCGGATCAGGCGATAGCCGTCGCACTGGCCTGACGAGTGGCGCGCGTGCGGCGCGAAATCCAGGAAAATCAAGGCCTCCCGCAGATTTTCACTCCGCCGGCTGATCGGACGGCCAACGAACCCGGCAAAACCGGGTAGAATGCCGCCCACGCAATGAGGGTATTGGAAATGGCTTTAGTCGGGCGTTACAACAGTTTGCAAGTGGTTAAACACACTAACTTCGGTTTATATCTGGACGGCGGTGCCGACGGCGAAATTCTTTTGCCCAACCGTTATATCCCCAAAGATATTCCCAGCGAAGATGAAGACTGGCTCAATGTTTTCATTTATCTGGACAGTGACGACAAACTTATTGCCACCACTGAAAAACCAAAAGTTCAGGTCGGTGAATTTGCCAGTTTGAAAGTTGTTGAAGTCAACAGCATCGGCGTGTTCCTCGATTGGGGCCTGCCGAAGGATCTGCTGCTGCCTTACTCCGAAGAAAAACGCCAGATGACCGCCGGCGAGTACTGCGTGGTGCATGTCTACCTCGACAAGCACACCCGCCGCATCACCGCGACCGCGCGCCTGGATCGTTATCTGGACAAGACCCCGGCCAACTACAGCGTGGGCCAGGAAGTTGATCTGCTGGTGGCCGAATCCACCGACATGGGCTTCAAGGCCGTCATCAACAACAAGCACTGGGGTCTGATTCACAAGAATGAAATCTTCAAGTTCATGCGTTCCGGCATGCGCGAGAAAGGATTCATCAAGGAAGTGCGTGCCGACGGCAAGATCAGCCTGAGCCTGCAACCGGTAGGGCAGGAAGCAGCCAGCAGCCTGAACTCGAAGATCCTCGCCAAGTTGCGCGAAAATGATGGCACCCTGGCCGTCAGCGACAAGAGCGATCCGGCACTGATCAGCAGCCTGTTCGGTGTCAGCAAGGGCAACTTCAAGAAGGCCATCGGTTCGTTGTACAAGGAAGGCAAGATCGTCATTCATGCCGATCGCATTGAACTAACCTGAGCCTGACGTGGCCCATCTTGCATGGGCTTACTTGAGGTCGGGCAGATGAAAAAAGCACTGATTGCCTACGTCGCCACGCTGCTGACGTTTCTTCTGCTCGACGGGCTCTGGCTCGGCGTGCTGATGGCGCCGACCTATCGCGAACTGCTCGGTTCGCTGATGCTCGAAAAACCGTTGCTGGTGCCAGCAGCGGTTTTTTATTGCCTGTACGTTTTTGGCTGTGTGGTGTTTGTGGTGTTGCCATCGCTGACCTGGCAACGCGCCGCCCGGATGGGGGCGCTGCTCGGGCTGGTCGCTTATGGCACCTATGACCTGACCAATTGGGCGACATTGCGCGGCTGGTCGGCGCAGGTGTCGCTGATGGATTGGGCCTGGGGGACGTTTGCCACGGCGCTGGCCTGTTCGGTCGGGTTCCGGGCCGCTCGCCGAAGCTGACGGCAGGCATGACGCAACAGGGCAATTGCATGTCTTTGCCGGGCGGCAATTTCTGTCCGACTAGTTGATAATCCCTGCCATCCTTTTTCGCCCCGGACAAAGAGCCGGGGCTTTGTTTGACCATTGGAAAAACTGCCATGTTGTGTGTGTTCGAGGTGTCGAGGTGAGCGTCAGTCGGCGCAGTGCCGACGGGTTTGCCCTGCAAGTGATGATCGGCCTGTGCCTGATCTGGGGCGTGCAGCAGGTGATGATCAAGTGGGCGGCGACCGACATTGCGCCGGTGATGCAGGCGGCGGGGCGGTCGGGAATTTCCGCGTTGCTCGTAGGACTGCTGATCTGCTGGAAGGGCGGTTGGGATCAGGTCGGCAACACTTGGCGCGGCGGCTTGCTGGCCGGTGCCTTGTTCGGGCTCGAGTTCCTGTTCATCTCCGAAGGCTTGCAGTTGACCACCGCCGCGCACATGTCGGTGTTCCTCTACACCGCGCCGATCTTCACCGCGCTGGGCGTGCATTTCCTGTTGCCGAGCGAGCGCTTGCGGCCGGTGCAATGGCTGGGGATCTTCATGGCGTTCGTCGGGATTGCCGTGGCGTTTGCCGGCGGCGTGTCGTGGGACAACCTCGACCGCCGGATGTTGATGGGCGATGCCCTCGGCGTGTTGGCCGGCGCCAGTTGGGGCGCGACCACCGTGGTGGTGCGCGCCTCGCGCCTGTCGGAAGCGCCGGTGACCCTGACCCTGTTCTATCAACTGATCGTCGGCTTCATCGGCCTGTTGCTGATCGCGCTGCTCAGCGGCCAGATCACCCACGTCAGTCTGACCGTCGTCGCCGTGGGCAGTGTGCTGTTCCAGGGGCTGGTGGTGTCGTTCTTCAGTTACCTGACCTGGTTCTGGTTGCTGCGCCGTTATCTGGCGGCCAACCTCGCAGTGTTTTCCTTCATGACGCCATTGTTCGGCGTGACCTTCGGCGTGGTGCTGCTCGGCGAAGAACTGAGCATGAACTTCATCATCGGCGCCGTGCTGGTGTTGCTCGGCATCACTTTCGTCAGCGCGGAACAGTGGGTGCGTCGGCGTTTGCGCAAAGCCCTCGGTCAGCCGTAACCGATTTGCACGCCAGACCGCCGGCAATCAGCAGGCCGCTGCCGGCGATCACCAGCGCCGGTTGCAGGCCACCGCTGAAGTGGCTGCTGACCGCCGCCAGCAACGGCCCGCTGAGCTGACCGACGGCAAAGCATGCGGTGAGCAGGCCGGCGTTGCGCTGGGTGGCGTGGGGCGCCAGTTCCCGGGAGCGTTGCATCACCAGTTGCATGCAAGCCAGGAACGGCGTGCCGCACAGGATCACGCCCAATGCCAGGCCGAGGCCGCTGCCCAACAGGCAAGCGAACACCCCGGCAGCCTGCAGCCACAACGTCGCCATCAACCAGTGCCGGGTGGTTTCCGGATCGTGCCGCCGCAAACTCACCAGCAATACCCCGATCGCAGCGCCGAGGCCGAAGCATGGCCAGAACAGATCGGCCTGCCATTGCCCGTGAAACTGCGCGTTGGCCATCTGCGACAGAAACGTGGCCGGGATGATGTAGCCCACGCCGTACAAGGCATACACCACCGCCAAACGCCCAATGCCACGATTCGATGAACTCACGGCAGCCGGAACGACCGGCACACCGACGCCCGGTTGCGGCAGGATCCGCACGATTCCCAGCAACATCACCAGCGCCACCGCGGCGTAAATCAGCCACAGGGTGGCGGAAGTCTGCTGCGCCAGATGTGAGAACAGCGCCAGCAATCCCGTCAGAAAAATTCCCAGCCCCGGCCCGGCAAATACCAGCGCTCCCAATCGCGGACGACCCGCCGCCGCAGCCAGCGGCTGACTCAGCGCGGTAATCATCACCAGCACCCAGGCACTCGCCACACCCGTGCCGAAGCGCAGCAGCAGGTGCGACCAGAAACCGTTGGCCCAGAATGACGCCAGCGTCAGCAACACACACAACCACAGACCGCCATGCAGGCGCCGCTGCACCTGATCCGGCCGACGGGAAAACATCGCATCCACCGCGCCGAGCAGGTAACCGAGGTAGTTGGCCGCCGCAATCAGACCGGCGGCAGTCAGGTCGATCTGGCCTTCGCTGAGCAGGTGCGGCAGTTGCGGGGTGAGGGCGAAACGCCCGATGCCCATGGCCATCATCAGGGCAATGAAACAGGCGGATAAGCGAATCAGCGGGGACATGGTCTGAATTCCGTTGGAGGTTCAATGACCGTCAGGCTAGGACTGATTGACTTTCTTTAAAATTGAATAATAGTGAGTAACTTGTTCTGTTCAGGAGAAAGGTTGTGGAGTTCAGCCAATTGCGGATCTTCCAGGCCGTGGCGGAGGAGGGCTCGATCACCCGCGCCGCCGAACGTTTGCACCGCGTGCCGTCGAACCTCTCGACCCGGCTCAAACAGCTGGAGGAGCAACTGGGCGTCGAACTGTTCGTCCGCGAACGTCAGCGTTTGCAGCTGTCGCCTGCGGGAAAAGTCCTGCTGGACTACACCGGCAAATTGTTCGCCTTGCGCGATCAGGCCAGTGCAGCGGTGATGGGCGGGCAACCGGCGGGGGATTTCGTGCTCGGCACGCTGTACAGCACGGCGGCGATTCATTTGCCGGCGCTGCTGGCGCGCTATCACAAGCAATATCCGGCGGTGAATCTTCAGGTGCAGTCCGGGCCCAGCGGTGAATTGCTTGAAGGCCTGCTCACCGGTCGTCTCGACGCGGCGCTGGTGGATGGTCCGCCACAACTGGCCGGGATCGACGGTGTGCCGCTGTGCAACGAACGGCTGGTGCTGATCAGCGAGGCCGATCACCCGCCGATACGCAGCGCCAGGGATGTCGAAGGGCGGGCGGTGTTCACCTTCCGTCATGGCTGCGCCTATCGCGCGCGGCTGGAAGCGTGGTTCGCGCATTATCAGGCGGCGATGGGCCGGGCGATGGAGATCGAGTCCTATCAGGGCATGCTCGCCTGCGTGATTGCCGGCAGCGGTGTGGCGCTGATGTCGGAGTCGATGCTCGCCAGCCTGCCGGGGCGCGAAAGCGTGGCGGTGCACCCGTTGGCCGAGCCTTTTGCCAGTGCGACAACATGGCTCATGTGGCGGCGGGGCATGGTCGGAGCCAACCTCAATGCGTGGATCGAACAGCAGCAGGCGCTCTATCCCGTGGCTGGCGAAGACGTGCGGGAAACGGCTTGAACGAACGGTCAGGGATTTGGATCAATTCAGTAACAGATCATTGCGGATTTGGCCGAGCATTGCGTAGGACTTCGGACTATTATCAGTGCGAAGCGGCCTCAGAATTCCGGACGCTCAGCACCACCCTGAAGGGGGCATGACGATGAAAGAGAAAATTCAAAACTGGCTGCACGATTTGGGTGTTGCCCTCGGCTTGATCGAACCGCCTCTGCAACCGGTCCCGATTCGCACCGATGACGAACAGCGTCGGCGTCAGCCACGTCGGCGGTAATGCCCCGCTTTGAAGGATCAAAGGATTTAAACGACAAAAGATCGCACCCGGCCGTCGCTCCATGGAGTGGCGGCCGGGTGCGATCTTTTGTTTTCAGTGACGCCCGATTTCCATCAGAAACCGGCTCAGGTCATTCGCGGTTTTCGCGGTCTTGAGCATCCGGTCCTCTTCGGCGGTGAAGGCCGTCAGTCCGAATTCATCTTCCAGATGGAAGATCAGATCCTCGATATCGGCTTTTTCCAGCCCCAGTTGCGCGAGGCTGGTGTTGTCGTCGAATTCACGATTTTCCAGCAGGCGCAGGATGAACCGGTGCACGGCAGCACGCACGGCAGCTCTTCTCATGGCAGATCTTTATGGTTGTTGGTCTGACTGGAGTACAGCAGGCCTCAGGCGTGCCGGCGCAACCATTCGTCAATCATCGAGCGTAAATGCGTTCCGGAAAAACTGCCGAAGTGCCCGCCATGCACCGTGCGGATCTTCAAGCCCTGCAATCGGCGCAGGCTGGTGGCGTAGTCATCAAGGTTGGAGTGGTAGGCGTCCTCGATCAACGGCCCGTCGTAAATGATGTCGCCGCTGAACAGGGTTTCGCTGGCCGCTTCGTAGAGGCTGATCCCGCCCGGTGAATGCCCCGGCGTGTGCAGCACCTGCAACGTGCGATTGCCCAGGTCCAGCACATCGCCGTCCTCGACAAAACCGGTGGCCGGCGCAGCCTTGACCCGATACTCGGCGTAGCACAGCGGGCAATCCGGGTGCGCTTCGAACATGTCGTCGCCGACGAAGGCCCGGCTCAGATCGTTCTCGCCATCCGGCGCCGCCAGAATGTCCGCCTCGGCGGGATGCACCAGCCGTTCGGCAAATTCGTGATGCCCGGCGATATGGTCGAAATGGCAATGACTGGCCACCGCCACCAGCGGTCGCTCGGTCAGCCACGGCAGTTGCTCGCGCAGGCTGACCAGCCCGGAACCGCTGTCGAGCAGCAGATCCTTGTCCCGCCCCTGAACGTGCCACAGGTTGCAGCGATAGAACGGGCGGATGAACGGCTCGTGAATCAGCCGAATGCCGTCGCTCAGGTGCTGCACTTCGAACCACTGATCGCGAGAAACAATCTTCATAAGCACTTTCCTTGAGACGAAAAAAACGGGTGTGGCAACCGACGCCACACCCGCCGAAGAAAGTTGTTGCTACCGCTTCAGCTTAGATCGCGCTGGCCACCACGTTTGGGCGACGGGACATCAGGCTGACCACCACAAAACTCACCAGGCCCACAGCCAGGCTGTAGTAGATCGGCGTGTTGGCATCCAGACCGTCCTTGAACATGAACAGCAGGGCAGTGGCGAAACCCAGGCCCATGCTGGCGATGGCGCCGGCGGTGGTCGCGCGTTTCCAGAAGATCGCACCGATCAGCGGGATCAGCATGCCGCCCACCAACAGGTTGTAAGCGAGGGTCAGGGCGCTGATCACATCGTTGACCACCAGCGCGATGCCCAGCACCACGATGCCGGTCAGCAGGGTGAACAGACGGTTCACACCCAGGCTCGACTGTTTGCCGCCACGCAGTTTCGGCAGCAGGTCTTCGGTCAGGGTGGTGGCAGCGGCGAGCAGGCCGGCGCTGGCGGTGGACATCATCGCGGCCAGGGCAGCAGCGATCACCAGACCACGGATGCCGTCCGGCAGCGACAGTTTGACGATCGCGGCGAAGGCGTTGTTGACGTTGTCCAGATCCGGGATCAGCACGTGCGCCGCCATGCCGATCAGGGCACAGGCCAGGCCGTAGAGGATGCAGTAGATGCCCGCGATGCTACCGGCGTACTGAGCCACTTTGGCAGTCTTGACGGTGAACACCCGTTGCCAGATGTCCTGACCGATCAGGATGCCGAAGAAGTAGATCATGAAGTAGGTGATGATCGTGTCCCAGCCGATGGTGGTGAAGCTGAAGGCGGTGGCCGGCAGTTTCAGCACCAGCTCGTCCCAGCCGCCGACGCGGTACAGGCAGATTGGCAACAGGATGAACATCAGGCCGACGGTCTTGATGATGAACTGGACGATGTCGGTCAGGGTCAGCGACCACATGCCGCCGATGGCCGAATACACCACGACCACGCCACCGCCGAGCAGTACCGAGATCCAGAACGGCAGGCCGAACAGCACTTGCAGCACGGTGCCGATCGCGAGGATCGAGGTCACGCCGATCATCAGTGCGTAGGCCAGCATGATCGCCGCGCTCGCCGAGCGGGCCATCGGGTTGTAGCGTTTTTCCAGGACCTGGGTAACGGTGTAGATCTTCAGTTTCAGCAGCGGCTTGGCCAGGAACAGGTTCAGCGCCACGATGCCGCAACCCAGTGCCGCGCACAGCCAGAAACCGGAAATGCCGTGCACGTAGCCCAGGCGGACGGTGCCGACGGTGGACGCGCCACCGAGAACGGTCGCGGCCATGGTGCCCATGTACAGGCTCGGGCCGAGGTTACGCCCGGCGACCAGGAAGTCCTCGTTGGTCTTGGCCTTGCGCATGCCGAAGTAGCCGAGCAAGAGCATGCCGGCGGCGTAGATGAGGACGACGAATAAATCCAAAGCCATGATGGCGTGTCTCCGATTGTCTTTTTTATGGGGTGGAACACTGTGGGAGAAGGCTGACCCCCACAGGCGATTCGTTTATTCAGGCAGCCTGACGCAGCGCCGCTTCAGCCGGCGCATGGGCGCCTTTGCTGCGGGGATCCTTCGGGCCGTAGACCAGCGCCGGTTCCGGGAACAGGCTCAGCAGCATCAGGTACATCACCGAGGCCAGACCGAGGGTCACCAGCAGGCTGATGTCGATGCCGCCGGCCAGTTCACCCAGCGGGCCGACGAACTGCCCCGGCAGGTTGACGAAGCACAGGCCGACCGCCGCGCTCGGGATCCACGCGCCCAGACCACGCCAGTTCCAGCCGTGGCTGAACCAGTAGCGCCCGCCTTGCTCGCCGCGCGTGAACACTTGCAGGTCGTCCGGGCAGTAGAAGCCGCGACGCACCACCAGGCCGATGATCATGATCACCATCCACGGAGTGGTGCAGGTGATGATCAGCACGGCGAAGGTCGACACGCTCTGCACCAGGTTCGCCGCGAAGCGCCCGATGAAGATGAAGGCAATCGACAGCACGCCGATCAGCAACGTCGCCTTCACTCGCGACAGCAGGCGAGGGAACACGCTCGACATGTCCAGCCCGGTGCCATACAGCGACGTGGTGCCGGTGGACATGCCGCCGATCACCGCAATCAGGCACACCGGCAGGAAGAACCAGCTCGGCGACACCGCCAGCAGACCGCCGACGTAGTTGTTGGCTGCGATGTAGTCCGGCGCCTGGATCGCCACGATGGTCGCGGTGGTCAGGCCGAACAGGAACGGGATGAAGGTGGCGATCTGCGACAGAACCACCGCCGCCATGATCCGCTGACGCGAGGTCTCACGCGGGATGTAGCGGGCCCAGTCGCCGAGGAACGCGCCGAAGGAAATCGGGTTGCTCATGGCCACCAGCGCAGCGCCGATGAACGCGGCCCAGAAGCCCGGCTGACCGAGGCTGACAGTGCCGGCGTAGTGCGAATCGAAGGGGCCTGCGAAAGCGAAGATGCCCAGCAGGAACAGCAGGCTCGCACTCCACACCGCGACCTTGTTCACCCACAGCAAAAAGCGGAAGCCGTAGATGCACACGGTCAGCACCAGAATCGCGAACAGACCGTAGGCCAGGCCCAGGGTCAGGTCGGTTTCCGGCAGGCCGATCAGGCGTTTCGCACCACCGATCAACGCATCTCCCGAACTCCACACCGAGAGCGAGAAGAAGGCGATCGCGGTCAGCAGCGACAGGAACGAACCGACGATCCGCCCGTGCACGCCGAAGTGCGCACCGGACGACACGGCATTGTTGGTGCCGTTGAGCGGACCGAACAGGCCCATCGGTGCGAGGATCAGCGAGCCAAGCAGCACGCCCGAGACAATCGCCCAGACGCCCGCCTGAAAGGACAGGCCGAACAGCACCGGGAAACTGCCGAGCACGGCGGTGGCAAAAGTATTCGCGCCGCCAAAGATCATGCGGAACAAATCCACGGGACCGGCGGTGCGTTCGTTGTCCGGGATCTGTTCGACCCCGTGGGTTTCAATCTGCGTAAGGCTTTGGTCTTTGTTGTTGTTATTCATGATCTGCTCCGATCATAAAGGCGCGCCTCATCGTGTGTGAGGCGTCACCCGTTTGGCTAAGGGGATGGCAGCCCTTCCGGCATTGCGGACAAATGTTCGTGGCAGGCCAGCCAATGGCCTTGTTGTTCTAGGCTCGACGCTTGTTTTCTGAAAACAATCGTCTCGCGCTCCTGGCTGAAGTGTTGCTCCCCTTGCATGCGCAGCTCGGTGGCCACGTCATGGATGAAAATCGCCACGTCACCCTGCAGGCTGACGAAGGCGTTGCTCGAGGTGCAGGACAGCACCTCGAAGCCATCCTCGGCGCGCCAGCTGTCCCACAACGCCTGATAGGCATCGCGCGACAGCAGGGGCTGTTCGAGGGTGTAGAACACGAAGCTGGCATCGGCGCTGAACGCGCCGAAGTAGGCTTCGCGATCGTTGCGGGCGAAGGCGGACACCAGATCGGCGGCCGCTTTCAGAACCTGATCACTTTCGTTCATGACCCGACCCTCAGCGGTGGACCACGCCCGGCAGTACGCAGAGCATTTCGTACAGCAGGTTGGCGGCCAGCAGCGAGGTGTTGCCGGTGGTGTCATAAGCGGGCGAGACTTCTACCAGATCGCAGCCGATCAGGTCGAGGCCCTGGCAGCCGCGAACGATTTCAATCGCCTGAATGGTCGTCAGACCACCGATTTCCGGGGTGCCGGTGCCTGGCGCCCAGGCCGGGTCGATGCCGTCGATGTCGAAGCTCAGGTACACCGGGCCGCCACCGACTTTCTCGCGCACTTCAGCCATCAGCGGTGCCAGCGACTTGTGCCAGCACTCTTCGGCCTGAACAACGCGGAAGCCTTGATCGCGGCTCCAGTTGAAGTCGTCAGCGGTGTAACCCTGCGCACGCAGACCAATCTGCACCACGCGGTCGCAGTCCAGAAGACCTTCTTCGACGGCGCGACGGAAGGTCGTACCGTGGGCGATCTTCTCGCCGAACATGTGATCGTTGACGTCAGCGTGGGCATCGATGTGTACCAGACCGACCTTGCCGTGCTTTTTGTGGATCGCACGCAGGATCGGCAGGGTGATGGTGTGGTCGCCACCCAGGGTCATCGGGATCACGTTGTGCTCGAGGATGTTGTCGTAGGCTTCTTCGATGATGCGCACGGCGTCGAGCAGGTTGAAGGTGTTGATCGCAACGTCACCGATGTCGGCAACCGACAGCGAGTCGAACGGCGCAGCGCCGGTGGCCATGTTGTACGGGCGGATCATCACCGATTCGGTGCGGATGTCGCGCGGCCCGAAGCGGGTGCCGGGACGCAGCGAAGTACCGATGTCCAGTGGCACGCCAACGAAGGCAGCGTCCAGGCCGGCAGCGGTCGGTACATGGGGGAGTCGGAGCATGGTGGCGATGCCGCCGAAGCGCGGCATTTCGTTGCCGCCCAGTGGTTGGTGAAGAATCTTGTCCACGGGTAGGGCCTCATCGTCTTTGTTTTATTTATGTCGGCGCACCGCATTCGCAAGGTCACGGGCACCGCTGTGGGCCGATTCTGCGAAATGTAGTGGCGGGGAAGAATCGCTACGGGCAAATACTTAGTTCAGAAATTTCTAAACTAATGGAGAGGGGCGGGATAGACTTTGCGCTTCTCTGGATGTTCGTTCGGCTCGGGATCGTAGCCCTCACCCCAGCCCTCTCCCGGAGGGAGAGGGGGCCTACGGAGTTGTTCTCAGGAGCTTCATCGACCTGAAATATCGAGCTGAACTCAAGATAGTCTTAAGGCAGACGCAGGATTTGAAGGCCATGGAGATCGGCTCCCTTTCCCCCTCTCCCCCTTGGGGAGAGGGCTGGGGTGAGGGGTGGTTCCAACAGACGACACAGTTCCCAGCCCCGGAGTAGACATGGCCAACGCTTTACCCGACCTGAAACTTTTGCGCATCTTTGTCAGCGTCGTGCGTCATCAGGGGTTTGCCAACGCGCAGCAGGAACTCAACCTGTCGACCTCGGCGATCAGCACCTACATGAGCCAGCTTGAAGCCGCGCTGGGTCTGGTGCTGTGCCATCGCGGGCGCGGTGGTTTCAGCCTGACCAGCAAGGGCGAGCTGTTTCATCAGGAAACCCTCCGCCTGCTGGCCGAACTCGAAGGTTTCGAGCAATACGCGGCAGCGCTCAAGGGCGAATTGCGCGGTACGCTCAACCTCGGGGTGATCGACTCCACGGTCAGCGACAAGGCCCTGCCGTTCGCCGAAGCCATCGGCGCCTACAGCCAGGAACACCCGGCGGTGCATTTGCATCTGTCGGTGATGAGCCCATATGAACTGCAACTCGGCGTGCAGGACAACCGCCTCGATCTGGCCATCGGCGCATTCTCCACGCGCATGAGCGGTCTGGTGTACATGCCGCTGTACCGCGAGCAGCACTGGCTGTATTGCAGTAGCCGTCACCCGTTGTTCAACGAGCGGCGGATTCCCGAGCAGGTCATTACCCAGCAGCGCATGGTCGGTCGCGGTTACTGGAGCCAGGCGGAACTGGCACGCCACGGTTTCAAACACAGCGCGGCGACCGTGGAAAGTATGGAAGCGCAGCTGATTCTGGTGCTGTCCGGCGCTTACATCGGTTACCTGCCGGAGCACTACGCCCAGGCCTGGGCCGACAAGGGGGATTTGCGGGTGCTGCTGCCGGCGACCTTCGGTTATCAGGCGCCGTTTTCCATGATCATGCGTCGGGGCCGCAGCCGCGAGCCGCTGATCCAGACTTTCCGCGATCTGCTCAAAGCGCAGCTCAATCAGGCATAAGACAATGTCCAGACCCCAATGCCCGCGCTGCCTGCGCCCACAAACCCACTGCCTTTGCCCGCTGATCCCCAGCCTCGACAGCCGCACCCGGGTGTTGCTGTTGCAGCACCCGAGCGAGGTCAATCACGCACTCAACACTGCACGGCTGGCGGCGCTCGGTTTGAACAATGCCGAGCTGATTGTCGGTGAAGTGTTCGAGGATTTACCCGCGCTGCTGAACCGGCCAGGGTATCGGGCGCGATTGCTGTTCCCGGCGGAGGACGCGCAGCCGATGCAGGCTTACGCTGCGTCGGATGAGCCGCTGTTACTGGTGGTGCCGGACGGCACGTGGCGCAAGGCGCGCAAGATGTTGCACCTCAATCCGTTGCTGGCGGCGTTGCCGCGGGTGACGCTGGCCGAGGGTGGGGTTTCCCGGTATCGGCTGCGCAAGGCACCGGGGCCGGGGGCGTTGTCGACGATTGAGGCGATTGTTCAGGCGTTGCAGACGCTGGAAGCGCCGACGTCGTTCGAGCCGTTGCTCAAGCCGTTCGAGGCGTTGATTGAAGGGCAGATTGCGGCGATGGGGGAGGAGACTTTCCTGCGTAATCATTCTGGAAAGTAAGCGGTGTTGATCGTTCCCACGCTCCGCGTGGGAATGCATCCAGTGACGCTCCGCGTCACCGTCCCGGGCTGCGTTACCACGCGGAGCGTGGGAACGATCAAACGATCGCGGCTAGCGTTCGCGCATCGCCTCCGTCCGGGCCTTCAGCACCGGTTTGAGCAGGTAATCCAGCACGCTTTTCTCCCCGGTGATGATGTCCACCGTCGCCACCATCCCCGGAATGATCAGCAGCGGTTTCACATCCCCACCCAAGTGGTTTTTGTCGGTGCGCACCTGGATCAGGTAGAAGCTGTTGCCCTTGTCGTCGGTGATGGTGTCGGCGCCGATCAGTTCAAGCTTGGCGCTGAGCCCGCCGTAGATCGTGTAGTCGTAGGCGCTGAACTTGACCATGGCTTTCTGGCCCGGATGCAGGAACGCCACGTCTTGCGGCCGGACCTTGGCTTCGATCAGCAGGTTGTCTTCCAGCGGCACGATTTCCACCATGTCGCTGCCCGGCTGCACCACGCCGCCGATGGTGTTGACCTTCATCTGCTTGATCACCCCACGCACCGGTGAAGTCACAGTGGTGCGGCTGACACGGTCGTCGATGGCGATACTCGAGGCGGTGATTTTCGACAGGTCGGTGCGTTTCTCGTTGAGCTCCTTGGCCGCCTCGGAGCGGAAGGTCTGTTCCGATTCGTCGATCTTGCTCTTGATCTCGTTGATCGCCGATTCGGCCCGGGGAATGGCGAGGGTCGTGGCATTCAACGAGCCACGAATTTCCACTGCGCTACGACGTAGACGGAGGATCTCCACGGGCGAAACCGCGCCGGTTTTCACCAGCGGTTCCGACATGTTCATTTCCTGTTGCAGCAGCGCCAGGCTCGAACTGTATTGCCCCTGTTTCGAACGAAACTCCGCCAGCTCCTGCGCCTTCTGCCGCAGCTGTTCGCTGAGAGTGCGTTGCTCACTGGCCAGCCGCCGTTGCCGTTGCTCGTACAGCGAGCGCTCGTCCTCGGCGACTTGCGGGGCCTTGGCAATCACCTCGTCCGAGAGCTTGAACGGCCGGCCTTCGGCTTCGGCGGACAGGCGTTCGACCTGCGCGGTCAGGGCATAACGATCGGCCTCGCTTTCACCCTTGTTCGACAGAAACCGCGTGTCATCCAGACGCAGCAAGGTATCGCCCTTGCTGACCATCTGCCCTTCGCGTACGAAGATTTCGGTGACGATCCCGCCTTCGAGGTTCTGGATCACCTGAACCTTGCTCGACGGAATCGCCTTGCCTTCGCCCATGGTCACTTCCTGAAGCACGGCGAACTTGGCCCAGACCAGCGCGCTGATCAGCAGCGCCGCCGCCAGCCACACGGTGATGCGCGACCAGCGCGGCGAATCCTGCAACGAGGCGCCGGCGGTTTCCGGCATGAATTCGGCTTCTGCGCTTTTACCGAAACTGTCGAAGTAGCCGCGCGGTTTTGAAGAGGAGGAAGCAGACATGGGGCAACTCCTAGACCGCCGCCGAGCCGACCCGGCCCTTGCGCAGTGCATCGATGACCGCTTCTTTCGGACCGTCGGCGACGATCCGGCCGTTGTCCAGAACCAGCAACCGGTCCACCAGGCTCAGCATCGAAGTGCGGTGGGTGACCAGCAGCAAGGTTTTGCCCTGCACCCAGCCGTGCAGCTTCTGGCGCAGGACGTCTTCGCTGCTGTTGTCCATGGCGCTGGTGGGTTCGTCGAGCAGCATGATCGGCGGGTCGAGCAACAGCGCCCGCGCCAACAGGACTGCTTGGCGTTGGCCGCCGGAGAGCAGTTGCCCGCGCTCGCCCACCGGCCGGTCGAAGCCTTGCGGGTGCTGGCGGGCAAGCTCGGTGACGCCGGTCAGTTCGGCCACTTCGAGCATCCGCGAATCGCTGATGTAGCGGGCGCCGAGCGTGAGGTTGTCACGCAGGCTGCCGGCCAGCAGTGGCAGGTCGTGGGCGACGTAGCCGATCTGCTGACGCAGGTCGGCGACATCCAGTTGCCGCAGGTCGAGGCCGTCGAGCAGCAACTGGCCTTCTTCCGGTTCGTAGAAGCCCATCACCAGCCGCGCCAGGGTGCTCTTGCCCGAACCGCTGCGGCCGATGATGCCGATCCGCTCGCCGGGTTTGACGCTGAAGCTGACGTTGCTCAGGGCCGGCGCGTTCTGGCCGTTGTAGTGGAAGGTCACGGCGTTGGCGTCCAGCGCGCCTTGCAGTTGCGTGCGCTCCAGCGGCCGCTGTTTGCCGTCGCGCTCCTGAGGCAGGGACATCAGCGCGTCGGTGCTTTTCATGGTCAGTTGCGCTTGCTGGTAGCGGGTGATCAGCCCGGCGATCTGGCCCAGCGGCGCGAGCACGCGACTGCCGAGCATGTAACTGGCCACCAGCGCACCGACGCTGAGATTACCGGCGATGATGCTGTAGACCCCGGCCACAATCGTCGCCATCCCCGAAAACTGCTGGATGAACAGCGTGCCGTTGGTGGCCAGCGCCGAGAGATTACGGGCGTGGCTGTCGAGGCGGGTAAGGGCGCCGTGGGTGCTTTCCCATTTGTGCTGGCGCTCGCTTTCGGCGCTGCACGCCTTGAGGGTTTCCAGGCCGCCGAGGGTTTCGATCAACAATGCCTGACGCTCAGCGCCGAGGCTCAGGCTTTTCTGCACGGTGTCACGCAGGCGGGCCTGAATGATCATCGCGAACACGATCGTGATCGGAAACGCCAGCAGCGGAATCACCACCAGCCAGCCACCGAGCAGGCCGATCACCACCAGCATCAGCACCACGAAAGGCAGGTCGATCAGGCTGGTCAGGGTCACTGCGGTGAGAAATTCCCGCAGGCCCTGAAAGTCGTGAATGCTCTGGGCGAATCCGCCGATGGTCGCCGGCCGGGCCTTCATCGCCATGCCGGTGATGCGCTCGAACAAAGTGGCGGAAAGGATCACATCGGTTTTCTTGCCAGCGGTGTCCAGCAGGTGCGCGCGGACCACCCGCAGCACCAGTTCGAAACCGGTGCCGATCAGCAACCCGATCGCCAGCACCCACAACGTTGAGGTGGCCTGGTTCGGCACCACGCGGTCGTAGGTCTGCATGACGAACAGCGGCACCATCAGGCCCAGCAGGTTGATCAGGAAACTGGCGAGGATCGCGTCGCTGTACAGCCATTTCGACAGCTTCAGGGTGTCGCGAAACCACGCCTGCACCCTCGGCACCAGCGGTGAGCGCAGGTCTTCCAGTTCATGCCGTGGCCGGGCGAACAGGGCCTGGCCACTGTAGTGTTCGGTGAGTTCTTCACGACTGACCCATTGCTCGCCGCCGTCGGCTTCACTGGGCAGGATCAGCGCCTTGCCGTCTTCGGCAAACCGCCGCAGCACCGCCGTGCGCCCGTTGCCCAACAGCAACAGCACCGGCAGGTTCAGCGGTGAGATGTCTTTGAGTTCCCGGCGCAGCAAGCGCGCCTGCAACCCGGCCCGGGCTGCGGCGCGGGGCAGCAGGTCCAGGCTCAGGCGTTGTTTGTCCAGAGGCAGCCCGGCACTCAGACTGGCGCGACTGACCGTCGCGCCATGCAGTTTGCAGAGGATCAACAGACCGTCGAGCAATGGGTCATCGAAACTCAGCCGCGGATCGATCCCGGTGTTACCGGGTTGCATGCTGGTCATATTGATCGCTCCCCTGGCACTACATCATCGGGACTACTTCAGTTCAGGCAAGCGCGCTTCGTTCTTCACCTCGGTCGCGGCAATCGCATCGGCCGGCAGCACGATCCGCTGCTTGTTCAACAACTGGCCCATGTTCGCCAGCACGCGGTACATCGAATATTCCTCGGTGTAGCGGATCTCGGTGTAGCGACGGTTGGCGTTGTACAGCTCGTTTTCACTGTCGAGCAGGTCGAGCAGGGTGCGCTGGCCGAGGCCGAACTGATCCTGATACGCGGCGCGCACACGCTTGGTGGTTTCGGCGTATTCGCGGGCGGTCGGGGTCTGTTTCTTGGCGTTGACCATGGCGTTCCAGGCCAGGTGAATGTTCTCGTTGAGCTGGCGCAGGGCGTTGTTGCGGATGTCCATCGCCTGGTTGATCTGGTGCGCATCGGAGGCCAGTCGGGCTTTGTCGCTGCCGCCACGGAACAGGTTGTAGTTCATCACCACGCCGACCCGCCATTCGTTGTCGTGGCCCTCGTCGCCCTGCACGTTGTTGTTGGCGCCGACCGCCGCTTCCGCATCGAAGCGTGGGTAGAACGGCGACTTGGCGACCTCGTACTGGCTCTCGGCCGATTGCACGTCAGCCTGGGCGGATTTCAGGTACGGGTTGTTCTCGACCATGCTCTGCTGGGCTTCGGGCAGGGTGGCGGGCAATTCGCCGCGGGTGGAAGCGGGCGCTTCCAGCTCATCGGGCATGCGTCCGACCACGCTGTAGAAGTTCGATTCGGCGTCGGCCAGATCGACTTCGGCGGTGTCGAGGTTGTTCTGTGCCAGCGCCTTACGGGCGACCGATTGATCGGAGTCGGCGGTGCTGCCCACGCCGCGCTCGGTGCGCAGGCCGATCTGGTCGTTGACGCGCAAGTGCGCCTGCAGGTTGTTCTTGGCCAGGGTCACCAGTTCACGGCGCTTGAGCACTTCGAGGTAGACCTCGATGGTGCGCAGGGCCAGGTCCTGGGCGGTGCCTTGCGCGTAATAGGCGCGCGAGTTGGACACGCCTTTGGTGCGCTCGACTTCGTTGGCAGTGTTGAAACCATCGAACAGCATCTGCCGCAGCCGCAGCTCGGACTGGGTGTAATTGAGGATTTCGGTGTGGTGGTTACCCAAGGCCCGGGTGTTGGTGTTGTCGCTGTAGCCGCGCCCGTAGGCAGCGTTCAAGTCCACCGACGGATAGAAGCCGCCCTTGGCGACTTTCACTTGTTCATCAGCTGACAGGCGCGCGTCCACGCGCGAGGCAAGTTCCGGGTGGGTGGCGATGGTGCTCTGGATCGCTTCGGTGAGGTTCATGGCCTGGGCTTGGGAAGTGCAAGCCATGGCCAGCAAAACCGCGCTGCAGAGGGGGGTTAGAACGCGCATGGGTGCATCTCCCTGAGTCCTGATGGTATTTCGCTGTCGCCAATTTATTGACGATATTTTTAGTAGAAAGCGTTTCATGCCTGTAACAACAGAGCTAAGAACATCCTGAAGCGTAGCTAAGAAAAAATTTTCATATGGGTTATGCCAAAAAAAACTTATGCGGTTCGCCAAATCCAGCACATTGTTCCACTCGAAAGCCTTTGTTTTATGCGCTTTAGGGAGCACAGAAAGGCTTGAGGAAAGTTCCACTCACTTTGCGACATACGGCGAAGTACTGCTAAAGGGGAGGGACGCGTAGCGGCTAAGGGGCGACAGTTTTTTGTCACTCGGGTGTTTCACCACCGTTACGTAGCGTTAGTGGGCCTGCTGCATCGAACAGAGATTCCAAGTGATTGATGGCGCTGGAGTTTCTGGATTTGCGCAACCTGCGAAACGAACTGTCGAGGTGCGAGCGTCGCCCCGACAACCCGCTTGAGCCATGGGCTGCTTCGCGAACCAGCGCCGACGGTGGTCGGCAGCGGAGGAATGCACATGGCAACGCTCATCGGGATCGTCACTAAAGTCATTGGTCAGGTTTTCGCTCAATCGGCAGACGGCAGTCGGCGCGCATTGGTCGAAGGCGATCGGCTGTTTGCAGGGGATCAATTGATCACCGGGGCGGAGGGGGCGGTTGCCGTCCATCTGCAAAATGGCCAGGAACTGACCCTCGGTCGGGACAGCAGCCTGACCATGACCGGGCAGTTGCTCGCCGATCAGGCCGCCCACGTCAATGCCCCGGAAGCGGTGACCCCGAGCGAGTCGCAACTGACCGACGTCGAACAGATCCAGAAAGCCATTGCCGCCGGCGATGACCCGACCAAAACCGCCGAAGCGACAGCGGCCGGCCCCGGAGCCACCGGTGGCGCGCCAGGTGGCCTGGGTGGTGGCCACAGTTTTGTGTTGCTGACCGAAGTGGCGGGCCGGGTCGATCCGGTCATTGGTTTCCCTACTGCCGGTTTCAACGGCATCCCCGAGTTTCCCGAAGAGCGGCATAACGCCGTGATCGACAACGGTGACGGCCAGGCCGCCCCGATTGTTCCGCCACCACCACCGGTCAACAATCCGGTGAGCCTCGGCGGCCTGTCCGTACCTGGCGGTGAACTGACTCTCAACGAAGCCAATCTGCCCGACGGTTCCGCCGCCAACCCTGGCGCGCTGACCCAGACCGGCAGCTTCACGGTGTCGGCGCCGGACGGCCTGAGCAGCCTGAGCATCGGCGGCATCAACGTGATTGTCGGCGGCGTGCCGATCGGTTTCCCGCAATCGATCACCACGCAACTGGGCAACACCCTGACCATCACCGGTTACAACCCGGCCACCGGCACGGTCAGTTACAGCTACACCCTCAACGGCAACGAAACCCACGCGGCGGGCGACGGTGCCAATAACCTCAGCGAACAATTCACCGTGATCGCCGGCGACAGCAACGGCGACACCGCCACTGGCACGCTGGACGTCAACATCACCGACGACGTGCCGAAAGCGTTCGATGACAACAATGGTACGGCGACAGAGACTCAACCGACGCTGACCGGCAACGTGCTGACCAACGACGTGCAAGGTGCCGACCGCGTGCCCGTCGGCGAAAACGCCGGCCCGATCACCCCCGGTACATTCGTCGGGACTTACGGCACATTGGTGCTCAACGCCAACGGCACTTACACCTACACGCTGAATACCAGTGATGCGGACTTCAAGAATCTGCATGGCGGTGGCAATGGCACTGAGACTTTCACTTACACCCTGACCGATGCCGACGGCGACACCAGCACCGCGAACCTCGTCCTGCAGATCCACAACAACGACGATCCGGTGGTCATCAACGGGTTGAACGTCGAGGGCGGTGAGCTCACCGTCTACGAGAAAAACCTCGGCGACGGCAGCGCCCCGGATTCTGGAGCCCTGACCCAGAGCGGCACCTTCACCATCACAGCTCTTGATGGCGTCACCACGCTGACCATCGGTGGCATCGCCGTGGTCACCAACGGTGTTGCGGCAGGCTTCCCGCAATCGGTGACCACACCACTGGGCAGCACGTTGACCATTACCGGTTTCAACGCGGCAACCGGCGTCGTCAGCTACAGCTACACCCTGGTCGACAACGAAGCGCACCCGACTGCCAACGGCGCCAACGTGCTGAATGAGCAATTCGCCGTGACCGTGGTCGATGACAACGGCACCACCGCCAACGCCACGCTGGACGTGAACATCGTCGACGACCTGCCAAAAGGCGTGGACGACAGCAACGCCGGGACTGCCTCGGAAACCAATCTCACGCTGACCGGCAACGTCCTGACCAACGACGTGCAAGGCGCCGACCGCGTACCCGTCGGAGAAAACGCCGGCCCGATTACCGCCGGCACTTTCACCGGGACTTACGGAACATTGGTGCTGAACGCCAACGGCACGTACACCTACACGCTGAACACCAACGATGCGGACTTCAAAAACCTGCACGGTGGTGGCAACGGCACCGAGACCTTCACCTACACCATCACCGATGCCGACGGCGATACCAGCACCGCGAACCTGGTGCTGCAGATTCACAACAACGACGATCCGGTGATCATCAACGGCCTCGACGTGAATGGCGGTGAGCTCACCGTCTACGAAAAAAACCTCGGCGACGGCAGCAGCCCCGATGCTCCAGCGCTGACCCAAAGCGGCACCTTCACCATTACCGCGCTGGATGGCGTCACCACGCTGACCATCGGCGGCATCGCCGTAGTCACCAATGGCGTGGCAGCAGGCTTCCCGCAATCGACCGTCACCCCGTTGGGCAGCACGCTGACCATCACCGGCTTCAATGCCGCCACCGGCGTCGTCAGCTACAGCTACACCCTGGTCGACAACGAAGCGCATCCGAATGCCAACGGCGCCAACGTTCTGAATGAGCAATTCGCCGTGGCCGTGGTCGACGACAACGGCACCACCGCCAACGCCACGCTGGACGTGAACATCGTCGACGACCTGCCAAAAGGCGTGGACGACAGCAACGCCGGCACCGCTTCGGAAACCAATCTCACACTGACTGGCAACGTCCTGACCAACGACGTGCAAGGCGCCGACCGCGTACCCGTCGGAGAAAATGCTGGCCCGATTACCGCCGGCACTTTCACCGGGACTTACGGCACCCTGGTGCTGAACGCCAATGGCACTTACACCTACACCCTCAACACCAGCGATGCCGATTTCAAAGCGCTGCACGGCGGCGGCAACGGCACTGAAACCTTCACCTACACCATCACCGATGCCGACGGCGATACCAGCACCGCGAACCTCGTGCTGCAGATCCACAACAACGACGATCCGGTGATCATCAACGGCCTCGACGTGAATGGCGGTGAGCTCACCGTCTACGAAAAAAACCTCGGCGACGGCAGCAGCCCCGATGCGCCAGCCCTGACCCAAAGCGGCACCTTCACCATCACTGCACTCGACGGCGTTACCACGCTGACCATTGGCGGAATTGCCGTAGTCACCAATGGCGTGGCAGCAGGCTTCCCGCAATCCACCGTCACCCCGTTGGGCAGCACGCTGACCATCACCGGTTTCAACGCCGCCACCGGCGTCGTCAGCTACAGCTACACCCTGGTCGATAACGAAGCGCACCCGAATGCCAACGGCGCCAACGTGCTGAACGAGCAATTCGCCGTGACCGTGGTCGATGACAACGGCACCACCGCCAACGCCACGCTGGACGTGAACATCGTCGACGACCTGCCAAAAGGTGTGGATGACAGCAACACCGGCACCGCTTCGGAAACCAATCTCACACTGACTGGCAACGTCCTGACCAACGACGTGCAAGGCGCCGACCGCGTGCCTGTCGGAGAAAATGCTGGCCCGATCACCGCCGGCACTTTCACCGGGACTTACGGCACTCTGGTGCTGAACGCCAACGGCACTTACACCTACACGCTCAACACCAGCGATGCCGATTTCAAAGCGCTGCACGGCGGCGGCAACGGCACTGAAACCTTCACCTACACCATCACCGATGCCGACGGCGACACCAGCACCGCGAACCTCGTCCTTCAGATCCACAACAACGACGATCCGGTGATCATCAACGGACTCGACGTGAACGGCGGTGAACTCACTGTCTACGAGAAAAACCTCGGCGACGGCAGCAGTCCTGACACTCCTGCCCTGACCCAGAGCGGCACCTTCACCATCACTGCTCTCGATGGCGTCACCACCCTGACCATCGGTGGCATCGCCGTGGTCACCAACGGTGTTGCGGCAGGCTTCCCGCAATCGGTAACCACACCACTGGGCAGCACGCTGACCATCACCGGCTTCAACGCGGCGACCGGCGTCGTCAGTTACAGCTACACCCTGGTCGATAACGAAGCGCACCCAACCGCCAACGGCGCCAATGTGCTCAACGAGCAATTCGCCGTGACCGTGGTCGACGACAACGGCACCACCGCCAATGCCACGCTGGACGTGAACATCGTCGACGACCTGCCAAAAGGTGTGGACGACAGCAACGTCGGCACTGCTTCGGAAACCAATCTCACGCTGACTGGCAACGTCCTGACCAACGACGTGCAAGGCGCCGACCGCGTGCCTGTCGGTGAAAACGCTGGTCCGATCACCGCCGGCACTTTCACCGGGACTTACGGAACATTGGTGCTGAACGCCAACGGCACTTACACCTACACCCTCAACACCAGCGACGCCGATTTCAAAGCGCTGCACGGCGGCGGCAACGGCACTGAAACCTTCACCTACACCATCACCGATGCCGACGGCGATACCAGCACCGCGAACCTCGTCCTGCAGATCCACAACAACGACGACCCGGTGATCATCAACGGCCTCGACGTGAATGGCGGTGAACTCACCGTCTACGAAAAAAACCTCGGCGACGGCAGCAGCCCCGATGCGCCAGCCCTGACCCAAAGCGGCACCTTCACCATCACTGCACTCGACGGCGTTACCACGCTGACCATTGGCGGAATTGCCGTAGTCACCAATGGCGTGGCAGCAGGCTTCCCGCAATCCACCGTCACCCCGTTGGGCAGCACGCTGACCATCACCGGTTTCAACGCCGCCACCGGCGTCGTCAGCTACAGCTACACCCTGGTCGATAACGAAGCGCACCCGACTGCCAACGGCGCCAACGTGCTCAACGAGCAATTCGCCGTCACCGTGGTCGATGACAACGGCACCACCGCCAACGCGACGCTGGACGTGAACATCGTCGACGACTTGCCAAAAGGCGTGGACGACAGCAACACCGGCACCGCTTCGGAAACCAATCTCACGCTGAGCGGCAACGTCCTGACCAACGACGTGCAAGGCGCCGACCGCGTGCCTGTCGGAGAAAATGCTGGCCCGATCACCGCCGGCACTTTCACCGGGACTTACGGAACATTGGTGCTGAACGCCAACGGCACGTACACCTACACGCTGAACACCAACGATGCGGACTTCAAAAACCTGCACGGTGGTGGCAACGGCACCGAGACCTTCACCTACACCATCACCGATGCCGACGGCGATACCAGCACCGCGAACCTGGTGCTGAACATCCACAACAACGACGATCAGGTGTACCTCAACGGCCTCGACGTCAACGGTGGCGAACTCACCGTCTACGAGAAAAACCTCAGCGACGGCACCAGCCCCAACACCCCGGCGCTGACTCAGAGCGGCACCTTCACCGTCACCGCTCTAGACGGTCTGCAAACCCTGACCGTGGGCGGGATTGCCGTGATCACCAACGGCGTGGCGGCCGGCTTCCCGCAATCGGCGGTCACCCCGCTGGGCAGCACACTGACCATCACCGGATACGACCCGGCCACGGGTGTGGTCAGCTACAGCTACACCTTGGTGGATAACGAAACCCATCCGACCGCCAACGGTGCCAACAGCATCACCGAGAACTTCAACGTGGTGGCGACCGATACCGATGGCAGCACCGCCACCGGGCAGATCAACGTCAACATCATCGACGACCTGCCGACCGCCAAACCTGACGCGACGTCGGTGCAGGAGGGCGGCACCGTCAGCGGCAACGTGCTGGACAACGACATCGGCGGCGCCGACGGCCCGGCAGCGGGTGGCGCGGTAGTGGGCGTGCGCGCCGGTTCCGACACCTCGACCTCGGCCATCGGCGGGCTCAACAGCAACATCAACGGCACCTACGGCTACCTGACCCTCGACGCCAACGGCAACGCGGTCTATCACAGCAACCCGAATGCCGTGAGCGGCCCGGGTGCGGTGGACGTGTTCGTGTACACCGTGCGCGATTCCGACGGCGATGAAAGCACCACCACCATCACCATCGACGTGTCCAACAGCCAACTGTGCGCGGTCAGCGACACTGACGTCACCGTGTACGAAAAAGCCCTCGACCTGACAAAGGACGGGCAAGATCTGGCCCCAGGTACGGTCACCGGCAGCGATCCGACCAGCACCGGGGAAACTGCGTCCGGCACGCTGGTCGGCTCGGTCACCGGCGCGGTCGGTGCGATCAGCTATGCGCTGGTCGGCAGCGCCACCGGCAACTACGGGCAGATCGTGCTCAACCCCAACGGCACGTACACCTATACCCTGACCTCACCGGCCAGCACCACCCCGCACGCCGATGACGGCGCCAACACCCTGACCGAAACCTTCACCTACCAGGCCACCGATTCGCTGGGCAACGTCGTCACCAGCACCATCGTGGTCAACATCGTCGATGACGTGCCGAAGGCGATCAACGACAGCAACGCCAGCACCGCGTCGGAAAGCCAGTTGACCCTCAACGGCAACGTGCTGACCAACGACGTGCAAGGCGCCGACGTGGTGGCGACCGGCCCGAATGCCGGCCCGATCACCCCCGGCACCTTCACCGGCACTTACGGCACTCTGGTGCTGAACGCCAACGGCACGTACACCTACACGCTGAACACCAACGATGCGGACTTCAAAAACCTGCACGGCGGTGGCAATGGCACCGAGACCTTCACCTACACCCTGACCGATGCCGACGGCGACACCAGCACCGCCAACCTGGTGCTGAACATCCACAACAACGACGATCCGGTGGTCCTCAACGGCCTCGACGTGAATGGCGGCGAGCTGACCGTCTACGAGAAAAACCTCAGCGACGGCACCAGCCCCAACATCCCGGCGCTGACCCAGAGCGGCACCTTCACCGTGACGGCGCTCGACGGTCTGCAAACCCTGACCGTGGGCGGCATCGCCGTGATGACCAACGGCGTAGCCGCCGGCTTCCCGCAATCGACCGTCACGCCGCTGGGCAGCACGCTGACCATCACCGGTTACAACCCGACTACCGGGGTGGTGAGTTACAGCTACACCCTGGTCGATAACGAAACCCACCCGAACGCCAACGGCGCCAACAGCATCACCGAGAACTTCAACGTGGTGGCGACGGACACCGACGGCAGCACCGCCACCGGGCAGATCAACGTCAACATCATCGACGACCTGCCGACTGCCAAGGCCGACACCGGCTCGGTGGCGGAGGGCGGCACCGTCAATATCAGCGTGCTGGGCAATGACATCAGCGGCGCGGATGGCGCGGCGATCGTGGTCGGCGTGCGCGCCGGCAGCAACACCGCGACCTCGGCCATCGGCGGTCTCAACAGCAACATCAACGGCAACTACGGTTACCTGACCCTCGACGCCAACGGCAACGCGGTCTATCACAGCAACCCGAACTCGGTGAGCCCGCCGGGCGCCACCGACACTTTCACCTACACCATCCGCGACAGTGACGGCGACGAAAGCACCACCACCATCACCGTCAACGTCGCCGACAGCAAACTCGTGGCCTCGACCGATCAGGACGTGACCGTCTACGAGAAAGCCCTCGACCTGACCAAGGACGGGCAAGACCTGGCCCCCGGCACGGTCACCGGCAGCGATCCTTCCAATACCGGCGAAACCGCGACCGGCACGCTGGTCGGTTCGGTCAGCGGTGGCAGCGGGGCGATCACCTACACCCTGGTCGGCAGCGCCACCGGGATTTACGGGCAGATCCAGCTCAACGCCGACGGCACCTACACCTACACCCTGACCTCGGCGCCGAAAACCACGCCGAACGCCAACGACGGGCCGAACACCCTGAGCGAAAGCTTCACCTACAAAGCCACCGATGCGCTGGGCAACAGCACCACCAGCACCATCGTGGTCAACATCGTCGACGACGTGCCCAAAGCAGTGGCGTCGGATCGTTCGGTGGCGGCGGTGGAGATCGACTCCAACATCCTCATCGTCCTCGACATCTCCGGCAGCATGGCCGACGCCTCCGGCGTACCGGGTCTGTCGCGGCTGGAACTGGCCAAGCAGGCGATCAGTGCCCTGCTCGACAAGTACGACGATCTGGGCGATGTGAAAGTGCAGCTCGTCACCTTCAGCAGCAACGCCACTGACCGCACTTCGGTGTGGGTCGATGTCGCGACGGCCAAGACCCTCCTGGCCGGCCTCAGCGCGGGCGGCGGCACCAACTACGACGCCGCCGTGGCGACCATGTACAACGCGTTCAACACCTCGGGCAAACTCACCGGGGCGCAGAACGTCGGCTACTTCTTCTCCGACGGCAAACCCAACGAGGGTGACATCGGCACCGCCGACGAAGCGACGCTCAAGGCGTTCCTCGATGCCAACAACATCAAGAACTACGCGATCGGCCTGGGCAGCGGCGTGAGCAACGCCAACCTCGATCCGCTGGCGTACGACGGCATCACGCACACCAACACCAACGCGGTGGTGGTCACCGACCTCAATCAACTGAACTCGGTGTTGTCCGGCACGGTGCAGGGCGCGCCGGTCACCGGTTCGTTCATCGGCGAGGGCGGCACGTTCGGCGCCGATGGCGGGTTCATCAAATCCATCGTGGTCGACGGCACCACCTACACCTATGACCCGAAAGCCAACGGTGGCCAGGGTTCACTGGTCGCCAGCGGCGGCGCCAACCACGGCACCTTCAACACGGTGAACAACACCCTGAGCATCGCCACCAACAACAGCGGCACCCTGGTGGTCAACCTCGACACCGGCGACTACAGCTACACCTCGCAGAAAACCACCGCTGTGGTGATCACCGAAAACATCGGCTTCACCCTCAGCGACAACGATGGCGACCTCGCCAGCTCGACGCTGACCGTGAAAGTGATCCCCAACGCGCCTCCGGTGGCGGCGGACGACCACATCATCACCAACGTGCTGTCGGGCAACATCGTGGTGCCGGGCGAACTGTTGCTGGCCAACGACACCGACCCCAACGGCGACACCCTCAACGCCACGCCAACCTCGTTCAACACTGGCTGGATCTCCAAATCAGCGGACTTCACCGGCACCGGCGCGATCAGCTTCACCGGCACCAACGCCAACACCGCCGCCAACCAGAACCTGGCCAACGTGCGCAATTCGTTCAGCGCCAACGCCGCGACCATGACCGCCGTGCTGGTGGTCAGCGGTTACCTCGGCGCGGTGACCAACACCAACGCCAACGATGAAGACCGCATCACCGTCAACCTGCGCCAGGGCGAAACCCTCAACCTGGACCACAACCTGGCGGCCGGTCACATCACCATGGAGTACTCGATCAACGGCGGCGCCTACATCGCCCTCGCGGACGGCCAGACCCTGACCGCGACGTCCGATGGCGTCTACCAGATCCACATCACCAACATCACCAATACCACGGGCAGCAACGCCAACGCGGCGGAAAACTACCAGCTGACCATGACCCTCAACTACGCCGGGGCCCACGACATCACCCCGGACTACCACGGCACCTACACCGCCAACGACAACCACGGCGGCAGCGACACGGCGAACGTGACCATCAGCTATCAGGACGGCCACACCCTCACCGGCACCTCGGGCGATGACGTACTGGTGGCCGGCACCGGCGACAACATCCTCAACGGTGGCGACGGCAACGACGTGCTCACCGCAGGCTCCGGCAACAACGAACTGCACGGCGGCGCCGGCAACGACTTGCTCTACAGCGGCCCGGGCAACGACCTGCTCGACGGTGGCAGCGGCATCGACACCGCCAGCTACGCCCACGCCACCGCCGGGGTGACGGTCAACCTCGGCCTGCTCGGTGCGCAAAACACCGTCGGTGCTGGCACCGATACCCTGACCGGTATCGAAAACCTCGTCGGCTCGAACTTCAACGACACCCTCACCGGCGACAACAATAACAACGTGATCAACGGCGGCCTGGGCAACGACATCCTCAACGGCGGCGGGGGCGATGACCTGCTGATCGGCGGGATGGGCAACAACACCCTGACCGGCGGGCCGGGCGCCGACACCTTCCAGTGGCTCAAGGGCAACAGCGGACACGACCTCGTCACCGACTTCACCCCCGGCACCGACAAGCTCGATCTGTCGCAACTGCTGCAAGGTGAAAACGGCACGTCGGCGTCACTGGATGACTACCTGCACTTCACCGTCACCGGCAGCGGCGCCTCGGTCATGACCAGCATCGACGTCAGCGCCATGGCCGGCGCCACGCCGAACCAGACCATCGACCTGGCCGGCGTCAATCTGGCCAGCCACTACGGCGTGACACCGGGGGCGGGTGGGTTGATCGCCAGCGGACATGACACGGCGACGATCATCAACGGGATGCTCAATGATCATTCGTTGAAGGTGGACACGGTTTGATCTGAACGCTGAAACGACAAAACCGCCGCCCCGATCAAACGGGACGGCGGGTTTTTTCTTGGATTGATCGTTCCCACGTCGAGGCGTCGAACCGTCCGCGTGGGAATGCAGCCCGGGACGCTCCGCGTCCCAAACAGCGGACGCAGAGCGTCCATTGAGGCATTCCCACGCAGAGCGTGGGAACGATCAGGCGGCGATCAAGCCACAGCAGGCGCCTCAGCCTTCACTTCCAGATTATCCAGCACCCGATTCACCGCCAGCTCACCCAGCATGATCAGCTGCGCAATCCCCAACAGCACATGCCGCTGCGACCCGTCCACCAGCCCGGCGAAGTCGGTGGCCATGGTTTTGGCGCAGGTCAGGGTTTCGCACGCATCGGCCAGCAGTTCTTCACTGTCGATGCCGGGAGCGATGAGGTAGCGGGTGTTGGGTTTGAGCAGCGGTTTTCGGGGGAGGAGGGGATTGAGGTAGTGATCGAGGGCGCGCTCGGCGGCTTCGTGGAATTTCTTTGAATCGAGGGTTTCGTAGGGCGAGGTGGTGTCGGTTTCGGGTGGGTTTGGCGTTGGTTTGATCATGGCGAATCTCCGTGATTGGATTTAGCCGCCACGACTCATCGCTAAACAAGTAAAGGTGGCGGCTGTACGCAGGTTAGCGATCCGGGTCACAGAAACCCCGGGTAGACCCGAAGGTCTCCCACGCACAGCCACCATTACGCCAAGTGCAGAGAAAATACTGCAATCGGGATTGGGCGTTGTTGCGTCTGTCTGGAGCCGGATCGCTAAACCCGATCGCTGCTTTTCAGCGACCGCCAAACAATAGAACCCGCCCCCAAGGCGCACAAGCCGGCGGATTCTGGCGTAGCTGTAGGCAAAGGCGCAAGGAACCGTAGCTTGAAAGGCATATCTGGAGGTGTCTTTTAAACAATCTGAGATTTCGACAGCGTATGGCGGATAGCTGTAGAGAATGGCAAGTGTGTGGTGCTTTGAATTTCGTGCTCCAGGAATTCCCGTACGTCGTCCACTGAAAGCCCTTCGGATATCTCCATGAGCTCCAGGAGGGTTTTCAGGTGGGGGCGGATGGCCTCACGCCTCATGGCACGCAGCGCTCCGTTTTGTGCATCAAGATTGAATATACGCAACGTTTCGACAGCACGAATCTTTGCCCGATTATCCAGATTGGCGAGTGGGCTGATTGTGCCGTCACTCACAAAAAGCAAAAAGTCGTCTGGATCATCTACGTCAGGCTTGAGCAGGTTGGTATGAACATAGGATTTGCATGTGTCTTTGAATTTTCCGCAGCTCTGTTTCCGACAACATGAGTTGAAGAGATTCGTCCATTCGAAGGTGCCTTGTCGATATCCCTCTCTTTGTCGAAAGTGTTCGATATGTGCTTGCCCCGAATTGCTGATGTCTGCCTCACAGTAGGCGCAGCGCGTATCTTGCATGGTTTGAAGGTATAGGCGGATCTGTGCTTTATCCGAGTGCGTCACATCAGACCAATTATGCAATCCATGTCTATAGCGAGTAAGGCAACCTGGGCCTGCACCTCGAACCAGTTTTCGCATTCGCCCGACTTCCTTATTTTGGTTGTGTCAGTTGTTTGCGTTTGAAATTTTCGAGTCGAATCAATCGATCACAATCAAGCATGACGGGGTTTTGAGCATCAAAATGCTTGTTCAGGTAATTGCGCAGCTCCCACCCTTTTTCCGACTCATGCAGATCTTGCTGAATAAGCGCCACGTACTCGCTCAATTTGCGAGAGGGTTCATTGTCCGGAGTGGGATCAGTACCCATGATGTATGCCAAAACCTGTGTGCTGGTAACGCCCTGAGTTTGTTGGTCGACATTACTGATTTTGACTTGCGCGCAATTGTCGTCATTTTCGGTGTGCAGCACACGGATACACTTTGCCTGAACGGAGGTAAGTACTTGCGGGCTATGTGTCGTGACAACGAATTGGATATTCGGGAAGGCGACAAGTAAATCAGGTATGACAGTTTGTTGCCACGCAGGGTGAAGGTGCATATCGACTTCGTCGATCAAAACCACGCCCTTGCATTGGTGTGATGCGGTGCTGCCAAAGTGGGGGTTCAGCTTTACGCAGCGATAGGCGATATCGGCTGCCAAGGCAACAATGTTGCGGATACCATCGCTGAGCTGGCTGACTTTCAGCATTCCATGTATTGGGTGTTCCAGCACCAGATCTGCGAATTCACTACTGTAGGCCAGGTTTCTCCATCCAGTTTGTGATTCAAGCATCGAGTTAACTGCGTATTGGACTGCTTTGACCGGATTCAAAAAATCGTCTTTAACATCGAAAGTGGCTTGTCCACGTTCAAGACTGCGAATTTGTTCTTCGCGATAGCTGCGAAAAATTCGTGTGTACCATTTGCTGAACTGCTTGTAATTGGACGCTGGGTCAAGACTGTCCCGATAAGCATAGGTTCTGGAAAGCTCTGCATTATCGACGGGATCGGAAGTGGGGGTGTTATCCCTCCACAGGCGACTCGTACCGTAATACGCTAGAACGGGCAGATTGATCGGTTCGCTGACATCCATCAAAACGTTATGAAAGATCCAGCCTTGTAGAATGCGAGCTCTGTTTTCTAAAGCTCGCGCGCCCGGATCGCTACGGGTTTTCGTCCCCTTACGGATGCTGATTCGACTGCGCGACCAAGAAGTTTCGGTGTCCTGGAAGTCAGCATGAGCCGTCAATCGAGCCGGAAGGGCGGGTTCCATTTGATGTGCTTTGACCGGACGTAAAAAAACATCGTCGGGCTGAATGCCGGTCAGGGGAGCGTTACCCAAATCAAAACCGCGCACAAAGGGCCACAGCGCCACCTTGAGAGCATCAAGCAAACTAGTTTTGCCTTGGCCGTTGCGCGCAACCAGTAAGGTGAGCTGCGGGTCCAGTTCGACCGTCAGTGCAGGAAAGCAGCGGTAATTTTCCAGCTCGAGCCTGATCAGTTTCAAAGACTTTCCTCCATGTAGACCGATGCCAGGCTACGGCAGTCGCTGTATTTGCGGGAACCAATTTGGCGCAAATTCTACTGTGAATGAAAACAGGTGAATACCTGTTCGCCATCCCGTAATGCTTCAAGATTTATTCAGGGTCTTCTGCCGCAAGATATAAACCGTCACCAACACCGCACTGGTCAACATGAACCCCCGCGCCCACACCAGCGGCACCAGGTAGCACGAGAACAGAATGCTCGCCCACATCAGCCCGATCGCGTAGACCTTGCCCTTGAGCGGTATGCCGTTGCCATCGAGATAATCACGGATCCATGGCCCGAGCCGGGGATGCTCGACCAGCCATTGATAGAAGCGCGGAGAGCTGCGGGCGAAGCAGGCGGCTGCCAGCAGAAGGAAGGGGGTAGTGGGGAGAACAGGCAGGAAAATCCCGATCACCCCCAATGCCACGCTGAGCCAGCCGATGGCCAGCAGAATGTAGCGCAACATCAGGGGACGGTTGCCTATGGGGTTGTCCATAGGCCGGATCTTAGTGGTGACGTGGCTTGAGGATCGCCGGTTTTTCGTCGGGCGCCTGGCACAGCAGGTACAGCGCGGTCAGGGCTTCCGGGATCTGGACGATCATGTCGTCCATCAGATTGGCGTCCTTGGCGATGTCTTCGAACTCAGGCTGTTCGTCGAACAGACCCGAACCGACCATGATCGGCAGAAGCATTTCGCTGACTTCTTCTTCGGCGGTTTCGAACCAGGCCGCTTCGCGCAGGAACACGCCTTCCATGAAACCGATGCACCAGCCGCGCAGTTCGGAATCGTCCGGCTCGTCGCCCAGGTCCAGTTCGCATGGCAGCTCGAACTCTTCATCCGACGCCAGTTGGCGGGCGATGTGGGCTTTGAGGCCGATCAGCGTGGCTTCGATCTCTTCGCGCTGGGCTTCGCTGCTGTAATGCGGCTCTTCGGCGAACAGGGCGTCGATCCACTCACGATCCGGTACCACGTCGGCGCAGATCGACAGCGCAGTCAGGTAGCCGTGAGCGGCCACGTAGTCCAGCGCCTCTTCATGCAGCTCGTCGGCGTCGAGGAAGACTTGCAGGCGGGTTAGTTGCTCGGCGAAGGACATTAAAGGGCTACCTTGGGGGAATAAACAATGCGGGAATTCTAGGCCTTCTTGAGCCCTCAAGCCAGCCGCACGGCAGATTTGCCCGTACAAGCTTCTTATCGGCGGTGCCCTTTGCCGGGGAGGGCTCGGGTATACTGCCGCGCTTTGCGATCCCTGCCGGTGTCGCGGCTGATTTTGTGGGTGCGATGCAATGCGTGCTTACGTTTTGTTTAAAGCAGCCTCGGCTGTCTTGAACCAGCCTGTGCAGGGATGTTTCGGTGGATTTTTGGAGTTTTTATGCTCGAACAGGCTCAACGCGTCCTCAAGGACATCTTCGGCTACGACAGTTTCCGTGGCCGTCAGGGTGCAATCATTGAGCGCGTGGCCAGTGGCGGTGATGCCCTTGTCCTGATGCCGACCGGCGGCGGCAAGTCCCTGTGCTTCCAGGTGCCGGCGTTGTTGCGCGACGGCCTGGCGGTGGTGGTGTCGCCGCTGATCGCGCTGATGGACGACCAGGTCGCCACCCTTGAAGAGCTCGGCGTGGCCGCCGCCGCGTTGAACTCCACATTAAGCGCTGAACAGCAGCGCGACCTCGCCAACCGGATCAAGCGCGGCGAAGTGAAAATGCTGTATCTGGCGCCGGAGCGCCTGGTGCAGCCGCGCATGCTGTCGTTCCTGCAAGGTTTGAACATTGCGCTGTTCGCCATCGACGAAGCGCATTGCGTGTCGCAATGGGGCCACGACTTCCGCCCGGAATACCTGCAACTGGGGCAGTTGGCGGAAATGTTCCCCGACGTGCCGCGCATCGCCCTGACCGCCACCGCCGACAAACGCACCCGCGAAGAAATCGTCACTCGCCTGCATTTGCAGAACGCCGAGCGCTTCCTCTCGAGCTTCGACCGGCCGAACATCTTCTACCGCATCGTGCCCAAGGAGCAGCCGCGCAAGCAGTTGCTGGCGTTTCTCGCCGAGCGGCGCAGCGACGCCGGCATCGTCTACTGCCTGTCGCGCAAGAAGGTGGAAGAGGTGGCCGCGTTTCTCACCGAGCAGGGTTTCCCGGCGCTGCCGTATCACGCCGGTCTGCCCAACGATCTGCGCGCCTATCACCAGAAGCGCTTCCTCAACGAGGAAGGCCTGATCATGGTCGCCACCGTGGCGTTCGGCATGGGCATCGACAAACCCAACGTGCGCTTCGTCGCCCACCTCGACCTGCCGAAATCCCTTGAGGCGTATTACCAGGAAACCGGGCGCGGCGGCCGTGACGGTCTGCCAGCAGACGCGTGGATGGCCTACGGTCTGCAAGACGTGGTGATGCTCAAGCAGATGCTGCAGAACTCCGAAGGCGACGAGCGCCACAAGCGTCTGGAGCAACACAAGCTCGACGCCATGCTTTCGCTCTGCGAAGAAACTCGCTGCCGCCGTCAGGCGCTGCTGGCGTATTTCGACGAAGACATGCCCGAGCCGTGCGGCCACTGCGACAATTGCACCGACGGCGTGCAGACCTGGGACGCCACCGAGCCTGCGCGTCAGGCGCTGTCGGCGATCTATCGCACCGGCCAGCGTTACGGCGTCGGCCATCTGGTAGACGTATTGCTGGGCAAGGACAACGAAAAGGTCCGCAGCTTCGGCCATCAGCACTTATCGGTGTACGGCGTCGGCAAGGCGCTGAGCGAGAGCGAATGGCGCTCGTTGTTCCGCCAGTTGGTTGCTCGCGGCCTGGCGGATGTCGATCACGAAGGCTACGGCGGGCTGCGCCTGAGCGACACTTGCCGGCCGCTGCTCAAGGGCGAAGTGAGCCTGGAGCTGCGCCGCGACCTCAAGCCGCAAGTCGCCGCCAAGAGCGGCAGCAAGAGCCCGGCCAGCCAACTGGTGCGCGGCGAAGAACGTGAGCAGTGGGAAGCGTTGCGTGCCCTGCGGCGCAAACTGGCGGAAGAACATGGCGTGCCGCCGTACGTCATCTTCCCGGATTCGACCCTGCTGGAAATGCTCCGCAGCCAGCCGACCTCCCTGGCGGACATGGCCCGGGTCAGCGGCGTCGGCGCGCGCAAGCTGGAGCGTTACGGCGAGGCCTTCCTCGAAGTGCTCGGCGGCGAGGCCGAGGCGCCGAAAGTGGTGGCCGACGTGCGCCACGAACTGATCACCCTGGCCCGCGCCGGCATGACGCCGTTGCAGATCTCCGGTCAGTTGCAGTGCTCGGAAAAGAACGTCTACACCATGCTCGCCGAAGCCATCGGCAAGCAGCAGCTGTCGCTGGAACAGGCGCTGGATCTGCCGGAAGACCTGATGGGCGAAGTCCAGGATGCGTTTCTCGATGGCGAAGGCGAGTTGCCGTCGGTCGCCGAAGTAGCCGAGCTGTTTGCCGGTCGCGTACCGGAGGGCGTGCTTTACTGCGTGCGGGCTGCGCTGCAATCCGAGTTTGAAATGTAAGAGGGCGTTTGTGCCAACCGTTATACGGTTGTAACGATTCAGTACAGGACGCCTCTTGCCTATAGGCAAATGTCATGCTTAGCTGACTAATAATTAGTTTTTCTCTATTTGTTCAGTCTAATCATGAGTGTTTTATGCCGTTAACCGATCAACACCGTTTTGGCATGCAATTGGCCCAGATGTCCCGTGGCTGGCGTGCCGAACTGGATCGCCGGCTCGCCGGTCTGGGCTTGTCCCAGGCACGCTGGCTGGTGCTGCTGCATCTGGCGCGCTTCGAAGAGGCGCCGACCCAGCGGGAGCTGGCGCAAAGCGTCGGCGTCGAAGGGCCGACCCTGGCCCGCCTGCTCGACAGCCTGGAAAGCCAGGGCCTGGTGCAACGCCAGTCCGTGATGGAAGACCGCCGGGCGAAAAAAATCGTGCTGTGCGCACCGGCCCTGCCGCTGATCGAACAGATCGAAACCATCGCTACACAACTGCGCAAGGAATTGTTCGAAGGCGTCGACGAGGCGGATCTGAAGGTGTGCATGCGGGTTCACGGGCACATTCTGGCCAACCTGGAAAAGTCTTGAGGCACAACCGCGTGCCGTTTTTTTGAGAGATCGCGCTGGGCAGACTATAAGAACTACTGGGCAATATCGTGTTCGTACCGGATGTGCGAACGCATAGAAGTCGGTTTTGCTTATTTAAGGGATGCTCATGCTCGGAAGTCGGCACGTGGTACTGCGTTGCGCCAACTCGCTGTTGGTGGCCGGTGTTCTCACCTGGTCCACTGCGTCATTGGCGCTGGGGCTCGGTGACATCACCGTGCATTCAGCCCTCAATCAGCCGCTCAAGGCTGACATCGCCCTGGTGGATGTCGGGAGTGTCAGCGAAAGCGAACTGGCGGTTCGTCTGGCCTCGGCGGACGAATTCGGCCGCGCCGGCATCGAGCGCGTGTTCTTTCTCAATGACCTCAAGTTCACCCCGATCCTGCGTGGCAATCGCAACATGATCCGGGTGACTTCGACCAAACCGGTCAACGAACCCTTTCTGAATTTCCTGGTGCAACTCGATCAGCCCAACGGCCACCTGCTGCGCGAGTACACCGTGCTGATCGACCCGCCGGGTTCGCCGGGAATCGTCCCGGCCACCGACGAGCCAACTGCGCGTGCGCAATCGTCGGAATTCCCGACCCCCGAGGCTCCGTCCGCAACTACGCCGGCCAAACCTGCTGCGCCGGTGCAGCCACCGGCTCCGGTCGCCGACGCGCAGGCTGAGCAACTGGCGGCGAGCCTTGTGCAGAATCAGCAACTGCAAAAAACCATCGATGAATTGAACGTGAAGCTTCAGGCCCAGGAAGTGCTGATCGCTGACGGCAAGAAACAGCTCGGTGATTTGCAGGCCCGTCTGATTGAAGTGCAACAGGCGCCGCCGGTACCGGTAGCGCCCGTGACGCCTGTGCCGACGCCGGTCACTGCCCCGGTCGAGTCTCAGGAGGATTCACTCAACTGGCCGCTGCTCGGCGGACTGCTGCTGGTACTGGGGTTGTTGGTGGCAGGGCTGTACGTGCGCCGGCAACGCCAACAGTCGCAAGGGGCTGAGGTGCCGACACCGTTCCTGCCAGTACGAAACGAACCCCCGGTCGACGACGCCGAACCGGTGCAGCCGAGTACCGTTCACAGTGCCGTCGAACATCGCGAGGAACACGCCAACGGCGATGTGCTGGAAGCGGTCGGCATCTATCTGGCCTACGGACGCTTGGGCGAGGCCGCCGGCCTGTTGCGCGATGCGTTGCAGCGGGAGCCGGAGCGCATCGACCTTGGCGTGCAGTTGCTTGAAGTGCTGGGGCGACAGGGCGACACGCCGGCCTACGACGAGCAGGAAAATCGCCTGCGTGAGCTTGGGGTTGAGGATCAGCGCTTGCAGGAGATTCGCGCCCGCTACCCGAAACTGGTCAGCGCCGCACCTTTGGCGGCGGCCCCGGTGATCGCCGCGATGCCGCTCGCCCCCGCCACGCCTGTGGACCCGGTAGCCGAAGACAATTTCGAGCTGAATCTGGATCAGCTCTCGATGGATTCCAGTTGGGATCTTGAGGAAACGCGCCCGGCCACCACAGCACCTGAACAGGCACCATCAACGCTGGGCTCAGATCTGCAGGTATTGCCACAGGATTTCGAATTGCCGGAAACCCTGGCCGACGATGCCGAAACCGCCGAGCTGGAATGGATCGCTGAACCGGAAACGCAGCCGCTCGACGAGGACTTTCTCAACGAGTTTGGCGATCCCGGCACGTCGCTCTCGCTGGAGCCGCTGGAACTGCAAGCTCTGGAGCCCGAACCCTCGGACGCCGCCAGCGCCGGCAAGCTCGAACAGGCCCAGACCTGCATCGACGACGGCGATATCGACAGCGCCATTGCCTTGCTCAACGAACTGCTCAAGGAAGCCGACGAACCCCTCAAGCAAACGGCGCGCACGCTGTTGGCGGGGATTCGTTGAACGCTGTCAGAAGGTCTGCCCGAGGTTCAGGTACACCGCCTGTTCATCCGCATCGTTCAGGCCATAGCTGAAATTCAGCGGTCCCAGCGGCGTATCGAAGCCGATGAACACGCTGGCCGCGTTGATGTAGCCGCTGTCGAACTCATTGTCGTTGTTCCATGCCCGACCGCGTTCCAGCGATGCGCCGGCGTACAGCGGGAAGTCCAGCGGCAGGTAAGAACGCGGCGTGAGGCGGCGGTAATACACCGCGCGCATCAGACTGACGTTCTGCCCGGAGATCGCGTCCTCGCGGAAACCGGACAATTGCCGGGCGCCGCCGAGCAGGAAACTGGAGGTCACCACATTGGCATCGTCCAGCGTGCGGCCGTAACGGCCACCCAGAATCAGCGTATCCGGGCCACGGCTCATGGCCTTGTCCAGTTTGAACTCCCACTGCCGGTAGCGCGTGTCGGAACCCAGGCTCGGCTCGAACTGCACCAGCGTCAGGCCGATGTCTTCGCCCTCGTGGGGGTAGTAGACGTTGTCCAGCGAGTCGAAGGAATACTTCAGCGCATAAAACCCTTCGTTGAAGTTTTCGCTCGGCAGATCCTGATCGCCGATCCGCACATCCGCCTTGCCCCAGGCCTCGCCGACCCCGAAACGCACTTCGCCACTGTTGCCGATCTGCCGGCCAAAGTTGAGGCCGAAGCCGTAGCGCTCGACGCGATACTGGGCGATCGGATCGTTGTCCAGGACTGCGTCGACGTTCTGTGCGGCAAACGACGCATAAGGCGCGACGAAGTAGCGAGAGCCCACGTCCAGCGGCTGATAGAACTCGCTGTACAACTCTTGTTTGTCGCCGATCTGCGCCCGGGTCAGCCATTCCGCGCCGAGTCGGTTGATGCCGTTCATGCGGTAACTGGCGCCGAGGTTGAAGGCGCTGTCGCCGCGCATGTCATCCGACAGGTTGAGGCCGACCCGCAGGTAATCGGTGCCGGTGCGTTTGCCGCGCGCGCTGATCACCAGCGTGTGATCCGCGCCCTTGTGCACCACGCGGTATTGCACCTGCTCGAAGTAATCGAGGCCGTAGAGAGTGCCCATATCGGTTTGCAGACGACCCAGGTCCAGCGGTTCGCCGATGTGCTGGCGGATGTAATAGCGGATCACGTCATCGCCGACTTTCGAGTCGTTCTCGACCTTGATCGCGGTGATGATCGGCGTGCGCTGGCCCGGCGCGCGGGCGGCGTTGAGTTCGGCGTCCTGCGACTGCACGGGTTTGAGGCGAGCGAGGCGCACGTTCAGGGCCTGGGTCGCGCGGTAGCCGGCGTCGATCATCTCCTGGCCGCGACCGAAGTCGGTGGCACCGAAACTCGCCAGCGGCGGCTGGATCAGCACGTCATCGGGATGCAGGGTCGCCAGTTGCTCTTCGGAGTTGCGCCGGGTCATCAGGGTGATCGACTGGTTCAGCACATCGACCACGGTCACCAGTTGCTTGCGGTTGCGCAGCGGGGTGCCGATGTCGACCACGATGGCCACGTCGACACCCATTTCACGGGCCACATCGAGGGGAATGTTGTCGGTCATACCGCCATCCACCAGCAATCGGCCGTCGAGTTCGACCGGGGCGAACACTGCCGGGATCGACATGCTGGCGCGGATCACCTGGGGCAGATGGCCCTTGCGGAACACCACTTTTTCGCCGTTGGCGATGTCGGTGGTCACGGCGCGGAACGGGATCGGCAGCTTGTCGAAATCCCGGGTGTCGCTGGTATGGGCCAACAGGCTTTCCAGCAGCAGCGCGAGGTTCTGGCCCTGAATCACGCCCAATGGCAGGCCGAGACTGCCGTCATCGCGAAAGCTCAGTTTCTGTTTCACCAGAAAATCGCGGTCGTCCTGTTTGCGCCGGAACGGCACGTCTTCGCGGGGCGGGGCGTCGGACAGCGCCTGCTGCCAGTCGATGGTCAGGGCGAGTTTTTCCAGCTCGTCGATCTTGTAGCCCGAGGCGTACAGCCCGCCGACCACCGCGCCCATGCTGGTGCCGGCAATCGCATCGATCTTGATGCCTTGTTCTTCCAGGGCCTTGAGCACACCGATGTGCGCCAGCCCTCGGGCCGCACCGCCGGACAAAACGAGGCCGACTTTGGGGCGCGTTGCCTCACTGGCATGAACGAACAGCGGTAGGAAACCAAGCAACAGGCAGATCAGAAGACGACGCATCGTGAGTCTCGGGGCGAGCGATAAAGCCGGCTATTATAGCGGCGCCCTCTGGCTCAGGAGTTTCAGCGATCATGACCGTCACAAAACCGGAAATCGTCATCACCTATTGCACGCAATGCCAGTGGCTGTTGCGCGCCGCATGGCTGGCGCAGGAGTTGCTCAGCACCTTCGGCGACGATTTAGGCAAAGTGTCACTGGTGCCGGGCACCGGCGGGATATTCCACATTACCTGCAACGACGTGCAGATCTGGGAACGCAAGGCCGACGGCGGTTTCCCCGAGGCCAAGGTGCTCAAGCAGCGGGTGCGCGACCAGATCGACCCTGACCGCGACCTCGGCCACAACGACCGTACTCAGTGAGAGGCGGCTTCGGCCGCGACGGTTTTCTTGTCGTTGCTGCCTGACATTCGGCTCGATACCACGATGGCGACGATGATCAGCGCGCCGCCGATCAGCATGCGCAGGGTCGGATCTTCATCGAACAGCAGCCAGGCCACAGTAATCCCGTACACCGGCTCCATGGCGAACACCACCGCGGCGGTGCGCGCCTTGATTACCGCGAGGCTGGCAACGAACAGACTGTGGGCGACGCCAGTGCAGAACACCCCGAGCAGACCGATCCATAACCAGTCGATGGCGCGCACTTCGCTCAGTTGCGGCGCCGCCACCGGCAGCAGACACAACGCCACCACCACGTTCTGACACAGCGCCGCCTGCACCGCCGGGATGCGTCCGGAGCTGGCGCGGTTGGTCAGGGACAGCAGGGAAAACAGCAGCCCGGACAGGATCGCCCAGAGCAGGCCGGTGGTTGCGCCGCTGGCCAGATCGAACGCCGGTGTCACCAGCACCAGCCCGATACTGACCAGCGCTACCAGCACGATTTCGTTGGCGCGGATGCGTTCGCGGAAGATCAGCCCTTCGAGGATCACCGTGAAGGCCGGGAAACTGGCGAAGCCCAAGGTCGCAATGGCGACACCCGCGACCTTGACCGCAATAAAGAAGCTCACCCAGTGCCCGGCCAGCAGCACGCCGCTCAGGGCCAGTCGTCGCCAGTCCACGGCCTGCAATTTCTGCCAGCCGCCCTGTTGGGCGAAGCGGGCGAAAAACGCCAGAGCCAGCACGGCAAACGCGGCGCGACCGAACACGATGACGGCGGGCGTTGCGGCCGCGAGTTTGCCGAAGACGCCGGTGAGGCCGAACATCAGTGCGCCGATATGCAGGGCGCCGAGGGCGGTACGGGGAGTCATTGCAGTCCTTTTTCCAAACACCATTACAGGCACACATTGAAGCGTGTCACGACGCAAAAGTCTGTCGGCAGGCTATCGACTTTTGTCGTCAGCCTCGCGTCGCAATTGTGTAGGAGAGGTACCAAATTCACGCAGGACGGCGGCCGAAAACGCGCTTTGCGAGTTGTAGCCGACACGGCTGGCCACTTCACCGATGGGCAGCGTGGTGTTGCGCAACAGCGCCACGGCTTTGTGCAGTCGGCGACTGCGAATGTAGTCCATCGGTGTCTGCCCGCATTCGGCGACAAATCGCGCATGCAGCCGGGCGCTGGATAACCCGGCGACGCGCGCCAGATCCGCGACTTGCAGCGGATAGGCCGCGTACTGCTCGATGTGCGCATCGAGTGCCGCGTAGGGCAGGCGGCGCGCGACGATTTCGGCGGGTGGCACGTGGTTCAGGCTCGCCAGCAGCAACACCGCGCCCTGTTGCGCAATCAGCGGGTCGTCCACCGGACTGTTCGCCAGCCAGTTGACCAATTGACCTTGCCCGGCATCCAGCGACAACCGGGCCGCGCTGTCCAGCAGACGGCGGCTGGCATCGGCGTGATTGCCCAGCGAGCGCGTCAGCCATTGTTCGTCCGGCACATCGAGCACCAGACAGCGGCTGCCCTTGGGACTGCCGCACGCGTGATGCGCGCCGGCGGGGATCACCACGAAGCTCTGCTGCAATACCTGGCTGCCACGCCCTTCGACTTCGAAATCCAGCGCGCCGGACAGGCCGAACACCAGTTGCGCGTGGTCGTGGCTGTGGGCGATCAGGTCGTGGCTGTAATGGCGCAGGGTCAGGATCGGTTGCATGGCGGTCTCCGGGCGAACCGCCAGTCTACACCGGCGCAGGGGCGACGCGTTTGTCACACGACTGACGCATACCTGTCATGGTCGATTAACCGGGCGCGCGCAGAGTGGCGAAAACATCGCAGAGGGTTGCCCATGACCAGCGCCGAGCTCGCCAGACCCAGCCGTAAACAAAGGGTTCGCACCCTGTGGATCTCCGACGTGCACCTGGGCACGCGGGATTGCCAGGCCGAGCATCTGTCGCAATTTCTCAAGGGCTACCATGCCGACAAGATCTACCTGGTCGGCGACATCATCGACGGCTGGAAACTGCGCGGCGGCATGTACTGGCCCCAGGCGCACACCAACGTGATCCGCCGCCTGCTGACCATGAGCAAGCGCGGCACCGAGGTGATTTACGTCACCGGCAACCATGACGAATTCCTGCGCCGCTATTCAAAACTGATTCTGGGCAATATCCAGTTGGTCGACGAAGCGGTGCACGTTACAGCCGATGGCCGGCATCTGCTGGTGATTCACGGTGACCAGTTCGACGTGATCACCCGCTATCACCGCTGGCTCGCGTTCCTCGGCGATTCAGCCTACGAGTTCACCCTGACCCTCAACCGCTGGCTCAATCACTGGCGGGCGAAATACGGTTACGGCTACTGGTCGCTGTCGGCCTATCTCAAGCACAAGGTGAAGACCGCGGTCAGCTTCATCAGCGACTTCGAAGAAGCCATCGCCCACGAATGCGTGAAGCGCGAGCTGCACGGGGTGGTCTGCGGGCATATTCACCACGCCGAGATCCGCAAGGTCGGTGAAGTGGACTACCTCAACTGTGGCGATTGGGTGGAGTCATGCACGGCGCTGATCGAGCACTGGGACGGCACGATCGAGCTGTATCGCCTGGCCGATGCGCAGGCGCGGGAGGCCGAACTGAAAGCGGCGAAGGTTGCCGAGCTGGCCTGAGTTTTCAAATCAACTCAGGCCGGGCTGTGCTCTTCCATCGCCGCTTTGTAGATCGAGTTTTTCGGCTGGGCAAACAGCCTTTCCATCATCGGCTCGAAGAAGCTCAGCGGCAGGGTGTCGTACTCGGGGTCGAATGCTGCCGCGTCGTATTTGGCGCAGAACTCCGCGGTTGCCAGGAACTGCGGGTGGTCGCTGAATTGCTCGCGCAGGTGCCGATCCATGCCCAGGTGATGGAAGAAGTAGTAGCCCTGGAAGATCCCGTGCTTTTCCACCATCCACAGGTTCTCGGCGCTGACGAACGGCTTGAGGATGGCGGCAGCGATGTCCGGGTGATTGTAGGAACCGAGGGTGTCGCCGATGTCGTGCAGCAGGGCGCAGACCACGTATTCCTCGTCGCGCCCGTCGCGAAAGGCGCGGGTGGCGGTTTGCAGCGAGTGGGTCAGGCGATCCACCGGGAAACCGCCGAAATCGCCTTCGAGCAGTTTCAGGTGGGCCATGATCCGGCCCGGCAACTGACGGGCGTAGGCGCTGAAATCCGCCGCAATGATCGCCCAGTCGTCCTGTGTGCCGTCCTTCATGTGGGTGAAACGGGCAGTGGCATTCATCGGCAGTCCTCTTGGTCGGAATTTCTAGAACGGCACGCGGCCCAGGATCATATCGCGGTACATGACGAAATCCCCGAGCAGGCTGTAGAACGGGTGCTGGAAGGTGGCCGGGCGGCTTTTCTCGAAAAAGAAGTGGCCGACCCAGGCAAAGCTGTAGCCGGCCAGCGGCAACGCAAGCAAAAGCAGCCAGGCGCCCTTGGCGATGGTCAGGGCGAGAATGAAGATCACCAGTGTCGTGCCGATGAAATGCAGGCGACGGCAGGTGCTGTTGCTGTGCTCGCTGAGGTAATACGGATAGAACTCGGCGAAGCTGTTGAAATGCTTGATGGTTTCCACGACTGCGATCTCTGTGGTTATTGTTCTGATTGCAAGTTCTTCGGCGGGTAGCTTATTTGAGTCTAGAGTGATCAATGGCGTCGGCCAGTGACAATCGGCGCCACTTTACTATCCTTGGGAAATCGGCCGTAGTATGCGGCTCACCATGTCATCCAAGAAAAAACGCCATGAGCGAACGAACGACATCTGCAAGCTGGGCGATGGGGATTGTCAAAGCACTGGAAATGGACGGCCTGGATTGCCGGGTTTTGTTCAGACAGCTGGGGCTCGACTACGCGGCGCTGGAGGATCCGGACGCACGCTTCCCACAGGATTCCATGACCCGACTCTGGCAACGGGCGGTCGAGCTGTCCGGTAATCCCGCCATCGGCCTGAACATGGGCAAGGTGGTGCGGCCGGCTTCGTTCCATGTCGCGGGCTACGCGCTGATGTCCAGCAATACGCTGGCGGAAGGTTTTCAGCGACTGGTGCGTTATCAGCGGATCATCGCCGAAAGTGCCGACCTGAGTTTTCGCCTGCTCGATGAAGGTTATGCGCTGATCCTGACGGTGCACGGCGATCACCTGCCGCCGACCCGGCAAAGTGCCGAAGCTTCGCTGGCCTGCGCACTCGCGCTGTGCGGCTGGCTGACCGGGCGCACGCTGCACCCGCGCAAAGTGCTGGTGCAGGGCGACGAGCCGGATGATCTTGAACCCTACAGACAAGCCTTCCATGCACCGCTGGTATTCAACGCGCCGTATGACGCGCTGATCTTCGAACGGGCCGACATGGAAGCGCCACTGCCCACCGCCAACGAGGCGATGGCGCTGTTGCACGACCGGTTTGCCGGGGAATATCTGGCACGGTTTTCCGAAAGCCGCGTGACCCACAAGGCGCGTCAAGTGTTGTGTCGTCTGCTGCCGCAGGGCGAACCCAAGCGCGATACGGTGGCGCAGACGCTGCATCTGTCGCAGCGAACCTTGCAACGGCGCTTGCAGGAGGAGGGCACCAGTTTTCAGCAGTTGCTCGACGACACCCGCCGCGAACTCGCCGAGCAATACCTGGCACAGCCGAGCATGACCCTGCTGGAGATTGCCTACCTGTTGGGGTTTGCCGATCCGAGCAATTTCTTCCGCGCCTTCCGCCGCTGGTTCGACACCACGCCCGGCGATTACCGGGCGCGCTTGCTGGAAGCACCGACCGCGATCAGTGACGCCAGAACGCCGGAATACACAGTACAAACACCGTAATGATCTCCAGTCGGCCGAGCAGCATGCCGAACGACAGAATCCACTTGGCCGCATCCGGCAGGCTGGCGAAGTTGCCGGCCGGGCCGATGGTCTCGCCCAGGCCCGGACCCACGCCGGACACGGTGCTGGCGGCGCCGGTCAGCGCCGTCATCCAGTCCACGCCCAGCAGCGACAGCAGCAGGGCGATCACGCAAATGGTGATCGCGAAGAAGAACGAGAACGTCAGAATAGACCGGACGATTTCCTCGTCGAGGCGATGACCGTTGTACTTCTGCTTGATCACCGCACGCGGGTGAATCAACTGGTTAAGGTTGGCCTTGAGCAAAATGTAGGCAACCTGGAAACGGAAGATCTTGATCCCGCCCGCCGTCGAGCCGGAACAGCCACCGACGAAGCCCAGATAGAAGAACAGCATCAGCGAGAAGTTGCCCCACAGGCTGTAATCCCCCAGCGCAAAGCCGGTGGTAGTGACCACCGACGTCACGTTCAGCGCCACGTGGCGCAGCGCGTCCAGCCAATGCAGGTTGGTGGTCCACCAGTACCAGGTGCCGAGCACCAGCCAGGTCGCCAGCAACATCCCGAGCAAACCCTGCACCTGTTGATCCTTGATCAGCGCCCGGCGGTTGCCGCGCAGCGTCGCCACGTACAGGGTGAACGGCAGGCTGCCGAGGATCATCACCACCACCGCCACCCAGTGCACCGCCGGTTGCGTCCACTTGGCCAGGGACTGGTCGGAGGTCGAGAATCCGCCGGTGGAAATCGCCGACATCGCGTGGTTGATCGCATCGAACGGGCTCATTCCGGCCCACCAGAACGCCAGGCTGCCGAGAATCGTGATGCCGACGTACGCCGCCACGATCAGCCGCGCCACCATGTGCGAGCGGGGCATGACCTTTTCCGAGCGGTCCGAGGATTCGGTCTGGAACAGCCGCATGCCACCGATGCGCAGCAGCGGCAGGATCGCCACCGCCATGCCGATGAAGCCGATGCCGCCGATCCAGTGCAGCAGCGAGCGCCACATCAGAATGCCGGGGGACATGTCGTCCAGATGGTTGAGCACGGTCGACCCGGTGGCCGTGATGCCGGACATGCTTTCGAAGAACGAGTCGGTGTAACTGATGTGCTGGGTCAGCAAAAACGGCAGCGCGGCAAAGATGCACACCACCAGCCAGCTGCTGACGGTCAGCAGGTACATGTCCCGGGGGCGCAGGTGAATGTGTTCCGGGCGACCGGGAATCACCAGCGCGAGGCCGGCGACGAAGGTGATCATGCTCGCCCAGAGGAACGACGGCAGATCGCCGGTGCGCTCGAAAATCACCAGGGTGGCCATGGGCACGACCATGGCGATGGCCAGGGTGATCAGGAAGATGCCGATGATGAAACCAATGATCCGTAAGGTCGGCAACGCCATGAAGTCCGCTCGGGCTGATGTGGGAAGGGCGCCATTCTACCTGCGGTGCAAGGCATGTAAACCGACGCGTCTGGATCACTTGCAGCTAGAATAGCCGGACATTTTTTTCAGGAGGTGGCCGATGCAGGCTCTCGACGCTTTGCTCAACCGTGTTTCCGTTCCACGACTGATCGATCCGGCCCCCACCGCCGAACAGCGCGAAGTGCTGTTTGCCGCCGCGACCCGCGCACCGGATCACGGCCATTTGCAGCCGTATCGCTTCCTGACCGTCGAAGGCGCGGCGCGTGAGCAGATGGGCGAGTTGCTGGCCGAAGCTGCACAAATGCAGGAAGGCGAAGTCAACGAAGCGATGGTCGACAAGGCGCGCAACGGCCCGCTGCGGGCACCGCTGGTGGTCGTGGTCATCGCCAAATTGCAGGATCACGTCAAATACCCGAAGGCCGAGCAGTTGCTGGCCGCAGGCTGTGCGGCGCACGGGATTCTGCTGGCGGCTTACGCGCAGGGGATTGGTGCGGTGTGGCGCACCGGTGATCTGGCTTACTCGAAACATGTCGCCAAGGGTCTGGGCCTGACGGATGACGAAGAGGTGATTGCGTTCCTGTACCTCGGCACGCCGCAGAAAGAACCGCGGGTGGCCGAGAAGGTTGATCTGGCGGAGTTTGTCAGCGCCTGGTCGGGTAAAGCCTGACTCCATCAGGGCTGAACAACAGCCCCCGGCTCCAGCGGTAACTCAAGACTGGCCACAAACCCGCCCTGCGGATGATTGGCCAGCACCAGTGTCCCGCCATGCCGCTCCGCCGCCCGCCGGGCAATCGCCAGCCCCAGGCCATGGCCGGCAGCAGTCTGCCCCGGCGCCCGATAAAACGGTTCGCCCAATTGGCTCAAGTGCTCGGCCTGCACCCCCGGCCCGTGGTCACGCACGCTGACCACAATCCGCTCGCCCTGACGAGACGCCTGCATTTCAATCGACTGCCCCACCGGGTTGAAGCGCTGGGCATTGCGCAGCAGGTTGTCCACGGCGCGCTCGATCATGGTCGGCCAGCCTGTCAGATTGAGCGCAGGCTCGGCTTCCAGGCGCACGGTCTGCTCCGTCGATCCGAGCTGCGCGTCCTTTTGCAGGGTGGCGAGCAAGGCATTCAGATCCACGTCTTCGGCGCTGGCGTTGTCGGCATCGACCCGCGCCAGTACCAGAATTTCACTGATCAACGCTTCCAGCCGGTCGCACTCGCGCGTCAGGCGTGGCCAGAGTTTTTCCCGTTCTTCGGGGCTTGCCCGTTCGGCCAAAGCCAGGGCGATGCGCAGCCGGGCCAGCGGTGAACGCAATTCGTGGGAGACGTCGCGCAGCAATTGGCGCTGACTGCCGATCAGACTTTGCAGGCGTGCGCCCATGCGGTTGAAGTCGTTGGCCAGCACGCCGAATTCATCGCGGCGGTTGGCCAGTTGCGCCAGGCTGTTCTGTTGATAGGTGGTCTGGCCGAGGTCATGCACCGCGCCGCGCAGGCGACTGAGGGGGCGGGTGATGGAAAAGGTCACCAGCAGACTGAACAGGGTCAGCACCACCAATGCAATGCCCAGTGCACTCAACGGCCAGAGCAGGCTTTCGCGGTGCCAGGCGTCGAGTTCCGGGTGCGGGATGCGGTAGATGAAAAGATAGGTGTCGCCGCTTTTGTCGCTGGTGAATTCGTCGGTCAGACGGCGCCAGGGCAGACGTCGGTCATCGTTGTTCTGCCGCGCCTCGAAGGCTGCCGCGCGCCGGGGGAAGGTGCCGCGCACCACCGGGTCGCCGCTTTCGTTCAGCACTTGCACATCGATGTGGTACTGGCGCTTGCGCTGTTCGAGGATGTCCTGGGCGGCGTCTTCGCCCTGGGCTTCGTAGGTCTGCGTCCATTCGGCGGCCAGGGTGTTGAGGCCCGGGTGGCGGCTGAGGATCCACGCGTCCTGGTTGAGCATGTGCCCCAGCAGAATGGAAAGCCCTGCAACCAGAGCGATGGCCAGCCAGAAGCTGGCGAGGATACGCCAGAACAATGAACGCACAGAAAATCCTCAAACAAAGAAAACCCAACGGCGGTGAGCCGTTGGGTCGGGGCGTGACGCTAGAACATTATTGCGCCTTTTGCGGCTGTTGCGCTTTCCAGGCTTTGAACTCGGCCCATTCGGCGCGACGCTCGGCCTGTTTCTTCTGGATCTCGTCGAATTTCTTCTGTTGATCCGGTTTCAACACGGCGCGGACATCGGATTCGGCTTTCTTGTGGTTGGCCGCCATCTCGTCCTTCATGGCTTTCTGGTCGGCTGGCGAGAGTTTCTCCAGGTATTTTTCGACCGTCTGCTTACGCTCGTGCATCTGCTCGCCCATGATCTTGCGGATCTGCTCGCGCTGTTCGCGGGACAGGTCCAGCTGGCTGTACGGGCCTTTGCCGTGCATGCCGTGCATCTGACCGCCATGGCGCGGGCCGTCCAGCGGGCCACCCATCGGGCCGCCATCCTGTGGCATGGCCATGGCGACGGTCGGCAGGGCAGCGGCGAACATCAGAGCGATAAGAGTCTTGCGCATGGTGAATCTCCTTTGTCTCGTTCCCGGTACGTTCCGGATGAGTACAGATTACGGAGATCAAGGTCAGCGGCGGTCAGCGCTGTGTAAAGCTTGGGTAAACACGTTTTCGCGCCGACCTGACAAAACTGACAGACGATCAGAGGCTGTAGTAGTAGCCACGGCTGCGCAGGGCGACGATGCGCGGGCGGCCGTCGGGGTGCGGGCCGATCTTTTTGCGCAGGTTGCTGACGTGCATGTCGAGGCTGCGGTCGTACAGGGTCAGCTTGCGGCCGAGGGCGATCTGCGCCAGTTCCTGTTTGTCCAGCGGCTCGCCCGGTTGCTTGAGCAGGGCTTCGAGCAGGCGGCTTTCAGAGACGGTGAGGGTGAATTCCTTTTCGTCGATGCTGACCACGCCGCGCACCGGGCTGAAGCTCAGGTCGCCCAGTTCGAGCTGGGTCGACACGGCGGCCGGATGACTGCGGCGCAGCACGGCGCGCAGGCGGGCGGTCAGTTCGCGCGGATCGCAGGGTTTGGCCAGGTAATCGTCGGCGCCCAGTTCCAGGCCGAGGATCCGGTCCAGCGGCTCGCCCCGGGCCGAGAGCATCAGCACCGGCAGATCGGCGTGATCGCTGCGCAGTTGCTTGAGCAGTTCCAGACCGCTGCCGTCGGGCAGCATCACGTCCAGCACCACGGCCGCCGGCGCGGTTTCGGCCAGCGCCTTGCGGGCGCTCTGACCATCGTGGCAGGCCCGGACCTGAAAGCCTTCCTGGCTCAGCCAGCTACTCAGGAGTTCGCACAACTCCTGGTCATCATCAATCAGTAACAGCTCGCTCATGACTCACTCAATTTAGCCATTGCCGACGTTTTCGGCTTGCTCCACTGGCAAAGATACCGCAGAGCAGCGCCAATAGCGCTACCCCGGCCCCGGTGACGAACCATTGCTGCTGTTCGGTCAGCAGGCGCGGCAGCGGGCTGGCCTGGGCTTCCTTGAGTTGCAGCTTCAGACGCTGGTTCTCCTGGCGCAGCCGGGCGAGCTGGGCGCTTTCGCGGGTGTTGTCGGCATTTTGCAGTTGTTTGCTCAGTTCTTCCCGTTGCTGCTCGCTGGCCTTCAGACGCTGCTGCAACTCGGTGATCTGACTGCCGGCGCTCAATGAAAGCGGCGTGGAGTTGCCGCCTTCGGTGCTTTCTTCACCATGGGCGGGCGCCATGATCGACAACGTGACCAACATCAGACACAACGGACCCTTGCGCATCGCGACTCCTGTTTCCAAATGGATATTGGGCAGGTTGTCGGCCGGCAAACGAGAATAATGAGCGATTGAGAACGCGATGAACCGACAAGGTTCATCGCGTGGGGGTATCGGCGGGGGAGGTTACGGCAGGACTTGCTTGAACGGCTTGACGATCACGTTGGCGTAGACGCCTGCGGCGATATACGGGTCGGCATCGGCCCAGGCTTGCGCTGCGCTCAGGGAGTCGAATTCGGCAACGATCAGGCTGCCGCTGAAACCTGCTGCGCCAGGGTCATTGCTGTCGACTGCCGGGTGCGGGCCGGCCAGCACGATGCGGCCTTCGCCCTTGAGCACTTGCAGGCGTTCAAGGTGTGCCGGGCGCGCAGCGAGGCGGGCTTCCAGAGAGTTGGCGACGTCGGTGGCAATGATGGCGTAGAGCATGTCAGTCCTCGGTTTTTGGCGTTGTGGTATCGGCGTCGTGCAGGTGACGGGACAGGTAGATGCCCTGACCGACCAGGAACAGCACGGTCATGCCCAGGCTGCCGAACACCTTGAAGTCCACCCAGATGCTCTGGAAGGTGAAGGCGACGAACAGGTTGGCGGCCCCGCAGAACAGGAAAAAGGCGATCCAGGCGATGTTCAGTCGGGTCCAGACCGGATCCGGCAGGGTCAGCGCGTGGCCCATGATGCGCTTGATCAGCAGGCGGTCACCGATGAAGTGGCTGCCGATGAAGGCCAGGGCGAACAGCCAGTTGACCACCGGGGCTTTCCATTTCAAGAAGGTTTCGCTGTGAAAGGCGAGGGTCAGGCTGCCGAACACGAGGCAGGCGACCAGCGTCAGCCACTGGCTCTTCTCCAGCTTGCGCTGCTTGATGAAGAGCGCGCCATACACCACCAGGGAGCTGATGATCAGCATGGCGGTGGCACTGTAAATGCCGCCTACCGTCAGTTCATGGCCGGCAACGTCGACGGTGCGTGGATCGAGTTTGTAGACGATGAAGAACAGCAGAAGCGGGATGAAATCGATGAATTGTTTCACAGTGAGAGCCAGAAGCTGGATGTGGCGGCATAATAACAAACATATGGGCGCGCGATAGCGCCAGCTGATTTGAGGTTACACATCCCCGTGAATGTTGATTTGCACTGCCACAGCACGGCCTCCGATGGCGCCCTGGCGCCTGCGGCACTGGTTGCGCGTGCGTTCGAGAACGGCGTGCGAGTCCTGGCCCTGACCGATCACGACACCCTCGAAGGCCTCGCCGAAGCGCGCACGGCCGCCGAGGCGCTGGGCATGCAACTGGTCAACGGCGTCGAGTTGTCCTGCACTTGGGGCGGGGCGACCATTCACGTGCTTGGCTACGGTTTCGACGTCAACGCCGCACCGTTGGTCGAGGCGATTGCGAAGTTGCACGACGGCCGCTGGCTGCGGTCTGAGGAAATAAGCCGCAAGCTCGCCCTGAAGGGCATGCCGAATGCGCTCGAGGGCGCGCGGCAGATCCAGCAGGAACTGGGCGACAGCGGCAACGCGCCGGCCCGTCCGCATTTCGCCGACTGGATGGTGCGTGAAGGTTTTGTAAAGGATCGCGCCGAGGCGTTTCGCAAATGGCTCGGCGCCGGCAAGCTGGGGGACGTCAAGCAGCACTGGCCGACCCTCGAAGACACCGTCGGCACGCTGCGTGCCGCCTGCGCCTGGGTCAGCCTGGCGCATCCGTGGCACTACGATTTCACCCGCAGCAAGCGCCGAAAGCTGATTGCCGACTATATTCAAGCGGGCGGGCAGGCGATCGAAGTGGTCAACGGTCATCAGCCTGCGGAACAGGTGGGCAGCCTGGCAATCCTTGCCCGTGAGTTCGGTCTGCTGGTCAGCGCCGGCAGTGATTTCCATGGCCCTGGTGGCTGGTCCGAGATCGGCCAGTACCGGCCGGTGCCGGAGGACCTTCCACCCCTGTGGTGTCGGTTCAAACATGACACAGTTATTGCCGCCGTCTGAACAGGTAGAGAATGTGAGTCAATTTTTCCAGATTCATCCGGAAAACCCGCAAGCGCGCCTGATCAAACAGGCGGTCGAGATCATCCGCAAGGGCGGGGTGGTGGTCTATCCCACGGACTCTTCCTACGCAATCGGCTGCCAGATCGGCGACAAGAACGGCATCGAGCGGGTTCGACGCCTGCGTCAGCTCGACGAAAAGCACAACTTCGCGCTGATCTGCAGCGACCTGTCGCAACTGGGCAATTACGCCAAGATCGACACCGGGACCTTTCGAATCCTGAAGGCCCACTTGCCGGGGCCGTACACCTTCATTCTCAACGCTACCCGCGAAGTACCGCGCCTGCTGCTGCATCCGAAGAAGCGCACTATCGGTCTGCGGGTGCCGAGCCATCCCATCGCCTTGGCGCTGCTGGCCGAACTGGGCGAGCCGCTGATGAGCGTGACCCTGATCATGCCGGGCGAAGAAGACCCGCTGAGCGATCCGTACGAAATGCGCCAGTTGCTCGAGCATCAGGTCGACCTGATCATCGACGGCGGTTTCGGCGGCATCAAGGCCTCCACCGTGATCGACCTCACGGGCGACGATCCGGAAGTGATCCGCGTCGGTTGCGGCGATCCTGCCCCATTCATGGTCGAGGCCTGAATGTCCGCAGTGGAAACCGTTGATCCCCAGGCCGGTGCCCAGCAGGAACTGCCGTTTGCCATGGTCTATGGCCAGGCCGTCACGGAAATGCCGCTGGACCTGTACATCCCGCCCGATGCGCTGGAAGTCTTCCTCGAAGCCTTCGAAGGCCCGCTCGACCTGCTGCTGTACCTGATCCGCAAACAGAACATCAACATCCTCGACATCCCGGTGGCGGAAATCACCCGCCAATACATGGGTTATGTCGAGCTGATGCAGTCGGTGCGCCTGGAACTGGCCGCCGAATACCTGGTGATGGCCGCGATGCTGGCCGAGATCAAGTCGCGGATGCTGCTGCCCCGGGCCGAAACCGTCGAGGACGAAGAAGACGACCCGCGTGCCGAACTGATCCGCCGCCTGCAGGAGTACGAACGGTTCAAGGCCGCTGCCGAAGGCATCGATGGCCTGAGCCGGGTCGGTCGCGACGTGATCGTGCCCAAGCTCGACGCCCCGGAAGCCCGCGCGCGCAAGCTGTTACCCGATGTGGCGCTGGAAGAAATCCTGATGTCCATGGCCGAAGTGCTGCGCCGGGGCGACATGTTCGAAAGCCATCAGGTCAGCCGTGAGGCGCTGTCCACCCGCGAGCGCATGAGCGACGTGCTGGAAAGGCTCAAGGGCGGCGGGTTTGTGCCGTTCGTCGAGCTGTTCACCGCCGAGGAGGGCAAGCTCGGTGTGGTGGTGACCTTCATGGCGATCCTTGAACTGGTCAAGGAATCCCTGATCGAGCTGGTGCAGAATGAGCCGTTCGCCGCGATCCACGTGCGAGCCCGAGCCGAATAACGAGTCCCGATATGAACCTGACTGAACCCCGCGAGCTGGCGTCCCTGCTTGAAGCCTTTCTGTTGGCCTCGGGAAAGCCGCAATCCCTTGAGCGCCTGTATGAACTGTTCGAAGAAGGCGAGCGCCCGGAACCGCCGGTCTTCAAGAAAGCTCTGACCCTGCTCGGCAAATCCTGCGAGGGCCGGGCATTCGAACTCAAGGAAGTCGCCTCCGGCTATCGCCTGCAAATCCGCGAGAAGTTCGCACCGTGGGTCGGTCGTTTGTGGGAAGAACGTCCGCAGCGCTATTCCCGGGCGCTGCTGGAAACCATGGCGCTGATCGCCTATCGCCAGCCGATCACCCGGGGCGAGATCGAGGACGTGCGGGGCGTGGCGGTCAACACCAACATCGTCAAGACGCTGATGGAGCGCGAGTGGATCCGCATCGTCGGTTACCGCGACGTGCCGGGCAAACCGGCGATGTTCGCCACCACCAAGGCGTTTCTCGACCACTTCAACCTGAAGAACCTCGACGACCTGCCGCCGCTGGCCGAGTTGCGCGAGATCGAGGCGGATCCGGTGCTCGACTTCGATGACGCCCCGGTGCCACCGGGCTTGCAGGAACTGGCCGACGCCAGCGCCGAGCCGGAAGAGCCGAAGGAAGAAACCAGTTTCCACACCCTGCTGCTGGAACTGGACAGCATGGAGGAGGGGATCAAGACCGATTTCGACGACTTGCTGCGTGACGGGCTGGGCGGCGAATCGATGCCGACCGGGGTTGAGTCCGATCCGGTCGAGCCGCCGGACGAGGGTGAGCCAGAATCTGAGTTTGAGCCTGAGTTTGAGCATGAGCCTGAATTCGAGCCCGAATTTGAGTCTGAGCAGGAAGACGATGTGCTAGGCGTGGCCGAAGCCCGGGAAAAGCTGCTGGCCGCCGTCGCCCGGCTTGAACAGCCCGCCCCAGAAGCCGCCCCTGAGGAAGAGCTGAGCGAAGAAGAAGCCGAAGCCCGCGCCCTGGCCGAAGCCATCGAAGCCGAACGCCGCGAGTTCGAGGATTGAGCATGAGCTCGACCAAGGATCCGTGCATCAGCGTCTGCAAGTTCAGTGACGACATCTGTCTCGGCTGCGGTCGCAGCAAGCGCGAGATCCGCGCCTGGAAGAAACTCGACAAGGACGACAAGCGCACCGTACTGGCTGAAGCCGCGTTGCGCCTGATCAAGCTCGGGGCCACCGGTCGGCGGAAAAAGAAATAACCTTGCCCTGATCGACTAGTCTCTGATGCGCGCGCGGCCACATCCGCGTATGATTCGCGACCCTTCGGCGATCCCTTCGCCCGAAAACCCAGATTTCAACGCTTCAGCGGCTCAATTCAGCGCCGCTGAACAGACCACACCGGGAGGTGCCCAGATGAGTGACATCAATCAGAAAGACGACCAGGAAATCGGCCCAGCAGGCGAAAAGCTGCAGAAAGTCCTCGCCCGTATCGGCGTCGGCTCGCGCCGTGACGTCGAATCCTGGATCGCTGCCGGCCGCATCAAGGTCAATGGCAAAGACGCCACCTTGGGCCTGCGTGTCGACATGCACGACGCCATCACCATTGATGGCAAGGTCATCAAGCGCGAAGAGGCCGCCGAGTCGGTTCGCCGCGTGATCATGTACAACAAGCCCGACGGCGAGATCTGCACCCGTGACGACCCGGAAGGCCGTCCTACCGTGTTCGACAAGCTGCCGCGTCCGAAAGAAGGCCGCTGGATCAACATCGGTCGTCTCGACATCAACACCACCGGTCTGCTGATGTTCACCACCGACGGTGAACTGGCCAACCGTCTGATGCACCCGTCCTACGAGATGGACCGCGAGTACGCGGTGCGTGTACGTGGCGAAGTCGATGACGAAATGATCGAGCGCCTGAAGGCCGGCGTTGTGCTGGAAGACGGCCCGGCGCGTTTCACCGACATTCAACAGGCACCGGGCGGCGAAGGCTTCAACCACTGGTATCACTGCGTGGTGATGGAAGGCCGTAACCGTGAAGTGCGTCGCCTGTGGGAATCCCAGGGCCTGGTGGTCAGCCGCCTGAAGCGCGTGCGTTTCGGTCCGGTGTTTCTCAACTCCGACCTGCCGATGGGCCGCTGGCGTGAAATGAGCCAGTACGAAGTCGACGTGCTGAGCGCCGAAGTCGGTCTGACCCCGGTGGCCATGCCGCAACTGAACGCCAAGAGCAAAGACAAGCTCGACCGCATGCAGCGCAAGTCGTCGCGTCCGATGGCCCGCACCGAGCGCGTGCGCACCCTGCGTCCGGCCAACGGTGCACCGATTGGCGCCGGCCCGCGTCCGGTTCGCGAGCCGCAGATCGAAGGCGAGCGTCCAGGTCGCAAGCCGGCAGCGCGTCCGGATGGCGAGCGCGGTCCACGCACTCCGCGTCCGGCCAATGGCCGTACCGAGCGGGGCGAAGGTCGCGGTACGCCGGTGGCGGATCGTCCAGTCGACACCAAGCGTCCGTCCAAGCCATCGCCGAAGCGTCCAGGCATCAAGCTGGCTGACGATGACAAGCCGTCGGGCAAGCGCCGTGGCGCACCGGCCGGTTCCGGCCAGCGTCCGGGTTTCGGTCGCAAGAAGCCGGAATAACGCGGTTGTAAGCTTCAAGCGGCAAGCTTCAAGCTGAAAACAGAACGCCAACCTCAGGGTTGGCGTTTTTTTTTGGACTTTTTATTTCTTTTTTTCGGGCGTGTTTTTCTTGTTTTAAAACAAAAAAACTTAACGCCTTTCAAATAGTTAGCCAGCTAACGTCAATCACCGGAGGGAACTTCGATGGGTCTGGGGTGGAAACTTTACGTTACGCACTGTCAGTGAATGTTTACGAAAAAACCCTCGCCGTCCCATGAATCGGGTGGCTTTGCCTGACTGTAAGGAAAATCTGCCGGAGCCAGGCCCGCCGGGCCTTGCGCAGCGCTCTGGCGCGCTTGTTTCAGCGTCGTTTGGAAGGTGAGATGCGCTGCATGCCTGTCGTGCAGGTGCATAACAAGAAGGAGGCGCAATGAACGCCGTTATCCAATTTCACTTCTCCACGTGGGGCGGATTTTCCATCGTCCACGCCGATGGCCTGCAAAGGCCTGACTCAATTTTTGCAGCCGCCCGGGCCTCCCGGGGTGGACACATGCAATCCCGGCAACCGACACGCTGATCCGGCGAGGTCTGGCAGCAGGGGGTTAGCGGTGTACAATGCGCCGCGTTTTAACTGTGACCCTCTGCGTAATCGCGCAAACCTCAAGGTTTATCCGCCTTGTTCACTCCGCCGCGTCACAAGCGTGTCGGGTTCGATTTCGTCACAGATAAAAACAAACAGGTGACGCATGACCGTTGTAAAAAAGCTGAATTCCTGGTGCCTGCGCTGGGGTTTGATCAAGGTTGGCTGAAATCGCAACCTTGCAGCAACGTCTACTGAACATCATCAAACCTTGCGTGAGACCTTTTTCATGAGTGGACAAAACTCGCAATCAGGCGAGCTGAAACGCGGCCTGAAAAATCGCCATATTCAACTGATCGCCCTCGGTGGCGCGATCGGTACCGGATTGTTCCTCGGCTCGGCCGGGGTGCTGAAATCCGCCGGCCCGTCGATGATCCTCGGCTATGCCATCTGCGGCTTCATCGCCTTCATGATCATGCGCCAGCTCGGCGAAATGATCGTCGAAGAGCCGGTGGCCGGTTCCTTCAGCCACTTTGCGCACAAATACTGGGGTGGTTTCGCCGGTTTCCTGTCGGGCTGGAACTGCTGGATCCTGTACATCCTGGTGGGCATGTCCGAGCTGACCGCAGTCGGCAAATACATCCACTACTGGGCTCCGGAGATCCCGAGCTGGGTCACCGCCGCCGCGTTCTTCGTGCTGATCAACGCGATCAACCTGGCCAACGTCAAAGTCTTCGGTGAAGCCGAATTCTGGTTCGCGATCATCAAGGTCGTGGCAATCGTCGGCATGATTGCCCTGGGCAGCTACCTGCTGGTCAGCGGCCATGGCGGCGAGCAGGCGGCGGTGAGCAACCTGTGGTCTCACGGCGGCTTCTTCCCGAACGGCGTCAGCGGTCTGGTGATGGCCATGGCGATCATCATGTTCTCCTTCGGCGGCCTGGAAATGCTCGGTTTCACCGCAGCCGAAGCCGACAAGCCGAAAACCGTGATCCCGAAAGCGATCAACCAGGTGATCTACCGGATCCTGATTTTCTACATCGGCGCACTGGTGATCCTGCTGTCGCTGACCCCGTGGGACAGCCTGCTGGAAACCCTCAACGCTTCGGGCGATTCCTACAGCGGCAGCCCGTTCGTGCAGGTGTTCTCGATGCTTGGCAGCAACACCGCTGCGCACATCCTCAATTTCGTGGTTCTGACCGCGGCATTGTCGGTGTACAACAGCGGCACCTACTGCAACAGCCGCATGCTGCTGGGCATGGCCGAGCAGGGCGATGCGCCGAAAGCGCTGGCGAAGATCGACAAGCGCGGCGTGCCGGTGCGTTCGATCCTGGCGTCGGCGGCCGTGACCCTGGTGGCGGTGCTGCTCAACTACCTGATCCCGCAACACGCGCTGGAACTGCTGATGTCGCTGGTGGTTGCAACGCTGGTGATCAACTGGGCGATGATCAGCTTCTCGCACTTCAAGTTCCGCCAGCACATGAACAAGACCAACCAGAAGCCGCTGTTCAAGGCGCTGTGGTACCCGTACGGCAACTACATCTGCCTGGCGTTCGTCCTGTTCATTCTCGGCGTGATGCTGCTGATCCCGGGCATTCAGATCTCGGTGTACGCGATCCCGGTGTGGGTGGTGTTCATGTGGGTCTGCTACGTGATCAAGAACAAGCGCGGTGCACAACAGGCACTGCACGCAGCGAGCGCTGCCAAGTAAGCGTCGTTGCAGAAACAGCAAACCCGGCCAAGTGCCGGGTTTTTTGTACTTTCGCGTTATCCTGCGGGTTCTGAATACGGACGCTTTTCCATGCTGGTGATTTCCAACAACGTGCATCTGCCGGATGCCGAGATCGAACTGACGTACATCCGCGCCCAGGGCGCCGGAGGGCAGAACGTCAACAAGGTCTCCAGCGCCGTGCACCTGCGTTTCGACATTCCGGCCTCGTCCTTGCCCGAATTCTACAAGGAGCGGCTGCTGGCGCTGCGCGACAGTCGCATCACCGGCGACGGTGTGCTGATCATCAAGGCCCAGCAGTACCGCACGCAGGAACAGAATCGCGCCGATGCGCTGGAGCGTCTGACCGAGCTGATTCTCAGCGCCACCAAGGTCGAGAAGAAGCGCCGGCCAACCAAGCCGACGCTGGGTTCAAAGAAGCGTCGGCTCGAGTCGAAAACCAAGCGCGGCAGCATCAAGGCCGGGCGCGGCAAGGTGGATTTCTAGTCTTCGCGGTACTTCGCCGTGTGGCGGTACAGATAGACGCTCAGTGCCAGGCCGCTCAGCGCGGCGAGGGCGGCGAACAGGAAGATCGAGGCAAAACCGAAGCCCGCCGCAATCGCCCCGGCCAGCGGCCCGGTGATCCCCAATGACAAGTCGATGAACAGCGAATAGGCGCCGACCGCCGCACCACGGCTGGAAGCCGGAACCAGATTCACCGCTTCCACGCCCAACGCCGGGAACACCAGCGAGAAACCGAAACCGCTCAATGCCGCGCCAGCCAGTGCCCAGTGTGCATCCGGTGCGATCCATAGCAGCAACAGGCCGAGGGTTTCCACCGACAGGCAGGCAATCGCCACGCGGAAGCCGCCGAGGCGGTTGATCAGGTTGCCGAACAACAGTCGCGCGCCGATGAAGCTGGCGCCGAACAGGCTCAGGCACAACACCGCGTTATCCCAGTGCTGCGTGGCGTAATACAGAGTGATGAACGTGGCGATGGTGCCGAAACCGATCGAGCCCAGCGCCAGACCGCAACCGTGCGGGAAGACGCGGCCGAGAACATGCATGAATGGCAGACGCTCGCCGGCCACGATCGGCGCGGCGGTTTTCGGCCAGGCCAGCAGCAGCCCCAGCGTGGCCAGCAGCAGAATGCTCACACCCATGCTCCACAGACCGAAACGGCTGACCAGCCACACCCCCAGCGGCGCACCGACCGCCAGCGCACCGTAACTGGCGATGCCGTTCCACGAGATGACCTTGGCGGTGTTGGCGGCGCCGACGCGGCCGATGCCCCAACCGATCGAGCCTGAGCCGACCAGGCTTTCAGCGCTGCCCAGCACCAGTCGGCCGACGAACAGGCTGATCAGGCTCAGCAGCGGCAAGTTGGGTGTCCACGCCGAAATCAACATGAACACACCGCTCAAGCCGCAGCCGGCCAGACCAATCATCACCGCACGTTTGCTGCCCTGGTTGTCGATGATCTTGCCGGCATACGGACGGCTGAGCAGAGTGGCCAGGTATTGCACGCTGATCACCAGCCCGGCGATGACCGCGCCGAAGCCCAGGTCGCTGTGCACATAACCTGGCAGCACCGCCAGCGGAATGCCGATGTTCAAGTAGCCGATGAAGGTGAACAGGACGATGGAAACGACTTGCAGCGTGACCGCCAGGGGGCGCTGGGGTTCTGGCATAGAGGACGACATGAATTACGATCCACGGGAAGAGCAGAATAGATAGGCTGCTCATGATACCGATGCGGACGCGTCTGGGGCGGGGAAAAGTAAAACTATTTGGCCGGGGCGACCAATTGCGTGGCGACCAGTGCGGCCAGCGCGTTTTCCTCGCTGCCGAAACGGGCGAGCAGGGCGGCCTGTTTCTCGGGCGAGAGACGGCTCCAGATCTCGATCATCTTCTCGGTGGCACCGATAAGGATCTCGGCCTGTTGTTCATCGAATTCTTTGGACATGGCAGCTCAGGTTTCAGGCAGTGTGGAAAGCGCATGTTAGCGCTTTCCACACGGTCTGTACGGCGGGTGTTGCTTACTCTTCGCTGTCGGCCGGACGGCTCTCGGCGGCTTCTTTCGGCTCGGGCTGTTGGGCACCGGCTTGTTGCGTGGTCGTCTGCTCAGTTTCGTGCAGGCTTGGGAAGGGGAGATTCGGAATCTCGTGCATGGTTGCGCTCCTCGCTAAGTCTGTTGATAGATCTGGTAGATCCGCGCTTTCAGAAAGCCTGCGAAGGATACAGCAGGAAAAGTGACAAACAGATTTTTAAATCCATTTGTTTCGACGGGCGGGATTGTCTAGACAAGTGCGACAGGGTGACGCAGGGCAAATGCGGGAGCGAGCGTGCTCGCGATGATCGTTCCCACGCTCCGCGTGGGAATGCCTCAATGGACGCTCCGCGTCCGCTTCGGCAGGGACGCGGAGCGTCCCGGGATGCATTCCCACGCGGAGCGTGGGAACGATCACGGAGGGGGTTATTTGCAGACAGTAGCGATCGCTTCGGCCAACAGGTCGAGGCGGGTCGCGTCAATCCCCGCAACGTTGGCCCGGCCCGAGCTGACCATATACACGCTGTGATGCTCGCACAGGTTTTTCACCTGTTCCGGCGACAAGCCGGTGTAGGAGAACATCCCGCGCTGCACGCCAATGTGCGCAAAGCGCTCGCGCAGACCGTGCGGTTCCAGCGCTTCCACCAGACCGCTGCGCAACTGGGCGATGCGCAGGCGCATGGCTTCCACTTCGTCGGCCCAGCGGCGTTTCAGGTCCGGGTCGTTGAGGATCGTGGCGACCACAGCCGCGCCGTGATCTGGCGGCGTCGACCACAGGTTGCGGGCGATGTGCGCCAACTGACTGCGGATGTCGATGAGCTTGTCAGCGGTTTTCGCGCTGACGATCAACGCACCGGTGCGGTCGCGGTACAGGCCGAAGTTCTTCGAACAGGAACTGGTGATCAGCAGCTCGGGCAACTCTGCTGCGAACAGCCGGGTCGACCATGCGTCCTGCTCCAGACCGTCGCCAAAGCCCTGATAGGCAAAGTCGATCAGCGGCAGCAGATCGCGGCGGCGCACCACTTCCAGCACTCGTTGCCAGTCGTCATGGCTCAGGTCGAAACCGGTCGGGTTGTGGCAGCACGCGTGCAGCAGCACCACATCGCCTTTCGGCACTTCATTGAGCACGGCGAGCATCGCATCGACGTCGAGACGGTTGTCGCTGCCGACGTACGGGTAATGGCTGATCTTGACTCCGGCGGCCGCGAAAATCGTTTCGTGGATCGGCCAGGTCGGGTTGCTCAGCCAGACGCCCTTGCCTGGCAGGCATTGCGCGATGAAATCCGCCGCCAGACGCAGGGCACCCGTGCCACCCGGGGTCTGGGTAGCGCCGGCGCGTTGCTCGGCGATCAGCGCCGAATCGGCACCAAGCACCAGCTCGTTGATGACTTTGCCGAACAGCGGATTGCCGTGGCCACCGATGTAAGTCTTGGTGTCCTGGCTCTCGACCAGACGCGCCTCGGCGATTTTCACCGCCTCGGGAATCGGCGTCAGGCCTTGGGCATCCTTGTAGACGCCCACGCCGAGGTCGAACTTGCGCGGGTTGGAGTCCTGCGCGTAGGCCTCCATCAGGCCGAGGATCGGGTCGCCGGGCACCCGGCCGATGGCGTCGAAGTGCATTACTTGCGTCCTTCTGCAGTCTTGGCCACTTCGTCAGTGCGCGCGGCCATGATGAAGTCGTTGCGGTGCAGGCCCTTGATCGAGTGGCTCCACCAGGTCACGGTGACTTTGCCCCACTCGGTCAGCAGACCCGGGTGATGACCTTCGGCTTCGGAGATCTCGCCGACGGCATTGGTGAACGCCAGCGCGTGCTTGAAATTCTTGAACAGGAAGACTTTTTCCAGCTGCATGATGCTGTCGCGGACTTCGATGTTCCAGTCAGGGATCTGCTTGATCAGGATCGGCAGTTCTTCATCGCTGACTTGTGGGGCATCGGCACGGCAGGCTTCGCAATGGGCTTGGTTCAAAGTGGACATGGTGGACTTCCTGAAATCTGAAGATGTTTTTTTATATTGGCGGTCAATGTCGCCACGCTAAACCAAAGCGGCGACGACGGACAGACTCACTTGTAAGCAAAAGTCGCGGGTCACGCGGCTTTTGGTTTCGGCGGAAACTTCGGTGCGTGCAGACCCAGCTGCATGCCTTGCTTGACCATGGCCATGATGTCTTCGTGGGCCAGGTCGAACAGGCGCTTGAGGTTCGGCAGGACAAAATACAGCGGTTGCAGGATGTCGATGCGATACGGCGTGCGCATGGCTTCCAGCGGATCGAAGGCCTGATGTTCAGGTTCGTCCGACAGCGAATAAACGGTTTCTTTCGGCGAAGACAGGATGCCGCCGCCGTAGATGCGTTTGCCTTGCGGGGTGTCGACCAGGCCGAACTCGATGGTCATCCAGTACAGGCGCGCCAGATAAACGCGTTCTTCCTTGGTCGCTTGCAGGCCGAGTTTGCCGTAGGTGTGGGTGAATTCGGCAAACCACGGGTTGGTCAGCAGCGGGCAGTGGCCAAAGATCTCGTGGAAAATGTCCGGCTCTTGCAGGTAGTCCAGTTCTTCACGGGTGCGAATGAACGTGGCCACCGGAAACTGCTTGCTGGCGAGCAATTCGAAAAAGGTCTGGAAGGGAATCAGCGCGGGAACGCGGGCAACCTGCCAACCGGTGGTCTCGCCGAGCACCTTGTTGATCTCGCCCAGTTGCGGAATGCGGTCGTGGGGCAGACCGAGTTTTTCGATACCGTCCAGGTATTCCTGGCACGCGCGACCCTCGATCACTTTCATCTGGCGGGTGATCAGCGTGTTCCACACCGCGTGTTCTTCGGCGGGGTAGTCGATAAAACCTTGCGCATCGGGCTCGCGGGCCACGTATTGCGTCTGCTTCATACTGCTCTCCTGCGAGGGGAATTTCGTTCTTGTTATGTCCTGCGATGGACTGAGAAATACCCCGGAACGTTCGTTGTTGCAGCAGGTTGAAGACCGGTCGAGTAGGAAAAGTCTCTTTAATTCGTAAAATTTTCGTTACGCTTCGTGCGATAAGTCGTGTTTGCGGTGACTGTCGGGTTTGAAAAGGCCGATAGCTGTCACATAATCTTGACGACTATCTTGCGCGCTGCGCAGAAAATTCCGGCGTCAGACCGCCTCTTCACCTGTTTCGGGCCTTTATATGCGTATCAAAGTCCACTGCCAGAACCGCATCGGCATCCTGCGCGACATTCTCAATCTGCTGGTGGAGTACGGGATCAACGTCGCCCGTGGCGAGGTGGGCGGTGAGCATGGCAACGCGATCTACCTGCATTGCCCGAACCTGATCAACATTCAGTTCCAGGCGTTGCGACCCAAGTTCGAGGCGATTGCCGGGGTGTTCGGCGTCAAGCGGGTAGGGCTGATGCCCAGCGAGCGGCGGCACATGGAGTTGAATGCGCTGCTCGGTGCGCTGGAGTTTCCGGTGCTGTCGATCGACATGGGCGGCTCCATCGTTGCCGCCAACCGTGCGGCGGCGCAGTTGCTCGGGGTGCGGGTGGACGAGGTGCCGGGAATTCCGTTGTCGCGTTACGCCGAGGATTTCGACCTGCCGGAACTGGTGCGCGCCAACAAATCGCGAATCAACGGCATGCGGGTCAAGGTCAAGGGTGACATCTTTCTGGCCGACATCGCGCCGCTGCAATCGGAGCACGACGACAGCGAGGCCATGGCCGGTGCCGTGCTGACCTTGCACCGTGCGGACCGCGTCGGTGAGCGCATCTATAACGTGCGCAAACAAGAGTTGCGTGGCTTCGACAGCATCTTCCAGAGCTCGAAAGTGATGGCAGCGGTGGTGCGTGAAGCGCGACGTATGGCGCCGCTGGATGCACCGCTATTGATTGAAGGTGAAACCGGCACCGGCAAGGAATTGCTGGCGCGGGCCTGCCATTTGGCGAGCCCGCGCGGTCAGTCGCCGTTGATGGCGCTCAACTGCGCGGGGCTGCCGGAGTCGATGGCCGAGACCGAACTGTTCGGCTACGGCCCCGGGGCCTTTGAAGGCGCGCGGGCCGAAGGCAAGCTCGGGCTGCTGGAGCTGACGGCGGGCGGCACGCTGTTCCTCGATGGCGTTGGCGAAATGAGTCCGCGCTTGCAGGTGAAATTGCTGCGCTTCCTGCAGGACGGTTGCTTCCGGCGGGTGGGCAGTGATGAAGAGGTTTACCTGGATGTGCGGGTGATCTGCGCAACCCAGGTCGACCTGTCGGAGCTGTGCGCACGAGGTGAGTTTCGCCAGGATCTGTATCACCGCTTGAACGTGCTGTCGCTGCACATCCCGCCACTGCGCGAATGCCTCGACGGTTTGACGCCGCTGGTGGAACACTTTCTCGATCAGGCCAGCCGGCAGATCGGCTGCCCGTTGCCGAAACTGGCGCCGGCGGCGATGGACCGGCTCAGTCATTACCATTGGCCAGGCAACGTGCGGCAACTGGAGAACGTGTTGTTCCAGGCGGTTTCGCTGTGCGACGGCGGCACGGTCAAGGCCGAGCACATTCGCCTGCCGGATTACGGCGTGCGTCAGCCGCTCGGCGATTTCTCCCTCGAAGGCGGGCTGGACGAGATTGTCGGGCGCTTCGAGAAGGCGGTGCTGGAACGCTTGTATTCCGAGCATCCGAGCAGCCGGCAACTGGGCAAGCGGCTCGGGGTTTCGCACACCACGATTGCCAACAAGCTGCGTGAGTACGAAGTCGGCAAGGACGCGTCCGAATGATCACGGCCGGATCGGGTGTTTGCCGCCAAGCGGCATGACACCGCCGGTTTTTCGTCTTCGATACATTTCCCTCCTCTGCGCAAAATCCCTCAAGTCCTTTGTTTACCGGGCCCTCGGCCGCCAGAAAAAAGTTGGTCTGCAAATTGCTTATGGCTCAGCAGTACAGCGGTGGGCGGCAAACGTCCGGCATGCAGAGGAAAGAGTGTGGACAAGTACCTTTATGTGGCAATGACCGGCGCCAGCCAGAACGCACTGGCGCAAAAGGCTCATGCCAACAACCTGGCGAACATCTCCACCAACGGTTTTCAGCGCGACCTTGAACAGGCGCGTTCGATGCCGGTGTTCGGTGACAGCTTTCCGGCGCGTGCGTTTGCCATGAGCGAACGGCCCGCCACCGACTTCACGCCGGGCTCGCTGGTGCAGACCGGCCGTGACCTCGACGTGGCCGTGTCGGGCAACGGCTGGATCGCCGTGCAGAACCCCAACGGCGGTGAAAGCTACGTGCGCACCGGCAGCCTCAATATCGACGCCCTCGGCGTATTGCGTGCCGGCAACGGCATGCCGGTCATGGGCAATGGCGGGCCGATCGCCGTGCCGCCGGAGCAGCAGGTGGAAGTCGGTGAAGACGGCACCATCAGTATCCGCGCGATGGGCGAGGGCCCGCGCGTCATGGCCGAAGTCGACCGCATCAAGCTGGTCAACCCGGACATCAAGAACATGAACAAGGGCCTGGACGGTTCGATCTACACCAAGGACGGCCAGCCTGCGCCGGCCGATGCCAACGTCAAACTGGTGTCGGGTTTCCTGGAGTCGAGCAACGTCAATGCCGTGGAAGAGATGACGTCGGTGCTGGCCCTGGCCAAGCAGTTCGAACTGCACGTCAAGATGATGAACACCGCCAAAGACGACGACCAGGCCATGGCTCGGGTCTTGCAGATCAGCTAATTATCAGAACGTCGCGCCGTAAAACAGGCGCACGAGGAGAATCGAATGCTTCCGGCTCTATGGGTTGCCAAAACCGGTCTGTCCGCCCAGGACACCAACCTGACCACCATTTCCAACAACCTGGCGAACGTGTCGACCACGGGTTTCAAACGTGACCGCGCCGAGTTCCAGGACCTGCTGTACCAGATCAAGCGTCAGCCAGGCGCCCAGTCGACCCAGGACAGCGAACTGCCGTCGGGTCTGCAAGTGGGTACCGGTGTGCGCATCGTCGGCACCCAGAAAAACTTCACCGCCGGCAGCCTGCAGACCACCGAGCAGCCGCTGGACATGGCCATCGACGGTCGCGGTTTCTTCCAGATCCTGCAGCCGGATGGCACCACGTCCTACACCCGCGACGGTACCTTCCACCTCGACTCCAACGGTCAGATCGTCAACGCCAGCGGTTTCGCCCTGGAGCCGGCCATCGTCATCCCGAACAACGCCCAGACCTTCACCGTAGGTCGCGACGGCACCGTGTCGATCACCGTTGCCGGCAACCCTGCCGCCCAGGTGATCGGCAACCTGCAAACCGCCGACTTCATCAACCCGGCCGGTCTGCAAGCGGTGGGCAACAACCTGTTCCTGGAAACCGCCGCTTCCGGTGCGCCGCAAGTCGGTACTCCGGGCCTGAACGGTTTCGGTACCACCCTGCAGAACACCCTGGAAACCTCCAACGTCAGCACTGTGGAAGAAATGGTCAACATGATCACCACCCAGCGCGCGTACGAGATGAACTCCAAGGTGATCTCCACCGCCGACCAGATGCTCTCGTTCGTAACGCAGAATCTGTAATCAAGTCTATGAGGCGGCCATGAGGTCGCCTGCAACACCGTGAGGTAAGGGTCATGAAGCGCTTTGTATCTGTTGTGGCATTGAGTGGGGTCGTCTCGCTCGCGGGCTGCGTCGCTCCGACGCCCAAGCCCAATGATCCTTACTACGCCCCGGTGTTGCCGCGCACACCGTTGCCGTCGGCCGCCAACAACGGCTCGATCTATCAGGCCGGTTTCGAACAGAACCTGTACAGCGACCGCAAGGCGTTCCGGGTCGGTGACATCATCACCATCACCCTGAACGAGAAGACCCAGGCCAGCAAGAACGCCAACTCGCAGGTGGCCAAGAACAGCAAGACCGGCATCGGCCTGACGTCGCTGTTCGGCGGCAGCGCGACCACCAACAGTCCGTTCGGTGATGGCGACCTGAGCCTGAGCGCCAGCTACGAAGGCGATCGTGCGACCAAGGGTGACAGCAAGGCCGCCCAGGGCAACACCCTGACCGGCTCGATCACCGTGACCGTCGCCGACGTGTTGCCCAACGGCATCATCGCCGTGCGTGGCGAGAAGTGGATGACCCTCAACACCGGCGACGAGCTGGTGCGGATCGCCGGTCTCGTACGGGCCGATGACATCGCCACCGACAACACCGTGTCCTCGACCCGGGTTGCCGATGCGCGCATCACCTACTCGGGCACCGGTTCGTTCGCCGATGCGAGTCAGCCAGGCTGGTTCGACCGTTTCTTCCTCAGCCCGCTGTTCCCTTTCTAGGTGGCTACGTTGAATCTGAAAAGCTTTATGGTGGCTGCGCTGTTGCTGTCTGCGGCCTTCAATGCACAAGCCGAACGGTTGAAGGACATCGCCAGCATTTCCGGCGTGCGTTCCAACCAGTTGATCGGCTATGGCCTGGTGGTCGGTCTTAACGGCACCGGCGACCAGACCACGCAGACCCCGTTCACCCTGCAGACCTTCAACAACATGCTCTCGCAGTTCGGCATCAAGGTGCCGCCGGGATCGGGCAACGTGCAGCTGAAAAACGTTGCGGCGGTATCGGTGAGTGCCGATCTGCCGGCGTTCGCCAAGCCGGGTCAGCAGGTCGACATCACCGTGTCGTCCATCGGCAACTCCAAGAGCCTGCGCGGCGGCACCCTGTTGCTGACCCCGCTCAAGGGTATCGACGGCAACGTCTACGCCATCGCCCAGGGCAACCTGGTGGTCGGTGGTTTCGATGCCGAAGGTCGTGACGGTTCGAAGATCACCGTCAACGTTCCGTCGGCCGGTCGCATCCCGGGCGGTGCGTCGGTCGAGCGTTCGGTGCCGAGCGGTTTCAACCAGGGCAACAGCCTGACGCTGAACCTCAACCGTTCCGACTTCACCACTGCCAAGCGCATCGTCGACAAGATCAACGACATGCTCGGCCCTGGCGTGGCTCAGGCCATTGACGGCGGTTCGATCCGTGTGACCGCGCCGCTCGATCCGAGCCAGCGTGTCGACTATCTGTCGATCCTGGAAAACCTCGAAGTCGATCCGGGTCAGGCGGTGGCGAAAGTCATCATCAACTCGCGTACCGGCACCATCGTCATCGGTCAGAACGTGAAGGTATCGCCGGCCGCCGTGACCCACGGCAGCCTGACCGTGACCATCACCGAAGACCCGATCGTCAGCCAGCCGGGCCCGCTGTCCAACGGCCAGACCGCCGTGGTACCGCGCTCGCGGGTGAATGCCGAGCAGGAAGCCAAGCCGATGTTCAAGTTCGGCCCGGGCACCACCCTCGACGAGATCGTCCGGGCGGTGAACCAGGTCGGCGCAGCGCCGGGTGACCTGATGGCCATCCTCGAAGCTCTGAAGCAGGCCGGCGCGTTGCAAGCCGACCTGATCGTGATCTGAGGACGGCGACCATGGATATGCGCAAAAGCGGTCTGGTCAGCAGCAGCGATTCGGGTTCGTACTCCGACCTCAATCGCCTGAACCAGCTGAAGGTCGGCGACAAGAACAGCGATGCGAACATGCGCAAGGTTGCGCAGGAATTCGAATCGCTGTTCCTCGGTGAAATGCTCAAGTCGATGCGTTCGGCCACCGAAGCGCTGGGCCAGGACAATCCGCTCAACACGCCGGCCGCCAAGCAGTATCAGGAAATGTACGACCAGCAACTGGCGGTTTCCATGTCCCGCGAGGGCGGGGGTATCGGCCTCGCCGACGTGCTGATGCGCCAGATGTCGAAGAACAAACCGATGGCGCCGGGCGAGGCTGCGGCCGCGTCCGCCGCCAAGCAGGAAGAAGCCAAAGCCAAGGCCGCTGCCGTGACCACGCCGATTGCCGCCGGTACCGTGGCCACCCATGGCCCGTTGTCGCGACTCAATGGCGAGCGTCCGTTGTGGGCGTCGCGTTCGGTGCATGCGCCGAACACCGAGCTGACCCATCGCAATGACATGGAATTGATCAACCAGCGTCGTCTGGCGTTGCCGCCGAAACTGGCGGATCGCTTGCTCGCCGGTCTGGTGCCGTCGGCTACGCCGGCAGCGGCCACGCAACTGCCGCAACGTGCCACGACCGCCGCTGTCACCGGTTCCGGCCCGCTGTACAACGGCGACTGGCTGGACCGCGCCGAGGCGGACAAGGCCTCCGGCGGGCAGATGCAGATTTACGGTCGTGCCATGGCGCAGATCCCGCTGGCACCGGCGAAGAAGGCGTTCGGCAATGCCGACGAATTCGTCAACACCATGTTGCCGATGGCTCAGGAAGCCGCCGCACGCATTGGCGTCGATCCGCGTTATCTGGTGGCTCAGGCTGCACTGGAAACCGGCTGGGGCAAATCGGTCATGCGTGCCCAGGACGGCAGCAGCAGTCACAACCTGTTCGGCATCAAGGCGAGCAGCAACTGGAAGGGCGATTCGGCCCGGGCGATCACCAGCGAATTCCGCAACGGGCAGATGGTCAAGGAGACGGCCGAGTTCCGTTCCTACGCCTCGTACAAAGACAGCTTCCACGATCTGGTGACTTTGCTGCAGAGCAATAATCGCTATCAAGATGTGCTGAAGTCGGCCGATAACCCAGAACAGTTTGTACGCGAATTGCAGAAGGCCGGTTACGCGACCGACCCGAACTACGCGACGAAGATTTCGCAGATTGCCAGGCAGATGACGGTCAATCAGAACTACGCTGCGGCCGGCGTTTCAACAACGCCCTTATAAACACAAGGTAAGGTTTGAATCATGAGTTTGCTCAATATCGGGATGTCGGGGTTGAACGCCAGTTCATCCTCTCTGGCTGTGACAGGTAACAACATTGCCAACGTCGACACCGCCGGTTATTCACGCCAGCAAACCGTGCAGGGCACCAAGTCCTCGATCCAGTACGGTAACGTGTTCATCGGTACCGGTACGACCCTCGCCGACGTGCGCCGGGTGTACAACTCCTACCTCGAATCGCAGCTGCGTACCGCCACGTCGCTCAATAGCGAAGCGGCCGCTTTCGGTGCGCAGGCAACTGCACTGGACGGCTCGCTGTCCGACACCAACACCGGCCTGACCGGCGTGCTGCAGAAATTCTTCACCTCGATGCAAGGTGTATCGACCTCGGCGACCGACGACACTTCCCGTCAGTCGGTGCTGACCGGCGCACAGGCGCTGACCAGTCGCTTCAATGCCCTGGCCAAGCAAATGAACGATCAGAACGCCACGCTCAATGGCAACCTGTCCGACATGGCGTCTCAGGTGAACAAGCTGGCGACTTCGATTGCCACGCTGAACCAGAAGATCGGCGAGATTTCCAGCAGCGGCGGCCAGCCGAACGACCTGCTCGACAGCCGCAACGAAGCCGTGCGTCAGCTCTCCGAGTTGACCGGTGCACAAGTCGTCGAGCGTGGCACCAGCTTCGACATCTACATCGGCAGCGGTCAGCCGCTGGTCATCGGCAACACCATCAATACCCTGAGCACCGTGCCGGTCAAGGGTGACCCGTCGCGCATGGGCATCCAGATGGATCGCGGTTCGAGCACCATCGACATCACCTCGGCAATGACCGGCGGTGAAATCGGCGGTCTGCTGAGTTATCGCAAGGAAGTCCTGGACCCGGCGCTCAACGAGCTGGGCCGTGTGGCACTGGTGGTCGCCGACCAGATCAATCGCCAGCAAGCCCAGGGCATCGACAAGAACGGTGACTTTGGCGCGGCCATTTTCAACAACATCAACAGTGCCGCCCTGATCAGTCAGCGCAGCATTGCCCAGTCCGGCAACAGTGCAGGTTCGGGCAACCTTGATGTCACCATCAAGGACACCGGCAAGCTGACGACCAGCGACTACCAGGTCACCTTCACCAGCGCGACCAACTACACGGTCAAGCGCTCCGACGGCACCGACATGGGGGCGTTCAGCACCACGACCACGCCGCCTCCGGTCATCGACGGCTTTACCCTGGCCCTCAACGGTGGTGCCCTGAGCGCCGGTGACACCTTCAAGATCACCCCGACCCGCAATGCGGCAGCCAGCATCCAGACCGTGCTCACCGACCCGAAGAAAATCGCGGCCGCCGCACCGTTGACCGGCGTGGCCAGTGCCAACAACTCCGGTACCTACACTCAGCCGACACTGACCGACGTTGTCGATATCTACAACCCGGCGTCCCAGGCAGAGTTGCAGAACGCGCTCAAGTATTCGACCCCGGTCAAACTGGTATTCGGCGCCACCAGCGGTGGCAGTCAGTCTTACAACATGGTTGACGCCAAGGGTTTCACGATCGGTTCCGGCGTCATCGTTCCCGGTCAGTCGAACACCTTGAACCTCAAGATCGGCATGGTCGACTCCACCGGTGCTGCGGTGATGGATACGTCCGTGATCCCGAACGTGCAAAAGACGTTCACCGTGCAGACCACCGTGGGCGCGACGCCGAAGTCCGGTGAAACCTTCACCATCAACCTGACCGGTGCGGCTTCTTCGGACAACCGCAACGCCCAGGCGCTGGTCGGCCTGCAAACCAAACAGACAGTGGACACCGGTACGGCGAGCAAGGGCATCAGCCTGACCGACGCCTACAACAAACTGGTGACCAACGTCGGTACCCAGGCTGCCCAGAGCAAGTCCGACAGCGCAGCCACCACGGTGATTCTGGATCAGGCCCAGGGTGCGCGCGATTCCCTGTCCCAGGTCAACCTGGATGAAGAGACCGGCAATCTGGTCAAGTATCAGCAGTACTACACAGCGTCTTCGCAGATCATCAAAGCTGCGCAGGAAACCTTCGCCACGCTGATCAACAGCCTTTAAGGAGCCGTAATTCATGCGCATTTCCACCGCCCAGTATTACGCGACACAAGCTGCTCAATATCAGCGCAACTACAGCAAGACGGTCGCGACCGCCAACGAAGCCAGCAGCCTGCAACGCATCAACACTGCCGCCGACGATCCGATCGGCGCCGGTCGCTTGCTCAAGCTGGGCCAGCAGGCCGCGATGCTCGAGCAGTACAAAGGCAACATCGACACCACCAAGAGTTCACTGACCGTTCAGGAATCCACCCTGACGTCCATCACCACCGCCCTGGCACGTGCCAAGGAAATCGGCCTGGCCGCCAACAACGGCATCGCCACCGATACGGATCGCAAGGCTTACGCGGCGGAACTGACCCAGATCCAGCAGCAGGTGCTGGGCCTGATGAATTCCAAGGACGCCAACGGCAACTACCTGTTCTCCGGCTCGAAGACCGATACCGCGCCGTACTCGCAGAACGCCGATGGCACCTACACCTACAACGGTGACCAGACCCAGATCAACCTGGGTATTGGCGACGGCCTGTCGGTGGCGACCAACACCACCGGTTGGGATGCTTTCCAGCAGACCATCAATACCGCCCGGACCCAGACCAGCATGACGGCTCCGGCTGTCGATGACGGTCGTGTGGTGCTGACCAACGGTATCGTGGGTACCGCTGCGACTTACAACGCCAAATTCACGGCCGGCCAGCCGTACACCGTGGATTTCATCAGCAGCACTCAGATCAAGATCACCGATGCCCTGGGCAATGACGTAACCACCGAAGCCAGTCAGAACGGTGCGATCACCAACAGCAACGGTGCCAACCAGACGGTCAGTTTCCGTGGTGTCGATCTGAAACTGAACATCAACCTCAAGCCAGGTGATACCAACCCGGACGCGGTCATCGCCGGTCACAGCTTCCAGCTGTCGGCCACACCGGATTCGTTCACCTCCGTGCGCAGCCCGGGCAACCCGTCGACCGCGGTCATCACCGGTTCGAACGTGACCAACCAGGCGGCCTACAACGGCGCCTTCCCGTCGGGCGGCGGCGCCGTTCTGAAGTTCACGAGTGCCACGGCATTCGACCTGTACGCGGCGCCTGTCACTGCCGACAGCAAACCGGTGTCTTCGGGCACGGTGGTCGGTGGCAACGCTACGGCTGCGGGCGTTACTTTCGCCATCGGTGGCACGCCAGCCGCCGGTGACCAGTTTTCGATTCAGTCCAACAACCACCAGACCCAGAACGTGCTCGACACCCTGGGCCAGATGGTCACTGCACTGAACACGCCGATCGATGGTGATCCGGTCGCCAAGCAGAAATTCCAGGGTGCGATGGAGTCGGCGCTCGGCAACATCGAAAGTGCCGCCAACCAGATCGGCAGCGCCGTCACCTCGATCGGTGCCCGTGGCCAGTCGCTGGATGACCAGACCACCACCAACGAGACCCTGATCCAGGCGAACACCACCACTCAGGGCTCGATCCGCGATTCCGATCCGGCCGAGGTGATGACCCGCCTGACCCTGCAGCAAACCATGCTGCAGGCCTCGCAACTGGCGTTCAGCAAAATCAGCCAGTTGGGTCTGTTCAACAAGATCTGACGGCAGGCGGGCGCGCAAGCGCCCGCGTTGCCTTGTTCCTTCAATAGTTAATGTCTTAGCGGTTTCAAGAGCTCGCTTTTCTGGGCGGGTTCGCACCGCCTGTGAGCCCGCCGTGAATTCACTTCCCCTCGTCAGCCTCGTCATTCCAGCCTTCAATCCGCGTTTTTTCGAACGGGCTTTGCAAAGTGCCGTGAGCCAGGGCTACGGCAATCTCGAAATCATTGTCTGCGATGACAGTCGTGGTCACGAAATCGAAACCATCGTCGACTCGGTGAACGAGAGCAGCGGTGTGGCTGTGCGCTATGTGCGCAATCCCCGGACGCTGGGGCTGGTCGGCAACCTGCATGCCTGTCTTGAGCAGGCTCAGGGTGAGTTCATAAAATTCCTGTGCGATGACGACCAGTTGTTCAGCGTCTGCGTCGAGCGTCAGGCACAGGCGCTCATCGATCATCAGGATGTCAATCTGGTCCTGGCCCAGCGCCTGTTCTGGGATGCCGACGACCGGCCGTTGCCGTCACGCCTGCAAAACACGCCGCTGTCTCCGACCTGCGGGCTGTTCAAGGGTGAAGACCTGCTGGCGATCTTCGAGAACTTCCCGGTCAACATTCTGGGCGGTTTCAGCAATGCCCTGTTTCGCCGGGCCGATGTCCTGGAGTTGCTGCCGGCGCTGACCCAGCCCGGGCATTGCTTTGTCGCCAGCCTGGACTTTGCCCTGTATGTCTGCCTGCTGCGTCGGGGCAATGTGGTGGTCTCGAACCATGTCATGAGTGTCGAGCGCCTGTATCCCGAGCGTTTGAGCGGTCAGCAGGCCATGCGCGACGCGGTCGAGGCCGAGCGGCAATGGCTGACGCAGATGCTCAAGGCGCGCAGTGGCGAGTCGGCGCCGGCGCCGGGCTGGGTGCGTCATGTGCCGATGACCAAGGCAGCCGAAATACCGCGCGTATGGGAAGAGTTGCCGCTGAGCCGGACACTGGGCACCAAACAGACGACCCAGGATTGGCACGTGGGCATCTCCAGTGTCAGCTTCGCCGAGCTGTACGCGCAGTGGCTCGAATGCCGCAACCTGACCGAGGGCCAGCGTGAGTTGCTGCCCGATACGCTGGCCGCGTGGCCGCGTACGCCGAAAATCGTTCCGCTGATCATCGACGAGCAGGGCAGCCGCTCGGCACTGGACCTGACATTGCAATCGCTCGCAGCCCAGGAGTATTTGCCTGAGCTGACCATCGTATTGTCTGCGTCCTGCATCGAGCCGCACCTGGACGAGCGTGTGGTGCGCATGCCGCTCCAGGATGACTGGCAACAACAAGTCAATGATCTGTTGCCGCAACTCGATGGCGCAGACTGGTTCTACCTGTTGCGTGCCGGCGATCGACTGGTGGTGCCGGCGCTGCTGGTGATGGCCGAACGCATTGCGTTGTCGCGCACCTTGACGTGCCTGTACAGCGATGAAGGCGGCCTGTCCCAGGGCGAATCGACCGAGCCGGTGTTCAAACCGGACTTCAACCTCGATCTGATGCGCAGCTACCCCTACGTCGGCAGGGCGCTGGCGTTCGAGCGTGAGCGCTTCCTGACCCTCGGTGGTTTCGACTCTTCGTTCGGTGAATTGGCGCCCCACGATGTGCTGTGGCGCATGGTCGAGGATGACGGCACACAAGTGGTCGGTCATATCGCCGAGGTGCTGCTGGAGTCGACGTTTGATCTGGCCAAGTGGCTGTCGGGGCCGGAAATGGCGGACAGCAATGCACAACTGGTCGGTGCGCATCTGGATCGCCTGGGCATTGCTCATGAGATCCGCCGGGGTGCATCGACGCTGCTCAACCGGGTCGATTATCACCATGCCCGTCGGCCGCTGGTGTCGATCGTCATCGTCAGCAAGGATCAGACGGCGGCGGTGCAGCGCTGCGTCGAAAGCCTGCTGGAGAAAACCGCCTACGCCGAGTACGAGCTGCTGCTGGTGGACAATGGTAGCGAGAGCGCCGAGGCGCAGGTCTGGTTCGACGGCATGGCGCAATTGGGCAGCGAGCGGATTCGCGTGCTGGATTGCCCGCGGCAGGACAACCTGGCGGCCGTGCGCAATGTCGCGGTGAGTCAGGCCCGTGGCGAGTACGTCCTGCTGCTCAATCCGTACGCCGTGATCACCCACGGCGACTGGCTGGCGGAAATGCTTAATCATGCACAACGATCGGAAGTCGGTGTGGTGGGCGCCAAACTGTTCAACCCGGATGGCCGGATCGTGCATTCCGGGCTGATCCTGGGTCTGCACGGGCCGGCAGGCGTGCCGTTTTTCGGTGAGTCGCTGCAGGCGACGGGTTACATGTATCGTCTGTTGGCGGCGCATGACTTGAGCGCCGTCGGCAGCGATTGCCTGCTGGTGCGCAATGCGGTTTTCGAGGCGGTCGGCGGTCTCGACGAACAGGATCTGGCGCAGTCTCTGAACGAAGTGGATCTGTGCCTGCGCATCGGTCAGCAGGGGTATCTGGTGGTCTGGACGCCTTATGCCCAGTTGGCCTTGGGCGCGCAGTCGGCCGGCACGCCGAAGGAGGGTGAGCAAGCGCAGCTCGGCCTGGAACAGGAAACGTTCTACAAGCGCTGGTTGCCGATCGTTGCGCGGGATCCCGCCTACAACAAGAACCTGTCGCTGAACGGGCTGGGCGGTTCGAGCTTCAGTCTCGATCCGGGCCTGCGTACTGGCTGGAGTCCGTTTTCCCAGCCGCAACTGCCGAAGATCCTTGCGCTGCCGGTCAACGCCTCCGCCATCGGTCACTACCGCGTGACGCAGCCGCTGATCGAGCTGGAAGCGGCGGGGCGTGCGCTGGGGCGCATTCACTACAACCTGCCGACCATCATTGAGGTCGAGCGCCAGTCTCCGGACGTGATCATCTTGCAGGGGCGCTACGCCGAAGCGCCGATCAACGAAATCCCGGGCCTGCAAAAGTACTCCAGTGCGCGACGGATCTATGAGCTCGATGACTACGTCATCGATGTGCCTCACCGCAATGCGCATATCCGCAATATGCCGAACAAGGACGAAATGGAAAGGCTGGTTCGCCGGGCGATTGCCATGTGCGACCGGGTCGTGGTGTCCACGGCGCCGCTGGGCAATGCGCTGTCGAGCATGCACAACGACATTCGGGTGGTCCCGAACATGCTGTCCCGACACATGTGGTGCGACTTGCGCAGCCAGCGCCGCACCTCGAAAAAACCGCGGGTCGGCTGGGGTGGCGGCACCAGCCACCACGGCGACCTGGCCGTGATTGCCGACGTGGTTCGTGAACTGGCCAATGAAGTCGACTGGGTGTTCTTCGGCATGTGCCCGGATGACCTGCGTCCTTACATGCACGAATTCCACGGCGTGATCGGCCTGGACGTCTACCCGGCAAAACTGGCGAGCCTCAACCTCGACCTGGCCCTGGCACCGCTGGAGTTCCACATCTTCAACGACTGCAAGAGCAACCTGCGTCTGCTGGAGTACGGTGCCTGCGGATACCCGGTGATCTGCACCGACACCGAGGCCTATCGCGGTTATCTGCCATGCACCCGGATCAAGACCAACACCACGGATGAATGGCTGCAAGCGATCCGCATGCACCTGGCCGACCCGGATGCCAGCTATCGCATGGGCGACGAATTGCGTGAAGTCGTGCTGCGCGATTACGTGCTGCGTGGGGATAACCTGCGGTACTGGGAAAACGGCTGGCTGGCGGACTGATCGGTTCGTACATGCAGGCAAAAAAACAGGCGACGTTGACAGTCGCCTGTTTTTTTTTGCCTGCCCATTCGTCTTTGTTTCATTCCCGATACATTTCTTTTCGGCGGGCTCAAGGATTGGCTATTTCCTGTCGATATCAACACATTCGCTGTTCCAGAAAATTGCGCCGCGATGACGTGTGATCGCCACGCTGGCCTGTACCGGTTCACAAACAAGGCAAGGAAGAAGTAATGGCAGTTATAAACGGGACAAACGGCGCGGATACGCTGACGGGTACCAGTGGTGATGACGAGATCAACGGTCTGGCAGGAAATGACATCCTGATCGGAGGGGCCGGTGCAGACAAGTTGAATGGTGGTGAGGGTTTCGATACGGTCGATTACTCGGCTTCCGCTGCGGGAGTCAACGTCGATATTCGACCGGGTACCGGTTTGGCGGGTGTCGGTGGTGATGCGCAGGGCGATACCCTGACGGGTATCGAAAAAGTCATCGGTTCGGCGTTCAACGATACCTTCACGACCGACGCCTACCTTTTTGCCACTTACGACGGCGGTGCCGGTGACGACATCTACTACGTCAACGGCGGTGGCGTGACCGTCATCGAGCAGGCGGGCGGTGGCAACGATGAGGTACGCGTCACCTACAAAGAGCACACCCTGGCAGCCAACGTCGAGCGCCTGACCTATACCGGCACGGGTTCGTTTACCGGCTGGGGCAATGCCAGCGACAACATCATCACCGGCGGCAATGGCAACGACCTATTCTATGGCGGCGGCGGTGCCGACCAGTTCTTCGGCGGTGCAGGTCGCGACACCGTGTCGTACCTCGACAGCACGGTCGCCATGAACATCAATCTGAAAACCGGCGTTATTTCGGGGATCGGAGCAGGTGATACGTTCAACAGCATCGAAGCGATCGCCGGTTCCAAATTCAACGACACGTTCGTGGTCGATAGCCGAATCACCGGCGTCGATGGCGGTGAAGGTTTCGATACCGTCGATTACTCGACGTCGGCTGCCGGCGTCAACGTCGACATCCGTCCGGGCACCGGGCTGGCGGGCGTTGGCGGTGATTCGCAGGGCGTGACCCTGACCAACGTCGAGAAAGTCATCGGTTCGGCATTCAACGATACCTTCACGACCGACGCCTACCTCTTCGCTACTTACGACGGTGGTGCCGGCGATGACATCTACTACGTCAACGGCGGTGGCGTGACCGTCATCGAGCAGGCGGGCGGTGGCAACGATGAGGTACGCGTCACCTACAAAGAGCACACCCTGGCGGCCAACGTCGAGCGTCTGACCTACACCGGCACCGGTTCGTTTACCGGTTGGGGCAATGCCAGCGACAACATCATCACCGGCGGTAACGGCAACGACATGTTCTATGGCGGTGGCGGTGCCGACCAGTTCTTCGGTGGTGCAGGTCGCGACACCGTGTCGTACCTGGACAGCACGGTGGCGGTGAATATCAACCTGAAAACCGGGGTCAACTCGGGGATCGGCGCGGGCGATACCTACAACGGTATCGAAGTCATCGCCGGCTCCAAATACAACGATACCTTCGTGGTCGACAGCCGGATCTCGGGCGTCGATGGCGGTGAAGGTTTCGATACTGTTGATTATTCGACGTCGGCTGCCGGCGTGAACGTCGACATCCGTCCGGGCACCGGTTTGCCAGGTGTCGGTGGCGATTCGCAGGGTGTGACCCTGACCAACGTCGAGAAAGTCATCGGTTCGGCATTCAACGATACCTTCACGACCGACGCCTACCTCTTCGCCACTTACGACGGTGGTGCCGGTGACGACATCTACTACGTCAACGGTGGCGGCGTTACCGTCATCGAGCAGGTGGGTGGCGGCAATGATGAAGTGCGGGTCAGCTACAAGGATCACACGCTGGCGGCCAACGTCGAGCGTCTGACCTATACGGGCACGGGTTCGTTTACCGGGTGGGGCAATGCCAGCGACAACATCATCACCGGCGGTAACGGCAACGACATGTTCTATGGCGGTGGCGGTGCCGACCAGTTCTTCGGTGGTGCGGGTCGCGACACCGTGTCGTACCTGGACAGCACGGTCGCCATGAACATCAATCTGAAAACCGGCGTTATTTCGGGGATCGGTGCAGGCGATACGTTCAACAGTATCGAAGTCATCGCCGGCTCCAAATACAACGATACCTTCGTGGTCGACAGCCGGATCTCGGGCGTCGATGGCGGTGAAGGTTTCGATACCGTCGATTACTCGACGTCGGCTGCCGGCGTGAACATCGACATCCGTCCGGGCGTCAGCTTGCCTGGTGTCGGTGGCGATTCGCAGGGCGTGACCCTGACCAACGTCGAGAAAGTCATCGGTTCTGCCTTCAACGATACCTTCACCACCGACGCCTACCTTTTTGCCACTTACGACGGCGGTGCAGGGGACGATATCTACTACGTCAACGGTGGCGGCGTCACCGTCATCGAGCAGGCTGGCGGCGGTAACGATGAAGTGCGGGTCAGCTACAAGGACCATGTGCTTGCGGCCAACGTCGAGCGCCTGACCTACACCGGCACCGGTTCGTTTACCGGCTGGGGCAATGCCAGCGACAACATCATCACTGGCGGCAACGGCAACGACGTGTTGTATGGCGGGGGTGGTGCCGACCAGTTCATTGGTGGCGCCGGCATGGACACCGTGTCGTACCTCGACAGCACCGTGGGCGTCAGCGTCAACCTGACAACCGGGATCAATACCGGGATCGCGCTGGGTGATACCTACAACAGCATCGAAGCGATGCGTGGTTCAAACTTCAACGACGTCTTTGTTGGCAGTGCTGCCGCTCTGGCGCTCGATGGCGGTACGGGCTTCGATCTGGTCAGCTACGAGTCGTCCGCCAGTGGCGTCACCATCGACCTGAAAACCAACGTCAACGCCGGTGATGCCGCTGGCGATACCTTTACCGGGATAGAGATCTTTCAGGGCAGCAATTTTGCCGACACCCTGTCCGGTACTGCGATCAACGACAACTTCGTCGGTGGCGGTGGCGCCGATGTGATTGACGGTCGTGAAGGGATCGACACCGTCTGGTACCTCAACAGTGCCGCAGCGGTGAACATCAATTTGCAAACCGGCGTCAATCAGGGCGGCGATGCGCAGGGCGATGTGCTGATCAACGTCGAGAGCATTATCGGCACCCACTTCAATGACACTCTGACCGGCAATGCGCTGGCCAACGGGCTTGAAGGCGGTCTCGGCAATGACACCATTTATGGCGGCGATGGCAATGACGTCATCTACGGCAGCTTCTATACCCAGCTCGGACCGTTCGCGGTCGACGTGGCTGCCGCTGGCCCACAAGCCGACATGTTGTACGGCGGCAATGGCAACGACATGATCGTCAGTGCTCCGGACGACCGTGGCACCATCGCCTATGGTGAAGCCGGTCATGACACGATTTATGTTGTCAGTGGCACCGCAGATGGCGGAGAAGGCAATGACGATCTGCTCGGTACGGGCGCGAACTTTGTCCTGCTCGGTGGTGCTGGCAACGATGCGTTGACCTTTGGCGCCCTGGGGACTGCCTACGGGCAGATGAAGGCCACCGGTTTCGCCAATGGTGGCGAGGGGGATGACACCTATTTCGTCAACACCGGCATGTTGGTGACGATTCGGGATGACGGGCTCAGCACCAATGACACCTTGATCCTGAATAACATCCGCTCGGCCAGTACGTTGCAACTGGCGCGGGTTGGCGATGACCTGTACCTCAACGATGGCTACTTCCCGCCGTCCGACCCGACCAAGCAAGGTGTCAAACTGCTGGACTGGTTCGCCGGTGGCAACACCATTGAACACTTCAAGGCAGCCAACGGTGATGTTCTGCCGCTCAATGGTGATGGGTTTGCCATGTTTGGCTGATTCATTTGCCTTGCGTACATCGAAGGCATTTTGAGCCGAAATGAAGGAAGGCCGATCCTGGTGGATCGGCCTTCCTTTTTTTATTTTGAGCGTTCGTCGCTACTTGCGACGCAGGCATTTGGCAGTCGAGCTAGCTGGCGCGTTTCCTGCAAGTCCCCCTCAAATCGCCATAAAACGAGCGCTCGTGGTCATTGCCCCTGCGCCCGGACCGGCAGAAAGGTTTAGCCAGAAGGCCGCAATGCGCAAAAAAACGGCGCGCAGCCCTGTGACGAACGAGAGGGGAGACCATGAAGGCAGTTATTTTGGCGGGTGGCCTGGGCACGCGCATCAGTGAAGAGTCGCATCTCAAGCCGAAACCGATGATCGAGATCGGTGGCAAGCCAATTCTCTGGCACATCATGAAACAGTATTCCGCCCACGGGATTCATGACTTCGTGATTTGCCTTGGCTACAAGGGCTACGCGATCAAGGACTTCTTCGCCAACTACTTCCTGCACACCTCCGACGTGACATTCGACATGCGCGAAAATCGCATGGACGTTCACCAGAACTACAGCGAACCGTGGCGCGTGACGCTGATCGATACCGGCGAGGAGACCATGACCGGTGGCCGTCTGCGCCGCGCCGCGCGTTATCTGGAAAACGAAAAAGCGTTCTGCTTCACCTACGGTGACGGTGTCTCCGATCTGAACATCAGCTCGCTGGTGGATTTCCACCTGACCCACGGCAAACTGGCGACAGTGACTGCCGTGCAACCACCGGGACGCTACGGCGCGCTGGATCGTGACGGAGACCGTGTACTGGGTTTCACCGAAAAACCGCGCGGCGACGGTGGCTGGATCAACGGTGGTTTCTTTGTGCTCTCGCCCAAGGTTCTGCCGCTGATCGAAGGCGACGAAACCTCGTGGGAATCCGGCCCGCTCGACGGTCTGGCCGAGCGCGGCGAGTTGATGGCGTACCAGCACGAAGGCTTCTGGCAGCCGATGGACACCCTGCGTGACAAGAACCACCTCGAAGCCTTGTGGCAGAGCGGGGAGGCCCCATGGAAGCAATGGGACTGAGTCCGGAATTCTGGCGTGGCAAGCGGGTTCTGGTCACCGGCCACACCGGTTTCAAGGGCAGCTGGCTGACCCTGTGGCTGCAAAGCCTCGGCGCGCAAGTCAGCGGTTTTTCCCTCGATCCGTCGACCGAGCCGAGCCTGTTCGAACTCGCGCGCGTGAGCGAAGGCATCAACGATCAGCGCGGCGACCTGCGTGACCTCGGCGCCTTGCTCGAGATCATCGCCGACACCGAGCCGGAGATCGTCCTGCACCTGGCAGCCCAGCCGCTGGTGCGCGAAGGTTATCGCGATCCGCTCGGCACTTATTCGAGCAACGTCATGGGCACCCTCAACCTGCTCGAAGCGATTCGTCAGGTCGGTTGCGTGCGGGCCTGCGTGCTGGTGACCACCGACAAGGTCTACGCCAACAAGGAATGGCTGTGGCCGTATCGCGAGGACGAAGCCCTCGGTGGCCACGACCCTTACAGCAGCAGCAAGGCGTGCTGCGAGTTGCTGGCACAGTCTTACGCGGCATCGTTCTTCCCGGCCGACAAGTACGCCGAGCACGGCCTGGCTCTGGCCACCGCGCGCGCCGGCAATGTGTTGGGCGGCGGTGATTTCGCCCCTGAACGGCTGATTCCCGATGTACTGAAAGCCTGGTCGGCCGACGAGCCGGTGACCCTGCGTTATCCGCAAGCCGTGCGCCCGTGGCAGCACGCGCTGGAGCCGCTGGCCGGCTACCTGCAACTGGCCGCCGGGCTCTATGAAGAAGGCCCGGAATACGCTGGTGCGTGGAACTTCGGCCCGGGTGAAACGGACATGTGCAGCGTCGGCGAAGTGGTCGAACTGCTCTCCAACCGCTGGCCTCAGGCCCGTGGCCTGCGCCTCGAAAAGAGTGACCTGCACGAAGCCGGTCTGCTGCGCCTGGACAGCAGCCGCGCCCGTCAGGTGCTGGGCTGGCAACCGCGTTGGACGTTGCAGCAATGTCTGACCCAGACCCTCGACTGGCATCTGGCGTGGCAGAACGGCGACGACATGCGCACCGTGACCCTCGGCCAACTGAACCTGTACCGGGGCGCGCTGTGAGCGAGTTTTCCTTGAAACCGTTACCGCTGGCCGGATTGTTCAGCGTCCAGCACAAGCGCTTCGAAGATCAGCGCGGGCATTTCGCCCGGCTGTTCTGCGAGGGCAGTCTGCAGGCATTCGGCAGCGAATTTCACATCCGTCAGATCAACCATTCCTGCACCCGCGAGAAGGGCAGCGTGCGCGGTCTGCATTACCAGAATGCCAACGCGCCGGAAGCCAAGTTGATCACCTGCCTGCGCGGTGAAGTGTGGGATGTGGCGGTGGACCTGCGCCCGGACTCGGAAACTTTCCTGCACTGGCACGCCGAGCACCTGAAGGCCGGCGACGGTCGCAGCCTGCTGATTCCGGCCGGTTTCGCTCACGGTTTCCAGACCCTCACCGAGGATGCCGAACTGCTTTACCTGCACAGCGCCGATTACGCGCCGGAGCATGAGGGCGGTCTGTCGGTGAACGATCCACGGCTGGCGATTGCCTGGCCGTTGCCTGTCAATAATCTGTCAGCGCGTGATTCCAGCCATCCCGCGCTCGATCAACACTTTGCTGGAGTGCGTCTATGAACTGCCGTGGGTGCTCCGCACCGCTGAGTCTGCCGCTGATCGACCTCGGCACCTCGCCACCGTCCAACGCCTACGTGCACGCCGATCGGCTGGAGCAGGCCGAACAATGGGTGCCGCTGAAGGTCGCCGTGTGCCAGCAATGCTGGCTGGTGCAGACCGAGGATTACACCTCTGCCGACAGCCTGTTCGACGCCGAATACGCCTACTTCAGTTCGTTCTCCAGCACCTGGCTGGCCCACGCCGAGCGTTATGTGGCGGAGATGGCCGAGCGTTTCGGCCTGAGCGTCGACAGCCGCGTGGTGGAAGTCGCGGCCAACGACGGCTACCTGCTGCAATACGTGGCCGGTCGCGGCATTCAGTGCCTGGGCGTCGAGCCGACCCGCAGCACCGCGCAGGCGGCCCGGGAAAAAGGACTGGAGATCCGTGAACTGTTCTTCGGTCGCAACACCGCCGCGCAGCTGAAAAGCGAAGGCTGGGCCGCCGACCTGATGGCCGCCAACAACGTGCTCGCTCACGTGCCGGACATCAACGATTTCCTCGGCGGTTTCGCCACGCTGCTCAAACCGACCGGCGTCGCCACCTTCGAATTCCCGCAACTGCTGACGCTGATGGCGGGCGCGCAGTTCGACACGCTGTATCACGAACACTATTCCTACCTGTCCCTGACTGCCGTGCAGACCCTGTGCGAACGCAACGGCCTGGAAGTGTTCGACGTCAGCCAGCTGACCACCCATGGCGGATCGCTGCGGGTGTTCGTCCAGCGCAAGGACGGCGAACGCCGCGCCGTACAGCCGGCCGTGCAACAGCAGTTGCAGGCCGAGCTCGACGCCGGGGTGAAAACCACCGGGTACTACGCGACGCTGGCGCCGGCCGCCGAAAACATCAAGCACCAGCTGCTGCGCTTCCTGTTGCAGGCCAAGGCCGAGGGCAAGCGCGTGGTCGGCTATGGCGCGGCAGCCAAAGGAAATACCTTGCTCAACTTCGCCGGCGTGAGGACGGATCTGCTGGCCTGGGTCGCCGATGCCAACCCGCACAAACAGGGCAAGTTCCTGCCGGGCAGCCGCATTCCGATTGTCGCGCCCGAACGCATCGAGCTGGAAAAGCCCGACTACATCCTGGTGCTGCCGTGGAACCTGTTGAGTGAAGTGACGCAGCAACTGACCTCGGCCAAAACGTGGGGCGCACGCTTTGTCGTCGCCGTTCCGGAGTTGAGCATTCGATGAGCAGAATTCATTACACCAAACCAAGCGTCGGCGAACTCGAAGCCCGCTACACCCTTGATGCCGTGCAGAACGGCTGGGGCGCGCGTTGCTACGAATACCTGACCCGCTTCGAGCATGGTTTTGCCGAGCACCTGGGCGCGACCTACGCCATCGCCACCTCCAGTTGCACCGGGGCCTTGCACATGGGCATGGCGGCGCTGGGTATCGGCGAAGGCGATGAAGTGATCCTGGGTAACACCAACTGGATCGCCTCAGCGGCGCCCATCACTTATCTGGGCGCCACGCCGGTGTTCGTCGATGTGCTGGCCGACAGCTGGTGCCTCGACCCGCAGCAGGTCAGAAACGCGATCGGCCCGCGCACCAAAGCCATCCTGGCGGTGCACCTGTACGGCAATCTTTGCGACATGGATGCCTTGCTGGCCATCGGCAAGGAATTCGGCATTCCTGTGATCGAGGATGCAGCCGAAGCCATCGGTTCGCAGTGGCGCGGCAGGGCGGCGGGCTCGCTCGGTGCCTTCGGGGCCTTTTCGTTCCATGGCACCAAGACCATGACCACTGGCGAGGGCGGCATGTTTGTCACCTCGGACAAGGCCTTGTACGAGCGCGTGCTGACCCTGTCCAACCACGGTCGCGTGGCCGGTTGCACCAAGCAGTTCTGGCCGGAGTTCGTCGGTTTCAAATACAAGATGAGCAACCTGCAGGCGGCGGTCGGTTGCGCGCAGGTCGAGCGGATCGAAGAGTTGATCGCGCGCAAGCGGGCGATCTTTGCCAACTATGCGCAGGCGCTGGAAGGCGTGCCGGGGGTGTCGCTCAATCCCGAGCCGGTTCACGGGCGCAACGGTTACTGGATGCCGACCGTGGTGTTCGATGCCGACACCGGTATCCATCGCGACCAACTGATCGCAGCGTTCCAGGCCGCCGACATCGATGCCCGGGTGTTCTTCTGGCCGCTGTCGACGCTGCCGATGTTCAGCGGGCACAACGTTGACACGCCGGTGTCATTCGCCCTGCCGGAGCGCGCCTTCAACCTGCCGAGCTACCACGACATGACCGACGCCGATCAGCAGCGCGTCGTGCAAGTGGTGCTGGACCTGCTGGCAAGCAGGTGCGCGCTGTGAAGATGTATCTGCTGGGGGCCGCCAACCCGGAAGCGGTGCGCATGCTGCACGCGGTCAAGCGCAGTACGCCGAATGTCGAATTCGCGTTTCTGGACAACGATCCGCGCAAGCACGACACGCTGTTTTACGGGGTGCCGGTAGTGGGTGGTTCGGAGCGGGTCGCCGAACTCAATGGCCCGGACGTGCGCTTCGTCAATCTGATCACCGGCAGTACCCGGTTACGCTACGAAACAACCTGCCAGTTGGTGGAGGCAGGCGCGCGGCTCGGACAGTTCGTTCATCCCGGTATCGACCTGAGCATGATCCGCATGGGGCAGGGCAGTTACCTGCAGGAAGGCGTGTTGATGCAGGCCGAAGTCGAACTCGGCGACAACACCAGCATCAGCGCCGGCAGCGTCGTGGGGCATGAGGGGCGGATCGGTCACTCGGTATTCATGGCGCCGGGCGTGTGCATCGCCGGCTGTGTGGAAATCGGCGACGGTACGTTTATCGGTACCAACGCCACGATTCTGCCGCGCCTGCGCATCGGCCGCTGGGTGACCATCGGTGCCGGCGCCGTGGTGACCAAAGACGTCCCGGATTTTTCGGTCGTGGTGGGCAATCCCGCCAGGATCATCAAGACCAACACCGTGCCATACCCTGACGCCAGGGTGTTCAGGTAAGCCGTTTTCCCGAATTTTTGGAGAGTCGCAATGAATCCACACGAGCAGTTTCGCGAAGAAGTAAAAGCCAACATTGAAGGCCTGCAACAGGACAAGGCGCTGCAAACCGAGTCGCTGGACTGGGTCGGCACCACCGCAAAACACAAGTACACCTACAACTTCAGCTGGATGGGCCGGCCGATCATTCAGTTCCCGCAGGACATGGTCGCCATGCAGGAAATCATCTGGAACCTGCGTCCGGACGTGATCGTTGAAACCGGGATCGCCCACGGCGGTTCGCTGGTGTTCTACGCCTCGATCCTCGAACTGATCGGTCACGGTGAAGTGCTGGGCGTCGACATCGACATCCGCCAGCACAACCGCGAAGCCATCGAAGCTCACCCGATGTTCAAGCGGATCAGCATGATCCAGGGTTCGAGCATCGACACCGCTATCGTCGATCAGGTGCGCGAACGCGTGCAGGGCAAGAAAGTGCTGGTGGTGCTGGACTCCAACCATACCCACGAACACGTCCTCGAAGAGCTGCGCCTGTACGCACCACTGGTGTCGGTGGGCAGCTATTGCGTGGTGATGGACACCGTGGTCGAAGACATGCCGGCGGACGCCTTCCCGGATCGTCCGTGGGGCAAGGGCGACAACCCGAAAACCGCTGTGTGGGCCTACCTGGAAGAGAATCGCGATTTCGAGATCGATCAGGCCATTCACAGCAAGTTGCTGATCACTGTCGCGCCGGATGGCTATCTGCGTCGCGTTCGTTAATCGACAAAAACAACGTTGAGTTTTCGGCGACTCGCCGCTTGTGGGGAATTTATGCAAGGCAAGAACAGTTCTGGACACGGTTTGGCACTCAACGAACAGTTGACCGTTGTGCTGATATCTCACGAACGCCCGGCGTTTTTGCGCAGGGCCGTGCGTTTCTACAGCACCCTGCCGTGCAGGATCCTGGTGCTGGATTCTTCGGCCGAGGCACAACCGGACATGCTCGGGCAGTTTGCCAACGTCGACTACCAGCACTTGCCGCAGTACGGCTACTGGGGCATCCGCGCCAAGCTGGCCTACGGTGTCGAGCAGTTGCAGACGCCGTACATGGTGTTTGCGGCGGACGATGACTTCCTCGTGCACGATGCCTTGCATGAAGCCGTGGCCTTCATGAATGCCAACCCCGATTACAGCCTGTGCCATGGTTACAGCATGATGTACCTGTCGCTGGCCAACAGCGTCAGCTACTACCGTCGCGACAAGAAGGTCTGTGAGGACTACTCGGCCGATCTCGCCCAGGATCGCCTGATCGACTACATGTATCAGTACCTGCCGCCGTTCTATGCCGTGCAACGTACGGAGATTCTGCGCGACTGGTATGCGGCCATGCCGCAAGACACGATCTTCCAGTGGCAGGAAGTCGGTCACACCTACTACATGCTGGCGCGGGGCAAGGCGCGGATTCTGCCGATCCCGTACGTGGTGCGTGAGCTCAACTATCAGCACTCCGACCATAACACCGAGATTTATCACTCGCTGGCCTACACCGACGCCAGGCACGTCGCCGAACGCGAAGCCTTTGCCGGTTTCCTTGCCGGGTTGCCGACCCAGGTCAAACATCAGGATCCGGTGCAGGGCAAACAGTTCGTGCTGGACAGCTTCGAAGCACTGGCCGACAGCCTGCGCGCCGGTCGCGCGTTGACTGCCGAGCTGGTATTCGAGTCGGCCTGGACCGATATCGAGGCGGGCCCACAGCGCCGTTTCGGCCCGAAACAGTACGTCGAGATGCCGTTCTACAATCAGGCGTTCTTCGATCAATTGACCCAGTTCGAATTCCTGCTGCACTCGATGCCGGCAGGACGCCTGCAGTTGCAAGGCCTGGAAGGCATCTGGGCGCGTCAGCAGAACCTGATGCTGGCCCGCAACAACGACACCCCGGAAAGCGTTGTCGATCGTTTGTGGCAGGCCCACGACAGCAACGTGTTCAACCGCCAGGTCATCAGTCGCCTGATTGACCAGCTGCAATCGATGGGCGAGGAAGAAGACGCGCAAAAACTGCGCGACTGGACTGCGCGCCTGCAAGCGGCATCGCTCATGGGCAACGAGCAGGCCTTCGGCAAGATGCTGACTGGCCGCTTGCTCGAGTGGCTCGCGGCACGTCAACCGGATGCCGGGCAGGCCGAGGCGATTTCTCGTCATCTGGCGGCCCATGACGGCGGTCCGCAGTTCGGCATTTTCCTGCTCGACCTGGACAACGACATCGGCAAGTTGCAGACCACACTGGACAGCCTGCTCGAAGGTCACAGCAAGGCCTTCAAGGTGGTGGTGTTCACCACCGGCGAACCGCCGGCCGCGACTACTGCGCAAAACACCTTGCACTTTGTCCGGGTCTCGCCGAGCAACTTCGTCGACAAGCTGAACCTGAGCGTCAATCAGTCGCCGTGCGACTGGCTGTTGCTGGCCGAGGCGGGGGACGAGTTCACCGCCGGCGGTCTGCTGCGTGCCGGTCTGGAACTGCAATCGGCCGACGGCTGCCGCGCGGTGGCCACCGATGAAATCCAGCGCACCGCCGATGGCGCACTGGTGGATGTCTTCCGTCCGGGCTTCAACCTCGATCTGCTGCAAAGTCTGCCGGCCCTCATGGCGCGGCATTGGCTGATTCGCCGTGACGTGCTGATCGAGGCGGGCGGTTACCAGGCCGACTTCAGCAAGGCGCTGGAATTCGACCTGTTGCTGCGCATCATCGAACAAGGTGGCCTGGATGGTCTGGCTCACCTCGACGAACCACTGTTGATTGCCAGGGCTTCGGTGCTGGAAGAGAACGCCGATGAGCGTCAGGCGCTGCTGCGTCATCTGGGCAATCGTGGCTACAAGGCAAAAATCACCTCGTCGAAACCGGGCACTTATCAGGTCGACTACCGTCACGGCGAACAGCCATTGGTGTCGGTCATCGTGCCGGCAATCGATGATCTTCCTGCGCTGCAGCGTTGCATTGAAGGCGTACTGCTGCGAACCCGCTACACCCGCTATGAAGTGTTGATCGCCGCAGGTTCCAATCTGTCCGCCGCCGTCAATGACTGGCTGGGCACACTGCAGCACGCCAAGGTGCGGGTCCTGCATGCCGATCAGCCACTCGGTGCCGTGGCGCTGAGCAACGCCGCCAGCCAGCAGGCTCAGGGCGAATACCTGGTGCTGATGGCCGCAGACAGCGAAGTGGTCAATCCGAACTGGATCGAGTCTCTGCTTAACCATGCCCAGCGTCCGGAAGTCGGCGTGGTCGGTGCGAAACTGGTGGACCGCGATGGCAAGATCGCTCAGGCCGGTCTGATACTGGGTCTGAACGATGGCGTCGGTTCCCCCTTCATCGGTGAGAAGCATGACGCTGACGGCTACATGCAGCGTCTGTCCGTGGAGCAGAACTACTCGGCGGTCTCGGGCGTCTGCCTGATGATCGGCAAGGCACTGTTCAATGCGCTGGAGGGTCTGGACGAAGCGCAGTTTGCCGACGGCTTCAGCGATGTCGACCTGTGCCTGAAGGCGGGTGTAGCCGGTTTGCTCACCGTGTGGACGCCGCTGGTTCAGGTCATCCATTCGGGCGAAGTGCCGCACACGCCACAGGCGCTGCAGGCGCTGCGTGAAAAATGGTGCGGTGCTTTCGCCCGGGATACGGCGTACAACCCGAACCTGAGCCTGAGCGGCAAAGGCTTTGTTCTCAACCAAAGTGCTTCGCTGGACTGGGCGCAGTTGCTCGCCTAAGCCTACGCACAGAGAACGGGATTCAAGACATGTTCAACGGTAAATCGATTTTCATCTCCGGTGGCACCGGCTCGTTCGGGCGCAAGTTCATCGCGCGCCTGCTCGAGCAATACCAGCCCAAGCGTGTGGTGGTGTTCTCCCGGGATGAGCTCAAGCAATACGAAATGCAGCAGACGTTCAACGCGCCGTGCATGCGTTACTTCCTCGGTGACGTGCGCGACGCCGATCGTCTGCGTCAGGCCATGCGCGGCATCGATTACGTGGTGCATGCCGCGGCGTTGAAGCAAGTGCCGGCGGCGGAATACAACCCGACCGAATGCATCCGCACCAACGTCAACGGCGCGGAAAACATCATCGCTGCCGCCATCGACAACGGCGTGAAGAAAGTCGTCGCGCTGTCCACCGACAAGGCCGCGAGCCCGATCAACCTGTACGGCGCCACCAAGTTGCTGTCGGACAAGTTGTTCGTCGCGGCCAACAACATCGCCGGCGAACAGCAGACGCGTTTTGCCGTGGTGCGCTACGGCAACGTCGCCGGTTCACGCGGGTCAGTGGTGCCGTTCTTCAGCAAACTGATCGCCGACGGCGCGACAGAGCTGCCGATCACTGACGAGCGCATGACCCGCTTCTGGATCACCCTCGATCACGGCGTGCAATTCGTGCTCGACAGCTTTGCGCGGATGCACGGCGGCGAAGTGTTCGTGCCGAAGATCCCGTCGATTCGCGTGGTCGATCTCGCGCGGGGAATGGCCGAGCACCTGCCGCACAAGAACGTCGGCATTCGTCCGGGCGAAAAGCTGCACGAGTTGATGGTGCCGCTGGACGATGCGCGGATGACTCTGGAGTTCGCCGATCACTACACCATCCAGCCGTCGATTCGTTTCACCAGCGTCGACGTGGATTTCTCCGAGGACAAACTCGGTGAGCGTGGCGTGCCGGTCGGCGAAGATTTCGAGTACCGCTCCGACACCAACCCGCACTTCCTTTCGGTGGGGCAGATCGCCGACCTGCACGCGAAGCTGTCGGTATGATTCCCTACGGTCGGCAAAGCCTCGACCAGACGGACATCGACGCGGTTGTCGAGGTGTTGCAGTCCGACTGGTTGACCCAGGGGCCGACCATCGAGCGCTTCGAACAGGCGATGGCCGAGCGTTGTCAGGCCGACTTCGCCGTGGCGGTGTGCAACGCCACGGCGGCGCTGCACATTGCCTGCCTGGCGGCGGGGCTCGGCGCGGGCGACCGTTTGTGGACCACGCCGAACACCTTTCTTGCGTCGGCCAACTGCGGCCGTTATTGCGGTGCCGATGTTGACTTCGTGGACATCGACCCTCTGACCTGGAACCTCGATGCTGAAGTTCTGGCGAGCAAACTCGATGCCGCCGAGCGCGACGGCAGCTTGCCCAAAGTGCTGGTGGCGGTGGCGTTCTCCGGGCAGAGCTGCGACATGCGGCGAATTGCCGAACTGGCCGAGCGCTACAACTTCACGGTGATTGAAGACGCTTCCCACGCGGTCGGCGCAAGCTATGCCGGGCGTCCGGTGGGCTGCGGTGAATTTGCCGCGATGACCGTGTTCAGCTTCCACCCGGTGAAGATCATCACCAGCGGTGAAGGCGGCATGGTGCTGACCAATCGCCCGGAGCTGGCCGAGCGCCTGCAACGCCTGCGCAGCCACGGCATGACCCGCGATCCGCAGCAGATGACCGAACCCAGCCACGGCCCGTGGTATTACCAGCAGGTCGAGCTGGGTTTCAATTACCGGATCACAGACTTGCAAGCCGCGCTGGGCCTGTCACAGCTGGGCAAACTGGACGAGTTCATCGCCCGTCGCCGGGCGCTGGCCGCGCGTTACGACCGTCTGCTGGCGTACTTGCCGGTCACCGTGCCGAGCCTCCAGCCGGACGCCGAATCGGCCTGGCATCTTTATGTGGTGCGTTTGCAGACCGAGCGCATCAGCCTCAGCCACCGTCAGGTGTTCGAAGGCTTGCGTGCCGCCGGCATCGGCGTGAACCTGCACTACATTCCGGTGCATTTGCAGCCGTACTATCGTGACCTGGGTTTCGCCGAGGGTGACTTCCCCGAAGCCGAGCGTTATTACGCCGAAGCGATCAGCCTGCCGCTGTTCCCGTTGCTGAGCGATCAGCAGCAGGACTTCGTGGTCGAGCAATTGCGTCGGTTGACCGAATGATTGCCGCCGCGGCGGTGGATGGAAAACGGTAATGCGTGATCTGAGCGAGCAGGAACAATTCTGGCAGGGCGAATTCGGCAACCAGTACGTTGACCGCAACGTCGGCCAGCCACTGGTGGCGGCCAATCTGGCGTTGTTCGCCAAGGCGCTGACCCGGGCCGGGCGGATCGACAGCCTGCTGGAACTGGGCACCAACGCCGGCAACAACTTGCAGGCGCTGCGTCAGTTGCTACCGCGTTGCGAGCTGTGCGGCGTCGAAATCAATGCCAGTGCCTGCGCCCAGGCGCGTGCGCTGGAGATTGCGAATATCTGGCACGGCTCGCTGTTCGACTTTCCCCGTGAGCGCCAATACGACCTGACCCTGAGCAAAGGCGTGCTGATTCATCTGGCACCGGAGCTGTTGGCGACGGCGTATGCGCAGTTGTATGAGTTGAGTTCGCGCTACATCCTGATCGCCGAGTACTACAATCCCTCGCCGGTGGAAGTGTTCTATCGCGGCAACAGCGGCAAGCTGTTCAAGCGCGACTTCGCCGGGGAAATGCTCGATCGCTATCCTGATCTGCAACTGCTGGACTACGGCTTCGGTTATCACCGCGATCCGCAGTTTCCGGTGGACGACATCACCTGGTTCCTGCTGGAAAAACGTCCTTGAACAACGTCGCAATCATCCCGGCCCGCGGGGGCAGCAAACGCATCCCGCGCAAGAATCTCAAGCCGTTCGACGGTGTGCCGATGATTGTCCGTTCGATTCGTACGGCCCTCGATTCAGGGTTGTTCGAGCAGGTCGTGGTCAGCACCGACGACGCAGAGATCGCAGACGTGGCGCGGGCCAACGGTGCTCACGTGCCGTTCATGCGTCCGGCGGAGCTGGCTGATGATTTCACCGGCACTGCAGCGGTGATCGTGCATGCCTTGCAGCAACTGCCAGCCTTCGATTACGCCTGCTGTGTGTACGCCACGGCGCCGCTGTTGCAGGCGCGGTTTCTGCGTCAGGGCTTTGAATTGCTGGCGCAGCATCCGGACAAGTCCTTTGCTTTTTCAGTCACCGATTTCGGCTTTCCAGTGCAGCGCGCGTTGACCCTCGACGGGCAGGGCGCGCTGACGGCGTTGTACCCCGAATTTCGCAATACCCGTTCGCAGGATCTGCCGGCTGCCTTTCAGGATGCCGGTCAGTTCTATTGGGGCCGCCGCGAGGCGTGGCTGGGTGGCGAGGTGCTGTATTCGCCGGCCAGTCTGCCGGTGATTCTGCCGCGGCATCTGGTGCAGGACATCGATACCGCCGAAGACTGGACGCGCGCCGAGTACCTTTATGCGGCACTCAAGGCCGGCGGGGAATTGCAATGAGAGTGCTGATTCGCGCCGACGCCTCGCCGACCATCGGCAGTGGCCACATCGCCCGGTGCCTGACGTTGGCGCGAGTACTGCGCACGCAGGGCAGTCACGTCGCGTTCGCCTGTCGTCGTTTGCCGGGGCATCGGCTTGATGCGTTACAGAGCGAAGGCTTCGAGACCTTCGCGTTGCCGGATCGCTATGCCGATGAAGACCCGGAACAGGCCATTGAATCGATGCTGCCGTGGCAGGCGGATATCGATGCGCTGGCGGCGCAGCTGGAAGGGCAGCCCGGATTTGACTGGGTGATCGCCGACCATTACGGCCTCGACCATCACTGGCAGACCGCTGCCCGTCGATTTGCACCACGGATTGCCGCCGTCGATGATCTGGCGACCCGAAGCTACAGCGTGGACCTGTTGCTCAATCAGAACCTCTCCGGGCTCAGCGAGAACTATCAGCCGCTGTTGCCGGCCGGTTGCCGAACGCTGCTCGGTCCACGCTTCGCCATGCTGCGTGAAGAGTTCAGTGGCCCGGCCATCGAGATCAAACCGGTGGCGCGTCGGGTGCTGGTGAATTTCGGCGGCTTCGATGCGGCGCGCCAGACTCATCACGCGATGCTGGCGCTGGCGGATTTTTCGGCGCTTGAAGTGGATTTCGTCGCCGGTGCCGACAACCCGGCCTGGGCAGAGATGCAGGCGCTGGTCGAAACGCGGCCGCACTGGCGCCTGCACAGTTTCGTCAGCGATTTTCATCGGCGCATGACCGAGGCCGACCTGTTTATCGGCGCCGGCGGCGGCACCAGTTGGGAGCGCGCGGCCCTGGGCCTGCCGACGATCTGCATCGCGGTGTCGAACAACCAGCAGGCCAACGGCGAGGTGATGGCGGCGGCCGGGGCGCATGTGTTCATGGGCGCGCGAGAGCAGGTCAGTGTCGAGCAACTGCGCGATGCCATCGGCTTTGTCGTGGGCAACTTTTATCTGCGCCAGAGCCTGGCCGAGCGTTCGCGGCAACTGGTCGACGGGCGCGGCGCGTTGCGGGTGGCGGCGGCACTGGCCGGCGCGGTGCTCAAGTTGCGTCTGGCGACGCAGGATGACGCGCAGTTGCTGTTCGACGGACGCAATGCCGAGGTGGTGCGCCGCTGGTCGCTGGACAGCGGGGCAATCGATTGGTCGCAACATGTGAACTGGCTGGACGCGAGCCTGCGCAATCCTCAGCGGCTGCTGCTGGTGGCCGAGGCAGATGATGGCCCGGTCGGTGTCCTGCGCTACGATTTGCGCGGCTTTGAGGCGGAGGTTTCGCTGTATCTGCTCGAGGGGCGTTTCGGCCTCGGCTGGGGCAGGGCGCTGCTGGCGCAGGGTGAGGCATTCGTGGCTGGGCACTGGCCGCAAATGACCGCCATTACCGCCCAGGTGTTGCCGGCCAATCGACCCTCGATGAATGTTTTTCGTGACGCCGGGTTCACTCAGAGTTCCTGCGCGTTCACCAAGGTTTTGAAGGAATCCCGTCAATGAGCAGTTTCAAGATCGGCAACCGCCGGATCGGTGCCGATGCGCCGCCGTTCATCATCGCTGAAATGAGCGGCAACCATAACCAGTCGCTGGACGTCGCCTTGCAGATTGTCGAAGCGGCGGCCAAGGCCGGCGCCCATGCCTTGAAGCTGCAAACCTACACCGCCGAAACCATGACCCTGGATCTGGCGGAAGGCGAGTTCTTCATCAAGGATCCGAACAGTCTGTGGGCCGGTACTTCGCTCTACGACCTGTATGAAAAGGCCCACACGCCCTGGGAATGGCATGCGCCGATCTTCGCCCGGGCCAGGGAATTGGGCATGCTCGCGTTTTCGACGCCGTTCGACGACAGCGCCGTGGACTTCCTTGAAAGCCTCGATGTGCCGGCCTACAAGATCGCCAGTTTCGAAAACACCGATCTGCCGTTGGTCCGCCGTGTCGCGGCGACCGGCAAACCGTTGATCATTTCCACCGGCATGGCCAGCATCGCCGAACTCGACGAAACCGTGCGCGCTGCCCGTGAGGCCGGGTGCAAGGATCTGGTGCTGCTCAAATGCACCAGCACCTATCCGGCGACCCCGATCAACAGCAACGTGCGCACGATCCCGCATCTGCGTGAGCTGTTTGGCTGCGAGGTCGGTCTGTCAGACCATTCGATGGGCGTCGGCGTGTCTGTGGCGGCCGTTGCACTTGGCGCGACGGTGGTGGAAAAACACTTCACCCTCGACCGATCAGCCGGTGGGGTGGACGCCAGTTTCTCGCTGGAACCGGGGGAACTGGCCAGCCTGGTGGTCGAAACCGAACGCGCCTGGCAGGCCATGGGCCAGGTGCATTACGGCGTGACCGAGGCTGAGCAGAAGTCGCTGGTTTACCGCCGGTCGCTGTACGTCACGGCCGATATGGCGGCCGGTGAACCCTTCTCGGCGGCCAACCTGCGCGCCATTCGTCCCGGTCTCGGTCTGCCGCCCAAGCACACCGATGCCGTCCTCGGGCGCCGTGCGCGCCAGGCGATCAAACGCGGTACGCCGCTGGACTGGTCATTGGTCGAATGACCCAATCTGGCACCGATTCGGCAAAATAGCGTGACCTGCGAGTCATAACGCGCATCTTCACTGTATTGTAATGACCGGGGAGATGGCGCCTGGCCCGTTTTCGGTTCCAGTGATAGCCCTTTGCGCTCCCCGTGGCTGCCCGTTGTGGCGGCCGTTTTCTGTTTGTCGGCGCCCCTCGAATCCTTGCGAGCGGTGGTATTGGGCTGTTTATTATTGGGAAGCCGTAATGATTGGCATAAAAAGCATTGCGAGCTACGTTCCTGTAGCCGGCGTGGATAACTACGCACAAGGTGCAAAATTCGAGAAGGATGAAGAGTTCATCCTTGGCAAGATCGGTTCGGCCTTCCTGCCGCGCAAAGACGCGGAACAGGAAACCTCCGATCTGTGCGTTGAAGCGGCCAATGCGTTGTTTGCCAGCAATCCGGATCTGAAACGCGAGTCCATCGACGCACTGATCGTCGTCACCCAGAACGGTGATGAAGAGGGCTTGCCGCACACCGCTGCCATCGTTCAGGACAAGCTTGGCCTGCCAACCAACGTGGCCGCGTTCGACATTTCCCTGGGCTGCTCCGGTTACGTCTACGGCATCTACGCGATCAAAGGCTTCATGGAAGCTGCCGGCCTGAAGAACGGCCTGCTGATCACCGCTGACCCGTATTCGAAGATCGTTGATCCGGAAGACCGCAACACCACCATGCTGTTTGGCGATGCTGCCACCGCGACCTGGATGGGTGAAGACCCGGTGTGGGCGCTGGGCAAGGCCAAGTTCGGCACCGACGGTTCCGGCGCGCCGCACCTGAAAGTCACCGATGGCGTGTTCTTCATGAACGGGCGTCAGGTGTTCAACTTCGCGCTGCTCAAGGTGCCGGCGCACCTGCACGAACTGCTCGACGATTCCGGCCTCAAGGCCGATGACATCGATGCCTTCTGCATTCACCAGGGCAGTGCGGCGATTGTCGATGCCGTGGCGCGGCGCTTCGAAGGCGAGCCGGAGAAGTTCATCAAGGACATGGTCGAGACCGGCAACACCGTGTCGTCCAGTGTGCCGCTGCTGCTGGAAAAACACGTGATGGATTCCGACTGGAATCGCATTGCGATCAGTGGTTTCGGCGTCGGTCTGTCGTGGGGTTCGGCGATTATTTATCGTCCTTGAATCCGCTAAGAACGACGGATACAAAAATAGCGTTCAAGGGTTAACCTTGAACGCTATTTTTTTGCCTGACGGGAGCGCGAGGCGCCATGAGTGAGTTTTTCCAGGCCAATGCTGAGGTCATCGAGCGACGCTGGCCGGCGCTGTTCGCACGATTGCTGAACGAAGACGGTTCGGTGATCGAGGCCGAGCTGACGCAAGGGCTGGGCTCGACGTTGAGCATTGGCGGCATTCAGCTCACCAGCCGGCATGACCGTGTCCGCGAAGCGCAGATTCAGGCCGCCAGCCTGCCGGCGGACAAGTCGCAACTGCATGTCTACGGCACCGGCCTCGGGGATTTGCCCACGGTGCTGCTGGAACGCACCGGGCTCGAGCGGCTGTATGTGCACATCCTCAACGGCGCGCTGTTCGCGCTGGTGCTGCAATTGATCGATCAGCGTGAGTGGCTGCAGGATTCTCGGGTTGAGTTGTTGTACGCCGGCGACCTGTCCGACATCTGCACGCCGTTCTTCGCATTGCCTGCCGAGATGTTGCTGGCTGATGACTTCAACGCGAAGATCCGCGATCGGCTGGTCAGCGAAGTACACCTGAGCTTCAACAACCGTGAATTCGATCCGCAGTCACCGTTCATACAGCAGCGTCTGCAGGACTGCTTGCCGGTATTGCTCGCTGACGATGATGTGGCAACGTTGTTCGGCACCTGCACCGGTCGGGACATTTATGTGATCGGCACCGGGCCGACGCTGGAGCAGCATTTCGAGCGTCTGGCCGCCATTCGCGGACGGGCCGAGCGTCCGTTGTTCATTTGTGTCGATACCGCGTACCGGCCGCTGCGCGAGCACGGGATCGTGCCCGACTATGTGGTGAGCATCGATCAACGCATCAGCTTCCGGCATCTGCCTTTTGAAGAGTCCGACGGCATTCCGCTGGTGTATCTGCCCATGAGTGACCCTGAGGTGCTGAGGGCCTGGAAGGGCAAGCGTTATGGCGGCTACTCGGTCAGTCCGGTCTATGCGGCATTGCGTGAGCAGCACCCGCGGGCGTTGTTGCATGTGGGCGGCAGCGTGATTCACCCGGCCGTGGACCTGGCGGTGAAGATGGGCGCTGCACGCATCACCCTGTTCGGCGTCGATTTTGCCTTCCCGATGAACAAGACCCATGCCGGCTGGAATGATGGTGATCTGGGGCCTTCGGTGAATCAGGCGCGGCACTGGGTACGAGACGGGTATGGCCAGCGCGTCAGTACCCAGCTCAATTTTCGCGGTTATCTGTGCGTGCTTGAGCGATACATCGCCAGTCAGCCGCAGGTGGCGTTTTTCAACAGTAGCCGCGCGGGCGCGCAGATTGCCGGTACAGCGTTCGATCAGGAGTTTGTGCAATGACTGCGCTGCAAGGCTGGGTAGATGAATGCCACCAGTGCGCCGGGCTGTTCCGCCTGGGGCGTGATGTCGAGGCCGCGTTGACCATGGTCGATGTGTTCGAGGGCGCTCAGCAGTCATTGCTGTCGGCGGGCACGCAGGCGCAGCAGGTCTGGGCGCAGTTGCTCACGCAAATGCTCGAGTGCCAGGAGCGTCAGGACTGGTTGGGACTTGCCGATTTCATGGAGTACGAGTTGATTCAATTACTGGAGGAACCGCCCGCCTGAAGCAGGTCGAAGGCGCTGGCCCGCAGGTTTGCGCCACGGACGGTTTTATGACGTCATTTTTTCGAAGGTAAAGTGCTGCTAAGTCTTTGTTTTCTAGGGGGTGGCAGGTTGATGGCAAATTTTTTCAAAAAAGCCCTCAAGCAACCTGCAAACCCGACGATAACTATTACGAAGGTTCTCTAGGCCATACCCGGCGGTTGCCAGGGCCGGAAGCCGCAGTACCCAACCAACGAGGAATTCGTCATGGCTTTAACAGTAAACACCAACACCACGTCGTTGAACGTTCAGAAAAACCTGAACCGCGCTTCCGACGCTCTGTCGACTTCGATGCAGCGCCTGTCTTCCGGCCTGAAAATCAACAGCGCTAAAGACGACGCCGCTGGCCTGCAGATCGCTACCCGTATGTCCTCGCAGATCCGTGGTAACACTCAGGCGATCCAGAACGCCAACGACGGTATCTCCGTTGCTCAGACCGCTGAAGGCGCTCTGCAAGCTTCGACCGACATCCTGCAGCGTATGCGTGAACTGGCTGTTAAAGCTCGTAACGGTACCAACGGCACTGCTGACCAGACCGCAACCAACGCTGAATTCGCTCAGATGTCTGACGAAATCACCCGTATCTCGGCTGCTACCAACCTGAACGGCAAAAACCTGCTGGACGGTTCGGCTGGTACTGTAACTCTGCAAGTTGGCGCCAACACTGGCTCCGCCAACCACATCGACCTGGTACTGAGCGGCAAGTTCGACGCTGCAAGCCTGTCGGTAGGTAGCGGTACTGTTGTTCTGACCGGTGCTACTTCCGCAGCCGCCGCTTCGAACATCGACAACGCGATCACTGCAATCGACGCTGCAATTGCGAACATCAACGCCACCCGCGCTGCTCTGGGTGCTTCGCAAAACCGTCTGACCAGCACCATCTCCAACCTGCAGAACATCACCGAGAACACCACTGCTGCACAAGGTCGCGTACAAGATACCGACTTCGCCGCAGAGACTGCTAACCTGACCAAGCAGCAAACCCTGCAACAGGCTTCGACCTCTGTTCTGGCTCAAGCCAACCAACTGCCTTCCGCTGTACTGAAGCTGCTTCAGTAATTTCGGAATGAGTTTTGGCGGGGGAGTGCGCTTGCGTGCTCTCTCGCTTTTTACGTTATGAGGTGATGAGCATGGACATGAGCGTCAAGCTTAACGTGTCTTATCCGGCTCCCAAGCCAGCCAATACCGTTACCGACAAACCGTCGGAAACCAAGCCTCAGACCGTTGAAGCTGTTCCTGCCTCGAAAAAGAGCCAGGAAACAGATGAAACCAAGCTGAAGTTGGCGGTGCAGGAGATCGAGAAGTTCGTTCAGTCGATCAAGCGCAATCTGGAGTTCTCGATCGACGAGCATTCCGGAAAGGTCATCGTCAAGGTGATCGCGAGCGAGACGGGCGAGGTCGTACGACAGATCCCTTCCGCAGAAGCGCTCAAGCTGGCAGACAGCCTTGCCAACGCGAGTCACGTGTTGTTCGACGCCAAAGTCTGATAGCTGGCATGAATAGTGTTTGAAGTTCTTTAGACGCAGGTAGTGGTCAAAAGACTGGCAACAACCCAAGGGAGATGCACATGGCAAGTCCAATTTTACCGGGTTCGGGCCTGGGTTCCGGCCTGGACATCGGTGCAATCGTTACTGCGCTGGTCAACGCCGACAAGTCGCCGAAGCAGACGCAGATCGATAACGCGACAAAAACCAACACGCTGAAGATTTCCGGTATTGGCTCGTTGAAGAGTGCGCTGACCGCATTTCAGACGACGATGACCAACCTGGGCAGCAAGACCAGTCCTGCGTTTGCCGGTTATACCGCGACTTCGGGCACGCCTGCGGTTTTGGGTGTGACTTCGGATAACACCGCCGTTTCCGGTACTTACAGTGTTGTTGTGAATAAGCTGGCCACCGGCTCGAAAGTAGCCAGTGCATCCTTCGCCGGCGGTGCGGCCAGTGCCATTCCGAGTGGTACCCTGAAAATCAGTCAGAATGGCACTGATTACAATGTCACGATCCCGGCCAACGCGACCTTGCAGAGCACTCGTGACGCAATCAACACGGCTCAGGGCGTCAATGGTATTTCTGCCAACATCGTGACTGACAGCACTGGTGCTTCGCGCCTGGTGATCAGCTCCAGCAAAACGGGTGCGGGTACTGACCTGAGTGTCAGTGGCATTGCCGGTCTGGAAATTGACGGTACCCAGCAGTTGGGTGCGACTCCGGCGCCTGGCGCGGCCGGTTCCGTCAATGGTCTTGCACAGGATGCACAGCTGACCATCGACGGTCTTTCGGTGAGCAGCAAAAGCAACACGGTAACCGGAGCCATCAGCGGTTTGACGATGAACCTGCTGACGGTCCCTGCTACGCCGGGTACGCCAGTCACGGTCACTGTCGACACCAACACCAAAGGCTTGCAGACGTCGGTTCAGGCCTTCGTCGACGCCTTCAACACCTTGAAGAGCACCATCGATACCTTGTCCAAGGCGACGCCGGACGAAGATGGCAAGCTGACCGTTCAGGCGGCCTTCACTGGTGACTCCCTGCCGCGTTCTCTGATTGCCGATATCCGTGCTCAGCTGACTGAGGGCGGCGCAGGCGATACGTTGAAATACCTGTCGCAAATGGGCGTTATGACCGACCGGCTCACCGGCAACCTGACCCTCGACACGACGGCGTTCAACAAGGCGATGGCCACGCCGGGCATGACCGGTCAAGTTCAGAAGATGTTCACCGGCACTGACGACAATAACGGTCTGCTGGCGCGGATGAAAAAGGCGGTGGATCCGTATCTCAAGCCATCGGCTGACGGCAAGACGACCAACGGTCTGCTTGATCAGCGCATGACGATCCTGAACAACAACACCCGCAATATTACTTCCCAGCAGCTGGCGCTGGATCTGCGTGTGGCCAACCTGACCAAGACGTTGACTGCCAAGTACAACGCCATGGACTTGCTGGTGGGGCAAATGAAAGCGACGGCGAGCAATATCACGTCGTTCTTCGCCTCGCTCAACGCGCAGCAATCCGCGAAGTAACATGCAAGAGCGACAAAAACCCGGCTACGCTTTCGAGCGTGTGCCGGGTTTTTGTCTTTTGGTCTAAAGTTTTCTGGCTTGCGGGCGATACACTGCTCATACGAGTCATAGTTGCAAATGAGGTAGAACATGAATCCGATGTTGGCCCTTCGGCAATACCAGAAAGTCGGCGCTCAGGCCCAGACGTCCGAAGCGAGTCCCCACCGTCTGGTGCAAATGCTGATGGAAGGTGGTCTGGACCGTATCGCTCAGGCAAAGGGTGCCATCGAGCGCAAGGACATTGCCGGCAAGTGCACGGCGATCAGCAAGGCTATCGGCATCGTCAGCGGCTTGCGTGAAGGTCTGGATCTGGAAAAGTCCGCCGATACGCTGGCTGATCTGGACGGTCTTTATATCTACATGATGAAGCGTCTCGCCGAGGCGAACATCGACAGCGATCCACGCATCCTTGATGAGGTCGCCGGCTTGCTGAGCACTGTCAAGGAAGGCTGGGACGCAATCGCGCCTGCGCCTGCTCCGCAGTTCTGAGGGGATCATCATGAGTCTTGTATTGCAGCGAATCGAAGAAACCCGAGTAGCGCTGGTCGGTGCCCTGGCCGAGCGCAACTGGGAAGCCATCGGTCAATTGGATCTCGATTGCCGTTCCTGCATGGAAGATGTCTTGAGTGAGGCTTCGCTTGATGAAGTGGCGTTGCGCGATAATCTTGAGGAGTTGCTGCATGTCTACAAGCAGCTTCTTGAAGTGGCGATGGGTGAGCGTCAGGCGATAGTCGACGAGATGTCGCAGATCACCCAAGCGCAGAACGCGGCAAAGGTTTACCATCTGTTTGGTTAATTAACCCTCAGTTAATCCAGACATGTGCGCCATAAATTTGACTGTGCACGGTTTTTTGACTTAACTAGTGGCTGTTTTCAGATTTCAGGCGTCTACAGGCACAAGGTGTCCTGCAAGCGTCTCGCTTGCCCCTCATTTTGGGCATTGAGTTGACTAGGGAAGTTGCTATTGCATGTGGCGTGAAACCAAAATTCTGCTGATCGATGACGATAGCGTCCGCCGCCGCGACCTGGCGGTGATCTTAAATTTTCTTGGCGAAGAAAATTTACCCTGCGGAAGCCATGACTGGCAGCAGGCAGTCGGCTCTTTGTCGTCTAGTCGTGAGGTCATTTGCGTACTGATCGGGACGGTCAATGCTCCTGGTTCGCTTTTGGGCCTGTTAAAGACACTCTCGACCTGGGATGAGTTCCTTCCGGTTTTGCTGATGGGCGATAATTCTTCGGTGGACCTGCCTGAAGACCAGCGCCGCCGGGTACTTTCGACCCTCGAAATGCCGCCGAGCTACAGCAAACTTCTGGATTCCCTGCACCGTGCCCAGGTCTATCGCGAGATGTACGATCAGGCCCGCGAGCGCGGCCGTCATCGCGAACCCAACCTGTTCCGCAGCCTCGTCGGCACCAGCCGTGCGATTCAGCACGTGCGTCAGATGATGCAGCAAGTGGCCGACACCGACGCCAGCGTGTTGATCCTCGGCGAGTCCGGGACCGGCAAGGAAGTGGTTGCGCGCAACCTGCATTACCATTCCAAGCGTCGCGACGCGCCGTTCGTACCGGTCAACTGCGGGGCGATCCCGGCCGAGTTGCTGGAAAGCGAACTGTTCGGCCACGAGAAGGGTGCCTTCACCGGCGCGATCACCAGCCGTGCCGGCCGTTTCGAGCTGGCCAACGGCGGTACGCTGTTCCTCGACGAAATTGGCGATATGCCGCTGCCGATGCAGGTCAAGCTGCTGCGCGTGCTGCAGGAGCGCACCTTCGAGCGCGTGGGCAGCAACAAGACCCAGAGCGTCGACGTGCGCATCATCGCCGCGACCCACAAGAATCTCGAAAGCATGATCGAGATCGGCACCTTCCGCGAAGACCTCTACTATCGCCTGAACGTGTTCCCGATCGAGATGGCGCCGCTGCGTGAGCGCGTCGAAGACATTCCGCTGCTGATGAACGAGCTGATCTCGCGCATGGAGCACGAGAAGCGCGGTTCGATCCGCTTCAACTCCGCCGCGATCATGTCCCTGTGCCGCCACGGCTGGCCGGGCAACGTCCGCGAGCTGGCCAACCTGGTGGAGCGCATGGCGATCATGCATCCGTACGGGGTGATCGGCGTGGTCGAGTTGCCGAAGAAATTCCGCTACGTCGACGACGAAGACGAGCAAATGGTCGACAGCCTGCGCAGCGATCTGGAAGAGCGCGTGGCGATCAACGGCCATACGCCGGACTTCACCGCCAACGCCATGCTGCCGCCGGAAGGTCTCGACCTGAAGGACTACCTCGGTGGTCTGGAGCAGGGGCTGATCCAGCAGGCGCTGGACGACGCCAATGGCATCGTGGCCCGCGCCGCCGAACGCCTGCGCATTCGCCGCACCACGCTGGTGGAGAAGATGCGCAAGTACGGCATGAGCCGTCGTGAAGGTGATGAACAGGCGGATGATTGACGCCTGTTTTTCAACTGCTTCATTTATAAGCGGTTTTTTTTAGGCACGGGTATTGCTACATCCCTCGCAACGTTCCGTTTAACTGACGGTCAGCCAAGCGAGAGAGCACAATGCCCCAAGCCTCCCAGATGTCTTCTGTTCCCGAGTCCTCGGGGCAACTGCCGTCCGTAGAGCAGGCGAGCCGCCAGGGGCTTGAGCAGGCATTCGCCCTGTTCAACCAGATGTCCAGCCAGTTGACCGACTCCTACAGCATGCTCGAAGCGCGGGTCACCGAGCTCAAGGGCGAGCTGGCCGTAGTCAGTGCCCAGCGCATGCAGGAACTGGCGGAAAAAGAACGCCTGGCCAACCGCCTGCAAAACCTCCTCGATCTGTTGCCCGGTGGCGTGATCGTCATCGACGGTCACGGCATTGTGTGCGAGGCCAATCCTGCCGCCATCGAATTGCTCGGCCTGCCACTGGAAGGCGAACTGTGGCGTCATGTCATTGCCCGTTGCTTCGCGCCCCGTGAAGACGACGGCCACGAAATTTCCTTGAAAAACGGTCGACGCCTGTCGATTGCCACCCGCTCGCTGGATGCCGAGCCTGGGCAGTTGGTGCTGCTCAACGACCTGACTGAAACCCGTCACTTGCAGGATCAACTGGCGCGCCACGAGCGACTGTCGTCCCTGGGGCGGATGGTCGCTTCGCTCGCTCATCAGATCCGCACGCCATTGTCCGCCGCCTTGCTGTACGCCAGTCATTTGACCGAGCAGGAATTGCCGGTCGCCACCCAGCAGCGTTTTGCCGGGCGCCTCAAGGAGCGTCTGCACGAGCTGGAGCATCAGGTGCGCGACATGCTGGTGTTCGCTCGCGGCGAGCTGCCACTGACCGACCGTGTCACACCGAATGCCTTGATGCAGTCGTTGCAGGCCGCGGCGCTGACTCATGTGCAGGATCTGCCGATCCGCTGGCAGTGCGACAGCCATGCCGGCGAGTTGCTGTGCAATCGCGACACGCTGGTCGGGGCGCTGCTCAATCTGATTGAAAACGCCATTCAGGCGAGTACCGGCGAGGTGCGTCTGAAGGTGCATTGCTATACCCGCGAAAACACTCTGCGTTTGTGTGTCAGTGACAGTGGCAGCGGGATTGATGCGGCGGTGCTGGCGCGGCTGGGCGAGCCGTTTTTCACCACCAAAGTCACCGGGACCGGCCTGGGCCTGACCGTGGTCAAGGCCGTGGCACGTGCGCATCAGGGAGAATTGCAGCTGCGTTCGCGGGTCGGGCGCGGTACGTGCGCGCAGGTCATCCTGCCGTTGTTTTCTGCTGTACAGGGAGCTGAGTGAAGGTCATGGGCATCAAGGTTCTGCTGGTCGAGGATGACCGCTCGTTGCGCGAAGCGCTGGCCGATACGCTGTTGCTGGCCGGTCACGATTATCACGCGGTGGGTTCGGCCGAAGAGGCGCTGAACGCCGTCGAGCGCGAAGCGTTCAGTCTGGTGGTCAGCGACGTCAACATGCCGGGCATGGACGGCCATCAACTGCTCGGCCTGCTGCGCGCGCGGCAACCGCAATTGCCGGTGCTGCTGATGACTGCCCATGGCGCGGTCGAGCGCGCGGTCGATGCGATGCGCCAGGGCGCGGCGGATTATCTGGTCAAGCCGTTCGAGCCCAAGGCTCTGCTGGATCTGGTGGCGCGCCACGCCTTGGGCAGCCTTGGCGCCAGTGACGCCGAAGGGCCGGTCGCGGTGGAGCCGGCCAGTGCGCAGTTGCTGGATCTGGCGGCGCGGGTCGCACGCAGCGATTCCACCGTGCTGATTTCCGGCGAGTCCGGCACCGGCAAGGAAGTGCTGGCGCGCTACATCCACCAGCAATCCCATCGTGCCAGTCAGCCGTTCATTGCGATCAACTGTGCGGCGATCCCGGACAACATGCTCGAAGCCACCCTGTTCGGTCACGAAAAGGGCTCGTTCACCGGCGCCATCGCGGCCCAGGCCGGCAAGTTCGAACAGGCGGACGGCGGCACCATTCTGCTCGATGAAATTTCCGAAATGCCCCTCGGCCTGCAAGCCAAGCTGTTGCGGGTGTTGCAGGAGCGGGAAGTGGAGCGGGTCGGCGCCCGCAAGCCGATCACCCTTGATATCCGCGTGGTCGCGACCACCAACCGTGATCTGGCCGGTGAAGTGGCGGCGGGGCGGTTCCGTGAAGACCTCTATTATCGTCTGTCGGTATTTCCGCTGGCCTGGCGTCCGTTGCGCGAGCGCACCGCCGATATCCTGCCGCTGGCCGAGCGTCTGTTGGCCAAACACGTCAATAAAATGAAGCACGCGATGGCGAAGTTCTCGCCCGAGGCGCAAGCGTGCCTGATCGGTTATCCGTGGCCGGGCAACGTGCGCGAGCTGGATAACGCGGTTCAGCGCGCTTTGATTCTGCAGCAGGGCGGGTTGATCCAGCCGCAGGATTTCTGTCTCTCCGGGCCTGCGCTGTTTGCGCCATTGCCGGCGGTGGTGCCGGTTGCGCCGGTCATTCGTGAAGTCGAGATCGAGGCGGATTCGGCCGGTGCGCTGGGCGATGACCTGCGTCGCCGCGAGTTCCAGATGATCATCGACACCCTGCGTACCGAGCGTGGTCGCCGCAAGGAAGCCGCCGAAAAACTCGGCATCAGCCCGCGCACCCTGCGTTACAAACTGGCGCAAATGCGCGATGCGGGCATGGATGTCGAAGGCTATCTGTTCGCGACCTGACGGGTGGCGCAAACGTTTGAAACGGCTTTTCTGAAAGCGGTGCCCATGAGCTGGCACCGTTGTTGCTAACACCTGAGTACCCGCCGAGTGAGTGTCAAAAAATTGCGGGCCGCCCAAGAGAGTAGACCATGAGCCAAGGTATTGAATTTAATCGGTTGATGATGGACATGAAGGCCATGCAAATGGACGCCATGTCGAAGCCGAAATCGATCGCTGCTGCCCCTGAAGTGGCAGGCAGCAGCTTTTCCGACATGCTCGGTCAGGCCATCAACAAAGTCAGTGATACCCAGCAGGCGTCGACTCAGTTGGCCAACGCATTTGAAATCGGCAAGAGCGGCGTCGATCTGACGGACGTGATGATTGCCTCGCAAAAAGCCAGCGTGTCGTTCCAGGCTCTGACCCAGGTGCGCAACAAGCTGGTTCAGGCTTATCAAGACATCATGCAGATGCCGGTTTAAGGACGAGATTGAGTCATGGCAGAAGCAGTCGCCGATAACGTTCCGGCCAAGGCCACCCCGATAGACGGCAAACCGCCGCTGTTCGGCCTGTCCTTCCTGGAAAACCTCTCCGAGATGACCGTGCTGCGTCAGGTGGGCCTGTTGGTCGGCCTGGCCGCGAGCGTGGCGATTGGCTTTGCCGTGGTGCTGTGGTCGCAGCAACCGGACTACCGGCCTCTGTACGGCAGCCTTGCCGGCATGGACGCCAAACAGGTCATGGATACCCTGGCCTCCGCCGACATTCCCTACACCGTCGAACCGAATTCCGGCGCCTTGCTGGTCAAGGCCGATGACCTGTCCCGTGCGCGGCTCAAGCTCGCGGCCGCTGGTGTCACTCCCAGCGACGGCAACATCGGTTTTGAAATCCTCGACAAGGAACAGGGTCTGGGCACCAGCCAGTTCATGGAAGCGACCCGTTATCGTCGCGGCCTCGAAGGCGAACTGGCCCGCACCATTTCCAGCCTGAACAACGTCAAGGGTGCGCGCGTTCACCTGGCCATCCCGAAAAGCTCGGTGTTCGTGCGTGACGAACGCAAACCAAGCGCTTCGGTACTGGTCGAGTTGTACTCCGGTCGTTCGCTGGAGCCAGGCCAGGTCGTTGCCATCATCAATCTGGTGGCGACCTCCGTTCCTGAGCTGAGCAAATCGCAGATCACCGTCGTCGACCAGAAGGGCAACCTGCTGTCGGATCAGGCGGAAAACTCCGAAATGACCATGGCCGGCAAGCAGTTCGACTACAGCCGCCGCATGGAAAGCATGCTCACCCAGCGCGTGCACAACATTCTGCAACCGGTACTGGGCAACGATCGTTACAAGGCTGAAGTCTCGGCCGACGTCGATTTCAGTGCCGTCGAATCGACCGCCGAGCAGTTCAACCCGGATCAACCGGCCCTGCGCAGCGAACAGTCGGTCAACGAACAACGCACCGCCAGCAATGGCCCGCAAGGTGTGCCGGGTGCCCTGAGCAACCAGCCACCGTCGCCGGCTACGGCGCCGCAGACCACCGGTGGCGCAGCCGCCCCGGCGAGCATGGTGCAGCCTGGTCAGCCACTGGTTGACGCCAACGGTCAGCAGATCATGGACCCGGCCACCGGCCAGCCGATGCTCGCGCCGTACCCGGCGGACAAGCGTCAACAATCCACCAAGAACTTCGAGCTCGACCGTTCCATCAGCCACACCAAACAGCAGCAGGGTCGCCTGAATCGCCTGTCGGTGTCGGTGGTGGTGGACGATCAGGTCAAGATCAACCCGGCCAACGGCGAAACGACTCGCGCGCCGTGGAGCGCCGACGAATTGGCGCGCTTCACCCGTCTGGTACAGGACGCCGTCGGCTTCGACGCCAGCCGTGGCGACAGCGTCAGCGTGATCAACATGCCGTTCTCCGCCGAGCGCGGCGAAGTGATCGCCGACATTCCGTTCTACTCCCAGCCATGGTTCTGGGACATCGTCAAACAAGTGCTGGGTGTGCTGTTCATCCTGGTGCTGGTGTTCGGCGTGCTGCGTCCGGTGCTCAACAACATCACCGGTGGCGGCAAAAGCAAGGAGCTGGCCGGTCTGGGCGGCGACATGGAACTCGGTGGCATGGGCGGTCTGGACGGTGAACTGTCCAACGATCGCGTCAGCCTCGGTGGCCCGACCAGCATTCTGCTGCCGAGCCCGAGCGAGGGTTATGACGCTCAGTTGAACGCAATCAAGAGTCTGGTGGCAGAAGACCCGGGTCGTGTGGCCCAGGTCGTGAAAGAGTGGATTAACGCAGATGAGTGATAACCGAGCCGCCGTCGCCAAACTGTCCCGGGTCGATAAAGCCGCGATTCTGCTGCTGTCCCTGGGTTCGACCGATGCCGCACAAGTGCTGCGCCACATGGGCCCCAAAGAGGTCCAGCGAGTCGGCGTGGCCATGGCCCAGATGGGCAACGTCCACCGTGAGCAGGTCGAGCAGGTCATGAGTGAGTTCGTCGACATCGTCGGCGATCAGACCAGCCTGGGCGTCGGCTCCGACGACTACGTGCGCAAAATGCTCACCCAGGCCCTGGGTGAAGACAAGGCCAACGGCCTGATCGATCGCATTCTGCTGGGCGGCAACACCAGTGGCCTCGACAGCCTGAAATGGATGGAGCCGCGCGCCGTTGCCGACGTGATCCGTTACGAGCACCCGCAGATCCAGGCGATCGTGGTGGCGTACCTCGATCCGGATCAAGCCGGTGAAGTGCTGGGCAACTTCGACCACAAGGTGCGTCTGGACATCATCCTGCGCGTCTCGTCGTTGAACACCGTGCAGCCGGCCGCGCTGAAAGAATTGAACCAGATTCTCGAGAAGCAGTTCTCCGGCAACTCGAACGCCTCGCGCACTACCCTGGGTGGTATCAAGCGGGCGGCGGACATCATGAACTTCCTCGACAGCTCGATCGAAGGCCAGCTCATGGACTCGATCCGCGAAGTCGACGAAGACCTGTCCGGTCAGATCGAAGACCTCATGTTCGTGTTCAACAACCTGGCCGATGTCGACGACCGCGGGATCCAGGCGCTGTTGCGCGAAGTCTCTTCCGACGTGCTGGTGCTGGCCCTCAAGGGTTCGGACGAAGGCGTCAAGGAGAAGATCTTCAAGAACATGTCCAAGCGTGCCGCCGAACTGCTGCGCGACGACCTCGAGGCCAAGGGCCCGGTGCGCGTCAGCGACGTGGAGACCGCGCAGAAGGAAATCCTCACCATCGCCCGCCGTATGGCCGAAGCCGGAGAAATCGTGCTCGGTGGCAAGGGCGGCGAGGAAATGATCTAAGCCCATGGACAAGCATGACGACGATGTGACGGACCTGATCCGTGCCCGGGACGTCCGTGGTTTCGAATCCTGGGCGTTGCCCAGCTTCGACCCGCCGAAACCTGAGCCCGAGCCGGAACCGGAGCCTGAACCGCCGGAAATGGAAGAGGTGCCGCTGGAGGAAGTCCAGCCACTGACTCTGGAAGAACTCGAAAGCATCCGTCAGGAGGCCTACAACGAGGGCTTCGCCATCGGCGAAAAGGAAGGCTTTCACAGCGCCACCCTCAAGGTGCGCCAGGAAGCCGAAGTGGTCCTGACGGCCAAGGTCAACAGCCTTGAGCAACTGATGGGTCACCTGTTCGAGCCCATCGCCGAGCAAGACACCCAGATCGAAAAGTCGCTGGTCGACCTCGTGCAGCACATCGCCAAACAGGTGATTCAGCGCGAGCTGGCCATCGACTCGACGCAGATCGAACACGTCATGCGCGACGCCCTCAAGCTGTTGCCGCTGGGCGTGGGCAATGTGCGGCTGTACGTCAATCCGCAGGATTTCGAACAGGTCAAAGCCCTGCGCGAACGTCATGAGGAAACCTGGCGCATCGTCGAAGACGAAGCCCTGCTGCCGGGCGGTTGCCGGGTCGAGACCGACCACAGCCGGATCGACGCCAGCATCGAAACCCGCGTCAGCCAGGTCATGGCCAAACTGTTCGACCAGTTGCACGAACAGGCCCTGCACCCGGCCGCACCGGACCTGAGCCTGGACCTGCCGGAGTCGCCAAAACCGGCACCGGTCGCAGAAGAGCCGCTCGCGGACGCCCCCGATGCGCCTTGAACGCACCAGTTTCGCCAAGCGCCTGAGCACCTACGCCGAGGCCACCGAAATCGCCGGCGCGCCGATCCTCGAAGGGCGCCTGCTGCGCATGGTCGGCCTGACGCTCGAAGCCGAAGGCTTGCGCGCCGCCATGGGCACCCGCTGCATGGTGATCAACGACGACACCTATCACCCGTCCCAGGTTGAAGCCGAAGTCATGGGTTTCTCCGGCAGCAAGGTGTTCCTGATGCCGGTCGGCAGCGTGGCCGGCATTGCCCCGGGCGCCCGCGTCGTGCCGCTGGCCGACACCGGTCGTTTGCCGATGGGCATGAGCATGCTTGGTCGCGTGCTGGACGGCGCCGGACGCGCGCTGGACGGCAAGGGCGGCATGAAGGCTGAAGACTGGGTACCGATGGACGGCCCGACGATCAACCCGCTCAACCGTGACCCGATCAGCGAACCGCTGGACGTCGGCATCCGTTGCATCAACGGTTTGTTGACGGTCGGTCGCGGTCAGCGTCTGGGTCTGTTCGCCGGTACCGGTGTCGGTAAATCGGTGTTGCTGGGCATGATGACCCGCTTCACCGAGGCCGACATCATCGTCGTCGGCCTGATCGGTGAGCGGGGTCGAGAAGTTAAGGAATTCATCGAGCACATCCTCGGTGAAGAAGGCCTCAAGCGTTCCGTGGTAGTGGCGTCGCCTGCGGACGATGCACCCTTGATGCGTCTGCGCGCGGCGATGTACTGCACGCGGATCGCCGAGTATTTCCGCGACAAGGGCAAGAACGTTCTGTTGCTGATGGATTCGCTGACCCGTTTCGCCCAGGCCCAGCGGGAAATCGCCCTGGCCATCGGCGAGCCGCCGGCGACCAAGGGTTATCCGCCGTCGGTATTCGCCAAACTGCCGAAACTGGTGGAGCGCGCCGGTAATGCGGAGAAGGGTGGTGGCTCGATCACTGCCTTCTACACCGTATTGTCCGAGGGTGATGACCAGCAGGATCCGATCGCCGACTCCGCGCGGGGTGTGCTCGACGGCCACATCGTGCTGTCGCGGCGCCTGGCCGAAGAAGGGCATTACCCGGCCATCGATATCGAAGCCTCGATCAGTCGGGTGATGCCGGCGGTGGTGTCGCCGGAGCACATGCAGCGTGCGCAATACTTCAAGCAGCTGTGGTCGCGATATCAACAGAGCCGCGACCTGATCAGCGTCGGCGCCTATGTCGCGGGCGGTGACCGCGAGACTGACCTTGCCATCAATCTGCAACCGCAATTGGTCAGATACCTGCGTCAGGGCCTCAACGACAACATCAGCCTGGGTGAAAGCGAGGCGTACCTCGAAACGATTTTCGCCCCGGCGGCCGGCGGGTAACCGGTCATGGCCCAGAGTCGAGCCGCGCGTCTGGCGCCGGTGGTGGACATGGCCGAGAAGGCCGAGAAAACCGCCGTGCAGCGCCTGGGCTACTTTCAGGGTCAGGTGAAAGTGGCCGAGAGCAAGCTCGCCGACCTCAACGCCTTTCGCCTGGATTACTCGCAGCAGTGGATCGTGCGCGGCAGCACCGGCGTGACCGGGCAATGGCTGCTGGGTTTTCAGGGCTTCCTGGCGCAGCTCGACACCGCTGTCGATCAACAGCGCCAGAGCCTGCAGTGGCACCAGAACAACCTGGACAAGGCTCGCGATGCCTGGCAGCAGGCATTCGCCCGGGTCGAAGGTCTGCGCAAGCTTGTACAACGTTATCTGGATGAAGCGCAGCGCGCCGAAGACAAGCGCGAACAGAAGCTGCTGGACGAGTTGTCCCAGCGTTTGCCGCGCCACGAGGCGTTTTGACGGGCAGATCTCGCACAGATCCCGACGCCATCGCGCCTTGCCCATGGCTCCTCCAAGTGCTAAACCTTGTACACGTTCGTCAATGACAAGGAAGCCAGTACATGTCAGTCGTTACAGAAGTCTCTGCGGACAAGAAAAAGCTGACGATTTCGGTCAAGGGGCGATTCGATTTCGCCAAGCATCAGGAATTTCGCCAATCCTACGAAAAAGAGCAGCCCGAATCGGTGATTGTCGACCTCAAGGAGGCGACCTATCTCGACAGTTCGGCGCTCGGCATGTTGCTTCTGCTGCGTGATCATGTCGGTGGCGACGATTCGGAAATCCGCGTGGTCAACAGCAGTTCCGACGTGAAGAAAATCCTCGCCATCTCCAACTTCGACAAACTGTTCGACATCAGTTGACGGTCATGCAGGCGCTAGAGCCGCTGACGATCCTGATCGCCGAAGACAGCGCCGCTGACCGGCTGTTGTTGTCGACCATCGTCCGTCGTCAGGGGCATGAAGTGCTGACGGCCACCCACGGGGCGGAGGCGGTCGAGGCATTTATCCGGCAAAAACCGCATCTGGTATTGATGGATGCCATGATGCCGGTGATGGACGGGTTCGAAGCCGCACGCCAGATCAAGAAGCTGGCGGGTGAAAACCTGGTGCCGATCATCTTCCTCACCTCGCTGACGGAAAGTGAAGCCCTGGCTCGCTGCCTTGAAGCCGGTGGTGACGACTTTCTGGCGAAGCCCTACAACCAGGTGATCCTGTCCGCCAAAATCAAGGCGATGGATCGCTTGCGCCGTTTGCAAGCCACCGTCCTTCAGCAGCGCGATCTGATCGCCAAACATCATGACTATCTTCTCAACGAGCAGCGGGTCGCCAAGGCCGTATTCGACAAGGTCGCGCATTCCGGCTGCCTGAGCGCGCCGAACATCCGTTACCTGCAATCGCCCTACGCGCTGTTCAATGGCGACTTGCTGCTGGCCGCGTACACCCCGGCCGGCGACATGCATGTGTTGCTCGGTGACTTCACCGGTCACGGTCTGCCGGCGGCGGTCGGCGCCATGCCGCTGGCCGAGGTGTTCTATGGCATGACCGCCAAGGGTTACGGTCTGGCCGAAACCCTGCGGGAAATGAACGCCAAGCTCAAGCGCATCCTGCCGGTGGACATGTTCTGTTGCGCGACGCTGTTGTGCCTGAGTTTCCAGCGGCGCTCGGTGGAAGTCTGGAACGGCGGCATGCCCGACGGTTATCTGCATTGCCTCGCCACCGGGGAGCGCAAGCCGCTGGCGGCTCGGCATTTGCCGCTGGGAGTGCTCAGTCCGCAGACCTTCGATGACCGCACCGAGGTTCACTCGATGGCGGTGGGCGATCGCGTGTTCCTGCTCTCGGACGGGGTCATCGACACCTGCGATGCCAATGATCAGTTGTTCGGTGTCGAGCGCTTGCACAAGGTGTTCGCCGCCAATCGCCAGCCGGATCGGCTGTTCGAGGAAATCGAGCAGGCGTTACAGGACTTTCGCGGTGAGGCCCGGGACGATGTGAGCATGGTCGAGGTCAGCCTGCTGGAGATGGCGCAGGTCAATCCGTCGGCGCCGGTGTATTCCGACAGTGGCCAGTCCTGTCCGCTGGACTGGTCGGTGAGCTTCGAATTTCGCGGTGCCACGCTCAAACGCTTCAATCCGTTGCCTTATCTGTTGCAGTTGCTGCTTGAGGTGCATGGATTGCGGGCGCAGAGTGGCGCACTGTACAGCGTGCTGGTCGAGCTTTATTCCAACGCGCTGGAGCATGGCGTGCTGGGTCTGGATTCAAGCCTCAAGCGCGATGCGTCGGGTTTCGCCCGTTATTACGAGCAGCGCAATGCACGCCTCGAGGCTCTGCAGGACGGTTACGTGCGCGTGCATTTGCAGGTGCGGCCGGAAGGCGAGGGCGGTTGTCTGGTGGTGCGGGTCGAAGACAGCGGCCGGGGATTTGATGTCTCGCGCGTGATGGAGCGGCCGCTCGACGGTGTCCGTCTGTCGGGGCGTGGAGTCAGCCTGATCCGCCAATTGGCGCGTAATGCCAGCTGGTCAGACGATGGTCGAACTGCTCGCGTGGAGTTTTTCTGGGAGGCTCTGGCATAATCCGCGCATTCTTGATCAGGGAGTGAACAAGTGGCTGATACACATGTGGACCACGAGGCGCTAAGCGCGCTGCGGGAAGTGATGGAAGACAGCTATCCGGAATTGCTGGATACCTTCCTCGCCGATTCCGAAAATCGCCTGCGCGAGTTGCAGCAGACCGCCGATGCCGACGCATTGTCTTCCGTTGCGCACAGCTTCAAGGGCAGCAGCAGCAACATGGGTGCGACCCGTCTTGCCGTGCTGTGCCAGGAGTTGGAGCAGCATGCCAAAGACAAAAGCCCTTCTGAAATCATCAAGCTGGTCGCCGACATCCATAGCGAATTCGCCAATGTGCGGCCCGTTTATGTCGCCGAGCGGCAGCGCTCGCTGACGCACTGATCCTGCCGCCGGGCGGTTTTGCCGGATTTCTGGCGAAACTGGCCCGGCACTTGCAGTCATCTATCCCAACTGTACCTACGATCCCAGTGCAGCGGAGACCGTGCCATGCCTGCAAGCCCCAACATTCTTCTTCAGACCGCCGCCCAGGCCAAGGCGCAAGCTGCCTCAGCCAAATCATCGGCAGTGGCCGCAGAGCCCGGGGACAAGGCCTCCAGCTTCGCTCAGGTGTTCGCCGATCAAGGCTCGAACAAGCCCTCGGTGACCGTCGATAATTCGGTCAAGCCTGCTCGTGACAAGGTGGCCGACAACAGCGGCAAGAAAGACGTGGGCAAGGATCAGTCTGCCGCCCCGGAGCCGGCGGTTGCCGATAGCGGCAAAGCCTTGCCCGCCGACAAACCGGCGACGGCAGCAACGGACGACAAGACCGCCACGGATGACGACACGGCCGACACCGCGCCGGCCCCTGTTGCGGAAACGGCGCCGGTGGACCCGGCACTGGTGGCGGCGGTAGAGCCTGTCGTTACCGCGCCGGTAGCAGCCACCCCTGTCGTCGATACCGCCGCAAAACCGGAAACCGATCAACCTGCCGTGGCGGCATTGCCGGGTATGGTCAAGGATCCGGCGCCGGCCACTGACCCGGCTTTCGACCCCGAGGCGGATCCACTGGATTCGCTGCCTGCCGTGCGCATGGCCATGGAGCAGAGTGGTCACATTTCCGCTTCCAGCCAGTCCCAGCCCAAGGCCACCCCGGCCCAGGCTCAGGCTGACGGCGAATTGACCTCGGCGCAGAACTTCGCTGCCGGCATGGCCAGCATGCTTGATGTGCAGGCTGACAAGGACAGCACCAGTCAGGGCGGTGAGAAGGCGTTCAGCGGTCTGATCGATGACGGCCTGAAAGACCTGAAGACCGCCACCAGCGACACCCGCGTGGATGATTTCGCTAACCGTCTGGCGGCGCTGACCCAGGCTGCCACGCCGAAAACCGCCAACGCGGTGCCGGTGAACCAGCCGATTGCCATGCACCAGAACGGCTGGACCGAAGAAGTGGTCAACCGGGTCATGTACCTGTCGAGCAACAACCTGAAGGCGGCTGACATCCAATTGCAGCCAGCCGAGCTCGGGCGTCTGGATATCCGGGTGAACATGGTCCCGGACCAGCAGACCCAGGTGACCTTCATGAGCGCGCATCCGAGCGTGCGTGAAGCCCTCGACGGTCAGATGCACCGCTTGCGCGACATGTTCAACCAGCAAGGCATGGGGCAGGTCGACGTCAACGTGTCCGACCAGAACCGTGGCTGGCAGGGTCAAGGCCAGGAACAGGCACAGCAGGGGCAGGGCGGTCGTACCAGCGCTGCCGGCGGTCGCCTGGATTCGGCTGAAGAAGAGTTGACGCCGGCAGCCGTCGCTGAAGCGGCAACAACGGCGACTCACGTGATCGGCTCCAGCGCCGTCGACTACTACGCCTGATTCATCCTCCCCCGAGGGAGCGGCCCTGTCCGCTCCCTCGTCCGTTTTGCCACCGCTCACCATTTCCCTCCGACACTTCTGGCATAACACTTGCTCTTGCCTTGCCGTGCGACTGTGAAAACCCGATTAGTGACGGATTATTGGCATGGCGAAGAGCGAAGCTGCAGCAGTAAAAGACCCCGCAACCAAAGGCAAACTCAAGCTGATCATCATGATCGTGCTGGGTCTGTTGCTGGCCATCGGCACGTCCGTGGGGGCGACCTGGTTCTTCATGCACAGTGCCCAGAGCAAGCCCGAGGCGGCGGCCGAAGCGGCCCCGGTCGGCAAGCAACCGGCGATTTTCGAGCCGATGGCGCCGGCCTTCGTGGCCAACTACAACCAGAACGGCCGTCAACGCTACATGCAGGTGAGCATCACCATGCTGGCGCGCAATCAGGCGGATCTGGAAGCGCTCAAAGTGCACATGCCGGTGATCCGCAACAACCTGGTGATGCTCTTCTCCGGTCAGGATTTCGCCACTTTGGCGACGCCGGTCGGTCAAGAGATGTTGCGCCAGAAGGCCACAGCCAGCGTCCAGGAAGTGGCGCAGAAGGAGCTGGGCAAAGTGGTGATCGAACAGTTGCTTTTCACTAATTTCGTACTGCAGTAGGAACACGACATGGCCGTGCAGGATCTGCTGTCCCAGGATGAAATCGACGCGCTGTTGCATGGCGTCGACGATGGTCTGGTACAGACCGATAACGCTGCCGAACCCGGCAGTGTCAAAAGCTACGACCTGACCAGCCAGGATCGCATCGTCCGTGGACGCATGCCGACTCTGGAAATGATCAACGAGCGTTTTGCCCGCTACACCCGCATCAGTATGTTCAACATGCTGCGCCGCTCGGCGGACGTTGCCGTCGGTGGCGTACAGGTGATGAAGTTCGGCGAATACGTGCACTCGCTGTACGTGCCGACCAGCCTCAACCTGGTCAAGATCAAACCCCTGCGCGGCACCGCGCTGTTCATCCTCGACGCCAAACTGGTGTTCAAACTGGTGGACAACTTCTTCGGCGGCGACGGCCGTCACGCCAAGATCGAAGGGCGCGAATTCACCCCGACCGAACTGCGCGTGGTGCGCATGGTGCTGGAGCAGGCGTTCGTCGATTTGAAGGAAGCCTGGCAGGCGATCATGGAAGTCAACTTCGAGTACATCAACTCGGAAGTGAACCCGGCCATGGCCAACATCGTCGGCCCGAGCGAAGCGATCGTGGTCTCCACGTTCCACATCGAACTCGACGGCGGTGGCGGCGATCTGCACGTGACCATGCCGTACTCGATGATCGAGCCGGTGCGCGAAATGCTCGACGCCGGTTTCCAGTCGGACCTCGACGACCAGGACGAGCGCTGGGTCAACGCCCTGCGCCAGGACGTGCTGGATGTCGACGTGCCGATCGGTGCCACCGTGGCTCGCCGCCAGTTGAAACTGCGCGACATCCTGCACATGCAGCCGGGTGATGTGATTCCGGTGGAGATGCCGGAAGACATGATCATGCGCGCCAACGGCGTGCCGGCCTTCAAGGTCAAGATGGGCTCGCACAAAGGCAACCTCGCGTTGCAGGTTATCGAGCCGATCGAGCGCCGCTGAAGCGGCGCCCTCACTCCCTGATTCTTTTACCGGTTTTTTGCCCGCCGAGGACAAATGATGAACGACGATATGAACACCCAGGACGATCAGGCACTGGCCGATGAATGGGCTGCCGCCCTGGAAGAAACCGGTGAAGCCGGGCAGGCCGACATCGACGCGCTGCTGGCCGCCGATGCGGGTGCTTCGAGCTCCAACCGTCTGCCGATGGAAGAGTTCGGCAGCGTGCCGAAGAACAACGATCCGGTGACCCTCGACGGTCCGAACCTGGACGTGATTCTCGACATTCCGGTGTCGATCTCGATGGAAGTGGGCAGCACCGACATCAACATCCGCAACCTGCTGCAACTCAACCAGGGTTCGGTGATCGAGCTCGATCGTCTGGCCGGCGAGCCGCTGGACGTGCTGGTCAACGGCACTCTGATCGCCCACGGCGAAGTGGTTGTGGTCAACGAAAAGTTCGGCATCCGTCTGACCGACGTGATCAGCCCGAGCGAACGCATCAAGAAGCTGCGCTGAGTGAAAAAGGTTCTGGGGGCTTTGTTCGGTCTGACACTGGCGTTGCCGTTCAGCGTGCTGGCGGCCGAGCCAGTGGCGACCACGGCAGCGGCGGCTGCGCCGGCCGTCAACAGCGGCGTGGCGGGTCAGCTGACGCAACTGGTGCTGGGTTTGTTGCTGGTGCTGGGCCTGATCTTCTTTCTCGCCTGGCTGTTGCGCCGGGTGCAGCAGGCAGGTCCCGCCGGCAAGGGCCAGGTGATCGAGCTGATCGGCTCCCGCGCGCTCGGGCCGCGTGACCGTCTGATGCTGGTGCAGGTCGGCAACGAGCAGATCCTGCTCGGTCTCAGCCCTGGAACCATCACTGCGTTGCACGTGCTCAAAGAGCCGGTCGAGGTGCCGAGCACCGCCGACAAAGCGACTCCGGAATTTGCCCAGCATCTGTTGAAGATCCTCGGCAAGGATCAGAAGGATAAGAAGTAATGGGTGCGTTGCGCATCGTCTTGACCCTGGCCTTGATGTTGGCCGCGCCGCTGGCATTCGCCGCCGATCCGTTGTCGATCCCGGCGATCACCCTGGGCACCAACGCCGAGGGCGCGCAGGAGTATTCGGTCAGCCTGCAGATCCTGCTGATCATGACGGCGCTGAGCTTCATTCCGGCCGCCGTCATCCTGATGACCAGTTTCACCCGGATCATCATCGTTTTCTCGATCCTGCGTCAGGCCCTGGGCCTGCAGCAGACCCCGTCGAACCAGATCCTCACCGGCATGGCGCTGTTCCTGACGCTGTTCATCATGGCGCCAGTGTTCGATCGCGTGAACAACGATGCCTTGCAGCCGTACCTCGCGGAAAAGTTGACGGCTCAGCAGGCGGTGGAAAAGGCTCAGGTGCCGATCAAGGACTTCATGCTCGCCCAGACCCGCTCCAGCGATCTGGAGCTGTTCATGCGCCTGTCCAAGCGCACCGACATCGCGACGCCGGATCAGGCGCCGCTGACGATTCTGGTGCCGGCATTCGTGACGTCTGAGCTGAAGACCGCGTTCCAGATCGGCTTCATGATCTTCATCCCGTTCCTGATCATCGACCTGGTGGTCGCGAGCGTGCTGATGGCGATGGGTATGATGATGCTGTCGCCGCTGATCATTTCGCTGCCGTTCAAAATCATGCTGTTCGTGCTGGTGGATGGCTGGGCGCTGATCATCGGCACCCTGGCCAGCAGTTTCGGAGGTGTATCGCCATGACGCCAGAAGTAGCGGTCGACATCTTTCGCGAAGCCCTGTGGCTGACCACCATGATGGTGGCGATCCTGGTGGTGCCGAGTCTGTTGGTGGGCCTGCTGGTGTCGATGTTCCAGGCTGCCACCCAGATCAACGAACAGACCCTGAGCTTCCTGCCGCGTCTGCTGGTGATGCTGGTCACGCTGATCGTCGCCGGCCCGTGGCTGGTGCAGACGTTCATGGAATACATCACGCAGTTGTACAAAAACATTCCGATGGTCATCGGCTAAGCCATGCAATCGCTGCTTCAGTTGACCGATACCCAGATCAGCACCTGGGTGGCGTCGTTCATGCTGCCGATGTTTCGCGTCGCCTCGATGTTGATGGTGATGCCGGTCTTCGGAACCACGCTGGTGCCCCGGCGGATCCGTCTGTACTTCGCCTTCGCGATCACTGTTGTGATCACGCCCAATTTGCCGCCGATGCCGGCCGTCAGTCCTCTGGACCTCAGCGGTCTGCTGCTGATTGCCGAGCAGATTCTCGTTGGTGCGGTGCTGGGTTTCTCTCTGCAATTGTTCTTTCAGGCCTTTGTGGTGGCGGGGCAGATCGTCGCGATCCAGATGGGCATGGGCTTCGCGTCGATGATCGACCCTACCAACGGCGTGTCGGTGGCGGTGATCGGGCAGTTCTTCACGATGCTGGTGACCTTGCTGTTCCTGTCGATGAACGGGCACCTGGTGGTCTTCGAAGTGCTCACCGAAAGCTTCACCACGCTGCCGGTCGGCGGCGGGCTGATGACCACGCATTACTGGGAACTGGCCGGCAAACTCGGCTGGGTGCTGGGCGCCGCCTTGTTGCTGGTGCTGCCGGCGGTCACCGCGCTGCTGGTGGTCAACATCGCCTTTGGCGTGATGACCCGGGCCGCGCCGCAGCTCAACATTTTCTCCATCGGCTTTCCGCTGACTCTCGTACTCGGCCTGTTCATTGTCTGGGTCGGGCTGGCGGACATTCTCAATCAGTATCAACCGCTGGCCACCGAGGCCTTGCAGTTTTTACGCGAACTGGCAAAGGCGCGCTGAGTCATGGCTGAGAGCGAGAGCGGTCAGGACAAAACAGAAGACCCCACGGAGAAACGCAAAAAGGACTCCCGGGAAAAGGGTGAGATTGCGCGCTCCAAGGAGCTCAACACCCTGGCGATCATGCTCGCCGGCTCTGCTGCACTGCTGATTTTTGGCGGGATGCTGGCGCAGGATTTGATGGACCTGATGCGCCAGAACTTCACGCTGTCGCGGGAAGTGATCATGGACGAGCGCTCCATGGCGACGTTCCTGATGAGTTCCGGGTTGCAGGCATTGCTGGCGATTCAGCCGATCATGATCACCCTGTTGCTGGCGGCTTTCCTCGGACCGATCGCGCTGGGTGGCTGGTTGTTCGCCGCCGGTTCGCTGGCGCCCAAGTTCAGCCGGATGAACCCGGCGGCAGGCCTCAAGCGGATGTTCTCGATGAAGGCCGTGGTCGAGCTGCTCAAGGCGCTGGCCAAGTTTCTCATCACGCTGGGTGTGGCGCTGGTGGTGCTCAATTCGGACATTGACGACCTGTTGCGCATCGCCCACGAGCCGCTGGACCGGGCGATCATTCACAGCTTGCAACTGGTGGGCTGGAGTTCTCTGTGGCTGGCGTGCGGGTTGATCATCATCGCCGCCGTCGACGTGCCCGTGCAGATCTGGGAGAGCATCAAGAAGCTCAAGATGACCAAGCAGGAAGTGCGCGACGAGCACAAGGACCAGGAAGGTCGGCCGGAGGTCAAACAACGGATTCGCCAGGTTCAGCGCGAGATGTCGCAGCGCCGGATGATGGCGGCGATTCCGGATGCCGACGTGGTCATCACCAACCCGACCCACTACGCCGTGGCGCTCAAGTACGACGCGGAGAAGGGCGGGGCGCCGATGCTGCTGGCCAAGGGCAGCGACTTCCTGGCGCTGAAGATCCGCGAAATCGCCGTGGCCAACAACGTCATGCTGCTCGAATCGCCAGCACTGGCGCGTTCGATCTATTACTCCACCGAGTTGGAAGAAGAAATTCCCGGCGGTCTGTACCTGGCGGTCGCTCAGGTACTGGCCTACGTCTACCAGATCCGCCAGCACCGCGCGGGCAAGGGCAAGTTCCCGGAACCGCTCAAGGACGACCTGCCGATTCCGCCGGATCTGCGGCGCGATTCCTGATCGTGATGAAGCAAAAAAAACCGCCATCCGGTTGAACCTGATGGCGGTTTTTTTCGCCCGATGATCTGTGGTTCTTGTGAGGCCGCGAAGGCGTCAGCAACCACGGCACATCACTCAAGCCCTTACACAGGGTTCGGCGACGGCGGTATTTCCAGATTATCCAGCACCCGATTCACTGCCAGTTCCCCGAGCATGATCAGTTGCGCAATCCCCACCAGCGTCCTGCGCTGCGAGGCGGGCATGAGGTGGGTGAAGTCATTGACGATGGTTCTGGCGGAAGCCAGGGTCTCGCAGGCATCGGCCAGCAGCTCTTCGTTTTTGAAGTCCGCGGTGATGGCGTACATTCTGCGGGTCTTGCGCGGTGGTGGTGTGGAGCCGGGCGGGCAGAGATAGTGATCGAGGGCGCGGTCGGCGGCTTCGTGAAGCTTTCTTGAGTCGAGGGATTCGTAGGGCGAGGCGGGGTCGGTTTCGGGTGGATTGGGTGTTGGTTTGATCATGGTGAAGCTCCTGAGTTATGGAGCCACTTTTTCCCTGTCGCTAAACAGGTGAAGGTGGCAGCTGTACGCAGGTTAGCGAACCGGTCTCAGGCACCCCGGTAGACCCGAAGGTCTCCCGCATACAGCCGCCATAACGTAATTGCGGACGAAGAGTCCCACAACGAAGCCATGAACGCTGATGCGCTGAGAAAGTTCGAGTCGCTAAACCCGATCGCTGATTCGTCAGCGACCGACCCACAATAGAACCCGACCCCACAGCGCACAAGCCGGCGGATTCTGGCGTAGCTGTAGGCAACGGCGCAAGGATTCGTAGCCTGTAAGGCGTGTCTGAAGGTGTCTTTTAAACACCCGAGTTTAAAAGGCACTTTTTGCTGACTTCTTGCGAAGGCGGCACCCCGGTCAGCAGAAAAACCACGCTCAAACCCCTCTGTTTCAATCATCGGCAAAAGTTGGAAGGCTTCTTGCAGTAGCCGCCGTGCGCCCGCTCTGGGCGTCAAAAGTTTGCTTTAAAGGAACGGGGAAAACCGGTGGATCGCTCTCAGTTAATCAACAGTGCTCGCTCGAACATTGCCGACCTCAGTCGGGGCAATCTGGGTGTGCCGCTGTTGCTGCTGGTCATGCTGGCGATGATGATGTTGCCGGTGCCGCCGTTCCTGCTCGACGTGTTCTTCACCTTCAACATTGCCCTGTCGATCGTCGTACTGCTGGTCTGCGTGTACGCCTTGCGGCCGCTGGATTTCGCGGTGTTCCCGACGATCCTGCTGGTGGCGACGCTGTTGCGACTGGCGCTGAACGTGGCGTCGACGCGGGTGGTGATGCTCCACGGTCAGGACGGCCACGCCGCTGCCGGTAAGGTGATCCAGGCCTTCGGTGAGGTGGTGATCGGCGGTAACTACGTGGTCGGTATCGTGGTCTTCGCGATTTTGATGATCATCAACTTCGTCGTGGTAACCAAGGGTGCCGGCCGGATCTCCGAGGTGAGCGCGCGCTTCACCCTCGATGCGATGCCCGGCAAGCAAATGGCGATCGACGCCGACCTCAACGCCGGTCTGATCGATCAGGCCCAGGCCAAGGCCCGTCGTCAGGAAGTCGCCCAGGAGGCAGAGTTCTATGGTTCGATGGACGGTGCCAGCAAGTTCGTGCGCGGTGACGCCATCGCCGGTTTGCTGATTCTGTTCATCAACCTGATCGGCGGCATGGCCGTCGGTATCTTCCAGCACAACATGACTTTCGCTGACGCGGGCAAGGTTTACGCCTTGCTGACCATCGGTGACGGTTTAGTGGCGCAATTGCCATCACTGTTGTTATCTACAGCTGCGGCGATCATGGTGACCCGTGCTTCCGGCTCGGAAGACATGGGCAAGCAGATCAATCGCCAGATGTTCGCCTCGCCCAAAGCATTGGCGGTGGCTGCCGGTCTGATGGCGGTCATGGGCCTGGTGCCGGGCATGCCGCACTTCTCGTTCCTGAGCATGGCCGCCCTGGCTGCCGGTGGCGCGTACCTGTTCTGGAAGAAGCAGAACGTGGCCAAGGTGCAGGCGCTGCAAGAGGTTCAGCGTCAGCAGGAACTGCTGCCGTCGCCGGCCCGCGCCATGGAAACCAAGGAGCTGGGCTGGGACGACGTGACCCCGATCGACATGATCGGCCTGGAAGTCGGCTACCGCCTGATTCCGTTGGTGGACCGCAACCAGGGCGGGCAACTGCTGGCGCGGATCAAGGGCGTGCGCAAGAAGCTCTCGCAGGATCTGGGCTTCCTGATGCCGACCGTGCATATCCGCGACAACCTCGACCTGGCGCCGAGCGCCTATCGCCTGACCCTGATGGGTGTGATCCTGGCCGAAGCCGAGATCTACCCGGATCGCGAACTGGCGATCAACCCGGGTCAGGTCTACGGCTCGCTCAACGGCATTACCGCCAAAGATCCGGCTTTCGGCCTGGAGGCGGTGTGGATCGAAGTCAGCCAGCGCGCCCAGGCGCAGTCGCTCGGTTACACCGTGGTCGATGCCAGCACCGTGGTTGCGACCCACTTGAACCAGATTCTGTACAAGCACTCCAGCGAGCTGATCGGCCACGAAGAAGTGCAGCAATTGATGCAATTGCTGGCCAAGAGCTCGCCGAAACTGGCTGAAGAGCTGGTGCCGGGCGTGGTCACGTTGTCGCAGTTGCTCAAAGTATTGCAGGCGTTGCTGGCCGAACACGTGCCGGTGCGCGACATCCGCAGCATTGCCGAAGCCATCGCCAACAATGCCGCCAAGAGTCAAGATACCGCCGCTTTGGTGGCCGCTGTGCGGGTCGGCGTATCACGCGCCATCGTCCAAAGCATTGTAGGGACTGAGTCGGAGCTGCCAGTTATCACGCTGGAGCCAAGGTTGGAACAAATATTGCTCAATAGTCTGCAGAAGGCAGGACAAGGCTCGGAAGAGGGCGTTCTGCTGGAGCCGAGCATGGCCGAGAAGCTGCAGCGTTCGCTGATCGAAGCGGCGCAGCGCCAGGAAATGCAAGGTCAGCCGGTGATCCTGTTGGTAGCAGGCCCGGTTCGCGCGATGCTCTCGCGCTTTGGTCGCCTGGCAGTTCCCGGACTGCATGTGCTGGCCTACCAGGAAATTCCGGACAACAAGCAAGTGACCATCGTTGCGACAGTAGGGCCCAACGGCTGAGGTAGTGGTTTATGCAAGTTAAGCGTTTTTTCGCCGCCGATATGCGTCAGGCCATGAAGCTGGTTCGTGATGAGCTGGGCGCTGATGCCGCCATCATTGGCAACCGCCGCATCGCCGGCGGCGTCGAGCTGACGGCGGCGCTCGATTACAAACTGTCGGCGCTGGCCCCGCGTGTTCCGAACATGGAACTCGAGGATGAGCTGCGCAAGACCCAGTCGCGCATCGTTACCGCCCAGGCCGAGCTGAGCCTGCGTGGCGAAGCCGACGGCAACACCAATCGCCAGTTGTTCGCCGGGCTGCCGTTGACGGCCGGCCTGCCGCTGACCGCTGCCGAGCCGCTGACCGAACCGACCTACGAAGCGCCGGCCCGTCCGGTGCCAGCGCCTGCACCGGCTGCTGCGGGTGTTGACCCGCGTGCACTGGACTCGATGCGTTTCGAACTCAACAGCCTGCGCGAACTGATGGAAGTGCAACTCGGCACCCTGGCCTGGAACCAGCTGCAAGGCAGCCGTCCGGCCCAGGCCAATCTGTACCGTCGTCTGCAACGCATCGGTTTGTCCGGCCCGTTGTCCCGTGACCTGCTGTCGATGATCACCGAGATCGATGAACCTCGTCAGGCCTGGCGCATGCTGCTGGCGCACCTGGCGCGGATGATTGCCGTACCGGAAGTCGAGCCGCTGGAAGAGGGCGGTGTGATTGCCATGGTCGGTCCTGCCGGCATGGGCAAGACCACCACCCTCGCCAAGCTGGCCGCCCGCTATGTGCTCAAGTACGGCGCGCAGAACATCGCGCTGGTGAGCATGGACAGTTTCCGCATCGGCGCGCAGGAGCAGCTCAAGACGCTGGGTCGCATCCTCAATGTGTCGGTGACCCACGTCGATCCGGGCCAGTCCCTGGTGCAGGCGCTGGATCCACTGCTGCGCAAACGCGTGGTGCTGATCGATACCGCCGGCCTGCAGGCCAGCGATCCAGCCCTGCGCATGCAGCTGGAAAGTCTGGCCGGTCGTGGCATTCGGTCGAAAAATTATCTGGTGCTGGCAACCACCAGCCAGAAACAGGTTCTAACCGCCGCTTATCACAGTTACAAGCGTTGCGGGCTCGCCGGGTGCATCCTGACTAAACTGGATGAGACGGCAAGCCTTGGCGAAGTGCTGAGCTTGGCGATCAGTCACGAACTGCCGGTCGCCTACCTGACCGATGGGCCGCGTATTCCGGATGATCTGCATCTGCCGCGCCGTCATCAACTGGTCAGCCGCGCCGTCAGCGTGCAAATGCAGGAAGAACCCAGCGAAGAAGCCATGGCTGACATGTTCGCTGATATCTACCACAGTCCGACCAAGCAGGTTGGCTGAGGTAATGAACAGTTTTCGTACCTACATCGATGGCCTGCCACGCATTGTTCCGGTTGTGAACGCGCAGCCAGTAATGTGGCCTCCGTCTATGCAAGACAAGGTAAAGAAATAACATGGGCAGCATGCATCCCGTACAGGTGATCGCGGTGACCGGCGGCAAAGGTGGCGTCGGCAAGACTAATGTGTCAGTGAACTTGTCCCTGGCGCTGGCAGAGCTTGGCCGTCGGGTCATGCTGCTGGACGCCGACCTGGGGCTGGCGAACGTCGACGTTCTGCTGGGCCTCACACCTAAACGCACCCTGGCCGACGTGATCGAAGGCCGCTGCGAGCTGCGCGACGTGCTGTTGCAAGGCCCCGGCGGGATCCGCATCGTGCCGGCCGCTTCCGGCACCCAGAGCATGGTTCACCTGAGCCCGGCCCAGCATGCTGGCCTGATTCAGGCGTTCAGCGACATCGGCGACAATCTCGACGTGCTGGTGATCGACACCGCTGCGGGTATTGGTGACTCGGTAGTCAGTTTCGTTCGCGCTGCGCAAGAAGTGTTGCTGGTGGTCTGCGACGAGCCGACCTCGATCACCGACGCTTACGCGCTGATCAAACTGCTGAACCGCGATTACGGCATGAACCGCTTCCGCGTCCTGGCCAACATGGCCCAGAGCCCGCAGGAAGGTCGCAATCTGTTCGCCAAGTTGACCAAGGTCACGGATCGCTTCCTCGACGTCGCCCTACAATACGTCGGCGCAGTGCCCTACGACGAAAGCGTGCGCAAGGCGGTGCAGAAGCAGCGTGCGGTCTATGAAGCCTTCCCGCGTTCCAAGTGCGCACTGGCGTTCAAGGCGATCGCACAGAAGGTCGACACCTGGCCGCTGCCCGCCAACCCGCGCGGTCACCTCGAATTTTTCGTCGAGCGCCTCGTGCAGCAAACGGCAGGACCTGTGCTATGACCGCCAGCGGTATGAACCTTTACAAAAAGTCGGCGCGTGACGCGCAGTACGAGCTGATCGAGCGTTACGCGCCACTGGTCAAACGCATCGCCTACCACTTGCTGGCGCGATTGCCGGCCAGTGTGCAGGTCGAAGATCTGATCCAGGCCGGCATGATCGGCCTGCTCGAAGTCTCGACCAAATACGACGCCAGCAAGGGCGCCAGTTTTGAAACGTACGCGGGCATCCGGATCCGCGGTGCGATGCTCGATGAAGTCCGTAAGGGGGACTGGGCGCCACGCTCGGTTCACCGCAATACCCGTATGGTCAGCGACGCGATTCGCTCGATTGAAGCTAAAACCGGCCGTGACGCTAAAGATCACGAAGTTGCGGCCGAACTCCAATTGAGTCTCGACGATTACTACGGGATTTTGAACGACACCCTGGGCAGCCGGCTGTTCAGTTTCGACGACCTGTTGCAGGACGGCGAACACGAAGGGCTGCACGAGGATGGCGCCAGTGCTCATCTGGAGCCGTCGCGCGATCTGGAAGACGAACGTTTCCAGGCCGCGCTGGCGGACGCGATTGCCAATTTGCCGGAGCGTGAGCGACTGGTGTTGGCGCTGTACTACGACGAAGAGCTGAACCTCAAGGAGATCGGTGAAGTCCTTGGCGTCAGTGAATCGCGGGTCAGCCAGTTACACAGCCAGTGCGCGGCCCGCTTGCGGGGGCGTTTGGGGGAGTGGCGAGCGCGCTGAAGGCAGTGTGGGGACACTGCGAACGAGGCTGGTGCGGTGGTGAACGGCACCGGTCTTGCTCTGTTGTGCTCCAGACAGTCATCGAGTGTTTTGCCGGATTGATTGAAATGGCGCGTCCAGGTGCTGGACGCGTTTAAGACTGCTTGGAGGTCGAATTGAACAAAGACATGAAAATCCTCATCGTTGATGACTTCTCAACGATGCGGCGGATCATCAAGAACCTGTTGCGTGATCTCGGGTTCACCAACACTGTCGAGGCCGACGATGGCACCACTGCCATTCCGGTGCTCAACAGCGGCAGCATCGACTTTCTGGTAACGGACTGGAACATGCCCGGCATGACCGGTATCGACCTGCTGCGCCACGTGCGCGCCGATGAAAAGCTCAAGCACCTGCCAGTACTGATGGTGACCGCTGAAGCCAAGCGCGAGCAGATCATCGAAGCGGCCCAGGCCGGCGTGAACGGCTACGTGGTCAAACCTTTCACGGCCCAGGCGTTGAAAGAAAAAATCGAGAAGATTTTCGAACGCATCGGCTGATGAACGCGCGGGGGAGCTATGGAGCATAAAGAATCTTCACAGGGCGACTTCGAGTCGACCCTGAAAAAACACGCGGTCGAACTGGTCGAAAGCCTTGAAAAGGGCAGGTTCGGCGACGCTGTGCAACTGATCCATGAGCTCAATCAGACCCGTGACCGTGGCCTGTACCAGGAAGTGGGCAAGCTCACGCGTGAACTGCACAGTGCGATCGTCAATTTCCAGATCGATCCGCACATGCCGCAGGCTGAGGAAGTGTCGCAAATCACCGACGCTACCGAGCGCCTGGGCTACGTGGTCAAACTGACCGAAGCTGCCGCCAACCGCACCATGGATCTGGTGGAAAGCGCGACCCCTGTGGTCAATGGCCTGGCTGACGAAGCCCAGGCCTTGAGCGCCGATTGGAGCCGCTTCATGCGCCGTGAGGTCGGGGCTGAAGAGTTCCGTGAACTGGCGCGCCGGGTCGACGGTTTTCTGGCACGCAGCAGCGCGGACAACCGCGCGGTGTCGAGCAATCTGAACGACATTCTGCTCGCCCAGGATTACCAGGACCTCACAGGCCAGGTGATCAAGCGCGTGACCCAATTGGTCACCGAAGTCGAAAGCAACCTGCTCAAGCTCGTGCTCATGGCCAGCCAGGTGGACCGCTTTGCGGGCATCGAACATGACCGTGCGGCGATGCTTGCTGAAAAAGATCCACAAAAACATCTCTCGCAGGGTGAAGGTCCGCAGATTCATGCCGATAAACGAGAAGACGTTGTGTCCGGTCAGGACGATGTGGACGATTTGCTATCCAGCCTTGGATTTTGAGTTTTTTTGGGTTTTTAGACCTGTAGGAGCACCCCATTAATGAGCTTCGGCGCCGATGAAGAGATCCTTCAGGATTTCCTGGTTGAGGCCGGCGAGATTCTTGAGCAACTGTCCGAACAACTGGTCGAGCTGGAAAGCCGCCCGGATGACGCAGATCTGCTCAACGCAATTTTTCGCGGTTTCCACACTGTAAAAGGGGGCGCCGGCTTCCTTCAGCTCAACGAGCTGGTGGAGTGCTGTCACATCGCCGAAAACGTGTTCGACATCCTGCGCAAGGGTGAACGACGCGTCGATGCAGAACTGATGGACGTGGTGCTCGAAGCGCTGGACGCGGTGAACAGCATGTTCAGCGAAGTCCGCGATCGCAGCCCGATCACCGCCGCCACCCCGGAACTGCTGGCCGCCTTGGCGCGTCTGGCCGAACCGCAATCGGCGGATGAGGCCCCGGCTTCGCCTGTTGCCGAGATGATCGAAGAACTGGTCGTCGAAGGCGATTCGGGCGACATCACCGATAACGAATTTGAACAGTTGCTGGACTCGCTGAACGCCGTCAAGGCCGAAGCCGAAGCCCCGGCGGCTGCCGCTGCGCCTGCTTCCGGTGAAGCGGCCAGCGATGAAATCACCGACGCAGAATTCGAGTCGCTGCTCGACCAGTTGCATGGCAAGGGCCAGTTCGCGGCCGACGCCGTGGTTCCGGCCGCCGCTGCACCGGCTGCTCCGGCGGCGGGCGACAGCTCGGACATCACCGACGACGAATTCGAAGCCTTGCTCGATCAGTTGCACGGCAAAGGCAACTTTGCCGTCGATGCGCTGGAGTCGGCGATTGCTTCGGTTCCTGCGACGACTGCTCCGGCAGCCGCTGCGGCCGGTAGCGATCTGATCACCGACCACGAGTTCGAATCGCTGCTCGACGATCTGCATGGCAAAGGCAAGTTCACTGACGTCGCCACCGGTGCCGTCGTGACTGCCGGCAATGCTTCGGCGGTTGCAACGCCTGCTGCGAAGGCCCCGGCCGCTGCGGCAAAACCTGCTGCGAAAGCGCCTGAGCCGAAAGCCGAACCGGCCAAACCGGCTGCCGCTGCGGCACCGGCTCCGGCCCGTGCACCGGCGACCCCGCCACCGGAAAAACCGGCGAGCGAAGCCGAGACCACCGTGCGTGTGGACACTGCACGTCTCGACGAAATCATGAACATGGTCGGCGAGCTGGTGCTGGTGCGTAACCGTCTGGTGCGCCTGGGCCTGAACAGCGGCGACGAGTCGATGCAGAAGGCCGTGTCGAACCTCGACGTGGTCACCGCCGACTTGCAGACCGCGGTCATGAAGACCCGGATGCAGCCGATCAAGAAAGTCTTCGGCCGCTTCCCGCGTCTGGTTCGCGACCTGGCGCGCCAGCTCAAGAAAGAGATCAACCTGGAACTGGTGGGCGAAGAGACCGACCTCGACAAGAACCTCGTCGAGGCACTGGCCGACCCGCTGGTCCACTTGGTGCGCAACGCGGTCGACCACGGCATCGAGTCGCCGGAAGAACGCGAAGCCTCGGGCAAGGCCCGTGGCGGCAAGGTGATTCTGGCGGCCGAGCAGGAAGGCGACCACATCCTGCTGTCGATCTCCGACGACGGCAAAGGCATGGACCCGAACGTCCTGCGTGCCATCGCCGTGAAACGCGGTGTGATGGACAAGGATGCCGCCGATCGCCTGAGCGACACCGAGTGCTACAACCTGATTTTCGCCCCGGGTTTCTCGACCAAGACCGAGATCTCCGACGTGTCCGGCCGCGGTGTCGGCATGGACGTGGTGAAGACCAAGATTTCCCAGCTCAACGGTTCGATCAACATCTACTCGAGCAAGGGCCAGGGCTCGAAGATCGTCATCAAGGTGCCGCTGACGCTGGCGATCATGCCGACCCTGATGGTGATGCTCGGCAATCAGGCGTTCGCGTTCCCGCTGGTGAACGTCAACGAAATCTTCCACCTCGACCTGTCGACCACCAACGTGGTGGACGGCCAGGAAGTGGTGATCGTGCGGGACAAGGCGCTGCCATTGTTCTACCTCAAGCGCTGGCTGGTCAGCTCCGCCGCTCACGAAGAGCAGCGCGAAGGCCATGTGGTGATCCTTTCGGTGGGCACCCAGCGGATCGGCTTCGTCGTCGATCAACTGGTAGGTCAGGAAGAAGTGGTCATCAAGCCATTGGGCAAGATGCTCCAGGGAACTCCGGGCATGTCCGGCGCCACCATTACCGGTGACGGCCGCATTGCACTGATTCTCGATGTTCCGAGCATGCTCAAGCGTTACGCCGCACGGCGTATTTGAATCCGGGGCGGCGGGGCGACAACGTCCCGCCGCACCTAATGGAGTGTTTATGGCAGTCAAAGTCCTGGTGGTGGACGATTCGGGTTTTTTCCGCCGCCGCGTCTCGGAAATTCTTTCAGCGGATCCGAGCATCCAGGTTGTCGGCACGGCAACCAACGGTAAAGAGGCGATCGATCAGGCCCTGGCCCTCAAGCCGGACGTGATCACCATGGACTACGAGATGCCGATGATGGATGGCATCACGGCCGTGCGGCACATCATGCAGCGCTGCCCGACGCCGGTGTTGATGTTCTCCTCGCTGACGCACGAAGGCGCCCGGGTCACCCTGGATGCGCTGGATGCCGGCGCGGTGGATTTCCTGCCGAAGAATTTCGAAGACATCTCCCGCAATCCGGAGAAGGTCAAGCAACTGCTGTGCGAGAAGGTCCACAGCATCTCGCGCAGCAACCGTCGTTTCAGTGCCTACAGTGCGCCGGCGCCTGCCGCTGCACCTGCACCTGCGCCGACTCCGGCAGCAGCGCCGTCGAGCTTTGGCAGCCACAGTGCTCCGGCCCGTCCGGCACCTGCGCCTGCACCGACTCGCGCGCCAGCGGCCAGCGCTTCGTCGCCGGCCCCGAAACGCAAAAACTACAAGCTTGTGGCGATTGGTACATCGACCGGCGGCCCGGTAGCGCTGCAACGGGTTCTGACCCAGTTGCCGGCCAACTTCCCGGCGCCGATCGTGCTGATCCAGCACATGCCGGCGGCCTTCACCAAGGCCTTCGCCGAACGTCTGGACAAGCTGTGCCGCATCAGCGTCAAGGAAGCCGAGGATGGCGACATCCTGCGTCCGGGCCTGGCGCTGCTGGCACCGGGTGGCAAGCAGATGATGATCGACGGCCGTGGCGCGGTGAAAATCCTGCCGGGCGACGAGCGTCTGAACTACAAGCCGTGCGTGGACATCACCTTCGGTTCTGCAGCCAAATCCTACAGTGACAAAGTTCTGGCGGTCGTACTGACCGGCATGGGCGCCGACGGCCGCGAAGGTGCACGCCTGCTCAAGCAGGGCGGCAGCACGGTCTGGGCTCAGGACGAAGCCAGTTGCGTGATCTACGGCATGCCGATGGCCATCGTCAAAGCTGACCTCGCCGACGCGGTGTACAGCCTGGACGATATCGGCAAGCACATCGTCGAGGCATGCGTCTGATGGATGTTCTAAGCCTTATCGGGATCATCATGGCGTTCGTCGCCATCATCGGCGGCAACTACCTTGAAGGTGGTCACCTCGGCGCGCTGGCCAACGGCCCGGCGGCGCTGATCGTGCTCGGCGGCACCATCGGTGCCGCGCTGCTGCAATCGCCGATGAGCGCGTTCAAGCGCGCCATGCAGATTCTGGCCTGGATCTTTTTCCCGCCGCGTGTGGACCTGGCCGGCGGCATCGACCGCGTCGTCAACTGGAGCCTCACCGCGCGCAAGGAAGGCCTGCTGGGCCTGGAAGGCGTGGCGGATGCCGAACCCGACGCCTACTCGCGCAAGGGCCTGCAATTGCTGGTCGACGGCGCCGAGCCGGAAGCGATCCGCAGCATCCTCGAAGTGGATTTCTACACCCAGGAAGCCCGCGACGTCGAAGCAGCCAAAGTGTTTGAAAGCATGGGCGGCTACGCGCCGACCATCGGCATCATCGGTGCGGTGATGGGCCTGATCCACGTGATGGGCAACCTGGCCGATCCGTCGCAACTGGGCAACGGTATTGCGGTCGCGTTCGTCGCCACCATCTACGGTGTGGCCAGTGCCAACCTGGTGTTGCTGCCGGTGGCCGCCAAGCTCAAGTCAATCGCGTTGCGACAGTCGCGTTATCGCGAAATGTTGTTGGAAGGGATCTTGTCGATCGCTGAAGGTGAAAACCCACGCTCCATCGAGTTGAAGCTTCAGGGCTTCATGGATTAAGGGACTAACCTCATGGCACGTCGTCGCCAGCATGAAGAGCACGTAAACCATGAACGTTGGCTGGTTTCCTACGCCGACTTCATCACCTTGCTCTTTGCCTTTTTCGTGGTGATGTACTCCATCTCGTCGATCAACGAAGGCAAGTACAAGATCATCTCCGAAGCGCTGATCGGGGTCTTCACCGACTCCGACCGCGCGCTCAAGCCGATCCCGATCGGTGAAGAACGACCGAAGACCGTGACCCCGGCCAAGCCGCTGGTCAAGGACGCCGAACAGGTCGACGCCGGCATCGCCGGAGCCAGCGATCCGCTGAAAAGCATCGCCGATGACATCAGCGCCGCGTTCGGCGACCTGATCTCCTCGAACCAGATGACCGTGCGCGGCAACGAGCTGTGGGTCGAGATCGAACTCAACTCCAGCCTGTTGTTCGGCAGCGGTGATGCGATGCCGAGTGACATCGCGTTCAACATCATCGACAAGGTCGCAGCGATCCTCAAACCGTTCGACAACCCGATCCACGTCGAAGGCTTCACCGACGATCAACCGATCCGCACCGCGCAGTACCCGACCAACTGGGAACTGTCCTCGGCGCGTTCGGCGAGCATCGTGCGCATGCTGGCGATGCAGGGCGTAAACCCTGGCCGCATGGCGTCGGTGGGCTACGGCGAATTTCAGCCGGTGGCCAATAACGCCACCGCCGAAGGCCGGGCGAAAAACCGTCGTGTGGTGCTGGTGGTGTCGCGCAATCTCGATGTGCGCCGCAGCCTGACCGGCACCGGAACCGCCCATGCGCAACCGGATGCCGCGTTGAAGCGTGCTGGCACACAAACTGCACCGACCCCGGTCAAGACGCCGGGACGCGAGAGTGCCGTCAATTCTCCGTCGCCCGCATTAATACGCTGAACCATGTCTCGGCCGAGTATCCCGGCCGGGAGGAACGATCTGAATGAGAGTCTGGGCAGTCGCCAATCAAAAGGGTGGTGTTGGTAAAACCACTTCTTCCATCGCTTTAGCCGGTTTGCTGGCAGAGGCGGGCAAGCGCGTGGTCGTGGTCGATCTCGACCCGCACGGCTCGATGACCAGCTATTTCGGTTACGACCCCGACAGCCTGGAACACAGCAACTATGACCTGTTTCTGCACAAGGGCAGCGTGCCCCAAGGCCTGCCGGGCCAACTGCTGTTGTCGACCAGTGATGAACGCATTTCCCTGTTGCCATCGAGCACTGCGCTGGCCACCCTCGAGCGCCAGTCGCCGGGGCAGAGTGGCCTGGGCCTGGTGATCGCCAAGAGTCTGGCGCAGCTGTGGCAGGACTTCGATTACGCGATCATCGACAGCCCGCCGTTGCTCGGCGTGCTGATGGTCAACGCCCTGGCCGCGAGTCAGCAACTGGTGATCCCGGTGCAGACCGAACACCTGGCCGTCAAAGGCCTGGAGCGCATGGTCAACACCCTGGCGATGATCAACCGTTCGCGCAAACAGGCGCTGCCGTTCAGCATCGTGCCGACCCTGTTCGACCGCCGCACCCAGGCGTCGATGGGCACCTTGCGCGTGCTGCGCGACAAATTCCCCGACGAGATCTGGCAGGGTTACATCCCGGTCGATACCCGTCTGCGCGACGCCAGTCGTGCCGGTGTCACCCCTTCGCAGTTCGACGGCAAGAGCCGTGGCGTGCTGGCTTACCGCGCGCTGCTCAAGCATCTGCTGGCGCAGCAACTCGTTCCGCAGGTGGCTTGAACATGAATCGGCCGATCAAGCTGACGTCGAAGCCGCAACTGGCGCTGCAGTCCTATCTGGACGGCTTGCTGCAGGAAGTGACAGACGAGGTCGAGCAGGAAGTCGCAGCTCCGGTCGAGGTGGTCGAGACCGCTGCGGCGCTCGATGAATTCCAGGCCGCCGTGCTTGAAGAGCAGGCCCGGGATGCGCAAAAAGCCGCCCGGCCGATCGCCCCGGTTGCAGCGCCTGCCGCTGTAGTAGCGAAGGCACCTGCGACGTTGATCAAAGAGCCTGAGCCGGTGCGCGTGGTCTCGACGCTGGCGCCGCTGCTGCAAACCCAACTTCTGCAAACGCCTCCGGCTCCCGTAGTCGCAGAGCCAGAACCTGAAGCGCCTGCGCCAGCCCCGGTCGAACCGACCCTGGTTGCGCCGCTGGTGGAAGTACATTTGCCACCCAGCAACACGCCGCCACCGGTGGAAACCGATGGCCGTCCAGCCTGGGCTTCGGAAGCGTTCGAATGCCTGTTGTTCGACGTGGCCGGGTTGACGTTGGCGGTGCCGCTGGTGTGCCTGGGCTCGATCTATTCGCTGGCCGGCCATGAGCTGACGCCGCTGTTCGGTCAGCCGGAATGGTTCCTCGGCATCCTGCCTTCCCAAGCCGGCAATCTGAAGGTGCTGGACACCGCACGCTGGGTCATGCCGGATCGCTATCGCGATGACTTCCGTCAGGGCCTGCAGTACGTGATTTCGGTGCAGGGTTACGAGTGGGGCCTGGCGGTGCATCAGGTCAGTCGCTCGTTGCGCCTGGACCCGAATGAAATCAAATGGAGAAGTCACCGGGGTCAGCGGCCATGGCTCGCCGGCACGGTGATTGAACACATGTGCGCCTTGCTCGATGTCTCCGCACTGGCCGAGTTGATCGCCAGCGGTGGGGCAAAGCACATGTCCGGCAGTAAGCCGAACCACAAACCGACATAACACTTACATAACAGACATGTACCGGCATTCACCGCCGGCACACGAGACACACACCGCCATTGCGGTATTTCGAGGGGCTAGGGTATGAACGACAAGGCTACGGCGGCAAAGGGTTCCGAAGATCCGATCCTGCAATGGGTGACCTTCAAGCTGGACAACGAAACCTACGGCATCAACGTGATGCGCGTTCAGGAAGTCCTGCGCTACACCGAGATCGCTCCGGTTCCGGGTGCGCCAAGCTACGTGCTGGGCATCATCAACCTGCGCGGCAACGTGGTGACCGTGATCGATACCCGTCAGCGCTTCGGCCTGATGAGCGGTGAGATCAGCGACAACACCCGTATCGTCATCATCGAAGCCGACAAGCAAGTGGTTGGCATCATGGTCGACAGCGTGGCCGAAGTGGTTTACCTGCGTCAGTCGGAAATCGAGACCGCACCGAACGTCGGTAACGAAGAGTCGGCCAAGTTCATCCAGGGCGTGTGCAACAAGAACAACGAGTTGCTGATCCTGGTCGAGCTGGACAAGATGATGAGCGAAGAAGAATGGTCGGAACTGGAGAACATCTGATTGATTCTCGAGGTAGCGGTCATTGTCCTGTTCCTGTTCTGGGCAGGCACGCTGGCGATGTTTCTGGCGTACATCAAGGCGCAGCGCGTGATCGCTGCGCAACAGGCCCAGGGCGATGCGCTGCGTGATCAGCGCATCAAAGACCTGGCCAAGCGTGTCGACGATTACCAGAACGGCAACGTGCGCATGGGCGAAGCCCTGCACGAGCTGCGCTCGGTGGTCGGTCCGATCCCGGACAAACTCGCCCAGCTCGAACAGCGCGATCCTTCCAGCCTGTCATTCGCCCAGGCGGCGAAACTGGTCGGGATGGGCGCGAGCGTCGATGAGCTGACCCAGTCCTGCGGGTTGACCCAGGCTGAGGCGGAGTTGATGCGCAAGTTGCACAAGAACTAGTTGTCGCACCGGGATCGTTCCCACGTCGAGGCGTCGAACGCGTCTGCGTGGGAATGCATCTTGGGACGCTCCGCGTTCCGCGTATGAAGGGTGACGCAGAGCGTCACGGGCGGGTGTTCCCACGCAGAGCGTGGGAACAATCAGCGAAAAAAAACGCAGTCATCGATGACTGCGTTTTTTTTGCCTTCAGTAATCGTCGCCGCGTTCGGTGACGTCTTTCTCGACCATCGGTGCATCCGGATTGTGTCCCGCCGGGAACTTGCCCTTGAGATTCCAGGCAAACGCGATGATTTCGGCGATCGTGCGGTACAGCTCTTCAGGGATGCTGTCGCCCAGTTCCATCCGTGCCAGCAACTTCACCAGCTCGGCGTTCTCGTAGATCGGCACTTCACAGTCGCGGGCGATCCGCAGGATTTCTTCGGCCAGTTCTTCGTCGCCCTTGGCGGTAAGGGTCGGGGCGTGGCTGCCGTCGTATTTGAGGGCGATGGCCTGGCGTGGAGCGGTGGTGTCATTCATGCGGTTTCGTCGACCCAGCGGTGTTCGAGGCGGGTTTGGATGCCTTGCGGCGGGGTGCCGAGGTGGCAGTCGATGTCGCCGACGTTCAGCCCGGAATCCAGCAGGCGCTGACGCAGTGCGGTCAGGTTGCTTTCGATCAGGCTCGCGGTATACGGCCGCTCGGCCCACAACTGGCTGGACAGGCTGCCGCTGATCAACTGTGCCTGAATCTGCATCGGCCCCAGCGGTTCCATGTCGAACGCCAGATCGACGCGCCACAGTTGTTGTTTCGGTTCGCGCTCATCGCGGCGCTGCTCGTTCGCGTCCTGTTTCTCCGGTGCTTCCTCGCGCTGGAACTTGACCTGCAACGGCACGATGTCCTGCATATTGCGCATCGGGATTTCCAGTTGCCAGGTGCTGAGCAGGCGGCCATCGTCGGTCACGCCGGTCTGTTCCAGGCTCGACAGCTGATGACTTTGCAGGCGCGAAACGGCGGCTGCGGCGAGGCGCAGCAAATGCTCCAGATCGCCTTCGCCCTCCAGACTTTGCAGCAGCCGGTCGGGCAGGGGGAAACTGCTCGGCACCGGTTTCGCGCTGACCTGGCCGAGCATGCCGAGGGCGTTGCGCACGAAGCTCGGCAATGCCTGGGCCAGTGTGTTGGCGGCGATGATTGCGTTCAGGTTGGTGTTGCCGGGCAGGCCGGGGGTGAGCTGGGCGATCAGCTTGAGCAGATCGGCTTTCATGTCCGGGGCCAGCGTCGGGTTTTGCCCGGTCAGCAGTTTGGTCTCGAGGAACACGCCGCTGTTGGCCAGCGCCTGGGCCAGACCTTTTGGAGTGCTCAGTTGCTGCACGTCCGGCAGATTGGCGAGCAGTTTGTCCACGGCCGCGCGCAAGTCCTGGGGGGTCTGATCGGTGGCGGGGGGCAGGCTCTGGAGCATTTTCAGCAAGCCGTCGAGCGAGCCCTGACGGCTTTGCTGACTGACCAGCTGCTGGCTGACCGCCAGTTGTTCCTGGCGATTGCTCAGCGGCAGGAACTTCAGGGTCTGCGAATCCTGCACCAGCGCCGACAGCAAGGTGCCGATGCGCAACGGTTGCGGGCTGTCGATGCTCAGGGTGCTGCCGCTCAACGCGGTGTTGAGCAGGCTGACCATCGAGCGGTACACCGTCGGTTGCCCCGGCACCTGCGGCAGTGCCTGAGCCGTCAGCACCTTGCCTTGCAGCAGCGTGCCGACCGGCAATTGCGCGGTGTCGATGCGGGTGAGGGTGGCGACGCTGCTGGCGATGGCCTGTTGCACGGTGATCGCCAGATTGCCCGCCGACGGCTGGGTGATCGCCAGGCTGGTGCCCTGAGGCAGCGGCAGATTGCTGGTCGCCTGCACGGTGGTCTGACGGCCGCTGTCCAGTGTCACCTTGAGCAGCAACTGAAAGGTCTGATCCGCCTGCTTGAGCGACAACACCTCGGCCTTGGCGCTCTGGCCGGCGGCAATCAGCCCGTCGACCGGCGTCAGCAACTTCAGCAGCTCACCCACCTGCGGGCGAACGGTCGCCGGAGTGGTGGGCGGGAGCGGGAGGATGTTCATTTCGCCTGTCATACGCGGACACAACCTGAGGAAAATGCACTCTGGAGAGAGGATGGCGACATGTATAATGCCGCCCGTCCTTCCATTCGTTCAAAAAACATAGCAATTGTTTGACGCAGCTCTCTGGATTGAGCCGTCATTGCATTTATGCTGCAACTCTTTAACGGCCGCGCCAGAGCCGACTTGAACCGTATAAGGCCCGTGATCCCTTGACCAGTCCTGTCCTGCAAACCGTTGCCCTCGCGTGTGAACGTGATCTGCGACTGCTCTTCGACAATCTCGAATTGAGACTGGCCAGTGGCGATATGGTGCAGATCAGCGGTCCCAACGGCAGCGGCAAGACCAGCCTGCTGCGTTTGCTGGCCGGTCTGATGCAGCCGACCGACGGTCAGGTGCTGCTCAACGGCAAGCCGCTGGGCGAGCAACGCAGCGAGCTGGCGCGCAATCTGTTGTGGATCGGCCACGCCGCCGGGATCAAGGACTTGCTCACGCCGGAAGAAAACCTCGCCTGGCTCTGCGCCCTGCATCAACCCGCCGAACGCGACGCGATCTGGCAGGCCCTGGCAGCGGTTGGATTGCGTGGTTTCGAGGATGTTCCCTGCCACAGCCTGTCCGCCGGCCAGCAGCGCCGCGTGGCGCTGGCGCGGTTGTATCTGGACAGTCCGCCGTTGTGGATTCTCGACGAACCGTTCACTGCGCTGGACAAACAGGGCGTGGCGCAGCTTGAAGAACACCTGGCCGGGCACTGCGAACGGGGCGGCCTGGTGGTGCTCACCACGCACCACACGCTGAGCCGGATGCCAGCCGGTTATCGCGACATCGATCTGGGGAATTGGGCGGTATGAGTGTGTTCGGCCTGCTGGTTGCCCGTGAATCCCGACTGCTGTTCCGCCGCCCGGCGGAACTGGCCAATCCGCTGATTTTCTTCGCCATCGTCATCGCGTTGTTCCCGCTGGCCGTCGGACCGGAAACTCAAGTATTGCAAAACTTGTCCCCGGGGTTAGTCTGGGTGGCGGCACTTTTGTCGGTCCTGCTCTCGCTGGACGGGCTTTTCCGCAGTGATTTCGAAGATGGCTCCCTTGAACAGTGGGTCCTTTCGCCGCACCCCCTGCCACTTCTGGTATTGGCCAAGGTGCTGGCACACTGGCTTTTTTCCGGGCTGGCACTGGTTTTGCTCTCGCCGTTACTGGCGTTGATGCTCGGGTTGCCGGCTGCGTGTCTGCCGGTTTTGCTGCTTTCGTTGCTGCTGGGAACACCGGTGCTGAGCTTGCTCGGCGCGGTGGGCGCGGCGCTGACGGTCGGTCTGAAACGCGGTGGCCTGTTGCTGGCGCTGCTGATTCTGCCGTTGTACATCCCGGTGTTGATCCTGGGCAGTGGCGCCTTGCAGGCGGCGTTGCAGGGCATGCCGGCGATTGGTTATCTGTTGTGGCTTGGTAGCCTGACCGCCCTGGCAATAACCCTGACACCCTTTGCAATAGCTGCTGGCCTGAAGATCAGCGTCGGCGAATAATGAGGTCTGGTTAAAATTTAACCAGCAAAGACCCTGAGACTGCTCACACCGATGAGCGGCACCCGTGATGGAAACAGTATGAACTGGACCTGGTTTCACAAGCTCGGCTCGCCCAAGTGGTTCTACGGCATCAGCAGCAAGTTTCTGCCGTGGTTGAGCATCGCAGCGTTGTTGCTGATCTCCGTTGGCGTCATCTGGGGCCTGGCCTTCGCGCCGCCGGACTATCAGCAAGGCAACAGCTTTCGCATTATCTATATCCACGTGCCCGCCGCGATGCTTGCTCAGTCGATCTACGTGATGCTGGCGGTGTGCGGCGTGGTCGGGCTGGTGTGGAAGATGAAACTGGCCGACGTCGCCCTGCAATGTGCCGCACCGATCGGCGCGTGGATGACCGCCGTGGCGCTGGTCACCGGGGCGATCTGGGGCAAGCCGACCTGGGGTTCGTGGTGGGTCTGGGACGCGCGACTGACCTCGATGCTGATTCTGCTGTTCCTGTACTTCGGCGTGATCGCGCTGGGCAACGCGATCAGTAATCGCGACAGCGCCGCCAAGGCCTGCGCGGTGCTGGCCATCGTCGGCGTGATCAACATCCCGATCATCAAATACTCGGTGGAGTGGTGGAACACCCTGCACCAGGGCGCGACCTTCACCCTCACCGAAAAACCGGCGATGCCCGTCGAGATGTGGCTGCCGCTGCTGCTGACCGTGCTGGGTTTCTACTGTTTCTTCGGCGCCGTGCTGTTGCTGCGCATGCGCCTTGAAGTGCTCAAGCGCGAAGCCCGCGCCAGTTGGGTGAAAGAAGAAGTGCAGAACAGCCTGGAGGCCGCTCGATGAGTTTCGCGTCATTCGGCGACTTCCTCGCCATGGGCCATCACGGCCTGTATGTCTGGTCAGCCTACGGCATCTGTCTGGCGGTACTGATCCTCAACGTGGCGGCGCCGATCGCGGCCCGCAAGCGTTATCTGCAACAAGAGGCGCGTCGTCTGCGCCGGGAGAACGGCAAGTGAATCCGCTGCGTAAAAAGCGTCTGATCATCATCCTGGCAATTCTGGTCGGGGTCGGCGCTGCCGTCGGCCTGGCCCTGAGCGCCCTGCAGCAGAACATCAACCTGTTTTACACCCCGACCCAGATCGCCAACGGCGAAGCGCCGCAGGACACCCGCATCCGCGCCGGCGGCATGGTCGAGAAGGGCTCGCTGCAACGCTCTACGGATTCGCTGGACGTCAAATTCGTGGTCACCGACTTCAACAAGTCCGTGACCATCACCTATCGCGGGATCCTGCCGGACCTGTTCCGCGAAGGGCAGGGCATCGTCGCGCTCGGCAAGCTCAACGCCGATGGCGTGGTGGTTGCCGATGAAGTGCTGGCCAAGCACGACGAGAAATACATGCCGCCGGAAGTGACCAAAGCCCTGAAGGACAGCGGTCAATCCGCGCCAACCCCTGCGAAGGAGGGTTGATCGATGACATCCACCATATTCATTCCCGAGCTCGGCCATCTGGCCATGATCCTCGCGCTGTGTTTCGCGCTGGTGCAGGCCGTGGTGCCGTTGCTCGGTGCCTGGCGCGGCGACCGTCTGTGGATGGGCCTGGCCCAGCCGGCAGCGTGGGGGCAGTTCGCATTCCTGCTGTTCGCCTTCGGTTGCCTGACCTATGCGTTCATGACCGACGATTTCTCCGTGGCTTACGTCGCGATGAACTCCAACAGCGCGCTGCCGTGGTACTACAAGTTCAGCGCGGTGTGGGGCGCCCACGAAGGGTCGCTGCTGCTATGGGCGTTGATCCTCGGCGGCTGGACTTTCGCGGTGTCGGTGTTCTCCCGGCAGTTGCCACAAGTCATGCTCGCTCGCGTATTGGCGGTGATGGGCATGATCAGCACCGGTTTCCTGCTGTTCCTGATCCTCACCTCCAACCCGTTTTCGCGGATCCTGCCGCAGATCCCGGCCGACGGTCGTGACCTTAATCCGTTGCTGCAGGACATCGGTCTGATCGTGCATCCGCCGATGCTCTACATGGGCTACGTCGGTTTCTCGGTGGCCTTCGCGTTCGCCATCGCTGCATTGCTCGGCGGTCGTCTCGATGCGGCGTGGGCACGCTGGTCGCGTCCTTGGACCATCGTTGCCTGGGCCTTCCTCGGCATCGGCATCACCCTCGGTTCGTGGTGGGCCTACTATGAACTCGGCTGGGGCGGCTGGTGGTTCTGGGACCCGGTGGAAAACGCCTCGTTCATGCCATGGCTGGTGGGCACGGCGCTGATTCACTCGCTGGCGGTCACCGAGAAACGTGGTGTGTTCAAGAGCTGGACGGTGTTGCTGGCAATTGCCGCGTTCTCCCTGAGCCTGCTCGGGACGTTCCTCGTGCGTTCCGGCGTGCTGACCTCGGTGCACGCGTTTGCCTCCGATCCGGAGCGCGGCGTGTTCATCCTGATCTTCCTGCTGTTCGTGGTCGGTGGTTCGCTGACCCTGTTTGCGCTGCGTGCGCCGGTGGTCAAGAGCCAGGTCGGCTTCAACCTGTGGTCGCGGGAAACGCTGTTGCTGGGTAACAACCTGGTGTTGGTGGTGGCGGCTTCGATGATCCTGCTCGGCACGCTGTATCCGCTGATTCTTGATGCGATCAGCGGCGCCAAGCTGTCGGTCGGCCCGCCGTACTTCAACGCGCTGTTCATTCCGTTGATGGCACTGTTGATGCTGGTGATGGCGGTCGGTGTGATCGTGCGCTGGAAAGACACCCCGGTGAAATGGCTGGTCAGCATGCTGACCCCGGTGCTGCTGGGCAGTGTTGCGCTGGCGGTGGTGGCCGGTGTCGCTTACGGCGATTTCAACTGGGCGGTGATTGCGACATTCCTGCTCGCCGCCTGGGTGTTGCTGGCCGGTGTGCGCGACATCTTCGACAAGACTCGCCACAAAGGTCTGATCAAAGGCCTGCCGACCTTGACCCGCAGTTACTGGGGCATGCAGATCGCCCACCTCGGGATCGCCGTCTGCGCGCTGGGCGTGGTGTTGTCGAGTCAGAACAGCGCCGAGCGTGACCTGCGTCTGGCACCGGGCGAGTCGATGGACCTGGCCGGTTATCAGTTCGTGTTCGAAGGCGCCAAGCACTTCGAAGGCCCGAACTTCACTTCCGACAAGGGCACCGTCCGGGTGATCCGCAACGGTCAGGAAGTCAGCGTGCTGCACCCGGAAAAACGTCTGTACACCGTGCAGAACTCGGTGATGACCGAGGCCGGGATCGACGCCGGTTTCACCCGCGACCTCTACGTCGCCCTGGGCGAACCGCTGGGCGATGGCGCCTGGGCGGTGCGGGTGCATGTGAAACCGTTCGTGCGCTGGATCTGGTTCGGCGGTCTGCTGACCGGTTTCGGTGGTCTGCTGGCGGCGCTGGATCGGCGTTACCGGGTCAAGGTCAAAGCCAAAGTGCGTGAAGCGCTGGGCATGGAAGGAGCCGCTGCATGAGACGTTGGTTGATGCTGGTGCCATTGGCGATTTTCCTGCTGGTGGCCGTATTCCTTTATCGCGGTCTGTACCTGGATCCGGCGGAACTGCCGTCGGCGATGATCAACAAGCCGTTCCCGGAGTTTTCGCTGCCGGCGGTGCAGGGTGACAAGACCCTGACCAAGGCCGACATCCTCGGCAAACCGGCACTGGTCAACGTCTGGGGTACCTGGTGTATTTCCTGCCGGGTCGAGCATCCGGTGCTGAACAAACTCGCCGAGCGCGGCGTGGTGATCTACGGCATCAACTACAAGGACACCAACGCCGATGCGCTGAAGTGGCTGGCCGAATTCCACAATCCGTATCAACTGGACATCCGCGACGACGAAGGCTCCCTGGGCCTGAACCTCGGGGTCTACGGCGCGCCGGAAACCTTCTTCATCGACGCCAAGGGCATCATCCGCGACAAGTACGTCGGCGTGATCGACGAGCAGGTCTGGCGGGAAAAACTGGCGGCCAAATATCAGGCACTGGTCGACGAGGCCAAGCCATGAAGCGCTTTTTAGCTGCCATGGTGCTGGGCCTGAGCCTGGCCGGTGTGGCCCACGCCGCCATCGACACCTACGAGTTCGCCAAAGAAGGCGATCGCGAGCGTTTCCGCGAGCTGACCAAGGAACTGCGCTGCCCCAAGTGCCAGAACCAGGACATCGCCGACTCCAACGCGCCGATTGCCGCTGACCTGCGCAAAGAGATTTTCCGCATGCTCGGCGAGGGCAAGGACAATCAGCAGATCATCGACTTCATGGTCGACCGCTACGGTGATTTCGTCCGCTACAAACCGGCGCTCAATGCCAAGACCGCACTGCTGTGGTTTGGCCCTGCGGGACTGTTGCTGGGCGGTTTTGTCGTCATCGCCGTGATCGTCCGCCGCCGTCGCGGGCAACGCGCCGAGACGCCGCAATCGCTGTCCCCTGAAGAGCGTCAGCGCCTCGACCAACTGTTGGATAAAAACCAAGAATGATTGATTTCTGGCTTGCCGCAGGGCTGTTGCTTCTGGTCGCCCTGAGTTTTCTGTTGATCCCTGTCCTGCGTGAGCGTCGCGCCCAGCGTGAAGAGGATCGAACCGCTCTCAACGTCGCCCTGTATCAGGAACGCGTCGCCGAACTGCAATCGCAGCAGGCCGAAGGCGTGCTCGATGCTGCGCAAATGGACAGCGGCCGTGCCGAAGCAGCCCGTGAGTTGCTGGCCGATACCGAAGGTGTGGCGCCGGCGCGGGTTTCGCGTTTGGGTAAACCACTTCCATTGCTGGCAGCCGTGCTGGTGCCGGTGTTGGGCCTCGGTCTGTATCTGCACTTTGGCGCGAGCGACAAGGTCGAACTGACCCGCGAGTTCGCCCAGGCGCCGCAGTCGATGGAAGAGATGACTCAGCGTCTGGAGCGCGCAGTTGCCGCGCAACCGGATTCGGCTGAAGGCGTGTATTTCCTCGGTCGCACCTACATGGCCCAGGATCGTCCGGCGGACGCGGCGAAGATGTTCGAACGCGCGGTCAATCTTGCCGGTCGCCAGCCGGAACTGCTCGGCCAGTGGGCGCAGGCCCAGTACTTTGCCGACAACAAAAAATGGTCGGACAAGGTTCAGGCTCTGACCGACGAAGCGCTGAAAGCCGATCCGAAGGAAGTCACTAGCCTCGGCCTGCTGGGCATCGCCGCGTTCGAAGGCGAGCGTTATCAGGAAGCCATCGACTACTGGAACCGTCTGCTGGTGCAACTGCCGCCACAGGACAAATCCCGCGAGGCCCTGCAGGGCGGCATCACCCGCGCCACCGAAAAACTGCAGGCCAGCGGCGGCAAGGTCGCCCAGGCACCGGCGGCGAAAGCGGCGGCGTTGTTGAAAGTGCGTGTGGATCTGGCCAGCGAGCTCAAAGCCAAGGTGCAACCGGGCGACAGCGTGTTCATTTTTGCCCGCGCCACTTCGGGCCCGCCGGCACCGCTGGCGGCCAAGCGCCTGACCGTCGCCGATCTGCCGGTCACCGTGGAACTGAGCGATGCCGACGCGATGATGCCGCAATTGAAACTGTCGAACTTCCCCGAAGTCCAACTGGTTGCGCGCATCTCTCGTGCCGGTCAGCCGACCGCTGGAGAGTGGGTCGGCCGCAGCGGGCCTCTGGCCAGCAGCACCACCGCGCCGCAGACATTGACCATCGACAGCCCGGACAAATAGCCGGACACAACAGGAACGCACCGCCATGAACGCCATCGCCCGAATCACAGTCCTCACACTGGCCCTGGGCTTGAGCGCATGTGCGGTGCAACGACCGGAGCCCACCACACGGCTGCCGCCGATCCCGCCGTCACAACCCAGCCCGACCCCGTCGACCACCCCGACGCCAAGCAAACCGGGCATCCCGGCCAAACCCGCCAAACCGGTCCCGCGCACCTCCGCCAGCTTCGCCCCGCCCCCGGGCGGCAACAGCCACTGGGACCAGAAGCTGGGCGTGTACGTGCTGGATGACCAGACCAACACCTTCTACCGCCAGCGCACCTACTACCGCTGGAACAACGGCTGGAGCCGGTCGATCAGCCCCAACGGCCCATGGGAAGAAACCAACATCCACGGCGTACCGGCGGGACTGGGCAAGCAGTTCGGGCAGTAATGAAAAACGGCGATCTTTGGATCGCCGTTTTGCTGTGTGGAGTAATGAGCTTTCAAAGAATCGTGTGATAGCCGCTGAGTGCCTGGACCGATTTAATCAGGCCTTGTCGTTGCAGCAGATCAAGAAAGGGTTCGACGTCCATGGCAGGCATTTTCAGCTGCCGACGCTGTTTTGGGGCCGCTGCAACCACTGCTGCCGGATCAAGCCCCAAGAGGTTGTCGACGAACTCGTCCGGATGTTGCGCTTCGATGCCGAAAGGCTCGAGCGCTTTGCAGGGAAAGTCTCTCTGGTTGAACGTCACTATCACGCTTGCGCCGCAACGGATTGCCGCCGCCAGAACATGACGGTCATCGCAGTCGGGCAAGCTGAGTCCGGCAATCAGGTCTTCATAGTCATGGACACAGGCGTCGGGTATCGCTTGATCCATCAGGCCGGACGTACGATCCAGCTGTTCCATCGTCAGGTCAGGGCGGTTCTTCAGCAGATTGCGTTTCCATTCGCAGTGAATCTCCTGGGTCCATCGCGCCCGAAATCTTCCTGAGAGCGCAAGCCACATCAGAAAATCTCTCAAGGGGGCGGGGTACAAGACGCATGCATCGTACAAAGCTGTAAAAGAGGAATGCCTCACTCGTATCCTGTCCTTAACGCCTGAGCCTGCTCTGCGAGAAGCGCCATTGCCTGCTCGCTGGCGGTGGTGCGCCGGGTCTTATAGTCCATCAGATCGGCAAAACGCACACGTCGGTGCTTGCCTGTTTTGTGGTAGGACAACTCGCCGCTTTCCAGCAGTTTTATGAGGTGTGGACGTGAGACGTTGAGGAGGTCGGCGGCTTCCTGGGTCGTCAATTCGGCATGCACCGGGACGACCTGAACCGCGTTGCCGGCTGCCAGCTCCGCCAGAATGTCGATCAGCAAGCGCAGGGCCGAGGTGGGCAGTTCGACGCGATGAGCTTCGTTCTGTTCGTCGAAAATCTGGATGTGCTGAGTCTCGAAATGGGTCGCGAGGTAAGCCGCCAGGGCACGCTGCCCTTCAATGGCGGCTTTTACTTCGCGTTCTACGGGGAGGCTGATGGAGTGATGAATAACGGTCGACATGGCGAGTCCGGCTTTGGAAATGAGGAATGCCGGAACGTTATTCGAAATAAGCGAAAATCGCAATAAACGAAACAAGTGTGGGTTTTATGGTTTTTTCGCCAACAAATCCTGCACATATTCAACGAACGCCCGAGCCTTGACACTGGCCAGCCTGACCGTCGGAAACACCGCCGACAGGTAGTCAAAACATCCTGCAAAACAACCAACGTTGTGTCACAGGCTTCCGCAGGCTACTAAAGGTATCTCTAGAGTTACTTTAATGGTCGAGGCAATTTCACAATGCAATACCCAATCTGCATCGAGTGGGGTGACGAGAACACCGCCATCGGGATTCAGATCCCCGATATTCCCGGCGCGGTAACGGCCGGGGATACGTTTGAGGATGCCTACAACGCGGCCGTCGAGATTGCCCACATCATGCTGCAGGAGATCGCGGCGGATGGTGATTCGATTCCGATGCCGACTTCTGCGGCCACCCACCGCAATAACCCGGAGTTTGCCGACATGGGCTGGGGCATGCTCGAGCTGGACATCTCGCCGTACATGGGCAAGACGGAAAAGGTCAATGTGACGTTGCCCGGCTATGTCATCCAGCGGATCGACCGCTACGTGCGTGAGCACAACGTCAAAAGCCGCTCTTCCTTTCTGGCGGATGCCGCCATGGAGAAGCTGGTCCGGCATTGAGCCTCGAGCACTGTCGGATCAGCGATCCGGCAGTGCTTTTCAGATTTTAGGCCGTTGCCAGAACAGGCTTCTGCGAAGCACTCAAAAACCGCACCAGCGCCAGCAGCGGGAACGCGCTGCCAACAATCACGATCCACAACCAGCCGCCATGCTCGTACACCGCACTGGCTACCGACGAACCGAAGGCGCCACCGACGAAGATGCTGGTCATGTACAGCGCGTTGAGGCGGCCGCGGCTTTTGGCGTCGAGGGAGTAGACCGCGCGCTGGCCGAGCACCATGTTCATCTGCACGCAGAAGTCGAGCACCACGCCGGTCACGGCCAGGCCGATCACGCTGTAGGCCGGGTGGATGAAGGCGGGCAGGAAGCTCAGGCTGGCGAACAGCATGGCCAGCAGCGAGGCGATGCGGGTGTGACCGGCGTCGGCCAGGCGTCCGCTGATCGGCGCGGCGATGGCACCGATGGCGCCGACCAGGGCGAAGATCGCGATTTCACTCTGGGACAGGCCATGGTTGCGCGCCAGTTCCAGCGGCACGGCGGTCCAGAACAGGCTGAACGTGGCGAACATGCAGGCCTGGTAAAATGCCCGCTGACGCAGCACCGGTTGTTTGCGCAGCAGCGTCCACAACGAACCCAGCAACTGGCCGTAAGAGGCACTGTGATCCGGCTGGCGCTTGGGCACGGTCAACGCCAGCACCACGCTAATCGCCGCCATCAAGGCTGCGGCGATCATGAACATCGCCCGCCAGCCGAGATGGTCGGCGACCACGCTCGACACCGGCCGCGCCAGCAGAATCCCCAGCAGCAGACCGCCCATGATCCCGCCGACCACCCGGCCACGGGATTCTTCCGGCGCCAGATGCGCCGCCAATGGAATCAGCACCTGCACCGACACCGAGCTGAACCCCACCAGCAACGAAATCAGCAGGAACACATTCGGTTGATCGGTAAACGCCGCGCCGAGCAGGCTGGCAATCGCCACCACGGTGGTGATGATCATCAGTCGGCGATTTTCCAGCAGGTCCGCCAGCGGCACCAGGAAGAACAGGCCCAGCGCATAGCCGATCTGGGTCAGCGACACGATGAAACTGGCCATGGTGTCGGTCAGGCCGATGTCCGGCGCGATCAGGCCGATGATCGGCTGGGCGTAGTAGATGTTGGCAACGATGGCGCCGCAGCAGAAAGCGAACAGCAGCACCATGCCTCGGGTCATTGCGTGAGTTGTGGCGGTCATAGGGTTTCTCGATCCAGCGAAAAGGAATGCGGTGAGGCTAAGGGACGGGCCGAGCCGGCAGTAGAGGCTTCTGATCGATATCAGTTATTCCGTTGCGGAATAGGTGGCGCCGAACAATCCATTGTTCATCGGCGAACCTTGCGTCCGACCGTTGAGTGGCGATGATACATTCACTTACATCTTGTTCGATAGCGTGCTTATGTTGTGACCGGGTTTCAGCGTTCATCAACGGAGGATTGCGATGTTTCGTCAGTTGCTTCGCCACACCACAACGATTGCCCTGATCAGTCTGCTCGGCGCCACTGCCGCACAGGCCGCCGAAGCGCCCGGCATGCGCATGGGCGTGCGCGGCGAGATCACCGGAGTCAGCACCGACTCGCTCAAGGTCCACGTCAACAGCGGTGAAAACGTGGTGGTCCAGTTGACCCCGGACACCAAGGTCCGCGCGGTCACGTTGGCCAATATTGAAGACATCAAGCCCGGCAGCTACATCGGCTCGGCCGCCATTCCCCAGGAGGATGGCACGCTCAAGGCGCTGGAGGTTCACGTGTTCCCGCCGGAGCTGGCCGGCAGCGGCGATGGCCATCGGCCGTTCGACCTGACCAAGGGCAGCAGCATGACCAATGGCAGCGTCGGTGATCTGGTGGTGAGCAACGGCCGGGTGCTGACCGTCAACTACAAGGGCGGCCAGCAGAAGATCCTGGTGCCGGAGGACGTACCGATCGTCAACCTGACGCCGGGCGATCGCAGCCTGCTCAAGGTCGGGGTGAAGATCGTCACCTTCGTGACCCAGAGCGCGGACGGCACGCTGACCGCACAGTCGATTTCGGCGGGCAAGGATGGCGTCAAGCCGCCCATGTAACCGGCCACAAAAAAGGCGACCTCTTCAGGTCGCCTTTTTCATGTCAGCTCAAACCTTACTGGCCCGAGTAGATCTGGTCGAAGATCCCGCCGTCATTGAAGTGGGTCTTTTGCACGGTGCGCCAGTCGCCGAAGGTCTTCTCGACCGACAGGAAGTCGACTTTCGGGAAACGGTCGGTGTACTTGGCCAATACCGCCGGGTCACGTGGACGCAGGTAGTTGGCGGCCGCGATTTCCTGACCTTCCGGCGACCACAGGAACTTCAGGTATTCCTCGGCAGCGGCGCGGGAGCCTTTCTTCTCGACCACTTTGTCGACCACCGACACCGGTGGCTCGGCTTCGGCGGAGACGCTTGGGTAGATGACTTCGAACTGGTCGCGGCCGAACTCGCGGGCGATCATTTCGGCTTCGTTTTCGAAGGTCACCAGCACGTCGCCGATCTGGTTGGTCATGAACGTGGTGGTCGCAGCGCGGCCGCCGGTATCCAGCACTGGCGCCTGCTTGAACAGCTTGCCGACGAAGTCTTTGGCCTTGTTCTCGTCACCGCCGTTTTTCAGCACGTAGCCCCAGGCGGACAGGTAGGTGTAGCGGCCGTTACCCGAAGTTTTCGGGTTCGGCACGATCACTTGCACGCCGTCCTTGAGCAGGTCAGGCCAGTCTTTCAGGGCTTTCGGGTTGCCCTTGCGGACGATGAACACGGTGGCCGAGGTGAATGGCGCGCTGTTGTTCGGCAGACGGGTAACCCAGTCCTTCGGTACCAGTTGGCCGTTGTCGGCCAGGGCGTTGATGTCGGTGGCCATGTTCATGGTGATGACGTCAGCCGGCAGGCCGTCGATCACCGAACGGGCTTGCTTGCTCGAACCGCCGAAAGACATCTGCACGGTGATGTCTTCCTTGTGCTCGGCTTGCCAGTGTTTCTGGAAGGCAGCGTTGTAGTCCTTGTAGAAATCGCGCATCACGTCGTAGGAAACGTTGAGCAGGGTCGGTGCGGCCTGAGCCACGCTGCCGAAGGCAAGACCAGCGGCGAGAAGTGAGGCGCCAAAGAGTTTTTTCACTGCGCATTCCTTGTTCTGTGGGGGTGTTTTTTTACAAAGATGAGGCCATTTGCCAGCGACTATAGCGGGGCACGCATAGTCGTTTAAAGATTAAAAAGAACTTTGCTTATTCCATTTTCTTGAACAGCGCATTGCCGCAACGGGAGCAGAACGACGCTTCATGTTCGTGGCTGTTTTTCTTGCACACGGGGCAGTCGTGTTGCAACTGACCGCCGCGCATGGCCGTGGCCAGTTCAGCGGTGAAAATCCCGGTCGGGACGGCGATGATCGAGTAACCGGTGACCATTACCAGCGACGAAATCACTTGTCCCAGCACGGTCCTCGGCACGATGTCGCCGTAACCCACGGTGGTCAGCGTCACGATAGCCCAATAGATGCCTTTGGGAATGCTGGTGAAGCCATGTTCCGGGCCTTCGACCACGTACATCAAGGTACCGAACACCGTGACCAGGGTGCAGACGCTGAGCAGGAACACGAGGATTTTCTGCTTGCTGCCGCGCAGGGCATCGAGCAGGTAATGCGCCTGTTTCAGGTACGGCCCGAGTTTGAGTACGCGGAAGATCCGCAGCATCCGGATCACCCGGATGATCAGCAGGTATTGGGCATCGCTGTAATACAGCGCGAGGATGCCCGGCACGATCGCGAGCAAGTCCACCAGCCCGTAGAAACTGAAGGCGTAGCGCAAAGGCTTGGGCGAGCAGTACAGGCGCAGCAAATACTCGCCGAGGAAGATGATCGTGAAGCCCCATTCGATGTACGCCAGCACATTGGCGTAGTTCTGGTGGACTTCATCGATACTGTCGAGGATCACGATCACCAGACTGGCGAGAATGATCAGCAGCAGGGTCTTGTCGAAACGGCGGCCCGCCACCGTGTCGGTCTGGAAAATGATCACGTACAGGCGATCACGCCACGTGTTGTTGCCGTTCATGCACATCGCCTTGGCCATCAATCAGCGCAGCCTAGGTTGATTCTCCCCGTTAGCGCAAGGCGTGACATTGATCTCCGGTTGGCGCATCAGGCGAATGCCGGTACGCAGCAGCCAGCAGGCAAGAATGAACGGTGCCGTGAGAGTCGCCAGACCCAGGGCACTGAACAGCGGCGTCAGCAGCAGCGCCAGGCCGATGCCGAACAGCGGCAACCACGGTTGCTGGCGCTGGGCGCTGAAGGCGAGCGCGGCGAGGACGGCGTTGTAGCCGCCCAGACCCAGCAGCGCGACCTGGCTGTCGTGGTGCAACAGACTGGAACCCAGACCGATTACCGAAGCCAGCAGCGCCCAGGCAAAGGCCCGGCGATCGGCGATCAGCAAACCGGTAGCGATCAATCCACCGGCCAACGGATGGTCGAGGAACATCACCTGACCGAAGCCTTTCAGGGCGGCACTGAGCAGGTTCACGGTGTTCAGTTCAAGCGCCGGAGCCGGCGTCGAAGGCTCGGCGAAACACAGGAACACCCAGCTCAACAATACGAACGGCGCCGTGTAGGCGGGCAGGTACTCGGTGAGGCGTGCGCGTTTGAGCCACTGCTGCGTGATCATCGCGCTCAGACCGCCGGCCGCCAGAATCAGCGGCGGCAGCATCGGCGACCAGGGGAAATACAGGCTCAGCAACAGGCCGACCAGCACGCCGTTGTAGCTGAACAGTCCGGCCTGACGATCCGCCTTCGCGTAGTTGCGCCGTTGCGCGGTGAGCAAACCGGCGACAGCGCCCAGTAGCGCACCGGCAAACAGCACCGGGGCGGTGAATAAAATGGCCAAAAGGCACAGGAGTCCACACAGCGGATGGCGCTGGAGGAAGATTTGACTGAAGCCGTTGAGCAAAGCCTCGGCCCAGTCAGGGCAGTGGGTGTTGAAATGATTGGCAGGCATGTCTGGAGAATCTGGGCAGTAGGAAAATCAAAAGGTCTTGCGTGAAGCGGTGGCGAGGGAGCTCGTGCCCGGTGAATGCGGTGTCTCTTGTGGAAACCGTCATGCCGGGCGGCGGGAGCACGCTCCCTCGCCACACAGGTGTTGCTTAAATCAATGTTTCGATACGCAGCGAATTAGTCGATCCCGGCTGGCCAAACGGCACACCCGCGGTGATCAGCAACGTATCGCCACGCTCGGCCATTCCTTGAGCCTGAGCGATTTCCAGCGCGGTCGAGCACACCTCGTCGACCTGACGCAGGCGATCATTGACCACCGAGTGAATGCCCCACGCCACGCTGAGGCGGCGGGCGGTCTGCAGGTTCGGCGTCAGGTTGAGGATCGGCGCTTTCGGCCGCTCCCGCGCCGCACGCAGACTCGATGCGCCGGACTCGCTGTAGTTGACCAGCACCGCCACCGGCAGCACGTTGCTGATGCGGCGGATCGCACAGCTGATCGCATCGGACACGGTCGCTTCGGCTTTCGGTCGGCTGACGTCGAGCTGGGTCTGATAGTCCGGCCCGTTTTCGACCTGGCGGATGATCTTGCTCATCATCTGCACGGCTTCCAGCGGGTACTCGCCGGACGCGGTTTCTGCCGACAGCATCACCGCATCAGCGCCTTCGGCCACGGCGTTGGCCACGTCGGTGACTTCAGCGCGGGTCGGTGCCGGGGAGAAGCGCATCGACTCGAGCATCTGCGTCGCCACCACCACCGGTTTGCCGAGCTGGCGGCAGGTGGTGATGATGTTTTTCTGGATCTGCGGCACGCTTTCGGCCGGCACTTCCACGCCCAGGTCACCGCGAGCCACCATGATCGCGTCGCTCAGTTCGGCGATTTCGCGCAGTTGCTCGACGGCCGACGGCTTCTCGATTTTCGCCATCAGAAACGCCTTGTCGCCGATCAACGCGCGAGCCTCGATGATGTCTTGCGGACGCTGCACGAACGACAGTGCGACCCAGTCCACGCCCAGCTCCAGACCGAAGCTCAGGTCGCGACGATCCTTGGCGGTCAGCGGGCTCAGGTCGAGCACCGCTTGCGGCACGTTCACGCCTTTGCGATCCGACAGCTCGCCGCCATTGAGCACGGTGGTGTCGATCGCGTCGGTGTATTTGGTGACGACCCGCAGGCGCAGTTTGCCGTCATCGAGCAGCAGATCCATCCCGGCTTCCAGCGCGGCGATGATCTCCGGATGCGGCAGGTTCACCCGGCGTTCGTCGCCCGGTGTTGCGTCCAGATCGAGGCGGAACGCCTGACCGCGATGCAACTGAACCTTGCCGTCAGCGAACTTGCCGACCCGCAGTTTCGGCCCTTGCAGGTCCATCAGGATCCCGAGTGGATAGTTGAGCTGGCGCTCGACTTCGCGGATCCACTGATAGCGCTTGGCGTGGTCGGCGTGATCGCCGTGGCTGAAGTTGAGGCGGAAGATATTGACCCCGGCCTCGACCAGCTCGCGGATGTCTTCGATGCCGTCGACGGCAGGCCCGAGGGTGGCGAGGATTTTGACCTTTTTATCAGGCGTCATGATTTAGAGCTCTCGAGGATCAGGATGGCGCGGAAGTCGTTGACGTTGGTGCGGGTCGGCTCGGTGACGATCAGCGCATCGAGCGCCTCGAAGTAGCCGTAACCGTTGTTGTTATCCAGCTCGTCGCTGGCGCTCAGGCCGAGGGCGGCGGCGCGGGCGTAGCTGTCCGGGGTCATGATCGCGCCGGCGTTGTCTTCCGAGCCGTCGATGCCGTCGGTGTCACCGGCCAGCGCATAAACGCCGGGCTGGCCCTTGAGGCTGTCGGTGAGGCTGAGGAGGAATTCGGCGTTGCGTCCGCCACGGCCATTGCCGCGCACGGTCACCGTGGTTTCACCGCCGGAGAGAATCACGCACGGCGCCGCCAGTGGCTGGCCGTGATGGATGATCTGGCGGGCGATGCCGGCGTGGACTTTCGCCACTTCGCGGGATTCGCCTTCCAGGTCGCCGAGGATCAGCGTGCTGAAACCGGCCTGACGGCATTTCACCGCCGCGGCATCCAGCGATTGCTGAGGGCGGGCGATCAACTGGAAGTGACTGCGGGCCAGGCTCGGATCGCCGGGTTTGACGGTTTCCGATTCCGGGCTTTGCAGCCAGCTGCGCACCGACGCCGGAATCTCGATGCCGTAGCGCTTGATGATGGCCAGCGCTTCGGCGCTGGTGCTCGGGTCGGCCACGGTCGGGCCGGAGGCGATGACCGTGGCGAGGTCGCCCGGTACATCGGAAATCGCGTAGGTATAAACAGTCGCTGGCCAGCAGGCTTTGCCCAGGCGTCCGCCCTTGATCGCCGAGAGGTGCTTGCGCACGCAGTTCATCTCGCCAATGGTCGCGCCGGATTTGAGCAGGGCTTTGTTGATCGATTGTTTGTCGGCCAGGGTGATGCCTTCGGCCGGCAGCGCCAGCAGGGCAGAGCCGCCGCCGGACAACAGGAAAATCACGCGGTCGTCTTCGGTCAGGTTGCTGACCAGTTCCAGCACGCGTTTGGCCACGGCCAGACCGGCAGCGTCCGGCACCGGGTGCGCGGCTTCGACCACTTCGATTTTTTCGCACGGGGCGCCGTGACCGTAGCGGGTCACCACGAGGCCCGAGACTTCACCTTCCCAGCAGCGCTCGACCACTTGCGCCATGGCAGCGGCAGCCTTGCCGGCGCCGATGACGATCACGCGACCTGTGCGATCAGCCGGCAGATGCGCTTCGAGGACCTGGTTCGGATGGGCCGCGTCGATGGCTGTGGCAAACAGCTCGCGCAGCAGTTGTTGCGGATCGACCGACATGGCGGGCTCCCATTCTTATTGTTCTTGGTTAGTGCAGGTGATCGTTCCCACGCTCTGCGTGGGAATGCCTCAATGGACGCTCTGCGTCCGCTTCGGCAGGGACGCGGAGCGTCCCGGGCTGCATTCCCACGCAGACGGTTCGACGCCTCGACGTGGGAACGAGCGACGGGGCAGGGCTTACTTCTTGTCGCGAATCGAGAAGTTGGCCATGTGTTCCAGGCCCTTGATCAGCGCCGAGTGGTCCCAGTTGCTGCCACCGATGGCCGCGCAGGTGCTGAACACTTGCTGGGCGTTGGCGGTGTTCGGCAGGTTGATGTTCAGCTCCTTGGCGCCTTGCAGGGCCAGGTTCAGGTCCTTCTGGTGCAGGCTGATGCGGAAGCCCGGATCGAAGGTGCCCTTGATCATGCGCTCGCCGTGTACTTCGAGGATCTTCGAGGAGGCGAAACCGCCCATCAGCGCTTCACGCACCTTGGCCGGATCGGCACCGTTTTTCGAAGCGAACAGCAGGGCTTCGGCCACGGCCTGAATGTTCAGGGCAACGATGATCTGGTTCGCCACCTTGGCGGTCTGGCCGTCGCCATTGCCACCGACCAGGGTGATGTTCTTGCCCATGGCCTGGAACAGCGGCAGTGCGCGTTCGAAGGCATCGGCGTCGCCACCGACCATGATGCTCAGGGTCGCGGCCTTGGCACCGACTTCACCACCGGACACCGGGGCGTCGAGGTATTGCGCGCCTTTCTCGTTGATCTTCGCCGCGAAGGCCTTGGTGGCGGTCGGCGAGATCGAGCTCATGTCGATCACGACTTTGCCTTTGCCGATGCCGGCAGCGACGCCGTCGGCGCGGAACAGCACGTCTTCGACCTGCGGGGTATCCGGCACCATGACGATGATGAATTCAGCTTCCTGGGCCACTTCGCGTGGGTTGGCCAGAGCGACGGCGCCAGCGGCGACCAGGTCGGCAGGGGCGGCGTCGTGGTGCGCCGACAGGAACAGGCTGTGACCGGCTTTCTGCAGGTTCGCCGCCATTGGGTGGCCCATGATGCCGGTGCCGATGAATCCGATTTTAGCCATGAGAAAATCCTCTTGTTTTTGTCTTGCTCAAGCAAATAAGGGTCAGATCGCGTTGTGGGTCTTCAGCCAGCCGAGGCCTGCTTCAGTGGTGGTCAGCGGTTTGTACTCGCAGCCGACCCAGCCCTGATAACCGATGCGATCGAGGTGTTCGAACAGGAAGCGGTAGTTGATTTCGCCAGTGCCCGGCTCGTTGCGGCCCGGGTTGTCGGCCAGCTGCACATGGTTGATCTCGGCCAGGTGCGATTGCAGGGTGCGGGCCAGATCGCCTTCCATGATTTGCATGTGATAGATGTCGTATTGCAGGAACAGATTGGCGCTGCCGACCTGCTCGCGAATCGACAGGGCCTGCGCCGTGTTGTTCAGGTAGAAGCCCGGGATGTCGCGGGTGTTGATCGCTTCCATCACCAGTTTGATGCCGACGGCTTGCAGCTTGTCGGCGGCGTACTTGAGGTTGGCGACGAAGGTCTTTTCAACGGTGGCATCGTCCACGCCCTGCGGACGGATACCGGCCAGGCAGTTGACCTGGGTGTTGCCCAGAACCTGTGCGTAAGCGATGGCCAGATCGACCCCGGCGCGGAACTCTTCGACCCGGTCCGGCAGGCACGCGATACCGCGCTCGCCCTTCGCCCAGTCACCGGCCGGCAGGTTGAACAGCACTTGGGTCAGACCGTTGGCGTCGAGTTTGGCCTTGATTTCGGCAGAGCTGAAATCGTACGGGAACAGGTACTCGACACCGCTGAAGCCAGCCTTGGCGGCGGCGTCGAAACGGGCAAGGAAATCCTGTTCGGTGAACAGCATGGACAGGTTGGCTGCGAAACGCGGCATGGTGGTCTCCCGTTGGATTGATCGTTCCCGCGCCCGGCGCGGGAACGAACGGCAAGCAGTTTTAATCGAGCAGCGAAATCGCCGTTGGCGCATCGTTGCCGACCAGCGCCAGGTCTTCGAATTCGTTGACGGCGTTGATCTCGGTCCCCATGGAGATGTTGGTCACACGCTCCAGAATGATCTCGACGATCACCGGCACCTTGAACTCTTCGATCAGCTCTTCGGCCTTGCGCAGGGCAGGGGCGATGTCAGCCGGTTCGAACACACGCAGCGCTTTACAGCCCAGGCCTTCGGCGACTGCGACGTGGTCGACACCATAACCGTTGAGTTCCGGCGCGTTCAGGTTATCGAAGGACAGCTGCACGCAGTAGTCCATATCGAACCCGCGCTGGGCCTGACGGATCAGCCCCAGGTACGAGTTGTTCACCACGACGTGGATATACGGCAGTTTGAACTGAGCGCCGACCGCCAGTTCTTCGATCATGAACTGGAAGTCATAGTCCCCCGACAGGGCCACGACTTTACGGTTCGGATCGGCCTTCACCACGCCCAGCGCTGCCGGAATGGTCCAGCCCAACGGGCCGGCCTGGCCGCAGTTGATCCAGTGACGCGGCTTGTAGACGTGCAGGAACTGCGCGCCGGCAATCTGCGACAGACCAATGGTGCTGACGTAGCAGGTGTCCTTGCCGAACACCTGGTTCATTTCTTCGTAAACGCGCTGCGGCTTGACCGGCACGTTGTCGAAGTGGGTCTTGCGATGCAGGCTGGCTTTGCGCTGCTGGCAGTCCTGCAGCCAGGCAGAGCGGTTTTTCAGCTTGCCGGCGGCTTGCCATTCACGGGCGACTTCGATGAACACGGTCAGCGCGGCGGCGGCGTCGGAAACGATGCCCAGGTCCGGGGTGAACACGCGGCCGATCTGGGTCGGTTCGATGTCGACGTGAATGAACTTGCGGCCTTCGGTGTAAACGTCGACCGAGCCGGTGTGGCGGTTCGCCCAACGGTTGCCGACGCCCAGTACCACGTCGGATTTCAGCATCGTGGCGTTGCCGTAACGGTGCGAAGTCTGCAGACCGACCATGCCCACCATCAGCGGGTGATCGTCAGGAATGGTGCCCCAGCCCATCAGGGTCGGGATCACTGGAATGCCGGTCAGCTCGGCGAACTCGACCAGCAGTTCGCTGGCGTCGGCGTTGATGATGCCGCCACCGGCGACCAGCAATGGACGCTCGGCCTGATCCAGCATCGCCAGGGCTTTTTCGACTTGCACGCGGGTGGCGCTCGGCTTGGCCAGCGGCAGTGGCTGGTAAGCGTCGATGTCGAATTCGATTTCAGCCATCTGCACGTCGAACGGCAGGTCGATCAGAACCGGGCCTGGACGGCCGGAGCGCATTTCGTAGAAGGCTTTCTGGAAGGCGTAAGGCACCTGGCCCGGCTCCAGAACGGTGGTCGCCCACTTGGTCACCGGCTTGACGATGCTGGTGATGTCGACGGCCTGGAAGTCTTCCTTGTGCATCCGGGCACGCGGTGCTTGCCCGGTGATGCAGAGGATCGGGATCGAGTCCGCGGAGGCGCTGTACAGACCGGTGACCATGTCGGTACCGGCCGGGCCGGAAGTACCGATGCACACGCCGATGTTGCCGGCCTTGGTGCGGGTGTAGCCCTCGGCCATGTGCGAGGCGCCTTCAACGTGGCGAGCGAGGACGTGATCGATGCCACCGACTTTCTGCAGGGCGGAGTACAGCGGGTTGATTGCAGCGCCTGGAATGCCAAAAGCGGTATCAACCCCTTCACGGCGCATCACCAGAACGGCGGCTTCGATTGCTCTCATTTTGCTCATGGTTTTGTGCCTCTTTACGTTTTGTAATTGTATACAAGTGGCTTTGCGCAGAGTGTATTCACGGCGGACGGCGCAGGTCAATCCATTTTCTCAAGCGCCTGTTTCATTCGTCGGAAGCCTGTTCTGCTGTGGCTTTTCGTCGCATGAGGCGCTTTTCGAGAATTATTGTATACAAAAAAATAATTCATTGTGTTCTATTTGTTGCATCGGGCTGCGGCAGAAAAGCGCAGCCCAACGACTTTCCCAATAACAAAATGAGGACGGCACCATGAGCGCTTTAACCTTGAAAGTCGCAGTCAAGCTGGTCAACGAAGCCATCAATGCAGGGCGGGCCATCTCCGCTGCGCCGCTGACCATTGCGGTACTGGATACCGGCGGCCATCTGGTCACCTTGCAACGTGAAGACGGCGCCAGCCTGCTGCGCCCGAACATCGCCATCGGCAAAGCCTGGGGCGCCATCGCCCTGGGCAAGGGTTCACGCCTGCTGGCGCTGGACGCGCAACAACGCCCGGCGTTCATCGCCGCACTTAACAGCATGGGGCAGGGCAGCGTCGTGCCGGCACCGGGTGGTGTGTTGATTCGTGATCAGGCGGGGAATGTGCTGGGTGCGATCGGCATCAGCGGCGATCTGTCGGACATCGATGAGCAGGTGGCAATCAAGGCCGTGGAGGCCCTGGACCTGCGGGCGGATGCGGGGGTGGCTGCCTGAGTGGCTAGAACCGGATAGTCGCTGAAACGCACAAGCCCGCCCTCACAGGATGATGTGGGGGCGGGCTTGTTTGTGTCTGGAGGTGCGGACTTCAGTCCGGCTCGCAGCCCTTTAGCACCAACCGGATGATGGTTTGTGCTGCCGCTTCATAGTCGGCTTCGTCGAGCTTGTCCTTGCCGGTGACGGCGGAGATCTGCCAGTCGAAGTCGGCGTAGGTCTGGGTTGCGGCCCAGATGCTGAACATCAGGTGGTTGGGGTCGATCGGGGCGATCTGGCCGCGGTCGATCCAGGTCTGGATGCAGTCGATATTGTGCTTGGCCTGGCCGTTGAGCTGCTCGACCAGGTCGGCGCTCAGGTGCGGGGCGCCGTGCATGATTTCGCTGGCGAACACCTTGGAGGCGAAGGGCAGGTCGCGGGAGATGCGGATCTTCGAGCGGATATAGCCGCTCAGCACTTCGCTCGGTACACCGTCCGGGTTGAACGGGGTCGAGGCCTGCAGGATCGGCACGATGATACTTTCCAGCACCTCGCGGTAGAGGTTTTCCTTGGACTTGAAGTAGTAATAGACGTTGGGCTTGGGCAGTCCTGCCTTGGCGGCGATGTCGCTGGTTTTGGTCGCAGCGAAGCCCTTGTCGGCAAACTCTTCACTGGCTGCACGCAGGATCAGTTCTTTGTTGCGCTCGCGGATTGTGCTCATAAACCCGGTGGTTCCTTGCCTGTTCTGGCGGTTGCGCATGGTAGCACCGGCCTCGCGCGGCGCTCAACAATGCCCCGTGTGGCCTGCAGTCGCGGTATGCTGCGCGGCATTATTCACATAAGGAAACAAGATTCATGGCAGGAAGCAGTTTGCTGGTGCTGATCGACGACATCGCGACCGTTCTGGACGACGTTGCGTTGATGACCAAAATGGCTGCCAAGAAGACCGCCGGTGTGCTCGGCGACGACTTGGCGCTCAATGCCCAGCAGGTCTCCGGCGTACGCGCGGAGCGGGAAATCCCCGTCGTGTGGGCGGTGGCCAAGGGTTCATTCGTCAACAAACTGATCCTGGTGCCGTCGGCGCTGGCGATCAGTGCGTTCGTGCCGTGGCTGGTGACGCCGCTGTTGATGGTCGGTGGTGCCTACCTGTGTTTCGAAGGTTTCGAAAAACTCGCGCACAAGTTCCTGCACAACAAGTCCGAAGATGAAGCGGAGCATGCGCAACTGGTTGAGGCCGTGGCTGATCCGGCAACCGATCTGGTGGCGTACGAGAAGGACAAGATCAAAGGCGCGATTCGCACCGACTTCATTCTCTCGGCGGAAATCATCGCCATCACCCTCGGTACCGTGGCCGATGCTTCGCTGACCCAGCAAGTGATCGTGATGTCGGGCATCGCCATTGTCATGACCGTGGGCGTGTATGGCCTGGTGGCCGGTATCGTCAAACTCGATGACCTCGGTCTGTGGCTGACTCAGAAGCCCGGGCAGACGGCCAAAAGTATCGGCAACGGCATCCTGCACGCGGCGCCGTACATGATGAAAAGCCTGTCGGTGATCGGCACCGCAGCGATGTTCCTGGTCGGTGGCGGCATCCTGACCCACGGCGTACCGGTGGTGCATCACTGGATCGAAAGCGTCGGCGCAGCGGCCGGTGGCGCCGGGTTTGTGGTGCCGATGCTGTTGAACGGCGTGGCGGGGATCATCGCGGGTGCAGTGGTGCTGGCGGGCGTGTCCGTGATCGGCAGGGTCTGGAAAGCCGCACGGGCATAAGTTGCCCGCGCTGTTTCATACCGGGAGTGGGGTGCTCTGGAGCAAGTGTCGGGAGAGGTAGTGCGCGACGGCTTCCTCTGTGCAGTGGCCGATAACCTCGACATCGGGAAGCGCAAGCATGACCTCGGCATGAGCATTGCCCATCAACAGCCCTTTACCGACCCCGGACAGCATGTCGAGGTCGTTCAGGCCGTCGCCGAAAGCGATGCATGTATGAATCGGGACGTTGAGGAAGTCGACGAGCTGCTTCAGAGCATTGCCCTTGGACACATCTGCGCTCATGACTTCCAGACACCATGGAAACGTGAAGACAGTGCCGATCTGGTTGCCCAGCAGCTCATGCAGCCGGGCCTGTAGCCCGATCAGGGCGTCATGATCCTTGTTCCGTTGAAAGAAGAACACCTTCTCCACGCCGACCAGCGGCAGCTTGTCCGTAGCACAAAGCACCGGCTGGAAGCCCTGATTCTGACTGAAGTCGCGCAGGTTCGGGTCTTCGCTGTTCATCAGCCAGCCGGATTTGCAGTATAGGTTGATGGTCAAGCCCGCATCATCTCGGGTTGCCTCAAGCAGTGTCTGAGCAACGACGGCGGGTAGTTCTTTGCTCAGTGAAAGACCACCGCAGGCGCTGGAAATGCGAGCGCCATTGGAGGTGATCAGATGAACTGGCAGCGACTGACTGTCGAGCAGCGACTCGACATCGGCTTGGTGTCGGCCCGTGGCCAGCACGATGTGATGGCCTGCACGGTTCAGGCTGTGAATCACGCTTTGGGTAAAGGCGCCGAAGGTATCGCCCGGCAGCAGCAGCGTGCCATCCAGGTCAGAGGCAATTAGCGAGTACATTGTGATTCCTCGGGAGTGATCAGCCGTCCGCTCGATTGCCGCAGGTGCATGCAATCGAGCCGTGTTGCAAAAGCTACTGGCGCTCGAGCAGTTTCAGGGATTGTTCTTTGGTGAAGGTCATGCGCTCTTCCAGTCGGTGGTTATCCTTTTCGTAGTAGATGCTCATCTCGGCATGTTGCTGCGGGACCGGGACGATACGCTCGATCAGCGGCAAGGTATCCACCAGCAACTGACGGGCATAGCCCATCGCGCGGGTGTAGGTGTCGATCACTTCTTCAAACTCAGGATAGATGCCGAACGCCACCTGATTGATGATCGGGCCCTCGTCGATGCCCTCGGTGATCTCGTGCAGCGTCGCGCCGTGAGTCCGCTCGCCATTCTTCAATGCCCAGTTGACCGGGCGCACGCCGCGATATCGCGGCAAATAGGAAAGGTGCAGATTGATGATCTTCGAGCAGCAATCGATGAAACGCTTGGGCAATATTCTCTTGTGGAAGATCACCATGCAGATGTCGCAAGCGAACGTTCCATCTGCATAACCGGGCAAGTGCTCGACCAGGCCGCTGTCGATCACCTCAATCGCGTGCTGGCGGCAGTACTCAATCAGTGTTTGTTCCGTGCTGACGGGCTCGAAAGGGTCTGCGACCACGTACGACACAACATGCTCGGGGGATGCGTTGAAATACTCGCAAGCGAAAATTGCCAGTTCACCCTTGCCGCAAATCACTACTTTTTTAGGCAATTTCAAAGGCGCTCTCCTGCGGCTGGATGCGGGTGTCTTTGCTATGTGCAAGCTCTTGCATGACGCTGGTCAGGGCCTTGATCAACCGGGCATTTTCGTCGGGCGTACGGCAAGACACGCGGAAATATTTATCGGAATCGCAATTGCGTTTGCCAGAGCATTCCTTGATGTACATGTGATGTTTGTCCAGCAACAACCTGGTGATGGTCTCGGCGTCCGCGTAATGAGCCTTGCAGTAAATGAAGTTTGACTCGGTCTCAAAACCGCTGATGCCGTCGATTGCGTTCAGCGCTTGCTGAAACGCGCGGGTGTCGCTGATCACTTGTTGGCAACTTGCCAGATACTCTTGTCGATATTGCGGCAGGTGCAACAGGAACTCTTCGGCAAAACCATTGATGTTCCAGATTGGCAACAGCGAGTTGATCAACGCCAGTAAAGTCTGGTTGGCACTGGCCAGGTAACCGATACGAATACCGCCGATACCAAATGTCTTGCTCATGCTGCGAATCACCACCAGGTTGGGGTGGTCGTCGAGTACGTTGAGCAGCGTGCTGCTGGCGTGACTGGAGAAATCGAGAAATGATTCGTCGACGATCAGCGAGATATCCAGTTCCAACAACTCGGTGGCAAGCGCCGAAAGGGCGGCGGCGGGCGTCAGTGCGCCTGTCGGATTGTTAGGTGACTCAATGATCACCACCTCTGGACGCTGCTGTTTGCAGGTGGCTAGCAGTGCCTCGATATCGATAGCGAAATTATCTTCTTCGCGGGTGTAGTGGCAGAGCGTCCGCTCCTCACCGAACACGTTGGCGTATTCGTTGAAGGACGGTACGGTGACGAGAGCACTGCCGGAATAGACGGACGGCAGCAGTTTGATGATTTCCGCGGCACCGTTGGATACGCACAGCTGCCTTGCGGAAACCCCGAGGAACTCGCAGAGCGACTCCTCGATCAATTTTCGGGCGCCTGGGTAGTTCAGGAAGATCTGATCAAAGTTGTCCTTGATCTTGTCTTTCATCTGCTGAGGTGGGAAGTGGAAATTGTAGATCAGCGCGAAATCCAGCATCGGATAGCGCCAGTAACCGCCGTGACGATTTTGTACGAGGCCAAGGCGATCACGGCTGGAAATGTAGTTGCAGATCGTCAGGTCGTAATAGTTGTCGACTTCATACCACTCGGTGGCCGGGACCACGACGGTCTGAATATCCCACTTGCCTTCAAGTGAGGCTTTTTTGAATACGTCCTCGTAATACGCGTTGAGGTTGTTTTTTCTGACGTTACTGGCGAGTTGTTTTTTGATGTGCTCGGCGAAACCGGCCGACCCGATCTGGTACAGGTTGACGGTTTTGTATTGCCCGTCCTGAGTTTGATGGCCTATATCCTTGGTTGAGCCGAAGCCTTGCAGTTGGTCCCCTTCGAGTACCGCGTAAGTGCCTTCCATGTTCTTGCCGAGAGGGGAGACCAAAGCCACCAGATCACCGGGCTTTTGTAGAAGTTGTTGCAGGCTGGAAACCGAGAAATAGATGTCGCCCTCGATGATCAGCGTGTCTTGCGTAATGTGCTCGCGTGCCAGATACAGGGAATAGATGTTGTTGGTCGTTGCCCAGTCCGGGTTACTTACGAATTCGAACGCTATATCGGTGTCCATCGCCCGAAGATGGGCGGTGATGATCTCGGACTGATAGCCGACCACGACCACCACACGCGTTATGCCCAACGTTTCGAGGTTGTTCAGGGCATTATCGATGAATGCGATATTGTTGGTCTTCACCAATGGCTTGGGTGTGTGGCTCGTGCGCTTGCCGAGGCGACTTCCGCGCCCGGCGCAAAGAATAATGGCTGTCTGGTTGTTCATTGGTAACGTCCTTATTATTGAAAAATGAGTCCGGGCACCATGTGCTGGTATACCCATACGCCGTCGATTCTTCCGTGAAAGCTTTCCTCACCACCGCTGTCTCCACCGGTCTTGATCCCTGCGCCGAGGCCGAAGGTATGGAAGTGTTCCAGTACCTGGCCGTCTCGGGTGACCGGGTTTAATTGCTGATTGGTGAGTAAACCGAACGCGTCCTGTTGAAGTTCCAGCGCTTTACCGTCGACATCCAGCAATGGCACCAGCTCGGCCTTGTATCCGGTGCAGTGGATCAGCAGGTCGGTTTGGGCAACTTGCTGGCGAACCTCATCGGCAGAAGCATCGGCAATCTTTACGATGTTCAGGTTGGGGATCAGCCCTTGTGTGATCTTGCGAGCGAATTTGAACGAGTCATATCGCAGGCCCGAATAGCGATTGACCCGTTGGCTTGCCTGGCAAACATCGGCATCGATAAACGGATAGTCCTGCTCACGCGCAGAGGCGGGAGAATCGAAAAATAATTTGAAGTCGCGTTTGGTCAGTAATGTGATGCTGCCTTGGTAATCCAGTTGCTCCACCAGGCGAATCAGGCAGGAAATTGCGCTGTGCGAGGAACCCAGGATGGTCAGGCTTTTGTATGCGCCACTTCGCAGTGCCGCGTCGTGCGTACCCTTGAGAAGTGCGTCCGAGTTGATGTTGGCCTGCGGATGGCGCAAGGCGGCGTTACTTGCGCGACCACCGATATTGAAGACGATTTTTTTGCCTGTCGCCTGCACGCACTGGCCGTCAACCAGATAGCTCACGCAGTAGTGACCTTGCTCGGTGAGGCGAATTTCGCAGACCGTCGACTCCGTGGATATTTCAAAGCGCTTGTAGAGGGTTTTTTCCCGAGCAACATAGTTGCCGATGTTTTCCAGGAAGCGCCCGACATAACGCAATTCCACTGCTTCACCGCGTCGCTCGGTGAAATAGGTCCACTCCGGCGTGCCCTGCAGAAAGAGGCTGAGGTCATCCGTGCGATCCTGAAATTTTTCCAGAAAAACCACCCCGAGCGAGTTGGCGGTTATCCGGTATTGACCGATTTCACCGCTGCCCAACGTTGCGGATTTTTCAAGGATCAGACAGCGTTGAATGTTTTCATTTTGAATAAGATCCGGCAGCAACGAAATATTGGCTGGCCCGGCGCCACATAGAATGAGGTCATAAATCGGCGTATTCATGATGATTGCCTGAAGTGTGAAAGTTGAAGAGGATTGTTTTTTTCTGGGCGAAGAAATTCCCGCCATTTTGTTTGGCGCGCAGGGGGAACTCTCAAGAAAAGAGTGGTTAGTTATTAATGGGCGCGGTTCCGACGTTTAGTATGGGTGCGCCTGAAGTTTCGGTGGCGTACCTTCTTCGAAAAATCCCCATAAATATAATCAACATCAAGACACTGGCGAATGTGAGGAATATATAGAGTGCCGTTCCGCTCAGTTTCTGGATGAACAATCCGCCTACGATAGGTGATAGAGAAAAGCCTATGCTGTATAGCGAAGCTGCACCGAAGTAGGCACCGCGCAGATTGGCTGGAGCCAGACTGTCGACAAACATATTGATGCACGGAAACAGCAGGGTCTGGCTGATACTCATGATCAGCACTGCGCTGTACCACAACGGTTTGACGTCTTGGTAATGCGCGGCCAATGCGAAGCCTATCTCACTGATCACTAGTAGTGTTGAGCCTGAATAGATCTTGGTGTTCAGTGATACTGACGATAAGGCACTCGCAAGCGGCAACTGCAGTATTACGATGGTTGAGGCATGCAAGACAATCAACGATGCGACAAAGGGCAGGTAGCCGTCGAAAGCCAAGGCGGCTATCAGTTGCGGCAAACTTGAGTCGAAACTGCCGAAGATGAACATCATGATGATGTTGTTGACCACCAGCGCGAGGAACAAGTGGTCCTTCGCGAGTACGGCCATGGTGCTTTTGAAGCTGGTGGAATTGACCGCCTTCAGGCGTACGCCTTTACCGAAGATCAGCACGCCGGCCAGAAGTAGCGCATAGGAGAGAGTTACCAGCACGAACGACACAGAGTCAGCAGTAATACCCAGTTTGAGACCGAAATACGGGCCGATCGCCGCGCCGGCGTTCAGGAAAAAGTAGCGTAGATGCATGGCGCGCTCGACAAGTGCGCGCGATTCGATGACATCACCGATAACAGTCTTGATCGGATTGTTCACCAGCGCCCAGGAAAGGTTCGCCAGTAGAGTGCCTGCAATATAGCCGTAAACGCTGTTGCTGATACCCAGCAATAGATAAGAAAATGCCGCTACCACGCACCCGAGGACGATGATTTTCATACGGCCGATTTTGTCTGATAAATAGCCGCTGTAGAAACTCGCTACCGAGGAAAGTGCGATGGACAATGTCAGAATCAGGCCAATGAATGTCGCACTGAAACCGAATCGCGTGTACAGCACGATCGAGATGAATGGCCAGACCATCATCGAAGTGGCGCGGGTGACGAAGGTGCCAATAAACAATATCCAAATGAACAAAGGCATCTCGGACAGGTATCGGGTAATAGCGCTTTTCAATGAAATTTTCATATAAATGGTGATCGCTGTTCAGCCCATGTGTGAAGGCAGGCTGAAGTTGTTGAGTCAACGCGTTGAAGACTCCGCTGGTTATCGTGATTATCCGTAGCAATTTTAAAGTGCACGCCACGTCATGCCCTTCAAAGGGCTTGTCTGAACGTATCTACGGATGATTTACCGATAACGCGGGCGACAGGCTATATGCATATTTCGCTGGGCATCAGCGAACTAATGGCGCAGTGAGCAATTTGCCAAAGATGGCAAGCAGGCGAATGTCGAGAGGGGGGGTAAGGCTGGACCGACATCAATCCATGGATATCGTTGAACACGTCATTGCTTCCTTAGCAGTGTTGAGCCGAGTCTACATAGGATGTCACAAAATGTTAATAAAAAATTCACATTTTAAATTTTCATGTTCGATTTCGAATGCGGTTTTGCTGGTGACTTATGAGTCGGTGTCGAGCGGGGGGCGAGCGAGGGCGCCGGCAAGCCAGGTTTGAATCAAGGCTTGCCAGCGCTATGCAGCGTTTATTCGGCAATCTGCAACTTGCGCGACTCGGTGTAGACGTAGCGCACCTTCTCGTACTCGAACGGTGAGTTCAGCTGACCGTAGCGGAAGCTGGTCTGGTAGCGCTTGTCGACGCCACGCAGTACCCAGACTTCCGGGTGATTGGAGCTGACTTCCGAGACGTTGAGGAAGTTGATCGCGGACTCGGCGGTGTAGTCAACAGCCAGGCCTGCGGTATCGCGCAGGTTCGACGGGCCGAGGATCGGCAGCACGAAGTAAGCGCCGCCCGGTACGCCGTAGAAGCCCAGGGTCTGGCCGAAGTCTTCGTTCTGGCGCGGCAGGCCCATCGCGGTGGCCGGATCCCAGAGCCCGGCGATGCCGATGGTGGTGTTGAGCAGCAGGCGCGCGGTGGTTTCCATCGAGCGCTTGCCCTTGAACTGCAACAGGCTGTTGACCAGGTTCGGCACGTCGCCAATGTTGTTGAAGAAGTTGCTCACGCCGGTGCGCACGAAGCTCGGGGTGATGTAGCGATAGCCATCGACCACCGGCAGGAACACCCATTGGTCGAAGCGGTAGTTGAAGTGGTAGACGCGGCGGTTCCACTCTTCCAGCGGGTCGTAGACGTTCAGCGCGCTGAGGGTCGAGCGTTCGAACTCGCGCTGATCCAGTCCCGGGTTGAACTTGAGTTTGGACAGCGGCTCCTTGAAGCCGTCGCTGTCGATGACCACCGGTGCATTGGCTTTGCTGTTGTCGGCCTGGGCCATACCTGCACTGAGGAGCGCTGCAATCAGCAGGAGATATTTAGCCACGGAAGAACTCCAGCATGGCGTCGCTGTTGACGCGATAGTTAAGGTTGCCGCAATGGCCGCCCAGCGGGTAAACGGTCAGGCGATCGCCGAAGGTGCGGCGCAGGAAACCGAGGTCGCCCGGGCCGAGGATCACGTCGTCGGCGTTGTGCATGACAGCGATTTTCGGGCTGTCGTGCAGGTAATCCTTCAATGCGTACAGGCTGACCTGATCGATCAGTTGCAGCAGGCTGCCGCCGTCGGTGCGGGCGCGCCACATCGGAATCACCTGTTCGGTGAGGTAGCAGTCGAAGTCGCATTGCAGCGCACGCTTGAGGAACGGCGTGAGGCTGGTGCCTTCGGTGATCGGGAATTTCGGCGGGGTGATCAGGCCGCGACGGTTGATCAGGTCCGAAGTGAACGCGATATCCGCCGCCGAGAAACGGAACGAAGTGCCGATCAGCATCGCCATCTGCTCGTTGCTCAAGTGTTGCTTGGACTGCTGGAAGTCGTAGAGCAGTGCATCGTTGAGGTCGATGTAGCCCTTTTGCTGGAAGTAGCGGGTCAGTTTGTTCAGCACCAGCTCATAGAAGGTGGTGCTGTTGTTGATGCCCTTGACCTCGGTCTGCACCAGTTTGTCGAGGTTGGTGATCGAGGTGTAGAGGTTGACCGGCGGATTCAGCAGCAGGACTTTCTTGAAGTTGAAGCTGCGACGGGTTTCATCCAGATGGGCCACGAACGCCGCGTCCAGCGCACCGAGGCTGTAGCCGCTGAGGTAATAGTCGGTGACCGGCAGTTTCGGGTTCTGCGCCCGCACGGCCTGCATCACCCGGTACATGTCTTCGGCGTCTTCCTTGGTCACGCCGGGGGTGGCGAAACGCGAGGCGGCGCTCATGAAGTCGAAGCTGGTCGGCGACGACAGCTGCACCACGTGGTAGCCGGCCTTGTAATAAAGCTTCTTCAGGTATTCGTTGAGCGTGCTGTCGTAGCGCGCGCCGGTGCCGGCGATCAGGAAGATCAGCGGCGCGGCCTTGTCCTGGGTGGCGATACGGTAGGTGAGTTTTTTCACCGGCCAGAAATTGTCCGGCAGGATGAATTCGCGCTCGGGGCGCAGGGTGACGCTGCGATCGGTCTGATCGATGTCGTCGTCCAGTGGCAGTTCAGGGCGCAAGTCCGGCGGCGTGGTGGCGATGGTCGCCTCGAACGGATTGGTCAGGGGATAGCCATAGCTGGCGGCGTCGATATCCACCGCCAGCGCGGACGCACTCAGAATAAGGCCGCCAAACAGGGCGGCGAAGCGCAAGGAACGGAGCATGACTAGATCCCTTAGAGGAAGGTGCCGAATGAGGTTCGCAGGCTATGACCACCGGGTTTGCGCCAAAGTGCCATGCCACGGCACCAAACTGACGGAATTCGGAGTAATAGTAGCCGGACGATACACTTTGCACGGAATGAATGACCAGTTAAGAGTTGTTAGCCCTTGCGTATGCGCGGCGGCAGATTAAGCTGGCCGCCGATTTCATCGATTGGAGTGTTCCATGTCCCGCCGCTTGCCCGTGATTCTGCTGCTCGTTCTATTGCCGTTGTGGCTGGCCGCCAGTTATGGCGCGCGTTATGGCTTCATGGAGGACGCGCAGTGGGTGGGCATCTGCGTGGATGAGGCGAGTCGTTGGGAATGCTCGGTGCGCTCGAACCTGGGCCTGATGATTCATTTCCAGATGCTGGGCTGGGCGGCGGTCGCGGCTGCGGTGATCGGTTTTGTCGTGCCAGGACGGGCAGGGTGGTGGCTGGCGGTGCTGGCGCTGGTGTTCGGGTTGCCCGCGTTGGCGCTGTACAACACGACCTTGGCGGTGTTTGCGGTGGTGATTGCCGGGTTGCGGCTGGTCCGGGAATCCCGCGAGGCCTGATCGTCAGTCATCGCGGGCATTCTCTGTGAATCAGGCTTTGCGAACCCGCAAGCAGCGCCACAACGCGACGGCCATCAACACGCTGACCAGCGCCCAGCCCCACGCCTGCTGATTCTGCAATCCTTCACGGAACAGCTGCGGCGCAATGCCGGCGCCGATGATGAAGGTCAGCAGCGCGATCTCCCGCCGGGCCACGCTGACCGGGCGGCACAGGTAAACCAGCGCCGGCAGAATGAACGCCACGCTCGGAAAACTGCGATAGCGCGGATCGAACACCAGCTCCAGCATCATCACCGCAGCGGCGAAACCGGCTGCCGCGACCAGCCAGCCGGCCCGTCGCTCGAAAGCGTTGAACGCCCGTTCACGCCAGCCACTGCGGGCGCTCAAGGTCAGCGCGGCATGGGCCAGCACCAACAGATTCAGAGCCGTCAGCAACCCGACCCACAGCCATTCGCTGGCAAATCGCGTGGTCACCCGGGCCAGATCACCCCAGGCACCGATCGAACAGGCGGCGAGGGCGCCGAGCAGCGGCAGGATCAGCGCCGAACGCGTTGTGCGAACCCGACCGCCCAGCAGCAATGTTCCGAGGAAAATCAGCCCGCCGACCGCCAGCCACTGTTTCCAGTACGGCACATTTGTCACGGGGCCTGCGAGTACGCCTTTGTCCTGTCGATCGGCATCGAATAGCCCCCAGTAACCGCCGACCGCGCCTTCACTGGCACGCTTCCACGGTTGATCAAAGGCTTCGATCAAGTTGTAGTTCCAGCCTTTCTGTTCCGCCAGACTCACAAAACCACGAATGAATTTCGCCTCGTTGGCGCGACTCGGCAGGGCGGTCTTGCGTTGGCGTCCTTCGCTTGGCCAGCCTGTTTCCCCGATCATCACATCCTTGGGTGCGAACATTTTTCCGAACATCTCACGTACGGCAGTTACCTGCGACAGGGCGACGTCGACGTCCCATGGATGGTCTTCCCAGTAAGGCAGCAAGTGAATCGTGATGAAGTCCACGGCCGGGGCGACTTCCGGGTGTTTTTGCCAAAACTCCCAGACATCGGCGTAGGTCACCGGTTGCTTGATCTGGCTCTTGACCTTGTTGATCAGCTTTGCCAGTTGCGCGCCGGTCACTTCCTTGCGCAGCAAGGCTTCGTTGCCAACGATCACCGCGTTGACCACGTCCGGATTGGCATTGGCCGAAGCGATCAGCAAGTCGACTTCTTTCTCGGTGTCCACCGGATTGCTGTTGACCCACGCGCCGATCATCAACTTCAAACCGTGCTTGCGCGCCAGCTCCGGCAGGGCTTCGAGGCCGGTCATCGAGTAGGTGCGGATGCATTCGAAGCGGGTGGCGAGCAGGGCGAGGTCGGCGTCCATGCGCTCCGGGCGCAGTTTGAACGGTACGTCGAACGGCGACTGGTCTTTGTCGAACGGGGTGTAGGAGGCGCATTGCAGCTTGAGGGTCGGGGTGGCGACGTCCGGCAGGATCACCGGTTTGCCCAGGCCGTACCAGAAGCCGCACAGGGCAAACAGCCCGAGCAGGCAGGCGAACAGATAAGGAAGAAAGGGGAAGCGGGAAGTCGCGGACATGGTCAGGCCGAGTGGCTGCAAAGCGGCGCATGTTACCTGCATTTATAAGCAGGTTGGTGGCTCGCACGATTTTGACATGCAAAGTTCGGGCGGATTGTCTGGCGCCAAATATCCGGACGCAGTTAATGGCTTTCTGATGTCGTTTCTCGTTGCCTTGAGGTCGCTGACAGAGCAGGTCTTAACGAGCGTCAGGTTGATGATCGAACTCGTCAGTACCCTTATTGATAATCCGGCTGATGTACTAACGAGTTTGCGGTCAGGCGTGATGGGGGCGCTGTGCACCATAACAATACGTTGACGATGCCCGGCATCCGTCGGGCGCAGCATTTCGGGGAAGTAACGATGAAGATGCGACGACTTTTAGGCGCAGGTGCCGCTCTGGTGCTTGCGATGGGCTCCACACTCGCCAGTGCTGAAACCAAGACCCTGAACATCGGTTACGTTGACGGCTGGTCCGACAGCGTCGCGACCACCCACGTGGCGGCCGAAGTGATCAAGCAGAAACTCGGCTACGACGTGAAACTGCAAGCCGTCGCCACCGGCATCATGTGGCAGGGCGTTGCCACCGGCAAACTCGACGCCATGCTCTCGGCCTGGCTGCCCGTGACCCACGGCGAATACTGGACCAAGAACAAGGATCAGGTCGTCGATTACGGCCCGAACTTCAAGGACGCGAAAATCGGTCTGATCGTGCCGGAGTACGTCAAGGCCAAGACCATCGAAGACCTGAAAACCGACGACTCCTTCAAGAAACGCATCGTCGGCATCGACGCCGGTTCAGGCGTGATGCTCAAGACCGATCAGGCGATCAAGGATTACGACCTGACCGGCTATCAACTCAAGGCCAGTTCCGGCGCCGGCATGATTGCCGAGCTGACCCGTGCCGAGAAGAAAAACGAATCCATCGCTGTCACCGGCTGGGTACCGCACTGGATGTTTGCCAAGTGGAAACTGCGCTTCCTCGACGACCCGAAAGGCGTGTACGGCGCGGCTGAAACCGTGAACAGCATCGGCAGCAAGGAACTGGCGACCAAGGCGCCGGAAGTGGCCAAGTTCCTGAAGAACTTCCAATGGGCTTCGAAAGACGAAATCGGCGAAGTCATGCTGGCGATTCAGGACGGTGCAAAACCTGACGCAGCGGCCAAGGATTGGGTTGCCAAGCACCCTGAGCGTGTTGCCGACTGGACCAAGTGATTTAAGCCGAAGCGTCTAATCTGCGCTTCCCAGGGCCGCCCGACATGACAGTCGGGCGGCCTTTTTTGTTTGCCCACTATTAATAAGCAGGGATGGGCGTTTTCGGCTTGTCTGGAAATTGGCAAAAACGTCATGGCGTTCTACTACTAAGGTCGTCTGGAACCCGGCTCGCAGCCGCATACAGTGGATATGTTCCAAAAATAAAAATCTGTGCTGCGAGGATAAAAACAATGAACGACAGCATTTACCTCTCGATTCAGAACAGCCCGCGCTTCAAGGAGCTGGTCAAGAAAAGAGAAAGGTTCGCCTGGATACTCTCGGCGATCATGCTCGGGCTCTACTCCGGCTTCATCCTTCTGATCGCGTACGGGCCGCAAGTGCTCGGCACGAAAATCAGTCCCGAATCGTCCATCACCTGGGGCATCCCGATCGGTGTCGGGCTGATTATCTCGGCCTTCATCCTGACCGGCATTTACGTGCGCCGCGCCAATGGCGAGTTCGACGACCTGAATAACGCGATTCTCAAGGAGGCTCAGCAATGATCCGGCGTCTACTGGCTCTTTTGAGCATCGCAGCGTTCGCTCCAGCCGTCTGGGCCGCTGACGCCCTGACCGGCGAAGTCCACAAACAACCACTCAACGTTTCCGCGATCGTCATGTTCGTGGCGTTCGTTGGCGCGACCCTGTGCATCACTTACTGGGCGTCCAAGCGCAACAACTCGGCCGCCGACTACTATGCAGCGGGCGGCAAGATCACCGGTTTCCAGAACGGTCTGGCGATTGCCGGTGACTACATGTCGGCGGCGTCCTTCCTGGGTATTTCCGCGCTGGTGTTCACCTCCGGCTACGACGGCCTGATCTACTCGATCGGCTTCCTGGTGGGCTGGCCGATCATTCTGTTCCTGATCGCCGAGCGTCTGCGCAACCTGGGCAAATACACCTTTGCCGACGTGGCGTCCTACCGCCTCGGGCAAACCCAGATCCGCACTCTGTCTGCCTGCGGTTCGCTGGTGGTGGTGGCGTTCTACCTGATCGCGCAAATGGTCGGTGCCGGCAAGCTGATACAGCTGCTGTTCGGTCTCGACTACCACGTTGCGGTGATTCTGGTCGGTATCCTGATGTGCTTGTACGTGCTGTTCGGCGGCATGCTGGCGACCACCTGGGTGCAGATCATCAAGGCGGTGCTGTTGCTGTCCGGTGCCTCGTTCATGGCGCTGATGGTGATGAAGCACGTCAACTTCGACTTCAACACCCTGTTCTCCGAAGCCATCAAGGTTCACGCCAAGGGCGAAGCGATCATGAGCCCGGGCGGTCTGGTAAAAGATCCGATCTCGGCGTTCTCCCTCGGCCTGGCACTGATGTTCGGTACTGCTGGCCTGCCGCACATCCTGATGCGCTTCTTCACTGTCAGCGATGCGAAAGAAGCCCGTAAGAGCGTGCTTTACGCGACCGGTTTCATTGGCTACTTCTACATCCTGACCTTCATCATCGGCTTCGGCGCGATCCTGCTGGTCAGCACCAATCCGGCCTTTAAAGATGCGGCGGGCGCGCTGCTCGGCGGCAACAACATGGCGGCGGTGCATTTGGCCAACGCCGTGGGCGGCAGCGTGTTCCTCGGCTTCATCTCGGCGGTGGCGTTTGCGACCATTCTGGCGGTAGTGGCCGGTCTGACTCTGGCCGGAGCTTCGGCTGTGTCTCACGACCTGTACGCCAGCGTGATCAAGAAGGGCAAGGCCAACGAGAAGGATGAAATCCGCGTTTCGAAGATCACCACCATCGCGCTGGGCGTTCTGGCCATCGGCCTGGGCATCCTGTTCGAAAGCCAGAACATCGCGTTCATGGTTGGCCTGGCGTTCTCCATCGCGGCGAGCTGCAACTTCCCGGTGCTGCTGCTTTCGATGTACTGGAAGAAGCTGACCACCCGTGGCGCGATGATTGGCGGCTGGTTGGGTCTGGTGAGTGCGGTGGGTCTGATGATCCTCGGCCCGACCATCTGGGTGCAGATTCTGCATCATGAGAAGGCGATTTTCCCTTACGAGTATCCTGCGTTGTTCTCGATGATCATTGCGTTTATCGGGATCTGGTTCTTCTCCGTTACCGACAAGTCGGCGGCGGCTGAGAACGAGCGTGCGGCGTTCTTCCCGCAGTTTGTGCGTTCGCAGACGGGGTTGGGGGCTAGTGGGGCCGTTTCGCACTGAGGCTTTTTGTGTAGGTTGAGTTGAATGGAAATGCCCTGGTCGAGAGATTGGGGCATTTTTTTTGTGGGCGGTTATCGGATGTTCTTGGGGGTTGGGTGTATATCCGTTGCTGCGGTAACGGCTTCTTGGGGTTCCGCCCTTACGGCGGGTCACTTTGGCAAACGCCCCAAAGTAACCAAAGGTCTTGGGCCCCGGCGTTCGGCCCCTCGCTGGGGCTCGGGGTTCCTTCGCTCCGGGATTGATCCGGGGGCATCGCCTACGGTTTGCTTCGCTGCACCTCCTCTCGATGCATGCGGCTGCGCCGCACGGTCGCTGCGCTCCCACCCCCGGATCAATCCCTCCACTCAGCCTGCCGACGGGCCCTGCGATCAAAAGCGGTACTCGAGCTAACGCTCATCGTTTTGAGTGGGGGGGGGCGGGGCGTGTTTGGCTTTGGTTTTGCTGCGGGGCTGGTTGAGAGGGTTAGGGAGAGGGGCTCTTGATCTGGCTTTTGCTTCGGCTTTTGATTTTTGCCCCTTCGGCAGGCCGAGCGGAGGTGTCCATCAGGGGGGAGGCGCGCAGCGCCGTGCGGCGAAGCCGCATACATCGAGAGGAGGTGCAGCGAAGCAAACCGTAGGCGATGCCCCCTGATGGACACCGTAGCGAGGGAACACTGAGCCTAAGCGAAGTGCCGTACGCCGGGGCGTAGACTTTTTGGTTACTTTTGAGGCGTTTGTCAAAAGTGACTCGCTGTAAGAGCGAAACCGCCAGCGGCAGCACCCGAAGCAACGGATATGCCCCCAATAAAAAACCACAAAAAAAACGGCCCCCATTCTCATGGAGGCCGTTTCCGATACAACTTAAGGCGCTATCGCAAGACAGCCCTTATTTGCGGTCTTCCAGCTTGGTGATATCCCGCGACTCGTAGCCAGTGTACAGCTGGCGCGGACGGCCAATCTTGTACGGGCTGGAGAGCATTTCCTTCCAGTGCGAAATCCAGCCGACAGTACGTGCCAGGGCGAAAATCACAGTGAACATGCTGGTCGGAATGCCGATCGCCTTGAGGATGATCCCCGAGTAGAAGTCGACGTTCGGGTACAGCGAGCGTTCGATGAAGTACGGATCGGTCAGGGCGATCTCTTCCAGGCGCATGGCCAGTTCGAGTTGTGGATCGTTCTGGATACCCAGTTCCTTCAACACTTCGTCGCAGGTCTGCTTCATTACAGTCGCGCGAGGGTCGCGGTTCTTGTAGACGCGGTGACCGAAGCCCATCAGCTTGAACGGATCGTTCTTGTCCTTGGCCTTGGCGATGAACTTGTCGATGTTCGAAACATCGCCGATTTCATCGAGCATGGTCAGCACGGCTTCGTTCGCACCGCCGTGGGCAGGGCCCCACAGTGCGGCGATGCCGGCGGCGATACAGGCGAACGGGTTGGCACCCGAGGAGCCCGCCAGACGCACGGTGGAGGTCGAAGCGTTCTGCTCGTGGTCGGCGTGGAGGATGAAGATCCGGTCCATGGCCTTGGCGAGTACCGGGCTGATCGGTTTGATCTCGCACGGGGTGTTGAACATCATGTGCAGGAAGTTTTCCGCGTACGACAGGTCGTTGCGCGGGTACATCATGGGTTGGCCCATGGAGTACTTGTAAACCATCGCGGCCAGGGTCGGCATCTTGGCAACCAGGCGGATCGCGGAGATTTCGCGATGCTGCGGGTTATTGATGTCGAGGGAGTCGTGGTAGAAGGCCGAGAGGGCGCCGACTACGCCACACATGACGGCCATCGGGTGGGCGTCACGGCGGAAGCCGTTGAAGAAGGTTTTCAGCTGCTCGTGAACCATGGTGTGGTTCTTCACGGTGCCGACGAACTGGGCCTTTTGCTCTGCAGTCGGCAGTTCGCCGTTCAGCAGCAGGTAGCAGGTTTCCAGGTAGTCCGACTTTTCAGCCAGCTGTTCGATCGGGTAGCCGCGGTGCAGCAGGATGCCGTTGTCGCCGTCGATATAGGTGATCTTCGATTCGCAGGAAGCGGTCGACATGAAACCGGGGTCGAAAGTGAAGCGGCCCGTGGCCGTCAGGCCCCGAACATCGATAACATCGGGACCAACGGTGCCGGTTAAAATGGGCAGCTCGACGGGGGCTGCGCCCTCGATGATCAACTGCGCTTTTTTGTCAGCCATGTGGCCTCCTATTTATGCTTGAAATCATCAGACAGACCCCCCACGCAGGGCCCGCACCACTATAGTGAGATAAATTCGAATGTCAATTTGCCTAAAGTCTTGCTCCAGAAGGCTTTAACCGTACTTTTTCCTCGAAATTGCCTGCCATTTACGCCTTTTATACGACTTGTGCAATCCGCTATTGGGGGTAGGCGATTGCGTTGTCATTAGTAGCCTAACTGTCTATACTCGGCGACCGACCGCCAAGGGCTTTTGGGCTTGCTTTCATTGGGGGTCGCATCCCTGGGTGGTGGTTACCTGACCAGTGCACTCCCCAACAACTTTGCCCTGATTGTTAGGGGCTCTTCAGTGTGAAAAAAAAGCCGTGAAAAGCCAACGACCTGTAAACCTAGACCTAAGGACCATCAAACTCCCCATCACCGGCGTTACGTCGTTTCTTCACCGTGTTTCCGGCATCATCCTCTTCCTGGGCCTTGGCATCATGCTTTATGCATTGGGCAAATCCCTGGGTTCCGAGGAAGGTTATGTCGAGGTGAAGGCATGCTTGACCAGCCCGCTGGCCAAGTTCGTAGCATGGGGCCTCCTGTCCGCTCTTCTGTATCACCTGGTTGCCGGTGTGCGCCACTTGATCATGGACATGGGCATCGGTGAGACGCTGGAAGGCGGCCGCCTGGGCTCGAAACTGATCATCGCCGTTTCCGTGGTGCTGATCGTTCTGGCAGGAGTTTGGATATGGTAACCAGCGTTACAAACCTTTCGCGTTCGGGCCTCTATGACTGGATGGCACAACGTGTGTCTGCGGTCGTTCTCGCGGCTTATTTCATCTTCCTGATCGGCTACCTCGTCGCGAACCCGGGCATTGGCTACGACCAATGGCACGGCCTGTTCGCCCACAACGGAATGCGTATCTTCAGTCTGCTGGCACTGGTTGCCCTGGGCGCTCACGCCTGGGTCGGCATGTGGACCATCGCGACCGACTACCTGACGCCAATGGCGCTGGGCAAGTCCGCGACTGCAGTACGTTTCCTTTTCCAGGCAGTATGCGGCGTCGCGATGTTCGCTTACTTCGTCTGGGGTGTGCAGATTCTCTGGGGTATCTGATTCATGGCTAACATTCCAACGATTTCTTTCGACGCCATCATTATTGGTGGCGGCGGTGCCGGCATGCGCGCAGCGCTGCAACTGGCACAGGGCGGTCACAAGACTGCCGTGATCACCAAGGTTTTCCCGACGCGTTCGCACACTGTGTCCGCACAGGGCGGCATCACCTGCGCCATCGCTTCGGCCGACCCGAACGATGACTGGCGCTGGCACATGTACGATACCGTCAAGGGTTCCGACTACATCGGTGACCAGGACGCTATCGAATACATGTGTCAGGAAGGCCCGGCTGCCGTTTTCGAGCTGGACCACATGGGTCTGCCGTTCTCGCGTACCGAGCAAGGCCGTATCTACCAGCGTCCGTTCGGCGGTCAGTCGAAGGATTACGGTAAAGGCGGGCAGGCTGCCCGTACCTGCGCCGCTTCCGACCGTACCGGTCACGCGCTGCTGCACACCCTTTATCAGGGCAACCTGAAAGCCGGTACCACGTTCCTGAACGAGTACTACGCTGTCGACCTGGTGAAAAACCAGGAAGGCGAATTCGTCGGTGTGATCGCGATCTGCATCGAAACCGGCGAAACCACCTACATCCGCGCCAAGGCCACCGTACTGGCTACCGGCGGTGCAGGTCGTATCTACGCATCCACCACCAATGCCCTGATCAACACCGGTGACGGCGTCGGCATGGCTCTGCGTGCTGGCGTGCCGGTACAAGACATCGAAATGTGGCAGTTCCACCCGACCGGCATCGCCGGCGCCGGTGTACTGGTTACCGAAGGCTGCCGTGGTGAAGGTGGTTACCTGATCAACAAGCACGGCGAGCGTTTCATGGAGCGTTATGCTCCGAACGCCAAAGACCTTGCCGGTCGTGACGTTGTTGCCCGTTCGATGGTTAAGGAAATCATCGCCGGCAACGGTTGCGGTCCGAATGGCGACCACGTAATGCTCAAACTCGACCACCTGGGCGAGGAAGTGCTGCACAGCCGTCTGCCAGGCATCTGCGAACTGTCGAAGACTTTCGCACACGTTGACCCGGTGGTTGCTCCGGTTCCGGTTGTTCCGACTTGCCACTACATGATGGGCGGCGTTGCCACCAACATTCACGGCCAGGCGATCACCCAGGACGCCGAGGGCGTGGATCAGATCATTCCTGGTCTGTTCGCGGTAGGTGAAGTGGCTTGCGTATCGGTTCACGGCGCCAACCGTCTGGGCGGCAACTCGCTGCTCGACCTGGTGGTATTCGGCCGCGCTGCCGGCCTGCACCTGGAGAAGGCGCTGACCGACGGCATCGAATACGACGACGCTACCGAAGCCGACATCGAAGCTGCCCTGGCACGTCTGAACGCCCTGAACAATCGTACCGACGGCGAAGACGTCGCTACCCTGCGTCGCGAGCTGCAAAGCTGCATGCAGAACTACTTCGGTGTATTCCGTACCGGCGAATACATGCAGAAAGGTATTGCCCAGCTGGCTGATCTGCGCAAGCGCATCGCGAATGTGAAGATCAACGACAAGTCGCAGGCGTTCAACACTGCACGTATCGAAGCGCTGGAACTGCAAAACCTGCTGGAAGTGGCTGAAGCTACCGCCATCGCTGCCGAAGTACGTAAAGAGTCCCGCGGCGCTCACGCCCGTGAAGACTTCGAAGATCGTGACGACGAAAACTGGCTGTGCCACACCCTGTACTTCCCGGGTGACAAGCGCGTCACCAAGCGTGCCGTGAACTTCTCGCCGAAGACTGTTCCGACTTTCGAACCTAAAGTCCGGACTTATTAAGGGTGACCGCCATGTTGCAAGTCAGTGTTTATCGTTACAACCCTGATCAGGACGCTGCGCCGTTCATGCAGGAATTCCAGGTCGATACCGGTGGTAAAGACCTGATGGTGCTGGACGTGCTGGCCCTGATCAAAGAGCAGGACGAAGGTTTCTCCTATCGTCGCTCCTGCCGTGAAGGCGTCTGCGGCTCCGACGGCATGAACATCAACGGCAAGAACGGCCTGGCGTGCATCACGCCGCTGTCCGCTGTCGTAAAAGGTAACAAGCTGATCGTTCGTCCGCTGCCAGGTTTGCCGGTTATCCGTGACCTGGTTGTCGATATGAGCATCTTCTACAAGCAATACGAGAAGGTTAAGCCATTCCTGCAGAACGACACGCCGGCTCCGGCCATCGAGCGTCTGCAGTCCCCTGAAGAGCGTGAAAAGCTCGACGGTCTGTACGAGTGCATCCTGTGCGCCTGCTGCTCGACCTCTTGCCCGTCCTTCTGGTGGAACCCGGACAAGTTCCTGGGTCCAGCTGCCCTGCTGCAAGCGTACCGCTTCCTGGCAGACAGCCGTGATACCAAGACGTCCGAGCGTCTGGCGTCCCTCGATGACCCGTTCAGCGTCTTCCGCTGCCGGGGCATCATGAACTGCGTCAACGTATGTCCGAAAGGCCTGAACCCGACTAAGGCCATCGGTCACATCCGTAACATGCTGCTTTCGAGCGGCGTGTGATTCAGCTGCTGTAACCGCTGTACCCGTAGAGGGCTTAGGCGCGGGCTTCAACCCGCGCCATGGCTATAACCAGAGCAGCAGCCATAAGCTGCGGCTCTTATTTTGAAGAAATGAGACAAGCAGGGGCATCCGGGCTGGTACCCGGACTATCAGTGTGATCCTAAGTGGCTTGTTTTGGTCGCTGCATTCGGACTTCTGCAAGCTTGCTCGGTGTCGACACCGATGGTGTTCCCCTAACCGAGGGTGACCAAGCATGCAAGAAAGCGTGATGCAGCGCATGTGGAACAGCGCCTACCTTTCAGGTGGAAACGCTGCCTATGTGGAAGAGCTCTACGAGCTCTACCTGCACGACCCTAACGCTGTGCCAGAAGAGTGGCGCACCTACTTTCAGAAGCTGCCTGCCGACGGCAGCTCTGCCACAGATGTTTCGCACTCCACAATTCGCGATCATTTCGTGCTGCTGGCAAAGAACCAGCGCCGCGCCCAACCGGTTTCCGCCGGCAGCGTGAGCAGTGAGCACGAGAAGAAGCAAGTTGAAGTGCTGCGATTGATCCAGGCCTACCGTATGCGTGGCCACCAGGCAGCCCAGCTTGACCCGCTGGGGCTGTGGCAGCGTCCTGCACCTGCAGACCTGTCGATCAATCACTACGGCTTGACCAATGCCGATCTTGATACGACCTTCCGTGCCGGCGACCTGTTCATCGGCAAAGAGGAAGCGAGCCTACGCGAAATTCACGAAGCGTTGCAGCAGACATATTGCCGCACCATCGGCGCTGAATTTACGCACATCACCGATTCCGAGCAGCGCCAGTGGTTCCAGCAGCGTCTGGAAAGCGTGCGTGGCCGTCCGGAATACTCCGCGGACATCAAGAGCCACCTGCTCGAGCGCGTGACTGCCGGTGAAGGCCTGGAAAAATACCTGGGCACCAAATACCCGGGCACCAAGCGTTTCGGTCTGGAAGGCGGCGAAAGCCTGATTCCGATGCTCGACGAACTGATCCAGCGTTCCGGTTCCTACGGCACCAAGGAAGTCGTCATCGGCATGGCCCACCGTGGCCGTCTGAACGTTCTGGTCAACACCTTCGGCAAGAACCCGCGCGAGCTGTTCGACGAATTCGAAGGCAAGAAGAAGGTCGAGCTGGGTTCCGGTGACGTTAAATACCACCAGGGCTTCTCGTCCAACGTAATGACCACCGGCGGTGAAGTTCACCTGGCCATGGCGTTCAACCCGTCCCACCTGGAAATCGTTTCCCCGGTGGTCGAGGGTTCGGTTCGCGCCCGTCAGGATCGTCGCAACGACCCGACCGGTGAGAAGGTTCTGCCGATCTCCATCCACGGTGACGCGGCATTCGCCGGTCAAGGCGTGGTGATGGAAACCTTCCAGATGTCGCAGACCCGCGGTTTCAAGACCGGCGGTACCGTGCACATCGTGATCAACAACCAGGTTGGTTTCACCATCAGCAACCCGCTGGACTCGCGTTCCACCGAGTACGCGACCGACGTTGCGAAAATGATCCAGGCGCCGATCCTCCATGTGAATGGTGATGATCCGGAAGCCGTGTTGTTCGTGACCCAGCTGGCCATCGACTACCGCATGCAGTTCAAGCGTGACGTGGTGATCGACCTGGTCTGCTACCGTCGTCGCGGCCACAACGAGGCCGACGAGCCAAGCGGCACCCAGCCTCTGATGTATCAGCAGATCACCAAGCAGCGCACCACCCGTGAGCTGTACGCTGATCGTCTGACCCAGGGCGGTGTGCTGGACGCAGAGCGTGTTCAGGCGAAAGTCGACGAATACCGCAACGCGCTGGACAACGGTCTGCACGTAGTGAAATCGCTGGTCAAAGAGCCGAACAAAGAGCTGTTCGTGGACTGGCGTCCGTATCTGGGTCACGCCTGGACTGCGCGTCACGACACTCGTTTCGACCTCAAGACCCTGCAGGAACTGTCCGCCAAGCTGCTGGAAATTCCGGAAGGCTTCGTGGTTCAGCGTCAGGTCGCGAAGATCTACGAAGACCGTCAGAAGATGCAAGCCGGCGGCCTGCCGATCAACTGGGGTTACGCCGAAACCATGGCGTACGCGACCCTGGCGTTCGAAGGTCACCCGATCCGCATGACCGGTCAGGACATCGGCCGCGGTACGTTCTCGCACCGTCACGCTGTGCTGCACAACCAGAAAGATGCCGGTACCTACATTCCGCTCAAGCATCTTTATGAAGGTCAGCCACGCTTCGACCTGTACGACTCGTTCCTGTCGGAAGAAGCCGTACTGGCGTTCGAATACGGTTACTCGACCACCACGCCAAACGCGCTGGTGATCTGGGAAGCCCAGTTCGGCGACTTCGCCAACGGTGCACAGGTCGTTATCGACCAGTTCATCACCAGCGGCGAGCACAAGTGGGGCCGTCTCTGCGGTCTGACCATGCTGCTGCCACACGGCTACGAAGGTCAGGGCCCTGAGCACAGCTCGGCGCGTCTTGAGCGTTACCTGCAGCTGTGCGCCGAGCACAACATTCAGGTGTGCATGCCGACCACTCCGGCCCAGATCTACCACTTGCTGCGCCGTCAGGTGATTCGCCCGCTGCGCAAGCCATTGGTCGTTCTGACTCCAAAGTCGCTGCTGCGCCACAAGCTGGCCATCTCGACCCTGGAAGATCTGGCCGAAGGTTCGTTCCAGACCGTTATCCCGGAAATCGATGCACTGGACCCGAAAAAGGTCGAGCGCGTTGTTCTGTGCAGCGGCAAGGTCTACTACGACCTGCTGGAAAAACGTCGTGCCGAAGGCCGCGAAGATATCGCCATCGTGCGTATCGAGCAGCTGTACCCGTTCCCTGAGGACGACTTGAAAGAAGTCCTGGCTCCTTACACCAATGCCAAAGCGGCCGTGTGGTGTCAGGAAGAGCCGATGAACCAGGGCGCCTGGTACTGCAGCCAGCACCACCTGCGTCGCAGCATCAGCAACCTCAACAAATCTCTCGTACTCGAGTACGCGGGCCGTGAGGCTTCTGCTGCACCTGCATGTGGTTACGCATCGATGCACGCCGAGCAGCAGGAACAACTGCTGCAAGCCGCGTTTACCGTTTAACGCCTTCGCGCACCTGAAACCGAATTTAAGGAACCACAGATAATGGCTATCGAGATCAAAGCCCCCACTTTCCCGGAATCGGTTGCCGATGGCACCGTTGCCACCTGGCACAAACAACCGGGCGACGCCGTCAAGCGTGACGAACTGATCGTCGACATCGAAACCGACAAAGTCGTACTGGAAGTGCTGGCTACCGCCGACGGCGTGCTGGGCGCAATCGTCAAGGGCGAGGGCGAAACCGTCCTGTCCGACGAAGTCCTGGGCTCCATCGTTGAAGGCGGCGCTGCTGCTGCCGCTCCGGCTGCCGCTGCTGCTCCGGCCGCTGCTGCCGCTGCTCCAGCTGCTGATGGCGAAGACGACCCGATCGCAGCTCCTGCCGCGCGCAAGCTGGCTGAAGAGAACGGCATCAACATCGCTTCCGTTGCCGGCACCGGCAAAGGCGGTCGCGTGACCAAGGAAGACGTGGTTGCAGCCGTTGCTGCCAAGAAAGCCGCTCCGGCTGCCGCGCCTGCCAAGGCTGCTGCTCCGGCCGCCGCCGCTCCTGTGTTCGCCGCTGGCGACCGCATCGAGAAGCGCGTTCCGATGACCCGCGTTCGTGCCACCGTTGCCAAGCGTCTGGTTGAAGCTCAATCGAACATGGCGATGCTGACCACTTTCAACGAAGTCGACATGACCGAAGTCATGGCCCTGCGTTCGAAGTACAAGGACCTGTTCGAGAAGTCCCACAACGGCGTGCGCCTGGGCTTCATGTCGTTCTTCGTGAAGGCTGCCACCGAAGCGCTGAAACGCTTCCCGGCTGTCAACGCTTCGATCGACGGCAACGACATCGTTTACCACGGTTATGCCGACATCGGCGTCGCTGTTTCCAGCGACCGTGGCCTGGTGGTTCCGGTTCTGCGTAACGCCGAACACATGAGCCTGGCTGAAATCGAAGGCGGCATCGCCACCTTCGGCAAGAAAGCCCGTGACGGCAAACTGTCGATGGACGAAATGACCGGCGGTACCTTCACCATCACCAACGGTGGTACCTTCGGTTCGATGATGTCGACCCCGATCGTCAACCCGCCGCAGGCAGCGATTCTGGGCATGCACAACATCATCCAGCGTCCGATGGCCATCAACGGTCAGGTCGTGATCCGTCCGATGATGTACCTGGCACTGTCCTACGATCACCGTCTGATCGATGGCAAAGAAGCTGTAACCTTCCTGGTGACCATCAAGAACCTGCTGGAAGATCCGGCTCGTCTGTTGCTGGATATCTGATAGAAGCAGTCACGCGCTGCAAGCTTCAAGCTGCGGGAAAACGCAGCCTGGCTTGCAGCGCGCGGCTTGAAGCTTTTCGCTAAAGAGGATTTTTTGAATGTCGCAGAAATTTGACGTAGTAGTGATCGGTGCGGGCCCTGGCGGCTACGTGGCAGCTATCAAGGCCGCGCAACTCGGCCTGAGCACTGCCTGCATCGAGAAGTACACCGATGCTGAAGGCAAGCAAGCCCTGGGCGGCACCTGCCTGAACGTAGGCTGCATTCCTTCCAAGGCGCTGCTGGACAGCTCCTGGAAATACAAGGAAGCGAAAGAAAGCTTCAACGTCCACGGTATCTCGACCGGCGAAGTCAAAATGGACGTCGCTGCGATGGTTGGCCGCAAGGCTGGCATCGTCAAGAACCTGACCGGCGGTGTTGCCACCCTGTTCAAGGCCAACGGCGTTACTTCGATCCAGGGCCACGGCAAACTGCTGGCCGGCAAGAAAGTCGAAGTCACCAAGCCGGACGGCTCGGTTGAAGTCATCGAAGCCGAAAACGTCATCCTGGCTCCAGGCTCGCGTCCGATCGATATTCCACCGGCTCCGGTCGATCAGAAAGTCATCGTCGATTCGACCGGCGCTCTGGAATTCCAGACCGTTCCCAAGCGTCTGGGCGTGATCGGCGCTGGCGTGATCGGTCTGGAACTGGGTTCGGTATGGTCGCGTCTGGGCTCCGAAGTGGTTGTTCTGGAAGCACTGGACACCTTCCTGATGGCAGCGGACACCGCTGTTTCCAAGGAAGCGCTGAAAACCCTGACCAAACAGGGTCTGGACATCAAACTGGGCGCTCGCGTAACCGGCTCGAAAGTGAACGGCGACGAAGTCGTTGTGAACTACACCGATGCCAACGGCGAACAGACCATCACTTTCGACAAGCTGATCGTAGCCGTTGGTCGCCGTCCGGTGACCACTGATCTGCTGGCTGCCGACAGCGGCGTGACCCTGGACGAGCGCGGTTTCGTGCACGTTGACGATCACTGCGCCACCACCGTACCGGGCGTTTACGCCATCGGTGACGTGGTTCGCGGCATGATGCTGGCTCACAAGGCCTCGGAAGAGGGCATCATGGTTGTCGAGCGCATCAAGGGTCACAAGGCCCAGATGAACTATGACCTGATCCCTTCGGTTATTTATACTCACCCGGAAATCGCATGGGTCGGTAAAACCGAGCAGGCCTTGAAAGCTGAAGGCGTTGAAGTTAACGTCGGCACCTTCCCGTTCGCAGCATCCGGCCGTGCCATGGCCGCCAACGATACCGGTGGTTTCGTCAAGGTCATCGCCGATGCCAAGACTGACCGCGTATTGGGCGTGCACGTGATTGGCCCGAGCGCTGCAGAACTGGTTCAGCAGGGCGCGATCGGTATGGAATTCGGCACCAGCGCTGAAGACCTGGGCATGATGGTTTTCTCCCATCCGACCCTGTCTGAAGCCTTGCACGAAGCAGCTTTGGCAGTGAATGGCGGCGCCATCCACATTGCCAACCGCAAGAAGCGTTAAGACACACAATAAGAAACCACGGCGGTACGGCCCGTCGTGAGCCTTGCGTGCAAGACTCACCGCGGAATGTCCGCTGGACGCAGCCTTGCGTAGCTGCACCGGGTATCCGGAAAGGCTACGCAAGCAGCAGTCACAGGTGGCGCGGCACTCATAAAGAGCGCAGCGCCGAATGCGCAGTACCTAACGAAGACGGTAAAAAGCATGAATCTTCACGAGTATCAGGGTAAGCAGCTGTTCGCTGAATACGGCCTGCCAGTTTCCACTGGTTTCGCAGTAGACACCCCGGAAGCAGCAGCAGAAGCTTGCGACAAAATCGGCGGCAACGAGTGGGTTGTCAAAGCCCAGGTTCACGCCGGTGGTCGCGGTAAAGCGGGCGGCGTCAAGCTGGTTCGCAGCAAAGAAGACGCCAAAGCCTTCGCACAGCAGTGGCTGGGCAAGCGTCTGGTGACTTACCAGACTGACGCCAACGGCCAGCCAGTCACCAAGATCCTGGTTGAATCGTGCACTGATATCGCTAAAGAGCTGTACCTGGGCGCTGTCGTTGACCGTTCGAGCCGTCGCATCGTGTTCATGGCTTCCACCGAAGGTGGCGTGGACATCGAGAAAATCGCTCACGACACTCCAGAAAAAATTCTGAAAGCCACCATCGATCCACTGGTTGGCGCTCAGCCATTCCAGGGTCGCGAGCTGGCATTCCAGCTGGGTCTGGAAGGCAAGCAGGTTGCTCAGTTCGCCAAGATCTTCGTAGGTCTGGCCAAGCTGTTCAAGGATCACGACCTGGCTCTGCTGGAAGTGAACCCGCTGGTGATCAAGGCTGATGGCGATCTGCACTGCCTGGATGCCAAGATCAACATCGACGCCAACGCAATGTACCGTCAGCCTAAGCTGAAGACTTTCCACGATCCGTCGCAGGACGATCCGCGCGAAGCGCACGCTGCCAAGTTCGAACTGAACTACGTAGCGCTGGAAGGCAACATCGGCTGCATGGTGAACGGTGCCGGCCTGGCCATGGGTACCATGGACATCGTCAACCTGCACGGCGGCAAGCCAGCCAACTTCCTCGACGTAGGTGGTGGTGCTACCAAAGAACGCGTAACCGAAGCTTTCAAAATCATTCTGTCCGACAGCAATGTCGCAGCAGTACTGGTTAACATCTTCGGCGGCATCGTTCGTTGCGACATGATTGCCGAAGGCATCATCGGTGCAGTGAAAGAAGTCGGCGTGAAAATCCCGGTTGTTGTTCGTCTTGAAGGCAACAACGCTGAACTGGGCGCTAAAGTACTGGCAGAAAGCGGTTTGAACATCATCGCTGCTACCAGCCTGACCGACGCTGCTCAACAAGTCGTTAAAGCTGCGGAGGGCAAGTAATGAGCGTCCTGATCAATAAAGACACCAAAGTAATCTGCCAGGGCTTCACCGGTGCGCAGGGTACTTTCCACTCCGAACAAGCCATTGCCTACGGCACCAAAATGGTTGGCGGCGTGACTCCAGGCAAAGGTGGCACCACTCACCTGAACCTGCCTGTGTTCAACACCGTGAAAGAAGCTGTAGAAGCCACTGGCGCCACCGCCAGCGTGATCTACGTTCCGGCTCCTTTCTGCAAGGACTCGATCCTGGAAGCTGCTTTCGGCGGCATCAAGCTGATCGTCTGCATCACCGAAGGCATTCCTACCCTGGACATGCTGGACGCCAAAGTTAAGTGCGACGAGCTGGGTGTTACCCTGATCGGCCCTAACTGCCCAGGCGTGATCACCCCAGGCGAATGCAAGATCGGCATCATGCCAGGTCACATTCACTTGCCAGGCAAGGTCGGTATCGTTTCCCGTTCCGGCACCCTGACCTACGAAGCTGTGAAGCAGACTACTGACGCCGGTTTCGGTCAGTCGACTTGCGTCGGCATCGGTGGTGACCCGATCCCGGGTTCGAACTTCATCGACATCCTGAAGCTGTTCCAGGAAGACCCGAAGACCGAAGCGATCGTAATGATCGGCGAGATCGGCGGTTCGGCTGAAGAAGAAGCGGCTGCCTACATCAAGGCACACGTGACCAAGCCGGTTGTTTCCTACATCGCTGGTGTGACTGCTCCTCCGGGCAAGCGCATGGGCCATGCTGGCGCAATCATCTCCGGCGGCAAAGGCACTGCAGACGAGAAGTTCGCTGCTCTGCAAGACGCAGGCGTGAAAACCGTGCGTTCGCTGGCAGACATCGGCAAGGCCCTGGCCGAGCTGACTGGCTGGGAAGTGAAGAAGTAAGCTTCGGCTGACTTCTCTGCTCCAGCAACAAAGGCCACCTTCGGGTGGCCTTTGTCGTTTCTGGCGTTTGGATTGACGATGGCAATTTATAAGCACTCACCCAATAACATGCAAAAACGCGACACAGAAACGTCGCGTATCGGATAGTTCGCCCTCTAACAGTGCGTTTGTCAGGCAAATTCGTTAGGCTAGCAGCCATTTTTGCGTCTGCCGCCCACAAGGCATGCAACGCGCTAAACGGGTCAGTCTTATACGGATTGACAGCATTTCCCTAACCCCACAGGGAAATCCCCCTCTAAATTCCGATTCAGTAGTGTGGTATTTCCTTAATGAAAGTTTTGAAAGGTCAGGACATCCTGGCACTTGGCTTTATGACATTCGCCCTGTTCGTCGGGGCCGGCAACATCATCTTCCCGCCTATCGTCGGTTTGCAGTCCGGACCCAACGTCTGGATGGCGGCGCTGGGCTTCCTGATCACGGCGGTCGGTTTGCCCGTGGTCACCGTGGTTGCACTGGCCAAGGTCGGTGGCGCCATGGACGCCCTGAGCAGCCCGATCGGCAAGATCGCCGGTGGCGTGCTGGCTGCAGCGTGTTATCTCGCGGTCGGCCCGTTGTTCGCCACTCCGCGTACCGCGACCGTTTCCTTTGAAGTGGGTCTGGCGCCGCTGACCGGCGAAAGCCCGCTGGCACTGTTCCTCTACAGTTCGGTGTACTTCCTGCTGGTGTTCTTCATTTCGCTCTACCCTGGGCGTCTACTGGATACCGTCGGTCGCTTCCTCGCCCCCCTGAAGATCATCGCCCTGGCCGTGCTCGGCATCGCCGCGTTCGCACTGCCGGCCGGTGATATCGGCGTGGCCACTCCGGAATACGTTGCGGCACCGTTCTCCCAAGGGTTCATCAATGGTTACCTGACAATGGATACCCTCGGCGCGCTGGTGTTCGGCATCGTCATCGTCAACGCGATCCGCTCCCGTGGCGTAGAGTCGCCGGCGCTGATCACTCGTTACGCGATCATCGCCGGGCTGATTGCCGGTGTCGGTCTGGCGCTGGTGTATGTCAGCCTGTTCCGTCTGGGTTCCGGCAGCCATGAAGTGGCGGCGGGCGCGACCAACGGCGCCGCGGTGCTGCACGCTTACGTGCAACACACCTTCGGCTCGCTGGGGAGTGGCTTCCTCGCTGTGCTGATTTCCCTGGCTTGCCTGGTGACGGCGGTTGGCCTGACCTGCGCCTGTGCCGAATACTTCAGCCGCGTACTGCCGCTGTCGTACAAGACCCTGGTGATCATCCTGGCGGCGTTCTCGCTGCTGGTGTCCAACCTGGGCCTGACCAAGCTGATCGCGTTCTCGATCCCGGTGCTGACCGCGATCTATCCGCCGTGCATCGTGCTCGTGGCCCTGAGCTTCTGCGCTGCCTTCTGGCATGAGCAGAGCCGCATCATGGGTCCGGTGATGCTGGTGTCGTTCGTGTTCGGCACCATCGATGCGTTGAAAGGCGCCGGTCTGGCTGACTGGATGCCATCGCAACTGGCCCACCTGCCGCTGAGCGAGCAAGGTCTGGCGTGGTTGGTGCCGTGCGTGATGACCCTGGTGGTTGCTGTGGTTTGCGATCGCCTGCTGGGCAAGCGCGCCGAAGCACTCGCCTAAGATTGCCGGGCCGCCACAAGCGGCTGCCGAGCGATTAAACAGAAATGCCCCGTATCAATCGATACGGGGCATTTTTTATGGGCTTCAGGCAGTGTCTTTTTCCCTCGACTAACGTCGAAGGGGAGCCGAAATCTTCATCACAGGGAATTGCATGTCGTTCATCCAAGCCAACCTGATCCACCTGCTGGCCGCGCTCTGGTTTGTCATCTGCTGGGGCGGTTACACCCGTTATGCCACCTGGAAGGCCCGTGACACCGCGTGCCTGGCCAGCGTGCTGCACCTGTATCGCGAAGACTGGATGCGCCGCATGCTGCTGCGTGACAACCGCATCGCCGACGCCAGCGTGATCGGCAACCTTGAGCGCAACGCCTCTTTCTTCGCCTCCAGCACGCTGATTATCCTGGCGGGCATTCTGACCGTGCTTGGCGCGTCCGAGCGCGCGGTGTCGCTGTTGGCGGACATTCCGATGGTGCAACAGGCCTCGCAGGGCATGTCGGAGATCAAGTTGCTGTGCCTGGCGCTGGTGTTCGTTTACGCCTTCTTCACCTTCAGCTGGTGCATGCGCCAATACAATTTCGCCGCCATTCTGGTCGGCTCGGCCCCCATGATCGGTGAGCGGCAAGTCTCGGAGCAGGAGCGCAAGGCGTTCGCCTCGCGGGCGGCTCGAGTGATTTCGATGGCGGCCAACCAGTTCAACTTCGGTCTGCGTTCCTATTACTTCGGCATGAGCATGCTGGCGTGGTTCGTCAGCCCGTGGCTGTTCATGTTGATGAGCGCAGGCGTGGTGCTGGTGTTGTATCGCCGGGAGTTTCATTCCGACGTGCTCGATGTAATGGTCTATACCCCTACAGAGGCGCCAATGCCCGAAGCGAACAAAGAGGCTGCTTGATGAGTATTCCGTTCTGGTGTGTGTTTATCAGTGCATTGTTGATCTACGTGGCGCGGATGCCGGTCGGCAAGGCCATGAAAGAGCAGGGTGGTTACAACAACCACCTGCCACGTCAGCAACAGTCGCAACTCACCGGTTACGGGGCCCGGGCGCTGGCGGCACATCAGAACAGCATCGAAGCGTTCATTCTGTTTGCGGTTGGCGTGCTGATGGCGCATACCACGCAGACGGCGGGATGGCTGATCGATACATTGGCGATCATCTTCGTGATCTCGCGGATTTTCTATTTGTGGTTTTACCTGGCGGATATTCCCACGCTGCGCAGTCTGGTCTGGCTGGTCGGCTTAGTGTGTTCATTGTTGTTGATGATTAGTCCGACTTTTAGAACTGTCTTGCTCTAAGACGGCATTGGCAAAAAATGACAGGCAAAAGAAAACCCGCACTTGGCGGGTTTTCTTTTTTGCCAGCCAGAAGCGGCTTATTGCTTCTTGGCGGCTTCTTCTTGCGCTGCAGCGTTCGATTCGGCCTGAGCTTTGGCAGCTTCGGCGTTTTCTTTCGCTGCGTCGTTCACTTTATCCTGAGCTTTGTTCATGTCTTGCTGAGCTTGTTCAGCATGTTGGTTGGCATCTTGAGCTTTGTCCTCGGATTTTTTATCGCAGGCAGCGAGACCGAGGGAAGCGGTCAACATCAAGGCAATAGCTAAAGTCTTACGCATGGGGTGTTTCTCCTTATGGAAAATAACTACTGGCCTTAAGAGCTCAGGCCCAAGGGTTAAGTTCCTCATTTCTCACAGATATATAAGTTTGTTTTGCAATGGAACTTTTGCTGTTCTTTCCACTACCGGGAATAGCGACTAACAAGAGTAATTATCAAATGGCCGAAAACCCCGTTTTTGAGCGTGCGACACGGTTTCTCTCGGCCTTGCGCCACTGTCAGGTGCTGGGATTGAAGGTGCACAGCGCAAGTAGCGAAGGCCTGACGGTGGTGCTGCCGTACAGTGAGCAAATCGTTGGCAACCCGCTGACCGGCGTCATCCACGGCGGGGCAATCACCTCGTTGATGGATACCGCGTGCGGCATGTCGACCCTGTGCGTCCTGCCGGAATTCGAAGTCTGCCCGACCCTCGATCTGCGCATCGACTACATGCACGCTGCCGAGCCGCATAAAGACGTGTATGGCTTTGCCCAATGCTATCGAGTCACCACCGATGTGATCTTCGCTCGCGGCTTCGCCTATCAGGATGATCCCGAGCAACCGATTGCCCACGTCGTCGGCACCTTCATGCGCATGGGCAAGGGCCTTAAAGGCACCAGGGGCTTTGGTGGCGCGATCAAGGGAGAAAACCCATGAGCGATGATTTCAAGCAGCAACTGCAAGAAGCGCACGAGAAGGGTGACTACGCGCCGCTGCTGAAGCTGATCCCCTACGCCGGACTCATCGGCGTCGAGTGTTCGCGGGTCGGTGATGACTTGCTGTTCAAGCTGCCGGCCAACAAGGACAACATTGGTAACCCTCTATTGCCGGCGATCCACGGCGGGGTGATTGCCGGGTTCATGGAGTTGTCTGCGGCCCTGCACCTGCTGATTTTCACCGGCGCGCCGGGTGTGCCGAAGATTATCGATTTCTCCCTCGATTACCTGCGGGCCGGGCAGTTTCGCGATACGTGGGCCCGGTGTCAGGTCTGCCGTCAGGGCCGGCGGGTGGCCAACGTCGCGGTCACGGCCTGGCAAAGCACCGAAAGCGAACCAATTGCTACCGCCCGCGCGCACTTCAAAATCGATGAGCCCTTGAAATCCTGAAGCACGCCCCCAACTCACAGAACAACCCGCCGCCGACCAGCAAGGTCGCGGCCAATGCCATCTGATTGGAGTTTGATGACCATGAGTGTGGAAACTCAAAAGGAAACCCTGGGCTTCCAGACCGAGGTGAAGCAACTGCTGCACCTCATGATCCATTCGCTGTATTCCAACAAGGAAATCTTCCTTCGCGAATTGATCTCGAACGCCTCCGACGCCGTCGACAAATTGCGCTTCGAAGCCCTGGCCAAGCCTGAGTTGCTCGAAGGTGGCGCTGAACTGAAAATCCGTGTGAGCTTCGACAAGGACGCCAAGACCGTCACCCTCGAAGACAACGGCATCGGCATGAGCCGCTACGATGTGATCGCCCACCTGGGGACCATCGCCAAATCCGGCACTGCCGATTTCATGAAAAACCTGTCCGGCGATCAGAAGAAGGATTCGCACCTGATCGGTCAGTTCGGTGTCGGTTTCTACTCGGCCTTCATCGTCGCTGACAAAGTTGACGTGTACAGCCGTCGCGCCGGCACCGACGCCAGCGAAGGCGTGCACTGGTCGTCGAAAGGCGAGGGCGAATTCGAAGTCGCCACCATCGACAAGCCGGAGCGCGGCACCCGCATCGTCCTGCACCTGAAATCCGGTGAAGACGAGTTCGCCGATGGCTGGCGTCTGCGCAACATCATCAAGAAGTACTCCGACCACATTGCTCTGCCGATCGAGCTGCCGAAAGAAGTGGCCGCTGCCGAAGGCGAAGAGAAGCCTGAAGTTGAATGGGAAACCGTCAACCGCGCCAGCGCCCTGTGGACCCGTCCTCGCACCGAAGTGAAGGACGAGGAATACCAGGAGTTCTACAAACACATCGCCCACGACTTCGAAAACCCGCTGTCGTGGAGCCACAACAAGGTTGAAGGCAAGCTCGAGTACAGCTCGCTGCTGTACGTGCCGGCCCGCGCACCGTTCGATCTGTACCAGCGTGAAGCGCCGAAAGGCCTGAAGCTGTACGTACAGCGCGTGTTCGTGATGGATCAGGCCGAGTCGTTCCTGCCGCTTTACCTGCGCTTCATCAAGGGCGTGGTCGATTCCAACGACCTGTCGCTGAACGTGTCGCGGGAAATCCTGCAGAAAGACCCGATCATCGACTCGATGAAGTCGGCGCTGACCAAGCGCGTGCTGGACATGCTGGAAAAACTGGCGAAGAACGAGCCTGAGCAATACAAGGGCTTCTGGAAAAACTTCGGTCAGGTCATGAAAGAAGGCCCGGCAGAAGATTTCGCCAACAAGGAAAAAATCGCCGGTCTGCTGCGTTTCGCATCGACCCATGGCGACGACGGCGAGCAGATCGTCGGTCTGGCCGAGTACCTGGCGCGCGCCAAGGAAGGTCAGGACAAGATCTACTACCTCACCGGCGAAACCTACGCGCAGGTCAAGAACAGCCCGCACCTGGAAGTCTTCCGCAAGAAAGGCATCGAAGTGCTGCTGCTGACCGACCGCATCGACGAGTGGTTGATGAGCTACCTCAGCGAGTTCGACGGCAAGAGCTTTGTCGACGTCGCGCGCGGTGACCTGGACCTGGGCAACCTGGACTCGGAAGAGGACAAGAAGGCCGCAGAAGAAGTCGCCAAGTCGAAAGAGGGTCTGGTCGAGCGTCTGAAAACCGCACTGGGCGACTCCGTTGCCGAAGTCCGGGTTTCCCATCGCCTGACCGATTCGCCGGCCATTCTGGCCATCGGCGAGCAGGACCTGGGTCTGCAAATGCGTCAGATCCTCGAGGCCAGCGGGCAGAAGGTGCCGGATTCGAAGCCGATCTTCGAATTCAACCCGAGCCACCCGCTGATCGCGAAGCTCGACAACGAAACCAGCGAAGAGCGTTTTGGCGACCTGTCGCACATCCTCTTCGACCAGGCCGCGCTGGCGGCTGGCGACAGCTTGAAAGACCCGGCCGCTTACGTGAGCCGCCTGAACAAGCTGCTGGTCGAGCTGTCCGCTTGATCAAACGGTAGAAAAACCCGCTTCGGCGGGTTTTTTCATTCTGGTGTTCAACCAATCAGGAGTCAGAAATGAGCCAAGTCACTGTACGTTCCGTGGTCTATCAGATTGACGGCCAGCCTTATGAAGGTCGCCTGGCGTTCGACGCCGAGCACAAAGGCGCGCGTCCGGGTCTGCTGATGGCGCCGAACTGGATGGGTGTCAGCGCTGGCGCTGAAGAGATCGCCAAATCGGTGGCGGCCAAGGGTTATGTGGTGCTGATCGCTGACGTCTACGGCCAGACTGTGCGTCCGCAGAATGCCGATCAGGCCGGTGCGGCAATGATGCCGCTGAAGAATGACCGCGCGCTGCTGCGCAAGCGTATGCAGGCCGCGTTCGAACAATTGCAGAAGCAGGGCGAGGCGGCGGTCGATACCTCGAAACTGGCGGTATTCGGTTTCTGCTTCGGCGGCTGCTGTGCGCTGGATCTGGCCCGCACCGGTGCAGCGGTGAAAGCGGCTGTGTCGTTCCACGGCACACTGGATTCGCCGAACCCGGCGGATGCGAAAAACATCAAGGGCTCGGTGCTGGTGCTGCACGGTGCTTCCGATCCGCTGGTGCCGAAAGAGCAGTTGCCGGCATTCGAGGACGAGATGAACGCCGCCGGTGTGGACTGGCAGTTGCTGAGCTACGGCGGCGCGGTGCACTCGTTCACCGATCCGCACGCGAATGTGCCGGGCAAGATGATGTACGACGCGAAGACCGCAGCGCGGGCGTTCAAGTCGATGCATGATTTGCTGGAGGAAGTGTTCAAGGGCTGAAGCCTGAGGAGCAAAAGCCTAAGAGCAAAAGCCCCTCATCGGAACGCCGCCCGCCTAACCCTCTCCCGAAGGGAGAGGGGACTGATCGGGGGATGCTCAGGTATTACGCCGACCTGAAATGGCTGTGTTGAATCCATAATCGACATGATTTTTTCAGGTCGATGTATGACGCAAGACACCTCGGTCGGCTCCCTCTCCCCCTGGGAGAGGGCTGGGGTGAGGGCAGGCGGTTTAACGCGGCAATTCAATCCGCTCGACTTCCCCCGGCACCGTCGGCCAGTCCCCGGCCGCCCACTTGCGCCGCGCCTCATCGATCGCCGCCGGATCGCTCGCGACAAAATTCCAGTTGATCCGTCGTGGCCCGTCCAGTGGCGCACCGCCGAACAACATCGCGTGGCTGTCGCTCTCGGCAAACAGGCTCATCTCTTCCCCGGCCGGCAACACCACCAGCGCATGGGGTTCCACCGTCTCGCCATTCAGTTGCACATCACCGCTCAACACATACAGCGCCCGCTCTTCATGCTCGGTTGGGATCAGCAGTGTGGTCGCGGTCTGCATCTTCAGTTCGGCATAGAGCGTAGGAGAAAGCACTGGCACCGGTGATTCCAGGCAAAAGCCTGACCCGGCGATCATGCGGATCTGCACGCCGAGGTTATCGCTGACCGGCAAGGTCGCGGCCGGGTGGTGGCTGTAATGCCCCGGGCCTTGTTCGTGATCCTTGGGCGAGGCGAGCCAGATTTGCAGGCCGTGCATCTTGAATCTTTGTTCCCATAGCGGGTCGGGCGTGCGCTCGACGTGAGCGATCGCCGTGCCGGCGGTCATCCAGCTGACATCGCCGGCGCTGACCACCTGATCTGAACCCAGGCTGTCCTTGTGCTGGATCTGCCCGTCGAACAAATACGTGAGGGTCGACAGACCGATGTGCGGGTGCTGTCGGATGTTCATGCCTTTGCCCGCCGGATAAACCGTTTCGAGCATGTGGTCGAAAAACACGAAAGGCCCGACGCTGCGGCATTTGGCTGACGGCAGCGGGCGCAGAATCGGCTGGCCTTCGACGTCTTCGGCGCGCGGGCGGATGATCAGGGGTTGGGTGTCCATGGTCCATTCCAGGCTTGGCGGGTGATGCGTGGAGCATAACCCGCCGGTGTCATCGGGGTGATTACTGGCTGTCGAAGCCGACTGGTGCGTGGGTTTCGATGGTGACTTCGCTGGTGGTCATCAGCTTGTGGATCGGGCAGCGATCGGCAACACGCAGCAGTTCTTCGCGCTGGGCATCGGTGAGCACGCCCTTGAGGGTGAGGGTCACGTGCAGGGCGTATTTGCCTTTCTGTTCCTGGCTGTTGTCGCGCTTGACCTCAACGCCGACGCCGGTCAGCGGGATGTCCTTTTTCTTCGCGTACAGCTTCAGGGTCAGGGCCTTGCAGGCGCCGAGGGCGGCGTCGAAGTAATCGTGCGGCTCCGGAGCCGAGCCCTCGCCGCCGGCAGTCGTCGGGACATCGGCAAACAGCTCGTGCTCATCGATCTGTACGGTGTGGCGAAAACCTTCGGCGGACACGGTATTGACGGTAACGGTCATGTGAACCTCGCAAGCTGTAGGAAAAGGGATTCGATCAAAAAAGACCTTGCAGGTATAGAGCATTCCCACACAGGCACGTTCCACTTTCTTGCCGGGTGAACCCTCGTTGCCCGGCGAGGGTCTAGGCTATGCCTGTCTGTTGGAGAATGCTTGTGTCCGTGTTTCGTTTGAGTCTTGCCTGCCTGATGGTTTTTACCGGTGTCGCCAGTGCCCGGGACTACACCTACAGTGACGCGCACCTTCATTACGTGGATTTTTTCCAGGAAACCGCCGGCATGCCGAAATTGCTGACGGCCATGAAGGAAAACTCCATTGAGCACGTGATGATTTCCGGCATTCCCGTGGCGAAGAAATGGCACGAAGACGAGCCGAAGCGCCCGCGTTACTACGCCGGCGATGACGCCGATGCCTATTGGTACAGCGCGACTGACGTGATCGTCGCCGACGCGGTGCAGAAACTCGCACCGGAGCAACGCCAGTACTTTCACCCGTTTCTTTCAGGCTTCAACCCCAACGACAAGAACTCCGCCGCGCACATCCAGCGCATGCTCGATCTGTATCCCGGCTTGTGGCAGGGCATCGGCGAAGTCTTCACTCGCCACGACGACCTTACCGCGCTGACCTCCGGCGACACGCCGCGCGCCAACAACGAAGCCATGACCCGCATCTATCACCTGGCCGCCGAAAACGATCTGCCGGTGATGCTGCATTCCAACATCACCTCCAAGCGTGAGAAGAATCCGCTGTACCTGAAGGAAATCGAAGAGCCGCTGCGTAATCATCCGCACACACGGTTTATCTGGGCCCATGCTGGCACCAGTGCCGAAATCCATCGTCATCAGACGCAGCTGGATTTTCTGCTGCCGACCCTGACGCGAATGCTGGAGGCGTACCCGAACCTGTTCATTGATCTGTCGTGGAGCCTGCTGACACCTTATCTGCTGGACGAAAAGGGCCAGCCGCGAGCCGAGTGGGTGCAACTGGTGGAACGCTATCCGGATCGCTTCATGCTCGGTTCGGACGTGGTCGGGCGATTCAACAAACTCGGCAAGGAAATGCACAGCTTCAAGCAATTTCTTGATGCCTTGCCGGAGGCGGTGGCGAAAAAAGTCGCGCGGGACAACTTCCTGGCGATCTTGCCGCGAACAGCGCTCAAGTCCGGCAAACCCGCGCTGAATCGTTAATGCGCCAGGTTCGAAGTATCGAGGCCTTTTGATATCACGTTTTGGTCTTACGCAATTTTCCAAAGGGCCGATACCTTCTAGAGCAACCAGCTGCAGGGTTGATGCAGCGCTTTTGGAAGGAACCAGAGCAATGAGTATCCGTAGTCTCAATATTGCGCCCCGGGCCGGGCTGGGTTTTGGCGTGCTGGCGCTGATGGTGTTTGCGCTTGGGGCGTTTGCCCTGCTGCAGATGTCGAACATGCGCGCGCAATCCGATGAGGTCGACAATAACTGGCTGCCCAGCGTGATGGCGGTGGGCGAGATGAGCCAGGACATGTTGCGCCTGCGTGCGCTGACCATGCGCCTGTTGCTCAATCGCGATCCGCAGGCGCTGGATCAGAATGTCGCCAAGCTCAATGATCTGCGCGGTGTGCTGAGCGAAGCCCAGCAACGTTACGACATCCTGATCGTATTGCCCGAAGAGCGCGCGCTGTTCGACCGCTTCAAGGTCGCTGAACACAAGTACCTGGAGCTTCAGGCGCAGGTGATGACGTTATCTGCTCAGGGACGAGTGGAGGAGGCGGCCGCTATTCTCAACGGGCAGATGAGCCCGTTGGCGGATGAAATTGCGGTGAGCCTGCGTGAACTGGTCGAGCTGAACAAGCACAACGCCAACCTCGCCACTGAGGCTGCACGGCTGGTGTTCACCAATTCCCGGGTCTGGGTCGGTGTGATGATCGGCATCACCGCGCTGATTACCATTGCGCTGGCGTTGTTGCTGACCCGCAGCATCGTGCTGCCGCTGTCGCAATCGCTCAACGTGGCGGAAGTGGTGGCCGGTGGCGATCTGACCGGGGACATCAGCATTTCCGGCAAGGACGAGCCAGCGCGGCTGCTGCACGCGCTCAAGAGCATGCAGCACAACCTGCGTGACACCATCCGCCGGATTTCGGAGTCCTCCAGTCAGCTGGCTTCGGCCTCGGAAGAGCTGAGCTGCGTCACCGAAGACGCGACGCGAGGGCTGCATCAGCAGAGTCTTGAGATTGAACAGGCCGCCACGGCGGTCAATCAGATGACCGCTGCCGTGGAAGAGGTGGCGAGCAATGCCGTTGCGACTTCCGAGGCTTCCCGTGAGTCTGATCGCATTGCCCAGCATGGTCGCGAGCAGGTGCAGCAGACGGTGTCGTCCATCGAGTTGCTGGCGGACGATGTCACGGCGAATGCCACGCAGGTGGAGGATCTGGCGCAGAAGGTCTACAGCATCAGCAAGGTGCTGGATGTGATCCGATCGATTGCCGAACAGACCAACCTGCTGGCATTGAACGCGGCGATCGAGGCCGCCCGGGCGGGTGATGCCGGACGGGGTTTCGCGGTGGTGGCGGACGAAGTGCGGGCGCTGGCCCATCGCACTCAGCAGTCGACGCAGGAGATCGAGCAGATGATCGGCGGCATCCAGCAGGGCACCGATTCGGCGGTCAGCTCGATGCAGCAGAGCAACGTCCGGGCGCGCTCGACCCTGGAGCTGGCGAAGGCGGCTGGCGTGGCGTTGGAGGAAATTGCTTCGGCGTTCACCTTGATCAACGAGCGCAATCTGGTGATTGCCAGTGCGTCGGAAGAGCAGGCGGCCGTTGCGCGGGAAGTTGATCGCAACCTGATGAACATCCGTGACCTGGCGATGCAGACGTCTGCCGGGGCCAATCAGACCAGTGCCGCGAGTCAGGAGCTGTCGCGGCTGGCGGTGGACCTGAACAGCATGGTCGCCAAGTTCTCGGTCTGATCAGCGTTCGACAGGCGAAAAAAAGCCCCGCATTTGCGGGGCTTTTTGTTGAATCAACTGCCTTTGACTGTCTTGCCGTTGACCGTGCCGTCGAGGAGCATGATGTTGTACTCCTTGCCGTCGGTTTCGACCTGTTGCAGGCGAACCAGCAGGTAATCCCAGTCCTTGGCGAACCACAGGACAGTGATGCGCTTGCTTTGTGTCGGATCGCGGACGCGCTCGACCTTGATCGCATCGATCTGGCCGGCCTTGGTTTCGACTTTCTCCGAACCCAGCACGCGGAAGTCGTAGGTATCGACTTCGCCATCATCGACCACCTGATAGCTCATGCTTTTCTTGCCGGCGGCCACGTCATGCTGCAGCGCCAGTTGATAGGTGGATTTATCGACCATACCGCGGTTGAGCGGGATTTTCACCGCGTCGCCGCGGTCGGTGCCGGTCACCAGCTTGTTGGCCCAGTCGAAGTCCAGGTCAGCCTTTTTCGCCTTGCCCAGACCACCGCGTTCGAAGTGGTAGGACTGTGGCAGCAGGGTGTCCTTGTCCAGGGTCAGGGTGCTTTCCTCGGACAGGCTGGCAATCATCATCGAAGCCTTGAAGCTGAGCTTCCAGACGCCGTTGGCCTGTTTGGTCAGGCTGCGTTCGGCAGTGCCGCTCATGGGCAGCTGCTTCCAGTCGGCGGTGTAGCTAGCGGAGAACGGTTGAAGGTCTGCCGCCTGGGCAAAAGGCAGGGCGAGCAGAGCGCAAGCGAAGAGCAGGGCGCGACGCATAAAATCTCCTAGTTTCGAATCAAGTGACCGCTGGCCCCGAGTAACTGGCCATCCAGTAAAGCACCTTGCTCGCCGAGGCTCAGCCGTCCTTCGGCGAACCAGCGTACGGCCATCGGGTAGATCAGGTGTTCCTGAACGTGAACCCGTTGCGCCAGACTTTGCGGCGAATCGTGCAACTCTACCGGTATTACTGCCTGTACGACCAGTGGTCCGCCATCGAGTTCCTCGGTGACGAAGTGCACGGAGCAGCCGTGTTCGGCGTCGCCGGCTTCCAGCGCGCGCTGATGAGTGTGTAACCCTTTGTATTTGGGTAGCAGCGACGGGTGGATGTTGAGCAGGCGACCCTGGTAGTGACGGACGAAATCAGCGCTGAGAATGCGCATGAAGCCGGCCAGTACCACGAGTTTGGGGTTGAATTCGTCGATCAGTTCGATCAGGGCGGTATCGAAGGCCTCGCGGCCCTCGAACCCCTTGTGATCCAGCGAGCGGGTGGCGATACCCGCGTCACTGGCGCGTTGCAGGCCGTAGGCGTCGGCGCGGTTGGAAATCACCGCAGCGATGCGGACCGGGCTGTCCCCGGTCCGCGTGCTGTCGATCAGGGCCTGCAAGTTACTGCCGGTGCCGGACAACAGCACCACGACATCACAGGTCTGGGACATCAGTGAGCCTTGAGGTTCTTCAGTTCGACCTGAGCCGCGCCTTCGGCAGCGACAGCGATCTGACCGATGACCCAAGGCTGCTCGCCGGCGTCACGCAGGGTGTTCAAGGCAACTTCTACGTGCTCCTGAGCCACGCAGATCACCATGCCCACGCCGCAGTTCAGAACGCGGTGCATCTCGGTTTCGTCGACGTTGCCTTTCTCTTGCAGCCAGTCGAAGACGGCCGGGCGGTTCCAGCTGGCCACGTCAACCACGGCCTGAGCGCCTTTTGGCAGAACGCGCGGGATGTTGTCGAGCAGGCCGCCACCGGTGATGTGGGCCATGGCTTTGACCGCGCCGGTGTCCTTGATCAGCTTGAGCAGCGGCTTCACGTAGATGCGGGTCGGGGCCATCAGCAGTTCGGTCAGCGGCTTGCCGTCGAGCTGAACGGTTTCGATGTCGGCTCCGGACACTTCGATGATCTTGCGGATCAGCGAGTAGCCGTTGGAGTGCGGGCCGGACGATGGCAGGGCGATCAGGGCATCACCGGTGGCGACTTTCGAGCCGTCGATGATTTCGGCTTTTTCCACGACGCCGACGCAGAAGCCGGCCAGGTCGTAGTCTTCGCCTTCGTACATGCCAGGCATTTCAGCGGTTTCGCCGCCGACCAGCGAGCAGCCAGCCAGTTCGCAGCCTGCACCGATACCGGTAACCACGGTGGCCGCTACGTCGACGTTCAGTTTGCCGGTGGCGTAGTAGTCGAGGAAGAACAGCGGCTCTGCGCCACACACCACCAGATCGTTGACGCACATGGCGACCAGATCCTGGCCGATGCTGTCGTGCTTGTTCAGGTTCAGCGCCAGGCGCAGCTTGGTGCCGACGCCGTCAGTACCGGAAACCAGTACCGGCTGTTTGTAACCGGCCGGGATCTCGCAGAGGGCGCCGAAACCGCCCAGGCCGCCCATGACTTCCGGGCGCGCAGTGCGCTTGGCGACGCTCTTGATGCGTTCGACCAATGCTTCACCGGCGTCGATGTCTACACCGGCGTCCTTGTAGCTCAGGGAGGGTTGCTTGCTCATGATCCAGGCCTTTAGGGGAGGGGATTCAGGGGTAACGACCGAGTTCAGCGGGAACGCCGAATCCGACAGGGGCGATTGCCTCACGCGAAGTTCGGGGTGCCCGGCTGTTGCCGGTCTGCGAAGGCGCGCGATTTTATCAGGCTTGAGGGGCAGCGGCCATCCTCACGCCGACGGGCAGGGGCATATCGATGGAAAAATTTTGCAATTGACGCTGTGGATGACATCACGGGTGCCTGTATAAGGAACCGTCTATCGTTAGGACTGTGCAAAAACTTACCGACCGCGTGTGAATGTTTTGCGATGGCCTGTGGTCACAGGCTTGCCACAACGGTGCACGCGGCCTGTTCCAGCCGCTCTTGTCGACGGGAATTCTCCATGCGTTTTTGTAAATGGCTGTTAGTGGGTGGCTTGTCTCTGATCAGCCTGGCGAGCCAGGCCGAAAATCTCAAAGGTCTTTATCAGGTGCGTGAACCGGTCACTGGCCAGTCGCCGGAGGAGCGCGATCGCGCGACCCAGGCTGCGCTGGATACGCTGGTGCTGCGCCTGACCGGTGACCCGAAGGCTCCGCAGAACCCGGGGCTGGCGCCGGTTCGCAAGGATCCGCAGCAGATCATCAGTCAGTTCGGTTTCGATGCCGGGCCGCCAGAAGTGCTGAAAGTCGATTTCGATCCGGGCACCACCGAGCAGGCGTTGCGCCGCGCCGGGCTGGCGCTGTGGGGTGCCAACCGGCCCTCGATTCTGAGCTGGTGGCTGAACGATTCGACCGAGGGCTCAAGTCTGGTGGGTGACGGTCAGGCCAGTGCCGCACCTTTGCGCCGCGCCGCCCAGCACCGTGGTTTGCCTTTGCGCTTGCCACTGGCGGACTTGAGCGAGCAACTGGTCGCTACGGCGCCGGCGCTCGAAGGTGCCGACCCGGCGCCGCTGCGCAACGCTTCCGAGCGCTACAACGCTGACGCCTTGCTCGCCGTGCATGCTCGCGAAGAAAGCGGGCAATGGCAGGCCAAATGGCAATTGTGGCTGGGCGACAAGAAAGAGGCGGGTAACGTGCAGGGCGCGGATCAGGCCGCCGTGGCCGATGCGGTGATGCTGGCGGTCACCGAGCGTCTGGCGCCACGCTTTGTGGCCAAGCCGGGCGCGTCCGGCCAGCAGACCCTGGAAGTGCAGGGCATGAATCTGGAGCACTACGCGGCGCTGCTGCGGTTACTCGAACCGTTTGGCGTGCGTCTGCAGAGTGTTGATGCCGATCGCATCCTGTATCGGGTCAATGGCAGTGCCGATCAGTTGCGAGCGCAGTTGTCGCTGGCGAAGTTGCAGGAACTGCCGGCCGAGGCGCCGGCTCCGGTCGCAGCGCCTCAGCCTGCGGTTGCCGGGGCGCCGCCAGTTGTTGCGCCGACGCCAGCACCAGCAGCGCCGTCCTTGCGGTTCCGCTGGTAGATTTTCTTTCTTATATATAAGCAATGGAGTGTTACATGGCCGATACGCGGCGTTGGTTCTGGCTCGGTGGGGTGCTCCTGCTTTGCGCGTTTGTCTGGTTGCTGCATCCGATCCTCACGCCGTTTCTGGTGGCGCTGCTGCTCGCGTATCTGTTCGATCCGCTTGTTGATCGGCTGGAGCGCCTGGGGTTGTCCCGCACCTGGGGTGTGATCACGGTGTTCGCCTTGTTCACTCTGATCGTCACCGCGTTGTTGCTGGTGCTGGTGCCGATGCTCGCCAAGCAATTGCTGCGGCTGTATGAACTGGCGCCGCAAATGCTCGACTGGTTGCAGCACACCGCCGTGCCATGGGCGCAATCGAAGCTGGGACTGTCGGACGGCTTCTGGAAGTTCGACAAGGTCAAGGCCGCGATCAGCGAGCACATGGGCCAGACCACCGACATCGTCGGTGTAGTGCTGAGTCAGGCAACGGCCTCGAGCCTGGCGCTGATCGGCTGGCTGGCGAATCTGGTGCTGATCCCGGTGGTGAGCTTTTACCTGCTGCGCGACTGGGACGTGATGATGGCCAAGATCCGTGGCCTGTTGCCCCGTGATCGCGAGGAACGCGTGGTGGCGCTGGCGGGTGAGTGTCATGAAGTGCTGGGCGCGTTCGTGCGCGGGCAGTTGCTGGTGATGCTGGCGTTGGGCGTGATCTATGCGGCCGGCTTGATGATTGTCGGTCTGGAACTCGGACTGTTGATCGGTCTGATCGCAGGGCTGGCGGCGATTGTGCCGTACATGGGGTTCGTGATCGGCATCGGCGCGGCGTTGATTGCCGGGCTGTTCCAGTTCGGTGGCGATCTGTATCCGATGATCGGGATCGTCGCGGTGTTCATGGTCGGTCAGGCACTGGAAGGCATGGTGCTGACGCCTTTGCTGGTGGGGGACCGGATCGGTCTGCACCCGGTGGCGGTGATCTTCGCGATTCTGGCCGGTGGCGAGCTGTTTGGCTTCACCGGTGTGCTGCTGGCGCTGCCGGTGGCGGCGGTGATCATGGTGTTGGTGCGACACGTCCACGATCTGTACAAGGATTCCGACATCTATAGCGGGGTGGATGAGCCGGAGTTGTAATCGTGACGTGCGGGCTGCCCGGTGGATTGCCGGGTTGGCCCGTCTCATGCAGGCCGTGGCGCCAAAGAAACTGTCATAAAACCAGCACGTTAACGCAAACCTTTGATTTTGCTTGGGGTCTGTCGCATTGTGCGCTCCGCTTCACGGGTATAAACTTCGCTCACTTTACACAGAGGCCACTAACGGTTCCTTGGGAACTGTTCAGTCAGCATGAAACCGATTCAGCTGCCCCTAGGTGTGCGTCTGCGTGACGACGCCACCTTCATCAACTACTACCCAGGCGCCAATGCCGCTGCACTCGGCTATGTCGAGCGTCTATGCGAAGCCGACGCCGGCTGGACCGAAAGCCTGATCTATCTGTGGGGCAAGCACGGGGTAGGGCGTACGCATCTGTTGCAGGCCGCGTGCCTGCGCTTCGAGCAGATGGGTGAACCGGCGGTGTACCTGCCGCTGGCCGAGTTGATGGATCGCGGCATCGAAATCCTCGACAACCTCGAACAGTACGAACTGGTCTGCCTGGATGACTTGCAGGTGATTGCCGGCAAGGCAGACTGGGAAGAGGCGATGTTTCACCTGTTCAACCGTCTGCGTGACAGCGGCCGGCGTCTGCTGATCGCGGCATCCACTTCGCCGCGTGAACTGCCGATCAAACTCGCCGACCTGAAATCGCGCCTGACCCTGGCGCTGATTTTCCAGATGCGTCCTCTCTCCGATGAAGACAAATTGCGTGCCCTGCAATTGCGCGCATCCCGTCGCGGTCTGCACCTGACCGACGAAGTCGGGCATTTTATTTTGACTCGCGGTACCCGCAGCATGAGCGCGCTTTTCGATCTGCTGGAGCAACTCGATCAGGCCTCTTTGCAGGCCCAGCGCAAGCTGACCATTCCCTTCCTGAAAGAAACCCTGGGCTGGTAAAAACGGGGCTTTCAGCCGGTTTCGGCATATTTCAGGCGCCAGAAAACCCGCTTTCCTGTGGGTTGCGCAGGCTGCGTCTCGATTCAAATAGGCTTAAGCGCTTAGATGTTAACGAGAAACCGAGAAGTCACAAAAAGATCGATTGAATTTGCAAATGAGGCTGATAGCGGGCATAGTCTCGGCTTCTTTACAACTATCAGCCACGGTCGTGCCCATGCTAAAGCGCTTCGCACCCCTCGTGCCTCTCGCACTCGTCACCCTGTTGTTCGGTTGCGCTGCTCATTCACCTGTTAATCAAGAGCAGCAACAACAGGCTAAAAATTCTGCCACCGCCCAGTCTTCCGTTATTTACCAGGAAGAGCTGGACACCGAAAAAGAACTCGCCGACTTCAACGGCAAGAAGCCTTACCAGCTTCCGGTTCTGGCCGACAGCATCCTCGAACGCGGCATGTCCCTGATCGGTACCCGTTACCGTTTCGGCGGTACCTCTGAAGCCGGTTTCGATTGCAGCGGTTTCATCGGCTACCTGTTCCGCGAAGAAGCCGGCATGAACCTGCCGCGCTCCACCCGCGAAATGATCAACGTGGATGCGCCGCTGGTCTCGCGCAGCAACCTCGAGCCGGGCGACCTGCTGTTCTTCGCCACCAATGGTCGTCGCGGTCGTGTAAGCCACGCCGGGATCTACCTGGGCGACAACCAGTTCATCCATTCCAGCTCTCGTCGCAGCGGCGGTGTTCGCATCGACAGCCTGGGCGACAGCTACTGGAGCAAGACCTTCATCGAAGCCAAACGCGCTTTGGCGAACGCTCCAACCGTGGTTACCGCTCGCAAGTAATCACGCCTTTGTCGCCAAGCTCGTGGCGACAATGCGGCCCTTCAGAGGCAATAGACCTAAACTTTACAAGGTGAAGTTAAAGTCTTACTTGAAGTTTGCCGCGTAGCCGCTAGAATCCTGATCTATATTGATGGCAAACCGCCTGCGTCCCAACGCAGGCGGTTTTGTTTTCTGTCGAATCGGCAGTCAAAGCCTCAGCCAGATCAGGATGTTCTGCATATGACGATGTCGGCCCGCTTTGCCTTGATGTTCTTCGCAGCGCTGCTCAGTGGCTGCGCCAGTCGCACTCCGCCGCCTGCGCCGGTGGTTCGCGCTCCGATCGTATTCGGATCCTCCCAGGCCTTTTCCCCCGCTGCCGAAGACGTGCTGTTTCGCGCGCTCGGGCTGGTGGGCACGCCTTATCGCTGGGGCGGCAACACGCCGGATTCGGGCTTCGATTGCAGCGGCCTGATCGGGTTTGTCTATCGCGATGCCGCCGGCATCAGCCTGCCGCGTTCCACCCGCGAGATGATCGTGATGCAGGCGCCGAATGTCGGCAAGGAAGGGCTGCAGACTGGCGACCTGATCTTCTTCGCCACCAATGGCGGCTCGCAGGTCAGTCATGCCGGAATCTACGTTGGGGAAGGGCGCTTCGTTCATGCGCCGGCCACCGGTGGCACGGTGAAGCTGGACAGCCTGTCGAAAGCGTATTGGCAGAAAGCCTATCTGAGCGCCAAGCGCGTTCTGCAGCCGGAGCATCTGGCGCATAACCCGTAATCCAGATACATAAAAACCCGTGGGAACTGAATGGCTCCCACGGGTTTTTTATGCCTGCAACAGATTAACGGGTCGCTGAAACCCGCCACACCTTGTTCCCCACGTCATCCGCCACCAGCAATCCACCTTGTTGGTCGATCACCACGCCGACCGGGCGACCCAGCGCGTTCTCGTCCTTGTCGAGGAAGCCGGTCAGCACATCCACGGGCGTTCCGCTCGGCTTGCCGGCAGCAAACGGCACAAAGATCACCTTGTAACCGCTATGCGGTTTGCGGTTCCACGAGCCGTGCTGGCCGATGAACGCGCCTTCCTTGAACTGCGCCGGCAGGCGATTGCCTTCAGCGAAGGTCAGGCCAAGTGATGCAGTGTGCGGGCCGACGGCGTAGTCGGGAGCGATGGCCTTGGCCACCATGTCCGGCCGCTGTGGTTCCACACGCACGTCAATGTGCTGGCCGTAGTAGCTGAACGGCCAGCCATAGAAGCCACCGTCCTTGACCGAGGTGATGTAGTCCGGCACCAGATCGCTGCCGATTTCGTCGCGCTCGTTGACGGCGGTCCACAGCGCACCGGTTTGTGGTTCCCAGGCCAGGCCGTTGGGGTTACGGATGCCCGAGGCGAAGATCCGGTGGTTGCCGGTGGCGCGATCGACTTCCCAGATCGCCGCACGGCCTTCTTCCTGATCGAGGCCGTTTTCGCCGACGTTGCTGTTCGAGCCGACAGTGACGTACAGCTTGCTGCCGTCCTTGCTGGCGATGACGTTCTTGGTCCAGTGGTGGTTGAGCGTGCCGCCCGGCAAGTCCACGACCTTGATCGGCTGGCTCTTGATTTCGGTCGCGCCGGGTTCGTAGTTAAAGCGCAGCAGGCGATCGGTATCGGCGACGTACAGATCGTTGCCGACCAGGGTCATGCCGAACGGCGAGTTGAGGTTCTGCAGGAACACCGTGCGGGTTTCGGCCACGCCATCGTGATCGGCGTCACGCAGCAGGGTAATGCGGTTCGGGCTGGGAACGCCGGCACCGGCGCGGCCCATGACTTTCTTCATCACCCAGCCGCGAATGCCCTTGCCGTCGTCGGGTTTGGGCGGGGCGTTGGTTTCCGCCACCAGCACGTCGCCATTGGGCAGCACGTACAGCCAGCGCGGGTGATCGAGATTTTCGGCAAAGGCTGCCACTTGAGTGCCTGCCGTTGTCGTCGGTTTCGCGCCGGCCGGCCAGCCGATGGCCGGGGCGATGTTCACCGTCGGGATCAGGGTCTTGTTCGGTTCGGGCAACCGGGGTGACGGGCCGGTGCCGTCGGAGACTTGCAGGCTGGAGGATTCACCACAGGCGGCGAGCCCTCCGGCGAGCACGATGACGAAAACGAGCTGGGGCTTGCGCATTGCTGATCTTCCCTATGAATGCATTCTTAATCATAGAGAAGCGCACAAGCCCGATGGTTCAACCCTCAGCCGCGGGCTTCCTTGAACAGCACGGCAATGCCGGGGTGATAGTTGCCGGCTTCGCTGCGCAATTTGCGGTAGGCGTAGGGGAAATACCAGGCGACGGCGCAGGTGTGTTCCTTTTGCAGGTCGTCGACCATGTCCTGCAGTTCTTCCGGGCTGGCGCTGTGCTGGGCCTTTTGCGGGGCGACGAACAGGCAGCCGAGTTTCAGGTCGCTGGCGTAGCTGATGCGCTTGGCATCGCTGGTGATATCCGCCAAGGCCTGCGTCAGATTCAGGCTGGTGACGCGTGGCCAGCGTTGGGTGGCCTGAATGAAGGCGCGCTCCTCGGCGCCAGCGATAAACAGGTCGGCGCGGGCATTGCGCTCGCCTTCTTCGTTTTGTTTGCGGGTGGCGGTGTCGCGCAGGGTGACCAGTTCGGCCATCCAGGCAGCGGCCGACAGCAGGCCGAGGTTGGCTTTTTCGTCGTGCCAGTAGGGCGTGTCGTTGTCGCCGCGCACGGCGTTGTAGCGGTCGATACAGTCAAACCAGCGTTCCAGCACCGGGCGCAGGAATTCCAGCCGCGGATTGCTGATGATCATGCCTTGCATGGTGCTCTCCCTTGTTATTGTGATGTGCTCTCTGCAGTCAAAAAGCATGGCTCTTTGATATCACTGCTGACAGTGTGGCACAAGATTGGCGTCAGTTAATTGATCGGCGGCAGTTATTCGCCGCACAAGCCCCTCTTCAATTGACGCTCCACCCCCAACCCTCTAACCTTCGCGGCTTGTTTCAGGTGCTCTGTGGCGCATGTCGACAGAGTGAAACAGGGAAGCCGGTGAGGCGGGTCTTCAAGCGATGAACCCTCACGATCCCGGCGCTGCCCCCGCAACGGTAAATGAGTAAAAGCTGCGTCCGATGCCACTGCGTAAAAGCGGGAAGGCGCGCAGCCAGGCACCAGCCGCTCATGAGCCCGGAGACCGGCCTGATCCATCCAGCGGCATCACGGTGGGCGATGCCAGGCTTGTTGCCGTCTATTCTTGTGCCTGCCCGCCGTTATCCAGCCTCAACGGAGAGCTCCCCCATGACTGATTCCCCCGAACGCGACGAGCGCCACCTGGCGCGCATGCAGCGCAAAAAAGCCGTGATCGATGAACGCATCGCCAATTCGCCAGATGAATGCGGCCTGGTGCTGGTGCTGACCGGCAACGGCAAAGGCAAAAGCAGCTCGGCATTCGGCATGCTCGCTCGCGCCATGGGCCACGGCATGCAGTGCGGCGTGGTGCAGTTCATCAAGGGCCGCAACAGCACCGGCGAAGAGCTGTTCTTCCGCCGCTTCCCGGAGCAAGTGCGTTTTCATGTGATGGGCGAGGGCTTCACCTGGGAAACCCAGGACCGCCAGCGCGACATCGCCGCCGCCGAAGCGGCCTGGGAAGTCTCCCGCGAACTGCTGCGCGATCCGTCGATCGGTCTGGTGGTGCTCGATGAGCTGAACATCGCCCTCAAGCACGGCTACCTCGATCTGGATCAGGTGCTCAGTGATCTGCAGGCCCGTCCGCCGATGCAGCACGTGATCGTCACCGGCCGCGCCGCAAAGCCGGAAATGATCGAGATGGGCGACACCGTCACCGAAATGGGCATGATCAAGCATGCCTTCCAGGCCGGCATCAAAGCGCAGAAAGGCGTCGAACTTTGAATCAACCACGTCACTGCCCGGCGGTACTGATCGCCGCGCCGGCCTCCGGTCAGGGCAAGACCACCGTCACTGCCGCGCTGGCCCGTCTGCATCGCAATCAGGGGCGCAAGGTTCGCGTGTTCAAATGCGGCCCGGACTTTCTCGACCCGATGATCCTCGAGCGCGCCAGCGGTGCGCCGGTCTATCAACTGGACATGTGGATGGTCGGCGAACAGGAAAGTCGACGCCTGTTGTGGGAAGCCGCCGCCGAAGCCGATCTGATCCTGATCGAAGGCGTCATGGGCCTGTTCGACGGCACGCCGTCGAGCGCCGATCTGGCCCGGCATTTCGGCGTGCCGGTGCTGGGTGTGATCGACGGCACGGCCATGGCTCAGACCTTCGGCGCACTGGCGCTGGGGCTGGCGCGCTATCAGCCGGACCTGCCGTTCGCCGGCGTGCTGGCAAACCGCGTCGGCACCGCGCGCCATGCGCAGTTGCTCGAAGGCAGCCTCACCGAAGGCCTGCGCTGGTACGGCGCATTGTCCCGGGAAACCGGAATCGAACTGCCGAGCCGCCATCTCGGTCTGGTGCAGGCCAGCGAACTCAATGATCTCGACGTGCGCCTCGACGCCGCCGCCGAAGCGCTGGCCGGCACTTGCGAGGTAGCGCTGCCACCGGCCGTGGAATTCGCCGCGCCTGAAATCATTGAGACCGAAAAGCTGCTCGAAGGCGTGCGAATTGCCGTCGCCCGCGACGAAGCCTTCGCCTTTACCTACGGCGCCAGTCTCGATCTGTTGCGGGCGATGGGCGCCGAGTTGAGTTTCTTTTCGCCGATCCGCGATACGCAATTGCCCGACGCCCACAGCTTGTACCTGCCCGGCGGCTATCCGGAATTGCACCACGTTGCCCTGTCGCAGAACGCCGACATGCTCAAAGCGATCCGCGCGCATCATGCGGCCGGAAAACCGCTGCTCGCCGAATGTGGCGGCATGTTGTATCTGCTCGACTCGTTGACCGATGTCGAAGGCACCCGCGCTGATTTGGTCGGCCTGTTGAGTGGCGACGCCGTGATGCAGAAGCGTCTCGCCGCGCTGGCGCTGCAAGAGGTCGACCTGCCGGAAGGCCTGCTGCGCGGCCACACCTATCATCATTCCCTGACCACCACCGAACTGACACCGATTGCCCGTGGCCACAGCCCCAACGGCGGGCGCGGCGCGGAAGCTGTTTACCGGGAAGGGCGGATGACCGCCTCGTACGTGCATTTTTACTTCCCGTCGAATCCGTCGGCGATTGCCGCACTGTTGGTGCCATGACCGACAACGCCTTCACTGACGCCGAGCGCGAAGCGGTCTACCGCGCCATCGCCGAACGCCGCGACATGCGCCATTTCAGCGGCGGCACGGTCGAGCCGGAACTGTTGCGCCGTTTGCTTGAAGCCGCGCACCAGGCGCCGAGTGTCGGCCTGATGCAGCCGTGGCGCTTCATCCGCATCAGCGACCGCGCGCTACGTGGCCAGATCCAGAACCTTGTTGAAGAGGAGCGCGTGCGCACCGCCGAAGCCCTCGGCGAACGCAGCGACGAGTTCATGAAGCTCAAGGTCGAAGGCATCAACGACTGCGCCGAAGTGTTGGTCGCTGCGTTGATGGACGATCGCGAGCGGCATATTTTCGGCCGCCGCACGTTGCCGGAAATGGACATGGCCTCGTTGTCCTGCGCAATCCAGAACCTGTGGCTCGCCGCGCGTGCCGAAGGCCTGGGCATGGGCTGGGTGTCGCTGTTCGAGCCGCAGGCGCTGGCCGATCTGCTGAAACTGCCGGCCGGGGCCAAGCCGTTGGCGGTTCTTTGTTTGGGGCCGGTCAAGGAATTCTATCCGGCGCCGATGCTGGTACTCGAAGGGTGGGCGCAGGCGCGTCCGCTCAATGAGCTGCTGTATGAAAATTTTTGGGGAGTGAATCAATGAGTGTGGCGTTGTTGAGTGTCGCCGCGGTTGCGCTGGATGCGCTGCTGGGTGAACCGAAACGCTGGCATCCGCTGGTGGCGTTCGGCAATTTCGCCGGGCGCATCGAGCAACGTTTCAATAGCGCTGGTCGCGGCTGGCGCAGCCATGGTGTCACCGCGTGGGTGATTGCGGTGTTGCCGCTGACCCTGCTGGCCACGGCGTTTTCCTGGGCGCCGTATGTGGGCTGGATCGTCGAGATTCTCGCGCTGTATTGCGCCCTCGGCATGCGCAGCCTGGGTGAGCACGTCGAGCCGGTGGCCAAGGCCCTGCGCGCCGATGATCTGGAAGAGGCGCGCAAGCGTGTGGGCTATCTGGTCAGCCGTCAGACCGATGAGCTGGACAGCACCGCTGTCGCCCGCGCCGCCACCGAATCGGTACTGGAGAACGGCAGCGATGCGGTGTTCGCCGCGCTGTTTTGGTTTGCTGTGGCCGGTGCGCCGGGTGTGGTGCTCTATCGCCTGAGCAATACGCTCGACGCGATGTGGGGCTATCGCAACGAGCGCTTCGAGCGTTTCGGCTGGGCGGCGGCAAAAATCGACGACGTCCTCAACTACATTCCTGCGCGGCTGGTGGCGTTGACCTACGCGCTGCTCGGCAAAACCCGACTGGCGTTGAAATGCTGGCGCACCCAGGCGCCGAAATGGGACAGCCCGAACGCCGGCCCGGTGATGGCCGCCGGCGCGGGTGCCTTGGGCGTCGAGCTGGGTGGCCCGGCGATTTACCACGGCGAACTGCACGAGCGTCCGCAACTGGGCGAGGGCGCACCGGCGGATGCCGATTCCATTGATCGCGGCTGGCAATTGGTCCAGCGCGGGGTATGGTTATGGCTGCTGATTCTCTGCGTGGGGGCTGAATTCTATGCTTGAGCACGGTGGCCGGTTGCGCAGGGCGGCGCTCGAATACGGCATCGCGGAAGAAGACTGGCTCGACCTGTCCACGGGCCTGGCGCCGTGGCCGTTTCCGGTCCCGGAGATTCCGCTGCGGGCCTGGGCGCGCCTGCCGGAAAACGATGATGGTCTGGAGCAGGCCGCCTGCGATTACTACGGCGCCAGCCAGGTGCTGCCGGTGGCCGGTTCGCAGATGGCCATTCAACTGCTGCCGCGATTGCGTCGCGCCGGCAAGGTCGGCGTGCTGTCGCCGTGTTATGCCGAGCATGCTGAAGCCTGGCGGCGTAGCGGCTATATCGTGCGTGAGGTTCTGGAGCAGGAGGTCGATTTCTTTCTCGACAGCCTCGACGTGCTGGTGGTAGTCAATCCGAACAATCCAACGGGCCTGAATCTGACCCCGGCGCGCCTGCTCGACTGGCACGCGCGGCTGGCCCAGCGCGGCGGCTGGCTGGTGGTCGACGAAGCGTTCATGGACAACACGCCGCAGCTGAGCCTCGCCCCGCATGCGCATCAAGTGGGGTTGATCGTGTTGCGCTCGTTCGGCAAGTTTTTCGGTCTGGCCGGTGTGCGGCTGGGGTTCGTGCTGGCCGAGCGCAAGTTGCTTAGGTTGCTGGCCGAACAGGTCGGGCCCTGGGCAGTCAGCGGGCCGACCCGAGTACTCGGCCAGGCCTGTTTGCGCGACACCGAAGGCCATACTCGTCAGCGCATCCGCAGCGACGAGGCCAGCGAACGGCTGGCTGCGCTGCTCGAACGTTCCGGCTTCAAACCGCAGGGCGGCTGCGCACTGTTTCAGTGGCTGATCACCGAACAGGCCGCCGCGTTGCACGAATTCATGGCTCGGCGCGGCATTCTTCTGCGTCTGTTTGCGCACAACAGCAGCCTGCGTTTCGGGCTGCCCGCCGATGCCGCCGACGAAGCGCGCCTTGAGCAAGCCCTGCAAGCATTCGCCCTGCAACGCTCTATGGAAAACAAACCAGCATGACCACATTAATGGTGCAGGGCACCACTTCCGACGCCGGCAAAAGCACGCTGGTGACGGCGCTGTGCCGCTGGGCCACCCGACAGGGCGTTGCCGTGGTGCCATTCAAGCCACAGAACATGGCGCTCAACAGCGCGGTGACTGCCGACGGCGGCGAGATCGGCCGCGCGCAAGCGGTGCAGGCGCAAGCGGCGTTCCTCGAACCGCACACCGACATGAACCCGGTGCTGCTCAAACCCAACAGCGACACCGGCGCCCAGGTCATCATTCATGGCCGTGCGGTCACCAGCATGAACGCCGTCGCCTATCACGACTACAAAGCCATCGCCATGCAGGCCGTGCTCGCTTCCCATGAGCGCTTGAGCGCCGCGTATCCGCTGGTGATGGTCGAAGGCGCGGGCTCGCCGGCTGAGATCAATCTGCGCGCCGGCGACATCGCCAACATGGGCTTCGCCGAAGCGGTGGATTGCCCGGTGCTGCTGATTGCCGACATCAATCGTGGCGGCGTGTTTGCCCATCTGGTGGGCACGCTGGAACTGCTGTCGCCGAGCGAACAGGCGCGAGTCAAAGGCTTCATCATCAACCGCTTTCGCGGCGACATCGCCTTGCTGCAACCGGGCCTCGACTGGCTGGAACAGCGCACCGGCAAACCGGTGGTTGGCGTGCTGCCGTACGTTATGGACCTGCATCTGGAAGCCGAGGACGGCATCGACCAGCGCCAGACCGACAAGGCCGAGCAAGTCCTGAAAGTGGTGGTACCGGTGCTGCCGCGCATCAGCAACCACACCGATTTCGATCCGCTGCGTCTGCATCCGCAGGTGGATCTCCAATTCATTGGCCCGGGGCAAGCGATTCCGCCGGCCGATCTGATCATTCTGCCGGGCTCGAAAAGCGTGCGCAGTGATCTGGCGTATCTGCGCGCCAATGGCTGGGAGACCGCCATCCGCCGTCACCTGCGTTACGGCGGCAAGCTGTTGGGGATCTGCGGCGGTCTGCAAATGCTCGGCGAGCAAGTGCACGATCCGCTGGGCCTTGAGGGCGCGCCGGGTTCCAGCCTCGGTCTGGGGCTGCTGGCGTTTGAAACACAGCTCGAAGCCGAGAAGCAGTTGCGCAATGTGCGCGGGCGTCTGGCGCTGGAAGATGCCGAGGTCAGCGGTTATGAAATTCATGCGGGCGTGACGACAGGATCTGCGCTGGAAAATGCTGCCGTGCATCTGGACGACGGTCGTTGCGACGGCGCGCAAAGTCTCGACGGGCAGATTTTCGGCACCTACCTGCATGGCCTGTTCGAATCGCCGGCGGCCAGTGCCGCGCTGCTGCGCTGGGCCGGTCTGAACGATGTGCAGGAGGTGGATTACCACGGCCTGCGTGAACGCGATATCGAGCGCTTGGCGGATCTGGTGGAGAAGCACCTGGATACCGGGCTGTTACGTGAACTCTGTGGAATCTCCCCATGCTCCAACTGATCCTCGGCGGCGCCCGTTCCGGCAAAAGTCGCCTCGCCGAAAAACTCGCCACCGACAGCGCGCTGGCCGTGACGTACATCGCTACCAGCCAGCCGCTGGACGGCGAGATGAATGAACGCGTTGCCCATCACCGCGCCCGTCGTCCCGCCGAATGGGCGTTGATCGAAGAACCACTGGAACTGGCCCGTGTGCTGCGCGAAAACGCCAGTGATGAACGTTGCCTGCTGGTGGATTGCCTGACGCTGTGGCTGACCAATCTGCTGATGCTCGACGACGCCGAACGCCTCGCCGCCGAACGCGAAGCCCTGCTCGAATGCCTGGCGTCGCTGCCGGGTGAAATCATTTTTGTCAGCAACGAGACCGGAATGGGTGTCGTGCCGCTGGGCGAATTGACTCGCCGCTACGTCGATGAGGCCGGTTGGCTGCATCAAGCTTTGGCCGAGCGCTGTCAGCGAGTCGTCCTGACAGTTGCCGGCCTGCCCCTGACTCTGAAAGGACCTGCGTTATGACCCAAGCCTGGTGGCTGAACCCGTGCAAACCGGTGGATACGGACGCCGTTGAAAACGCGGCGGCGCGTCAGCAGCAATTGACCAAACCCGCCGGCTCCCTCGGTCAGCTTGAATCGGTGGCGGTGCAACTGGCCGGATTGCAGGGCCAGATCAAGCCGAAGCTGGATCAAGTCTGGATCGCGATTTTTGCCGGCGACCACGGCGTTGTGGCCGAAGGGGTTTCCGCGTTCCCGCAGGAAGTCACCGGGCAGATGCTGCTGAACTTTGTCAGTGGCGGCGCGGCGATCAGCGTGCTGGCGCGGCAACTCGGCGCGCAGCTGGAAGTGGTGGATCTGGGCACCGTGACCCCGTCGTTGAACCTGCCGGGCGTGCGCCACCTGAACATCGGCCCGGGCACGGCGAATTTCGCCGAGGGCGCGGCGATGACTCAGGCCCAGGGCGAACTCGCCTTGCAGGGCGGCCGCGACAGCGTGCTGCGCGCGAAGGCTGCTGGTGCGCAATTGTTCATTGGCGGTGAAATGGGCATCGGCAATACCACGGCCGCCAGTGCGCTGGCTTGTGCGCTGCTCGATTGCCCGGTGGCGCATTTGACCGGTCCCGGCACCGGGCTGAATGCCGAAGGCGTCAGCCACAAGGCGCAAGTAATCGAGCGGGCGCTGGCGTTACACGCAGCACGGCGCGGCGATGCATTGCAGACCCTGTTCAATCTCGGCGGCTTCGAGATCGCGGCTTTGGTCGGTGCGTATCTGGCGTGTGCTCAGGAAGGTGTGGCGGTGCTGGTGGACGGGTTCATCTGCACGGTCGCCGCGCTGGTGGCGGTGCGCTTGAATCCGGCCTGTCGCGAGTGGCTGCTGTTTGGTCATCGCGGTGCCGAGCCAGGTCATCGACATGTGCTGGAAGCCCTTGGCGCTGAACCGCTGCTCGAGCTGGGCCTGCGTCTGGGCGAGGGCAGTGGCGCGGCGCTGGCGGTGCCGTTGCTGCGTCTGGCCTGCGACCTGCACGGGCAGATGGCGACTTTTGCCGAAGCAGCGGTGGCGGATCGCCCGGCATGACCTTGCGTCTGGATCTGCTGCGTCACGGTGAAACCGAACTCGGCGGCGGCCTGCGCGGCAGCCTCGACGATGCGCTGACCGAAAAAGGCTGGGCGCAGATGCGCGAGGCGGTGAGCGGGCAGGGGCCGTGGGATCGGCTGGTCAGTTCGCCGTTGCAGCGTTGCGCGCGGTTTGCTGAAGAGTTGAGCGCGCAGCGGGATCTGTCGGTATCGCTGGACAAAAATCTGCAAGAGCTGCATTTCGGTGCCTGGGAAGGGCAGAGCACGGCGGCGCTGATGGAAACCGATGCCGAGGCGCTGGGTTTGTTCTGGGCAGATCCGTATGGGTTTACCCCGCCGCAGGGTGAGCCGGTCAGCGATTTTTCGGCACGGGTGCTGGCGGCGGTGATGCGACTGCACGCGGCGCACGCGGGTGAGCGGGTGTTGTTGGTCAGCCACGGCGGCGTCATGCGTCTGCTGCTGGCGCGGGCCCGTGGTTTGCCCCGTGAGCAGTTGCTGAATGTCGAAGTCGCTCACGGCGCGCTTTTTTCGCTGATCGTCGAAGCCGACGGTTCGCTCAGGGAAGTGCTCTGACATGCTGCCCCTGTGGATCGCCCTGCAATTTCTCAGCAGCCTGCCGATTCGTCTGCCGGGCATGCCGGCGCCTGAACAGCTCGGCCGGTCGCTGCTGTTTTATCCGCTGGTGGGTTTGCTGTTCGGCGTGATTCTCTGGGCGCTGAACATTGCGTTGGGCGGCGCGCCATTGCTGTTGCACGCGGCGCTGTTGCTGACGGTGTGGGTGCTGCTCAGCGGCGCGTTGCACCTCGATGGGCTGGCGGACAGCGCCGATGCATGGCTCGGCGGTTTCGGTGATCGCGAGCGTACGCTGACGATCATGAAGGATCCGCGCAGCGGGCCGATCGCGGTGGTGACGCTGGTGCTGGTGTTGTTGCTGAAGTTCGCCGCGTTGCTGGCCTTGATCGAACAACAGCAGGGCATGGCGTTGATCATCGTGCCGCTGATCGGGCGAGCGGCGCTGCTCGCGTTGTTCCTCACCACACCCTATGTCCGGGCTGGTGGATTAGGGCAGGCACTGGCCGATCATCTGCCACGCAAGACGGGCTGGCAGGTGCTGGCGGTGAGTGTGGCGGCGTGCCTGGGGATCGCCGGGTTCAACGCTGTCGTGGCGTTGCTGCTGGCGGTTGTCGTGTTCCTCTGGCTACGGCATTTGATGGTGCGGCGACTGGGCGGAACCACCGGTGATACGGCCGGTGCGTTGCTGGAATTGCTGGAGATGTCAGTGCTGGTCGGGCTGGCCTTGTTTTGATAAGTAACTTTGATCTGTAACTTGATTTAACACAGTCGCGGGTATATACACGCATCATGCTTCCTTCTCAGTGTTTGTGCACCAACCTGCGACGCGCCGCGCGTGGCGTCAGCAGGCATTACGACGGCGCTCTCGACGGCTTCGGGATCAACGTTGCCCAGTATTCTTTGCTGTGCAATCTGCAACGGCTGGATCAGCCGAGCATTTCCGAACTCGCCGAAGCGATGGGCCTGGATCGCAGCACCCTCGGGCGCAATCTGCGGGTGCTGGAAGGCGAGGGCCTGGTGGCGCTGGCTGAAGGCGAAGACATGCGCAACCGCATCGTCCGCCTCACCGAAACCGGTGCGCAACGCCTGGCAGCAGCCCTGCCGGCCTGGGAAGCGGCGCAACAGCGGTTGATCGACCGACTGGGTGCCGAGAAGCGTGAAACCTTGCTGCGGCTATTGGATGAACTGGCCTGAGGGCCGGTTTTTTCCGAATCTAAGCGGGTATATACCCGCGACTGGAGAATAACAATGAGTTCGATGTGGCGTACGTGCGGTTGGGTGTTGCTGGGGAGTGCGCTGATTCTGGCGTTGTCATTGGGCGTGCGGCACGGTTTCGGGTTGTTTCTGTCGCCGATGAGCGCCCAGTTCGGCTGGGGCCGTGAAGTGTTCGCCTTCGCTATCGCCTTGCAGAACCTGATCTGGGGTCTGGCGCAGCCGTTTACCGGCGCACTGGCCGACCGCTTCGGCGCGGCAAAAGTGGTGCTGATCGGCGGCGTGCTTTACGCCTTGGGCCTGGTGTTCATGGGGTTGTCGGAAACGGCGCTGGGCCTGTCCTTGAGTGCCGGCCTGCTGATCGGTATCGGTCTGTCCGGCACCTCGTTCTCGGTCATCCTCGGTGTGGTCGGCCGCGCTGTGCCGCCGGAGAAACGCAGCATGGGCATGGGCATCGCCAGTGCTGCCGGTTCTTTCGGCCAGTTCGCCATGCTGCCGGGTACCCTCGGGCTGATTGGCTGGCTCGGCTGGTCGGCGGCGTTGCTGGTGCTCGGCCTGCTGGTGGCGCTGATCGTGCCGCTGGTGAGCATGCTCAAGGACAAACCGCTGCCGGTGCTCGGCCATGAACAAACCCTGTCCGAAGCGCTGCGCGAGGCGTGTTCGCATTCCGGGTTCTGGCTGCTGGCGTTCGGCTTTTTCGTCTGCGGATTTCAGGTAGTGTTCATCGGCGTGCACCTGCCGGCGTATCTGGTCGATCAGCATTTGCCCGCCAGTGTCGGCACCACGGTGCTGGCGTTGATCGGTCTGTTCAACATCTTCGGCACTTACACCGCCGGTTGGCTAGGTGGGCGCATGTCCAAACCGCGTCTGCTGACCGGGCTGTATCTGCTGCGGGCGGTGGTGATCGTGCTGTTCCTGTGGCTGCCGGTGACGACGACTTCGGCCTATCTGTTCGGTATGGCCATGGGCTTCCTGTGGTTGTCGACGGTGCCGTTGACCAACGGTACGGTGGCGACCTTGTTTGGCGTGCGAAACCTGTCCATGCTCGGCGGTATCGTGTTCCTGTTCCATCAGTTGGGTTCGTTCCTTGGCGGCTGGCTGGGCGGGGTGGTGTATGACCGGACCGGGAGTTATGACTTGATCTGGCAAGTGGCGGTTCTCTTGAGCCTGCTGGCGGCCGCGCTGAACTGGCCGGTGCGCGAGCGCCCGGTCGAGCGCCTGCAACCGCGTGCGAGCGCTGCATGAACCGTTTCTGGCCGCACATCGTCATCACCGCACTCGGCGCCGCATTGCTGGCACTGGTGTGGTGGGGCTGGCATCAGGGCGGGCTGGCGCTGATGCAGTTGGGCATGGGTGCTTGCTAGACCGGCGGAAGGGCGAGTAACGTCGGGGTCTGACGATTGCTCAAGGATGCCCGACATGCTCAAGCGCTGGTGTGCTGTTCCTGCGTTGCTGATGGCGTTGACCGGACTGGCCCAGGCCGCGGACTGTCCGGATCTGTTGCAAGGTTCGCTGCCCAAGTTGCGGGCCAAGGAATCCATCGACCTGTGTCAGCGCTACGCCGACAAACCGCTGGTGGTGATCAACACGGCCAGCTTCTGTGGTTTCGCGCCGCAGTTCGAAGGGCTCGAAGCCCTCAATAAGCGCTACAAGGCTCAGGGCCTGGAAATGCTCGGCGTGCCCTCCAATGACTTCAAGCAGGAGTCCAAGGACAGCGCCGAGACCGCCAAGGTCTGCTACGCCAACTACGGCGTAACCTTCACCATGACCGAGCCGCAGAAGGTGCGGGGTGACGATGCGACTCACTTGTTCCAGGTGCTGGCCAAGCAGAGCAGCGCACCGAAGTGGAATTTCTACAAATACGTCATCGACCGCCAGGGCAAGGTGATCGCCAACTTCTCCAGCCTGACCAAACCGGATGATCCGGAATTTCTCGCAGCCATCGAGAAAGCCATTGCCTCCCAGCCGCTGAAACCCTGATCGACACCCATCAAAAAGCCCCGCCTCTGTGAAGAGAGCGGGGCTTTTTGATGGGCGAGGCCTCAAATGGTAAAGAGCTCAGCCTCGCCGTACGGCATCAGAACCGGTAGGTTGCGCCGACACCGAAGCCGTTTGCCGAGTTTTCATACTGCGAGTTGTAGGTCTGGCCACGATCGTTTTCGTTGCGGATGTTGACCTTCTCTTCCTTCAGGTACGAGTAGGCAACGTCGATGGTCAGGTCTTCGGTCGGGCTCCAGCCGGCACCGATGCTGAAGATGGTCCGGTCGCCGGTCGGGATGCGTGGCGAACGGTCGACGTTGTTGGTCGGCGACTGGTCGAACGTCAGACCGGTACGCAGTACCCATTCCTTGTTCAGCTGGTAGGACGTACCGATGGCGTAAGCCCAGGTGTCATGCCAGTTCTGTTCTTCGGTGATCTCGCCGAACTGGCCAGCCAGCAGCGGCTGTACACCGGAGTTCTTGACGGTGATCTTTTCCAGCTGGCTCCAGCGGGTCCAGGTGGTACCGGCGTAGACGTTCCAGCGATCATTGATCGCCTGGGTGACCGAGAGGTCAACGGATTCAGGCGTGGTGATCTTCAGCGAAGCGTCGTACTTCTGGTTGGCGCCCAGACCGACTGCGGCCAGTGCGCCGTAGTTGACCTTGGTGTTGCCTTCGAGCTTGTAGTCGACTTTCGAGTGGTAAGTCAGACCCAGGCGAGTGGTGTCGGTTGCTTGAACCAGAACGCCGATGTTGTAGCCCAGCGCGGTATCGTCACCCTTGATCTTGACCTTGCCGTCAGGCAGCGCCTGAGTGATCGACAGGTTGGATTCCAGCGCACCGTCGATGCGGTTGATGGTCGGACCGAAACCGATCGACACAACGTCGTTGAACTTGTAGCTGACGGTCGGCTGGAAGGTGATGACCTGGACTTCGGACTTGCTGCCGAAGTAACGGCCGGCGAAGCCGTTTTCATAGTCGGTGATCAGGCCGAAGGGTACGTACACACCCAGGCCGAATGCCCAATGTTCGTCGATCGGCTTGACGTAGTAGCCCATAGGTACGGAGGTGAAGGGCACCATATCGCCTTTGTTGCTGCCGCCGTTAGGGCTGGAGCTGCCATCGCTGATATCGGTTTTTGCGTCGAGAAATGCTACGCCACCGGTGACTTGTTCGCGCGTGATGCGCGACATGCCGGCAGGGTTGCCGTAAACAGTGCTTGCGTCGTCGGCAGAAGAAGATCGCCCGGCGTACCCAGTCCCCATCCCGCTGATGCTGTGTTCGTTGATGGCAAAGCCAGCTGCGAAGATCTGGGTGGATGCCACGGTTACGGCAAGGCTAAGGGTGGTTTTGAGCATGACTTTTTTCATTATTAGAACTCCTGGTGATCACCGGGGCGAAAATTACCAACATTTTCGTCCCAGCGCTATAGTCCGTATGCCTTGAGTTAGAGCGGTTTTGTAGGACAATCCGACCAGATTCGCTGCTCGTTGGGCGATGTTGCGAAACCGGTGGGTCAGCAAGCGACCTGATTCAGCGGTGAAACACAGGTTTGCCAGGCGCAGGTGAAATCCCGCAGACGACCTTGAGGCTGGAAGGTCTGACGCCAGATGCGCGCCATGCCCAGCAGATCGTCCGGCTCGGGGAGGATGGGGTTTTGTTCTTCGACCAGCAGCCAGGCGATGGCGGTGGCATAGCGCAAGTTGACGGTCAGTTCGAGGTGCGGGCCGCTGAGGAAAGCATGCTGGCTGGCGAGGCCGCGAACCAGGCTGGCGCGTTCCGGATCAAGTGCCAGGTAATGATCCCAGAGGGCCTGGTGGCGGTGTTCGGCAATCCGGTACAGGCCGTGGCCACGGCGGTCATGCAGGGCGGAACCGAGGGCGGACTGGCTGGCGGCAATGCCCAGCAACAGGGATTCGGCAGTTGCGCAGTGGCGTCCCAAGTAGATCAGCGTAGGACGGATCACATAGCGGCACAGTTCGCTGGCAGCGATACCCATAAAACCCTCGGATCTTGTTATCGGGCGGCGAGACCTGAAGGGGAGCTTGGCAGCTGTGGATCGACTCAGGCTCGCCGGAAGCGGATCACGCCGCTTGAGTTGAAGTGTAGTGTCATATTCGCGACGTAAAGGCCTGTTTTTAAAATATTTCCGGCGAGGCGTTATAACCGTTATATCGGTTAGTGATTAGGCAGAAAGTGGCAAAAGTGAAACATCGGGCAATAAAAAGCCCCGCATTTTCAGCGGGGCTTTTGCTTTTGCAGCCATTTCGGCCTCTCAGGCGATCAATGCCTGACGGGTGCGATCAATCACGGCCTGCAGCGGTTCGGCGCTGGAGTATTGATCGGGGTACAGACGCTCGCTGTGGCGGGCGATCCCGTGTTCATTGACCACGGTGAAGCTGAAGCAGCCTTTGCGAGCGGCCATGATCAGGCAGTTCATTGGAGCAAAAGCGTTGGTTAGGGTGCGAATGGCATCCTGAGTCTGGATTTGAGTCGACATAGTTATTAGGTGTTCCTACAAATGACACGGATAAGAACCGTGCAACGTTAAAACGTTCCAGTAACGCCAACCACCATTGGTCGAACGAAGAACCCGACTGGAACAAGGCAGCCAGTTCGAGCGCTATAAAAGTTGGCGCGCTTGGGCTGGCAGGTAGGTACTTAGGAGGACAGGCAACACATCGAGGGCAGAGGTTCTGGGCCCGGGGTGAAGATCCTGATCAATTTGCAGGTTGGTTCGGTCAGAGTAAGTGGTCTTCGCAACACCCTTTGCATTCGATTCAAAGGCTGTGTTGTCGCAAGATTTACCTGGAAACCATCGAGGGGTCGGTCCCGCTTTTGTCGGTGGAGGCTTCTGTGAGAGAAGGCTGACCGTGGGGTGTGTTCGACCGGAATTGACTTTCAGCTTGGTACTAACGCCGCGGATACTAACGGAACGAACTGCAGAAGGCAAACCCGTTGGTCAAAAAAACTCCGGGAACATTGCCCAGGCCCCGAGCCTGCCCCGATCTGGCTCACATCATGACCGTCGGTCGCCACGACCTGGCCGGCGCTGAAGCTCGTCGCAGGGGCTTATCCCCAACCCGAATGCCAAAACGACCCGAAAAGGCGCATCGATATAACCGCGTAACAGGTACTTGTGCACATTAGTTGCGCAGACTGTAACGGCGCTGTCACAACGATCCTGACCCCGATGGCTGCCTGCATCGAAAGTTTAAGTCAATGAAAAACATCGCTTTTTTTAACTGGTGAAAAAATCGTCAGTTTGACTGCGAGCCCCATTCCACAAGGCTTTGCGGCGGCTGGAGGACGGTTGTCCACTGAGTTATCCACAGCTTCTGTGGATTGTCCCGAGCGCTTGCTCTAGCACGGGCGTGCCGGGTTTTTTTCGACTTTACCTGTGCGAAAAAAAGAGTAGAGTGGCGCGCCTTCCGATCTGTCCCACAGTGCTTTATGAAGTTTCGTTCAGCTCCAGAATCTGTTACCTCCCAACCCCCTCGTGTTACCGCCCCCAAGCGATTTTCCGTGCGCGTGGCCGAATGGCTGCTGGACAGCCCGCGCCTGGGCGACAGCCAGAATGCCAAGCACCTCGCCGGCCGCCTGCTCAAGCAACCGGCCCGGGAAGGGGTGGTCGCCGCGCAAAGTCGTCTCGGTCAGTTGATGTGCCGCGAGTGCGGCAATGCCCGGGATCGCCGGATCGGCCAGGACCTGCTGCGCCAGGCCGCCCGCGCCGGTGACCGACGCGCGCAACAGGAACTCGGCCTGATCGAAGACTGAGCTGTCCAAGACCTGGCGCCTTGGTTAACCTTCAGGCTTTATCGGATCGGCGGGAATCACTATGGCGATGGACTTGACCAGCATCCTGCTGGGGCTGGCAGGCGCAGCCTTGCCGCTGCTGGCACTGGCCTGGCAACTGCAACGCCGGGCCAGTCAGAACCAGTCTGAAGTCGCGTTGCTCGAAGAGCGGCTGGCCATGGCGCAACTGGCCCAGGACGGCCTTACTGCACAGCTCGAAGCCTGCCGCGATGAAATCGCCGACCTCGGCCAGGCCAACGCCTCCAAACAAGCAGATCTCGCGGCCGTGCGCCGGGAAGTCGAGCTGTTGCAGATCGAGCGCGATGACGCCCGTGACGCTGCCCACGCCTGGAACCTCGAACGCGCCAACAAGGAAGCCGAATTACGGCGCCTGGACGCCCAGGCGGCTTCGCTGAACGCCGAATTGCGCGAGCAACAGGAAAGCCATCAACAACGTCTGGATGACCTGCAAGGCTCCCGCGACGAGTTGCGCGCCCAGTTCGCCGAACTGGCCGGCAAGATCTTCGATGAGCGCGAACAACGCTTCGCTGAAACCAGCCAGCAACGCCTCGGCCAGTTGCTTGATCCTTTGAAAGAACGCATCCAGTCGTTCGAAAAACGCGTCGAGGAAAGCTATCAGGCCGAAGCACGCGAGCGCTTCTCGCTGGCCAAGGAGCTGGAGCGCCTGCAGCAACTGAACCTGCGCCTCAGCGATGAAGCAACCAACCTGACCCGCGCCCTGAAGGGCCAGAAAACCCAGGGCAACTGGGGCGAGCTGATTCTCGAGCGCGTGCTTGAGCACGCCGGGCTGGAAAAGGGCCGCGAGTACCAGACTCAGGTGAATCTCAAGGGCCCGGACGGCGAGCGCTTCCAGCCGGACGTGATCATTTATCTGCCGGGCGACAAGCAGGTGGTGGTCGACTCCAAGGTCAGCCTCACCGCGTATCAGCAGTACGTCGCGGCGGACGACGACGCCATCGGCCAGATCGCCATGAAGCAGCACGTGCTGTCGCTGCGCAGCCACGTCAAAGGCCTGGCCGGCAAGGATTACAAGCGTCTGGAAGGTTTGCACAGCCTCGATTTCGTCTTGCTGTTCGTGCCCATCGAAGCGGCGTTTTCCGCCGCGTTGCAGGCCGAGCCGACGCTGTTCCAGGAAGCCTTCGACCGCAACATCGTGATCGTCAGCCCGACCACGCTGTTGGCCACTTTGCGAGTCATCGACAGCCTGTGGAAGCAGGAGCGCCAGAGCCAGAACGCCCGGGAAATCGCCGAGCGCGCCGGTTGGCTGTACGACAAGTTCGTGTTGTTCATTCAGGATCTGGACGAAGTCGGCAATCGCTTGCAGCAACTGGACAAGGCCTACAGCGCGGCGCGCAACAAGCTGACGGAAGGGCGGGGCAACCTGGTCAGCCGCAGCGAGCAGCTCAAATTGCTCGGCGCGCGAGCCAGCAAGAGCCTGCCTGCCGATTTGCTGGAACGCGCGATGACCGACGCCGAAGGTCTGGTCGAACTGCCTGAATAAGCCGCTCTGCTAGAGCGGCAAATAGCGACTCAACAACGCCCGCAACGCCGCCGGTTTCACCGGTTTGGCCAGATAATCCAGTCCGGCCGCGTGCACCTGCGCCACCGTTTCCGGATGCCCGTCGGCGCTGATCACCACGCCAGGCACCGGTTCGCCCAGTCTTGTGCGCAACCACGCCATCAGATCGGTGCCGGTTTCGCCGTGATCGAGGTGATAGTCGACCAATGCCAATTGTGGCCGCACGCCGTCGTCGAGCAGCGCTGCGCATTCTTCGCGGTTGCGCGCGGTCCAGACCTGACAGCCCCAGCGCGTGAGCAAACTGTTCATGCCGATCAGAATGCTGTCTTCGTTGTCGATGCACAGTACCTGCGCGCCGCTGTGCAATTTGCCATTGATTTCCACTGCCGCCGGCGCCTGCACGGTCTGTGCTTTGGCCAGCGGCACGCGAACACTGAACACACTGCCGCGCCCCGGCCATGAGCGCACGCGCAAGGTATGGCCGAGTACACGACACAGACCATCGGCGATCGCCAGGCCCAGGCCGAGACCTTTTTCGGCGCGGGTTTGGTGGCTGTCGAGGCGTTTGAATTCCTCGAAGATCACCTGCTGTTTGTCCTCCGGAATCCCCGGCCCGCGATCCCACACTTCCAGACAGATTTCACCTTTTCGCCGACGCACGCCCAGCAGTACCGGGCCTTTTGCGTAGCGGAAAGCGTTGGTCAGGAAATTCTGCAGAATGCGCCGCAGCAGCTTGATGTCGCTGTCGATGCGCAACTGACTGCCCCGTACCCGGAAACTCAAGCCCTGTTCCTGGGCCAGCGCCTTGAACTCGGCGCCGAGAATATCGAACAGCTCATTGACCACGAACGGCTTGCGATCCGGGTTGATCTTGCCGTTCTCCAGGCGGGAAATGTCCAGCAAGTCGCTGATCAGGTCTTCAGCCGAACGCAGCGAACTGTCCAGATGCTGCACCAGCTTCTGCGCTTCGCCGCTCAGGCCGTCGTCCTGATGGGAGAGGGCGGCGGAGAACAGTCGCGCGGCGTTCAGAGGCTGCATCAGATCGTGGCTGACGGCGGCGAGGAAACGGGTCTTCGACTGGTTGGCCGCCTCGGCATTGCCCTTGGCTTCGGTCAATGCGACGTTGAGTTGCGACAGTTCCTGAGTCCGTTCACTGACCCGTTGCTCCAGCCCTTCGTTGGCCTCGGTCAGCGCTTGTTCGGCTTCGCGGAACGCGGTGATGTCGGTGAAGCTCATGACGAAACCGCCGCCGGGCATCGGGTTGCCGATCAGCTCGATCACCCGGCCGTTGGGGAACAGTCGCTCGGAGGTGTGGGCGCGCCCCTGACGCATCCAGTGCAGGCGCCGGGCGACGTGGACTTCCGCTTCGCCGGGGCCGCACAAACCACGTTCGGCGTTGTGGCGAATGATGTCGGCAATCGGCCGGCCAACGCTGATCAAACCGTCCGGATAGTTGAACAGCTCCAGATAGCGGCGATTCCAGGCCACCAGTTTCAGCGACTGGTCGACCACGCTGATGCCTTGGGTAATGTTTTCGATGGCGCCTTGCAGCAGCGCGCGGTTGAACTGCAGCACTTCCGAGGCTTCGTCGGCGATCCGGACCACGTCCTCCAGCTGCATTTCCCGACCTTCGATGGCGGCTTTTACTACAGCTCGCGTCGAAGAGGCGCCAAGGACACCCGCCAGCAATCGTTCGGTGTGGGCGATCCATTCGCCGTCAGCGTTCTGGTTCGGGTTGAAGCCTTTGCCCTGGCGGTAGGCGAAACGGATGAAGCTCTGGCGCGCGCGTTCTTCACCGACAAAGCGTGCCGCCAGCTGCAGCAAGTCGTCGATCTGCACCGCCAGCATCGAGCGCGCGCTCGGTCGGGCGCTGATTTCCTGGCCGATAAAGCGTCCGGCCTGCCAGTGTTCCGACACTCGAGTGCGTGACAGCACCGAGACCCAGGCGAACAACGTGAAGTTGCCCGCCAGCGACAGCACCACACCTTGGGTCAGCGGGGTGATCGGCAGGTTCAGCGGGTTGCTGTGCAGCCAGGCGAGGCCGGGGAAACTGTCCAGCGACCAGCCGAGGCTGCGTGCAGCAATCGGCAGAATCAGAGTGTAGAACCACAGGAACGTGCCGGCGGCGAGACCAGCAAACACGCCGCGGCGGTTGGCCTGTTTCCAGTACAGCGCGCCGAGCATCGCCGGGGCCAGTTGGGTTACGGCGGCGAAAGCGATCTGGCCGATGGTCGCCAGGCTCGCGGTGGAGCCGAGCAAGCGGTAGCTGACGTAAGCCAGCAACAGAATCACCACGATGCTGACCCGACGCACCGACAGCATCCACTGGCGGAACACTTCAAACGGTCGCTCGGCATTGTTGCGGCGAAGCAGCCACGGCAACAGCATGTCGTTGGAGACCATGGTCGACAGCGCCACACTCGCCACGATCACCATGCCGGTAGCCGCCGATGCACCGCCGATAAACGCCAGCATCGCCAGCGCCGGGTGGGCCTGGGCCAATGGCAGGCTGATAACGAAAGAGTCCGGGATGACGGAGCTGGGCAGCATCATCTGACCGGCCAGGGCGATAGGGACTACAAACAGCGCGGCCAGTGCGAGGTAGGCGGGGAACACCCATTTGGCCAGACGCAGATCCTGCGGGTCGATGTTCTCGACCACCGTTACGTGGAACTGCCGGGGCAGGCAGATGATCGCCATCATCGCCACGCCGGTCTGCACCACCATTGACGGCCAGTTGATGGTTTCTTTCCAGTATTCCTCAAGGCGCGGGGCGAGCATGGCCTGATTGAACAGGTCGTCGAAACCGTCATACAGCCCGTAGGTGACGAATGCGCCGACGGCGAGGAAGGCGAACAGTTTGACCAGCGATTCAAAGGCAATCGCCAGCACCATGCCCCGGTGGTGCTCGGTGGCATCGAGGTTGCGCGTACCGAAAACGATGGTGAACAGCGCCAGCACCAGCGACACGATCAGCGCCGTGTCCTGGGCGCGGGTGCCCATGGCGTCTGCGCCGGCACCGATCAGCAGGTTCACGCCGAGGACGATGCCTTTGAGCTGCAAGGCTATATAGGGGAGGACGCCGACCAGACAGATCAGCGCGACGACCACCGCCAACGACTGGGATTTACCGTAGCGGGCGGCAATGAAGTCGGCGATGGAGGTGATGTTCTCCTGTTTGCTGATCATCACCATTTTCTGCAGCACCCACGGCGCACCGAGCAGCAGAAGAATCGGCCCCAGGTAGATCGGCAGAAATGACCACAGTTGTTCGGCGGCCTGGCCGACCGCGCCAAAGAACGTCCAGCTGGTGCAATAGACCGCCAGCGACAGGCTGTACACCCAGGCGCGCACCCGCGGCGGCAGCGGTGTGCTGCGACGGTCGCCGTAGAAGGCAATGGCGAACATGATGGCCATATAGGCCAGGGCGACGGCGGCGATCAGCCCGGTGGACAACGACATGGAACACTCCCGACAGAAAACGACCGGACTCGCGCCCGGTCAGACAGTCTCGCACGGGCGCGGCGGTTAGTCAGTGTCGACCAAGGTCGTGGCGTGGCGGGGTGTCGCAGGAACAGAACCGGCCAGTTCTATGGTCAGTCCGCCTTGAGCGCGATGTCGATCAAGCGGTGCAGTTCTTCGACTTCCAGCGGCGCTGCCGAAAACAGAATGCGGAACACCACCGGGGACACCACCAGATTGATCAGTCGATCCACGCTCGGCGCCGTGTCCTCGGGGTGGCGCTCGATGATGGTCTGCAATTGCGTGCCGATGATCGTTACGCAATAGCCCGGCGTCGCGCTCGCCTGCACGTCGCGCATCATGTTGCGCCCGGGTTCCGAGCTCATTTCGTCGAGATACTGTTCGGCCCACGCGCGGATGTCGCTGCGCAGGCTGCCGGTTACCGCCGGCTCGCTGTCGGGACGCATGCGGGCGAGGGCGACGTCGGCCAGCAACGCCGCCAGATCTCCCCAGCGCCGGTAAATCGTCGACGGCGTCACCCCGGCGCGCGCCGCGATTTGCGGGACGGTCACCGTCGAGCGCTCCTGTTCTTGCAGAAGCGCGCGGACTGCCGAATGAATCGACTCCTGCACCCGGGCACTGCGACCGCCGGGGCGTAAACCTTCTTTAATAGCCATGCGGCAGACCTTAACACAAAGAATTTGCTTTAAGCGCAAGCCGAGAGCACACTCCGCAAAAGCAAAAAATTAGCTTTTGCGGAGTGTGCCCATGACCAGCCTTGCTTCCCACCGTTCCAGCCTGTGGTTTCTGGCGATTACCTTACTGAGTTTTCTCGCCGCTTCCACTGCGCCGACGCCGTTGTATCACCTGTACCAGGATCAGCTGCATTTTTCGGCAGCGGTGCTGACCCTGATTTTCGGCGTCTACGCCCTCAGTCTGCTAGCCGCGTTGCTGACGGTCGGTTCGCTGTCGGATCACCTGGGACGCAAACCGGTGATCTTCACCGCCGTGACGCTCAATGCGCTGGCGATGCTGCTGTTTATCTACGCCGACAGCGTGGGCTGGCTGATCGGCGCGCGTGTGCTGCAAGGCTTCGCCACCGGCATGGCCACCGCCGTGTTGAGCGCGACGCTGCTGGACACTGATCGCCAGCAAGGGCCGTTGATCAACAGCGTTGCTCCGTTGCTGGGCATGGCGTTGGGCGGCATGGGTTGCGGCTTGCTGGCCGAGTTCGCTCCGGCTCCGTTGCAGTTGACCTATTGGTTGCTGCTCGCGCTGTTTGTGTTGCAGGGCATTTATGTCTGGCGCCTGCCGGAAAGCGTCTCGCCGCAGGCCGGGGCATGGGCCTCGTTGCGGCCGACCCTGCATGTGCCGGTTCAGGCGCGTTCGACGCTGTGGCGAGTGTTGCCGTTGAACACTGCAACCTGGGCGCTCGGCGGTTTCTACGCCTCGCTGGCACCGTCGCTGGTGCGCACGGCCACCGGTTCCACCTCCAACCTGATCGGCGGCGCGACCGTGGCGGCGCTGACCGTGACCGGTGCGTTGATGATCTTCACGTTGCGCAATCGTCCGGCCTCCCGGGCGCTGCAACTTGGGGCGAGCCTGCTGCCGGCCGGTATCGTGCTGATTCTGTTGGGCGTGCACAGTGCCAGTCTGTCGCTGTTCTTCTTCGGCACGCTGGTGGCCGGTTGTGGCTTTGGCTCTGGTTTTCTCGGAGCGGTGCGCAGTCTGGTGCCGTTGGCATTGCCTCATGAGCGCGCCGGGTTGATGTCGGCATTTTATGTGCTGAGTTACCTGGCGTTCTGCCTGCCGGCGTTGCTGGCTGGGCACTTCACCCACAGTGTGGGTCTGCTGGCCACCACCGATGTGTATGGCGCGGTGCTGATTGTGCTGGCGGTTGGTGCGCTGCTGATGAGTTTCCGCGCGCAAGCGGCCAAGACCTGCAGCGCGCCATAAGCCTGCGGATTCGGTTAGCCTTGGCCAGCCCATTCTTCTCACGGACCGACGCATGAAGATTATCCGCAGCAAGACCTTCACCGCCGAGCGCGCCTGGGGCGCGCTCGACATCGCCAACATGAACGGCATCACCACGCGCCTGCACTGGACCGATCAGCCCTACAAATGGCACGTCAATGACGGCGAAGAAGTGTTTGTGGTGCTCGACGGCCGAGTGCTCATGCACTACCGCGAAGAGGGCGAGGAGAAGCAGACCTTGCTCGACGTTGGCGACATCTTCTACGCGTCCATTGGAACTGAACACGTCGCTCATCCTCAGGGCGCGGCGCGGATTCTGGTGATCGAAACCGAAGGCAGTGTTTGATATCTACAAAACAGATAACAGTTAGAGATATTACCCGTTATATAGATATTCGATTCGGTTCTACCATGAGCTCAACCTCACCTGAGGACAGGAGTTCATGATGATTTGCCCCAACAGCGCCAAACCCGGCATCAAGCCATTCAGTCAGCTTCAGCACCCGCGTGAAGTGATCCGCCAATTCACCCCGAACTGGTTCGCCGCCACCATGGGCACCGGCGTGCTGGCGTTGGCGCTGGCGCAATTGCCCGTTTCCATTCCCGGCCTGCACGCCGTGGCCGAAGGGCTGTGGCTGTTCAACATTCTGTTGTTCGTGCTGTTTACCGCTGCCTACGCCGCCCGCTGGATTCTGTTCTTCGACGAGGCACGGCGGATCTTCGGGCATTCCACGGTTTCGATGTTCTTCGGCACCATTCCCATGGGCCTGGCGACCATCATCAACGGCTTTCTGCTGTTCGGTCTGCCGCGCTGGGGCGAGAGCGTCATTCATCTGGCCGAAGTGCTGTGGTGGCTCGACGTGGCGATGTCGCTGGCCTGCGGCGTGCTGATTCCCTACATGATGTTTACTCGTCAGGAACACAGCATCGATCAGATGACCGCCGTCTGGCTGCTGCCGGTGGTGGCCGCGGAAGTGGCGGCGGCCAGCGGTGGACTGCTCGCGCCGCATCTCGCCGATGCCCACTCGCAACTGGTGGTGCTGGTGACCAGTTACGTGCTCTGGGCCTTTTCTCTGCCAGTAGCGTTCAGCATCCTGACCATCCTCTTGCTGCGCATGGCCTTGCACAAACTGCCTCACGAAAACATGGCGGCCTCGAGTTGGCTGGCCTTGGGCCCGATCGGCACCGGTGCCTTGGGCATGTTGCTGCTTGGCGGCGACGCCCCGGTGATCTTCGCAGCGAACGGTCTGCCGGGCATCGGCGAAATGGCTTCGGGCCTGGGGCTGGTCGCCGGGATCACGTTGTGGGGTTTCGGCCTGTGGTGGATGTTGATGGCGCTGCTGATCACCGTGCGTTACCTGCGTGATGGCATCCCGTTCAACCTTGGCTGGTGGGGCTTTACCTTTCCGCTGGGCGTATATTCGCTGGCAACCCTGAAACTCGGCAGCACGTTGCACCTGACATTCTTCAGTGTGGTCGGTTGTGTGCTGGTGACGTTGCTGGCGGTGATGTGGCTGATCGTCGGCAAACGCACGCTGCAAGGTGCGTGGCGCGGCGAGCTGTTTGTTTCACCGTGCATTGCAGGTTTGAAGAAATAACCTGCAAAGATTAGGTAATGTGTGGCCTGGATCGCGGTTCGAGATTCTCATAAGCGTAGCCAGGCCACTCGCTACCTTCTCTTTCCAAAAACAACAGGGTTACACGGAAGATGAGTCACCCCTCACAGTTCAACCTGCTGCGCACCCGGCGCTTCCTGCCGTTCTTCATCACTCAGTCGCTGGGCGCGTTCAACGACAACGTGTTCAAGCAGTCGCTGATCCTCGCCATTCTCTATCGGCTGACCATCGAAGGTGACCGCTCCATCTGGGTCAACCTGTGTGCGCTGCTGTTTATTCTGCCGTTCTTTCTGTTTTCGGCGTTGGCCGGACAGTTCGGCGAGAAGTTCGCCAAGGACGCGTTGATCCGTCTGATCAAACTGGCAGAAATCGCCATCATGGCCGTGGGATCTGTCGGCTTCCTGTTCGATCACCTGTCGCTGATGCTGGTGGCGTTGTTCGCCATGGGCACGCACTCGGCGCTGTTCGGGCCGGTGAAGTATTCGATCCTGCCGCAGGCATTGCGCGAGGATGAGCTGGTCGGCGGCAACGGGCTGGTGGAAATGGGCACGTTCCTGGCGATTCTGGCCGGGACTATCGGCGCCGGGGTGATGATGTCGTCGGCCAATTACGCGCCAGTGGTGTCCGCCGCGATTGTCGGCATCGCCGTGCTGGGTTATCTGGCCAGTCGCAGCATTCCCCGCGCCGCAGCGGCGACCCCGGAAATGCGCCTGAACTGGAACATCTTCAGTCAGTCGTGGGCGACCTTGAAACTCGGCCTGGGGCAGACGCCAGCGGTGTCGCGTTCGATCGTCGGCAACTCGTGGTTCTGGTTCGTCGGGGCGATTTATCTGACGCAGATCCCGGCTTACGCCAAAGAATGGATGCACGGCGACGAAACCGTGGTCACCCTGATCCTTACCGTGTTTTCGGTCGGTATCGCGCTGGGTTCGATGCTGTGCGAGAAGCTATCCGGACGCAAAGTCGAAATCGGCCTGGTGCCGTTTGGCTCGTTCGGTCTGACCGTTTTCGGGCTGTTGCTGTGGTGGCATTCCGGTGGAATTCCAGAAAGCACTGTCGGCCATAGCTGGACCGAAGTGCTCGGTTTTGGCCATGCCTGGGCGGTGTTGATCGATGTGCTGGGCCTCGGGATCTTCGGCGGTTTCTACATTGTGCCGCTGTACGCGCTGATCCAGTCGCGCACCGCCGAGAACGAACGGGCGCGGGTGATTGCCGCCAACAACATTCTCAATGCGCTGTTCATGGTGATTTCGGCGATTGTCACCATCGTGTTGTTGAGCGTGGTCAAGCTGTCGATTCCGCAGCTGTTCCTGGTGGTGTCGCTGCTGAACATCGGCGTCAACGCCTACATCTTCAAGATCGTCCCCGAGTTCAGCATGCGTTTCATGATCTGGCTGCTCAGCCATTCCATGTACCGCGTCGAGCATCGCAACCTTGAGGCGATTCCCGATGAGGGCGCGGCGTTGCTGGTGTGCAACCACGTGTCGTTCGTCGATGCCTTGCTGATTGGTGGCGCAGTGCGTCGGCCAATTCGCTTTGTCATGTACTACAAGATCTACAACCTGCCGGTGCTGAACTTTATCTTCCGCACGGCGGGGACGATTCCTATCGCCGGACGCCAGGAAGACATCCAGATCTACGAAAAGGCCTTCACCCGGATTGCCCAGTATCTGAAGGACGGTGAGCTGGTGTGCATCTTCCCGGAAGGCAAGTTGACCGCCGATGGCGAGATCAACGAGTTCAAGGGCGGGTTGACGCGGATTCTCGAAGAGACACCGGTGCCGGTGATTCCACTGGCGTTGCAGGGGTTGTGGGGGAGTTTCTTCAGTCGCGATCCCGATAAAGGTTTCTTTCACCGGTTGTGGTCGCGGGTGACGCTGGTGGCGGGATCGCCGGTTGCCGTTGAAGCGGCGCAGCCCGCGGAGTTGCAGGCGTTGGTCGGGGAGTTGCGCGGGACTGTCAGGTAGTTGGTTGGAAAGCCGCCATCCCTGACGGATGGCGGCAACGGCTCAGGCGCTGACCTTGAGCCCGATCAGTCCGGTGACGATCAACGCCACGCTGGCCAGGCGAATCAACGCCATCGATTCGCCAAACAGGATGATCCCGGCAATCACCGTGCCCACGGCACCGACGCCAGTCCAGATCGCATAGGCCGTGCCCAGCGGCAATTCCTTCATCGCAAGGCCCAGCAGGCCAAGGCTGACCGCCATGGCGGCAACGGTGAGAACGGTCGGAAGCGGACGGGTGAAACCATCGGTGTATTTAAGGCCGACGGCCCAGCCGACTTCGAACAGGCCGGCGAAAAACAGAATGATCCAGGACATGAAAGACCTCCATCGATTGACGGGGCCGTCCCCTGATTGAAAACTCGATTGAGCCGCAGGGTCGTCCCCGCGTGGCGCACATACTACCTAAAATTGTGCGCCGCGCCTTGATCCGGGATCAGTCGACCGCCTGTTGCGCCAGCGTCTCACGGTCTTCTTTTTCGCTCATCCGCCGGAAGTACGTCGAAAGCAGCGCCCCGGAAATGTTGTGCCACACACTGAACAGCGCGCTCGGCACCGCTGCCAGCGGCGAGAAATGCGCACTGGCCAGCGCAGCCCCCAACCCCGAGTTCTGCATGCCGACTTCCAGCGCCAGGGATTTGCGCTGCGGCAGTGGCAGGCCGAACAGGCGCCCGGTGAAGTAGCCCAGCAGATAACCGAAGCTGTTGTGCAGCATCACCACGGCCATGATCAGCAGGCCGGATTCGGCGATTTTCGCCTGACTGGCGGCAACCACGGCGGCAACGATGATCACGATGCTGACCACCGACACCAGCGGCAACACTTCCACCGCGTGGCGGACCTTGTCACCGAGCACACGTTGCGCGACCACGCCGAGGACGATCGGCAGCAGCACCACTTGCAGGATCGACCAGAACAATTCCATGAACGAAACCGGCAACCAGGCCGAGGCCAGCAGCCAGATCAGCGCCGGGGTCAGCAGCGGGGCGAGGAGGGTGGTGACGGCGGCGATGGCCACCGACAGCGCCAGATCGCCACGGGCCAGCCAGGTCATGACATTCGATGAGGTGCCGCTCGGGCAGCAACCGACCAGAATCACGCCGACGGCGATTTCCGGCGGCAGATGAAAGATCTGGCAAAGCAACCACGCCATTCCCGGCATGATCACGAAATGCGCGACCACGCCCAGCGCCACGCGCCACGGATGGCGGGCGACGGCGGCGAAGTCGTCGAGTTTGAGGGTCAGGCCCATGCCGAACATCACCAGCCCGAGCAGCGGCACGATCGCGCCTTTGAGGCCGAGGAACCAGGCCGGTTGCAGGAACGCGATCACCGCGAAAATCAGAACCCAGTAAGCGAAGGTATTGCCGACAAAACGACTCAGTGCAGCCAGTGCGCGCATGGCCTGTTCCTTATTATGTGAAAACGCCACCGAAGCGGTGGCGTTTGAAGATAACCCAAAGACTGCGCAGAGGCTTAGATGCCCTGCGGAGTCTCTTCGCCGCCCAGTGCTTCAACCAGCGCCGGCAGGAAGTCGCCGAACGTCAGCATCATCAGGGTGAAGCTGGCGTCCAGTTGGCCGAGCGCTTCGTCGCCGCCGTCCTGTTCTGCCTGATCCTGCAGCAGATCTTCGAATTTCAGGCGCTTGACGGTCATCTTGTCGTCGAGCATGAACGACAGTTTGTCCTGCCAGGCCAGCGACAGTTGAGTCACCACCTTGCCGGTGCTCAGGTGCAGCTGGATTTCTTCGCTGGTCAGGTCCTGACGCTTGCAACGCACGATGCCGCCGTCTTCGTGGGTGTCGCGCAGTTCGCACTCGTCCAGCACGAAGAAGTCCGGGGCGGCTTGCTGGGTGGTGACCCATTCGGTCATCACGGCGGTCGGCGCGGTTTTCACGGTCAGCGGACGAACCGGCAGGGTGCCGATCACTTCACGCAGGGTGGAGAGCAGGTCTTCGGCGCGTTTCGGGCTGGCCGAGTTGACCAGGATCAGACCCTGTTTCGGCGCGATGGCGGCGAAGGTCGACGAGCGGCGGATAAAGGCGCGCGGCAGGAAGGCCTGGATGATTTCATCCTTGATCTGATCGCGTTCCTTCTTATAGACCTTGCGCATCTGCTCGGCTTCGATCTCTTCGACCTTCTCCTTGACCGCGTCACGCACGACGCTGCCCGGCAGGATGCGTTCTTCTTTACGGGCGGAGATCAGCAGGAAGTCACCGCTGACGTGCACCAGTGGAGCATCTTCGCCCTTGCCGAACGGCGCGACGAAACCGTAGGTGGTCAACTCCTGGCTTGCACATGGACGCGCCAGTTTGGTGGCCAGTGCAGTTTCCAGCGCCTCGGCATCGACAGGCAGGTCTTGGGTCAGGCGATAGATAAGCAGGTTTTTGAACCACATGGGGTGAGTCTCTCCTTTATACAAAGGGGGGCATTATTGTCTTCGCCGGGTCATAGGCCAACCCTTCTCTAAGCCTTTGGAAGGGCTAAGAAAATTAATTAAAAAAGTGCTTGCCAGAGGTTGGGTCGCTCCGTAGAATGCGCGCCACACCGAAGCGAAGGGTGATTAGCTCAGCTGGGAGAGCGTCTGCCTTACAAGCAGAATGTCGGCGGTTCGATCCCGTCATC
>NZ_JBXARR010000002.1:0-799617 GCF_058808435.1 Pseudomonas sp. GW821-FHT11D10 | reverse complement strand
AATTCTACAGCGTTACACGCTGCTGTCAACACCTCTTTTTCTCCGCTTTCGACCGAGAAGATCGAACCGTTGAAAGCGCCGAACAAGCCGGCATCCCCAACTCCTTCCAGGCTTCGATAAACTGAAGCAACTCGCTTTCGAAACCTACTTAACTCATTGAATCTCAAGGAGTTTTCTGTTTCGACTGCGCCGGAAGTGGGGCGAATTATAGAGACTCAGAATCTGCCGTCAACCCTTAATTTCGCTTTTCTTTCAATAACTTGCGGATAGGCCAAAAAACACTCAACACCCTATATATAGAAGAAGGATTCAATACCCCTTCTATATAGAGAGAACCATCAGAGCACTCCATCCTCTTTCATCACGGCCACGGCGTCCGCCCCAAGACCCAGCACCCGCTGCAAAACCTCCAACGTATGCTCGCCCAACAAAGGAGGCGCATGGCGATACTCCACAGGAGTCCGCGACAACCGGATCGGACTAGCCACCTGCGGCACCATCCCCGCCAGCGCGTGAGGCAGCTCAATCGCCAACCCGCGAGACTTCACCTGCGGATCCTCGAACACCTGCGACAGATCATTGATCGGCCCACATGGCACACCCGCATTCTCCAGCTGAGCCACCCACTCTGCAGTTGTCTTGAAGACTGTCGCCTGACGGATCAGCGGAATCAGCACAGCCCGGTTTGCCACGCGCAGCTTATTAGTAGCGAAACGCGGATCGTCCGCCCACTGCGGCTGCCCCGCCACTTCGGCAAATTTGCGGAACTGCCCGTCATTACCCACCGTGAGAATGAAGTCACCGTCAGCTGTAGGAAAATCCTGGTACGGCACAATATTCGGATGCGCATTCCCAAGCCGCTTCGGTGCATTACCCGTGGTCAGGTAGTTCATAGCCTGATTAGCCAGACACGCAACCTGCACATCCAGCAGCGCCATATCGATGTGCTGCCCACCACCATCGTGATCACGATGAGCCAGCGCTGCCAGGATCGCCACGGTCGAATACAGGCCCGTCAGGATATCCGTAAGCGCCACACCCACCTTTACCGGCCCGGCACCCTCATCACCTTCCGGTCGCCCGGTCAGACTCATCAGCCCGCCGAGACCCTGGATCATGAAGTCATAACCCGCACGCTTGGCATACGGTCCGGTTTGGCCGAAGCCAGTGATCGAGCAATAGATCAGATCCGGATTGATCGCCTTCAACGACTCGTAATCCAAGCCATAGGCCGCCAGACCACCGACCTTGAAGTTCTCGATCAGGATGTCGGACTTGGCTGCCAGCTCCCGAACGAGCTTCTGACCTTCGGGACGCGTGAAGTCGATCGTCACCGATTGCTTGTTGCGGTTGGCCGACAGGTAATAAGCCGCCTCGCTGGTGTTCTCGCCGTAGGCATCTCTCAGGAAGGGCGGCCCCCAGGCGCGGGTATCGTCACCATTGCCCGGGCGCTCGACCTTGATCACTTCCGCCCCAAGATCGGCAAGAATTTGCCCGGCCCATGGGCCGGCCAGCACTCGCGATAAATCCAGTACCCGCAGATGCGACAGCGCGCCCATGGTCGCTCTCCTATTAATAGAACGCCTGCAGGCCGGTCTGAGCACGACCGAGGATCAGCGCGTGAACGTCGTGAGTACCTTCATAGGTATTCACCACTTCCAGGTTGACCAGGTGACGGGCCACACCGAATTCATCGGAGATCCCGTTGCCGCCCAACATGTCACGCGCCATGCGGGCGATATCGAGAGACTTGCCGCAAGAGTTACGCTTCATGATCGAAGTGATCTCAACCGCAGCAGTGCCTTCGTCCTTCATACGACCCAGACGCAGGCAGCCTTGCAGTGCCAGGGTAATTTCGGTCTGCATGTCCGCCAGCTTCTTCTGGATCAACTGAGTAGCAGCCAACGGACGGCCGAACTGTTGACGATCCAGGGTGTACTGGCGAGCGGTATGCCAGCAGAACTCAGCCGCACCCAGCGCCCCCCAGGAGATGCCATAACGCGCGGAGTTGAGGCAGGTGAACGGACCTTTCAGACCACGTACATCCGGGAAGATGTTCTCTTCCGGTACGAACACGTTGTCCATGACGATTTCGCCGGTGATCGAAGCCCGCAGACCGACCTTGCCGTGAATCGCCGGAGCGCTCAGGCCTTTCCAGCCCTTCTCCAGAACGAAGCCACGGATGTCGCCCGCATCGTCCTTGGCCCAGACCACGAACACATCGGCGATCGGGCTGTTGGTGATCCACATCTTGGCGCCGGTCAGGCTGTAGCCGCCGTCGACTTTGCGTGCACGCGTAATCATCGCGCCCGGGTCGGAACCGTGGTTCGGCTCGGTCAGACCGAAGCAGCCAATCCACTCGCCGGAAGCCAGCTTCGGCAGGTACTTCTGCTTCTGTGCTTCAGTACCGAATTCGTTGATCGGCACCATCACCAGCGAAGACTGCACGCTCATCATCGAGCGGTAGCCAGAGTCGACACGCTCGACCTCACGGGCAATCAGGCCATAGCTGACGTAGTTGAGGCCGCTGCCACCGTACTGCTCGGGAATGGTCGCGCCCAACAGGCCGACTTCGCCCATTTCACGGAAGATCGCCGGATCGGTCTTCTCATGGCGGAAGGCTTCCAGAACGCGTGGTGCGAGGCTCTGCTGGGCGAATTGCTCGGCAGTGTCGCGGATCATGCGTTCTTCTTCTGTCAGCTGTTGATCCAGCAGCAGGGGATCGATCCAGTTGAAGCTAGCTTTACCGCCCATGAGTGAGTCCTCGCAAATCGGGTGAATTAACGTGGCATTGATCCTAGGCCCGCATCGCCATCCCGGCAAACGAGGATTTCGCATCCTGTTGTGCTAATTTCTCACTCCGAAACGTCGCGAAATGCCGAATAAGCGATGTATTAGTGAGGTTGACGTACATGCGCCGCAAGATACCCAGCACCACCGCCCTGATCAGCTTCGAGGCTGCCGCCCGTCACGAGAGCTTTACCAAGGCCGCCGAAGAACTTTCCCTCACACAGGGCGCCATTTGCCGACAGATCGCCAGCCTTGAGGACTTCCTCAGCGTCGAACTCTTCCGACGCTCGCGTCGCGGGGTGAAGCTGACAGAAGCAGGTCTTTCCTACAGTCGTCGGGTCGCCACCCAACTCGACGCCGTTGAGCGCGACACCCTGTCGGTGATGGGTCAGCAAGGCACCAATGTGATCGAGCTCGCCGTGGTACCGACATTCGGCACGCAATGGCTGCTGCCAAGATTGAAGGACTTCCAGCTCAAGCACCCGGAAGTGACGGTCAACCTGACCAACCGCACCCGCCCGTTCCTGTTTGCCGACACTGACTTCGATGCCGCCATTTACTTTGGCGATGCCGACTGGTCCGGTACCGAATCCCACAGGCTGATGGGCGAGAATCCGATGCCGGTATGCAGTCCCGCCCTGCTCGACAGCAAGACGCACCTCACACCTGATGAAATCGCCGATCTGCCGCTACTCCAGCAAACCACCCGCCCGTACGCCTGGCGACAGTGGTTCAACTCGCAACACCTGAACATCCCCCGCGACATGACAGGTCCGCGCTACGAGCTATTCTCCATGCTGGCCCAGGCGGCCATGCACGACATGGGCATCGCGCTGATCCCACCATTCCTGATTCAGCGTGAACTGGCCGAGAAACGCCTGGTGATTGCCAACCCGAACGCGCTCTCCAGCATCAAGGCGTATTACCTGATGATTCCGGAGCGAAAGGTCGAATCGGCGTCACTCAAGGCTTTTCGCGACTGGCTGGTGAACCAGGCACACAGCTACAACCTAGAAGGCTAAAGGGTTTCAGCGATTGCTAACCCCGTAGTCAGGAAAATCAAAGCCCTACAGATATAACTATTTGTCGCAAATAGACAGACTGTATCCGAAAGTCGTACAGACGTCCCACAAGCGCCTGCCGACGTGGCTTTTCGCCCTCATTCGCGACTCATTGCGACCTATTCACGTCACCGATGAGAAAATTCTTCAAATTCATCCAGACTCCTTGAAAGGCACGGCCTGCAAGGGATTCACCTGGCCATCTGCGACATTCGGTCACGGGATGACTTGTAGTTAATTTTCCGTCACCCGTCATAATCCCTTGAAGGGCATAAACTTCGCCTGCAAAATGCCGCGCCCCGCCCTGATTTGGCGGGATCGTGCTGATCGGCCGCCCCAGTCGCACCATCCGTAGTGTATGGGTTTACTCAATAAGATCACGCAGGAGATTTGACGTGCACATTGGTGTTCCTCTCGAAACCCAGACCGGTGAAACACGGGTTGCTGCAACCCCGGAAACCATTAAAAAGCTGATCAGCCAAGGTCATAAGGTCACTGTGCAAACCGGCGCCGGCGTTAAAGCCAGCGTTGTCGACAGTGCCTATGAAGCGGCAGGCGCAACCATTGGCAGTGCCAATGACGCGTTTGGCGCCGAGCTGATTCTCAAAGTGGTCGCGCCAAGCGATACCGAACTGACGCTGATCAAGCGCGGCACGGTGCTGGTGGGCATGCTCAATCCTTTCAACAACGACACCATCGCGAAGATGGCCGAGTGCGGGATTACCGCGTTCGCCTTGGAAGCGGCGCCACGTACCTCCCGGGCCCAGAGCCTCGACGTGCTGTCGTCCCAGGCGAACATTGCCGGCTATAAGGCCGTGCTGCTGGCCGCTCACTACTATCCGCGCTTCATGCCGATGCTGATGACCGCTGCAGGCACCGTGAAAGCGGCGCGCGTGCTAATTCTGGGGGCCGGTGTGGCCGGGTTGCAGGCGATTGCCACGGCGAAACGTCTGGGTGCCGTCATCGAAGCGTCCGACGTACGTCCGGCCGTGAAGGAACAGATCGAGTCCCTCGGCGCCAAGTTCGTCGACGTGCCTTACGAGACCGATGAAGAACGCGAATGCGCGGTCGGCGTCGGCGGTTACGCACGCCCGATGCCGGCGAGCTGGATGCAGCGTCAGGCCCAGGCCGTGCACGAGCGCGCCAGGCAGGCTGACATCGTCATCACGACCGCACTGATCCCGGGCCGCAAGGCACCGACGCTGCTGAGCGCAGACACCGTGGCGCAGATGAAACCCGGCTCGGTGGTCATCGACCTCGCGGCCGCTCAGGGTGGCAACTGCCCGCTGACCGTGGCCGATCAGGTCGTGATCGAGAACGGCGTGACCATCGTCGGCCCGACCAACCTCGCCGGTGAAGTCGCCGCAGACGCCTCGGCGCTGTACGCACGCAACCTGCTGGACTTCCTGAAGCTGGTCTTCACCAAAGAAGGCCAGTTCGAAGTGAACCTCGAAGACGACATCGTCGCCGCGTGCCTGATGTGCCGCGACGGCCAAGTCATCCGCAAAAACGCCTAAGCAGGGATTCAGACGATGGAAGAGCTTATCTCCCCCGGTATCTACAACCTGATCATCTTCGTGCTGGCGATTTATGTCGGTTACCACGTGGTCTGGAACGTTACACCCGCGCTGCACACGCCGCTGATGGCAGTGACCAACGCCATTTCGGCGATCGTGATCGTCGGCGCCATGCTCGCCGCCGCACTGACCGTCACCCCGCTGGGCAAGACCATGGGCACCCTTGCCGTGGCATTGGCCGCGGTCAACGTGTTCGGTGGCTTCCTGGTCACCCGCCGCATGCTTGAGATGTTCAAGAAGAAAGCCCCGAAAGCAAAAGAAGAGGCGCCTAAGTAATGAGCATGAACCTCGTCACGACGCTCTACCTGATCGCGTCGATCTGCTTCATCCAGGCCCTCAAGGGCCTGTCGCACCCGACCACGTCACGCCGTGGCAACCTGTTCGGCATGCTCGGCATGGCGCTGGCAATTCTAACCACCGTCGGCCTCATCTATAAGCTGGGCGCCGAGCTGGCCACCGCCGGCATTGGCTATGTGATCGTCGGCCTGCTGATCGGCGGCACCGCCGGTTCGATCATGGCCAAGCGCGTTGAAATGACCAAGATGCCGGAACTGGTTGCGTTCATGCACAGCATGATTGGCCTGGCAGCGGTGTTCATCGCCATTGCTGCCGTGGTCGAGCCGCAGTCGCTGGGCATCGTCAAGCAACTGGGTGACTCGATCCCGGCGGGTAACCGTCTGGAGCTGTTCCTCGGCGCAGCCATCGGTGCAATCACCTTCTCCGGTTCGGTGATCGCCTTCGGCAAGCTGTCGGGCAAGTACAAGTTCCGCCTGTTCCAGGGCGCACCGGTACAGTTCTCCGGTCAGCACAAGCTGAACGCGGCACTGGGTCTGGCGACGCTGATCCTCGGCGTTACTTTCATGCTGACCGGCAACCTCGCCGCGTTCGCACTGATGCTGGCCCTGGCGTTCGTCATGGGCGTGCTGATCATCATCCCGATCGGCGGCGCCGACATGCCGGTGGTGGTGTCGATGCTCAACAGCTATTCCGGCTGGGCGGCGGCAGGTATCGGTTTCTCGCTGAACAACTCGATGCTGATCATTGCAGGTTCGCTGGTGGGTTCGAGCGGTGCGATCCTCTCGTACATCATGTGCAAGGCGATGAACCGTTCCTTCTTTAATGTACTGCTCGGCGGTTTCGGCAATACAGCAGACGCCGGTCCTGCCGGTGAAAAAGAAGCCCGTCCGGTGAAATCCGGTTCGGCTGACGACGCGACCTTCCTGCTGACCAACGCCGACACAGTGATCATCGTTCCGGGTTACGGCCTGGCGGTGGCCCGTGCACAGCACGCGCTGAAAGAGCTGACCGAGAAGCTGACCCACCATGGCGTGACCGTGAAGTACGCGATCCACCCGGTGGCCGGTCGGATGCCCGGGCACATGAACGTACTGCTGGCCGAGGCTGAAGTGCCGTACGACCAGGTGTTCGAGATGGAAGACATCAACTCCGAGTTCGGCCAGGCCGACGTGGTGCTGGTGCTCGGCGCCAACGACGTGGTCAACCCGGCCGCCAAGAACGATCCGAAATCGCCGATTGCCGGCATGCCGATCCTCGAAGCGTTCAAGGCCAAGACCATCATCGTCAACAAGCGCTCGATGGCCAGCGGCTATGCCGGTCTGGACAACGAACTGTTCTACCTGGACAAGACCATGATGGTGTTCGGCGACGCGAAGAAAGTCATCGAAGACATGGTCAAAGCGGTCGAGTAACCCTCGCCGGCAACACCGAACGCCCCGACTTGTCGGGGCGTTTTTGTTTGCGCAAAACGTCGGACAATTTGCCGCGTTGTTGCAGATCCAGTAACGGTGTTTTACTTGAAACCCGCTAAATAGACACCTCGTTTGCGACCTTGGTAGCGGGACAGGCGCTCGCGAAATTCACTAGACTGCGCATCCTGCTACTCGCTGCCCGAGAAAATAATCCATGTACCGTGACCGTATTCGCCTGCCTTCGTTGTTGGATAAAGTGATGAGCGCCGCCGACGCTGCTGCGCTGATTGAGGACGGCATGACCGTCGGCATGAGCGGCTTCACCCGCGCCGGCGAAGCCAAGGCCGTGCCCCATGCGCTGGCCGAGCGAGCCAAGGTCACGCCGCTGAAGATCAGCCTGATGACCGGCGCCAGCCTGGGCAACGACCTCGACAAGCAACTGACCGAAGCCGGTGTCCTTTCCCGGCGCATGCCGTTCCAGGTCGACAGCACCTTGCGCAAGGCGATCAACGCCGGCGAAGTGATGTTCATCGACCAGCACCTGTCGGAAACCGTCGAGCAACTGCGCAACCAGCAGCTGAAGCTGCCGGACATCGCCGTGATCGAAGCCGTGGCCATCACCGAACAGGGCCACATCGTGCCGACTACATCGGTGGGCAACTCGGCGAGCTTCGCGATCTTCGCCAAACACGTGATCGTCGAGATCAACCTGGCGCACAACGCCAACCTCGAAGGTCTGCATGACATCTATATTCCGACCTACCGCCCGACCCGCACGCCCATTCCGCTGGTAAAGGTCGACGATCGCATCGGCAGCACTGCGATCCCGATCCCGCCGGAGAAGATCGTCGCGATCGTCATCACCCAGCAGTCGGACTCGCCGTCCACCGTGTCGTCGCCGGATGTCGATACCAAAGCCATCGCCGATCACCTGATTACCTTCCTTAAGCAGGAAGTCGATGCCGGGCGCATGACCAACAAGCTCGGCCCGCTGCAGGCCGGGATCGGCAACATTGCCAACGCGGTGATGTGCGGGCTGATCGATTCGCCGTTCGAAGACCTGACCATGTACTCCGAAGTGCTGCAGGACTCGACCTTTGACCTGATCGACGCCGGCAAGCTGAGCTTCGCCTCGGGCAGCTCGATCACCCTGTCTGAGCGGCGCAACAGCGACGTGTTCGGCAATCTGGAGAAGTACAAGGACAAGCTGGTGTTGCGCCCGCAGGAAATCTCCAACCACCCGGAAGTGGTGCGGCGTCTGGGCATCATCGGCATCAACACGGCCCTTGAGTTCGACATCTATGGCAACGTCAACTCCACCCACGTCTGCGGCACGCGGATGATGAACGGCATCGGCGGCTCGGGCGACTTCGCGCGCAACGCACACCTGGCGGTGTTCGTGACCAAGTCGATCGCCAAGGGCGGCGCGATTTCCAGCGTGGTGCCGATGGTCAGCCACGTCGACCATACCGAGCATGACGTCGACATTCTGGTGACCGAGGTGGGCCTGGCCGACCTGCGTGGCCTGGCGCCACGGGAACGCGCCCGGGTCATCATCGATAATTGTGTGCACCCGGATTTCCGCCAGGCGCTTAACGACTACTTCGACAAAGCCTGCGCCATTGGCGGCCATACCCCGCACATCCTGCGTGACGCCCTGAGCTGGCACATCAATCTGGAAGAAACCGGACGCATGCTGGCGGTGTAATCCGCACAGATTTCCCGCTGGTGCAAACACAGTTTCGCCAGCGGGATTTAGAAAACCACCGTATTCGTCAAAAACTGTACTGCTGTATCGGTCTTTTCCTACGGCTTTTGCCTATTCGAATCATCGAATTGAGTAAAAATGCACCAAATAAGCGCAGACAGGTACAGTTTGCGCAATTTTGACCCGTACACCCCCTATAAACAGTTAACTGGTCACTCACAATACAGGTGAACTGTATCTAGAGAGTCTGGCCAAACGAGAGGATCATGGGCACCAGTTAAACCACTACCTAATCCCGCCACAAGCGGAAGGATGTCAACCATGGAACGTACACTCAGTTCCGAACTGTTCTTCGAAGACAAAGCTGTAAACACCCAGGCTTCCCTGCCTCTGCGCGTAATCGCCAACCTGATGCTGTGGCAGCGCCGCATCTCCAGCCGCCACCAACTGGCTCGTCTGGATTCGCGTCTGCTGGCTGACGCCGGGATTAGCGAAGCACAACGCTACGAAGAGCTGAGCAAGCCGTTCTGGCGCTAAGCAGCGTCGCTGGCTCTGGTCGCTAGACCCACCGCCAGCAACCCGAATTGAACACACAAGACCCGTCGCGGGAAACCGCGACGGGTCTTGTCGTTTCCGGGGTCTGAAAACGGCCAGTACAGCGGATCTGCCACCAGACAGGTACAGTTTAATTAAATGCGTAATTGAACCAGTACAATTTACTACCGGTGTATCTGTTTCGACATCTGTTTCCGGCTCAACATGACTTTTCGCCTTATTGGAAAAGGAAACGGTCATGAATGACTTACAGGATGTTTCAACAATTGCGATACCCGCCCCAGTTAGACCTCACCTGCTGCGACGTCTGCTACAGCAACTCTGGCAGGGTCTTGAACGCGCCAGGACGCGACGCCTGCTGGCTCAACTCGATGGGCGGGATCTTGCCGACCTCGGTCTCAGCCATGCCGATCGATTGAATGAAATGGAAAAACCCTTCTGGCGCTAGCACTCTGCCCTCTGTGCGAATCTGGCGCGCAGGCCTAATATCCATGCAGAACGTGGCGAATGCTGTGCGACTGGCGTCTGACCTTCAGACACCGAGCCACCTCTCAATACGGTTTATCCACAGGAGTTCTCCCATGTCCCGTCTTCGTCTGCTCAGCGCCGCCGCCCTGCTGGCCGTGGCTGCCAACGCCAGCGCTACCAGCTTCATCGTTACCACCGACGCCGTGGTTGGCGCGCTCAAGTCCTCTTCCGATGCCACTTCCGACGTCACGTCGTCCTTCCGTGACGACAAGATCGTGCTTGCTGCCCGTGATGACGCTGCCAGCTTCGTGGCCAGCGAAGGCGAAATCCGTGGCGTGAAACTGGAGAGCGCACTGGATCACATCCGTCATCAGGCTCCGCAACTGAACGCGACCGACGCACAGCTGGCCCAGGCCATTCTGACGATCTAAGCGACAGGAACATTACGGGGCACGCCGGGCGTGTCCCGATGTTTCGGCGCTGGCTCTAGTCCGGGCATTGCGCTAGCCTTGGGACTCGCCAACAGCTGCCGAGTCCCATGCGTTTTCTTTCAAACCTGCTTATCCCCTCTATCCTGATCACCGCCTGCTGGGTTCCTCTGGCAGACGCCTTTGATGTGTCCACACAAAACACCGTGGTCAGCGTCTGGGCCACCGGCATGGTGTCTTCCGCGCCGTTCGACCGTAAACTGATCATCGCCGCGCACGACGATGCCGCAGCGTTCGTTGCCAGTGACGGCCAGATGCGCGGCGCACAGCTCGAATCCGCCCTGCATTACCTGCGCAAGAGCCGGCCAAAACTTCATGTCAGCGACCTTGAACTGGCACAGGCAATTCTCGTCCAATAGTCATCCCTGTCTTTTCGGAGTCGTTCCATGCGTAGCCCGCTGATTGCTGCCGCCCTTGGCCTGCTGTTGTTGGCCGATATGGCCCAGGCACACACCCTGGTAGCCACCAGTAACATCATCGTCCGCGCTTCCCAGCGCACCATCGATTTCACCTCCGACACCACCACGTCGATTCGCGATTCGAAAATCATCCGCGAAGCCCACGACGACGCTGCCAGTTTCGTGGCCAGCGACGGTGATATCCGTGGTGCAAACCTGGAAGCCGCTTTCAATACCTTGCGCACCCGCGTGCCGGAAGCTCGCGACGCCAGTGATCAGGTACTCGCCGAAGCCATCCTCGCACTGTGAAGTCACTCGGCGCCTGGCTGCTGGCCGGGGCGTTGTTGCTGCTTGGCAACAGTGCCCACGCCGGCCTGCAATTGCAGCTCAAGACCGATGGCTTGAGCCCCGCCCAACAACAGGCCAGCCAGGCGCTGCTCGATGAAGCCATGCAGGCATTGCCGCCGAGCTTCATCGAACGTCTGGACCGGCGCATCGATGTCGGCTGGACCGACGACATGCCCGGAAACGCCTACGGTCAGGCAACGCTCGTCTCCGAGCTGGACCTGAACCGCAAACTGCTTGCCAGCCTCACCGATGGCAGCGCGGCCACTCAAAAAACCAATCGCCCTCACGGCACCGTTCGCCGGGAACTGCTGGCCACGGTGCTGCACGAAATCACCCACATTTACGATCGCGCGCGCTTGTGGCCGGCGGTCGAACGCACGCTGATCCAGCGCTGCACCCGGCGCAACAACAGCGCCGGGCTGATCGGCATTCCCGATGAGTGCCGCGGCCAGAATGGTCGGCGCTTCACCCTCAGCGATGATCCACGCCTGCTCGACCTCGCCGGCTGGCAGCAATACGTCGGGCGTCGGGGTGAGCGGGAACAGCACAACCGGCAGATCGCCCGCAGCCCCGACCTCTACGAAATCTCCAGCCCGAAGGAGTTTGTCGCGGTCAACATGGAGTATTTCCTCCTCGACCCGAGCTACGCCTGCCGTCGCCCGGCGCTGTATCGCTATTACCAGGAACACTTCGGCTGGGCACCGCCCGCGAAAGATGAGTGCGCCAAAACCTTCGCTTTCCTCAATGCCGGCAACGACTTTGCCAAACAGCCCCTGGGCCAGGTCGATCCGGAGCGCGTGTACGCGGTGGATTACCTGTTGGCCGAAGCCAACCAGAACTGGGTCAGCCGTTGGGGCCACAGCATGTTGCGTCTGGTGATCTGTGCACCGGGCCGGCCACGCGGGCCGGACTGCCGACTGGATCTGGATCAGCATCTGGTGCTGTCGTACCGCGCCTTCGTCGGTGACGTGCAACTGTCGAGCTGGGACGGACTGGTCGGCAAATATCCGTCGCGACTGTTCGTGCTGCCGCTGGCGCAGGTGATCGACGAATACACCAAGACCGAACTGCGCAGCCTGGCGTCGGTGCCGCTGAATCTCTCGCGCAGCGAAATCGAGGGTGTGGTCGAACACGCCGCCGAGATGCACTGGAGCTACGACGGCAATTACTTCTTCCTCTCCAACAACTGTGCGGTGGAAGGCCTGAAACTGTTGCGCAGCGGCAGCAACAATGCCCGGCTCACCGGCCTCGACAGCATCATGCCCAACGGTTTGCTGGAAGTGCTGAAGGGGCGAGGCCTGGCCGACACCAGCGTGCTCGATGATCCGAAAGAGGCGTTGCGCCTGGGTTATCGCTTCGACTCGTTCCGTGATCGTTATCAGGCGATGTTCGATGTGTTGAAGAAGCAATTGCCGATCAAGCAGACAACCGTTGAAGAATGGCTTTCGCTGTCCGCCGAAGAGCGTCGCCCGTGGTTCGAACGGGCCGACCTGCGCACCAGCGCCGCGCTGTTGTTGCTGGAGCAAGCCAGTTTCCGCCGCCAACTGTTGCTGGCTCAGGATGAGGTCAAGCAACGCTACCTCGGCGCCCGTGAGCTGGAGAACGGAGGCATGGACAAGGCCAACGCGACCTTGCAGCAGATTCTCGCCAACAGCGGTTTCCTCAGCCGACCGGCAGAATTGCTCGATTCCCGAGGTTACGGCCTGCCGCAACCGAGCGAATTCAGCCGACTGGAAGCGGAAAGCAGCCAGCGCCAGAAACAGTTGCTGGCCCTGACCGGCGATCTCGATAAGGAAGTGCGCGCATTGCTCGAGCCCAAACGAGCGGCCGAGATTGCGGCCAGCGAGGCCAACGTAAAGCAGATTGGCGAGCACCTGCGCAAACTGCACAAAGCCTCCGGCGGACTGGAATTGCCGTGAAAAACAACGGCCCTGAAAACAAAAGACCGCAGCCTGTGAAGGCTGCGGTCTTTTTTATTGCCTGACGATCAGTACAGAACGCCATCCAACACTTCGTAAACGACCCCGCTGCCCACCGCGATCAGCACGATGTCACCGCCGGCACGACGCCATTCATAACCCGGGTAATACGGCAGGCGACTCAACGCCCGGTTATCCAGCCGCTCGCCGTAATAGCCATGGGGCAGCGGCCGGCCACGGACCAGATGGATGCCTGGAGGTGGCGGCGCACCGCGAACGAAGTAGCCATGATTGTCGCGGATCACCTGCCGCACCGGGCCGAAGTCCCGAGGCGGCGGGCCGCCGCGATGGTTGCTTTGCCAATCATGGTGATCGCCACCGCGATTGTCGTAGTGGCCCTGTTGCGGGCCGCCGTGGTCGTGATCGTCGCGCGGATCGGCGCTGGCCAGCAGCGGCGTCGCGCTGATCATCAGCACGCCCAGACTGGCAATCAGACGTTTCGGCATTTTCATCGGGTCTTTCCTCACTGCACTGACAGCAAAAAGGGATTCAGAACGTGGTTCTGAATCCCTCGGTCTTGCTTGGTTAGTCTGTGCGTGGAGGCTCTAATTCCTCTGTATCAGGAACTTTACCTTCAGCTGACGCGAGCCTTACGCACGCCTTCGGACAGCGCCGAACACAGGCTCAGCACGCCGTCGATGGCCTGGTCCGGCGTGGTCGCGTTGGCGATGTGATCGATCAGCGCCGAGCCCACCACCACACCATCGGCCAGACGCGCGATGGACGCCGCCTGCTCCGGCGTACGGATACCGAAACCGATGCTGATCGGCAGGTCGGTATGCCGACGCAGACGCGCCACCGCTTCCTCGACGTGTTCCAGAGTCGCGGCACCGGCACCGGTCACACCGGCAACCGACACGTAGTAAACGAAGCCGGAGCTGCCGTTCAACACTTTTGGCAGACGCGCATCATCAGTGGTCGGCGTGGTCAGGCGGATGAAGTCGATGCCCGCAGCCTGGGCCGGGTCGCACAGCTCCGAGTTGTGCTCCGGTGGCATGTCGACCACGATCAGGCCATCAACGCCGGCCTCTTTGGCTTCGGCGATGAAGCGCTCGACGCCGAACTTGTGAATCGGGTTGAAGTAACCCATCAGCACCAGCGGCGTGTCACTGTTGTCCTTGCGGAACTCGCGGACCATTTGCAGGGTTTTGATCAGGTTCTGCTTGGCGCCCAAAGCACGGATGTTCGCCAGCTGAATCGCCGGGCCGTCGGCCATCGGGTCGGTGAACGGCATGCCCAGTTCGATCACGTCGGCACCGGCTTTCGGCAGGCCTTTGAGGATCGCCAGCGAAGTGTCGTAGTCCGGGTCGCCAGCAGTGACGAAGGTCACCAGGGCGGCGCGGTTCTGTTCCTTGAGTTCAGCAAAACGGGTTTGCAGGCGGCTCATCAGTGTTTCTCCTGCTTGGAGGTTTCCATGTGGTGCATGACGGTCTGCATGTCTTTGTCGCCGCGACCGGACAGGTTGACCACCATCAGGTGATCCTTCGGCAGCTTCGGCGCGCGTTTGAATACTTCAGCCAGGGCATGGGCGCTTTCCAGTGCCGGAATGATCCCTTCCAGACGGCAGCACTGGTGGAATGCCGCAAGGGCTTCGTCGTCGGTCACCGAGGTGTACTGGACGCGGCCGATGTCATGCAACCACGCGTGTTCCGGGCCAATGCCCGGATAGTCGAGGCCGGCGGAAATCGAGTGGGCGTCGATGATCTGGCCATCGTCGTCCTGCAGCAGGAAAGTGCGGTTGCCGTGCAACACACCCGGTACGCCGCCGTTGAGGCTGGCCGCGTGTTTGCCGGTCTCGATGCCGTAACCGGCGGCTTCGACGCCGATGATCTCGACGCTCTTGTCATCGAGGAACGGGTGGAACAGGCCCATGGCGTTGGAACCGCCACCGATGCACGCCACCAGGCTGTCCGGCAGGCGACCTTCCTGAGCTTGCAACTGATCGCGGGTTTCCTTGCCGATCACCGCCTGGAAGTCGCGAACCATGGCTGGATAAGGGTGCGGACCGGCCACAGTGCCGATCAGGTAGAAGGTGCTGTCGACGTTGGTCACCCAGTCACGCAGCGCTTCGTTCATTGCGTCTTTCAGGGTGCCGGTGCCGGCGACCACCGGGATCACCTCGGCGCCCAGCAGCTTCATGCGGAACACGTTGGCCTGCTGACGTTCGATGTCAGTGGTGCCCATGTAGATCACGCAGTCCAGACCGAAACGCGCAGCCACGGTGGCGGTGGCCACGCCGTGCATACCGGCGCCGGTCTCGGCGATGATGCGTTTCTTGCCCATGCGCCGCGCCAGCAGGATCTGGCCGATGCAGTTGTTGATCTTGTGCGCGCCGGTGTGGTTCAGCTCTTCGCGCTTGAGATAGATCTTGGCGCCACCGCAGAATTCGGTCAGGCGCTCGGCGAAATACAGCGGGCTCGGACGTCCGACGTAGTCGCGCTGGAAGTAGGCCAGTTCTTCTTTGAACGCCGGATCTTCCTTGGCCGCTTCGTATTCGCGGGCCAGATCGAGGATCAACGGCATCAGGGTTTCAGCGACATAACGGCCGCCGAACGAGCCAAACAGCCCGTTGGCGTCAGGGCCGTTTCGCAGATCGGAGGTGTTCGAAGTCTGGGTCATGGTTCGCTCCAGCGGATTTCACGAGAAGACAATGGCGTTCACTCTACCCCTGACCTTCCAGGCTGAAAACCGATAAGATCGCCACAACCTGTCAGGAAAACTCACAGATATCATGAGCCATGACCTTCCCCCGCTGAACGCCCTGCGCGCCTTCGAAGCCACCGCCCGCCTGAACAGCGTCAGCCAGGCCGCCGAGCAGCTGCACGTCACTCACGGTGCGGTCAGCCGCCAGCTCAAGGTGCTTGAAGAGCACCTTGGCGTCAGCCTGTTCGTTAAGGACGGCCGTGGCCTGAAACTCACAGATGCCGGCATCCGTCTGCGCGATGCCAGCGGCGAGGCGTTCGATCGCTTGCGCAGCGTTTGCGCCGAACTGACCCAAAGCACCGCCGATGCGCCGTTCGTGCTCGGTTGCTCCGGCAGTCTGCTGGCGCGCTGGTTCATTCCTCGGCTGGGACGACTGAATGCCGACCTGCCGGACTTGCGTCTGCACTTGTCCGCCGGTGAAGGCGACCTCGACCCGCGGCGTCCGGGGCTGGATGCATTGCTGCTGTTCGCCGAACCGCCATGGCCCGCAGACATGCAAGTCTATGAGCTGGCCAGCGAGCGCATCGGGCCGGTCATGAGCCCGCTGTTCAGCGGCTACCAGCGCCTGCAATCGGCACCACCCATCGCCCTGCTCGACGAACCCTTGCTGCACACAACCTCACGCCCGCAAGCCTGGCCAAGCTGGGCGCAACAAAACGGCCTCGACGCCAAGGCGTTGAAGCTGGGGCAGGGTTTCGAGCATTTGTATTACTTGCTGGAAGCGGCCGTCGCCGGGCTGGGCGTGGCGATCGCGCCGGAACCGCTGGTAACCGAAGACTTGAAGGCCGGGCGCCTGGTCGCGCCATGGGGTTTCAGCGAAACCCCGGCGCAACTGGCGTTGTGGCTACCCAAGCGCGCCGCAGACGGGCGCGCCCGGCAATTGGCGCAGTGGCTCAGGCACGAGCTGCGCCAGGCGGATCACTCGCCGCGCTTGAACAGCAAGTAAGCGGCCAGCAGACCCAGCGCACCGACCGCCACACCGGCGGTCGTCCACGGATGTTCCTGCGCGTAATCGCGGGTGGCGATCCCGGTCTCGCGGGTTTTGACTTTGACTTCTTCGTAGGCATCGCTGAGCAGACTGCGCGAGTGTTTCAGCGCACTTTCAGCGTTGCCCTTGAGCGCCTTGAGGGTCTTGCGCGACTCGTCAGAAGCGTCGTCCTTAAGGCTTTCCAACGACTTGAGCAGACTCTCGATCTCCGCTTCCATGCTTTGCAACGAGGCTTTGCGTAACGAGGTGTTGGCCATGGTGGCTCTCCTGCATTGGTGATGAGTGGCGTGTGTTGGTTGGGACTTCACGGGTTCTGGAAAGTGCAGAAAATCTGAACTTCCCCTCTCCCGGATCGCCGAAATCAACACGGCAAATCGCTGCTAGGCTCAATTGCACACTTCAAGGAGAACGCCATGAGTGACCATCACACCTACAAGAAAGTCGAGCTGGTCGGTTCGTCCACCAGCAGCATCGAAGACGCCATCAACAACGCGTTGGCCGAGGCCAACAAGAGCATCAAGCATCTGGAATGGTTTGAAGTGACCGAAACCCGAGGCCACATCAAGGACGGCAAGGCGGCGCACTTTCAAGTGACCCTGAAAGTCGGGTTCCGGATTGCCAGCAGCTGAGTTTGGTCTACGCTTCTGAACTTGCGCGCTGGCCGAGTGCCATAGGAATGGCAAAGCGCTACAAGGTGAGCGCATCGGGCGAACGGCTCGATGCCCGCCTTTTTTAATCCGACCAGGGAGTGCGACCGATGAAGAAGTTCATGTTGGCGGTAGGTTTGTTGAGCCTTGCGGGTGGTGCGTTTGCTGCCGGCAAGCCCTGTGAAGAACTGAAGGCCGAGATTGCGGCCAAGCTGGATGCCAAGGGCGTATCCGGGTATTCGCTGGAGATTGTCGACAAGGGTGCGGCCAGTGGCGGCAAAGTCGTCGGCACCTGCGAAGGCGGTGCCAAACAGATCGTCTACACCCGCGGCTGATCACGCCGGAAAAACAAAAGCCGACGCAATGCGTCGGCTTTTTTGTGCACGGCTATCGGGTTCAGCCCTTCATGACCTGCGCCAGCAGCTCGTAGGAATGCAGGCGATCGGCGTGTTCATACAGGTCGCAGGTGAAGATCAGTTCGTCAGCCTGGGTCTGTTCGATCAGCACTTCGAGTTTCGCGCGGATTTTCTGCGGGCTGCCGACCATCGCCAGACCGAGGAAATCCCCCACCGCCTCACGTTCATGGGGCAGCCACAGGCCGTCCATGGTTTTCACCGGCGGACGCTGCACCAGACTTTGCCCACGCATCAGCGCGAGGATTCGCTGATACACCGAGGTCGCCAGGTAATCGGCCTGCTCATCGGTGTCGGCCGCCACCAGCGGCACACCGAGCATCACGTACGGTTTATCGAGTACCGCCGATGGCTTGAAGTGATTGCGGTAGACGCGGATCGCCTCGTGCATGAAGCGCGGTGCGAAATGCGAGGCAAAGGCGTAGGGCAAACCGCGCTCGCCGGCCAGTTGCGCACTGAACAGACTGGAGCCGAGCAGCCAGATCGGCACATTGGTGCCGGTGCCCGGCATCGCGATCACGCGCTGATCCGGGGTACGCGGGCCGAGGAAGCGCACCAGTTCTGCCACGTCCTCGGGGAAGTCATCGGCACTGCCGGAGCGCTCACGGCGCAGGGCGCGGGCGGTCATCTGATCGGAACCCGGCGCACGGCCCAGGCCGAGGTCGATCCGTCCCGGATACAGGCTTTCGAGGGTGCCGAACTGCTCGGCAATCACCAGCGGCGCGTGGTTGGGCAGCATCACGCCACCGGAGCCGACCCGAATGGTCGACGTGCCGCCGGCCAGGTAGCCCAGCAACACCGAGGTGGCGGAACTGGCGATGCCATCCATGTTGTGGTGCTCGGCGACCCAGAACCGCGTATAGCCGAATTTTTCGACATGCTGCGCCAGATCCAGCGAGTTGCGCAGCGACTGGGCCGGGCTGCCGTTCTCGCGCACCGGCACCAGATCGAGGGTGGAAAACTTTACGTCGGACAGTTGCTTCATAAACCTGCATCTCCGATTGAGGGCGCAGGTTTGTTCTTGGCGAACGCAAACCTGCCCAATTCATAAGCGTGTTCTGTGCAATAAGGGCATATACCCGAGTTTCAATAGCCGATCCGAAATTTCCTACTAAAAAAGTCAACGATTCACTTGGGCTGAACTTTGTTCCGACGTCTATCCTCAGAAGCCTTGCAGGCAAAAACCACGACGGCGCGGCGTTTCGCGCCCGATTTGAAGGAGGCACACATGGCTATCGTGAAGAAGGCATCCGCGCATTGGGAAGGTGACCTGAAAACCGGCATCGGCTCGATTTCCACCGAAACCGGCGTCCTGCGCGAAGCACCATACGGCTTCAAGGCCCGCTTCGAAGGCGGCAAGGGCACCAATCCGGAAGAACTGATCGGCGCCGCCCATGCGGGCTGTTTCTCCATGGCGTTCTCGATGATTCTCGGTGACGCCGGGCTCAAGGCCGACAGCATCGACACCCAGGCCGAAGTCACGCTGGATCAGGTGGATGGCGGCTTCGCGATCACCGCGGTGAAACTGATCCTCAAGGCAAAAATTCCGGGAGCGACCCAGGCGCAGTTCGAAGAACTGAGCAACAAAGCCAAGGAAGGTTGCCCGGTGTCCAAGGTGCTGAATGCGAAGATCAGTCTCGACGCCTCGCTGGTTGGCTGACGGGATTGAGTCGGATCAGAACCCGCCAGGCAAAAATGTGGTCGAATAAATGACAGCAGCTTTCGCGCATCTTCGTGCGCGCTGCTTCGATGGAGCTTCAACCATGAAACGTTTTGCCTTGGCGGTTATCTGTGGCGTGCTGGCAACGTCGGCCTTCGCAGCGCCCAAAGACTGCGAAGAACTCAAGCAAGAGATCGAAATCAAGATTCAGGCGAATGCCGTGCCCTCCTACACCCTGGAGATAGTCTCCAAAGAGGAGGCTGAAAAACACGACATCGCCATGATCGTCGGCACCTGCGACAACGGCACCAAAGCCATCATCTATCAGAAGAACGACCGCTGATACGCCTCAGATGATGCAGTTGACCTCGCGGTCCTCGGCGACGATTTCCCGCTTGTCGTTGTACAGGCGGGCACTCGGGGTAAACGCCAGCGAACGGCCTTCGAGCAAGTAACGCTGGCCCGCCTCGAAATGATCGTAGCGGATGGTCATATAGCACAGCCGCTCAACGGGACCGGTCATCAGGCTGCCGCCTCCGCCGAACACTTCAAAGTCGAAGCGCACCCGCAGCTCGTGGCTGCCGGGCGTGACCTGGAAGAAACGCCCGTCAGTCAGCCGCTTGTTGTCGAGACGCTCGGCCATCAGCAGTTTTCCGCCGGGGGTTGGCGTAGAGAATTCGACCCAGGCCATGTTCGGGTCGACGGGGGGCAACGGTGTCTGGCAACCGGCGAGTACGCCTGCGGCCATCAACAACATCAAGATGCGCATGATGGATGTCCGTGAGTTCGGACATCCAGCATAACGCCGATCAGGTTCGCTGGCAGCCCGCCGGCGTGCCCTGGCCCACCACGTTGCGTTGTTGGTCATAGAGCTTGGCCCACGGGCGGAAACCGATGCTTCCCGCCTGCAACTGATAACGCTGGCCAGCGTTGAAATCCTTGAATTTCACGTTCAACTGACAATCGCGCCACAGCGGCTCGGCATCCGGGCCGATGTTGGTCGCCTCGACCGGGAATTGATAACGCACCGTCAGCTCATGGCTGCCGGGCTGCACTTCGAAGTAACGATGATCGACGGAAGCCTTGTTGTCGACTTCCAGCGCCTGCAACGCCGTGTCCTGTTGCCGGGCATCCAGATCGATCCAGGCTTGCGAAGGGTCAGGAGTCGGCATTCCGAATCCGGCACAACCGGCCAGCGTCAGCACGCTTCCCGTCAGTATCAACATGCGCATAGCGGAGCTCCAATGGGCGGGATAGTCTTGGGCAGACTTTCCGGGGGGATTTCTTATTTTGATCAGGCCGCTTCCAAGCCATGGGTTACTTGATCGCGTTTTGCGGGTTTTGTTTCCGGGTGTGATGATTTTGTTGCTCAACGGTTGCTCAAGCCTGAGCTATTACAGCCAGCTGGCCAGCGGTCAGCTGCAGCTTTTGCGGGCGCGGGAGCCAGTGGCCAAGGTGATCGCCGACCCGGCTCGCGACGCCAGACTTCGCACTCACCTCGCCCAATCCCAGAAAGCCCGGGCCTTCGCCAGCGAACATCTGCACCTGCCGGACAACCAAAGCTATCGCCTCTACGCCGACATCGGTCGGCCGTTTGTCGTGTGGAATGTGTTCGCCACCCCGGAATTTTCCCTGAGCCCGCAGAACCATTGCTTCCCGATTGCCGGTTGCGTGGCCTATCGCGGCTATTACAGCCAGAGCGCGGCGCGGGGCGAAGCAGCGATTCAGCACCTGCAAGGCATGGACGTGTCGATCGGTGGCGTCGAGGCCTACTCGACCCTCGGCTGGTTCAACGACCCGATTCTCAATTCGATGATGGGCTGGGGCGACGAGCGTCTGGCGACGCTGATCTTCCATGAACTGGCCCACCAGCGCTTTTATGTGAAGGACGACACCGAGTTCAACGAGTCTTTCGCCACCTTCGTCGAGCAGGAAGGTACGCGGCAGTGGCGAGCGTTTCGGGGCTTGCCCCCGGAAAACGACTCGAGGCTCAAGCAGCGGGATCAGTTCATTCAGTTGATCCTCGATACCCGCTCACGCCTTGAAAAACTCTATGCGCAACCATTGGCGACGGCGCAGATGCGCGAGCGCAAGGCCGCGGAGTTCGAACGGTTTCGACACGACTACCGAACGATGCGCGATGGCCAGTGGGCCGGAGACAAACGCTATGACGCCTGGGTCAATGCGCCGTTGAACAACGCACGGCTGTTGCCGTTCGGGCTGTATGACCAGTGGGTTCCGGCGTTTGCGGCGTTGTTCAGGCAGGTCGGTGGGGATTGGGTCAGGTTTTACGCAGAGGTCGAGAAGTTGGGTGGCTTGCCAGTCGTTGAGCGTAAGTCGGCTCTGAGAGTGCTGGCAGGCTCATAAATCTACAGCGGCTTTTTTGGCCCCATCGCGAGCAAGCTCGCTCCCGCAGGAAACCGAGTTCTACTACTGAAACGCGGTCACTGTGGGAGCGGGCTTGCTCGCGAAGGCTATCTGATCAGCGCTGCAAAAATGCCTGATGCAACTGATCCAAAGTCTCGAAGTGATACGCCGGCGCTTCCGCGCTCAGCTCTTCATGGCTGCCAAAACCGTAACCCACGGCCGCCGCATCCAGCCCGTTGCTGCGAGCACCGATCAGGTCGTGCTTGCGGTCACCGATCATCAGCGTGTTGGCCGGGTCCAGCCCTTCCTCGGCGATCAAGTGGGCAATCAGCTCGACCTTGTTGGTGCGGGTGCCGTCCAGTTCGCTGCCGTAGATCACCTTGAAGTGTCTGGCGAAATCAAAGTGCCGGGCGATTTCCCGGGCGAACACCCACGGCTTCGACGTCGCGATATACAGCTGGCGGCCCTGACCACTCAGGGTTTCAAGCAACGGCGTGACGCCGTCGAACACCCGGTTCTCGTACAGGCCGGTGACCTTGAAGCGCTCGCGATAGAAATTCACCGCCTCCCACGCCTTGGCTTCATCGAAACCATAGAACTGCATGAACGCCTGCAACAGCGGCGGGCCGATGAAGTGTTCCAGTTTGGTCAGGTCGGGCTCGTCGATGCCGAGTTTGCTCAAGGCGAACTGGATGGAACGGGTGATGCCCTCACGCGGGTCGGTGAGGGTGCCATCGAGGTCGAACAGTACGGTCTGGTAATGCATGAAAAATCCCGGGCAATAGAGAGAAAAATCAGAGCTGGTCGTAGCCTTCGGCCAGATGCAGGTCCTTGAGCTTCACGTAGTTCGCCGCGCTGTAGGTGAAAAAGGCGTTTTCCTTGTCGGTCAGCGGGCGGACCTGTTTCACCGGGCTGCCCACGTACAGAAAACCGCTTTCCAGACGCTTGCCCGGCGGCACCAGGCTGCCGGCGCCGATGATCACGTCGTCCTCGACCACCGCGCCGTCCATAACGATGCTGCCCATGCCGATCAACACGCGGCTGCCGACGGTGCAGCCATGCAGCATGACCTTGTGGGCGATAGTCACGTCATCGCCGATCAGCAGCGGAAAGCCGTCCGGGTTGAACGGGCCGGCGTGGGTGATGTGCAACACACAACCATCCTGCACGCTGGTACGCGCGCCGATGCGGATGCGGTGCATGTCGCCGCGGATCACGGTCAGCGGCCACACGGAACTGTCTTCGCCGATTTGGACGTCGCCGATCACCACCGCCGAGCCGTCGACAAAAGCGCCCTGGCTCAAACGTGGAGTGTGATTCTGGTACTTGCGAAGGGACACGATTAGTTCTCTCTCTGTCGCCGATAGCTGCGGTGGGTGTCGATTGTAATTAAGATGGGCGCATGTTTCTTCCAGCCAAGGTGCCAACCGTGAGCGTGAACAACCCTCTTCTGCAGTCCTACGACCTGCCGCCGTTCTCCGCGATCCGTGCCGAACACGTTCAGCCGGCCATCGAAACCATCCTGGCCGACAACCGCGCCGCCATTGCCGAAATCCTCAAGACCCAGGGCCAGAACCCGACCTGGACCGGGCTGGTGCTGGCGATGGACGAACTCAATGATCGCCTGAGCGCTGCCTGGAGTCCGGTCAGCCACCTCAATGCCGTGTGCAACAGCGCCGAACTGCGTGAAGCCTACGAGTCGTGCCTGCCGGCATTGAGCGCCTATTCCACCGAAATGGGCCAGAACCGTGAACTGTTCCAGGCTTATGAAGCTCTGGCCAACAGCCCGGAAGCCGCCGGTTTCGACGTGGCGCAGAAAACCATTCTGGAACACGCCCTGCGCGATTTCCGCCTGTCGGGCATTGACCTGCCGGAAGCCGAACAAAAACGTTACGCCGAAGTGCAGAGCAAGCTGTCCGAGCTGGGCAGCCGCTTCTCCAACCAGTTGCTCGACGCCACCCAGGCCTGGACCAAGCATCTGACCGACGAAGCCGCCCTCGCCGGCCTGACCGATTCGGCCAAGGCGCAAATGGCTGCCGCCGCACAGGCCAAAGGCCTCGACGGCTGGCTGATCACCCTGGAATTCCCGAGCTACTACGCGGTGATGACTTACGCCCAGGACCGAGCGCTGCGCGAAGAAGTCTACGCCGCCTACTGCACCCGTGCGTCGGATCAAGGCCCGAACGCCGGCCAGAACGACAACGGCCCGGTCATGGGCGAAATCCTCGACCTGCGTCAGGAGCTGGCCAAGCTGCTCGGTTTCTCCAGCTTCTCCGAACTGAGCCTGGCGACCAAAATGGCCGAGTCCAGCGATCAGGTGCTGAGCTTCCTGCGCGATCTGGCAAAGCGCAGCAAACCGTTCGCCGCCCAGGATCTGCAACAGCTCAAGGCTTACGCCGCCGAGCAGGGCTGCGCCGATCTGCAAAGCTGGGACAGCGGTTTCTACGGTGAAAAACTCCGTGAACAACGCTACAGCGTCGCCCAGGAAACCCTGCGCGCCTACTTCCCGATCGACAAAGTGCTGGGCGGTCTGTTCGCCATCGTTCAGCGCCTGTACGGCATCGAAATCGCCGAACTGAAAGGCTTCGACACCTGGCACCCGGACGTGCGCCTGTTCGAGATCAAGGAAAACGGCCAGCACGTCGGCCGCTTCTTCTTCGACCTCTACGCCCGCGCCAACAAGCGCGGCGGTGCCTGGATGGACGGCGCCCGCGACCGTCGCCGCACCCTCGACGGCGTGCTGCAAAGCCCGGTGGCCAACCTGGTGTGCAACTTCACTCCGGCCGACAGCGGCAAGCCTGCGCTGCTGACCCACGATGAAGTGACCACCCTGTTCCACGAATTCGGCCACGGCCTGCATCACCTGCTGACCCGCGTCGAGCATGCCGGCGTGTCCGGCATCAACGGCGTGGCGTGGGATGCGGTCGAGCTGCCGAGCCAGTTCATGGAAAACTGGTGCTGGGAGCCGGAAGGCCTCGCGCTGATTTCCGGCCACTACGAAACCGGCGAGCCGCTGCCGCAGGATCTGCTGGAAAAAATGCTCGCGGCGAAGAACTTCCAGTCCGGACTGATGATGGTGCGTCAGCTGGAGTTCTCGCTGTTCGACTTCGAACTGCACGCCACCCACGGTGATGGCCGCAGCGTCGCGCAGGTGCTCGAAGGCGTGCGCAACGAAGTCTCGGTGATGCGTCCTCCGGCCTACAACCGATTCCCGAACAGCTTTGCGCACATCTTCGCCGGCGGTTACGCGGCGGGTTACTACAGCTACAAGTGGGCGGAAGTGTTGTCGGCGGATGCCTTCTCCAAATTCGAAGAAGATGGCGTGCTGAATGCCGATACCGGTCGCGCCTTCCGCGAAGCGATCCTGGCCCGCGGTGGTTCGCAGGCACCGATGGTGCTGTTCGTCGACTTCCGTGGCCGTGAACCGTCGATTGACGCACTCTTGCGCCACAGCGGCCTGAGTGAGGACGCGGCAGCATGAGTGAGGCACCCGTGAAGACCAAAAAACGCTTTATCGCCGGGGCGGTCTGCCCGGCGTGCAGCGAGCCGGACAAACTGATGATGTGGAGCGAGGACGATGTCCCGCACCGCGAATGCGTGGCGTGCGGCTACAGCGATACGCTGAATGCACAAGGGCTTTCGGTACCGAAAGAACTGGGCACGCGGGTCAACACCAGCGCGCTCAAGCCGGCACCGGACAAAACGGTTCAGGCGGTGCAGTTCTTCCCGAATCCGAAACTGAAGAAAAAGCCTGACGAGCAGCACTGATCCTCAACCACCTTCCCCGATTCGTCGGTGGAAGGTGGTATTGGCTTAACACCTGTCCCCCGCACTTGCTTCGTAGGCTGGCCCTTTGTGCCACGCCTCGAAGGAAGCTGCCATGCCCGACACCAATCCCCTCCTGCAACACTGGACGTTGCCACCGTGGCCAGCGATTCGCGCCGAGCACCTGCTGCCGGCCGTCAACGGCATCATTGCCGACAACCGACGCATCATCGCCCAGGTGATCGCCAGTCAGACCGAACATCCCGGCTGGGATGATCTGGTGCTGAGCATCGACGAGGCCGACGCGCGCCTCGGTGAAGTCCGCTCGATTCTCGAAACGTTTTCGATGGTCAGGTCTGACGATGCCGTCTGGCTTGTGGAAAGCGCCAAGGCCCATCTGGCGATCAATCAGTATCGCTTCGAAAAAGCCCGCAATCGCCCGTTGTACGAGGCTTACCGGCGTCTGGCACAAAGCTCGATCTCCGGCAGTTTCGATGAGTCGCGCAACATCGCACTGGCGCGGACTCTGCGTCGATTCAAGCAGTCGGGCATTGAGCTTCCTGCTGAACAGCAACAGGAACTGGCGCGGTTGAACCGCGAGATCGGCGGGCTGGAGTACGTGTTTCTGGACAACCTCGAGCGCTGGACCGAGTCGTGGAGCAAACGTGTCGACGACATTGCGCTACTCGCGGGACTGTCGCCGGCGATGAAGGATCGGCTGGCACTCGCCGCACGCCAGACCGGGCATGACGGCTGGTTGATCCGGCTGGACCAGAACACCTGCCAGCACATCCTCAAGTACGCCGAGAACCGCGCCTTGCGGGAGGAATGCTACGTTGCCTACATGACCCGCGCCTCCGATCGCGGGCCGCTGGCCGGTCGCTTTGATAACGGCCCGGTGCTGAAGAAGCTGCTCGCACTGCGCCAGCAGAAAGCCCGTTTGCTTGGCCATGAAAACGCCGCGCAACTGAGTCTGGCCAAAAACAGCGCCCGGACGACGGAGTGGGTCAGTGGTTTTCTCCAGCGTCAGGCGACGCAGCTGGCACCTGCCCTCGCGCAGGATGCGAAACAACTGGCCGCCTTTGCACAGCAACGCGGGATCGACCGGGTCCAGTCGTGGGATGAGGATTTCCTCGCCGAACAATGGCGCCAGCAAGCGTTTTCCGGCGCGCTGGAAAACCTGCGTGATTACTTCCCACTAGAGGGCACCCTGCGCAGGCTCTTTCTGTTCTGCGAAAGGATGTTCGGGATCCGCATCGTCGAGCAGTCCGGCGGAGACCACTGGCATGACGATGTGCGCCTGCTGGAAATCAGCGAGCATGAGCAGGTCATCGGCTACATCTACCTCGACCCGTTTCACCGCGACAACGCGGTGGACTTCCCCGGCACCTCCACACTGCGCAACCGCCGGATCAACGCCGAAGGTCGCCCGGCGCTGCCGATTGCCCTGCTCTACAGCAATTTCACACCCGCCACCGACACCCATCCGTGCCGGCTCGAAATCGACGATCTGCGAGTGCTGTTTCATGAGTTTGGCCATTGCCTCCAGCACGTGCTGACGCGCTCGCCCCATCACAGCCTCTCCGGCATCCAGCAACTGGGCCATGAAGCGGCGGAGTTTTCCGGGCAATTGTTCGAGCAGTGGTGTTTGTCGCGGGAGTTTGTGCTGTGGCTCGGCGCGCATTTTCAGACCGGCGAACGCCTTAACGCCGGACGGGTCGACGCGGCACTGTCAGCCACTCAATCCCACTCCAGCCGGCAACAGGCCTTGTTGCTGATGGGGGCGATGATCGACTTCGAACTGCACCTGACCCACGGCGATGGACGCTCGGTCGAGGAGGTTTGCAACGATGTGCACCGCAGCCTGGGTCCTCTGCAACTGCCGGACGATCACCGGTTCGCCAACGGTTTCGACTACATGGTGACCCAGTACGACGCCTCGGTTTACGCCTACGTCTGGTCGGGCGTGCTGGCTCAGGAAGCGTTCAAGCGCTTCAGCCGGGACTGGGTGTTCAACGCGCAAACCGGCCGTGAGTTTCGTGCAACGTTCTTTGCGCCGGGTGCGGGGCGTCCGTTGCTGGACGCGGTGGAAGCGTTCATCGGCCGGCCGGTCGCCGGCCTCGTTGACGGAGAGGCCGGACGAGTTACTTAAGATTGACCGTCTGAAACCAGCTCTTCATCGAGCACGTGGCAAACGCGCTGGTGCTGCAATCGCCATTGGCCAACGCGGTGCGCAGTTTATCGACATCGGCCTGCATCACGTAACGCACGCTGTCCCGGAAGTGCCCACTCTCACCAAAGCCGCCCTGGGTCATTTCGCTGAGGGCGTCTTCCTTGCTCCAGCCCTGCACCACGATCCGGTACATCGCCGCCATCAGGCCGGTGCGATCGGAGCCGTGCTTGCAGTGCATCAACACCGGGCCGTCGGCTTCGGCGGACTGGATGGCACGCAGGGTCTTGAGCACATCACTGTCGTCCACGTGATTGGTGCGATAGGGCAATTGCACCTGATGGATACCGGGGGCTTTCAGCCAGTTGGAATCCGCTTCCGGCAGGAAGTTGATGACCGTGGCCACCTTCAGGTTGTTCAGCAACGGTACGGCGCCGTCATCCGGGAGCGCGCTGCGGTACAGCGTGGGCGACATCTGGAACAGGTTGTATTGCACTTCTACCGGTTGCGCCCACTCGACGGGACGGGAAGCCGGGGTGTCCGCCGCCTGAGCGGGAATCCAGCTGAACAGCGCAAGCAGCGACAAACAGAATGCGGAGGAAAAACGCGTCAGGAACATGCTTTACGGCGTCCGTGTGGGTTTTGTCAGTGAAGGCCGCAGCTTGCGAGCCACGCAGTCAAATCCCTGTGAGGCGCTTGTAAAAGAATCGTGAAGACACCGGTTCCCTTGGTCGAAAAGCGGTCTTTTTTTGGCTGAATCGGTTCATCCGGTTGCTTAGCCTGCTACCATTTGTCACATCATGTTGCAGACGCGTCCCCCTTCTCCCGGTCATTCCGGCCACGTCGCAGCCCGAACATTCTTGAGCCGTTCACAGAAACGGCTGACAACCATCAATGCCTGATGAGGTGCATCCCCATGTCTGATGAAGATCGAGACAACCCGCGGCGTGATTTTTTGCGCAAATCCCTGACCCTGATTCCGGTCGTCACCCTCGCCGGCAGCGGACTCGGCAGCACGGTGCTGCAAGCAGCGCCTGAAAGCGCGCCTGCCACGTCCCAGGCGAAAACGGCCGCCGTTGAAGCGAGCACCTATCAGCCGAACTACTTCACCGCCGAAGAGTGGGCGTTCATCAATGCCGCCGTCGCGCAATTGATCCCCAACGATGCGCAGGGCCCAGGTGCACTCGAGGCCGGCGTGCCGGAATACATTGACCGTCAGATGAACACCCCGTACGCCGCCGGTGCCCTTTGGTACATGCAGGGCCCGTTCAATGCCGACGCCGCGCCGGAGATGGGCTGGCAGAGCAAACTGGTGCCAAAAGAGATCTATCGCCTCGGCATCGCCGCCGCGGATCAGTGGGCAAAATCCATCAACGGTAAAACATTTGCCGAGCAAGACAGCGCTACCCGAGACGATCTGCTCAAGCAGCTTGAAGCCGGAAAACCGCAATTCGACGCGGTTCCGGCGAAGATTTTCTTCAGCTTGCTGCTGCAAAACACCAAGGAAGGGTTCTTCTGCGACCCGATCCACGGCGGCAACAAAGGCATGGTCGGCTGGACCATGATCGGCTTCCCCGGCGCCCGCGCCGATTTCATGGATTGGGTGGAACGCAACGAGCAGTACCCCTTCCCGGCAGTTTCGATTCGCGGCGAGAGGGCGTGAGCATGGCAACGGTAATGAAGAAGGTTGACGCAGTGATCGTCGGTTTCGGCTGGACGGGCGCGATCATGGCCAAGGAGCTGACCGAAGCCGGGCTCAACGTGCTGGCGCTGGAACGCGGGCCGATGCAGGACACCTACCCGGACGGCAACTATCCGCAGGTGATCGACGAACTCACCTACAGCGTGCGGAAAAAACTCTTCCAGGACGTTTCCAAGGAAACCGTCACCATCCGTCACAGCGTCAACGACATCGCCTTGCCGAACCGCCAGTTGGGCGCGTTCCTGCCGGGCAATGGCGTGGGCGGCGCCGGGCTGCACTGGTCGGGCGTTCACTTTCGGGTCGACCCGATCGAGTTGCGCATGCGCAGCCACTACGAAGAGCGCTACGGCAAGAGTTTCATCCCCAAGGACATGACCATCCAGGACTTCGGCGTCAGCTATGAAGAGCTGGAACCATTCTTCGACTTCGCCGAAAAAGTCTTCGGCACCTCAGGCCAGGCCTGGACCGTGAAAGGCCAACTGGTCGGTCAGGGCAAGGGCGGCAACCCGTACGCGCCGGATCGCTCGAACCCGTTCCCGCTGGAAGCGCAGAAGAACACGGTTTCCGCACAGCTGTTCGGCAAGGCGGCTGCCGAAGTCGGTTACAAACCCTACAACCTGCCTTCCGCCAATACTTCAGGGCCGTACACCAACCCTTACGGCGCGCAGATGGGGCCGTGCAACTTCTGCGGTTTCTGCAGCGGTTATGTTTGCTACATGTATTCCAAGGCGTCGCCGAACGTGAACATTCTGCCGGCGCTGAAGCCGCTGCCGAATTTCGAACTGCGGCCTAACGCCCACGTTCTGCGGGTCAACCTCGACAGCACGAAAACCAAGGCCACCGGCGTCACCTACATCGACGGTCAGGGTCGCGAGATCGAGCAACCGGCGGATCTGGTGATCCTCGGCGCGTTCCAGTTGCACAACGTGCGCCTGATGCTGCTCTCCGGCATCGGCAAACCGTACGATCCGGTCAGCGGCGAAGGCGTGGTCGGGCGCAACTTCGCCTACCAGAACATGGCCACGATCAAGGCGTTCTTCGACAAGGACACCCACACCAACAACTTCATCGGCGCCGGCGGCAACGGTGTGGCGGTGGATGACTTCAACGCCGACAACTTCGATCACGGACCGCATGGCTTCGTCGGTGGCTCGCCGATGTGGGTCAACCAGGCCGGCAGCCGACCGATCGCCGGCACCTCCAACCCGCCGGGCACCCCGGCCTGGGGCAGTGCGTGGAAACGCGCGACCGCCGATTACTACACCCACCAGGTGTCGATGGACGCCCACGGCGCGCATCAGTCCTACCGTGGCAACTACCTCGATCTGGACCCGGTGTACCGCGATGCCTACGGCATGCCGCTGCTGCGGATGACGTTCGACTGGCAGGAAAACGACATCAAGATGAACCGCTTCATGGTCGAGAAAATGGGCAAAATCGCCGAGGCCATGGGCCCGAAAGCCATCGCCGTGATCGGCAAGAAAGTCGGCGACCACTTCAACACTGCGTCGTACCAGACCACCCACCTCAACGGTGGCGCGATCATGGGCACCGATCCGAAGACCAGCGCGCTGAACCGCTACCTGCAGAGCTGGGACGTGCACAACGTGTTCGTCCCGGGCGCCTCGGCGTTCCCGCAAGGCCTGGGTTACAACCCGACCGGGCTGGTTGCCGCGCTGACCTACTGGTCGGCGAAAGCGATCCGCGAGCAATACCTGAGAAACCCCGGCCCGCTGGTTCAGGCTTAAGGAGCGATGACCATGAAGACTCTCGTTATCGCGACCCTGGCGCTGCTCGGCAGCACGGCCGTTCATGGCGCCGAAGTTGATCAATCCTTGATCAAGCAAGGCGAATACCTCGCCCGTGCCGGCGACTGCGTGGCTTGCCACACGGCCAAGGACGGCAAGCCGTTCGCCGGTGGCCTGCCGATGGAAACCCCGATCGGCACGATCTACTCGACCAACATCACCCCGGATAAAACCGGCGTCGGTGACTACAGTTTCGAGGATTTCGACCAGGCCGTACGCCATGGTGTGGCCAAAAACGGCAGTACCTTGTACCCGGCGATGCCGTACCCGTCCTACGCCCGTGTCAGCGAAACCGACATGCAGGCGCTTTACGCCTACTTCATGCATGGCGTGGAACCGGTAGCGCAGGAGAACAAAGCCAGCGACATCCCGTGGCCACTGAGCATGCGCTGGCCACTGATGGGCTGGCGCTGGCTGTTCGCACCGAAGGTCGAGGATTACAAAGCCGCGTCGGACGATGCCGTCGTCAGCCGTGGGGCGTATCTGGTGGAAGGCCTCGGACATTGCGGCGCCTGCCATACGCCACGGGCCCTGACCATGCAGGAAAAATCCCTGAGCGCGGCCGAAGGCAGCAGTTTTCTGTCAGGCAGTGCGCCGCTGGAAGGCTGGATCGCCAAGAGCCTGCGCGGCGACCACAAGGACGGTCTCGGCAGCTGGAGCGAAGAGCAACTGGTGCAGTTTCTCAAGACCGGTCGCAGCGACCGCAGTGCGGTGTTCGGCGGCATGAGCGACGTGGTCACCCACAGCATGCAGTACATGACCGACGCCGACCTGACCGCGATTGCCCGTTACCTGAAATCGCTGCCGGCCAATGATCCTGCCGACCAGCCGCACCAGTACGACGAAAAAGCCGCCAAGGCCTTGTGGAATGGTGACGACAGTCAGCGCGGAGCCTCGGTGTACATCGACAACTGCGCGGCGTGCCACCGCACCGACGGCCACGGCTACACCCGGGTGTTCCCGGCGCTGGCAGGTAATCCGGTGCTGCAATCGGACGACCCGACTTCGCTGATCCACATCGTGCTCAAGGGCGGCACCCTGCCTGCAACGCACACGGCGCCGTCTACCTTTACCATGCCTGGCTTCGCCTGGCGTCTGTCGGATCAGGAAGTGGCAGATGTCGTGAGCTTTATTCGTGGAAGTTGGGGTAACAAGGCATCCCCTGTCACCGCGAAAGAGGTTGCAAAATTACGCACCGACGATATGACTACAACATCAGCCGGTGATCTTGGACAAGTAACCAGCCACAACTAAGCACAATAACCCCTGCATGATTAATCATGCAGGGGTTATTGATTCAATCGCTGTTACGGATTGGTAATACTGGCATAGGCTTTGGCCAGGGCAACCAGTTTGGCTCGATCCTGCTCACCGATTTCACCGTCACGATCCACATCGTGCTCCAGACGGCCGATGCTGAAGGTATGGCCGCCATCCCGGGAGGTCGCGGTGACAAAAATCGGATCAACCAGCATTTCGGTCTGCACGCCAGCCTCGGCATCCCAGCCCAATTCCTTACGCGCCAGTTGCATGGATACCAGTGTATTGGGCTCCGATGGGCCGGGCTGCATCAGTTGCAGAAAAATACCGCGCGAATTAAAAAACGACATCATCAATTCCTTTTGTCTTTTATATAATCAAGTGTTGTGAAGCGGAGTGAATACTACGAACCTGAACAGTAAACGAACAGCCAACTTATGTTTCTTCAATTTGCACAACTGCAACTTTAGCTCTAGACAAACTTGCAACTAACCGCTCGATTTATTGATGGACGGCCGAACGGTAGTGGATCCTCCGCCGCCTTGCGGATACTGTATGTATGTACAGATCAAGGACACCCGTGATGACCATCCCCTTGCCCCCGCGCGGTCGCGGCACCGCGACCAACCCGCACAACCGCTTCGCGCCGAGTCGTTCGGTGGCCGAGGATGACGGCTGGTTTCAGGAAGTGCCTTTGACCCAGGGCACCGAAGTCAGCTTCGAAACCGCGAAGACCATCATCACCCGCAACACTTCGCCGGACCTGCCGTTCGACCGCTCGATCAATCCCTATCGCGGCTGTGAGCATGGATGCATTTATTGCTATGCGCGGCCCAGCCACGCCTATTGGGACATGTCGCCGGGGCTGGATTTCGAAACCAAACTGATCGCCAAGACCAATGCCGCCCAGGTCCTGGAAGAACAGTTGGGGAAAAAAGGCTATCAATGCGCGCCGATCAACCTCGGCTCCAATACCGATCCCTATCAGCCGATCGAACGCGAACACCGGATCACCCGCCAGACCCTCGAAGTACTGCTGCGCTACCGGCATCCGGTGACCATTGTCACCAAGGGCTCGCTGATCCTGCGTGATCTCGATCTGCTCACCGAACTGGCACAACAGCGGCTGGTGGCGGTGATGATCAGCCTCACCACCCTGGACGACGAACTCAAACGCATCCTCGAACCCCGCGCCGCCGCGCCCAAGGCCCGGTTGCGGGCGATCCGGGTCATGCGCGAGGCGGGGATACCGGTCGGTGTGCTGTGTTCGCCGATGATTCCGATGATCAACGACAGCGAAATCGAAAGTCTGCTGACCGAAGCCCACGCCGCCGGCGCCCAGAGCGCTGCGTACATGATGCTGCGCCTGCCGCTGGAGGTGGCACCGCTGTTCGAGGAATGGCTTGAAGCACACTACCCGCAGCGCGCGGCGCATGTGCTGAGCCTGATCCGCCAGAGCCGTGGCGGCGAGCTCTACGACAGCCGTTTCGGTGCCCGGATGCGCGGCGAGGGGCCATTTGCCGACCTGCTCGCCCAGCGCTTCGCCAAAGCGCTGAAACGCCTTGGGCTCAATCACCGCGAAGGCTTCAACCTCGATTGCACGGCCTTCTGTCCGCCGGGTCGCCAGATGGCGCTGATTTAGGGACAATTGGCCTATGGTTGAGAGGAAGGAATGCTTGGCCCGGTTTACGCCGGTCACGTTTTTTGTGACCTGGAACACACGTTCTAGAGCGCTTGATTCAGTTTGAGTTAAGTTTCGGCGGTTACCTTGTTCATCGAGTGACTGACGGGTCGGGATGACCCGGATGTTCTAAACAGCCACTGGCTTCACACCGGAATACACGGGAACGACTCCCCGAATCCGCCAATGAGGATGAATCATGAGTGACAAGGATAAACAGCCGTTGGCTGCGTCGGCGCAAGCCGCCCCTGTGGCGGAATCCGCCGATGCAGCGTTGAAGCATATCGTTGACGGCTTTTTGCATTTTCATCATGAGGTCTTTCCGCAGCAGGAAGAACTCTTCAAGAAACTCGCCACGGCCCAGTCGCCACGGGCGATGTTCATCACCTGCGCCGACTCGCGCATCGTGCCCGAACTGATCACCCAGAGCTCGCCCGGCGATCTGTTCGTGACCCGTAACGTCGGCAACGTCGTTCCGCCCTACGGTCAGATGAACGGCGGCGTTTCCACCGCCATCGAATACGCGGTACTGGCCCTTGGCGTCCAACACATCATCATTTGCGGCCACTCCGACTGCGGCGCCATGCGTGCGGTGCTCAACCCGGACAGCCTGGAAAAAATGCCGACGGTCAAAGCCTGGCTACGCCATGCCGAAGTCGCGAAAACCATGGTGCAGGACAACTGCAACTGCGCCAACGAAAAAGAAAGCATGCCGATCCTCACCGAGGAGAACGTCATCGCCCAACTGCAGCACTTGCGTACCCATCCTTCGGTAGCCTCGCGCATGGCGAACGGTCATCTGTTCATCCATGGCTGGGTCTACAACATCGAAACCAGCGAAATCAAAGCTTACGACGCGGATCAGGGTTGCTTCCTGCCGCTCGACGGCAGCCATCCGATCCCGGTGGCGACGCCCAAAGCGCGCTTCTAAATCCTCCTAAAAATCTGTGTGGTTTGACGCCGGCCGCTGTTTCAGCGGCCAGGCCTCGCCACGCCTGAAGAAAACTTCGGGAGTATCGCCATGCGTGCGGCTCAATTGAAAGCTGTGTTGCCACGGGAGCTGCTCGCTTCAGTGGTTGTGTTTCTGGTCGCCCTGCCGCTGTGCATGGGCATTGCCATTGCTTCTGGGCTGCCGCCGGCCAAAGGCCTGATCACCGGGATCATCGGCGGTCTGGTGGTGGGCTGGCTGGCGGGTTCGCCGTTGCAGGTCAGCGGGCCGGCGGCGGGTCTGGCGGTGCTGGTGTTCGAGCTGGTGCGCCAGCACGGCATCGAGATGCTCGGGCCGATCCTGCTGCTCGCCGGTTTCCTGCAACTGGTGGCCGGGCGGCTGAAGCTCGGTTGCTGGTTCCGGGTCACGGCGCCAGCGGTGGTGTACGGCATGCTTGCCGGGATTGGCGTGCTGATCGTGCTCTCACAGGTGCATGTGATGCTGGATGCCGCGCCGAAGCCCTCCGGCCTCGACAACCTCACGGCATTCCCCGGCGCGGTGGCGCAGGCCTTGCCGTCCTTTGGCTGGCAGGCCGGGTTGCTCGGGCTCGCTACCATCGCCGTGATGTGGCTCTGGGAGAAATTTCGCCCGTATTCACTGCGCTTCATTCCCGGCGCGTTGCTCGGGGTCGGGCTGGCGACAGGCGCCAGTCTGTTATTGGCGCTGCAAGTGAAGCGGGTTGAAGTGCCAGCGAATCTGGCCGAAGCCATCGACTGGCTGAAACCGGCGGATCTGCTGAGCCTGGCCGACCCGACGCTGCTGATCGCCGCGTTCGCCGTGGCCTTCATCGCCAGCGCCGAAACCCTGCTGTCCGCCGCCGCGGTGGATCGCATGCACAGCGGCCCGCGCTCGGACTTCGACCGTGAGCTGTCGGCGCAAGGCGTCGGCAACATGCTTTGCGGTCTGGTCGGCGCGCTGCCGATGACCGGCGTGATCGTGCGCAGTTCGGCCAACGTCCAGGCCGGCGCCACCACACGCTACTCGACGATTTTCCATGGCCTGTGGCTGCTGGCGTTCGTGCTGTTGCTGTCGAGCGTGTTGCAGAGCATTCCGGTGGCGAGTCTGGCGGGCGTTCTGGTCTACACCGGTTTCAAACTGGTGGATCTCAAGGCGTTCCGCGGTCTGGGCCGCTATGGCCGGATGCCGATGTTCACCTACGCCGCCACGGCGCTGGCGATCATCTTCACCGATCTTTTGACCGGCGTGCTGATCGGTTTCGGCCTGACCCTGGTGAAACTGGCGTTCAAGGCCTCGCGCCTGAAAATCAGCCTGATCGATCTGCCGCAGGACGGGGAAATGGAGTTGCGTCTGGTGGGCGCGGCCACATTCCTCAAAGTGCCGGCACTGACGCAGGTGCTGGGCAGCATTCCGCCGGGCACGACTGTGCACGTGCCGCTCAATAACCTGAGCTACATCGACCATTCGTGTCTGGAACTGCTCGAAGAGTGGGGCCGGGCGAATGCGGCCAAGGGGGCGAAACTGTTGATCGAGTCGCGCGGATTGAAACGCAGGCTCGAGGGGCGGATCCGCACCACCACCGGGATCGGAGCGGCGGGCTGAAAACACTTGGGGGAACAGAGCAATCTGTTCCCCCAATCGTTTGCGCCGAGATCAAGCCGCAGGCTGATCCAGCTCCAGGCCCACGCCCAGACGGCGGCTCATGCACGGCCAGCGTTTCCACGCCGCACCGGTGTCCGGGCTGCTGAGTTTCTCGCGGTAGGCTTCCACCGACTCCAGCGCAAAGCTGTCGTCGTCGAGCATGCTGTCCACCGCGTGATGCACCACTTCGTCGAGTTGGTTGGCAAATTCCTCACCGATCAACTGGTGAGCAATCAGATTGGCGACCGTCATGTCCAAGGGGATCAGTGGCTGGCCGAAATGCTTGATGTACAGGTCGTTGACCTCTTCGACAAAGCGGTGCGCCAGATAGGCTTCGTCCAGCAGACTGTCCAGGCCCACGGGCGGCTGGATGAAGTACTGCTCGGCGATTTTCAGCACCGGTTTGATCTGCGACTCGATTCCCGCTTCCCTGGCGACTTCATTGGCTGCATCCAGCAGGTCTGGCACTTCGTCGATGTAGGCGGCGACAAAACGCGTCAGCACGCCGTTGGCGTCGGTTTCCGGCAACTGGATGGCCGGGTGCAGGTGTTGCAGTTGGGCTTCCAGCTGACGGGTCAGCTTTCCGGTTTCAATCTCGTGTTGTCGGGCTATGTGGATCTGCTCGCGCAATGCGGCGGTGTTCATGAAAACTCCAGGAAACAAGGCAATGAAATAGGGAAGACATAACTTAGCTGGCTTACGAAAAATGCTAAGACGCATTTGTCATAATTATTTCATCCTTGATGCAACGGCGTTATATCGGTTTGCCACCACTCGTCTGCATCCTTCTCCATTCGTGCCCTGGAACGCAAGTGCCAGCTGTTTCATTCGATTTACGTGCGCACATTGCATTTTTCAGCCGCTGTCTATACTCGCCAGTGAATGGAGTTAGCTGATGACGCCCGACTGCACCCGCAGCAAGGCCCGGCGATTCAAGTTCGTAGTCTGATGCAGCCGATCCCTTGCCGCAGGCGAAAGCCGGCGGGATAACAAGAACGATAAGGGGAACCCGCAATGATGCGACATCCACACGTCTGGATGGGCCTCCTGTTGTGGTCGATTTTCAGCCCGGCGCACGCTGCCTGGACTGTGAATATGGCGCCTGGAGCGACTGAAATCAGTCACGCAGTATTCGACCTGCACATGACCATTTTCTGGATCTGTGTGGTGATCGGGATCATCGTCTTCGGCGCCATGTTCTGGTCGATGATGGTGCACCGCCGTTCTACCGGGCAGGTCGCCGCAAAATTCCACGAAAGCACCACCGTCGAAATTCTCTGGACCGTCGTCCCGTTGCTGATCCTGGTGGCGATGGCCGTTCCGGCGACCGCGACCCTGATCAAGATGTACGACACCAGTGAGCCGGATATCGATATCCAGATCACCGGGTATCAGTGGAAGTGGCACTACAAATACCTGGGCCAGGACGTCGAGTTCTTCAGCAACCTGGCCACGCCCGCCGAGCAGATCCACAACAAGGAAGCCAAGGGCGAGCATTACCTGCTCGAGGTCGACAAACCGCTGGTGCTGCCGACCGGCGCCAAGGTGCGCTTTCTCGTGACGTCCGCCGACGTGATCCACTCCTGGTGGGTGCCGGCCTTCGCGGTCAAGCGCGATGCGATTCCCGGGTTCGTCAACGAAGCCTGGACCCGCATCGACAAGCCCGGCCTCTACCGTGGTCAGTGCGCCGAGCTGTGCGGCAAGGATCACGGCTTCATGCCGATCGTGGTCGACGTCAAGGAAAAGGCCGATTACGAAAAATGGCTCGCCGAGCGCAAGGCCGAAGCGTTGCAGCTCAAGGAGCTGACCAGCAAGGAATGGACCCTCGACGAGCTCAAGGAACGTGGCGACAAGATCTACCACACCACCTGCGTCGCCTGTCACCAGGCTGAAGGCCAGGGCCTGCCGCCGATGTTCCCGGCCCTCAAGGGCTCGAAAATCGCCACCGGCCCGAAAGACGCGCACCTGAGCATTGTCTTCCACGGCAAGCCCGGCACCGCCATGGCGGCGTTCGGCAAGCAGCTGTCGGAAGTCGATATCGCAGCGGTCGTGACCTACGAACGTAACGCCTGGGGCAACAACAAGGGCGACATGGTCACGCCAAAAGAAGTGCTGGAGCTGAAACAGGCGGAAAGCAAATGAGCCGGTCTATTGCGTACTTCGTGAACCGGTCGGGGCCCTGCGCCCCGGCCTGCCCAGTCCACTCTTTTGAAGGAGACCGGCCATGAGCGCTGTCATCGATGACCACGGTCATGCCGACCACGACCACGCCCACGGCCCCGCCAAAGGCCTGATGCGCTGGGTGCTGACCACCAACCACAAGGACATCGGCACGCTGTACCTGTGGTTTGCGTTCTGCATGTTCCTGCTCGGCGGCTCGTTCGCCATGGTGATCCGCGCCGAGCTGTTCCAGCCCGGCCTGCAGATTGTGGAGCCTGCGTTCTTCAACCAGATGACCACCATGCATGGCCTGGTGATGGTGTTCGGTGCGGTGATGCCGGCGTTCGTCGGCCTCGCCAACTGGATGATCCCGCTGATGGTCGGCGCGCCGGACATGGCCCTGCCGCGGATGAACAACTTCAGCTTCTGGCTGCTGCCGGCGGCGTTCCTGCTGCTGGTCTCGACCCTGTTCACCCCCGGTGGCGGGCCGAACTTCGGCTGGACGTTCTACGCACCGCTGTCCACCACCTATGCCCCGGAAAGCGTGACGTTCTTCATCTTCGCCATCCACCTGATGGGGATCAGTTCGATCATGGGCGCGATCAACGTGATCGCCACCATCCTCAACCTGCGCGCCCCCGGCATGACCCTGATGAAAATGCCGCTGTTCGTCTGGACCTGGCTGATCACCGCGTTCCTGCTGATCGCGGTGATGCCGGTGCTGGCCGGGTGCGTGACGATGATGCTGATGGACATCCACTTCGGCACCAGCTTCTTCAGTGCCGCCGGTGGCGGTGACCCGGTGCTGTTCCAGCATGTGTTCTGGTTCTTCGGCCACCCCGAGGTGTACATCATGATCCTGCCGGCCTTCGGTGCCGTCAGCCAGATCATCCCGACCTTCTCGCGCAAGCCGCTGTTCGGCTATACCTCGATGGTCTACGCCACGGCGAGCATCGCGTTCCTGTCGTTCATCGTCTGGGCGCACCACATGTTCGTGGTGGGCATCCCGCTGGTGGGCGAGCTGTTCTTCATGTACGCGACGATGCTGATCGCGGTGCCGACCGGGGTGAAGGTGTTCAACTGGGCCAGCACCATGTGGCAAGGCTCGATGACCTTCGAGACGCCGATGCTGTTTGCGGTGGCGTTCGTGATCCTGTTCTCGATCGGCGGTTTCTCCGGGCTGATGCTGGCCATCGCGCCGGCGGACTTCCAGTACCAGGACACCTACTTCGTGGTCGCGCACTTCCACTACGTGCTGGTGCCGGGGGCGATCTTCGGGATCTTCGCCTCGGCCTACTACTGGCTGCCGAAATGGACCGGCCACATGTACGACGAAACCCTGGGCAAGCTGCACTTCTGGCTGTCCTTCGTCGGCATGAACCTGACGTTCTTCCCGATGCACTTCGTGGGTCTGGCGGGCATGCCCCGGCGGATTCCCGACTACAACCTGCAGTTCGCCGACTTCAACATGGTCTCGTCGATCGGCGCGTTCATGTTCGGCGCCACGCAGATCTTCTTCCTGTTCATCGTGATCAAGACCATCCGTGGCGGCGAGCCGGCTCCGGCCAAACCGTGGGATGGCGCCGAAGGTCTGGAATGGAGCGTGCCGTCACCGGCGCCGTACCACACCTTCACCACGCCGCCGGAAGTGAAATGAACCCTGTAGCCGTTGAGGGCCGCCACCATGGCTGACTCGATCTCGATGAAGAAGCTGGTCACCCGATTGCTCGGCGTGGTGGTGGCGATGTTCGTCTTCGGTTTTGCCCTGGTGCCGATCTACGACGTGATGTGCAAGGCGTTCGGCATCAACGGCAAGACCGCCGGGCAATACGAAGGCGAGCAGACCGTCGATGCTACGCGGCAGGTGCGGGTGCAGTTTTTGTCGACCAACACCGCCGACATGCCGTGGGATTTCTACCCCAAGCATGACGAACTGACGGCCAACCCCGGCGCGGTGAACGAGATGATCTTCATCGCGCGCAACCCCACCGACAAACCGATGAGCGCGCAAGCCGTACCGAGCATCGCGCCGAGCAATGCGGCGGCGTATTTCCACAAGACCGAATGCTTTTGCTTTACCCAGCAGGTGCTGCAGCCCGGTCAGCAGATCGAGATGCCGGTGCGTTTCATCGTTGACCGCGACATGCCCAAGGACGTGAAGCACCTGACGCTGTCCTACACGCTGTTCGATATCACCGCCCGACATCCTCCGGTGGCTGCAAACACTGGCGGTTAAGCGTGCCCGATAAGGAGAACAATAAATGGCAACTCATGAGCACTATTACGTCCCGGCCCAGAGCAAGTGGCCGATCGTGGCCACGGTGGGGATGTTGGTCACCGTGTACGGTCTGGCGACCTGGTTCAACGATCTGAAGGCAGCGCGTCCGGAATCCCACGGCCCGCTGATCTTTTTCGTCGGCGGCCTGTTGCTGGCGTACATGCTGTTCGGCTGGTTCGGTACGGTGATCAAGGAAAGCCGCGCGGGGTTGTACAGCCCGCAGCTGGACCGCTCGTTCCGCTGGGGCATGAGCTGGTTCATTTTCTCCGAGGTGATGTTCTTCATCGCCTTCTTCGGCGCGCTGTTCTATGTGCGGCACATCTCCGGCCCGGCGCTGGGCGGCGAAGGCACCAAAGGCATCGCCCACATGCTCTGGCCGAACTTCCAGTTCACCTGGCCGCTGCTGCACACGCCGGATCCGAAACTGTTCCCGCCTCCGAAAGAAGTCATCAGCCCCTGGGGCCTGCCGCTGATCAACACCATTCTGCTGGTGAGCTCCAGCGTGACCATCACCATCGCCCACCACGCGCTGAAGAAAGGTCATCGCGGCGCGCTGAAACTGTGGCTGGCAATCACCGTGCTGCTGGGTTGCGCGTTCCTCGGCTTCCAGGCTGAAGAATATATCCACGCCTACCACGAACTGGGGCTGACCCTCGGCTCGGGCATCTACGGCGCGACGTTCTTCATGCTCACCGGTTTCCACGGCGCCCACGTGACCATCGGCACGATCATTCTGTTCGTGATGCTGATGCGCATCATGAAGGGCCACTTCGACAACGAACATCAGTTCGGTTTTGAAGCGGCGAGCTGGTATTGGCACTTCGTCGATGTGGTGTGGATCGGCTTGTTCATCTTCGTTTACGTGCTCTGAGGAATAGAGCTACCAAGGCGCGTGCGACACCAGTTGGCCGCTGTAGAAACCCCAGGCGATCAGGCCGACGGTGCAAGCGGCCAACGCCACCCGAACACTCAAGGCGATCACCAGCCGATTCGAGCTGCTGTCGTCCTTGACCAGGAAAAACAGGCCGCTGAACAGGCTGACCACCGTGGCAATCAGCATCAGGACGATGGCTGCTTTGAGCATGGGAAGAACTCCGGGGGAACAAGCGATGCAGTTGAGTATAGCGATCGCACTCACTGATTTTCTGGCGCGGCCATGAAGCGCTTCCGGCCGGGCGTGGTGCCGACACTGGTGGTCGGCCTGCTGCTGCCGTTGCTGATTTCGCTGGGCTTCTGGCAACTGGGCCGGGGCGCGGAGAAAACCGCCCTGCTCGCCAGCTACGCCGAACGTCGCGCCGCCGAACCGATGGCCAGCACCGAGTTGCTGCACAGCGCCGATCCGGCGTTTCGCCGGGTCCATCTGCACGGCCAGTTCGACGCCGCCCACAGCCTGTTGCTGGACAACCGTCAGCGCAACGGCAAGGTTGGCGTCGAATTGCTGCAACCGTTTCAGGATCAGCGCAGCGGCCAGTGGCTGCTGGTCAATCGCGGCTGGCTGCCGTGGCCGGATCGGCGCACGGCCCCGCAATTCAACACACCGACCGATGCCGTGAATGTCGATGCCTGGGTGTACGTCGCCCCCGGCGCCACCTTCCAGCTGCATGCCGACCCGGTCAGCAGCAGCTGGCCGCAAACCGTCACCGCCATCGAACCCGCGAAGCTGTGGAAAACCCTCGAACGCGACGGCTTCGCCTACGAATTACGCGCCGAACCCGGCCCGGCCAGCTATCAGGCCGACTGGCCGGTGGTCGCGATGGGCCCGGAAAAACACCTCGGTTACGCCGTGCAGTGGTTCGCCATGGCCACCGCCCTGCTCGGTCTTTACCTCTATCTCGGCTGGCACAACGCAAAGGAGAAAAACCATGGGAGCGGCCATGAATCCACCCAGCATGTCTGAAGCAAAAGCCCCGGCCAGTCGCCGTCGCGGACGCATCCAGCTGCTGTTGATCGTGCTCGGCGTGGTCGGGCCGATGATCCTCGCCACCGGCATGTACAAGTTGCAGTTCTGGGTGCCGGACGGTCGCAGCTATCACGGCGAACTGATCGGCAACGGCCAGACCCGCGCCGACCTCGGCATCCAGGCTGACGAAACGCGCTGGCAGATGCTGGTCACCGCGCCGAAGGATTGCGCGGTGGACTGCCAGCAACTGGTGTACCTGGCGCGGCAGATCCAGATCGGCCTGGGTCGCGAAGCCGGGCGCGCCAGCCATGCACTCGCTGCCGCGCAACCACTGGCCGCCGACTACGAAGCCAAGCTGACTCGCGAGTACCCGCAGTTGCAACGTTACCCGCTGGACGCAGCCACCTTCAGCAAGGCCACGGGCGACAAGGCCACGCCGCAGCTGTGGATCATCGATCCCCACGGCAACCTCGTGCTGCGCTACGACCCGAGCGTCAAGGGCAAGGATCTGCTCAACGACCTGCGCCACCTGCTGAAACTGTCGAACATCGGATAAGGGCATCGTCATGGCCAAACCTGGATTTCGCCTCGCGCTGTTTGCCACCCTGCTGGCACTGATCGTGGTGCTGCTCGGCGCCTACACCCGCCTGACCCACGCCGGCCTCGGCTGTCCGGACTGGCCGGGCTGCTACGGGTTCATCAGCGTGCCGAAGAGCGAAGCCCAACTGGCCCATGCCGAACTGCATTACCCGGATTCGCCGGTGGAAGCGCATAAAGGCTGGAACGAGATGATCCACCGCTACTTCGCCGGCACCCTCGGCATGCTGATTTCGGTACTGGCCGGGCGCGCGTGGGTCAATCGTCGTCATCCGGGGCAACCGCTGAAACTGCCACTGTTTCTGCTGGCGGTGGTGTTCGCCCAAGCCGCGTTCGGCATGTGGACGGTGACGCTCAAGCTCTGGCCGCAAGTGGTGACCGGGCATTTGCTCGGTGGCTTCGCGACGTTGAGCCTGCTGTTTCTGCTGACGTTGCGACTGTCCGGCGTGCTGCCGGCGCTGACCGTGCCCAAGCGGCTGCAATATTGGGCGACTGCCGGGTTGTTGCTGGTGATCGGCCAGATCGCCCTTGGTGGCTGGGTCAGCTCCAACTATGCGGCGGTGGCCTGCATCGACTTCCCGACCTGCCACGGCCAATGGCTGCCGCCGGCGGATTTCGCCAACGGCTTTCACCTGACCCAACACATCGGCCCGAATTACCTCGGCGGGCAACTCGACAGCGATGCACGCACGGCGATTCACCTGACCCACCGCATCGGCGCCCTGCTGGTGACGGTCGTTCTGCTCGGCCTGGCCTGGCAACTGAAAGTGGTGGGCATGACCCGACTGGCCGGGCTGGTGCTGATCGCCCTCACCGCGCAGATCACCCTCGGCATCAGCAACGTGCTGTTTCATCTGCCGCTGCCGGTGGCCGTGGCGCATAACGCTGGCGGCGCAGCGCTGCTGCTGACGATGGTGCTGGTCAACTACCACGCGCGGACCAGCCTGGTTCGGGTCAAGCAGCCGATGATCGCGCGCTGGCGCCTGAGCCCGCGCAAACACTCGGCGGCGCCCATCACTATTAAAGGAGAGACGCCATGGCGATTCTGATCGGCGAACGTCCCGCGCAGGCGTTGTGGCGAGATTACCTGGAGCTGACCAAACCGAAAGTCGTGGTGCTGATGTTGATCACCTCGCTGGTCGGCATGTTCCTCGCGACCCGCGCCGGGGTGCCGTGGACGGTGCTGGTGTTCGGCAACCTGGGGATCGCGTTGTGTGCCGGTGGCGCGGCGGCGGTCAATCACGTGGTGGACCGGCGCATCGATGCGGTCATGGCCCGCACCCATAAACGGCCGCTGGCCGAGGGCCGTGTTTCGCCCACAGGAGCACTGACCTTTGCGCTGGTGCTGGCGCTGCTCGGCCAGGCCTTGCTGCTGACCTTCACCAATCCGCTGACTGCGTGGCTGACCCTGGCCTCGCTGCTCGGCTACGCGGTGATCTACACCGGTTTCCTCAAACGCGCGACGCCGCAGAACATCGTCATCGGCGGTCTTGCCGGCGCTGCCCCGCCGCTGCTCGGCTGGACCGCCGCCACCGGCCACGTCAGCGCCGAACCGTTGCTGCTGGTACTGATCATCTTCGCCTGGACCCCGCCGCACTTCTGGGCGCTGGCGATCCATCGCAAGGAGGAATACGCCAAGGCCGACATTCCGATGCTGCCGGTCACCCACGGCGAGCACTACACCAAGGTGCACATTCTGCTGTACACCTTCGCCCTGCTGGCGGTCAGTCTGCTGCCGTATGTGATCCACATGAGCGGCCTGTTGTACCTGATCTGCGCGCTCGGGCTGGGCGCGCGGTTTCTGCAATGGGCCGTGGTGCTGTACCGTGGCACTCGGCCGCACGCGGCGATCAACACCTTCAAGTACTCTATCTGGTACTTGTTTCTGCTGTTCATCGCCCTGCTCGTAGACCACTACTTACTGTTGAACCTATGACTCGAACCCAGAAAACCGTCTTCATCCTCGTCGCCGTGATCGCGCTGATCCTCGGCCTGACCGTCAACAAAGTGCTGAGCGGCAAGGGCCAGGGCGACCCGACCGCACTGATCGACGCCGGCATCATCCTGCTGCCGCAGAGCCGCAACCTGCCGGACGTGACGATGACCAATCAGGACGGCCAACCGGTCACGGTCAACGAACTCAAAGGCAAGTGGAGCCTGCTGTTCTTCGGCTACACCTTCTGCCCGGACATCTGCCCGACCACCCTCGCCCAACTGCGCCAGATCAAGAGCGAGCTGCCGAAGGATGCGGTGGATAAATTGCAGATCGTGCTGGTCAGCGTCGACCCGAACCGCGACAACCCTGCGCAGTTGAAGCAGTACCTGGGCTACTTCGATCCACAGTTCATCGGTCTGACGCCGAAGTCGATCGACGAGCTGCAGAAGGTGGCGAACGCGGTGAGCATTCCGTTCATTCCGGCGGACACCAGCAAGCCGAATTACACGGTGGATCACAGTGGGAACCTGGCGGTGATCGGGCCTGATGGTACGCAGCGCGGGTTTATTCGGGCGCCGTTGAACAATGCCAAGCTGGTTGCGCAGTTGCCGGTGATGTTGAGCCGCAAGTAAAAACTGAACGCACAAAAAAGGGGACGCCATTGGCGTCCCCTTTTCGTTTTGATCGTTCCCACGCTCTGCGTGGGCACGATCAGATTAGAACGCCGGCAACACCGCGCCTTTGTACTTCTCGGTAATGAATTTCTTCACTTCCGGGCTGTGCAGCGCAGCGGCCAGTTTCTTCATGGCGTCGCTGTCCTTGTTGTCCGCGCGGGACACCAGGATGTTCACGTAAGGCGAGTCGCTGCCTTCGATGACCAGCGCATCCTTGGACGGATCGAGCTTGGCTTCCAGCGCGTAGTTGGTGTTGATCAGCGCCAGGTCGACCTGAGTCAGCACGCGCGGAATGGTCGCAGCTTCCAGTTCACGGATCTTCAGGTCTTTCGGGTTCTGGGCGATGTCCTTGACGGTCGACAGGATGTTGGTCGGATCCTTCAGGGTGATCACGCCAGCCTTGGCCAGCAGCAACAGCGCACGGCCGCCGTTGGTGGCGTCGTTCGGGATTACCACGTTGGCGCCGCTTGGCAGCTCTTCGATTTTCTTGAACTTGCTGGAGTAGGCGCCCAGCGGTTCCAGGTGCACGCCGGTTACGGAAACCAGGCTGGTGCCCTTGGCCTTGTTGAACTCATCGAGGTACGGCTGGTGCTGGAAGAAGTTGGCGTCCAGACGCTTCTCGGCCACCTGGACGTTCGGCTGAACGTAGTCGGTGAAGACCTTGACCTTCAGATCCACGCCTTCTTTGGCCAGCACCGGCTTCACGAACTCGAGGATTTCCGCGTGCGGCACCGGAGTGGCAGCAACGGTCAGGGTTTCGTCGGCGTGGGCCGAGAACGCTGCAACGGCAGCCAGGGCAACGATCAGTTTTTTCATTCAGCTAACTCCTTTTTACGGCGCCCGTCTGGCGCCTGCCAGCGAATGGCCGGCTCATGTCATTACAAAACCGGTTATTTGCGCGAGAAGTGCACGACCAGTCGGTCGCCTGCCATTTGCAGCACTTGCACCAGAATCAGCAGCAACACCACGGTCACGATCATCACGTCGGTCTGGAACCGCTGGTAGCCGAAACGGATCGCCAGGTCACCCAGGCCACCGGCACCGACCACACCGGCCATCGCCGTGTAGGAAACCAGTGTAATCGCCGTCACCGTAATCGCTGCGAAGATGCCCGGACGGGCTTCCGGCAGCAAGGCGTTCATGATGATCTGCCGGGTGGTCGCACCCATCGACTGGGTCGCTTCGATGATGCCGCGATCGACTTCACGCAGGGCGGTTTCCACCAGCCGCGCGAAGAACGGGGTCGCACCCACTACCAGCGGCGGAATCGCACCGGCCACGCCCAGCGAGGTGCCGGTGATCAGCACGGTGAACGGGATCATCACGATCAACAGAATGATGAACGGCAGCGAACGCAGGATGTTCACCACCAGCGACAGCAAGGCGTACACACCTTTGGCTTCGAGCAACTGACGCGGGCTGCACAGGAACAGCAGCACGCCCAGCGGCAGGCCGAGCAGCACGGTGAACAGCAGCGAACCGCCGAGCATCATCATGGTGTCGCCGGTGGCGAGCCAGATTTCGTACCAGTCGATATTGGTGAAGAAACTCATCAGGTCTTCCATTAGCGCAACACCTCCATGTGAACGTCAGCGGCGGTGAAGCGGGCGAACGCCGCTTCCATGTCGCCACCGGTGACGGCGAGGGTCAATTGCCCGTAAGGAATGTCTTTGATGCGGTCGATGCGACCGGCCAGGATGCTGTAGTCCACACCGGTTTCCCGGGCGACGGTACCGAGCAACGGCGCGTAGGTCGCTTCGCCCTGGAAGGTCAGACGCACGATGCGGCCCGGCACGTGAGCGAAGTCATCGCGCTGCTCGCTTTCGTCGATCTGCTCGCTTTCCTGAACAAAGCGCTTGGTGGTCGGGTGCTTCGGATGCAGGAACACATCGGCCACCGAACCTTGCTCGACGATCACACCGGCGTCCATCACGCCGACCTGATCGCACACGCGGCGGATCACATCCATCTCGTGGGTAATCAGGACGATGGTCAGTTTCAGCTCGCGGTTGATCTCGGCCAGCAGTTGCAGGACCGACGCCGTGGTCTGCGGGTCGAGGGCGCTGGTGGCTTCGTCGCACAGCAGGATTTTCGGCTTGGTCGCCAGAGCGCGGGCGATGCCGACGCGCTGCTTCTGACCGCCGGACAGCTGCGCCGGGTACTTTTTGGCGTGATCGGACAGACCGACCCGCGCCAGCAACTCGGCCACACGCTGGTCGATCTCGGCGCGGGACAGTTCACCGGCCAGGGTCAGCGGCAGCGCGACGTTGTCGGCCACGGTCTTGGACGCCAGCAGGTTGAAGTGCTGGAAGATCATCCCGACCTGCTGACGGAAACGGCGCAGGCCGTTGGCGTCCAGCGCGGTGACTTCTTCGCCGTCGACGATGATCTTGCCGCCACTGGATTGCTCCAGGCGATTGATCAGACGCAGCAGGGTACTTTTTCCCGCGCCGGAATGGCCAATCAGGCCGAACACCTGACCGTTCTCGATGGAGAAGCTGGTCGGGTGCAGCGCGGTGATGTCCTTACCGGCGACGCGGTAAGTCTTATGGACGTTTTGAAACTCGATCACGTAGCGAACCTTGTGGGGCGCGTTGGAAAAGGATCAGCGGTTAGCCGGGCGCGCATTTTAGCCTGTCCGTATAGAGGTTATTAGCATTTATTCCGCATTCAACCTTTCATTTGGCAATAACGCGATCAAAGGTCATAAAAAAGGAACGGCCAAAACCCTCATCAGTCACTAAGTAAGCGACTTGAAACTCCGGGCGCCGTGCCCGGGAACCACTCAAGAGCCTCGGCAACACCGGGGTCAAACGAGGAGTTTACGTCTGATGAGCAGCAAAAAACCTGTCCCTTCCAAAAGTGAGCTGGCCGGAACCGATACTCCGGATCGCGCCAACACCAACGCCAAACTCGACAGCCTGGAAAAATTTCGCTCCGACGCCACCGGCCAGGCCCTGCGCACCAATCAGGGCGTGAAGGTCGCGGACAACCAGAACACCCTCAAGGCCGGTGCTCGCGGGCCGTCGCTGCTGGAAGACTTCATCATGCGTGAAAAGATCACGCACTTTGACCATGAGCGGATTCCCGAGCGCATCGTCCACGCTCGCGGCACCGGCGCCCATGGTTTCTTTCAGAGCTACGAGAACCATTCGACGCTGACCAAGGCCGGTTTCCTGCAGGATCCGGGGAAGAAAACCCCGGTATTCGTGCGTTTTTCCACAGTGCAGGGGCCACGCGGTTCCGGCGACACCGTGCGTGACGTGCGTGGTTTTGCCGTGAAGTTCTTCACCGACGAAGGCAACTTCGACCTGGTCGGCAACAACATGCCGGTATTTTTCATACAGGACGCGATCAAGTTTCCCGACTTCGTCCACGCCGTAAAACCCGAACCGCACAACGAAATCCCCACCGGCGGTTCGGCTCACGACACGTTCTGGGATTTTGTGTCGCTGGTGCCGGAATCGGCGCACATGGTCATCTGGGCCATGTCCGACCGGGCCATCCCGAAAAGCCTGCGCAGCATGCAGGGCTTCGGCGTGCACACCTTCCGGCTGATCAACGCCGAAGGCAAATCACGCTTCGTCAAATTCCACTGGCGCCCCACCGCCGGCACCTGTTCGCTGGTGTGGGACGAGGCGCAGAAGCTCGCCGGTAAAGACACCGACTACCATCGGCGAGATCTCTGGGAGGCCATCGAGACCGGGGACTACCCGGAATGGGAACTCGGCGTACAGGTCATCGAGGAGGAAAACGAGCACGACTTCGATTTCGACATCCTCGACCCGACCAAGCTGATTCCCGAGGAAATCGTTCCGATCACGCCGCTGGGCAAGATGACCCTCAACCGCAACCCGGACAATTTCTTCGCCGAGACCGAGCAGGTCGCGTTCTGCCCCGGCCATATCGTGCCGGGCATCGACTTCTCCAATGACCCACTGCTGCAAGGCCGGCTGTTTTCCTACACCGACACGCAGATCAGCCGACTCGGCGGGCCGAACTTTCATGAGCTGCCGATCAATCGCCCGGTCGCACCGTTCCACAACGGCCAGCGCGATGCCCAGCACCGCACAGTGATCGACAAGGGCCGCGCGTCCTACGAACCGAACTCCATCGATGGCGGCTGGCCGAAGGAAACCCCACCGGCGGCGCAGGACGGCGGGTTCGAGAGTTATCCGGAGCGCATCGACGCCAACAAGATCCGCCAGCGCAGCGAGTCGTTCAGCGACCACTTTTCCCAGGCGCGGCTGTTCTTCAAGAGCATGAGCAAGCACGAGCAGGAACACATCATCTCGGCTTACAGCTTCGAACTGGGCAAGGTTGAACGCGAGCACATTCGGACGCGGGAAGTGAACGAGATCCTGGCCAACATCGATCTGGAACTGGCCAAGCGCGTGGCGCAAAACCTGGGGTTGCCGGAACCGGCCAAAGGCACGGTCGAGGTGCCGAAAACATCACTGGATCACTCGCCATCGCTGAGTCAGGCCAACCTGTTGCCGGAGAACATCAAGGCCCGAAAAGTCGCAATCCTTGCGGCCAACGGCGTCGATGGTGCGGCCATCGATGCGATGAAGAAGGCGCTGGCGGCAGAAGGTGCGCACGCCAAATTGCTCGGCCCGACCTCGGCGCCGGTGAAGACCGCCGATGGCAAAAGCCTGGCGGTGGATGCGTCGATGGAAGGTTTGCCGTCGGTGGCGTTCGACGCGGTGTTCGTGCCGGGAGGCGCGGCGTCGGTCAAGGCATTGAGCGGTGACGGCGTGGCGTTGCACTACCTGTTGGAGGCGTACAAACACTTGAAGGCTATTGCGCTGCATGGCGAGGCCAAACAGTTGCTGGACGTGCTGAAGCTGGAGGCGGATGCGGGGTTGATCGAGGGCAAGGATGTGAAGGCGCTGACCCAGCCGTTCTTTGCGGCGATCGGTCAGCATCGGGTCTGGGATCGTGAGGCGAAGGCCAAGGCGATTCCGGCCTGAAAAAAACCGCAGCCTGCGAAAAGCAGGCTGCGGTTAATTCAAGGTTTGCGCGGGCTTAGCACCATCTGCGCCGGCACCGTGCGCAGAATCTGTTTCTCGATCTTCAAATCGAAATCCGGATCGAGCTTCTTCACACGCTTGGTGATCAACGTCGCCAGCCACGGGTAATCATTGGTGCGCGGGGCCTGAATGCTCACCGCACAGTCGTAATTCACCACATCGGCGGCGATCGCATCCAGTTGGCGGCGAAGTTTGCGGCTATCGGTGATGTTCAACGCGACCGTAGTGCTTTCGGCGGTCGGATCGATCACCTTGGCTTTCGGCTTGGCTTCAGCGGCCTGCAGTGCTGCTTCGGCTTTCTCCAGCTCGGCCTTGCGCGCTTCGGTGATGGCGCCATTGACGCCACCGGTCAGCGCCGGGGCCTTGGGCATCAGCACGCGGGCACGGGCCAGCGCGGTCGCGGCCGCGTTCACATCGCCCTTCTGCAGAACGATCTGGCTGCGGCGCAGATAAGCTTCGGCCAACTGACGCTGGTATTGCTCAAGGGATTGATCGTTGGGTGTTTCGGCCTGCAAGGCTGCCAATTGGTCTTCGGCAGTGGCCAGTTCGCTGCTGGCCAGGCTTTGCTCCAGCTGTGCGATGGCCGTGGCCCGCGCATCGGGGACTTCGGCCACCGGCGGCGTGCTTTGGCAGGCGCCCAGCAGCACTGAAAAGGCCACAAGGAGCAGATAACGGGAGGCGAACGGCTTCATTCCTGCGACTCTCTATTTGCGCAAAAAACGAGCAAGTCTACACCCCTCGACGGGGCAGAACAAAACTCAGCAGAAACAGTGCGGCGGCCGTCACAACGATTGACGGGCCGGCCGGGGTGTCCTTGAACCAGGACAGCGCCAGCCCGCCACACACGGCGAGCATGCCCAGCACGCTCGCGCCCAGTGCCATCTGCTCCGGCGAACGGGCGTGACGTTGTGCCGCAGCCGCCGGGATGATCAACAACGAAGTAATCAGCAACACACCGACGATTTTCATCGCCACGGCGATCACCACCGCGATCAACAGCATCAGCGCCATGCGCAAACCGGCCACCGGCAGGCCTTCGACTTTGGCCAGTTCTTCGTGCACGGTAATCGCCAGCAGCGGGCGCCACAGCGTCACCAGCAACACCAGCACCGCTGCGCTGCCACCGAGGATCCACGCCAGATCGGTCGGGCTGATCGCCAGCAGGTCGCCGAACAGATAGGCCATCAGGTCGATCCGCACTTCATGCATGAAGCTTAGTACCACCAGCCCGAGAGAGAGCGTGCTCGGCGCAAGAATGCCCAACAGCGTGTCGGAAGCCAGCGGCTGACGCTGCTGCAAGGTCACCAGCAGCACCGCCAGCAGCAGGCAGCCGACGGTGACCGCGACAGTCGGGCTGACATCCAGCAGAAAGCCCAGGGCTACGCCGAGCAGTGCGGCATGGGACAGGGTATCGCCGAAATAGGCCATGCGCCGCCAGACCACGAACGAGCCCAGCGGCCCCGCGACCACCGCCAGCGCCAGACCTGCAAGCAGGGCGTAGAACAGAAAATCAGCCATGCTTGCAGCTATCTCCGTGAACGTGAGGTTGAGCCGACAGGGGCCCTTTGACCACCGAACCGTGCAGGTCGTGGGCGTGGTCATGATGGTGGTGATAGATCGCCAGGCTCGGCGCATTGTTGCCGAACAGCTCGACGAAGGCCGGATCGCCACTGACCTGCTCGGGATGCCCGGAGCAGCAGACATGACGATTGAGGCACACAACCTGATCGGTGGTGCTCATCACCAGATGCAGATCGTGGGAAACCATCAATACGCCGCAGCCGTGACGGTCGCGCAGACGGGTGATCAGGCTGTACAGCTCCGCTTGCCCGGCGACATCGACGCCCTGCACAGGCTCGTCGAGCACCAGCAATTCCGGCTCGCGCAACAAGGCACGGGCCAGCAGCACGCGCTGCATTTCACCGCCGGAAACGCTTTGCACCGGGCTGTCGATGACGTGTTCGGCGCCGACTTCCTTGAGTGCCGCCAGCGCACGCGGGCGATCGACGCCCGGTACCAGCCGCAGGAAACGCAGCACCGACAACGGCAAGGTCGGATCAACGTGAAGTTTTTGCGGCATGTAGCCGACGCGCAGTTTCGGCTTGCGCCAGACGCTGCCGCTGTCAGGTTTCAGCAGCCCGAGCACGGCGCGCACCAGCGTGGTCTTGCCGGCGCCGTTGGGGCCGATCAGGGTGACGATCTGCCCCGGCTCGACGCTCAGGTGAATGTTGTCCAGCACGTTCTGCCCGGCAAACCGGACCGCCACCTGCTCCAGACGGATCAGCGCATCGCTCATCAAGCCCCCCGGCAACCGGAGCAGAGGCCGACCACTTCCACGGTCTGGGCCTCGACGATGAAGCCGACATCCTTGGCGCTGTGGACGATGGCGTCGCTGATGGTTTTTTGCTCAAGTTCGATGGCGGCGTGGCATTCACGGCAGATCAGGAACTGGCCCTGGTGCGAATGTTTCGGGTGAACGCAGCCGACGAAGGCGTTGAGCGAGGAGATGCGGTGCACCAGGCCGTTTTCCAGCAGGAAGTCCAGCGCCCGGTATACGGTCGGCGGCGCAGCGCGGCGGCCGTCCTGCTCGCTGAGTACCGCCAGAATGTCATAGGCACCCAGCGGCTTGTGACTCTGCCAGACCAGTTCCAGCACCCGCCGGCGCAACGCGGTCAGGCGCAGGCCTTTCTGTGCACACAGGGCATCGGCCTCGGACAGCGCGCTGTGAACGCAGTGCGAGTGGTCGTGGGGACGGCTGGCAATCGGTGTAATAGGCATGAGCGGCGACGAGTTTGGTTAGAGACGTTATTATGTTACCCGTTCTCGCCTCATTGAGTGGTCATCGTGTCCCGACTTTTTTCTGTTTTTGTCGTATTCATCACCGGTTTTCTGCTGATCGGTCCGGCTCAGGCCGAGGTCAGAGTCCTCACCAGCATCAAGCCCCTGCAACTGATTGCCGCTGCGGTGCAGGACGGCGTGGCAATTCCGGAAGTGCTGCTGCCGCCGGGAGCTTCGCCGCATAACTATGCGTTGCGTCCGTCCGACGTGCGCAAGGTGCAATCGGTGGACCTGCTGTACTGGATCGGCCCGGACATGGAAGGTTTCCTGCCTCGCGTGCTGAATGGTCGTACGCTGCCGAGCGTTGCCGTGCAGGATCTGCCGGGCATGAAACTGCGCCGCTTCGCTGCGGACAGCCATTCCCATGCTGAAGAAGCCGACGAACACGATCACGACCATCGTCCGGGCAGCCTCGATGCGCATTTGTGGCTATCGCCGGCGAACGCGCGGGTTATTGCCGACAAAATGGCCGCTGACCTGAGCGCCGCAGACCCGGCCAATGCCGAGCGCTATCAGAGCAACGCCAAAGCATTCGACGAGCGTCTGGATGCGCTGGATCAGCGCTTGAAGAAACGTCTGGCCGGTATTGAAGGCAAACCCTACTTCGTCTTCCACGAAGCCTTCGATTACTTCGAAGACGCCTACGGCCTGAAACACACCGGCGTGTTCAGCGTCGCGGCGGAAGTGCAGCCGGGCGCCCAGCATGTGGCGGCGATGCGCGCGCGTTTGCAGGAAGTCGGCAAGACCTGCGTGTTCAGTGAGCCGCCGCTGCGTCCACGTCTGGCCGAGACCCTGGTGGCGGGCCTGCCGGTGAAACTGGCGGAACTGGATGCGTTGGGCGGGTACACGCCAGCGACGGCTCAGGGTTACGAGCAAGTGCTGGAGAAGCTGGGGAATGATCTGGCGGGTTGTCTCGAATCGCTCTGATACAAAAAAACCGCAGCCTGCACAGGCTGCGGTTTTTTCTTTTACAGGGCGAAAGGTAGCGGCGTACTGACCGTCTGACGTTGCGCCAGACGCTGCTCGAACTCTTTCGGATCGTGAATCAGCACGTCCTGCCCGGCGAACGATTCCGCCGCAATCAAGCGCGACAGCCAGAACCGCACGCACGCCACTCGCAGCATGGTCGGCCACAGCTCGGCTTCGGCTGCCGTGAACGGTCGCAGTGCCGCGTAGGCACCCAGGAACGCACGCGCACGCGGGCCGTCGATCAGGCCGTCATCGTCCGAGCACCAGTCGTTCAGGGCAATCGCCACGTCATAGAGCATCGGGCCAGAGCAGGCGTTGTAGAAGTCGATCAGCCCGGTCAGGTGCGTGCCTTCGAACATCGCATTATCGCGGAACAGGTCGGCGTGGATGTTCGCCCGAGGCAGCGCGAGAATTTTCTCTTTCTGTTGGGTGATTTCGTCCAGCGCGGTTTGCAGCAGCGCACGAGGCTCGTCGCTCAGGTGCGAAAGAAACTGCGTGCCCTCTTCCAGCATCCAGTCCAGGCCACGATCGGTCTTGCGCTTGATCATGTTGTCGCCCTGGGTCGCCAGGTGCAGGTGCGCCTGCAACTCACCGACCTGCGCGCAATGCTGGGCGTTGGCCTGCTTGATGTGCTTGCCGGCCAGGCGCGGTTGCAGCAGCGCCGGTTTGCCTTTCAGCTCGCGCAGGGCCACGCCATCAGTGGTGCGCAGCGCGTAAGGTACCGGCAGATCGGCTTCGTGCAACACGTCGAGCAGGTCGATGAAGAACGGCATTTCCTGCACCGGGCCGCGCTCGACCAGGGTCAGGACGAACTCGCCCTTTTCCATGCTGATGAAGAAGTTGGTGTTTTCGCTGCCGGCGGCGATCCCCTGGAAATCGAGCAGACGGCCGAGCCCGTAAGGGGCGAGAAAGGTTTCCAGCTCGGGCCGAGCCAGGGGGGTGAACACAGACATGGTTAAAAACTGCTCAGTTCTGGCGCCGCCATCAAACGGCGCCGATTAAAAGTCAGGAAACTTACTTCCAGGTAAAGATTTCCCACGACGGAATCAGCATATCCGGCTGGTCGGATCGGATGTAGTTCGCGTCCGTACCATCGGCACGCACCAGGAAATAGGGTTTGCCGCCCTTCGGTGTGACCTTGATCGCATACACGAATCCACTCCGGCTGTATTCCTGAATGACCTTGTCGCCTTCCGTGTGCGTGCTAATGGTAACTTCCGGCTCCGACGACGGCGCATCATCCGCCGCGATCGCGGCCAGCGGTGAGACAGCAATCAGACTGACCAGCAGCAAGCGATTTAACGTACGCATGATAACCTTGTCCCTTTGTCGTCAACGGTCCCGCTATTCTAGCGCCGGGCCCGCCGAAAAGGTTGATTCTGCTCATGAGCCAAGCCCCCCTCGTCCTGGTGGACGGTTCGTCTTACCTGTACCGCGCCTTTCACGCGCTACCACCGCTGACCACCTCCAAAGGCCTGCCGACCGGTGCGGTCAAAGGCGTGCTGAACATGCTCAAGAGCCTGCGCAAGCAGTATCCGGACAGCCCGTTCGCCGTGGTGTTCGACGCCAAGGGTGGGACTTTTCGCGATGAGATGTACGCCGAATACAAAGCCAACCGCCCAAGCATGCCCGACGACATGCGCGTGCAGATCGAGCCGCTGCATCAGAGCGTGATCGCCCTCGGTTTCCCGCTGCTGTGCGTCGAAGGCGTCGAGGCCGATGACGTGATCGGCACCCTGGCCCGCAGCAGCGCGGCCGCCGATCGCCCGGTGATCATCTCCACCGGCGACAAGGACATGGCGCAATTGGTCGACGGCCACATTACCTTGGTCAACACCATGTCCGGTAGTTCGATGGACGTGGAAGGCGTGAAGGAGAAATTCGGCGTCGCTCCCGAGCAGATCATCGATTATCTGGCCCTTATGGGCGATTCTTCCGACAACATCCCCGGCGTTCCCGGCATCGGCCCGAAGACCGCGTCCGGCCTGCTGGTGGGCGTCAACGGTGGCCTGACCGAGCTGTATGCGCAGCTCGACATCGTGCCGACCCTGCCGATCCGCGGCGCCAAGACTCTGCCGGCCAAGCTCGAAGAGCACAAGGAGATGGCGTTCCTTTCCTATCAACTGGCGACCATCAAGGTCGACGTGCCGCTGGATATCGGCCTCGACGACCTGCAAATGGGCCCGGAAGATTCGGCCAAACTGCTTGAGCTCTACACCCTGCTGGAGTTCAAGAGCTGGATCAACGATCTGGAACGGGACGCCAAGCGTCTGGAGCTGAGCGCTGCCACCGAGCCTGCGCCGGCCGGCGATCTGTTCAGCGCGCCTGCCGAAGAAGCGCCTGCCGCTCCGGCTGAAGCCGCGTACGAAACCATCCTTGATCAGGCGCGATTCGACGTCTGGCTGGAAAAGCTGAAGAACGCCAAGCTGTTCGCCTTCGATACCGAAACCACCGGCATCGATGCGCAACAGGCGCAACTGGTCGGCTTGTCCTTCGCGGTGCAGGCCAACGAAGCGGCCTACATCCCGCTGACCCACTCCTACATCGGCGTGCCGGAGCAGCTGGATCGCGACACCGTGCTGCGCGCGCTCAAGCCGATCCTCGAAGACCCGAACAAACTCAAGGTCGGCCAGCACGCCAAGTTCGACATGAACATCTTGGCCAACTGCGCCATCGGCGGTGATCAGAACGAAGGCATCACCGTACGCGGGATCGCCTTCGACACGATGCTTGAGTCCTACGTGCTCAACTCCACCGCTACTCGTCACGACATGGACAGCCTGGCGCAAAAGTACCTGGATCACACCACCGTGAGCTTCCAGGACATCGCCGGCAAAGGCGCCAAACAGCTGACCTTCGACCAGATCGCCCTGGAACAGGCCGGGCCTTACGCAGCCGAAGATGCCGACGTGACCCTGCGCCTGCATCAGACGCTGTTCGAGAAGCTGAGCGCCATCCCGAGCCTGGCCAGCGTACTGACCGACATCGAGATCCCGCTGGTGCCGGTGCTCGCTCGCATCGAGCGCCAGGGCGCGTTCGTCGACGCTGAACTGCTCGGCATCCAGAGCATTGAACTGGGCAACAAGATGGTCGCGCTGGAGCGTGAAGCCTTCGAGATCGCCGGTGAAGAATTCAACCTCGGTTCGCCGAAGCAACTGGGCGTGATCCTCTACGAGAAACTCGGCCTGCCGGTGCTGAAGAAGACCGCCAAGGGCCAGCCATCCACCGCCGAAGAAGTGCTGGCGAAACTGGCCGAAGACGATCACCGCTTGCCGAAAGTGCTGATGGAACACCGTTCCATGAGCAAGCTGAAGAGCACCTACACCGATCGCCTGCCGGAGCAGATCAACCCGCGTACCGGGCGTATCCACACTTCGTACCATCAGGCCGTTGCGTCGACCGGTCGCCTGTCGTCGAGCGACCCGAACCTGCAGAACATTCCGGTGCGCACTGCCGAAGGCCGACGCATCCGCCAGGCTTTCGTTGCGCCGAAAGGTTACAAACTGCTGGCAGCGGACTACTCGCAGATCGAACTGCGGATCATGGCCCACCTGTCCCGCGACGAAGGCCTGATGAACGCCTTCCGCAACAATCTGGACGTGCACACCGCCACCGCGGCCGAAGTGTTCAAGGTCGAGCTGAATGAAGTGAGCTCAGACCAGCGCCGTGGCGCCAAGGCGATCAACTTCGGTCTGATCTACGGCATGGGCGCGCAGAAGCTGGGCAAGGACATCGGCGTCGACACCAAGACCGCCAAGGCCTACATCGAGACCTACTTCGCGCGTTACCCGGGCGTGCGTGAATACATGGATCGCACTCGCGCCCAGGCGGCGGATCAGGGCTTCGTGGAAACGATCTTCGGTCGTCGCCTGTATCTGCCGGACATCAACTCCAACAAGCCGCAGGAACGCGCGGCCGCCGAACGCACGGCGATCAACGCGCCGATGCAGGGCACCGCAGCAGACATCATCAAGAAAGCCATGGTCGCGGTGGATAATTGGCTGAGCGCTTCCGGGCTGGACGCCAAAGTCATCCTGCAGGTGCACGACGAACTGGTGCTGGAGGTTCGCGAGGATCTGGTCGATCAGGTTCGCGAAGAAATTCGCGTGCACATGAGCGAAGCGGCAAAACTGGACGTGCCGTTGCTGGTGGAAGTTGGGGTTGGCAACAACTGGGACGAGGCGCACTGAGGCGTCTGGGACGGTGTTTTGCCGCGACAGAGCGTCGCGGCAAGGGCATCGAAAAGCGCTTAGGCCTGATCGTTCTTGAGCTTATTCCAAAGTTTTTTGAAAAGATTCTGAACTAATCTTGCGACAGGGCACTCAGAGATACTGAATGGCTGGTGAAGCCCTTCGATGCTCCTATGTTGTGTTAAGTGTTGGCAGATATCTGAACCCCGCCCTAGCGGTTCGGAACTTAAACCCCGGAACTTCTCCCTCCCCATATGAAGTCCGGGGCTTTTTTTTGCCTCAAAACTGCCTGTGGCGCTGCCAGACTGCGTTAAAAGCATCGCTAAAAATGCTCATTTAGGTTCCCTAAACTCCGCTTTTTAGCGATGCTTTTGCCTTGCCTGACAGCACCACAGACAGTTTTGAAATCCCTTACTCTGCCGCTGCTTCCGCGCCTTTGTCTGCCAGTTCCATCCAGCCCGCCAACACAGTGTAGGCCTCTTCCAGGCCCATGCGTTTCGGGGCGGAGAACAGCTGGATCGTCACCAGATCGCCCCAACCCTTACGGATTTCCGACTGCACCTTGAGCAGCGTGTTCTTGGCTGCGCCGTAGGTCAATTTGTCGGCCTTGGTCAGCAGGATGTGCATCGGCATACCGGCCGCAACGGCCCAGTCGAGCATCAGCAGGTCGAAGTCGGTCATTGGATGACGGATGTCCATCATCAGAATCAAACCCTTCAAACTCTCGCGGCCACCGAGGTAAGCCTCAAGGTGACGCTGCCAGTGTTGCTTGAGCGGGATCGGTACTTTTGCATAACCGTAGCCCGGGAGGTCGACCAGACGCCGTTCATCGTCTAGCTTGAAGAAGTTCAACAGCTGTGTGCGACCCGGGGTTTTCGAGGTGCGCGCCAGGCTGGCGTGAGTCAGAGTGTTCAGCGCGCTGGATTTACCGGCGTTGGAACGACCGGCGAACGCCACTTCGAAGCCTTCGTCGTCGGGGCACTGATCGACTTTGGCGGCACTGAGCATGAACGTGGACTGTTGGCACAGGCCGAGGATGGGATTCTTGAGTTGCATGGGATTTCCGATGTGGGCGGCGCCGGGATTAGGCGCGGAACGCGGTGTCGCTTCCGTTTCAGTGACGCCAGTATATAATGCCGCAGATTTTGTGTGTGCTTTGTCCCAGCGAAGGATGAAGTTCACGAGAGCGACAGACCTTGATTGCGCATTAGAACGCAGAACGCTCTCAACCCTGAAAAGGTCGTTTTATGACGAAATGGCTGCTGGCTGCCGGAGTCTTGATGCCGCTTTACAGCGCACAGGCTACACAGGATCCGGAAGCCGTGTACAACCGTGTTTGTGGAGCCTGTCATTCCGGCCAACTACCCATGGCGCCCAGAAGAGGCGATCAGGAAGCTTGGACGCCGAGGTTGGCGAAAGGTATGGAGACGCTGGTGCAACACGTGACCCAGGGTTTCAAGGCGATGCCGCCGCGTGGTTTGTGCATGGACTGCAGTGCCGAGGATTACCAGGCCCTCATCCTCTGGATGAGCGAGAGTAAGCCCGGTCCATAACTCTTAACCCTTAGCCGTAGTTGGATTAGCTGATGAACAAACTGATCGTGAGTCTGCTGTTGACCGTGGGAATCTCAGGCTTCGCCCATGCTGCCGGTGATGCAGCCGCAGGCCAGGCAAAAGCCGCCGTATGCGGCGCCTGCCATGGCCCGGATGGCAACAGCATGGCGCCAAACTTTCCAAAGCTGGCCGGACAGGGTGAACGCTACCTGACCAAGCAATTGCATGACATCAAGTCGGGCAAGCGCACCGTTCTGGAAATGACCGGCCTGCTGACCAACCTGAGCGATCAGGACCTGGCCGACATCGCCGCTTACTTCGCCAGCCAGAAAGGCAGCGTCGGCGCCGCCGATCCGAAGATCGTCGCTCGTGGTGAAGCCCTGTTCCGTGGCGGCAACCTCGAGAAAGGCCTGCCAGCCTGCACCGGCTGCCACTCGCCGAACGGCGCCGGCAACGCAGCCGCCGGCTTCCCGCACCTGGGTGGCCAACACGCTCAGTACATCGCCAAGCAACTGACCGATTTCCGCAAGGAAGAAGCCGGTCGCAGCAACGACGGCGACGCGATGACCATGCGCACCATCGCCCGCAAGCTGAGCGACGAAGACATCGCGGCAGTCTCCAGCTACATTCAGGGCCTGCACTAAGACGCGCGATTCGAGCGTTGCGTGCAATGGCCAACGCCTGCCACGTTAACGCTCGATTAATCCGTCGCAGCAAGTATAAAAAGGGTGGCTTTGGCCGCCCTTTTTTGTGGCCGCTGCCGTTACACTACAGAACTCATGCCCGCCAGGATCTGTCTGAAAACAGGTCGCGCGAGGCGACCAAAATTGTCCAGGAGTAAAGCATGCGTAATCTGATCATCAGCGCCGCCCTCGTCGCTGCCAGCCTGTTCGGCGTGACCGCCCAGGCCGCCGAAGCCCCTGCTGCCCCTTACGTCGAACTGAGCAACCCGGTACCGGTCGCCGTGCCTGGCAAGATCGAAGTGGTCGAGCTGTTCTGGTATGGCTGCCCGCACTGCTACGCGTTCGAGCCGGTGATCAATCCGTGGGTTGAAAAACTGCCGTCCGACGTCAACTTCGTACGCATTCCTGCGATGTTCGGTGGCCCGTGGGACGCCCACGGTCAGATGTTCCTGACCCTGGAAGCCATGGGCGTCGAGCACAATGTGCACGCTGCCGTTTTCAACGCGATCCAGAAAGAACACAAGAAGCTGACCGACAAGAACGACATGGCCGACTTCCTCGCCACTCAAGGCGTGGACAAGGACAAGTTCCTGGCGACCTTCGATTCGTTCGCCATCAAGGGGCAGATCGTGAAAGCCCGCGAACTGGCCAAGAAGTATGAAATCTCCGGTGTTCCAACCATGATCGTCAACGGTAAGTACCGCTTCGACATCGGCTCTGCCGGCGGTGCCGAACAGGCGCTGAAACTGGCTGACCAACTGGTGGCCAAAGAGCGAGCGACCAACAAGGCAGCCGCCAACTAAGCGCGGCAATCGCCATGCGCCGCTGGGGAACCGAACGCGTCGTTGGCCTGCATGATCCGCAGGTCAACGAGCATCACCTGGAATCGACGGGCCTGCCCGCAGACAGCCGTCTGCGCTTGCTCAGCTTCAATATTCAGGTCGGCATCAGCACCGAGCGCTATCGGCACTATCTGACCCGCAGCTGGCAGCATCTGCTGCCGCACCCCGGGCGCTCCAGCAATCTGCAAAAGATCGGCAATCTGCTCGGCGACTTCGATCTGGTCGCCCTGCAGGAAGCCGATGGCGGCAGCCTGCGTTCAGGCTACGTCAATCAGGTCGAACACCTGGCCCAGCTCGGTGCCTTCCCCTACTGGTATCAACAACTCAATCGCAACCTTGGCCGACTGGCCCAGCACAGCAATGGCGTGCTCAGTCGCCTGCGGCCGTGGGCGATCGAGGACCACCCGCTGCCGGGTCCAAAGGGTCGCGGTGCGATTCTGGTGCGCTTCGGCGAAGGCCCGGAAGCGCTGGTGGTGGTGATGATGCACCTGGCGCTCGGCGCCCGGGTCCGCAGCATGCAGCTGGCCTACATCCGCGAGCTGATCGGCGGCTACAAGCATCAGGTGCTGATGGGTGACATGAACACCCACGCCAGCGATCTGCTGCAACACTCGCCATTGCGCGACCTCGGCCTGCTGGCCCCGCAACTCGAAGCGACATTCCCCAGCTGGCGCCCGCAGCGCTGCCTGGACCATATTCTGCTCAGCCCGACCCTGACCCTGGAAAAGGTCGAAGTGCTGGCACAACCGATTTCCGATCACCTGCCGGTCGCGGTAGAGATTCGTCTGCCGGGTTCGCTCACGGCCGATGCATTGCCCGCGTTGAGCACTGCCCTTCGCGGAACCCCTGAATGAGCGACGAAGCCCAGCGCTGGAAAGAGAAATACCTCAAAAGCATCGAACAACAGGAAAAGCTCGAACGTCGATGGGACGCCCGGCTCGACCTGCTGCGCCGTGGCCTGGTGCGCAGCACCCTGGCGGCGGAAGGCACCGACCGCGTGGTCGATCAGTGCATGAAAGAGATGCGCGACGTGGTGCGTACCGATGACATGGACGCCGGCCTCGCCGCCCTGCTGCCGCGCCTGGAAAAAGCCGTACTCGATTCCGAGCAGCGCCGGGAAACCCGGATCGAACAGGTCAGCACTGCACTGACTGCGCTGGTCACTCAGTTGCAATCCCTGCCCCTGCCCCGGGACGTGGCCCAGCCGCTGAAGAAGTTCGCCAAGCAGCTGGACGGCCGGGTGAGTCAGGCAAGGGAAATGCCGCTGCTGCTCAGCGAACTCAGCGGCTTGCAGGGCAAGGCCTTGAGCCAGCTGGAGACGCCGGCGGAACCGGGACGACCGGGGTTGTTGCAGCGCCTGTTCGGCAGTCGCGACAACGAGGAAGCGCCTGTGACGGCGACCCAGCCTGCCGTGGCCGCATCGTCCGCACAGACGGAGCGAGCGCCCGCCCCACATGAAACCGCGCCCTTGCAGGAAGCGCCTGTCACGCCCGTCGAACCGATCGTCCCTGCGCCCGTCAGCCAGGCACCGATCGCCGCCCCCGTGGCCGAACCCGCGAAAACTCCAGCGCCACCCCCCGAGTACCATGCAGAGCCGGAGGTGGTGGCCTTCGAGCCGGCCAGAATCCTCACCGAAGCCCCCGCCGCCCCCAGCGAACCAGAAGCCGCCGAGCCAGAGCCGCAGGCCTTCACGCCTCCTCCGGTTTTCGCGCCGACAGTGCCAACAGCCATCAACCCGGACGAACTGATCCACCCCGGCGATACCCCGCCGCCGGTGATCCTCGACAGCCTGCCCCTGCCCGAGCCCATCGCCCAGGCATTGGCAGCAATCGATCCGGAGCAATCCGAACACGACATCCTCTACGCCCTACCGGACTCGCCGGAGCCGTCCTACAGCTCGGTCGCCAAACACATCGAAGACACGCTGATCGGGTTGCTGGACGACCTGACCCTGCCAGAGCGCCACCGCCCGCAAGCCGAAGCCATGCGCGATCGGCTGAAAAATGGTCTGAACTGGTACGAGCTACTGCCGATCCTCGACGATCTGGCGACCTTGATGCTGGCGATTACCGACAGCGGCCAGCACGAATTCGAAGCTTACCTGCAGCAACTCAACGAACGCCTCGAAGCTTTCCAGAGCAACTTGCAGGCCGCCAGCGAAGGCCACGCCGACAACAGCTCCGCGGCGCGGGCGATGGACACGCAGATCCGCGAACAGGTCGACGGCTTGCAGAACAGCGTGCAGGAAGCGGCCGATCTGGACGATCTGAAGCAGGTGCTGGAAAACCACCTCGAAGGCCTGCTCGGCACGATGGATCAGCATCAGAAACAGCGTGACGCCCGGGAACAGGAAGTCGCCGGACGCCTGAAAAGCCTGGCCGAGCGCGTCGCGCACATGGAGCAGGAAGCGCTGGGCTATCGCGAACACCTTGAAGAGCAGCGCCAGAAAGCCCTGATCGATCCGCTCACCGGCCTGCCCAACCGCGCCGCCTGGACCGAACGGCTCGAACATGAAATCGCCCAATGGCAGCAGCACGGCAACACCTTGAGCCTGGCCATGCTCGACCTCGATCACTTCAAACGGATCAACGATAACTACGGCCACCTCGCCGGCGACAAGGTGTTGAAGATCATCGCGACCGTGCTGCGCAAACGCCTGCGTGGCAGCGATTTCATTGCCCGATTTGGTGGAGAGGAATTCGTATTGCTGCTGCCGGCCACTCCGCCGGCCGTCGGCGCCAAACTCCTGGAAACCCTGCGCGCTTCCATCGAAGCCTGCCCGTTTCACTTCAAGGGCGAGCGCGTCACGATCACCGTTTCCATGGGACTGGCGGCGTTCCGGCCGGGAGAACACAGCGATCTGGTGCTCAAAAGAGCCGATCAGGCGCTTTACCGGGCGAAAAACGCAGGACGTAACCGGGTGGAACTGGGCTGAGGCAATTGTTCCATATTGTTTAAATCAGCCCTATAAGCGTCGAAGCGCAAGGCGATACGTTACACTGTTGCATTATCGTCTTGCGTGTACCGCCCTCTGCCATGAAATTTTTTACCCTCCTCGCGTCGCTAATCTTACTGGCCGGTTGTGCCAGCGGCCCGCGTTTTGACACCAGCCATCCTTCGGTCAATCACGACAGTCGCGTGCAGTTTGTGATCGTCCATTACACCTCCGCCTCGCTCGAACGCTCGCTGCAGTTGCTGACCCACGGCGAAGTCAGCAGCCATTACCTGATCGGTGACGACAAGAACGCCACCATCTACAAGCTGATGGACGAAAACCTGCGGGCCTGGCACGCCGGCGAAAGCGAATGGCAAGGCCGTACCTGGCTCAACTCCAGCTCCATCGGCATCGAAATCGTCAATCCGGGTTTCAAGGACACGCCGACCGGTCGCCTCTGGTATCCCTACAGCGAAGCCCAGGTGCAATCGCTGATCGTTCTGCTCAAGGACATCAGTAAACGCCAGGGCATCAGCCCGCGCCACATCATCGGCCATAGCGACATCGCCCCGCTGCGCAAGCTCGACCCGGGGCCGCTGTTCCCCTGGAAACGCCTGGCAGCCGAAGGGCTGGGGCTCTGGCCCAACGAACAAGCGGTGGCACGCCAGCAGGCGCAGTTCGACGCCGAGCTGCCGAGCATTACCTGGTTCCAGAGCCAACTGGCACGCCTGGGCTACTCGACGCCGCAGACCGGCGAGCTGGATGTGGCGACCCGCCATGTGCTCGCGGCCTTCCAGATGCACTACCGCCCTGCGCGCTTCGACGGCACGCCGGATGCGCAAACGGCAGCGTTGCTGCTGGTGCTGAATCAGACAAAATAATGACGCCCGCCCGACGGTCAGGGCGAAAGTGCAATCAGCAGCTATAACTCATTGGTAATTCTTCGGATATCCATGATGGTTGCTACCCGAGAGACGCTGCGTAGCTGGTTTTATCGCCCCTGGTTTCTGGCGATGATCGCGGCTGTCCTCAGTGCGAGCCTGCTGATCACCGGCGGGCTGTTCGTGGCCATGCGCCAGGTTGAACAAAGCGAAAGCCAGGAAATGAACGCCCAGGGCGAGCGCTTCCTGGCGCGTCTGGAGCAACTGTTCGGCCAGTTGCGCGAAAGCCTCGACGACCTCGAAGCCCAACCCTTGCGCAGCTGCGACGACGAAATGATCGCCACGTTGCAGCAAGTGACGTTCAACTACCGCTTCGTCTATGAAGCGGCCTACATGGACGCCACGCGGATCTGCTCCAACCGCCCCCGTCAGGAAGGCCTGTCAGTGGTCCGTCCTCCGGACATCAAAGGCCCGACCTACAGCTACTGGCTGAACACCACCACCGAACCCGATGAAAACCGCGCAGCGCTGATGCTCGGGCGTGGCAACTTTCGCGTGGCCACTTCACGCGGGCATTTGACCGACATGGTCGACCTGTCGCCCGGCAGCAGCCTGTTGGTGGTGCTGGATCACGGATCCCGGGCGATTCCGGTGCTCGGCGTTCCACAAACCTGGCCACCCACGGAACCCTGGCCGCCGAAAACCCCGGATGCACTGCAAGTCACCCAATCGCACCTGATCTACCGCATGCCCACCGATAACCCGGAATATCAACTGGTGCTGATCAGCCCGCGCTCGGGCATGCACATTCCGGAGCTCTGGTGGTGGATGGTACCGTTCTGTCTGGTGCTCGGTGCGCTGGTAGGCGTTCTGGTGTTCTGGATCGTGCGCCAGCGCCAGTCGCTGGATGCCGAGCTGCACGGCGCGATCCGCCGGGGCGAGTTGCAGGTGCTCTATCAACCGATCTTCGATCTCGACAGCCGCAACTGCGTCGGCGCCGAAGCCCTGCTGCGCTGGCGCCGGCCGGACGGCACGCTCACAAGTCCCGACCTGTTCATCCCGATGGCCGAGAACACCGGTCAGATTCGCCAGATGACCGACTTCGTCCTGCAACGCTTGCTCGAGCAGCTCGGCCAGCTGCTGCGAGCCAACCCGCAGCTGTACATCTCGGTGAACCTGGCCGCCTGCGACGTGATGGTGCCGCGCATCGGCCAGGTCATGGCGCGGCTGTTGACCCTGCACCGGGTCGCGGCGCGGCAGATTGCGTTCGAGGTGACAGAACGCGGCCTGATCGATGTGGTGGTGGCTCGGGAAAACCTGCAAGCGCTGCGCGATGTCGGCCATCAGGTACTGATCGACGATTTTGGCACCGGCTATTGCAGCCTCGCCTACCTTCAAACCTTGCCGGTGGACTGCCTGAAAATCGACAAGGCATTCATCGACGCCCTCGGTCATGACGCCGCCAGCAGCGGTGTCGCGCCGCACATCATTCACATGGCCCAGGCGCTGGACCTGAAGGTGATCGCCGAAGGGATCGAATACGAATCCCAGGCCGAGCTGCTGAGCAGCGAAGGCGTGAAGTTCGGTCAGGGCTGGCTGTTCGCCCACGCCTTGAGCGCGGTGCAGTTCATCGAACTGATCACCCGTGGACGGCGACTCGCCGGCCGCCGGATTGACGACGAGGCCTAGACCGCCAGCGCCATGTAGAACTGCGTGCCCTGCCCCGGCCGCGAGTAAACACCCATCCGCCCGCCGTGCAGCTGGACGATTTCCTTGCACAGCGCCAGACCCAGCCCGGCCCCGCCCTTTTTCCTGCCGACCTGGACGAAGGGTTCGAAGATCCGCCCTTGCTGTCCGTAGGCAATCCCTTCGCCGTTGTCTTCGACGCTGATGATCACCCGCTCACCATGACGCCGGGCCTGCAACCGAATCAGCCCGTCGCGCGCTGTGTGGCGCAAGGCGTTGTCGATCAGGTTGTCGAGGACTCGATCAAGCTGCGCCTGATCCGCCTGCAAGCGTGGCAGCGGGCCCTGCGCTTCGACCTGCAGGGTAACGCCCTTCTGCGCCGCCGAATCGGCGAAACGCAAACGCGCCTGCTCCAGCAGATCCTCGATGGAACACGGCGCCAGCGTGAGCTTCTGCAAACCGCTCTGATAGCGCGAGAAGTTCAGCAGATCGTTGATCAGCTGCATCAGGCGCTGCATTTCTTCGTTAACCGTGTCGAGCAGGTCGGACTCGCGCGACTCCGGAGGAAACTTCGCCCGCTCGCGAAACAACCCGAACGCCATGTGCATGCCCGTAACCGGTGTGCGCAATTCGTGGGACGCGCGCAGCACGAACTCGCTGCGCACCCGCTCGAAGGCGCGCTGCTCAGTGACGTCATGCAAGACCATCACGGCGCCGAGGATATGCCCCTGGGTGTGGCTGACCGGCGTCAGGCTGTAGGTCAGCAGGCGCGATTCGCCATCGACCTCGATGCTCAAGTCTTCCGGCGCCCGCTCAAGGGTGCCGCCGCGCAACACCAGTTGCAGTTGTGCATCCAGCTCCGGACGCTGAAGCGCGGTGCCCAGGCCTTCGCCGAAACGGTCGCTGTCCCAGCCCAGTTGCCGCTGGGCCACCGGGTTCAAGTGTTCCAAATGCCCCTGACGGTCGATCATCAGCAAGCCGTCATCGATGCTGTCGAGAACCGCTTGCAGGCGCTGCTGGCCGGCGAGCAATTCGTCGACGTTGGTCGCCTGGTGTTCGCGCAGGGCTTCGGCCATCAGCCCGAAGCGGCGGGTCAGCAGATTGATTTCCATCGCCGAGGACACCGGCAGGGTCACTTCGAAATTGCCCTGCCCAATGTTGTCCGCCGCTTTGGCCAGCGCCTCGATCGGCGCACCAAAACGCCGGGCAATGCCTTGGGCGGTGATGAAACCGATGATCAGCACCGCCAGCCCCACCAGCCCGAGCAGTCCGGAAATCAGCAGCGCCCGGTCACGGGCGGCGTGCTGGACAGCGTTGATGTTATCCAGCGCGTGCTTGTGCTCCGAGATCAAACCGTTACGCAGGGTGTTGAATCGCTCGCGCAAGTCGCCACCACTGCTCAGGGCGGCGCCCGGATCGCGGGACAGGTCGAATGCCTCGAGGAAGGTCAGGTAATCGCTCTTTGCCTGACTGAACCCGTATTGGCGATTGTCGTTTTTCTGCTCTTGAGCGATGCCCTCGTCGAGCAATTCGAAATAACGTTGTTTGGACGCTTCGAACGCCACGGGATCGGGCTTCTCGGCCAGCATCATGATCAGTTGATCGCCGAGGGTCTGCCGCAGCTTGAGCCCCAGATCGAGGGTGACGAAGTTGTTGCGGATCAGCGCCTCCTGAGTGCCGGCCATCTGCATCACGCTGACCAGCCCGAGCATCAGCCCGAGCAAAGCCACGGTGATCAGCGCGGAAATGCTCAGGAACAGGCGGGTCCGCAACTTCATCGCCAGTTTCATCGGCGGGAGCTCACAGGTTGTACTGCTTGCGCTTGCGATACAGGGTCGAAGCGTCGATCCCCAGAGTCTTGGCGGCCTGATCGAGAGTGCCGGCAGTCGCCAGTACTGCGCCGATGTGAGCCTTCTCCAGCTCATCGAGGCTCAGTGCCGCGCCGACCCGTGGCGCGTTGTTGGCCGGTTGCTCGGCCATGCCGAGGTGGCTGATTTCCACCCGCTCCTGCGGGCAGATGATGCTCGCCCGCTCGACCACGTTGCGCAGCTCGCGGATGTTGCCGGGCCAGCGATAACCCAACAGAGCTTCGCGAGCTTCGTCGCTGAAACCCCGGGCCGGACGCGCATATTCCTTCACAAATCGGGCGAGGAAGCGGTCGGCCAGGGTCAGGATGTCTTCGGCTCGCTCGCGCAGTGGCGGCAAATGCAGGGTGATGACGTTCAGGCGATAGAGCAGGTCTTCACGGAAACGGCCGTCGCGCACCATGTCCTCAAGATTGAGGTTGGTGGCGGCGAGGATGCGCACATCGGCGCGGCGGGTGACCGGATCCCCTACCCGCTCGTATTCCTTGTCCTGAATGAAACGCAGCAACTTGGGTTGCAATGTCAGCGGAAAATCGCCGATCTCGTCGAGAAACAGCGTACCGCCATCGGCTTGGTTAACCCGACCCAGCGTACTTTCACTGGCCCCGGTGAACGCGCCACGACTGTGACCGAACAGCTCGCTTTCCATCAGTTCGGCGGTCAGCGATGGGCAATTGATGGTGACGCAGGATTTCTTCTCGCGCTTGCTCCAGCCGTGAATGGCTCGGGCCAGTTCACCTTTACCGGTGCCGGACTCGCCGAGGATCAGAATGTTGGCGTCGGTGCCCGCCACTTGCCGCGCAGTTTCCAGTACGACTTTCATCGCCGGGCTGTGGGAATCGAGGCCGTCCTTGGGCTTGCGGATCTCGCCTTCGAGGGCTTCCAGACGCGCAGAAAGCTGGCGTACTTCCAGTTGCTTGGCGGTCGCCAGGCGCAGTTGATCCGGGCTGCACGGCTTGACCAGATAATCGGCCGCGCCGGCCTGAATCGCGTCCACCGCCGTGTCGACGGCCGAATGAGCGGTGACAATCACCACACGCATCCACGGCGCCTGAATGCGCATCTGCGCCAATACATCCAAGCCGTTGTCTTCGCCCAGACGCAAATCGAGGAAGCACAGGTCGAACACCTGACGTTGCAGCAGCGCATCCGCCTGGGCCGCGCTGTTGGCGGTGGCGACGGTATAACCTTCGTCTTCGAGGCAATAACGGAAGGTTCGCAGGATGGCGGATTCATCGTCCACCAGCAGAATGCGGCCTTGGTGCTCAGTGGCTGATTCCATTTTTCCTACGCTCCATAAGTGAATGTCTTGGGTTAGTCCCGGAAAAATCGGGCAAGTTGCATGGTTGATTCTGATCGATTCCGGTCATAGCAGGGTAGCTCTCTCCCGCCCTCACGGCTAATCCGCTGATTTTGTTGATTTTTTAAACATCACACAGTTTCAAGGCGGTTTCCTGCCTCCTTTTCTGACATCCGCCCCCTGCCCTCAATTCAAAAAGAATGATTTCTCCTACGAAATAATCGTGCATTACGCACGACCCTGCGCGGGCCATCGTGCAGGATGCGTCGTCAGGAATTTTCACACCATCCGTAACTAGCTGATTTTATTATATTTTTTTAAACAAAAAAGCTGGCATGCAGGCTGCAATACCTCTCTCAGCCCGGGCAGAAATGCACTGCCCCAACCGAATAAGAGTGAGGAACCCAGGATGACTCGCCCACGTGCCGCCCAAATGCGTATCTCGCCACTGCACTTGCAGCAGGCCCTGTTTGGCGCATTTGCGCTGTTGATCACGCTGATCGCCTGCCAGCAATACCTGCGCTGGGAGCACAGTCAGCGACCTGAGCCACTGATCTCGATGCAACACGCGACGCAGACGCACTTCAGCGCCGTCAGCAGCAGCCAGGCCGACAACGGCGCGATGCGCATGATGGACGTCGACCAGCCACAGCCATTGGGCGACATGCCCCGTGAAGAACGCTGGGTTTTCTGATCAACGAATCTGGGCGCCCCCGCGCCGAGACCGGCAACACCCCTAAATAGAAGCAAGGAGAATCACCATGTTGAGCTGGGCAATCACATTCCTGATCATTGCCATCATCGCTGCAGTACTGGGCTTCGGTGGTATCGCGGGCACCGCCACGGGTATCGCCAAGATTCTCTTTGTCGTGTTCCTGGTGATGTTCATCGCTTCCTTCTTCTTTGGCCGTCGCGGTCGAGGTTGAACATGAAGGGTTTAAAGACACTGGCAGCCGCCCTGCTCTTGGGCGGTAGTGCCATGGCGATGGCGGCCAATGACGGCCAGGCGCGGGTCAACGAACTGTTGAGTTCCGACCCGCAGTACAGGGAAACCTGGGAAGGCGTGGTGAAGAAGGAAGAACGCCTGCCGGAATGGGTGATGAACCTCTCCGGCGCGCCGGACCAACAGATGAATGCCGTGACCGAAGATGGCGATCAGTATCTGGTAGGGCCGCTCTGCGAATCGCAGGACAAATGCCTCAACCACCGCCTGATCGTCGCCTTCAGCTTCGACAAGAAACACGCTTACGCCATGCTGGTCGATGTGCCCGAGGGACTGCCGGCCGACAAGTCGCCAACGCGACATGCCACCTACCGCTTCCTCGGCAAGCCCGACCAGGGCATGCAGGATCTTTTGATGGAAACGCTGAAGAAAGATCCGAACTGGTATTGAACATGAGGGCAGCTGAAAGGCTGTCCTCCATTGCACCCGCCCGAGGAAGGCCGGTGCATGACCAGGGGGCCGGGACGTTCTGACTGTTACAGGGTCGGAGTGACCTACGGGTACAGGGAGTGCCTGCGATGAGGGCCGGGTCAGGGTAAAAGCTGCGACGCAAGTTCGCCAACCGGAGCGGTTCGACGGACTTGCGCTGAGCTTTCAACGTGACAAAACGTTGATCCAGAGCGTTCTGCTCGTCTTTTTTATCGCTCACACTGCGTGCGAAAGCATTTCGCGGTGTTTCTTGGCGACCGTATATCGAGAAAGAGTCGATTGAGGAAGTCGGACTTTTAGATTCCGAACGTAGGCTTTTTCCTAAATTTTTCGTCGAAATCACTCGTTCAAAAAATAACCAACCTACGCTGTAATGGCCGGTTCACGGCACTTATGCCTGCCGAAATGTCGTATTCGAACCGGTTGGGACGCCAGTTTCATTTAAAAAAGCTCATGCCGATTCGGCATAGGGTAGGCGTTTACGGCATTAGACGGCGCAACCTTGCATCGGAATAGTTGCGCCTTTTTTCGCCTGCCGGAGAGCCGTAAACACGCGCTTCGGGGCACCTTATACGGAGGCAGATGCACAGACTTTTCCGCTAAAGAGCGTTCCAGTTCCTGCATGTGCCTGAGTCAAACGCAAGTAAGGGTAAAGATAATGAAGAAGGCAAAGCTTAGCCTCGCCTGGCAGATCCTCATCGGTCTGGTGTTGGGGATTGCAATCGGTGCGTTGCTCAACCATTTCAGTGCCGAGAAGGCCTGGTGGATCAGCAACGTCCTGCAACCGGCAGGCGATATCTTTATCCGTCTGATCAAGATGATCGTGATCCCGATCGTCATCTCTTCCCTGATCGTCGGCATCGCCGGCGTGGGCGACGCCAAGAAGCTCGGGCGCATCGGCCTGAAGACCATCATCTACTTCGAAATCGTCACCACCATCGCGATCCTCGTCGGTCTGGTGCTGGCTAACGTGTTCCACCCGGGCGCCGGCATCGACATGAGCACCCTGGGCACTGTGGACATCTCCAAGTACCAGGCGACCGCCGCCGAAGTGCAGCATGAACACGCGTTCATCGAGACCATCCTCAACCTGATCCCGTCGAACATCTTCGCGGCCATGGCTCGCGGCGAGATGCTGCCGATCATCTTCTTCTCCGTGCTGTTCGGTCTCGGTCTGTCGAGCCTGCAGTCGGACCTGCGCGAGCCGCTGGTGAAGATGTTCCAGGGCGTCTCGGAAAGCATGTTCAAGGTCACCCACATGATCATGAACTACGCCCCGATCGGCGTGTTCGCACTGATCGCGGTGACCGTGGCCAACTTCGGTTTCGCTTCGCTGCTGCCGCTGGCCAAGCTGGTGATCCTGGTTTACGTTGCCATCGCCTTCTTCGCCTTCGTGATCCTGGGCCTGATCGCCAAGATGTTCGGCTTCTCGGTGATCAAGCTGATGCGCATCTTCAAGGATGAGCTGGTGCTGGCTTACTCCACCGCTTCCTCGGAAACCGTGCTGCCACGCGTGATCGAGAAGATGGAAGCCTACGGCGCACCAAAAGCCATCTGCAGCTTCGTGGTACCGACCGGCTACTCGTTCAACCTCGACGGTTCGACCCTGTACCAGTCCATCGCGGCGATCTTCATCGCTCAGCTGTACGGCATCGACCTGTCGATCAGCCAGCAACTGCTGCTGGTCCTGACCCTGATGGTTACTTCCAAAGGCATCGCCGGCGTACCGGGCGTGTCCTTCGTGGTACTGCTGGCCACTCTGGGCAGCGTTGGTATTCCGCTGGAAGGCCTGGCCTTCATCGCCGGTGTCGACCGTGTGATGGACATGGCGCGTACCGCCCTGAACGTGATCGGCAACGCTCTCGCCGTACTGGTCATCGCTCGTTGGGAAGGCATGTACGACGACGCCAAGGGCCAGCGCTACTGGAACTCGCTGCCGCACTGGCGCAGCAAGGAAAAACTGCCGACCGGTGACGTTTCCAACAACTGATCCCCGCCCGCCAGGCACCCTGACAAACCCCGGAGAAATCCGGGGTTTGTCGTTTCTGGCGACCCCGCTATCATTCGCCGCATCTTCCGGGGGATTTGACTGATGCTTAATGGCCTGTGGCTTGGCTTCTTCATCGTGGCAGCCGTTTCGGCGCTGGGGCAATGGCTGATCGGCGGCAACGCCGGGATCTTCGCGGCGATGGTGGAAAGCATTTTTGCCATGGCCAAGCTGTCGGTCGAAGTCATGGTGCTGCTGTTCGGCACGCTGACCCTGTGGCTGGGCTTCCTGCGCATCGCCGAGAAGGCCGGGATCGTCGAGTGGCTGGCCAAAGCGCTGGGCCCGTTGTTCCTGCGGCTGATGCCGGAAGTGCCGGCGGGTCACCCGGCCATCGGCCTGATCACCCTGAACTTCGCCGCCAACGGCCTGGGCCTGGACAACGCCGCCACGCCGATCGGCCTTAAAGCCATGAAGGCGCTGCAAGAGCTCAACCCCAGCTCGACCATCGCCAGCAACGCGCAAATCCTGTTCCTGGTACTCAACGCGTCGTCCCTGACCCTGCTGCCGGTGACGATCTTCATGTACCGCGCCCAGCAAGGCGCTCCGGACCCGACGCTGGTGTTCCTGCCGATCCTGCTGGCCACCAGTTGCTCGACCATCGTAGGCTTCCTGTCGGTGGCGTTCATGCAGCGCCTGCGGGTCTGGGATCCGGTGGTGCTGGCTTACCTGATTCCCGGCGCGCTGATCCTCGGCGGCTTCATGGCGTTGCTGGCGACGATGTCGGCCACCGCGCTGGCGGGGCTGTCGTCGATCCTCGGCAACCTGACGCTGTTCGGCCTGATCATGCTGTTCCTGGTGATCGGCGCGTTGCGCAAAGTGAAGGTTTACGAGGCCTTCGTCGAAGGCGCGAAGGAAGGTTTCGACGTAGCCAAGAACCTGCTGCCGTATCTGGTGGCGATGCTTTGCGCGATCGGCGTATTGCGCGCATCGGGCGCACTGGATTTCGGCCTCGACGGCATCCGTCATCTGGTGGAGTGGGCAGGGTGGGACACACGATTCGTCGACGCGCTGCCGACTGCGATGGTCAAACCGTTCTCCGGCAGCGCCGCCCGGGCGATGCTGATCGAAACGATGAAGACCTCGGGCGTGGACAGCTTCCCGGCGCTGGTGGCGGCAACGATTCAGGGCAGCACCGAGACCACGTTCTACGTGCTGGCGGTGTACTTCGGCGCGGTGGGCATCCAGCGCGCCCGGCATGCTGTCGGTTGCGCGCTGTTGGCCGAGCTGGCGGGCGTGCTCGGCGCTATAGGCGTCTGCTACTGGTTCTTCGGTTAAGGATCAAGGCCGGGCAGGTGGGGCAACTTTCTGCCCTTGCTCCACCGCCCACGCCACCACCTTCGCGGTGAGGCGATCACTGGCCTGACCGAAGCCGGCCACCACCGCCGGGACTTTCACATCATTGAGCGGCTGACGTTCTTCGAAGCGGCGACTGGCGAGAATCCGCTGGTCATAGCCGCGCACCAGCAACGCATCGACCCGCACCACGACGCTGGCCTGTGTGCCCTGATACTCGGTTTGAAACGCCTGCAGGCTGCCACCCAGTTCCAGGTCCGCCTGGAAATTGCTGTCGTCGGTGCTCAGCAGCGATATACGCCCGTCACGCTGGAATCCATCCAGCAACCGATTACGCACCAGCACCGGCGCCGGATCACTCCAGCGCGAGGCCTTATAAGTGCTGATCACGTCACCCTGGGGAATCACCGCGATGCCCGGCCGGTTCAGCGCCTCGCTGGCCTGCAATTTGTTCAACCGTAGCGACCAGTGCTGCGTAGATGCCGAGCTGGCCGAGGCGGGCGCCTGTGCCGCCGGCAAGCGATAGACGTCCAGCGGTTCGGACTTGGGCAGGATCGAGCACGCGCTGATCAGCGTGAAGCCGGCTAAGAGGGCGAGGCGAGTCAGCTTCATGGCGTGAACTCCTTGTTCTTGTCACTGCCCAGCAGGTAACCGCTGGGGTTGGCCTCCAGGCGTTGGGAAATGGCGCGCAGCGAGTTCAGGGTTTCACGCAGTTCGCGGATCGCCGGGGCCAGACCGTTGAGGCCCTGCATGCCGCTGTCGAGGGAGTTCTGGTTCTTGCTCAACAGGCCGTTGATGGTGGCGCTGCTTTGCTCCAGGGACTTCATCGCCTGTTCAGCGCTGCCCAATGCCTGCTTGCCCTGATCGTTGAGCAGACCGTTGGCGTTGCGCATCAGCGCCGAAGTCTGTTCGAGCATGTTGCCGGCCTGTTTGCCCACCGTCGCCAGTTGCTGCATGGCCTGACGCAGGTCGCCGCGCTGATCGTTGATCGAGCCGGTGGTCTGTTCCAGATGCTGGAGGGTTTTGCTCACGCGCTCGATGTTGTCGGCGGAGAACATCTGATTGGCGTTGCTCAGCAGGGTGCTGACTCCGCTCATCAGGTCGTTGCTGTCATTGAGCAGCCGCGAGATCGGCGAGGGCGAAGCGACGATGGTCGGCAGATTTCCGTCATGGCCCTTGAGCTTCGGGCTCTCTGGCGTGCCACCGCTGAGCTGGATGATCGAGGTGCCGGTGATCCCGGCCAGGGCCAGTTTGGCCTGGGTGTCTTCCTTGACCGGCGTGTCGCCCGCCAGACGAATCCGCGCCAGCACCCGACGCGGGTCCTGCGGGTCGAGGCGCAGGCTGACCACATCGCCGACCTTGATCCCGCTGTACTGCACCGGGCTGCCCCGGGACAGGCCGCTGACCGCCTCGTTGAAGACGATTTCGTAATCCTTGAACTCGGTGTCGACGCTGGACTTGGCCAGCCACAGACCGAAGAGCAGGGCGCCCGCCACCACAATCACCGTGAACAGGCCGATCAATACATGATGGGCTCGGGTTTCCATGTCAGACCTCGTTGAGCTGTTTGGCGGCGTCCAGCGCCGAGCGGCCGCGAGGGCCGTGGAAGTATTCGTGAATCCATGCGTCGTCGGTTTCCGAGACCACGTCGATGGGACCGGCCACCAGCACTTTCTTCTGCGCCAGTACCGCGACGCGGTCGGTGATGGTGTAGAGGGTGTCGAGGTCGTGAGTCACCAGAAACACGCTCAGGCCCAGCGCGTCGCGCAGGGTCAGGATCAATTGGTCGAACTGCGCGGCGCCAATTGGATCGAGGCCGGCGGTGGGTTCGTCGAGAAACAGGATGTCCGGGTCCAGCGCCAGCGCCCGGGCCAGTGCCGCACGCTTGATCATCCCGCCGGAGAGCGAGGCGGGGTACTTGTCCGCCGCCGACAGCGGCAGTCCGGCCAGCGCCAGCTTCACCGCCGCCAGATGCTCGGCGTCGTCGCGGCTCAGGCCGGCGTGTTCAATGAGGGGCAGGGCGACGTTCTCGGTCACCGTCAGCGACGAGAACAGCGCGCCTTTCTGGAACAACACGCCAAAGCGCCGCTCGATCAGCGAACGCTCATGTTCCGGCAGGCTCGGCAGATTCTGGCCGAACACCTTGACCATGCCTTCGCTGGGCCGGCGCAAGCCGACGATGCTGCGCAGCAGCACCGATTTGCCGCTGCCGGAGCCGCCGACCACGGCCAGGATTTCGCCTTTGTACAAGTCGAGGTCGAGGTTCTCGTGCACGCTCTGGCTGCCGAAGCGATTGCACAGGCCACGGACTTCGATCACCGCCTCGGAGGGCGCGCGGGGTAGACGACTCACCAGCCCATCTCCATGAAAAACAGCGCAGCGACCGCATCGAGCACGATCACCACGAAAATCGATTGCACCACGCTGGAGGTGGTGTGGGCGCCGACCGATTCGGCGCTACCGCTGACCTTGAAGCCTTCCAGACAACCGATGGCGGCGATCAGGAACGCGAAGATCGGGGCTTTGACCAGGCCCACCAGGAAATGTTGAATCCCTATGTCGCTTTGCAGCAGCGACAGGAACATCGCCGGCGAGATATCCAGCGACACCGCGCAGACCACCGCGCCGCCGACGATCCCGCAAATCATCGCCAAAAAGGTCAGCATCGGCAGCGCCACCAGCAGCGCCAGCACCCGCGGCACCACCAGCAACTCCATGGGATCGAGGCCGAGGGTGCGAATCGCGTCGATTTCCTCGTTGGCCTTCATCGAGCCGATTTGCGCGGTGAAGGCACTGGCGGTGCGGCCGGCCATCAGGATCGCCGTGAGCAAAACGCCGAACTCGCGCAGGAAGGCGAAGCCCACCAGATCCACGGTGAACACGCTGGCGCCGAAACTGGCCAGCACCGTCGCCCCGAGAAACGCCACCACCGCGCCCACCAGAAAGGTCAGCAACGCGACGATGGGCGCGGCATCAAGGCCGGTCTGTTCGATGTGCGCAATCATCGGCGTGATCCGCCAGCGCTTGGGCCGGAACAGACTGCGAGCGATGGTTTCGAGGATCAGGCCGACGAAACCGAGCAACTGCAGTGTGTCCTGCCAGACCGTGTCGACGGCCCGGCCGATGCGGGTCAGCAATTGCACGCTGACGCTGATTTCCGGTTCCTTGATCGGCACACAGAAGTCAGTCAGCGAGCGATACACGGTTTGCAGCAAGGCGCGGTCGGCGCTGGAAATCGTGCAGTCGGGGTGTTCGGCGGACTTGCCCAACCGCTCCGAGCCGAGCAGTTCCACCAGCAGCGACGCACCGGCGGTGTCGAGGGCGCCGAGGCCGTTGAGATCGATGGGGGTGTTGGCGTCGTACTGGCCGTGGAGCGTTTCGCTCAGTTGCTTGAGGTCGGCGTAGTGGGCAAGCGTCCAGTCCCCGGTCACCCGCAGGCGGGCAGGGGTGATCGAGGTGTCCAGGCGGGCACTGCCGGTCATTGGGCTGCTGGTCATAAGCTCCGTGCTTGTTCGGCTGAATACGCTGGCATACGTAATAGCACGAACCCGGTTACTTTTCTTTGGTCGGTGTGCTGTCCGTGACCTCGAAGCGCAGCACGCCAATCACCTGACCGTCTTCGGTCAACACCCGCACCTGCCATTTGCCCGCCGGGTTGCCGGGGAAGTTCTGCTTGTGCGTCCAGGCCCGGTAGCCTTCCTTGCGCCCGCCGTGGATGTCGAGAGCGATGCGGTCGACCTCTTTGCCGTTGAACTGCCACACGTGATAGATCCGCTCATCAAGCCCGCGCGGTGCGTTGATCGCGGTGTAGGCATAGAGCCCGCCGCCACGGATCTGATCGGCGCTGACTTCCTTGAGGCTGGCGCCCGGAACCCGGTCCTGCACCTGGGTGCTGATCGCCACGTCGGTCATCCACAGCGTTGCCGGCGGCACCCACGAACGCAGGACCCAGCCCACGCCACCGATGCCGACCGTAATACACAGGATCGCCAAGGCATTGCGCACGGTGCGGATCGGGAAGATCGACGCCAGGCTCGGGAACGACAACACCACCGCAATCCCCAGCGCCCATTTGAAGCTTTGCGAGGTGGTCAGGTGCATGATCACCGGCAGCGCGGTGAGCAGGGCGGCGAACAGGGTCAGGGTGTGCAGCGCCAGGAACGCCCAGCGCCGTGGCGCCAGCCATTTGTAGTAGAGCGGGTCAACGATCGAGATCAGCGCCGCGATGCACAGCAGCCCGGTGAAAAACAGCTGGCCGCTGTTCCAGGTGGTGGTGATGAAGAAGAACGGCAGGACGAAAAACAGGCTTTCCTGGTGGATCATCTGCGTCGCGTAACGCAGCAGCGGCTGGGGGATTTCCCGTTTGAAGATCCGCGTGAACAGCTTGGTCAGGCTGTTTTCCAGCATCAGCCAGATCCAGCTCAGCAGCATGATCGTGGTGATCCAGCTCGCCAGCCCCTGTTGCCGGTCGACCAAAATGAAGCTGCCGACCCCGGAGATGAAACCGCCAAGCGCAATGACCCCGGGGTAGCGCTTCATCAGTTCGAGAATGCGCTGGATCAGGAGGGTCAATTTAGACATTTGGGCGGTTCACGACAGTCGAGGAAAAAACCCCGACAGAGTACCGCCCGCCGCGCCGTGTGGCGAGGCTGTCGGTCAGTCTGGATGTACGGATTTGCGCCGATGCAGGCGCCAGCCGAGCAGGATCAGCACCAGCACGCCCAATCCGCCCGCCAGCAGCCACAACACCTGATCGTCGCTGAGCAGCGGTTTCTCGATCCGCAGATAACCCGGTTGCAGCAGCAACTCGCGCATGGCCTTGTTCGCCGCCTCCAGCGTCACGCCTTGCAGCTCCCGCGCAGGATCGGCAAAGCGCCCGTCCTCATAGTCGCCCAGCGCGCTCCAGTAGTAGTCGGCCATGGCGCTGGTGCCTTGCACGGCCCAGGCCTGGTGGGCGATGGCGGCTTGTTTCAAGCGATTGAAGGTGTCGGCATCGAGGCCGTTTTTCAGCAGGTCGGCCTTGAGGTCTTCCAGCACTTGTTCGGCTTCAGCAATGTCACCGCGATCCAGATCGGCGTTGAGGCTCATGAAGCCGACGCCGCCGAACACTTCGCGCTCGGCCCACGGCCCGTAGGACAAACCATGGTTCAGGCGTAGTTGGCGGTACAGCGCCCACTCCAGGTATTCCTTGAGCAGGTCGAAGGTCTCGTCGTACTGATCGTCCAGCACCGGCTCCGGCACCAGCCAGTGCAGCTTGGCGCTGTTGCCGATGAAGCCGCGAGTGATCGTGCGTTCGTGAGCGGCGCTGGCGCGAATGTCCGGCAACGGACGGTGTTCGCTCGGATCGACCGCTTCCAGCGCGCCCCACGCCCGCTCCAGATAGGCCGGCAGCAATTTGTCGAGGTCGCCAACGACAATCAGGGTCATGTTGTTCGGCGCGTACCAGGCCTTGCGCACCTTCTCCAGCTGTTCGCGGGTCAGGCCATCGACTTCGGCCCGCTGCGGGCATTTCAGGCCCAGCTCTACTGCCAGTTGATTGCTCGCGGTGTGGCCCAGATCCTGCCGGTCGAGAAAGCGTTGCAGCCGGGTGTAATGGCCGCCGTCCTCGCGCTCGACCACTCGCTTGGCGGCGTTGATCGCGTTGTCGTCGAAGCGGGTCTGGGTCAGCAGGTCCAGCAGCAGGTCGAGGACCTTGCGCTGGTTTTTCGCCGGGGCTTCGATGACGAACGTGGTGTCGGCGTTGCTGGTAAAGGCGTTCCAGTCGCCACCGAGGGCCTGCATGCGCTCTTCGAGGCCACCTTCGCCGGTGGCGTCGATGCCGCTGAACAGCAAGTGTTCGAGCAGGTGCGGCAGCTCCTTTTCATTGCAGTCGAAATCATCGAGACCGACGCCGATCACCAGCCGGATCGCCACGTGCCCACGCTCGGAGCCGGGCTTGAGCAGCAATTGCAAACCGTTGGGCAGCGCATAGCCTTCAACCTGAAAACGATCCAGGGCGAAAGCGGGCAGGGAACCGAGCAACAGACAGGCGAACAACAGGCAACGCATAACGAGCTTCCATACGGCTGAATTGGAGATCCGTGTCGTCAGTCCGGCCGCGAGGCCGAACCTTGAGTTACTGACTGACCACAACCCCAGACGTTCAAGGCGAATGCGTGATGTCCGCCATATCGTCCGCCGCCAGCGCGCCGGTATCGGAAGTTTCCAGCACCACGTAGGCGCTGCTGCAGAACAGCGAGTTCAGGCGTTTCATGTCGGCAATCAACTCCAGGTGCAACGAACTGGTCTCGATACTCTGCACGATCTTACGTTGCAACCGGCTGACATGGGCGTGGGCCAGACGCCGTTCCTGTGCGCGAAAGCGACGTTTCTCGCGCAGCAACTGACGGGCGCTTTCCTTGTCGCCGCTGAGGAACACCGACAGCCCCAGCCGCAGATTCGCGATCAACTGCTGTTGCAGGCCGGCCAGCTCTTCCAGCCCGTCTTCGGAGAACGACCGGCGTTGCGAAGTCTTCTGCTGCTGCACTTTGCGCAGCATGCGTTCGATCAGGTCGCTGGCGAGTTTGAGGTTGATCGCCAGCTCGATGATCTCCGCCCAGCGCCGACTGTCCTGTTCGCCGAGATCTTCGCGGGGCATCTGCGCCAGGTACAGCTTGATCGCGCTGTACAGCGCTTCGACGTCATCGGTCAGCTTGCGCATTTCCTGGGTGACGGCGGTCTGCTTGCCGCGCAGCACGTCGAGGGTCGCGTCGAGCATGTTGTCGATCAGGTCGCCCATGCGCAGGGTTTCCCGGGCGGCGTTGGCCAGCGCCAGACTCGGGGTTACCAGCGCGGTGGCGTCGAGGTGACGCGGCTTGGCGGTGCCATTGACCTCCGGGCGCTCCGGCAGCAGCCAGGCGCACAGCCGCGCCATCGGCCCGACGCTCGGCAGCAGGATCAGGCAGCGCGCCGTGTTGTAGAGCAGGTGGAAGCCGATGACCATTTCCTGCGGGCTGAAATCCAGGCTGTCGATCCAGTGCACCAGCGGGTCGAGCACCGGAATGATCAGCAGCAGCCCGATCAGTTTGTACAGCAGGCTGCCCAGCGCTACTTGCCGGCCGGCGGCGTTCTGCATGCTGGTGCTCATGAACGCCAGCACGCCACTGCCGATGTTGGCGCCGATCACCAGACCGATCGCCACCGGCAAACTGATCACCGCAGCGCCGGCGAGCGTGGCGGTCAGCAGCACGGCCGCCAGGCTGGAGTAGGAAATCATCGCGAACAGCGCGCCGACCAGGGCGTCGAGCAGGATATCGCCGGTCAGCGACGCAAAAATCACCTTCACCCCTTGGGCATGGGTGATCGGTGCGGCGGCCTCGACGATCAGTTGCAGCGCCAGAATGATCAGCCCCAGCCCGATGGCCACACGGCCCATCTGCCCGAGCCGCGTCTGCTTGCGCGAGAGAAAGAAAATCACCCCGAGGAAAATCAGCAGCGGCGACAGCCACGACAGGTCGAACGTCAGCACCCGCGCCATCAGCGCCGTACCGACGTCGGCGCCAAGCATGGTCGCCAGGGCCGGGGTCAACGCCATCAGGCCCTGACCGACAAAAGACGTCACGAGCATGGCGGTTGCGTTGCTGCTCTGCACCATCGCGGTCACGAGGATGCCGGCGACAAAGGCCAGCCAGCGTTTGGACATGTTCTGGCCGATCACGTGGCGCAGATTGGTGCCGTACACCCGCAGGATGCCGGTTCGGACGATGTGCGTGCCCCAGATCAGCAGGGCCACGGCAGAAAGCAAATTGAGCAGGGTGAGCATGCAGACCCCCTGTAATAGCAGCGCCCCAGAGGGGCAAGTTGACGGTACCGCGCAATTTCTACGTTCTGATACTTAAGCTGTAGTTGGCTAACGGTCTGGGCGCCAGCATTGCACAGCTAAAGCGGGGATTGAAACAAAAGTGTCATGAAAACAGGTTCATGCGGCCATGAAAAAAGGGCCCGAAGGCCCTTTGATCTGTTGCGCAGTGTTCGGGTTACTGACCCGGAATATCCTTGCGCAGTTTCACCGGATCCTGCTGTTTGCGTTTTTTCGCGATGGCGGTGCGCATCTTGATGTTGATCGCTTCGACTGCCAGCGAGAACGCCATGGCGAAGTAGACGTAGCCTTTCGGTACGTGCACGTCGAACGACTCGGCAATCAGCACGGTGCCGACCACCAGCAGGAACGACAACGCGAGCATTTTCAGCGACGGGTGCTTGTCGATGAATTCGCTGATCTTGCCCGAAGCCAGCATCATCACCAGTACCGCAACGATGATCGCCGCGACCATGACCGGCACGTGGGACACCATGCCGACAGCAGTGATCACCGAGTCCAGCGAGAACACGATGTCGATGATCGCGATCTGGATAATGGTGTAGAGGAAATTGCCGCCCTTGCCACCGGGTGTTTCGTCGCTTTCGTCTTCACCTTCCAGTGCGTGGTACATCTCCTGGGAGCTTTTCCACAGCAGGAACAGGCCACCGAAGAACAGGATCAGGTCGCGACCGGAAATGCCCTGGCCGAACACTTCGAACAGGTCGGCGGTGAGGCGCATGACCCAGGTGATCGACAGCAGCAACAGGATCCGCGTGATCATGGCCAGGCCAAGACCGAAGATCCGGGTGCGCTGCTGCATGTGTTTGGGCATGCGGCTGACCAGGATCGAAATCATGATGATGTTATCGATGCCCAGAACGATTTCCAGGGCGGTCAGGGTGAAGAAGGCAACCCAGATCTCAGGGTTGGTCAGCCATTCCATGTGTATTCCTTTGAGCGAGTGTTAAACCAGGACGCCAGCAATCAGCTGGCGTCCTGGTGAGTTTGGTGCCGTTACAACGTGCTGAACAGCGGGAAAGTCCCCAACAGCAAGGCTGCGGCCAGTATGCACAGGCAGACCAGCACTGCCCACTTCAGGGTGAAACGCTGGTGATCGCCGAACTCGATCCCCGCCAGTGCCACCAGCAGGTACGTCGACGGCACCAGTGGGCTCAGCAGGTGAACCGGCTGGCCGACGATCGAGGCACGGGCCATTTCCACCGCGGTGATGCCGTAATGGCTGGCCGCTTCGGACAACACCGGCAACACACCGTAGTAGAACGCGTCGTTCGACATGAAGAACGTGAACGGCATGCTCACCAGCGCCGTGATCACCGCCAGGTACGGGCCGAGGAAATCAGGGATCACTGCCAGCAGGCTTTTCGACATGGCATCGACCATGCCGGTACCCGACAGGATACCGGTGAAAATGCCCGCCGCGAAGATCAGACTGACCACCGACAGCACGCTGCCGGCGTGGGCGGCGACGCGATCCTTCTGCATTTGCAGGCAAGGGTAGTTGACGATCATGGCAATACTGAACGCCACCATGAACAGCACCGGCAGCGGCAGCAGGCCGGCGATCAGGGTGCACATCAGGGCCAGAGTCAGCAGGCCGTTGAACCAGATCAGTTTCGGACGGCGTGCATCCGGGAATTGCGAGACGCTGATTTCGCTGTGATCGATTTCGTCGCCGATCAGGTGCAGCTCACCCAGACGCGCACGCTCACGTTTGCCGTAGAAGTAGGCAATGATCAGGATCGCCACCACACCGGCCGCCATCGCCGGGATCATCGGTACGAAGATGTCCGACGGGTCCACGTGCAGCGCACTGGCCGCACGGGCGGTCGGGCCACCCCATGGAGTCATGTTCATCACGCCGCCGGCGAGGATGATCAGACCGGCCATGATTCGCGGGCTCATGCCGATGCGGCTGTACAGCGGCAGCATGGCGGCCACGCAGATCATGTAAGTGGTCGCGCCGTCACCATCGAGGGAAACGACGAGCGCCAGTACGGCGGTGCCGACCGAAACTTTCAGCGGGTCACCCTTGACCAGTTTGAGGATCTTGCGCACGGCCGGGTCGAACAGGCCGGAGTCGATCATCAGGGCGAAATACAGAATCGCGAACATCAGCATCACGCCGGTCGGCGCAAGCTTGGTAATACCTTCGAGCATCATCGGGCCGATCTTCGGGGCGAAACCACCGAACAGGGCGAACAGGATCGGGATGATGATCAGAGCGATCAGCGCAGACAGGCGCTTGGTCATGATCAGGAACATGAACGTGATGACCATGGCGAAGCCAAGGAAAGTCAGCATGGGAATACTCCAGGCGTAGCGCGGCTAGGTAAGTGAGCGGATCGGGCGGGATCAGCGCAGAACGGGAAGCACGAGACGTACGGGCGGAGTCGGAGCGAGGAGGCGGGTTGCAGAGGACATCAGAATCACCATTGTTGTTGTTAATTGGGCCTGTCGTGCGAGCAATCACACGCGTTGGCCAACCGGTCTGTTGCCGGCAGTGGGGGCGATCCTAATCGGGGAACCTTTCAGCTACCTTTCGCGCAAGAAAGCTTTGGGCGAACGGCCAACCGGCCGTCGGATGCGGGCTAGAGTCAATGAACACGGGAAGCGGAGGGCAGGGTGATGACTGAGTTGCACGACGGTGGCTGTCACTGCGGACATATCCGCTATCAGTTCAGCGGAGCGTTGCACGACATCGCCCACTGTCATTGTTCGATCTGTCGAAAGGTCAGCGGCGGCATCGTCACCACCTGGATCACCGTGCCAGCGGCGAACTTCAAGTGGCTGGCGGGGAAACCTTCGCGCTATGACTCGTCGACCAGTTGCGCACGATTCTTCTGCCCGAACTGCGGCGCACAACTGGCGCTGGTGACGTTGCTCAGCCCCGAGAGCATCGATCTGACGGTCGCCACCCTGGATCATCCGGAGCAGGCCGCCGCCGAGCGGCATATCTGGACCGACAGCCAGTTGCCGTGGCTGCACCTGGACGAGCATCTGCCGGGCGAGCCCGAAGAAACCATCTGATTAAAAAATAGACAGATCCAGCGGCCGCATCGCGCCCATCCAGATCGCGTGCTCGGTGTGATCGAGCAAGTCATCGCCGGTGTCCGGGTGCAGGAACACCACCAACCCTTTGCGATTGAGCGCCAGCCACGGCAACACGTCGCCGATCAACTCCGGGCCGAAGGCCAGCTGGCAGCTCCAGTCCGGGTGCGGGCCGACCGGACGTTCATGCACGCGGCCCATCTTCAATGGGAACAATTGCGCGGCCTGCTCACACAGCGCCCGCGCCTGTTCGATCGTGCTGGCGTCGTAATAAACGTGGGCGTGATAACCCTTGATCGTCTGCATCGCAAACCCTCTGAATCGGTTCGAACCCTCGGCGTTGCCCGTATGTCACACGCCATACAAGGGAAAACAAAAGGGACCTCAGCCATGAAAAATGCCGAAACCCCGGCGGTGAAAGTGGTGCTCTATGGTGCCATGAGTAGCCTGGGCAGTGCGTTGATGGCTGAACTGCTGCGCCGCCAGCACGAAGTCATCGCCATCCTCGACGATCTGACGGCGCTCGCGCCACGGCCGGGGCTGCGCACCAAAAGCGGCGATCTGCTCGATGCCGAGCGGGTCAATCAGAGCGTGGCCGGCAGCACGGCGGTGATCTGCCTGCTGAATGCGCCCGGCTTGCCGCTGAGCAGTGATCATGTCGAGAAGTCCGTGGTGCTGGGGCCGGTGGAACAGGTGCTGGCGGTGGATGCGTTGATCGATGGATTGCAGGCGGCGAGCGTCTCGCGGCTGTTTGTCATCGGCGAATTCGAAGCACTGGACGATCCGGAAAACGCCGACCCGCTGCAACGCCACGCCGCTGAAGAAGTGCGCGAAGCCCTGCAAAGCAGCCCGCTGCACTGGACGCTGGTGAATGCACCGCGCAGCGTCGCCGGGCTGACGATCGAGCATTTCAGTCAGGTCGGCCGCACGCTGGAACCGGGTCTCGCCGAACCGCTGGAACGCCTGAACCGGGTGGCGGTGGGGATTGCCGATGAGCTGCGGCTGAATCTGCATCTGCGCCAGCATGTGGATTTCGTCGCCGCCTCTTGATCCGTTACACAGCAATCGAAGGCAACGGCAGTCCGGCCAGGGACTCGGCGCTACTGGCCTGTTCGGCCATCAGCCAATCCACGAAGGTCTGAATCAACGCGCCCCGGCGTTTGCGTTGCGGCAGCACCACGTAATAACCGAGGCGCGACAGGGTGGTTTCGGCGATCGGCCGGCACAGCAGACCCTGGGTGAGCAAGTTATCCACAAGGTGCCGCCAGCCAATGGCCACGCCCTGACCGCCAATCGCCGCTTGAATCAGCAAGGTGTAATTGTCGAAACGCAGCTGGCCCGGGGCGGGTGGCGTACTGATGTTCAACGCGCGGAACAGACCGCTCCAATCGAACCAGTTGCTGCTGTTTTCCCCCCGCAGGTGCAGCAGCGGAAATTCCATAAGTGCTTGGGCCGGCAAGGGCAGGGGACGATCCTTGAGCAGTTGCGGACTGCACACCGGAAACACTTCTTCGCTGAACAACCAGTGACTTTCGCCCTGCTTGAAGCGACCGTCGCCGAACAGAACGGCAACGTCGATATCCGGGCGCAGCATGTTGTGATTGCGCTCGCTGGTGACCAGGCTCACGTCCACCTGTGGATAAGCTTCATGGAAGCGATGCAGGCGCGGCATCAGCCAATACGCGGCGAAGGCAAAATCGGTGGCGACCTGCAGCACTTCATGTTGCTGCTGCGTACTGATCGCGCTCAATCCTGCGTCGATATTCTGCAAACCGAGGGTAACTTGTTCGAAAAGGATCGAGCCGACCTCAGTCAGCTCGATGCCTCGATAGATCCGGTCAAACAGCCGTGTGCCGAGTTGCTCTTCCAGCCGTTTGATCTGCTGGCTGATGGCCGGTTGCGTCGTGCCAAGCTCCACCGCCGCAGCGGTAAAGCTGCGATGACGCGCCGCCGCCTCAAAGGCGCGCAACAGGTCCAGCGACAGATCACCGAGGGCTTCATACATAAGCTGTGCTTATCCTAGTCATTGTCCGGCACGGGCTTTACCGGATATTGCGTGGAATCCATGCTCGATCGCAGCAATGTCGCATAAATATTCACTATGGAATGCCGCGATCACATGAAGCGCAAGAACATTCTTTTCATCATGGCCGATCAAATGGCCGCGCCAATGTTGCCGTTCTACGGCCCGTCGCCGATCAAACTGCCGAATCTCAGCCGCCTCGCCGAACAAGGCGTGGTGTTCGATGCCGCCTACTGCAACAGCCCGCTGTGCGCACCGTCGCGTTTCACCCTGGTCAGCGGCCAGCTGCCGAGCAAGATCGGCGCCTACGACAACGCCGCCGATTTCCCCGCCGACATTCCGACCTACGCCCATTACCTGCGCCGCCTCGGTTACCGCACCGCGCTGTCGGGCAAGATGCATTTCTGCGGCCCCGATCAACTGCACGGTTACGAAGAGCGCCTGACCAGCGACATCTATCCGGCCGACTACGGCTGGGCGGTGAATTGGGATGAGCCCGATGTGCGGCCGAGCTGGTATCACAACATGTCTTCGGTGTTGCAGGCCGGGCCGTGCGTGCGCACCAACCAGCTCGACTTCGACGAAGAGGTGGTGTTCAAGGCGCAGCAATACCTGTTCGACCATATTCGCGAGGACGGCGACCAGCCGTTCTGCCTGACCGTGTCGATGACTCACCCTCACGATCCGTACACGATTCCCAAGGCGTTCTGGGATTTGTACGACGATGCGGATATCCCGCTTCCGACGACGCCGGATCAGCATTCACTCGACCCGCACTCCCAGCGTTTGCTCAAGGTTTATGACCTGTGGGACAAGCCGCTGCCTGTGGATAAGATTCGCGATGCGCGCCGCGCGTATTTCGGCGCATGCAGCTATATCGATGCCAACGTCGGCAAATTGCTGCAAACCCTCGAAGATTGTGGGCTGTTGGATGACACCGTCATCGTGTTTTCCGGTGACCATGGCGACATGCTGGGCGAGAAGGGCCTTTGGTACAAAATGCACTGGTACGAAATGGCCGCGCGGGTGCCCCTGTTGATAAGTGCTCCCGGTCAGTTCAAATCGGGCCGTGTCAGCTCTGCCGTCTCCACCGCCGACCTGTTGCCGACCTTTGTCGAACTGGCCGGGGGCAACCTGGAACCGAATCTGCCGCTGGACGGCCGTTCGCTGGTGCCGCATCTGCGAGGGCAGGGCGGTCACGACGAGATGTTCGGCGAATACATGGCCGAAGGCACTGTCAGCCCGCTGATGATGATCCGTCGTGGCGCCTTCAAATTTATCTACAGCGAAACCGACCCTTGCCTACTCTTCGATGTGGATAACGATCCACGCGAGCAGGAAGAACTCAGCCAATCACCGCAACATCGCCAGCTGTTCGACGATTTTCTCGCCGAAGCACGTGCCAAGTGGGACATCCCGGCGATTCACCGCGATGTTCTCGAAAGCCAGCGTCGGCGGCGTTTCGTCGCCGAGGCGCTGACGATCGGCAAGCTGAAGAGCTGGGATCACCAGCCGCTGGTGGACGCCAGTCAGCAGTACATGCGCAACCACATCGACCTCGATGACCTGGAGCGCAAGGCCCGTTATCCACAACCCTGCCAAAACCAATAACGTTAAGGGGAAGTCCATGGTCAAGTTATCCACAGTCGTGACGGTCAGTCTGCTGGCACTGGGCAGCGCATCCGCGTTCGCCGAGAGCTGCGACACGGTGAAAATGGCCGATCCCGGCTGGAGCGACATCGCCGCGACCAACGCCATCACCGGGTTTCTGCTGGATGGCATGGGCTACAAGGCCAAGGTCGACACCCTCGCGGTGCCGATCACCTTCGGAGGCTTGAAGGATGGCCAGGTCGACGTGTTCCTCGGCAACTGGATGCCGGCGCAGCAGGGCTTCTACGACAAGTTCGTGGCCACCGGTGACGTCACGCAACTGGCGAAGAACCTCGACGGTACCGAGTTCACCCTGGCCGTGCCGGATTACGTGTGGGATGCGGGTGTGCATAACTTTGCCGACCTGAATAACTACGCCGATAAATTCGAGAAGAAGATCTACGGCATCGGCTCCGGCGCGCCGGCGAATATCTCGCTGCAGGAGATCATCAAGAAAAACGACTTCGACCTGGGCCAGTGGAAGCTGATCGAGTCCAGCGAACAGGCGATGCTGGCCGAAGTCTCGCGGGCGGTGAAGAAACAGAAGTTCGTCACCTTCCTCGGCTGGACCCCGCACCCGATGAACGTGCAGCTGAAAATGCATTACCTCAAGGGTGGCGAGAAATACTTTGGCGACACCGGCAGCGTCTACACCCTGACTCGCAAGGGCTACGCCGAGGCCTGTCCGAATGTGGGTAAATTGCTGACCAATCTTTCGTTCACTCAGGAGATGGAGAACAGCATCATGGCCGAGGTGGTGAACAAGAAGGTCAGCAATGCGGAGGCGGTGAAGGCCTGGATCAAGGCGAATCCGGCGGTGCTGGACAAGTGGCTTGATGGTGTGAAGACCGTGGATGGCAAAGATGCGTTGCCGGCGGTTAAAGCCAAACTGTAGCTGCGCGGACCGATCATTCCCACGCTCTGCGTGGGAATGCCGCAATGGACGCTCCGCGTTCCGGGCTGCGTACAATGCGCAAAATTTCACCCGAGAGGATCCATGGCCCTCCCCAGCCGTCGCTCACTTTTCCCCTTCCTGACCTGGCTGCCCCGGCAGACCCGCGCCAGCGTCGGGCGGGACCTGGTCGTCGGCCTCAGCGGGGCGATTCTCGCGTTGCCCCAGTCGATTGCCTACGCGCTGATCGCCGGGCTCCCACCGGAATACGGGCTCTACGCCGCCATCGTTCCGGTATTGATCGCCTGCCTGTGGGGCTCGTCGTGGCATCTGATCTGCGGCCCGACGGCGGCGATTTCGATTGTGCTGTTCGCCAGTGTCAGTCCGCTGGCCGTGCCTGCGTCGCAGGACTACATCACCCTTATCCTGCTGCTGACCTTCCTCGCGGGGATTTTCCAGTGGCTGCTCGGCCTGTTGCGCTTCGGTGCACTGGTGAATTTCGTCTCGCATTCCGTGGTGCTGGGTTTCACCCTCGGCGCGGCGGTGGTGATTGCCATCGGTCAATTGCCGAACCTGCTGGGACTGGATCTGCCGGCCAAGGCCACGGCGCTGGCCAGCCTGATGGACCTGCTGCGCCATCTCGGGGCTGTGGATAAACCGTCGCTGGTCCTTGGTGTGGCGACGGTGGTGGTTGGCGCGTTGCTCAAACAGTGGCTGCCGCGCTGGCCGACGCTGTTGATGACCTTGGTGCTCGGCAGTCTGGTGGTTTGGCTGTGGCCGGCGATGTTCGGCCACGTTCAACTGGTCAGCGCATTTGTCGGGCGCTTGCCGCCGTTCAGTGGATTGCCGCTGGATATGGACCTGATCCTGCGCCTGCTGCCCAGTGCCGTGGCGGTGGGCATGCTCGGGCTGGTCACCAGCCTGTCGATTGCCCGTTCGATTTCCGCACGCTCGCAACAGCTGCTCGACGCCAACCAGGAAGTCCGCGCGCAGGGTCTTTCGAACATTGTCGGGGCGTTCTTTTCGGGATCGCTGTCCGCCGGCTCGTTCACCCGATCCGGTTTGAGCTATGAGGCCGGGGCCTGCTCGCCGCTGGCCGGGGTGTTTTCGGCGTTGTGGGTGGCGTTGTTCGCGATTTTCGGTGCCGGGCTGATCGCGCACATTCCGATCCCGGCCATGGCCGGCAGCATTCTGTTGATCGCCTGGGGACTGGTGGATCACCGCGGCATTCGCGCGCTGCTGCGTGTCAGCCGGGCGGAATTCGTGGTGATGAGCCTGACTTGCGTCGCCACGTTGCTGCTGGAGTTGCAGACGGCGATCTATGCCGGCGTGCTGGCCTCGCTGTTTTTCTACCTCAAGCGCACTTCGCAGCCGAGGGTGCAGCACTGGCGCGATGGCGAGGACGATGTGTTGCGGGTCGGCGGGTCGATCTTTTTCGGCGCCAGCCACTACCTGCAAGTGCGCCTGCAGCGGATGCACGGCGCGCGGGTGGTGATCGAAGCGCAGCAGATCAACTTCATCGACTATTCAGGCGTGGAAATGCTCCATCAGGAAGCCCGGCGCCTGCTGCGCCAGGATCGCAGCCTGACCTTGCGTCAGGCGCGTCCGCAGGTGGTGGAGGAGTTGCGCAAACTCGAAGGGCCGGAGAAATGCCCGATCCGCTTCGAGGACTGAGGGCGCCTTACAGCGCCAACTGCCGACGCAATTCCGCCAGAACCGGCGCAGTGTCGGGACGCACACCGCGCCACAGGAAAAAGGCTTCGGCCGCCTGCTCGGCCAGCATGCCCAAGCCGTCCATCACCACGCCCGCGCCATGCTCGGTGGCCCAGCGGCAGAATGCGGTCGGTTCCTTGCCGTACATCATGTCGTAGCACAGGGTCTTGCCCGGCTCGATCAGGCTTGGGGCAATCGGCGGCACGTCGCCGGTAAGGCTGGCGGAGGTGGCGTTGATGATCACGTCCACCGGCTCGCGCAACCAGTCGTAACCACTGGCCGACACCGGCCCCAGGTCGCAGAACAGTTCGGCCAGCAGCTCGGCCTTGTCCACCGTGCGGTTGGCGATGATCACCGAGGCCGGCTTCTCCGCCAGCAACGGCTCCAGCGCACCGCGCACCGCGCCACCGGCGCCGAGCAGCAGAATGCGTTTGCCGGTGAGGCTGAACCCGGCGTTGACCGTCAAATCCCGCACCAGACCGGCGCCGTCGGTGTTATCGCCGAGCAGGCTGCCATCGGCCAGTTTGCTCAGGGTGTTCACCGCACCCGCGCGTTCGGCGCGGGCGGTCAGGCTGTTGGCCAGGCGATAAGCATCTTCCTTGAACGGCACGGTCACGTTGGCGCCGCGACCTTCCTGGAAAAACGCCGTGGCGCAGCCGGAAAAGTCCTCGAGCGGCGCCAGCAGGGTGCTGTAGTCGAGGCTTTGCCCGGTCTGTTCGGCGAACAGTTTGTGAATCATCGGCGACTTGCTGTGGCCGATCGGGTTACCGAAAACGACGTAACGATCCATCAAAAGTCCTCAGGCCTGGGCCAGCCAGTCGCGATCTTGCAGGAAGTACTCGGTCAGGCGCGCTTCTTCGCTGCCCGGCTCGGCTTTCCAGTCGTAGGCCCAGCGCACTTGCGGCGGCAGCGACATCAGGATCGACTCGGTACGCCCGCCCGATTGCAGGCCGAACAGGGTGCCACGGTCGTAAACCAGGTTGAACTCGACATAGCGGCCGCGACGGAATTCCTGGAACTCACGCTGCTTGGCGGTGAAGGCGTCGTTCTTGCGGCGCTGCACGATCGGCAGGTAAGCGTCGATGTACGCATCGCCGATGGCGCGCATGAAAGCGAAACTGGTGTCGAAGTCCCACTCGTTCAGATCATCGAAGAACAGGCCGCCGATGCCGCGCGGCTCGTGGCGATGCTTGATGTGGAAATAGGTGTCGCACCAGGCCTTGTAGCGCGGGTAGACGTCCGGGCCGAACGGCGCGCAGGCCTGTTCGGCGACGCGGTGCCAGTGGATGCAGTCTTCTTCGTTGCCGTAGTACGGGGTCAGGTCGAAGCCACCGCCGAACCACCAGACCGGCTCTTCACCTTCCTTCTCGGCGATGAAAAAGCGCACGTTGGCGTGGGACGTCGGCACATGCGGGTTGTGCGGGTGGATCACCAGCGACACGCCAAGGGCTTCGAAACCACGCCCGGCCAGCTCCGGCCGATGGGCACTGGCAGACGGTGGCAGGCCACTGCCGAAGACGTGGGAAAAGTTGACGCCGCCCTTTTCGATCACCGTGCCGTTCTCGATCACCCGGGTCCGACCGCCACCGCCGGCCGGACGGGTCCAGGCGTCTTCGACGAAGCGCGTGCCGCCGTCTTCAATTTCCAGCGCGGCGCAGATGCGGTCTTGCAGGTCGAGCAGATAGGCCTTTACGGCGTCGGTGCGGGTCGTCATGGCTTCACCTTGGATCGGGCGGAACTGCGCGGCGCCCCGCGCAAATGGGCGCGTAGCATACCATCGCAAACCGGCACGCCGCAGTTGACGAAGATCAAGCATGAGCGTTCGATAGGGACCTTCCCAAATGACCCAAGGAGTAGGCAGATGGCCAAGCGAATCCAGTTCCGCGCCCACGGCGGCCCCGAAGTGCTCGAGTACGTTGACTATCAACCCGCCGAACCCGGTCCGCAGCAGGTTCGCGTGAGCAACAAGGCCATCGGCCTGAACTTCATCGACACCTACTACCGCAGCGGTCTTTACTCGCCACCGGCCTTGCCGTCGGGCGTGGGTGCGGAAGGCGCCGGTATCGTCGAGGCCGTGGGCAGCGAGGTCACCCGGTTCAAGGTCGGTGATCGTGTGGCGTACGGCAGCGGCCCGTTGGGCGCGTACAGCGACGTCCACGTCTTGCCGGAAGCGAATCTGGTGCACCTGCCGGACGCCATCAGCTTCGAAACCGCCGCCGGCGTGATGCTCAAGGGCCTGACCGTGCAGTACCTGCTGCGCCAGACCTATGAACTCAAGGGTGGCGAAACCATTCTGTTCCACGCAGCGGCCGGCGGCGTCGGTTTGCTCGCCTGCCAATGGGCCAAGGCCCTGGGCGTGAATCTGATCGGCACCGTCAGCTCGAAAGCCAAGGCCGATCTGGCCAAAGCCCATGGCGCCTGGGAAACCATCGATTACAGCCACGAAAACGTCGCCCAACGGGTGTTGGAATTGACCGACGGGAAAAAAGTCCCGGTGGTCTACGACGGCGTCGGCAAGGACACCTGGCCGGCTTCGCTGGACAGCGTGGCGCCCCGTGGCCTGCTGGTGAGCTTCGGCAATGCGTCGGGCGCGGTGGACGGCGTGAACCTGGGGATTCTGGCGGCAAAAGGTTCGTTGTACGTCACACGGCCGACCCTGGCGACCTACGCCAACAACGCCGAAAACCTGCAGCGCATGGCCGACGAGCTGTTCGGGATGATCACCAGCGGCAAGCTGAAGGTGGATATCAGCCAGCGCTATCCACTGGCTGACGCGGCGAAAGCGCAAACCGAGCTGTCGGCGCGACGCACCACGGGCTCCACTGTCCTGCTGCCCTGACCACCGATGACCTCGTCCCATCGTCATGACGGTCCCGGGGTCTGTTCAAACGTCACAAAAAACGGCGTCTTGCCGGCCAGGGTGGTTTCGAACTCCTGACGAGCAAGACGCTTCACCTCCAGCCCCAGCACACCGGGCAACCTGAGCAATGCGCTGGCCTGTCCTTCGACCTGCAACGCATCTTCAATGACGCTTCGTGTGTCGGCTGTCAGTGTGCCCTCGGCGATGACCAGACGCATGCGTGCTCCCTCAGGCTGTCGATCAATCTGCACCTGGACATCGGTGGCCTGCAACGGCGGCAAAAGCTGCCGGAGTACGTGCAATACCTGTGACTGAGTGATGAACGCGCCACCCAGTTTGATCGATGTCTCGACCCGCCCCTCAAGCGCCAGCACCGGCATGGAACTGCCACAGGCACACTTCGCCACTGTGCGCAGGATTCGCCCACGATCCCCGATCCGGTAGCGCAACAGCGGCACGTGATCGGGCAGCAGTGGCGTCAGCAGAAACTCACCGGTTTGCTCTTCAGCCACAGCTTGGAGGGTCAGCGGATCAACCACTTCGAGCAGCATTGCGTCGGCATGCAAGTGATAAAAACCGTGCTCCAGATGAGCACACTGAAAACCGATGGGGCCGGTCTCCGTCGAGCTGTAGCCCAACGAACGAATGTTGAGCATCGGCCAGTCCCGGGCCAACTGGACGCGCAGCGTTTTACTGCAGGGTTCTCCAATGTAGTAAAGCCACTTCAGGCTGCACAATTGCACAGCGCCGACTCTCTCATGATTGAACAACGCGGCAGCGAAGGAGGGAGTACATATCAACGCATCGGCCTTGTGTGTCTGAATCAGCTCGGCGACGCGCTGCACGCCCATCTGAGAACCGGCAGGCATCAGGCGTGCGCCAATATGCTGGACGATGGCTGCCGCGTATTGGAAGGCACCCTGCATTTCCCCTGCCGTCAGGCAGTTCATGACCGATTCAGGGCGTTCGTCCGTCGCACCGAACATCCGTGCCCCCAAAGGCACGATTGCAGCGTTGAACGCCCAGGAATGGGTGATCTGTTTGCGATTGCCGGTGCTGCCTCCCGAGGTCAGGGTCAGCCCGCCACCCGGTGCTCGATGTGAAGCTTCACCGAGCGCGGAAAACAGCACGCCGCCGGACTCGTCTTCCACTGACAGAACCGGTAATCGATGCAGATCGGCCAACCCCTGCACTTCCATGATTCGCGGATACAGCGCACGAAACCATGGCAGTGAGCGTGCGTGAGCCAATTTGTGTGAGAGAGCCTCGGCCGATACATCCGTGACGAGTTCATTGCTCATGGCCCCGCCCTCCCTGACGAATGCCCAGCTCATCGAATCCGCTACGGACGGCGTTCGCCAGACATTCCAGCTGGCGTTGACTGTGGCTCGCACTGATGGCCAGGCGCAAAATCGCCTCGCCCTTGGCCACCACCGGAAACAGCGCGGTAGTGACCGCCATACCCTGCCGGCGCAAATGCTGCGCCAGACTGATCGCATCTCTCTCGGCCCCGACGCGGACAAAACGAATGGGGGACGCGACGTGATGATTGCCCAGCACTGGCCCCAGCAAACGGTCGATCGTGGCGATATTTCTCCACAGCGCCACCTGCAAATGCCCCAGCTCCGACGACAAATGGATTTTCCCCGAAGCAACTGCCGCGCCCACCCCGCCAACGGACAATGGCCCGCCAAACGTATAGGTCGATGCATGACGCCGAATCATTTCGGCATCCGCTTCGCTGCGCACTGTGATCGCCCCACCGGTTGCACCGAACGCCTTGGACAGCGACGACAGCAGGATCAGTCGGCCACCCTGTCGTTCATCCGCCGCGTCCAGCGCGTAACCACCACCGGCAACGCCATGGATCGAGGTGCCGTGGGCGTCATCCGCATAGAGATAACCGTCGAAACGCTCCGCCAGTTGCAGCAGGCGATTGATCGGGTAAACACCGCGCATCGAGCCAATGCTGTCGGTCAGGATGATGGGCGTATTACCCGCCGCGACCGCCGTTGAGCACGCTTCCTCCACCTGCTCTACATCGCTGCAATCGCGGCGCTGTATCGGCCCGAATTGCCAGAGAATGCCTTGCAGCACTTGCATCGAAGCGTGAGCGGCACGGTCGACAATCCAGCAGGGGCCACGACGCATGGGATACGAGGGCATCTCGCCGGAGCCGAGCAGCGGCAGACAGCCAAGGTGCGCACTGCCCACCGAGTTGAAGGTGACCGAATGCCCCTGAAATATCCGGTTGAGCAGTTCATCCAGCTCACGCATGGGTGGCAACAGCGCCCGGGTTCGTGCGGCGGCGAATTGCACGCCGAAAGACTCCACGGCGCTCACCGCTCCTTGAATCAAGCGAAGATCACCCTCCAGCCCCAGATAAGAACAGGAGAGAAACTCGGTCAGCCGCTCGCCGCTATCGAGCTCGATCTCTTTGCCCTCACGTTTAGCCAGCTTCAGGCCATTCAGCCCCGCATCGAATAGCTGTTGCTGATCGTCACGCGCTTGCCGGACACGGTTTTTGACCCAATTGACGGTCGGTTGAAAAGTGTTCATCGGGATACCTGCAAAGAGGGTGTGCGGCGATAGACCTGGACATGCCAGAGCTGGGTTTTTTCTCGCGCAATGTCTGCCTGGTACTGGTGGGTGATATCGCAGAAACCTGCGCAATCGGGCCGCACCACATGCAAATGACCCCGCATGACCACCTGTGCGTTTTCCGACAGGGCCGGTGCCAGGCGCTGCAAAACGTTCTTGCCGGCCGCTTCGGGCATGAAGGAAGGCACGTCCGACAGTGATACGAAATCGATGGCTGTTTCCCCGGCAACACAGTCGAGGATGTCGGTCTGCACCACGCGTAACTCGCACTGCTGAAGTCCCTCACGGGCCCGCTGGAAAATTGCCGGATCGCACTCCAGCGGAAAGCCTTGTGGATAACGCAGCTCACCGAAAAACAGCATTTGCAGGAAAAAGCTCTCGCGGACCACCTGAGTGGTGAACAACGTATGGAAAATTTCCAGATACGCCGCGCGGGAACTGATCCCCAGGTTGTTGGGTGGAAACGCGCCCTTGTACAACAGCGAATTGAGGACTGCCGCGTTTCCCAGCAAAGCGATCACGGCTTTCCAGCGCTTGAGCGGAAAGCGGTTTCGGTAATATTCCGTTTGTTCGTCAAGCTGGCTGAACTGAAAAATGCCTCGGCCGGCCTTGCCGGTAAACAGTCCGGTGATCTTCGCCAAGCGCTTCAGGGTCTGCTCGAATGCGCCCATGTAAATCGGCGCTTCCCAGTGCCGGGACTGGAACAGTGCGGACAACCAGCGACGATCCGCCGACGGTAAAACCAGTTGCTGGAAAATGGAGCGACGTCGCGCCCGCATACTTTCCATCCGATAGCCCATGAACCCCATGAACGACTCGTGATCGGTCTGTTCCAGCAAGGCAAAACGCAATCGGGTGAACGCCAGTTGCGGCGCACTGATATCGGTACAGGTCATGCGTGCCGGGGCGGCGGCCAATAACGGCAACAGCCGGCCGCCGCATCCGGCGATACCCAGCACGTGCCCGGCATGTCTGGGCAGGATCGCGTACTCAAGCGCGGTGTCCTCATCGCCGAGCGTGTAGTTGAGCCGGTCAAAATAATCAGCCATGTCTGCCCCCAGCCTTCTGATCTGGACATGGGCGGGCGGCCTTCATTGGTTGTCCAGCGCATGGAGGAAGTCATAACGGGGTGCCAGCCCGTTTTGCCAGGCCTCGAACTGCTCATAAACCGCCTCGAGCATGTTGCCGGTCAGGCGCAGGCTGGTTTCCATGACAGTGGCTATCGCATCCCAGTCTTCCTGACGCTTGCAGGTGCGCTGCAGCATCAATTTGATTTCGTTGAAGTGCTCGATATCAATGTCGGAATGCGCAATGAAGAACGTCAGTTGAGCGGGTTTGAGCGCCAGCGTTTCACTCAGGCTATCAATGAGGGGAGTGATGAACTGGTAGGCATTTTCTGCCCAATAACTATAACCAAGCCGTTGTAACGGGTTACCGGTAAAGGAGATCCAATATAAATAAGCGATCAGCACATCGGTGGCCGGAAGTGCTGGCGGAATATCGAATACTTCGTTCTTCAAACCCAGACTCATGACATCATGCAGCGCCATTTTTTCATGACCGACTTCTTGCGCCGCGTGTTCAAAGCAGAACTTGGCATACACCGGATTATCCGCATGTCGGACACCGACCAATCCTTGATTTCGTGCGTTGTGTGCCGTGTAGTGAAAAGTCTGGATCATGTAGATCGCATATAAGGCTTTTGAAACGCTCCCTTCGCGAATGGCATTCACCAGCCGCGAACTTTCGAGAATATCGGCCCATGACTTTTCGATTCGCTCATCGAGCAGGCTTAATTGTTGTTCAAAACTGAGAGGCGTATTCATCAACGGGGGTCTCCAATGGGTTGGCGAGCAGGTGGGCAGACTGTTGAAGTGCTGTGAGGATTTGCTGCCATTGAGCCGAGAGCAGCCAGTAATCGCCGCGCTGGCGCTGTTCGATGCGTAGAGCGTCGGTGGTAATGGGCGTCAGGCCGAAGCGCTGGAACAGTCGCCGTTGCGGTGATCGGCAGAGCGCGGTAACCCCTTCATAACCCCGCTTGATCGCCCATTCCGTGGCAGCCGCCAGCAGGCCGTTGATCGACATGGGGAACTGAGTTTGCGAGTGGCTGATCAAGCGGCTGAACTCGACATGGCGCGACAGCGTCGTGGCGGGAGACAGTTGCTGCTGCGCCAGTGAGGCCCATTCGAACGGCGCAGGGGTCACTCTCAATACGGCCGTGGGCCTGTCGTGCTGATACAACAAAAAGTGGGTACTGCGCGAAATAATCGCCAGGCGTGTTTCAAGTGACCTGGCTCTGGGTGTCAACATGTAGTGTTGCAATCGCAATCGAAAATGACGGGAAACAAACCGTTCAAACTCTCGTGTGTCTGATCCTGCTTCAAGAATAACGATGCGATAGTTTTCATGACGCCTTTTAAAGGTCGTCTGAATTTCCTGCAGATAATCCGTTAATTGCGAATCCCTGATATCCATTTCTTCTCCGCAGCCGTTAACTTTTCGAAGTTTTCTGAGCGCATTGAAATAATGAATGGTTTTAGAAAAATCGCCACTGTGTGGCTTCTGAGAATAACGTCGGAAAAATTACAATAATTGAATACTTAAAGATTCATCTGACGTAGAAAGGAAAAATTCAAACAAAACTCGGGGCTATAACTTCAGCTAAATGAAGGAAAAATCGCAGGCACGCGTAGTACTCCTCGCCATGAAAGCCGAAGAGTACTCACGAAATTGACCAAGGGTGGTATCAGGCCGGGCGCACGATATTGCCGGTGGCCAGATCCCGAATCAGGCTCGGGTTCTTGCGACCGCCAAGCGCTCCGCCGAGCACCAGATCGACCTGACCACGGAAATACTGCTCGACCCGCAAGCGACTCTTCGCCGCCGGCCGCCCCTGCGGATTGGCCGACGTGGAGATCAACGGCCCCACCAGCGAGCACAGATCCCGCACCTGCGGATGATCGCTGACCCGCAGCGCCACGGTGTCATGCACCCCGGTCACCCATTCCGGCAACAGGTTCTGGTGCGGCACCAGCCAGGTGTTCGGGCCCGGCCAGGTGCTGGCCATGCGGTCGATCCAGTCCTGGGGGAAATCCTCGAACAGAAAATCGAACTGACGAATGTTGTCGGCGACCAGGATCAAGCCCTTGTCCACCGAACGGTTCTTGATCGCCAACAGGCGATCCACCGCTTCTTCATTCCAAGGATCGCACCCCAGCCCCCAGACGGCTTCGGTTGGATAGGCAATCACCGCCCCGGCGCGAATCTCTCGTGCGGCTTGTTGCACACGCCAACTGTTGACCATGAAAAACTCTCCGCAAACAGGTTTCGCGCAGTTTACCGATCTTCAATGTAAAACCTAGCTCACGCGCGCAAACCAGCGGCCGTTTTCGCACACCGCGCGGCCATCCATCTCCAGTTCGGTCAATGCCGCCAGCACTTTGGGCAGCGCCCAGCCACTGCTGTCGGCCAGGCCTTCGCTGGTGTGCGGCGCCGCGTGCAGCAGACGCAACAACGGGTTATCGGGATTCACTGCCGCTGTGGATACCGGCATATGCTGCCAGCCACGCAGGGCTTCGAGAATGTGCTCGATGGTTTCCACCAGCACCGCCCCGTCACGGATCAGTTGATGACAGCCCCGGGCGCCGGGGTGATGGATCGAACCCGGAATGGCGTACACCTCGCGACCCTGTTCCGCCGCCAGCCGCGCGGTGATCAACGAGCCGCTGGCAACACTGGCCTCGACCACCAGCACGCCAAGGGACAAACCGCTGATGATCCGGTTGCGTCTCGGGAAATTGCTCGCCGTCGGCCCGGTGTCCAGAGGGAATTCCGAAAGCACTGCACTGCCGGACGCAATCATCGCGTCCGCCAGCCGTCGGTTGCGCTGTGGATAAAAGTTTTCCAGACCGGTACCGAGCACGCCGACCGTTTGCCCGCCGACGTCGACAGCGGCTTGATGCGCCGCCGCATCGATGCCCAGCGCCAGACCGCTGGTGATGACGAATCCGGCCCCCGCGAGACTGCGGGAAAAAGCAGCGGCAGTGTCCATGCCCGGGCGGGAGGCGCGGCGACTGCCGACCATTGCCAGTTGCGGTTTTTCCAGAATCCGTGGGTCGCCAGCGACAAACAACAGGGGCGGTGGATCGGGAATTTGCGCCAACAAGGCCGGATAATCCGGGTGATCCCACATCAGCAAATGTTGACCCGGACGCTCTAGCCAGCGCAATGCGTGGCTGGCGCCGTCCCGAACTTCAGGGCAGCGTCTGGCCTCGGCGCTGGCCGCCGGCAATCCTAACGAGCGCCAGGCGCTGGCCGGTGCGCTGATCGCCTTTGAGGCGCAGCCGAAGGCTTCGAGCAGTTTGGTGAAACGCTTGGGGCCGATTTCCGGCAAGCGGTGCAGGCGCAGGCGCGCTTCCAGTTCCGCCGGGGAAACCGACGCAGAGACAGGCATCATCATGGATCATCCTTGATCGTTATAAGGCCCGAACCTTTCGGAACAAGCTGTGGATAACTCTGTTGGTAACTTGTGAAGCCAGCTAAGGATTTCGCACCTTGTCCAGCACCGCGAGCGAGCGCGATGCGTTCAGTACGAGGCCGTAACTGAGTTTGTCGTAGGTGCGGAACACCATCAGCAAGCCGGCGCGCTCATCGGGGATTTTCAGGGGTTGGCCGGTGATCCGGTCACGCACGGTTTCCCCGGTTTTCATCACCACCAGCACGTTGCCCTCTGCCAGGCCGTCGCGTTTGCCCTTGTTCAGGGTCACCACGTCCATTGCGCCGATCTGTGTGACGCCGCGCGGCACATCGATGATCAGGCCGTTGATGTCGGTGGTGGGAGCGCTGGGCATGAAGGTCGAGTTGATCGAACGCTCTTCGCCGCTGAACAAGCGGTCGCCGAGGCGCACTTCCTGGGTCGTGCGTTGCAGGGCGAGGGTGGCGACGTCGCCTTCAGTGGCGACGATTTCACCACCGCCGATGTCGTCGGCGTTGATCCCCAGAAACTCCTTGCTCTGCGGATCGGTGTAGACCTTGCCCTGGCGGAAGATGCCGTAGACCGGCTGGTTCGGATCGAAATGGCCACGGGCGAAGATCCGGTCGCCGGTGCCGCTGAGCACCCGCTCGGCGTCGCCCGCGACGATGTACGGCGCCTTGTCGAAGTCCTCGACCTTGTCGACGATGCGGTTGCTCAGCAGAAAGCTGTTGATGGATTTGAGCGGAATGCTCGGAATCGCCTCGGCCACCGGGCTGGTGCGGATACGCGGCGACAGCTTGATGGTGCCGCGCGACTCGCCGCGATTGACGGTCAGGCGCGGCTGACCGTTGACGTAACTGAGCGTCAGCGTGTCGCCGGGGTAGATCAGGTTGGGGTTTTCGATCTGCGGATTGACCCGCCACAGCTGCGGCCACTGCCAGGGTTCGCGCAAATATTTACCGGAGATGTCCCAGAGCGTATCCCCCGAAACCACCGTGTATTGCTGTGGAAAACCTTCCTTGAGTTGCACTTGCCCGTGCGCGGCGCCGGCCGAGGCCAGAAACAGCAGGGCGAGTAGTGATTTCCTCATGCGGTGAATCCCTTTATTATGTGCGTTCGCGTGAAACGCCAGAGCCCCCGTGGCTCGCTCCCTGCTCTATGCTGAAAATCAAGGAGCTACGTTTCACAACGGTAGCCTGCATCTTCGGACCCGCCAGGCCATCGCCCGACTTTACCTCACACGTGCAGCAATCAAGCTTATGGCCATTTTGAACATCCTCGAATTTCCGGACCCGCGTCTGCGCACTATCGCCAAACCTGTGGCTGTAGTGGACGACGAAGTGCGTCAGCTGGTCGATGACATGTTTGAAACAATGTATGAAGCGCCGGGCATCGGCCTTGCCGCGACCCAGGTCAACGTGCACAAACGTATCGTCGTGATGGACCTTTCCGAAGACCGCACCGAACCGCGGGTGTTCATCAACCCCGAGTTCGAATCGCTGACCGACGAAATGGAGCAATACCAGGAAGGCTGCCTCTCGGTGCCGGGTTTCTACGAAAACGTCGACCGTCCGCAGAAGGTCAAGATCAAGGCTCTGGACCGCGACGGCAAGCCTTACGAACTGATCGCCGAAGGCCTGCTCGCGGTGTGCATCCAGCACGAATGCGACCACCTCAACGGCAAGTTGTTCGTCGATTACCTGTCCACGCTCAAACGCGACCGGATCAAGAAGAAACTGGAAAAGCAGCACCGCCAGAACGCTTGATGCCCCTCTTCAAAGGCTTGCTGCGGCAAGCCTTTTTCTTTTTATGAGACTCCCCCATGACTGAGCCACTGCGCATCGTTTTTGCCGGCACCCCGGAATTCGCCGCCGAACACCTCAAGGCCCTGCTGGACAGCCCTTACGAGATCGTTGCGGTCTACACCCAACCGGATCGCCCGGCCGGTCGTGGGCAAAAACTGATGCCGAGCCCGGTCAAACAGCTCGCCCTGGAAAACAATATCCAGGTGTTGCAGCCGCCGACTCTGCGCAACGCTGACGCTCAGGCCGAGCTCGCTGCGCTGAAACCGGATTTGATGGTGGTGGTGGCCTACGGCCTGATCCTGCCGCAAGCGGTGCTGGATATTCCGCGCCTGGGTTGCATCAATAGCCACGCCTCTCTGTTGCCGCGCTGGCGCGGTGCGGCGCCGATCCAGCGCGCCGTGGAAGCGGGCGATGCCGAGAGCGGCGTGACCGTGATGCGCATGGAAGCCGGCCTGGATACCGGGCCGATGCTGCTCAAAGTCGTGACCCCGATCAGCGCCGAAGACACTGGCGGCAGCCTCCACGACCGTCTGGCCGAAATGGGCCCGCCCGCCGTGGTGCAGGCGATTGCCGGTCTGGCCGCCGGCACCCTGGAAGGCGAAGTGCAGAATGATGAACTCGCCACCTACGCGCACAAACTGAACAAGGACGAAGCACGCATCGACTGGAGCCGTCCGGCCGTTGAGCTGGAACGTCTGGTCCGTGCCTTCAATCCATGGCCGATCACCCACAGCACGCTCAACGGCGAAGCGCTGAAAGTTCTGGCGGCGACACTGGCCGAAGGCAAAGGCGCACCGGGCACCATTCTCGGCGCCAGCAAGGACGGCCTGCTCGTCGCCTGTGGCGAACAGGCGCTGTGCCTGACTCGTCTGCAATTGCCCGGCGGCAAGGCGCTGAACTTCAGCGATCTGTTCAACAGTCGTCGTGAGAAATTCGCCACCGGCATCGTGCTGGGCGCAGCGGTGGACGCGCAATGAACCCGCGTCTGGCCGCCGCCAAGGCACTCGCCGCTGTCCTCAGCGGCAAGGCTTCGCTCAACAGCTCCCTGCCGACACAACTGGACAAGGTCGAGGATCGCGATCGCGGTTTCACCCAGGACCTGGCGTTCGGCACCGCCCGTTGGCAGCCAAGGCTCTCTGCGCTGGCGGAAAAACTGCTGCAGAAGCCGTTCAAGGCGGCGGATGCCGATGTCGAGGCGCTGCTGCTGGTCGGGCTCTATCAGTTGCTCTACACCCGCGTCCCGCCGCACGCCGCCATCGGCGAAACCGTCGGTTGCGCCGACAAGCTTAAAAAGCCGTGGGCCAAGGGCTTGCTCAACGCCGTACTCCGCAATGCCCAGCGCGAACATGAGGCGATCTTCGCCGAACTGGAACGCGATCCGGTGGTGCGCACCGCTCACCCGCGCTGGCTGCAAAAATCCCTGAAGGCCTTCTGGCCTGAGCAATGGGAAGCCATTTGCGAAGCCAACAACGCGCATCCGCCGATGATCCTGCGGGTCAACCGCCGTCATCACAGCCGTGACGCCTACCTCGGTCTGCTGACTGAAGCGGGCATCGCCGCGCAACCGTGCACTTTCAGCCGCGACGGCATCGTCCTCGATGCTGCTGCCGACGTACGCAGCCTGCCGGGCTTTGCCGAAGGCTGGATCAGCGTGCAGGACGAAGCCGCGCAACTGGCCGCCGACCTGCTCGACCTCGCGCCGGGCCAGCGAGTACTGGACGCCTGCTGCGCGCCGGGCGGCAAGACCTGCCACATCCTCGAAGCCGAACCGGCACTGGCCGGCGTGGTGGCGGTGGATCTGGAAGCCAAGCGTCTGGTGCGAGTGAAGGAAAACCTCGAACGCCTCGGTCTGAACGCCGAACTGATCGCCGCCGACGGTCGCGACACGGCAGCCTGGTGGGACGGCAAGCCGTTCCAGCGCATCCTGCTCGACGCGCCGTGCTCGGCCACCGGCGTGATCCGCCGCCATCCAGACATCAAGCTGACCCGTCAGTCCGACGACATCGCCGCCCTCGCGCAACTGCAAGGCGAGTTGCTCGACGCGATGTGGAAAACCCTCGAAGTGGGCGGCATTCTGCTCTACGCCACCTGCTCGACCTTGCCGACCGAGAACACCGAAGTGATCGCCGCGTTCCTTGAGCGCACACCGGGTGCCCGGGAGCTGGATCTGGCCACCGCCGCCGGGATCAAGCAGCCCCATGGTCGCCAATTGCTGGCCCAGCAGGGCGGGCATGACGGGTTCTACTACGCCAAGCTGATCAAGATCGCTGCCGCGCGCGGCTAAACGGATTCAATGGAGTGACTGGATGAAAATCATCATCCTCGGTGCGGGACAGGTCGGCGGTTCGCTGGCTGAACATCTGGCCAGCGAGGCCAATGACATCACGGTGGTCGACACTGACGGCGACCGTCTGCGCGATCTCGGCGATCGCCTCGACATCCGTACCGTGCAGGGCCGTGGCTCGTTGCCGAACATTCTGCGTCAGGCCGGTGCCGACGACGCCGACATGCTGGTGGCGGTGACCAACAGCGACGAAACCAACATGGTCGCCTGTCAGGTGGCCCACACGCTGTTCCACACCCCGACCAAGATTGCCCGGGTGCGCGAAGCGTCGTACCTGACCCGCGAGGAGCAACTGTTCCAGAACGAGGCGATTCCGGTCGACGTGCTGATCAGTCCCGAGCAGGTCGTCACCAACTACATCAAGCGCTTGATCCAGCACCCAGGCGCCTTGCAGGTGATCGATTTCGCCGAAGGCCAGGCACAACTGGTCGCGGTGCGCGCCTATTACGGCGGGCCGCTGGTGGGTCAGCAACTGCGCCAGTTGCGCGAACACATGCCGAATGTGGAAACCCGGGTCGCCGCGATTTTCCGTCGTGACCGACCGATTCTTCCCCAGGGCGATACGGTGATCGAGGCCGACGACGAAGTCTTCTTCATCGCCGCCCGTGCGAACATTCGCGCGGTGATGAGCGAAATGCGCCGTCTCGACGAAAGCTACAAACGCATCGTCATCGCCGGTGGTGGCCAGATCGGCGAGCGGCTGGCCGAGGCCATCGAAAGCCGCTATCAGGTGAAGATCATCGAGATGAACCCGGCGCGCTGCCGTTATCTCTCCGACACCCTCGACAGCACCGTGGTGCTGCAGGGCAGCGCGTCGGATCGCGACCTGCTGCTGGAAGAGAACATCGCCGACGCGGACATCTTCCTCGCGCTGACCAACGATGACGAAGCCAACATCATGTCGTCGCTGCTGGCCAAACGTCTGGGCGCGAAGAAGGTGATGACCATCATCAACAACCCGGCCTACGTCGACCTGATCCAGGGCGGCGACATCGACATCGCCATCAGCCCGCAACTGGCAACCATCGGCACCTTGCTGGCCCACGTGCGGCGCGGCGATATCGTCAGCGTGCATTCATTGCGCCGGGGCGCGGCGGAAGCCATCGAAGCGGTGGCCCATGGCGATTCGAAGTCGAGCAAGGTCATCGGCAAGGCCATCGAAAACATCGCGCTGCCGCCGGGGACCACCATCGGCGCGATCATCCGCGATGAAGAAGTGATCATCGCCCACGACGACACGGTGATCGCTGCCGGCGACCATGTGATCCTGTTCCTTGTGGATAAAAAACACATTCGCGATGTGGAGAAGCTGTTCCACGTGGGCCTGAGTTTCTTCTGACCGACCAAGAGGCGAGACAGATGATCGAATCCCTGGAAAAAATGCTCGCCAAGGGTGTGGATAACTCACTGCTGCGCTTCGGCCTCGGCAAGGGTTATCTGGATCTGGGAGAGAACGCGAAGGCGGCCGAGCATTTGCAGCGTTGCGTCGGCTTCGATCCGAAGTATTCGGCGGCGTGGAAATTGTTGGGCAAGGCTCAACTGGCGCTTGGGGATCTGCCAGCGGCAAGACAGGCGTGGGAGCAGGGGCTGGAAGCGGCCCGGGCCCATGGCGACAAGCAGGCCGAGAAGGAAATGACGGTGTTTCTGAAGAAGCTCGAACGGCAGAAGCCGTGACGACTGTGGATAACCCGTTTGGTCAGGTTATCCACAAACGCCCCTCGCCGATCAGTACCAGCGCGCCTCGCCCGGCGGACGCTTCTTGAAGCGCTTCATGCTCCACATGTACTGGCTCGGGTAAGCCGCCACGTAACGCTCGACCACCTGACTCATCGCAGCGCAGGAGGTTTCAGTGTCGGTGCTGTACATGGCTTCCGGCGCCGCTTCGAGGATCACCTTGTAGCCGGAACCGTCCGGCAGGCGCAGGGCGTGCAGGAATACGCCGACAGCTTTGCCCCCGGCGAGCATGTTCGGCACGAACTTGCTGGTCAGGGCCTGGGTGGCGAAAAACGGCACGAAGATCCCGGCGGATTCGGCCGGCTCCGGATCCGCAGGAATCCCCACCTGACCGCCCTTGCGCACTTCCTTGATGACACTGAGGATGCCTTCCTTGGTCGACGCGGCGACCTTGTTGCCCAGTTGCACGCGCTGTTTGCGCAGCAATTCATCCACAGCCTTGAGCTTCGGCGGCCGGTAGAAAATGATCGGTTTGCACTGGCTGCAATAGAAGTGGTTGAGCACTTCCCAGTTGCCCAGGTGACTGGTGATGCCAACCACGCCCTTGCCCGAGGCCAGCGCTTCTTTCAGCACCTCGAGACCTTCGACTTCGCGCACCAGGTCGATGGAACGCTGGGCCGGCCAGATCCAGGCGCAGGCGCTTTCGGTCAGGGACTTGCCGATGTCTTTCAGGGTCTGGCCGACCAGACGCTCGCGTTCGGCCGGGTCCATCTGTGGAAAACATTTGGCCAGGTTGATCCGCACCACGTCGCGGGAACGGTTGGGGGTTTTCCACATGATCCAGCCGATCGCCGAACCCACGGCCTGCACGGCCCGCCACGGAAGCAGGGCAAACAGCCGCAGAGCGCCAACCAGCATGGCGCCTTTAAACTTTTCCACAGGTCACTCCTGATCTTGTGCTGTGCGCGAGGCGGCCATTCTAACCGGCGTTGACCAGCTGCGCGTAGCGGTCGCAGTCCTGAGTGTGGTCCATGACCATTCCCGAAGCCTGCATCAGCGCGTAGCAGATGGTCGGACCGACGAAGGTGAAACCGGCCTTTTTCAGGCCTTTGCTCATGGCCACGGCTTGCGGGGTGATCGCCGGGACTTCGCTGCGATCCTTGAAATGATTGATCACCGGGCGGTTATCCACAAACGACCAGAGGAAGGCCACCGGATCTTCCAGCGCCAGCCAGGCCTGGGCGTTACGTCGGGCGGCATTGAGCTTGAGGCGGTTGCGGATAATTCCCGGATCGAGCATCAATTCGTCGATTTCCGCGTCGCTCATCTGCGCCACGCGCTGTACGTCGAAGCCGAACAACACCTCGCGATAACGCTCGCGTTTGCGCAGCACGGTGATCCACGAAAGCCCGGCCTGGAACCCTTCGAGCAAAAGCAACTCGAACAAACCCTGCGCATCGCGTAGCGGCGTGCCCCACTCCTGATCGTGGTAAGCCATGTACAGCGGATCTTCGTTGCACCAAAAGCAGCGTGGCATAAGGCTCCAGGGGGTGGAGGTGCGACTGAATCGGGTATACTCCCGCTCTTTAAATCGCAGCCCAAGAAACAGGTGAATTTCGTGAGCCAGCCTACGCCAGCCGTGCGTACCTTCCAAGACTTGATCCTCGCGCTCCAGCAATACTGGGCCGAGCAAGGTTGTGTGGTACTTCAGCCCTACGATATGGAAGTAGGCGCCGGCACTTTCCACACCGCGACATTCCTGCGCGCCATCGGCCCGGAAACCTGGAACGCCGCTTACGTGCAGCCAAGCCGCCGTCCGACTGACGGCCGTTACGGCGAAAACCCGAACCGTCTGCAGCACTACTACCAGTTCCAGGTAGTCCTGAAGCCGAACCCGGACAATTTCCAGGAGCTGTACCTGGGCTCCCTCAAGCATGTCGGTCTGGACCCGCTGGTCCACGACATCCGCTTCGTCGAAGACAACTGGGAATCGCCGACCCTCGGCGCCTGGGGTCTGGGCTGGGAAGTCTGGCTGAACGGCATGGAAGTGACCCAGTTCACTTACTTCCAGCAGGCGGGCGGCATCGAGTGCTACCCGGTGACCGGCGAGATCACCTACGGTCTCGAGCGTCTGGCCATGTACCTGCAGGGCGTGGACTCGGTCTACGACCTGGTCTGGGCTGACGGTCCGTTCGGCAAAGTGACCTACGGCGACGTGTTCCACCAGAACGAAGTGGAGCAATCCACCTACAACTTCGAACACGCCAACGTCGACAAGCTGTTCGAACTGTTCGACTTCTATGAAAGCGAAGCCAAGCGCCTGATCGAACTCGACCAGCCGCTGCCGTTGCCAAGCTACGAAATGGTCCTGAAGGCCTCGCACACCTTCAACCTGCTGGATGCGCGCCGGGCGATCTCGGTGACTGCGCGTCAGCAATACATTCTGCGCGTTCGCACCCTGGCGCGTTCCGTCGCCCAAGCCTACTTGCTGGCCCGCGCCAAGCTGGGCTTCCCGATGGCAACCCCGGACCTGCGTGACGAAGTACTGGCCAAGCTGGAGGCTGCACAATGAGTGCTCAAGATTTTCTGGTTGAACTGGGCACCGAAGAACTGCCACCCAAAGCCCTGAACACCCTGGCCGAAGCGTTCCTGGCCGGTATCGACAAGGGCCTGCAAGCTGCCGGCCTGAATTACGAGACCAAAACCGTCTACGCCGCGCCGCGTCGTCTGGCTGTGCTGATCACCGCGCTGGCCACCCAGCAGCCGGATCGCAGCATCAACCTCGACGGCCCGCCGCGTCAGGCCGCGTTCGACGCCGAAGGCAACCCGACTCAAGCGGCACTGGGCTTCGCCAAGAAGTGCGGCGTCGAGCTGAGCGAAATCGACCAGAGCGGTCCGAAACTGCGCTACAGCCAGAACATCGCCGGCAAGCCGACCGCCAGCCTGCTGCCGACCATCGTCGAAGACTCGCTGAACGACCTGCCGATCCCGAAACGCATGCGTTGGGGTGCGCGCAAGGAAGAGTTCGTGCGTCCGACCCAGTGGCTGGTGATGCTGCTCGGCGACCAGGTCATCGACTGCACGATCCTCGCGCAAAAGGCTGGCCGTGAATCCCGTGGCCACCGTTTCCACCACCCGGAAAGCGTGCGCATCGGTTCGCCGTCGAGCTACCTGGCTGATCTGCGTGCCGCGTATGTGCTGGCCGATGCCAACGAGCGTCGCGAGATCATCAGCAAGCGCACCGAAGAGCTGGCGACCCGTCAGGAAGGCACCGCGATCGTGCCGCCGGCGCTGCTCGACGAAGTGACCGCGCTGGTCGAGTGGCCGGTGCCGCTGGTGTGCTCGTTCGAGGAGCGTTTCCTCGACGTGCCGCAGGAAGCACTGATCACCACCATGCAGGACAACCAGAAGTACTTCTGCCTGCTGGATGCCGACGGCAAGTTGCTGCCACGTTTCATCACTGTGGCCAACATCGAATCCAAAGACCCGCAGCAGATCATCGCCGGTAACGAGAAGGTGGTTCGCCCACGTCTGACCGACGCCGAGTTCTTCTTCAAGCAAGACAAGAAGCAGAAGCTCGAAGCGTTCAACGATCGCCTGCAGAACGTGGTGTTCCAGGAAAAACTCGGCAGCGTCTACGACAAGGCCGAACGTGTTTCGAAACTGGCCGCGTACATCGCCGCACGCATTGGCGGCAACGCTTCGTGGGCTGCCCGCGCAGGCCTGCTGTCCAAGTGCGACCTGGCCACCGAAATGGTCGGCGAGTTCCCGGAGATGCAAGGTGTCGCCGGCTACTACTACGCCCTCAATGACGGCGAGCCGGAAGACGTCGCCCTGGCGCTGAACGAGCAATACATGCCGCGCGGTGCCGGCGCTGAACTGCCTGCCACCCTGACCGGTGCGGCCGTGGCCATCGCCGACAAGCTCGACACCCTGGTCGGCATCTTCGGCATCGGCATGCTGCCGACCGGCAGCAAAGACCCGTATGCCCTGCGCCGTGCGGCACTGGGCGTTTTGCGGATCCTGATCGAGAAACAACTGGATCTGGACCTGAACGACGCCGTGGCGTTCGCCGTGAATGCGTTCGGTGCCAAGGTCAAGGCTGCCGGCCTGAACGACGCGGTGCTGGAATTCATCTTCGACCGTCTGCGTGCGCGTTACGAAGACGAAGGCGTGGATGTCGCCACCTACCTGTCGGTACGTGCCCTGAAGCCGGGTTCGGCGCTGGATTTCGACCAGCGTGTACAAGCGGTTCAGGCCTTCCGCAAACTGCCGGAAGCGGCAGCGCTGGCGGCGGTGAACAAGCGTGTGTCGAACCTGCTGAGCAAGGTGGAAGGCTCGGTGCCGACCGAAGTCCAGGCCAAGTACTTCGACAACGCCAACGAGTTCTCGCTGTACTCGGCGATCCAGCAGGCGGACCAGGCTGTACAGCCAATGGCCGCGGCGCGTCAGTACAACGAATCGCTGGCACGTCTGGCCGCCCTGCGCGAGCCGGTGGACGCGTTCTTCGACGCGGTGATGGTCAATGCCGAAGACGCCAATGTGCGGGCCAACCGCTACGCGCTGCTGGCGCGTCTGCGTGGCCTGTTCCTGGGCGTTGCCGACATTTCGCTGCTGGGTTGAGGGATTGCTGTTGAAACTGCTGATTCTCGATCGGGACGGAGTGATCAATTACGACTCCGACGCCTACATCAAGTCGGTGGAAGAGTGGATTCCGCTGCCCGGCTCGATCGAAGCGATTGCGCAGTTGAGCAAGGCCGGCTGGACGGTGGCGGTCGCCACCAACCAGTCGGGCATTGCTCGCGGCTACTACGACCTCGCCACCCTCGATGCCATGCACGCGCGCCTGCGCGAACTGGTGGCGGAGCAGGGCGGTGAAGTCGGGCTGATCGTGTATTGCCCGCATGGGCCGGACGAAGGTTGCGACTGCCGCAAGCCGAAACCGGGGATGTTGAAAACCATCGCGCAGCATTACAACGTCTCGCTGACGAATGTCTGGTTCGTCGGCGACAGCCTTGGTGACCTGGAGGCCGCCAAAGCCGTCGATTCACAGCCCGTTTTGGTAAAGACCGGGAAAGGCGAAAAGACTCAGGCCAAGACCTTGCCGGTGGGCACCCTGATTTTTGACGATCTCGCGGCGATTGCCGCAGAACTTATCCACAACTAGAGTGCTTCTGAAGTTCCTGACCAGGGATTGATCGGGAGTGCGCTTGAACAGTCGGGCATTGCCCGTAACGGTAAACGTCGCCATGTCGATACTGCAGGCCATCAGAATCTTCCTCTTTTACCTGCTGCTGGGCACCACCGCTCTGCTGTGGTGCAGCCTGAGCTTTTTTATCGCGCCCTTTCTGCCGTTCAAGGCGCGCTATCGTTTCATCAACGTGTACTGGTGCCGCTGCGCCTTGTGGTTGACCAAGGTGTTCCTCGGTATCCGTTACGAAATCAAAGGCGCGGAAAACGTGCCTGACCGGCCCTGCGTGATTCAATCGAACCACCAGAGCACCTGGGAGACATTCTTTCTCTCCGCTTATTTCTCGCCCTTGAGCCAGGTGCTCAAGCGCGAATTGCTGTACGTGCCGTTCTTCGGCTGGGCGATGGCCATGCTGCGGCCGATCGCGATTGACCGCGACAACCCGAAAGCCGCCCTCAAGCAGGTCGCGGCGAAGGGTGACGAGCTGCTCAAGGACAATGTCTGGGTGCTGATCTTCCCTGAAGGCACGCGCGTTCCTCATGGCACCATCGGCAAGTTCTCCCGCAGCGGCAGCGCATTGGCGGTGAATGCCGCGCTTCCAGTACTGCCGATTGCGCACAATGCCGGCAAGTTCTGGCCGAAAATCGGTTGGGGCAAAAAGTCCGGCGTGATCACCGTGGTCATCGGGGAGCCGATGTATGCCGAGGGCAGTGGCCCCCGCGCCATCGCCGATCTGAATGATCGGGTGCAGGCGTGGAATGAAAAGACCCAACGGGAAATGGGCTCGCTGCCTCCGGCCCCTGAGGCACCGGCTGCGAACGATCAGATCGCTGTATGAGATTTGTGGATAACCTGTGTACGGTTTGTTCGCAAAGTCCCGAATTATCAAATTAAGTGACTGATTTACTTATATATTTCCGAAGCTGATAAAACACCGTAAAAGGTGCATAAGTTTTTTTCGGAAGTAAGGAAACCGGCTGATATAGCCGGTTTTTTATGCCTGCTCTTCGGCGATCAGCGGCAGCTCCAGACGGAACGTCGTGCCTTGATCGACCACGCTCAGGCACTCGATCCGACCGCCATGGTGATCCACCACGGCTTTGACCATCGACAATCCCAAGCCCACGCCGTCGATGCCCTGTGCAGAAGAAAAGCGCCGGTACTGGCTGAACAGGTCGGGCAGTTCCTCCGCAGCGATGCCTTTGCCTTGATCGGTCAGTTCACAACGCAACCAGCCATCGTTGCAGCTGACACGCATGTCGACCGTGGATCCGGCGGGACTGTACTTGATTGCATTTTCCAGCAGGTTGAACAGTGCGCGGGTCAGCAAGCCCTGATCGGCCAGGATCAGGCGCTCGTGTGATTGTTCGTCCATGTCGCTCAAGAGCTCGATGCGTTTTTGCTGGGCGATGGGCAGTGCCTGATCCAGCACGTCCATGACCAGCATCCCGAACAGGCTCGGTTGAAACTGATACGCCTCGGATTCGGCCCGGGCCAGCAGAACGAAGCCGTCGGTGAGTTCCAGCGCCCGCCGAACCTGGCGCTCAATCTGTTCGAACAGCGGCGAATCCGTTCCCGTCTGATGCCGGTGTACCTCGAGCAGGGCAAGAATCGCCGAATGAGGCGCACGCAGGTCATGGGACAGAAAGCGCAACAGCACACCGCGCTGTTCCTCGGCGGCGCGTTCGGCGCTCAGGTCGGTGAGACTCAGGAGCCAGCCGATCGGCAGGTCGCCATCAACCGGCAACAACGCGGCGCGCTCCAGGCGCAGGCTACGTTCCTTGTGATCACGGAACTCCAGCAGAGGCAGCTCGGATAGCGGCGGGCGCGGCTCTGTGGACAACTCCGGATAGCCCAGGCTCGCCAGTTGATTGAGCACATCCTCGCCCACCAGATTGTGATCGAACAGGCTCCTGGCCTTGCGATTGCCCAACAAGACTTGCCCCCGTGGATCGCTGATCAGGGTCGCGACCGGCAGATATTCCAGCCCGTCGGCAATGAATCGGCGGGTATCGCGGGTGCGGCTCATGGCTTGCTCAAGCGCCATGATCTGCCCCTGCAAGCGGTCGGCGCTGGGAAACTGCGCCCGGCGCCGTTCGGGAAAGACTTTCGGTTCACTGTCCAGCCGCGCCAGCTCCCAGCCGAAGTAGGTCAGCACCACACTCAGGCGTCGCCAGTTCCAGATCAAATAACCGAACAACATGCTTAGCACCGCCGGCGTCGGCGACCACCAACGCCTCATCTCCGCCAGCCCCGCACTGGTCAGCAGCACGCAGGCCATCCCGCCCAATGTCAGCCAGAGCGCCAGACGCGGGCGCCATAGCAGCAACCCAAGTACGCACGCGACCAGGGCTACCGAGAGTCCCGCGCCCATCAACGCCGCCGGGTCATGCAAATTGATCTGCGCACGCCAGGAAAGCAGTGCAGTCAGCGGCAACAGCACTAGACTTATCCACACCCACTCGCGCACCAGTTGCCGGAACAATCGCTGAACCTGGCTGGGTACACGACTTTCGTGTCGGCGCTGGTTATTCATGGGAAACAGGGCAGGGCGGGTTGAATGGTTTCATAGGCGGCCGGTCTGAGGACGTAGACCCGAAGAATCATAGCGGCTCACCCCACGGCGTGCCGCTTACTTTCACTGCATGGAGTGAGCCGATCCGGTCGGCACCCATTGCCCGAGCGACAAGGAACCACCGCGTATGCGCGTTGCGATACTGGACGATGAACCCGCCGAACTGCGCCGGGTCGAGCAGACCCTGCAACAAATGGCCGAAGCCGGAGGACAGCCCTGGTCACTGCACAGCTTCGAAAGCGGTGAAGACCTGCTGCGACAGTTGCGCCGGGAGACCTTCGACCTGCTGATCCTCGACTGGCAACTGCCCGACCTCACCGGCCTGGCACTGCTGCGCTGGACCCGCGAACACATGGAAGCTCCGCCGGCCGCCATCATGCTCACCAGCCGCGATGGTGAGAGCGACATCGTCCAGGCCCTGAATGCTGGAGCCGACGATTACGTCAGTAAACCGTTTCGGCCCAATGAACTGAAGGCCCGGGTTGCAGCGGTATTGCGTCGGCACAGCCTGCAACGTAACGCCCCGGCCGAGGTTTTGCGTTTCAACGATCTTGTGTTCGACGATGCCGAACTCACCGTCACCCGCGACGGGAAACCGATCGTCATGACTGAACGTGAGTATCGTCTTGCCCATTGTCTGTTCAGCAACCTCGGCCGACCGCTGTCACGGGATTACCTATATGAAAGGTTCTGGCCCCATGAAGAGATGTCGACATCGCGACCTCTGGACACCCATATCTATCGCCTGCGCAACAAGCTCGGACTGACGGCGGATCGGGGTTGGCAGTTGCTGACGATTTATGGGTATGGATATCGGTTGGAGAGTGTGGCGGCAGGGGAGTGAATCGCAGGCAATAAAAAAGGCCAACGCTTGTGCGTTGGCCTTTTCGTTGGTGCCGACCGGGATCAGAAATCCAGGTTGGACACCGCCAGAGCATTGCTCTCGATGAAGTCACGGCGAGGTTCGACCGCATCACCCATCAGGGTGTTGAAGATCTGGTCTGCGCCGATGGCGTCTTCGATGGTGACTTTCAGCATGCGGCGCACGCTTGGGTCCATGGTGGTTTCCCACAGCTGATCCGGGTTCATTTCGCCCAGACCTTTGTATCGCTGGATGGTGTGGCGCTTGGTGCTTTCGGCCATCAGCCAGTCCAGGGCTTCCTTGAACTCGGTGACCGCTTTCTTGCGCTCGCCACGCTGGATGTACGCGCCTTCGTCGAGCAGAGTGCTCAGTTGAGCGCCGAGGGTGACGACAGTCTTGTAGTCGTTGCTGCCGAAGAAGTCGCGGTTGAAGGTGACGTAGTTCGACAGGCCGTGGGAGATCAGTTCAACCTCTGGCAGCCAAACGCCACGTTCACGGTCTTCACGCAGGCTGGCCTTGTAGACCAGGCCCGACTTCTCGACGGTGCGCAGACGGACTTCGTACTGGGCCAGCCAGTCTTGCATCTTGGCGTGGTCGCCGAGCATTTCCAGGCTGACGGCCGGCAGGTAGATGAAGTGCTCGGTCAGCTCCTGCGGGTACAGGCGGGACAGACGCTTGAGGGTCTTCATCACCATGCGGAAGTCATTCACCAGACGTTCCAGCGCTTCACCGGAAATACCCGGGGCGTCTTCGTTCAGGTGCAGGCTCGCATCTTCCAGGGCCGACTGCGTCATGTACTCTTCCATGGCGTCGTCGTCTTTGATGTATTGCTCTTGCTTGCCTTTCTTCACCTTGTACAGCGGCGGCTGAGCGATGTAGATGTAGCCGCGCTCGATCAGTTCAGGCAACTGACGGAAGAAGAAGGTCAGCAGCAGGGTACGGATGTGCGAACCGTCGACGTCAGCATCGGTCATGATGATGATGTTGTGATAACGCAGCTTGTCGATGTTGTACTCTTCGCGACCGATACCGCAGCCCAGTGCGGTGATCAGGGTGCCCACTTCCTGGGACGAGATCATCTTGTCGAAACGGGCTTTCTCGACGTTGAGGATCTTGCCCTTCAGCGGCAGGATGGCCTGGGTCTTGCGGTTACGTCCCTGCTTGGCAGAGCCGCCCGCGGAGTCACCTTCCACGAGGTACAGTTCGGACAGCGCCGGGTCTTTTTCCTGGCAGTCAGCGAGCTTGCCCGGCAGACCGGCGATGTCCAGCGCGCCTTTGCGACGGGTCATCTCACGGGCCTTGCGCGCCGCTTCACGGGCACGGGCGGCGTCGATCATCTTGCCGACGACCAGTTTGGCTTCGTTCGGGTTTTCCAGCAGGAAGTCGGAGAAGTACTTGCCCATTTCCTGTTCGACCGCGGTCTTCACTTCGGAAGACACCAGCTTGTCTTTGGTCTGGGAGCTGAACTTCGGATCCGGCACTTTCACCGAGATGATCGCGGTCAGGCCTTCACGGGCATCGTCACCGGTGGTGGCGACTTTGTGCTTCTTCGCCAGACCTTCCTGCTCGATGTAGTTGTTCAGGTTACGCGTCAGTGCAGAACGGAAGCCCACCAGGTGGGTGCCGCCGTCGCGCTGCGGAATGTTGTTGGTGAAGCACAACAGGTTCTCGTTGAAGCTGTCGTTCCACTGCAGGGCGATTTCCACGCCGATGCCGTCTTCACGCTGGATGTTGAAGTGGAACACCTGGTTGACCGCAGTCTTGTTGGTGTTCAGGTATTCAACGAACGCACGCAGGCCGCCTTCGTACTTGAACAGCTCTTCCTTGCCGCTGCGCTCGTCCTTGAGGACGATGCCGACACCGGAGTTGAGGAAGGACAGTTCGCGAATACGCTTGGCCAGGATGTCCCAGCTGAAGTGAATATTCTTGAAGGTTTCGCTGGAAGCCTTGAAGTGAATCTGGGTACCGGTGGTTTCGCTGTCGCCAACGATCGCCATCGGTGCCTGAGGCACGCCGTGGACGTAGGTCTGTTCCCAGATCTTGCCGCTGCGGCGAACGGTCAGGACCAGCTCTTCGGACAGCGCGTTCACAACCGAAACACCTACACCGTGCAGACCGCCGGATACCTTGTAGGAGTTGTCGTCGAACTTACCGCCGGCGTGGAGGACGGTCATGATGACCTCGGCGGCGGAAACGCCTTCCTCTTTGTGCACGTCTACCGGGATGCCACGGCCGTTGTCTTTAACGGTGATGGACTCATCCGGGTGGATGATGATGCTGATGTCGTCGCAGTGGCCGGCGAGGGCTTCGTCGATCGAGTTGTCGACCACCTCGAACACCATGTGGTGCAGACCGCTGCCATCGTCGGTGTCACCAATGTACATACCGGGACGTTTGCGCACGGCATCCAGGCCTTTCAGCACTTTAATGCTCGATGAGTCGTACGTATTTTCTTCGCTCAATGCCTTCACTCCCGATGGTCGTGGGTCTGGGTGATACGGCCCTGTTCCACGTGGAACAGAGCGACTGGCGTTTCCGTCTGCCAGCCTTCCCTCAATAATTCGTGATCTACACAGGTGATAAAGACCTGGCAGCGTAAGTCTTCCAGCAAGCGGCACAGCGCGCGACGGTGGCTCTCGTCCAGTTCGGACGGCAAGTCATCCACCAGATAAATACACTGGCCGCGTCGGGCCTGGCTCACCAGATGCCCCTGGGCAATCCGCAACGCACAGACCACCAACTTCTGCTGACCCCGGGACAAGATGTCCGCGGCGTTGTGTGCGCCCAATCTAAGACGCAAGTCAGCCCGTTGTGGCCCGGCCTGGGTATGACCCATTTGCTGGTCCCGTTGCACGGATCCAGCGAGTACAGCGCTCAATTCCCGGTCCTTGTCCCAGCCTCGGTAATAGCTGAGCGTCAAACCTTCGAGCTCAACCAGTTCGCTCAAGGTTTGTTCAAAGACTGGTTTCAAGGCTTTGATGTAAGCGCGGCGGTATTCATCGATTTCAGCGCTGGCCTGGCACAGTTCCCTGTCCCAAACCGCTTGCGAAACGGCGTCAAGTGTACCATGCCGCAGCCAGGAGTTTCTCTGGCGCAAGGCCTTCTGCAAACGCTGCCAGGTCGCCATGAACCGCGGCTCGACGTGGAACACGCCCCAATCGAGGAACTGCCGGCGAATCTTCGGCGCGCCTTCCAGCAGGCGAAAGCTGTCGGGGTTGATCAACTGCAGCGGCAGGATTTCCGCCAGTTGTGCAGCGCTGCGGGCATTCTGACCGTCGATGCGGATCTGGAACTCGCCCTGACGGTCGCGGGATATCCCCAGTGCGCTGTGGCCACCCTCGGCGAGTTCGACCTGACCGAATACGGTGCAGGCAAGCTGCTCATATTGGATGACCGGCAACAGCCGCGTACTACGAAACGAACGGGCAAGCCCCAGCAGGTGAATGGCTTCCAGAACACTGGTTTTGCCGCTGCCGTTGGCGCCGTAAAGAATGTTGATTCGGGGGGAGGGGGAGAAGGTCACCGGGTGCAGATTGCGCACCGCGGTGACCGAGACGCGACTTAGCGACATCCAGAGTCAGCTGATTACAGACGCATCGGCATGACAACGTAAGCCGAATCGTCATTGTCGGACTCTTGCACCAGCGCACTGCTGTTGGAGTCGGACAGGATCAGACGAACCTGCTCGGTGGTCATCACGCCCAGCACGTCGAGCAGATAGCTCACGTTGAAGCCGATTTCCAGGGAGCCGCCGTTGTATTCCACGCCTACTTCTTCTTCCGCTTCTTCCTGCTCCGGGTTGTTGGCCTGGATCTTCAACTGACCGCTGGCCAGTTGCAGACGGATACCGCGGTATTTCTCGTTGGACAGAATCGCGGTACGACTGAACGCTTCGCGCAACGCCTGACGATCGCCCAGTACCAGCTTGTCGCCACCTTTTGGCAGAACGCGCTCGTAGTCCGGGAACTTGCCGTCGACCAGTTTCGAGGTGAAGGTGAATTCGCCAGTGGTCGCACGGATGTGGTGCTGACCCAGGACGATGCTGACGTTACCGTCCGGCTCGGTGAGCAGACGCGCCAGTTCGAGAATGCCTTTACGCGGCACGATCACCTGATGGCGTTCCTGCTGACCGATGTCGGCCTGCATCGAGCACATGGCCAGACGGTGACCGTCGGTAGCCACGGCACGGATCACACCAGTCGACACTTCCAGCAACATACCGTTGAGGTAGTAACGGACGTCCTGTTGGGCCATGGCGAAACTGGTGCGTTCGATCAGGCGACGCAGCTTGCTTTGCTCAAGGCTGGTGGTCAGCGAACCCGGGCCTTCTTCCACAGTCGGGAAATCATTGGCCGGCAGGGTCGACAGGGTGAAACGGCTACGGCCGGCTTTCACCACCAACTTCTGCTCGTCGACCTTGATGTCGATCAGCGCATCGTTCGGCAAGCTCTTGCAGATGTCCATCAGCTTGCGCGCAGGCACGGTAATGGAACCTGTTTCAGCCGGCTCCTCGAGTTGCACGCGACCGACCAGCTCGACTTCCAGGTCGGTACCGGTCAGCGACAGTTGCTGGCCATCGACAACCAGCAGCACGTTGGACAGTACCGGCAAGGTCTGTCGGCGCTCGACGACGCCTGCGACCAGTTGCAGGGGTTTCAACAGGGCTTCGCGTTGAATGGTGAAATGCATGGTCTAGTCCCTTGCCTTAATAAGCTGCGCTGGTGTTCATCAAGTGGTCAGTGTACGCAGCAGGTTCTTGTAGTCCTCGCGGATGTCCGCGTCGGATTCCTTAAGTTCGTTGATCTTGCGGCAGGCGTGCAACACGGTCGTGTGGTCGCGGCCGCCAAACACATCGCCGATTTCCGGCAGGCTGTGGTTGGTCAGTTCCTTGGACAATGCCATGGCCACCTGACGCGGACGAGCGACCGAACGCGAACGGCGCTTGGACAGCAAGTCGGAGATCTTGATCTTGTAGTACTCGGCGACGGTGCGCTGAATGTTATCCACAGAGACCAGTTTGTCCTGCAGCGCCAACAGGTCTTTCAGGGATTCGCGAATCAACTCGATCGTGATGTCGCGGCCCATGAAGTGCGAGTGGGCGATCACGCGTTTCAGCGCGCCTTCCAGCTCACGGACGTTGGAGCGAATACGCTGGGCAATGAAGAACGCCGCATCGTGTGGCAACTCGACTTTGGCCTGGTCGGCCTTTTTCATCAAGATCGCTACGCGGGTTTCCAGTTCCGGCGGCTCGACGGCAACCGTCAGGCCCCAGCCGAAGCGGGATTTGAGGCGCTCTTCAAGGCCTTCGATTTCTTTCGGATAGCGGTCACTCGTGAGAATGACCTGCTGGCCACCTTCAAGCAGGGCGTTGAAGGTGTGGAAAAACTCTTCCTGGGAACGTTCCTTGCGGGCGAAGAACTGAATGTCGTCGATCAGCAAGGCGTCCACCGAGCGGTAGAAACGCTTGAACTCGTTGATCGCGTTCAGTTGCAGCGCCTTGACCATGTCGGCCACGAAACGCTCGGAATGCAGGTACACGACCTTGGCATTCGGGTTCTTCTTTAATAGATGGTTACCCACCGCGTGCATCAAGTGCGTCTTACCCAGACCCACGCCACCATAAAGGAAGAGCGGGTTGTAGCCGTGCTTCGGGTTGTCTGCCACCTGCCAGGCCGCCGCACGGGCGAGCTGGTTGGATTTACCTTCGACGAAATTCTCGAAGGTGAAGGTGCGGTTGAGGTAGCTGGTGTGCTTGAGCGCGCCTTCGACCTGCACGGTGCGCTGTTCGGCGCGCACCGGGGCCTGTTGCGAAGCGGCACCGGCCATCGGATCGAAGCTGTCGCGGGACGGCTCTTCACTGATTTCTTCGGTTTTCTGCGTCGAGCGCTTGGTCGACGCAGGCGTCGGAGCTGGTGCTGGCGCACTGGCCGGCGCGGTATTGGCCTGAGCCTGGGACACTTGTGCAGCAGCCAATGGCGCATTCGGTGCGGCACGCGGCGCCGAACTGCGTTTGCTGCCTATTAATAAGGAGAGCGACGGTGCCAGACCGTTGCCATGCTCATCCAGCAGTTCAAGGACGCGTCCCAGGTACTTTTCGTTGACCCAGTCCAGAACAAAACGGTTCGGTGCGTAGACGCGCAACTCGTCGCCTTCGGCTTCGACCTGTAGTGGACGGATCCAGGTGTTGAATTGTTGGGCAGGCAGCTCTTCGCGCAAAAGCTCCACGCACTGCTGCCAAAGTTCCACTGACACGGATATCCCCTAAGTTGAAAGCCGGTGAGGCAAAAACAAGCGGCCATTGTAGCGGCCAGTCGTCCACTTATCCACATGCAGGTTGCCCGGTGGACATGATTTATCAATGCGTTAAACGCGAAAAAGGCGACCGACGGTGTGTGTATAAGCTCTGTGGATAACCCTATCTGAGCACACTGGACAACTGGGGGCGAAAGTCGGTGGATAACCAGCCTGTGGATAACCACCAGTTCCACACACAGGTTATCCGACAGCGCAGCACAGGCTGAACACGGTTTTCCACTGTAGTTGTCATTCTCTGTACACCGCTTGAAACAAGGCCTTGAGCCAGTTATCCACAGAGAAGGGCGTGCCTAGCTTTTACAAGCTTTACAGAAAAGCTTTAAATAATTCCCTTCTTTATTTTTATCTTTGGCAAACAGGTAATCAGGTCCTGGCAGCTCCGAAGATCTATTTATAAGGAAACGTTGGTTGGAAATTGACCTATTGGCTTGCTTTCTCTAGAATCCCCGGTCTCTTAAAACGGGGGCCATTCCGGCCCGTTGTGGACGAACCAGGTAACACGACATGAAACGTACTTTCCAACCAAGCACTATCAAACGCGCTCGTACCCACGGTTTCCGTGCTCGCATGGCTACCAAGAACGGTCGTGCCGTACTGTCGCGTCGTCGCGCCAAAGGCCGCGCACGTCTGGCAGTTTGATAATCCGGCACTGGAGGTGAGTCAGGACTTCAGTCGGGAAAAGCGTCTGCTTACTCCCCGGCATTTCAAGGTAGTCTTTGACTCCCCTACCGGCAAGGTTCCGGGGAAAAATCTCCTGCTCCTTGCGCGCAACAACGATCTCGATCACCCCCGTCTCGGGCTGGTTATCGGGAAAAAGAGCGTCAAGCTCTCCGTCGAGCGCAATCGCCTCAAACGTCTTATGCGCGAATCGTTTCGCCTGCACCAGGATTCACTGGTCGGCTGGGACATCGTTATCGTCGCGCGCAAAGGTTTGGGTGACGTAGAAAACCCCGAATTGATTCAGCATTTCGGCAAACTCTGGAAACGTCTGGCACGTAACAAGCCGGTACCAGCAGTCAAAACCGAAACTGTAGGGGTAGACAGTCCAGATGCGTAAACTGGCACTCGTTCCGATCCAGTTTTATCGCTACGCCATTAGTCCCCTGATGGCCAGTCACTGTCGTTTCTACCCCAGTTGTTCTTGCTACGCGTATGAAGCCATCGAAAATCATGGCCTTCTGCGCGGTGGCTGGCTGACCTTTCGTCGTTTAGGTCGCTGTCATCCGTGGAATCCCGGTGGTTATGACCCGGTTCCACCTATCCCTACCTCCCGTTCTTCTTCGATGGCCGAGTAATCATGGATATCAAACGCACGATCCTGATCGTCGCCCTGGCAATCGTGTCCTACGTCATGGTCCTTAAATGGAACCAGGACTATGGCCAGGCTGCCCTGCCGACTCAGAATGTTGCTTCCAGTACGACTACATCCGGTTTGCCGGACACCGCCACTGGCAATAATGCTGCTGCCAGTGACGATATTCCGCGCGCCGCAAGCGATACCAGCGCACCTGCCGAAACGCCGGTCGCCGTCAGCAAGGATCTGATCCAGATCAAAACCGACGTGCTCGATCTCGCGATCGATCCACAAGGTGGCGATGTTGCCCAGCTGACCTTGCCGCTGTATCCACGTCGTCAGGATCGTCCGGACGTTCCGTTCCAGCTGTTCGACAACGGTGGCGAACGTACTTATCTGGCACAGAGCGGTCTGATTGGCACCAATGGTCCGGATGCAAACCCGGCCGGTCGTCCGATCTACTCCTCGGAGAAGAAGACTTATCAACTGGCTGACGGTCAGGACCAACTGGTCGTCGACCTGAAGTTCAGCAAGGACGGCGTCAATTACATCAAGCGTTTCACTCTGAAACGTGGCCTGTATGACGTGACCGTCACTTATCTGATCGACAACCAGAGTGCTCAGCCCTGGTCCGGTTCGATGTTTGCCCAGCTGAAACGCGATGCAAGCGCCGATCCTTCGTCGACCACTGCTACCGGTACCGCGACTTACCTGGGCGCCGCCCTGTGGACAAGTTCCGAGCCGTACAAGAAAGTGTCCATGAAGGACATGGACAAAGGTCAGCTCAAGGAAACCGTCACCGGTGGCTGGGTAGCCTGGCTGCAACACTACTTCGTGACTGCATGGGTTGCTCCGAAGGGCGAAAACAACATCGTCCAGACCCGTAAAGACAGCAAAGGCAACTACATCATCGGTTACACCGGTCCTTCGTTGACCGCTGCACCGGGTGCGAAAGTCGAGACCAGCGCTGTTCTTTACGCCGGTCCGAAGAGCCAGGCTGTGCTGAAAGAGTTGTCCCCAGGTCTGGAACTGACTGTCGACTACGGCATTCTGTGGTTCATTGCCCAGCCAATCTTCTGGCTGCTGCAACATATCCACAGCATCGTCGGCAACTGGGGCTGGTCGATCATCTTCCTGACCATGCTGATCAAAGGGATCTTCTTCCCTCTGTCGGCCGCCAGCTACAAGTCGATGGCCCGCATGCGCGCCGTGGCTCCGAAACTGGCTGCACTGAAAGAGCAACATGGCGATGACCGGCAGAAAATGTCGCAAGCCATGATGGAGCTGTACAAGAAAGAGAAGATCAATCCGCTGGGTGGCTGCTTGCCGATCCTGGTGCAGATGCCGGTTTTCCTTTCCCTGTACTGGGTTCTGCTGGAAAGCGTTGAAATGCGCCAGGCGCCTTTCATGCTGTGGATTACCGACCTGTCGATCAAGGATCCGTTCTTCATCCTGCCGATCATCATGGGCGCGACCATGTTCATCCAGCAGCGTCTGAACCCTACACCTCCGGATCCGATGCAGGCCAAGGTGATGAAAATGATGCCAATCATCTTCACCTTCTTCTTCCTGTGGTTCCCGGCGGGTCTGGTGCTGTACTGGGTTGTGAACAACTGCCTGTCGATTGCCCAACAGTGGTACATCACGCGTAAGATCGAAGCGGCGACGAAAAAAGCCGAGGCGTAACTTACTCTGTGGATAACACCACTCAAAACGCCCCCTAGTGGGGCGTTTTGCTATCTGCCATTTTTGTCTGGATACCGGTTTATGAGCGCACCTCGTGAAACCATCGCAGCCGTCGCTACCGCCCAGGGCCGTGGCGGCGTGGGCATCGTTCGAATTTCCGGGCCGCTGGCCAGTGTTGCGGCCAAAGCCATCAGCGGCCGTGAACTGAAACCACGGTTTGCCCACTACGGCCCATTCTTCAGTGACGATCAACAGGTTCTGGATGAAGGTCTGGCGCTGTATTTCCCCGGGCCGAACTCGTTCACCGGCGAAGACGTACTGGAACTGCAGGGTCACGGTGGCCCGATCGTCCTCGACATGTTGCTCAAGCGTTGTCTGGAACTGGGCTGCCGTCTGGCCCGTCCCGGCGAATTTAGCGAACGCGCCTTCCTCAATGACAAACTCGACCTGGCGCAGGCAGAGGCCATTGCCGACCTGATCGAAGCCAGTTCTGCACAGGCCGCACGCAATGCCTTGCGCTCTCTGCAGGGGGCGTTCTCCCAGCGTGTGCATAACCTCACCGAACAGCTGATCGGCCTGAGGATCTATGTCGAAGCGGCTATCGACTTCCCGGAAGAAGAAATCGACTTCCTCGCCGACGGCCACGTCCTGAGCATGCTCGACAAGGTTCGTAACGAGTTATCCACCGTAATGCGCGAAGCCGGGCAAGGCGCATTGCTGCGTGACGGCATGACCGTGGTGATTGCCGGTCGTCCGAATGCCGGCAAATCCAGCCTGCTAAACGCATTGGCCGGTCGTGAAGCCGCCATCGTGACCGAAATTGCCGGCACCACCCGGGACATCCTGCGCGAACATATCCACATCGATGGCATGCCGCTGCATGTTCTGGATACCGCTGGCCTGCGCGATACCGATGACCATGTGGAAAAGATCGGCGTTGAGCGAGCTTTGAAAGCCATTGGCGAAGCTGACCGAGTGCTGCTGGTCGTCGATGCCACTGCACCAGAGGCCGCCAATCCGTTCGCCCTCTGGCCGGAATTCCTTGAAACACGGCCAGATCCGGCGAAGGTCACCCTGATTCGTAACAAGGCTGATCTCACCGGTGAACCCATTGCCCTGGAAGTCAGTGACGATGGCCACGTGACGATCAGTCTGAGCGCCAAATCCGCCGGTGAAGGTCTGGATCTGCTGCGTGATCACCTCAAGGCCTGCATGGGCTATGAACAAACATCGGAAAGCAGCTTCAGCGCACGCCGCCGACACCTCGAAGCCCTGCGTCATGCCAGTGATGCCCTGGAACATGGACGTGCCCAACTGACCTTGGCGGGTGCTGGTGAGCTGTTGGCCGAAGACCTGCGTCAGGCCCAGCAGTCTCTCGGGGAAATCACCGGCGCCTTCAGCTCCGATGATCTGCTGGGACGGATCTTTTCCAGCTTCTGCATCGGTAAATAATCCTTCCGTTGTCCACAGACAGGTCCGTTCGCGACCTGTCTGTCCTCCTTCCTCGTATTTCCTTCCTCCATTGCCGAACAGATTTCTGTTCCTGAGCGGATTTTCCGTGTCCGCGATTCCTTCATTCATCCGATTTCTGTGGATTAAGCCCTGTGAATAACTGCCGCTAAGGGCAGTTGATAACAGGGCCTGAAAACTGAACATAACTGCCACTGTGGATAACCACCTCATTCATCCACAGGCTTACACCGGTTATCCAAGGGCCTCATGGTGACATGGCCACAGGGTTTTGAATCCCTGTACACATTGAAAATAAAGGCCTGTAGAAATCTATCCACAGAAATTATGGGCAGTAAGAATAAGCTTTAAAACAAAGGTTTTATAAATTTCTCTCTTTTTTATTCTTTTAACCGTGAGTTCTCCACAGCTGGTTAAATTTTGTGCAAAGGGTTCTTTAGGAAGGGCGAAGTCCCTATACTTGCCGACCAGGTCCAGAAACCTGATCTCAAACTATTCCTGAATTACCTACTTAAGCAGGCACGAGGTGCGTGGTGGATTTCCCTTCCCGTTTTGAAGTGATCGTCATCGGCGGCGGTCATGCCGGTACCGAGGCAGCACTGGCCTCAGCACGCATGGGTGCAAAAACCCTTCTGCTGACGCATAACGTGGAAACCCTCGGTGCCATGAGTTGCAACCCGGCCATCGGTGGCATTGGCAAAAGCCATCTGGTCAAGGAAATCGACGCCCTCGGCGGCGCGATGGCCATGGCCACCGATCTGGGCGGTATCCAGTTTCGCGTGTTGAACAGCCGCAAAGGCCCGGCCGTACGTGCAACCCGTGCGCAAGCCGACCGGATTTTGTACAAGGCCGCTGTCCGCGAAATTTTGGAAAACCAGCCGAACCTGTGGATATTTCAACAGGCCGCTGACGACCTGATCGTCGAGCAGGAACAAGTACGCGGTGTCGTCACCCAAATGGGACTGCGTTTCTTCGCGGATTCCGTGGTGTTGACCACCGGTACGTTCCTGGGCGGACTTATCCACATAGGTCTGCAGAATTTTTCCGGTGGTCGCGCCGGTGATCCACCATCGATCGCCCTGGCGCATCGTCTGCGTGAACTGCCGCTGCGTGTCGGTCGCCTGAAAACCGGTACGCCACCACGTATCGACGGCAAGTCTGTGGATTTCTCGGTGATGACCGAGCAACCAGGTGATACGCCGATCCCGGTGATGTCGTTCATGGGCAACAAGGAACAACATCCGCGGCAAGTCAGTTGCTGGATCACCCACACCAACGCCCGTACCCACGAAATCATTGCCGCGAACCTCGACCGTTCGCCCATGTATTCCGCTGCAGGCGAAATCGAAGGCATCGGCCCGCGTTATTGCCCGTCGATCGAGGACAAGATTCACCGCTTTGCCGACAAGGAAAGCCATCAGGTGTTCATCGAGCCGGAAGGCCTGACCACCCATGAGCTGTATCCGAACGGGATATCCACAAGCCTGCCGTTCGACGTGCAATTGCAGATCGTGCAATCGATTCGCGGCATGGAAAACGCTCACATCGTGCGTCCGGGCTATGCGATCGAGTACGACTACTTCGATCCGCGCGACCTGAAGTACAGCCTGGAAACCAAAGTCATCGGCGGTCTGTTCTTCGCTGGCCAGATCAACGGCACCACCGGTTACGAAGAAGCCGGCGCCCAGGGTTTGCTCGCCGGTGCCAACGCTGCACTGCGTGCGAAAGGCAAAGAAGCCTGGTGCCCGCGTCGCGATGAAGCGTACATCGGGGTATTGGTCGACGACCTGATTACCCTAGGTACCCAAGAGCCGTACCGCATGTTCACTTCCCGTGCCGAGTACCGCCTGATCCTGCGTGAGGACAACGCCGACCTGCGTCTGACCGAAAAAGGTCGCGAACTGGGTCTGGTCGATGACGCGCGTTGGGCGGCGTTCTGCAAGAAACGCGAAAGCATCGAGCTCGAAGAGCAACGCCTGAAAAGCACCTGGGTTCGTCCGGGCACTCAGCAGGGCGATGCGATTGCCGAGAAATTCGGCACGCCGCTGACTCACGAATACAACCTGCTCAATCTCTTGAGCCGTCCGGAAATCGACTACGCTGGTCTGGTCGAAGTGACCGGGCAGGGCGCCGAAGATCCACAGGTCGCCGAACAGGTCGAGATCAAGACCAAATACGCCGGTTACATCGACCGTCAACAGGACGAAATCGCCCGTCTGCGCGCCAGTGAAGACACGAAACTGCCTGTGGATATCGATTACACCAACATTTCCGGTCTCTCCAAGGAGATCCAGAGCAAGCTTGGCGCGACTCGTCCCGAGACGCTGGGCCAGGCTTCGCGGATCCCGGGTGTGACCCCGGCAGCGATTTCGCTGTTGATGATTCATTTGAAAAAACGCGGCGCGGGCCGTCAGTTGGAGCAAAGCGCTTGAGTTCTAAGGTCACTTCGCAACACGCCGAAGAGTTATCCACAGGAGCCCGCGAGCTCGGTGTCAATCTCACTGAAACCCAGCACGAATTGCTGCTGGGTTATCTGGCCCTGTTGATCAAATGGAACCAGGCCTACAACCTGACCGCCGTTCGCGATCCGGACGAAATGGTTTCCCGTCACTTGCTCGATAGCCTCAGCGTGATGTCGTTCATCGAAAACGGCCGCTGGCTGGATGTCGGCAGCGGCGGCGGCATGCCGGGAATTCCTCTGGCGATCCTGTATCCGGACTCGCAAGTGACCTGCCTGGACAGCAACGGCAAGAAAACCCGCTTCCTGACCCAGGTCAAACTCGAACTCAAACTGGATAACCTGCAAGTTATCCACAGTCGCGTCGAAGCATTCCAGCCTGCACAGCCGTTCAACGGGATCATTTCCCGGGCGTTCAGCAGCATGGAGAACTTCACCAACTGGACTCGCCACCTCGGCGACGCCGATACGCGCTGGCTTGCAATGAAGGGCGTCCATCCGGCCGATGAGCTGGTAGCATTGCCGGCAGACTTCAAACTCGATAGCGAACACGCCCTGGCCGTACCCGGTTGCCAAGGCCAACGCCATCTGCTGATACTGCGCCGCACGGCATGATTGGGAACACAAGCAAGAATGGCTAAGGTATTCGCGATAGCGAACCAGAAGGGCGGTGTGGGCAAGACCACCACCTGCATCAACCTCGCAGCATCCCTGGTCGCGACCAAGCGCCGGGTGCTGTTGATCGATCTCGATCCACAGGGCAACGCCACCATGGGTAGCGGTGTGGATAAACATGGCCTGGAAAACTCGGTCTACGACCTGCTGATCGGCGAATGCGATCTGGCCCAGGCCATGCACTATTCGGAACACGGCGGTTATCAACTGCTGCCGGCCAACCGCGACCTGACGGCGGCCGAAGTGGTGCTGCTGGAAATGCAGATGAAGGAAAGCCGTCTGCGCAGTGCGCTGGCGCCGATCCGTGAAAACTACGATTACATCCTGATCGACTGCCCGCCGTCGCTGTCGATGCTCACACTGAACGCACTGGTCGCTGCTGACGGGGTGATTATCCCCATGCAGTGCGAGTACTTTGCGCTCGAAGGTTTGAGCGACCTTGTGGATAACATCAAGCGCATCGCCGAACTGCTGAATCCGAACCTGAAAGTCGAAGGCCTGCTGCGGACCATGTATGACCCGCGTCTGAGCCTGATGAACGACGTTTCGGCCCAGCTCAAGGAACACTTCGGCGATCAGTTGTACGATACGGTGATCCCACGCAACATCCGTCTGGCCGAAGCGCCAAGCTACGGCATGCCGGCGCTGGCCTACGACAAGCAATCGCGTGGCGCGCTGGCCTATCTGGCCCTGGCGGGCGAGATGGTTCGCCGTCAGCGCAAAAATTCACGCATCGCCGCTGCCCAGCCAACTTAAGGAATCCCCATGGCCGTCAAGAAACGAGGTCTCGGACGAGGACTGGATGCACTGCTGAGCGGTCCGACTGTCAGCGCGCTGGAAGAACAAGCGGCGCAGGCTGACAGCCGTGAGTTGCAGCACCTGCCACTGGACCTGCTGCAGCGCGGCAAGTATCAGCCACGTCGGGACATGGATCCGCAGGCGCTGGAAGAGCTGGCGCAGTCGATCAAGGCCCAGGGCGTGATGCAGCCGATCGTGGTTCGCCCGATTGGTGGTGGTCGTTTTGAAATCATCGCCGGCGAACGTCGCTGGCGCGCCAGTCAGCAGGCCGGCCAGGAAACCATTCCTGCTATGGTTCGCGACGTGCCGGATGAAACCGCGATCGCCATCGCGCTGATCGAGAACATCCAGCGCGAAGACCTGAACCCTATCGAAGAAGCGGTGGCCCTGCAGCGCTTGCAGCAGGAATTCCAGCTCACCCAGCAACAGGTCGCCGAGGCTGTGGGTAAGTCCCGGGTCACCGTGGCCAATCTGTTGCGCCTGATTGCATTGCCGGAAGTCATCAAGACCATGCTGTCCCACGGCGACCTGGAAATGGGTCATGCCCGTGCATTGCTCGGTCTGCCGGACAATCAGCAGGTGGAAGGGGCGCGACATGTTGTCGCACGCGGCCTCACCGTGCGCCAAACCGAGGCACTGGTTCGTCAGTGGTTGAGTGGCAAACCGGAGCCGGTCGAACCGTCCAAACCCGACCCGGATATCGCTCGCCTCGAGCAACGTCTGGCCGAGCGCCTAGGCTCTGCGGTGCAGATCCGCCACGGGAAGAAGGGAAAGGGTCAGTTGGTGATTGGTTACAACTCCCTCGACGAGCTTCAAGGTGTGCTCGCACACATCCGCTGAAACAATTCCTCTTGTAGCGCGCAGTCGGAAATCACTACCTGACAGTTGAATAGGGGCAGAACCGCCCCTATACTCTGCGCGCATTTTGTCGGCACAAATTATGCCAAGTTATTGAATTTCGGCAGCCGACCATTGGAGAGCAATAGTGATGGAAACCCGCAAGCCAAACCGCCTGCCGTTCCATCGCCTGGCGGTTTTTCCGGTGTTAATGGCTCAATTTGTCATTTTGCTCGTTGCCGCTTTGGCGCTCTGGCAATGGCACGGAGTCGTTGCCGGATACTCGGGACTTTGCGGAGGCCTGATAGCCTTGCTGCCCAATGTATATTTCGCTCACAAGGCATTTCGGTTTTCCGGCGCCCGAGCAGCCCAGTCCATCGTCCGGTCTTTCTATGCCGGCGAGGCAGGCAAACTGATTTTGACGGCAGTGCTGTTTGCACTGGTGTTTGCAGGTGTGAAGCCACTGGCGCCGATCGCTGTATTCGGCGCCTTCGTGCTGACTCAGTCGGTCAGCTGGTTCGCTCCCCTGCTGATGAGAACAAGACTTTCGAGACCTTAGGGCGTTTGAGGCAACCATGGCAGAAACAACCGCTTCGGGCTATATCCAGCACCACTTGCAGAACCTGACCTTCGGTCAGCTACCCAACGGCGGCTGGGGCTTTGCCCACACCGCAGCAGAAGCCAAGGAAATGGGCTTCTGGGCTTTCCACGTCGATACCCTCGGCTGGTCGGTCGCGCTGGGTCTGATCTTCGTTCTTCTTTTCCGCATGGCGGCAAAAAAGGCGACTTCCGGTCAGCCGGGTGCACTGCAGAACTTCGTTGAAGTCCTGGTCGAATTCGTCGATGGCAGCGTGAAAGACAGCTTCCATGGCCGTAGCCCGGTGATCGCACCGCTGGCACTGACCATCTTCGTCTGGGTGTTCCTGATGAACGCCGTCGACCTGGTACCGGTCGACTGGATTCCTCAGCTGGCCATCCTGATCTCCGGCGACCACCACATCCCGTTCCGCGCCGTGTCGACTACCGACCCGAACGCGACCCTGGGCATGGCGTTCTCGGTTTTCGCACTGATCATTTTCTATAGCATCAAGGTCAAGGGCCTCGGCGGCTTCATCGGCGAGCTGACCCTGCACCCGTTCGGCAGCAAGAACATCTTCGTTCAGGCCCTGCTGATCCCGGTGAACTTCCTGCTGGAATTCGTGACCCTGATCGCCAAACCGATCTCTCTGGCTCTGCGTCTGTTCGGCAACATGTATGCCGGCGAGCTGGTGTTCATCCTGATCGCTGTGATGTTCGGCAGCGGCCTGCTCTGGCTGAGCGGCCTGGGTGTTGTCCTGCAGTGGGCGTGGGCTGTGTTCCACATCCTGATCATCACCCTGCAGGCGTTCATCTTCATGATGCTGACCATCGTCTACCTGTCGATGGCGCACGAAGAAAACCATTAAGACCAGTCTCGACTAGTCTGATGTCCTTCCCGGTCAAACGGGAAGGGGCTCCTCACGGGGCACCATGAAACGATTTGTTTTACCGCTTTAATCTAAAAAACCTAAACCATACGACGTAAAAGTCGGGAGGAAAGATGGAAACTGTAGTTGGTCTAACCGCTATCGCTGTTGCACTGTTGATCGGCCTGGGCGCACTGGGTACCGCAATTGGTTTCGGCCTGCTGGGCGGCAAGTTCCTGGAAGGCGCAGCGCGTCAGCCAGAAATGGTTCCAATGCTGCAAGTTAAAATGTTCATCGTTGCCGGTCTGCTCGACGCCGTAACCATGATCGGTGTTGGTATCGCTCTGTTCTTCACCTTTGCGAACCCGTTCGTTGGTCAAATCGCTGGCTAATCATTCGGATTTTCCGAGTGATTTGGTGTGATGGACAACGTAACTGCGAGGTGTTGGCGTGAACATTAATGCGACCCTGATTGGCCAGTCCGTTGCGTTCCTGATTTTTGTACTGTTCTGCATGAAGTTCGTATGGCCTCCGGTCATCGCAGCTCTGCACGAACGTCAAAAGAAGATCGCTGATGGTCTGGACGCTGCCAGCCGTGCAGCTCGCGACCTGGAGTTGGCCCAAGAGAAAGCGGGTCAGCAACTGCGCGAAGCGAAAGCTCAGGCAGCTGAAATCATCGAGCAAGCCAAGAAACGCGGTAACCAGATTGTCGAAGAGGCCGTTGAAAAGGCCCGTGTCGACGCTGACCGTGTGAAGGTTCAGGCTCAAGCCGAGATCGAACAGGAACTGAACAGTGTCAAAGACAAGCTGCGCGCCCAAGTGGGCTTGCTGGCTGTCGGCGGCGCCGAGAAGATCCTGGGTGCCACAATCGATCAAAACGCGCACGCAGAGCTGGTTAACCAACTGGCTGCTGAAATCTAAGCGAGGGCGATCATGGCAGAACTGACCACGTTGGCCCGACCTTACGCTAAGGCGGCCTTCGAGCACGCTCAGGCCCACCAGCAACTGGCCAATTGGTCAGCCATGCTCGGCCTGGCTGCAGCGGTGTCACAAGATGACACCATGCAGCGCGTGCTCAAGGCCCCGCGACTGACGAGCGCAGAAAAGGCCGCCACGTTCATTGACGTGTGCGGCGACAAGTTTGATGCCAAGGCACAGAACTTCATCAATGTCGTTGCTGAAAACGACCGTCTCCCGCTTCTGCCGGAGATCGCCGCTCTTTTCGACCTGTACAAGGCCGAACAAGAGAAATCGGTAGACGTTGAAGTGACCAGTGCTTTTGCATTGAACCAAGAACAGCAAGACAAACTCGCCAAGGTTCTCAGTGCACGACTCAACCGGGAAGTGCGCCTGCAAGTTGCGGAGGATGCTGCCCTTATAGGTGGTGTCGTTATCCGCGCCGGCGACCTGGTTATCGATGGCTCGATTCGCGGCAAAATCGCGAAACTTGCCGAAGCATTGAAATCTTGAGTTTGAAGGGGCAGCAGAGCAATGCAGCAACTCAATCCTTCCGAAATAAGTGAAATTATCAAGGGCCGCATCGAAAAGCTCGATGTGACCTCCCAAGCCCGTAACGAAGGCACTGTCGTCAGCGTATCTGACGGTATCGTGCGGATTCACGGTCTGGCCGACGTCATGTACGGCGAGATGATCGAGTTTCCGGGCGGCGTCTACGGTATGGCCCTCAACCTGGAGCAAGACTCCGTAGGTGCCGTTGTACTGGGCGCATACACGACTCTGGCTGAAGGCATGAGCGCCAAGTGCACCGGCCGCATCCTCGAAGTTCCGGTTGGTAAGGAACTGCTGGGTCGCGTTGTCGACGCACTGGGTAACCCTGTTGACGGCAAAGGTCCACTGGGCAACACCGAGACCGACGCGGTCGAGAAAGTTGCTCCGGGCGTGATCTGGCGTAAGTCGGTAGACCAGCCTGTACAGACTGGCTACAAGGCTGTCGATGCCATGATCCCTGTCGGCCGTGGCCAGCGTGAGCTGATCATCGGTGACCGTCAGATCGGTAAAACCGCTCTGGCGATCGACGCGATCATCAACCAGAAAGACAGCGGCATTTTCTGCGTCTACGTGGCAATCGGTCAGAAGCAATCGACCATCGCCAACGTGGTTCGCAAGCTGGAAGAAAACGGTGCACTGGCTAACACCATCATCGTTGCAGCGAGCGCTTCGGAATCTGCAGCACTGCAATTCCTGGCTCCGTACTCCGGTTGCACCATGGGTGAATTCTTCCGCGACCGCGGTGAAGACGCGCTGATCGTTTATGACGATCTGTCCAAGCAAGCAGTGGCTTACCGCCAGATTTCCCTGCTGCTGCGCCGTCCACCAGGCCGTGAAGCTTACCCAGGCGACGTGTTCTATCTCCACTCCCGTCTGCTGGAGCGCGCATCCCGCGTTTCGGAAGAGTACGTAGAGAAGTTCACCAACGGCGCAGTGACCGGCAAAACCGGTTCCCTGACCGCACTGCCGATCATCGAAACCCAGGCTGGCGACGTTTCCGCGTTCGTTCCGACCAACGTGATTTCCATCACCGACGGTCAGATCTTCCTGGAATCGGCCATGTTCAACTCGGGCATCCGCCCTGCAGTGAACGCCGGTGTTTCGGTATCCCGTGTGGGTGGTGCCGCTCAGACCAAGATCATCAAGAAGCTGTCCGGTGGTATCCGTACCGCTCTGGCTCAGTACCGTGAACTGGCGGCATTCGCCCAGTTCGCTTCTGACCTGGACGAAGCGACCCGCAAGCAACTTGAGCATGGTCAGCGCGTTACCGAGCTGATGAAGCAGAAGCAATACGCGCCAATGTCGATCGCCGACATGTCGCTGTCGCTGTATGCCGCTGAGCGTGGGTTCCTGACCGACATCGAAATCACCAAGATCGGCAGCTTCGAACAAGCGCTGATCGCTTTCTTCAACCGCGATCACGCCGATTTGATGGCCAAGATCAACGTTAAAGGTGACTTCAATGACGAAATCGACGCTGGCCTGAAGGCTGGTATCGAGAAGTTCAAGGCCACCCAAACCTGGTAAGCCGCAGCGGGAGCCGCAAGGCTCCCGCTTGCTAACCTGATAGGTGTTACATGGCAGGCGCAAAAGAGATTCGCAGTAAGATTGCGAGCATCAAAAGCACGCAAAAAATTACCAGCGCCATGGAAAAAGTGGCGGTCAGCAAAATGCGCAAGGCACAAATGCGCATGGCTGCTAGCCGTCCTTATGCGGAGCGTATCCGCCAGGTAATTGGGCATCTGGCCAACGCCAACCCGGAATACCGCCACCCGTTCATGATCGATCGCGAAGTAAAGCGCGTCGGTTATGTCGTGGTGAGCAGTGACCGTGGTCTGTGCGGCGGCTTGAACACCAACCTGTTCAAGGCCCTGGTCAAGGACATGGCGGTAAACCGCGAAAACGGCGTCGAGATCGATCTGTGTGTCGTTGGTAGCAAGGGTGCGGCCTTTTTCCGCAACTTCGGCGGTAACGTCGTTGCAGCTATCAGCCACCTGGGTGAAGAGCCGTCGATCAATGATCTGATCGGCAGCGTCAAGGTGATGCTGGATGCCTATCTGGACGGCCGTATTGACCGCCTGTCCGTGGTATCCAACAAGTTCATCAACACCATGACGCAACAGCCTACCGTGGAGCAGTTGATTCCACTGGTGGCGACCCCGGATCAAGAACTCAAGCACCACTGGGACTACCTCTACGAACCAGACGCCAAAGAGCTGCTTGACGGCTTGATGGTGCGTTACGTGGAGTCGCAGGTGTACCAGGCGGTGGTCGAGAACAACGCGGCTGAACAGGCTGCGCGGATGATCGCGATGAAGAACGCTACCGACAACGCCGGTGATTTGATCAGCGATTTGCAGCTGATCTACAACAAGGCGCGTCAGGCTGCGATCACCCAAGAGATCTCGGAAATCGTCGGCGGCGCTGCCGCGGTTTAACGGTTCAAATATTCAGAGGATCCAGCTATGAGTAGCGGACGTATCGTTCAAATCATCGGCGCCGTTATCGACGTGGAATTTCCACGCGACAGCGTACCGAGCATCTACGACGCCTTGAAGGTTCAAGGCGCCGAAACCACTCTGGAAGTTCAGCAGCAGCTGGGCGACGGCGTGGTTCGTACCATTGCGATGGGCTCCACCGAAGGCTTGAAGCGCGGTCTGGACGTCAACAACACTGGCGCAGCCATCTCCGTACCGGTCGGTAAAGCGACTCTGGGCCGGATCATGGACGTACTGGGCAACCCGATCGACGAAGCTGGCCCGATCGGCGAAGAAGAGCGCTGGGGTATCCACCGCGCCGCTCCTTCCTTCGCTGAACAAGCCGGTGGCAACGAGCTGCTGGAAACAGGCATCAAGGTTATCGACCTGGTTTGCCCGTTCGCCAAGGGCGGTAAAGTCGGTCTGTTCGGTGGTGCCGGTGTAGGCAAGACCGTAAACATGATGGAACTGATCCGTAACATCGCCATCGAGCACAGCGGTTATTCCGTGTTCGCCGGTGTGGGTGAGCGTACTCGTGAGGGTAACGACTTCTACCACGAGATGAAGGACTCCAACGTTCTCGACAAGGTAGCCCTGGTCTACGGTCAGATGAACGAGCCACCGGGAAACCGTCTGCGTGTAGCGCTGACCGGTCTGACCATGGCCGAGAAGTTCCGTGACGAAGGTAACGACGTTCTGCTGTTCGTCGACAACATCTATCGTTACACCCTGGCCGGTACCGAAGTATCCGCACTGCTGGGCCGTATGCCTTCGGCAGTAGGTTACCAGCCGACCCTGGCTGAAGAGATGGGCGTGCTGCAAGAGCGCATCACTTCGACCAAGCAAGGTTCGATTACTTCGATCCAGGCCGTATACGTACCAGCGGACGACTTGACTGACCCGTCGCCAGCGACCACGTTTGCTCACCTGGACGCCACCGTCGTTCTGTCCCGTGACATCGCTTCCCTGGGTATCTACCCGGCGGTAGACCCACTGGACTCGACTTCGCGTCAGCTGGACCCGAACGTGATCGGCAACGATCACTACGAGACCGCTCGTGGTGTTCAGTACGTGCTGCAGCGTTACAAAGAGCTGAAGGACATCATCGCGATCCTGGGTATGGACGAGCTGTCGGAAGCCGACAAGCAGTTGGTAAACCGTGCTCGTAAGATCCAGCGCTTCTTGTCGCAGCCGTTCTTCGTGGCTGAAGTCTTCACCGGTGCTTCGGGTAAATACGTTTCCCTGAAAGACACCATTGCTGGCTTCAAAGGCATCCTCAACGGTGACTACGACCACCTGCCAGAACAAGCGTTCTACATGGTCGGCGGCATCGAAGAAGCGATCGAGAAAGCCAAGAAACTGTAATCCAGGCGCCCGGCAACGGGCGCTAATTTAGGTTGAGGCAATCAGATGGCTATGACAGTCCATTGCGACATCGTCAGCGCGGAAGGAGAAATCTTTTCCGGCCTGGTCGAGATGGTGATTGCGCACGGTGCTCTGGGTGATCTTGGTATCGCTCTGGGCCACGCGCCGCTGATCACTAATCTGAAGCCAGGTCCGATCCGCCTGATCAAGCAAGGCGGGGAAGCCGAGGTGTTCTACATCTCCGGTGGTTTCCTCGAGGTTCAGCCGAACATGGTCAAGGTGCTTGCCGATACCGTGCAACGTGCCGCCGACCTGGATGAAGCTCAGGCTCAAGCAGCTCTCAAGGCTGCCGAAGCTGCTCTGCATGAGAAGAGCGCAGATTTCGACTACGGAGCTGCATCCGCACGTCTGGCCGAGGCTGCAGCTCAGCTGCGCACCGTCCAGCAGATCCGCAAGAAGTTTGGCGGTTAATCCGTCAGCCACTTGTTGTGCGATTGATAAAAAAGGGTAGCCTCGGCTACCCTTTTTTCTTTTCCGACTTTCAAAAACCCGGTCGCAGTTGCTGACCACCCAGGATTGGTAGCCAGTCATGTCTCTTGAAATCGTAATCCTCGCGGCCGGTCAAGGCACCCGCATGCGCTCCGCGCTGCCAAAAGTGCTGCACCCGATTGCTGGTGATTCCATGCTTGGTCATGTTATCCACAGCGCCCGTCAACTTGATCCACAGCGCATTCACGTGGTCATCGGCCACGGCGCCGATGTGGTACGCGAGCGTCTGGCCGCTGACGATCTGAATTTCGTTTTGCAGGACAAGCAACTGGGTACCGGCCACGCCACTGCCCAGGCTGTTCCGTTCATCACCGCCGATACCGTACTGATTCTCTACGGCGACGTGCCGTTGATCGAAGTCGAAACCCTGCAGCGTCTGCTCAAGCACGTTGTACCCGGGCAGATGGGCTTGCTCACTGTCGAGCTGGACGACCCGACCGGTTACGGCCGCATTGTTCGCGACGCCGACGGCAAGGTTGCCGCTATCGTCGAGCACAAGGACGCCAACGAAGCACAGCGGGCGATCACCGAAGGCAATACCGGCATTCTGGCGGTGCCGGCCAACCGTCTGGCGGACTGGATGAGTCGCCTGTCGAACAACAACGCTCAAGGCGAGTATTACCTGACCGACGTGATCGAGATGGCGGTCAGCGACGGCCTGACCGTCGCCACCGAGCAACCGCACGACCCGATGGAAGTGCAGGGCGCCAACGATCGCAAACAGCTCTCCGAATTGGAGCGTCATTACCAGTTGCGCGCCGGTCGTCGCCTGATGGCTCAGGGCGTCACCCTGCGCGATCCCGCCCGGTTTGATGTACGTGGCGAAGTGACCGTCGGTCGCGATGTACTGATCGACATCAACGTGATTCTCGAAGGCAAGGTCGTCATCGAGGACGACGTGGTCATCGGCCCGAACTGTGTGATCAAGGACAGCACCTTGCGCAAAGGCGTGGTGGTCAAGGCCAACAGCCACGTTGAAGGCGCGGTCTTGGGCGAAGGCAGCGATGCCGGCCCGTTTGCCCGTCTGCGTCCTGGCACCGTGCTGGAGGCCCGCGCTCATGTGGGTAATTTTGTCGAGCTGAAGAACGCGCGAATGGGCGAGGGCGCCAAGGCCGGACACCTGACCTATCTGGGCGACGCCGAGATCGGTGCACGCACCAACATCGGCGCCGGCACCATCACCTGCAACTACGATGGCGCGAACAAGTGGAAAACCGTGTTGGGTGAGGACGTGTTCATCGGTTCCAACAACTCGTTGGTGGCGCCTGTGGATATCTCCGCCGGTGCAACCACCGCTGCCGGTTCGACCATCACCCAGAATGTGGATAACGCGCAATTGGCCGTTGGCCGTGCGCGGCAGAAGAACATCGATGGCTGGAAGCGGCCGGAGAAGATCAAGAAGAGCTGAGTTATCCACAACGCTCCAATCACAAAAAGACCGCCGCCAGCGGTCTTTTTTTATGCGCGTCGTCTTGACGATTTACGGCTGATAGGTTTTGATTGCTTCCGTTATCTTTCGAATCGAAACTTAATCAGCCATGTCGAAACGCAACACACCTCAGCGCCGTCACAACATTCTGGCTTTGCTCAATGAGCAGGGCGAGGTGAGTGTGGATGAACTGGCCAAGCGCTTCGAAACTTCGGAAGTTACGATTCGCAAGGATCTCGCCGCCCTGGAAAGTCATGGCCTGCTGCTGCGTCGCTACGGCGGGGCGATCACCATGCCGCAGGAGTTGGTGGCGGACACCAGCCTCAACGTTTCCAAATACAAACAGGCGATTGCCCGGGCTGCGGTCAAACGCATCCGCGAGCACGCTCGCATCATCATCGACAGCGGCAGCACCACCGCCGCCATGATCCCCGAGCTCGGCCAACAGCCGGGGCTGGTGGTGATGACCAACTCCCTGCACGTGGCCAACGCCCTGAGCGAGCTCGAACACGAGCCTGTGCTGCTTATGACGGGCGGCACTTGGGATCCGCACTCGGAATCCTTTCAGGGCCAGGTCGCCGAGCAAGTACTACGCTCTTACGACTTCGACCAGTTGTTTATCGGTGCCGATGGCATCGACCTGGTGCGCGGAACCACCACCTTCAATGAATTGCTCGGCCTGAGCCGGGTGATGGCAGAAGTGGCGCGGGAAGTGATCGTGATGGTCGAGGCCGACAAGATCGGCCGCAAGATTCCCAACCTGGAGCTGCCATGGAGCAGCGTCCATACCCTAATTACCGATGATCGCCTGCCTTCAGAGGCACGGGATCAGATTCAGGCTCGCGGTATCAACTTGATTTGCGCGACTGTCAGTCAGGAGAAATAAGCATGTGTGGAATTGTCGGCGCCGTTGCTGAACGTAATATCACCGCCATCCTGCTCGAAGGCCTCAAGCGTCTGGAATACCGGGGCTATGACAGCGCAGGCGTGGCTGTCTTGACCAACGACGGAACCCTCGAGCGTATGCGCCGGGTGGGCAAGGTCAGTGAACTGGATGCTGCGCTCGCCGAGCACCCACTGGTCGGTCGCCTCGGTATTGCCCACACGCGCTGGGCAACCCATGGTGCGCCGAACGAGCGTAACGCCCACCCGCATTTCTCCGGCGACATCGCCGTGGTGCACAACGGCATCATCGAAAACCACGAAGCGCTGCGTGAACAACTCAAGGCGCTGGGTTACGTGTTCACCTCGGACACCGACACCGAAGTCATCGCCCACCTGCTCACCCACAAACTCAAGGATCTGCACGACCTGACCGTCGCCCTCAAGGCCACCGTCAAGGAACTGCACGGTGCTTACGGTCTGGCGGTGATCAACGCGCAGCAACCTGATCGTCTGGTCGCTGCCCGCAGCGGCAGCCCGTTGGTGATCGGCCTGGGCCTGGGCGAGAACTTCCTCGCCTCCGATCAATTGGCTCTGCGTCAGGTCACTGACCGCTTCATGTACCTGGAAGAGGGCGATATCGCCGAGATCCGCCGTGACAGCGTGCAGATCTGGGACGTGACCGGCAATGCCGTCGAGCGCCAGACCGTGCAGTACAGCGATGGCGCCGAAGCCGCAGAAAAAGGCGAGTACCGCCACTACATGCTCAAGGAAATCCATGAGCAACCGGTCGTGGTGCAACGCACCCTCGAAGGGCGTCTGAGCGAGAATCAGGTTCTGGTACAAGCCTTCGGCCCGCAAGCCGCCGAGCTGTTCGCCAAGGTGCGCAATGTGCAGATCGTGGCGTGCGGCACCAGTTACCACGCCGGCATGGTTGCCCGTTACTGGCTCGAAGAGCTGGCCGGCATTCCGTGCCAGGTCGAAGTCGCCAGCGAGTTCCGCTACCGCAAAGTCGTGGTGCAGCCGGATACCCTGTTCGTCACCATCTCCCAGTCCGGCGAAACCGCCGACACCCTGGCCGCCCTGCGCAACGCCAAGGAACTGGGCTTCCTCGCCAGCCTGGCGATCTGCAACGTCGGCATCAGTTCGCTGGTGCGTGAATCCGACCTGACCCTGCTGACCCAGGCCGGTCGTGAAATCGGCGTGGCCTCGACCAAAGCCTTCACCACGCAACTGGTGGGTCTGCTGTTGCTGACACTGTCTCTGGGCCAGGTACGTGGCACTCTGGCCGATGGCGTCGAAGCCAGGCTGGTCGAAGAATTGCGCCGTCTGCCCACCCGCCTTGGGGAAGCCCTGGCGATGGACAGCACCGTGGAAAAGATTGCCGAGCTGTTCGCCGAGAAGAACCACACACTGTTCCTTGGCCGTGGCGCGCAATTCCCGGTGGCGATGGAAGGAGCCTTGAAGCTCAAGGAAATCTCGTACATCCACGCCGAAGCCTATCCAGCTGGCGAACTGAAACACGGCCCGCTGGCGCTTGTGGATAACGACATGCCGGTGGTTACCGTTGCACCGAACAACGAATTGCTGGAGAAGCTCAAGTCCAACCTGCAGGAAGTCCGCGCCCGTGGCGGCGAACTGATCGTGTTCGCCGACGAAAAAGCCGGTATGACCAACGGCGAAGGCACCCACGTGGTGCAGATGCCGCACATCCACGACATCCTGTCGCCGATCCTCTACACCGTTCCGCTGCAACTGCTGTCGTACTACGTTGCTGTGCTCAAGGGCACTGACGTGGACCAGCCGCGCAACCTGGCGAAGTCGGTGACGGTGGAATAAGTTATCCACAGATGAATCACCCCATAAAATCGCAGCTTCAGCTGCGATTTTTTTATCCGGATCGAGGGCACCATGGATCGCTTCCAGGAAATGCAGGTTTTCGCCATCGTCGCCCAGGAGCAGGGCTTCTCCGCTGCCGCGCGGCGCCTGGGTTTGTCGGCGGCCAGCGTGACCCGGGCGGTGGCGGCGCTGGAGCAGCGGATCGGTACGCAGTTGTTGATCCGTACCACCCGCAGCGTGCATTTGAGCGAAGCGGGTCTGCGTTATCTGGAAGACTGTCGGAGAATTCTCGCCGAGGTGCAGGAAGCGGAGGACTCCGCTGCCGGCAGTCATACCCAGCCCCGTGGGCAGTTGACGGTGACGGCGCCGGTTTTATTCGGCGAACAGTTCGTCACGCCGGTGATGGCGCGTTATCTGACGCAATACCCGGACGTTTCCATCAATGCCCTGTTGCTCGACCGGGTGGTGAACATGGTCGAGGAGGGCGTCGATGTCGCAGTACGCATTGGGGAGTTGCCGGACAGCAATCAGCATGCGATCCGGGTCGGTGAGGTGCGGCGGGTGATTTGTGGTTCGCCGGAGTACTTTGCGATTCATGGCCGGCCGAATCATCCACAGGCCCTGGCCGGGGCGCCGGTGGTGGCGACATCGGCCATCGGCCAGCAGCGCAGTTGGCCGTTCATGGAACACGGTGAACTGATTGGCGTAAAACCGGAGCCACGTCTGGTGGTCACCGCCAATCAGGCTGCGATCACGGCAGCCTCGCTGGGCCTGGGGCTGACCCGGGTGCTGTCTTATCAGGTGGCCGGCAAGGTCGCTTCCGGTGAACTGGAAATCGTCCTCGCCGAGTTCGAACTGCCTGCGCTGCCGATCCACGTGGTGTATCAGGGCGGGCGCAAGGCGCCGGCGCGGGTGCGCAGTTTTGTCGATTTCATGGTGAACGCATTGCGTGAACACCCCGCCCTGAAAAATGCGGCTTTATTTCACCCAAAGAAATAATGGATTGCATTTGCTGGTGATTCTGTTGTTTTCGCGATAGGTGGAAGATAGCTGCCACGGCCGCCGTCCATCCTGAACGGCGCAATCGTTCAGCGGAGTCGACCATGCAAGCGATCAAACTCTACAACTTCCCGCGTTCCGGCCACGCCCATCGCGTCGAGCTGATGTTGTCCCTGCTGCAATTGCCGACCGAGCTGGTGTTTGTCGACCTCGCCAAAGGCGAGCACAAGCAGCCCGGTTACCTGGCGATCAACAGCTTCGGGCAAGTGCCGGCCATTGATGACAACGGCGTGGTGCTGGCCGACTCCAACGCGATTCTCGTTTATCTGGCACAGAAATACGGCAACGGTCGCTGGCTGCCAAGCGATCCGGTCGGCGCCGCGCATGTACAGCGCTGGTTGTCGGCGGCTGCCGGGCCGATTGCCTTCGGACCCGCTGCCGCACGCTTGATCACGGTGTTCGGGGCAAAATTCAACGCCGAGGAAGTCATCACCCGTGCGCACAACTTTCTCAAGGTGATGGATGCGGAACTGGGCAAAACCCCGTACCTGACCGGCGCTGAGCCTACCATCGCCGATGTCTCGGCCTACAGTTACATCGCCCATGCGCCGGAAGGCAATGTGTCGCTGGACGACTACGCCAACGTTCGCGCCTGGCTGGCGCGTATCGAGGCGTTGCCCGGTTTTGTCGGCATGCCGCGCACCGTCGCCGGCCTGCAAACCACCGCCTGACATTGATCATCCACACTGCGCCAACGGTGCAGGGGAGAGGCCGAGATGGAACGTTCACCGTGGCACGCTGGCGAGCAACAGTTGCAGGCCCATGTCGGCGTTGCCGAACGCATGGCGGAATTCGGTCGTAAGGTGATTCGCACCTGGATGCCGGATCAGCACCGTCAGTTCTATCAGCAACTGCCCTTCATGTTGTACGGCGCGGTGGATGCCGAGGGTCATCCCTGGGCCAGTGTGCTGGAGGGCGAACCGGGTTTCGCTCACTCTCCCGAGCCAACGCAACTGCAGTTCGCCAGCTTGCCGGCTGCCGATGATCCGGCGCAGTTGCAGCCTGGCGCCGCGATCGGTTTGCTTGGTATCGAGCTGCATACCCGCCGGCGCAATCGGCTCAATGGCCATATCGGCAGCCTTGGTGCGGACGGTTTTGCGCTGACGGTGGATCAGTCGTTCGGTAACTGCCCGCAATACATTCAGTTGCGCCAGTTTCAGCGGGTGCCTCTGACGGATCCGCAGACCCGCAAGGTTGAACACCGTGACAGCCTCGATGACGCCGCCATTGCGCTGATCGAAAGCGCCGACACCTTCTTTGTCGCCAGTTACGTTGATGTCGAAGGTGAACGTTCAGTCGATGTATCCCACCGGGGCGGCCAGCCTGGTTTCGTACGGATCGAAGGTAATCGCCTGACGATCCCGGATTTTGCCGGCAACCTGCACTTCAATACCCTCGGCAATCTGTTGCTCAATCCCTTGGCCGGGCTGCTGTTCATCGACTTTTCCACAGGCGATATGTTGCAGCTTAGCGGCCGCACCGAGGTGATTCTCGACGCGCCGCAAATCGAAGCCTTTCAGGGCGCCGAGCGTTTGTGGACATTTGAAGTGGAGAAACTGGTTCGACGTCCGGCGGCACTGGCTCTGCGCTGGCGCTTCGACGGTATGTCGCCCACCAGCCTGCTGACCGGCACCTGGGCCCAGGCCGATGCGCGGTTGCAGGCGCAAGCGCTGGGGGATGCCTGGCGTCCGATGCGCGTGACACGGATTGAAAAGGAAAGCCGCCACATCCGCTCGATCTATCTGGAGCCGGATGATGGCGCGGGGCTGCCGGTGTTCCTGGCCGGGCAGCATCTGCCGTTGCGGTTCAACCTCGATGGGGAGGTGCACATCCGAACTTACAGCCTGTCGGGCGCGCCGTCGGATGATTTCTTCCGGATCAGTGTGAAACGCGAAGGGCGGGTATCGACGCACCTTCACGAACAGATTCGCGTCGGCGATGTGCTGGAGGCACGTTCTCCACAGGGTCATTTCACCGTGGCGGCGCTGGAGCGCAAACCATTGGTGCTGCTCGCTGCCGGGGTCGGCATCACGCCGTTGCTGTCGATGCTGCGTGAGGTGGTGTATCAGGGCCTGCGGACTCGGCGGATTCGTCCGACCCTGTTTGTTCAGAGTTCTCGCAGCCTTGCCGACCAGCCGTTTCGCGCGGAGCTGGGTCGATTGCTGGAGGATGCCGGTGACGCCGTGAAGGTGTTGCGAGTGCTCAGCCAGCCGGAGGACGATCTGGTGCAAGGCGAGGATTTCGACGTCCGCGGCCGCATCGATGGCGATCTATTGCGCAATCTGTTGACCGTCGAGGACTTTGATCAGGTTGACTTCGTGCTCTGCGGACCCGGCGGTTTTACCCAGGGGATCTACGACACTTTGCGCGAACTGGATGTGCGGGACGGGCAAATTCACGCGGAAACCTTTGGCCCTTCGACCCTCAAGCGCCAACCCGATCCGGATGCGATCGTGATCGAGCAATTGCCCGCCGCGACCACCTCGGTGCCGGTGGTGTTCGAGCGTTCGGCCAAGGAGGCGCGCTGGCAGCCCGATGGCGGCAGTTTGCTGGAATTGGCGGAAAGCCGCGGCCTGCGTCCGGAATTCAGTTGCCGCGGTGGTTCGTGCGGCACCTGCAAGACGCGGCTGATCAGCGGCGCGGTGAATTATCCACAGCCTCCGGCGGAAGTGCCGGAGGAAGGGCAGGTACTGATCTGCTGCGCGGTGCCAGCACAAAGTGCCCAGCCGCTGGTGCTGGATCTGTAGCGGATCAGGCGTAGGACAACGCCTTTTCCTCCAGCAACTCCTGATACAACTCGGTCCACTTGCGGCCCATTTCATCGGCTGTGAATAACTGCCGGTAGCGGGCCTCAGCCTTGAGGCCCATTTCGGCGGCGCGGACCGGGTTTTCCCACAGGGTGCGCATGGCTTCACGAAACGCCTGTGGATGACTCGGCGGCACCACCAGTCCTGTCTCGTTGTGGATATTGATGTAGCTGGTGCCGGTGCCGATCTCGCTGGAGATCATCGGCTTGCCGTACATCGCGCCTTCCAGCAGCGAAATGCCGAACGCTTCCGAGCGCAGGTGCGACGGGAAGACGATGGCGTAGCTCAGTTGCAGCAGGGCGACCTTGTCTTCATCACTCAGACGGCCAAGGAAATGAATGTTGCGCAGGCCCAACGCAGCGGCCTGGGCGTGCAGTTCCTGTTCCAATGGACCGGCGCCGACGATCACCACCGGATAGTCCACGTCTTTCAACGCGTCGAGCAGGATGTGCAGGCCTTTGTAATAACGCATCACCCCGACAAACAGGAAAAACTTATCCCCAAGCTGCTGGCGCCAGCGGTTCATGCGCTCGACGTCAGGCTGTGGATAACCGGCCTTGTTCAAGCCATAGGGGATGACGCGGGTCTTGTCCTGAAATTGCTGCAACACATCGCTGGTGTGCAGATAGTTCGGCGAGGCCGCGACAATCCGGTCGGCGCTGGCGAGAAAGCGGTTCATCAGCGGGCGATAGAGTTTGAGCAGGTGCTTCTGGCGAATGATGTCCGAGTGGTACGTCACCACCGTCGGTTTTTTCACGCCGCTGGCGAAATGCACCAGGTCCATGAACGGCCACGGGAAGTGGTAGTTGATCACGTCGGCTTCGGCGGCCAGTTCGCGAAACTGCTTGAACACGCTCCAGGAAAAACCGGTGGAGGCGAACTGGATATCCAGTTTTGCCCGATGCACTTCGTGTTGGCCGAGGCGTACCACGGCTGGTTCGGGATTGGCACTGAGAGTCAGCACCTGGCCTTCGATGCCGTGCTGGGCGCCACTCTCGCAGAGTTGAAAGATGACTTGCTCGATACCGCCGACCGAGTCAGGCAGGTACGTCTTGAAAAAATGCAGAACTCGCATTCAACCTCCCATGGCCTGGTGGTAGGCGCCGGCCGTGGCCTGCGCGCAACGCTTCCAGGAAAAAAGCCGTGCCTGCTGCAATCCGGCTTCCCGGCATGCCTGCCAGTGCGCTTGATCATCGATCAGTCGGCTCATCGCATCACGCAGGCCGTCTGCATCGTCAGCTTCAATATAGTTGCCGGCGTCTCCCGCCACTTCCGGCATGGCCGAAGAGCGGGTGAGCACCACCGGTGTGCCGCTGGCCATCGCTTCCAGCACCGGCAGGCCGAAACCTTCATACAGCGACGGAAAAATCAGCGCCCGGGCGCCGGCCAGCAATTGCGCGACTTGCTCATCGGGCAAGTAGCCGAGCAGGCACACGTGCCCGCAAGCCAGTGCCTGCTGCAATTCTTCACTGAACTGGTCGCGCTGCCAGCCGGCCATACCGACGATCAACAGCGGGAAACGCTGGCGCACCAGATCCGGCAACAGCGCGTGGGCGCGCAGGGCCAGGTTCAGGTTTTTGCGCGGCTCCAGGGTGCCGACGCAGAGGAAATACTCCCGGTACTCGACCGCATGGGCCTTGAGCACTGCATCGATGTCTTGTGACTCGCGCGGATGGAAACGTTCGGCGACCCCCAGCGGCGCAACCACGAAGCGCTCGGCAGGCAGTCCGAAATACTCCCGGGCCTCGTCAGCGATGGCTTGCGAGTCGGTCAGAATGATCCGCGCCTGGCGTACGCCGTCGGCGAGCCGCCGCTCGATTTCCCGCAGCCGTGCCGGCGGCTGGGTCTCGGGGAAATGCAGGTGCGTAAGATCGTGCAGGGTAATCACGGTCGGGCCATCGAAGGCCAGCGGCCACAGGCTCGGTTCGTGATACAGGTCGACCGGTTGCGCAGGGCCCTGATCGAAGCGTTTCTGCTCCAGCCAGCGGCGTGCCTGATAGGCGCCGGGGATCTGCCGCAGCAGCGGCGTCAGGCGCGAATAACCGGGCATCGCCGCTTCCGGCAGCTGCGAGCTCCAGCCCCAGCCGTGGAACAGCGCCACCTCGATATCGGTTTCCGCGTGCAAGGCATTCACCAGTTCGGCCACGTAATGGCCGATGCCGGTGCGCGGTGCCTGGAGGATTCGGGCGTTAAGGGCTATGCGCATGTTGCCTCGCTGGCACCTGAGGCGCCTCCAGCACATGTCGCGCGGTACGCTCGGCCAGTTGCGCGCTGGCTTCACGCCAGCCGATCCATTGCCAGTCGCTGACATCGCGGGCGGCGGGGAATCGACCGCTGCGCTCAAAGGTCTGCACCAGATCGGAGAGACTTTGCGGCGATTGCAGATCGAAATACGCCATGAATTCACCGCCGATCTCGCGAAACACCGGGATGTCGCTGCCCATCGCCGGCAGCCCGCGTTGCATGGCTTCCACCAGCGGCAGACCGAAACCTTCGACGAACGACGGAAACACCAGTGCGCTGGCATGGGCGTAGGCGTGTTCGAGGCTGTTGTCGCTCAAGTCGTTGAACATGAACAGGCGTCGGTTCAGCTCGGGATGATGGCGAATCCGGGCAAGCAGCGCGTCGCACTTCCAGCCGATGCGCCCGGCAATGCACAACCGGGCTTTCGAGCCGTTTGCCCAGGCATGGTCGAAGGCATCCAGCAGATAGTCGTGGTTCTTGCGCGGCTCGATGGTGCTGACCATCAGGAACACCGGCTCTGGCGTGGCGAACAGCTGTTGCAGACGTGGTTCGACGGCGGCTTCGACGCTCTGCAGATCCAGCTCCGAACCGAGGTGAAAGTAGTCGAACCAGCGTTTATCAGCTTGGGCCGATCCGAGACGACGTTGCAGCTCTGCACGCACCTGTTCGCGTACCGTGGCGGAAATCGCCATGAAGCCGTCGGCATTCCGGGCGATCCAGTCGAACCACTCGCTGTACACCTCGACCAGCCGCGTGTCGTAAAACTGCGGGTGGGACAGGGGAATCAGGTCGTAGATCACCGCAACGATGCCCACACCATCCTGCTTGAGGCGCTCGGCACGCAGGAAAAAGTCCGAATGCCAGGATGAATCCAAGAGCACCAGTTGATCGCCCGGCTGGTGTTGCAGCGGTTCGCAGCGTTGAGGCAATTGATAGCGATTGACCTGCTCGACCAGTCGCAATGGAATCCCGAATAGACCGAACGAGGTCAGGCGATAGCCGACGTACAACAGGCGTCGTGACAGTTTTGTGCGGCAACGCGTGTCCAGTCGCTGATGCAGTTGCCAGAAGCGATGGGCCAGCCGTTCCAGGCGTTCGCCAAACGTGACGATGGCATTGAACAGCGGCGAATCCAGCGGCGCCAGACGCGTCACACGGTACAGCTTGCCCTTGAGCAGGATGACCGGCGTGCATTCGACACCTTCGGCGCTCGGCGGCAACTGTTTGATGACGTTGCGCACCACCCGCTGAATCCCCGAATTGACCTTCGGGTGTTTGAACACGTGGGTGCATTCGACCAGCAGGCGGGTCATGGCGCACGCTCCGCGAGGCTGTCCGCATGACGAGTGATCGAGGTCCTGGCGCCCAGCCAGGAGCAGCCGACGAAATCTTCCTGACGGTTGTTGATCACGTGGAACACCAGGCCGTAGTCACGCCATTCGAAGTTGCGGTCCAGGTGCGAATCCAGCCGGGACAGGCTCAGGGCCACGGAGTAATTGCCCTTGCCCAGGCCCATGACGAAAGCGAAGCGATAGGTGATGCGCTCGCCTGCGCGCAGGTCTTCCAGCGCCTGGTTCTGACGGTGGGTGTTGATGCCGTACATGGCCTGGCCCAGGCGATCCTTGATCATGAAGCCGAGCACCAGCCGTTCGATGTCCTGGCGGATCTCCACTTCGACTTCCAGCGTCACCGGCTGACCGACTTCGGCGGCGTCAATCGAGCGTTCGCGTTCATCGAGCAGGCGCACGCTGAGGATGCCGGCTTCGCCCGTGCCGGAAACGGTTTGCACTTGGCCACCGGCAAGCGTTTCCTGTCGCACGATCTGACCTTCGCGTTCGGCAAGCAGGGCGTTGTAGTAATCCATGACCGCTTCGGGCTTGTCGTGCATGGCCATGTGGCCGCCTTCGAGCAGGATCGCCGAGTCGCAGATCGACTGGATCGCCGAGCGGTCGTGGGACACGATCAGCAGCGTGGTACCGGCCTTGCGGAAGCTGCGGATGCGGTCGAAGCTCTTGTGCTGGAAGTAGGCGTCGCCCACCGACAGCGCTTCATCGACGATCAGAATGTCGGGTCGGCGCGCGGTGGCGACGCTGAAGGCCAGGCGCATCTGCATGCCGCTGGAATAGGTACGCACAGGGTGATCGATGGCCTCGCCGATTTCCGCGAAGCGTTCGATGTCCGGCATCAATGCTTCGATGTCTTCAACCTGCATGCCCAGCAGTTGCCCGGCCATCACTGCATTCTGCCGGCCGGTGAAGTCCGGGTGAAAACCCATGCCCAGTTCCAGCAGCGCCGCGACCCGGCCTTCGAGCTGAATCTGGCCGCAGGTCGGTTGAGTGGTGCCGGTGATCATTTTAAGCAGGGTGCTTTTGCCGGCGCCGTTGACCCCGACAATGCCCACCGCTTCACCGGGGGCGATCTCAAAGTTCACATCCTGCAGCACCCAGTGCTGGCGATGGCGGATCGGCGAAAACGGAATCAGCCATTCGGCCAGGCGGCTCCAGCGAGTGGGGTACTGCTTGTAGGCCTTGCCCAGGCCGGTAACGCGTATGTGCCCCATCAGAGTTCATCCACCATTTCGCCGACCCGCTGGCGAAACAGGCGCAGGCCGACTGCGCACAGCAACAGGCCGATCACGAAGATCGGCAGCAGCGAACTCCACACCGGCCACTGACCGTAGAGAAACAGGTTCTGATAACTGCCGATCAGATTGGTCAGCGGATTGAGCTGCAACAGGCGCTGCACCCACTCGGGCAGGATGCTCAGCGGGTACACGATCGGCGTCAGCCAGAACCAGAATTGCAGGCAGATGGCGAACAATTGCCCGACATCGCGAAAGAACACGTTGAGCACGCCGAGGATCATCCCCAGCCCCGCGCAGAACAGCACTTGCAGCGCCAGCAGCGGCACCAGTGCCAACAGGGCCATGCCCGGCCAGCGCCCGGTGATCAACAGAAAACCGAGGAACAGGCCGATGATGATCGCGAAGTTGATGCCGGCGTTGAGCAGCACGATCACCGGCAGACACAGGCGCGGGAAGCTGATTTTCTTCAGCAGGTTGGCGTTTTCCAGAAACATGTTCTGGCTGCGCAGGGTGATTTCCGAGAACAGGCCCCAGGTCAGCAGCCCGGCGCACAGGTAGACGCTGTAGGCCATGCCGTCGTCCACGCCGGGCAGACGGGCGCGCATGATGTGGGAAAAGATCACCGTGTACACGATGATCATCGACAGCGGGTTGAGTACCGTCCACAGCGCACCGAACAGCGAATTGCGATACCGCGCTTGAAACTCCCGCTTGACGCTACCGAGGATGAAACCCCGGTAGTCGTGCAGCGAGCGGTACAGGGAAAGCAGCATTCACACCGTCCTGCCGTATTGGTCTTCGAAGCGGACGATGTCGTCCTCTCCCAGGTATTCGCCACTTTGCACTTCGATGATCACCAGGTCGATCACGCCGGGGTTCTCCAGACGGTGCTTGTGACCGGCGGCGATGAACGTCGATTCGTTCTTCGCCACCAGGGTCGTGCCGCTGCCGTTGTTGGTGACCTTGGCCATGCCTTCGACCACCACCCAGTGTTCATTGCGGTGATGGTGCATCTGCAACGACAGTTTGCCGCCGGGTTTGACCACGATGCGTTTGATCTTGAAGCGCGGGCCTTCCTCGAGCACGGTGTAGGTGCCCCACGGACGGCTGACCGTGCGGTGCAGGCGATAGGCTTCGTGGGATTTGTCCTTGAGCTGTTTGGCCACCCGCCGCACATCCTGCGCACGGTCGGCGTGGGCTACCAGTACGGCGTCGGCGGTGTCGATGACGATCAGGTCTTCCACACCGACGGCGGCCACCAGCCGGCCTTCGCTCTGAACGAAGTTGTTGCGGCTGTCGATGAAGATCGCTTCGCCGCTGGCGCGGTTGTTGTCAGCATCGGCCGGCACCAGCGCGGCGACCGCGCCCCAGGAACCGATGTCGCTCCAGTCGAAACCGGCGGGCACTACCACGACTTTTTCCGATCGCTCCATCAACGCGTAGTCGATGGAGATGTCGGTGATTTCGGCGAACAGTTGCGGCGACAGCTCCTGTTGCAGGTAACCCGTGGTTTCCAGCGGTTTGCTGGCGGCCATGCAGGCGCGGGTCTGCTCCAGCAATTCGGGGGCGTGCAGCTCCAGCTCGGCGATCAGGGTCGCGGTGGTGAAGCAGAACATTCCCGAGTTCCACAGGAAGTTGCCGCTTTCCAGATAATGGGTGGCGGTCTGCAGATCGGGTTTTTCCACGAAACGCTGGACTTTGGCCGCGCCTCTGGCATCCAGCGGGGCGCCGGTCTCGATGTAGCCGAAGCCGGTTTCCGGGGCTGTCGGCACCACGCCGAAGGTCACCAGATAACCGTCCTTAGCCAGATTGACCGCGTGTTCGACCGCGCTCTTGAGCGCATCTTCATTGACGATCAAATGGTCGGCGGGCATCACCACCATGACCGCTTCGTCGCCGTGCAGGGCTTGCAGCGAGAGTGCCGCCGCCGCGATGGCCGGTGCGGTGTTGCGCCCGCTTGGCTCAAGCAGGAAGTGCCCCCGATGCCGGGACAGGCGCGCAGCCTGATAGTGATCCTTGCTCTGGAAGTAGTACTCGCGGTTGGTCACCGTGACGATGTCGCCCCAGCCGTCCAGCAGCGCCGCTGCGCGCCGGTAGGTCTTGCCCAGCAGCGACTGGCCGTCGGGCAGGATCATGAACGGCTTGGGATGGCCCTCGCGGGACACCGGCCACAAACGGGTGCCGGCACCGCCGGACAGAATCACGGGGATCAGCATGGCCTACTCCTTGGCGACGCGTTTCATGTCCGCATCCATCATCATGCGGATCAGGGTGTCGAGGTCGGTCTTGGGTTTCCAGCCGAGCACGCGCTGCGCTTTGGCCGGGTTGCCGAGCAGCACTTCGACTTCGGCCGGGCGGAAGAACGCCGGGTCGATCTTCACGTAATCCCGGTAGTTCAGGCCGACGTGATCGAAGGCGATGCGGCACATCTCGCGCACGGTGGTGGTGACGCCGGTGGCGACCACGAAGTCGTCGGGCTTGTCCTGTTGCAGCATCAGCCACATGGCTTCGACGTAGTCACCGGCGAAACCCCAGTCGCGCTTGGCGTCGATGTTGCCCAAGGCCAGCTCCTGCTGTTTGCCTTGCTTGATGCGGGCGGCTGCGTCGGTGACCTTGCGGGTCACGAATTCGATGCCGCGCAGTGGCGATTCATGGTTGAACAGGATGCCGCTGCTGGCGTGAAGGTTGAAGCTTTCGCGGTAGTTGACGGTGATCCAGTGACCATAGAGTTTGGCCACGCCGTAAGGGCTGCGCGGGTAGAACGGGGTGTTTTCGTCCTGCTGCTCGGCCTGGATCAGGCCGAACATTTCGCTGGTGGACGCCTGATAGAAACGCGTGTGCGGGCTGAACTGACGGATCGCTTCGAGCAGGTGAGTCACGCCCAGGCCATCGACGATGCCGGTGGTCACCGGTTGGTCCCAGGAGGCGGCAACGAAGCTCTGGGCCGCAAGGTTGTACACCTCGTCCGGTGCCGACTTGATGACCGCGCGCTGCACCGAGCAGGCGTCGGCCATGTCGCCGTCCAGGTAAACGATGTCGGCTTCAACGCCCATCTCGCGCAGGCGCCAGCGCGAGTCGCTGCTGCGCCGTGCCACGAGCCCGTGAACCTTGTAACCCTTGTCGAGCAGCAGTCTGGCCAGATACGCGCCGTCCTGGCCGGTGATCCCTGTGATCAATGCACTTTTTGTCATTCTTGTCGTACTCGCTTCTCCCAGTCGGACAGGATCGCCCGCAGGGATTGTTGTGTAGTGATTTGCGGCGTCCATCCTGTGGTCCGGGCGAGCCGTTGATGGCTGCCACAAACGCGACGCTGATCCGCGCGACGCATGCGCGCCGGATCCTGAACCAGTTGCAGCTCGACCTCGGCCAGGTCGCCCATCTGTTCGATGAGGCTGCGGATGCTTTGCTCACGACCTGAGCAAATGTTGTAGACCTGTCCCGGCGTGCCTTTTTCCAGCAGCGCGAAATAGGCCGAGACCACGTCGCCGACGTCGAGGAAATCGCGGGTGACATCAATGTCGCCGACTTCCAGTTGCGGCGCCTGCAGGCCCTGCTTGATGCGGTTGATCTGCCGTGCGGCGCTGGCGATGACGAAGCTTTCTTTCTGCCCGGTGCCGATGTGATTGAACGGACGCGCCACCAGCACCGGCCAGCCTTCGCTCAACCCCCATTGCAGGCTGAGGAATTCGGCCGACAGTTTGCTCACGGCGTAAGGATTGCGCGGGCAGGGTGGTTGTTGTTCGGTAATCGGCAGCGCGGGTTCTTCAACCTGGCCGTAGACGTCGCCGGAGCTGACATACAGGAACGTGCCCTTGAAGCCGCGGGCCTTGAGTGCCTGCAACAGGTTCAAGGTGCCGAGCAGGTTGATGTCGAAGGTACGTGCCGGGTCGCGGAAAGCTTCGGGGACGAAGGTCTGGCCAGCCAGGTGAATGACTGCATCGGGCAGTTGTGGCCACAGATCGATGAGGCTGTCCGGTTTTGTCAGGTCATAGGCAGAGGCGGCAGGCAGCAGTTGCCACGACGCGTCTTCCTTTTGCAGACGTGACTGGATGTGTTGTCCCACGAACCCACTGAGGCCCGTGATGAACAGACTTTTTTTCAAACAGCGACCCCTTGGTCTTTAACGTTCACCTTTTCCCACAGGCTTATGGGAAATGTACTGTCGGATCGCAGGAGAAATTCGGCAGGACGACAGGTGAAGTCATTGTTGTAGTTGTTTGGTTGCCAATCTGTGCCAATTGCGCAGCAATTTCAACCGGCCAAACCGTGACTGGTCAGTTCTCGTCAGCGTAGCCCGGTTTTTCTCGTCGGGCGGTTCCCGAACCCTCGACGGATGTGTTTAGAATGCCCCTCGTCGCGGTTACCCGAACACTGCCGGAGCGAATCGGCAGCCGGGTGAATCTGACCATTAAAACAAGAACGAAGACGTGCTCCGGGACACTGGACGAATGTCGGCCAAGCCGATTCGATCCGCTGCCTGGCCGTCATAGCGTGAGGCTGCCGGGATGGCGGTTTCACCGTGGGATGCCATGAATTTCATTCTCTACTCGGACGTCAACGACCGCTCCATCAGCCAGAGTCTTGGGCGTCCCGAATACAGTTACTACTTCGTGCTCAAGGCCTATCGCCCGGTGCTTGAAAGCCTTGGGCGGGTGCATGTGGTGTCTGCCACCGCCGAAGTCGATCCGCTCTATCGACAATTGCTCGCCGCCGGCGAGACCAGTGTGTTTCTGTCTTTTACGCCGCCGCAAAATACCCCGACCGATCTCGAGTGCCCCACGATCTGCGTGATCGCATGGGAGTTCGATTCGATCCCCGACGAGTCCTGGGACGATGATCCGCGCCACGACTGGACGCAGATGCTTGCACGACAGGGACGGGTCATCACGTTGTCGAGCCACACCGCCCGCGCGATTCGCCGCGCCATGGGCGAGGATTTTCCGGTACTCGTATTGCCGACGCCTTTGTGGGAAAACTTTGCCGCCATTCGTGAGCAGCATGTCAGTGCGCCGATCAATCCCGGCGCGACCCTGGCGATCAAGGGCTGCATTTTCGACAGCCGCACGCTGGGTCTTTGCGCCGATGACCTGTTACCCAAGCCGCTGACTGCCGAACAACTGGCCGACATCGAGGCACGCCGTCCGCCACCTCTGACATTCAAGCGTCGACTGGTCATTGCCCGTCACTACTTGCGGCTGTGGGCGTTGAACCCGAGCGATCAACCTGAGCCCGTGGCCCGGGTGAAATATTTGCATCACGGGTACTGGGAAGGATTTCGCGATCTGATGCCGGACAAGGTCCACGCCTGGCTGGAACGACGCCTGCCGAGCATTGCCGGCCCCCATGAAGTGGCGATGGACGAACCGCCGCCACTGGATCTGCCGGATACATCAGCGGTGGTGGAAACCACCGTCGATGGCGTGATCTATGTGACCGTGTTCAACCCCAAGGATGGCCGCAAGAACTGGCATCACCTGATTACCGCGTTCTGCTGGGCCTTTCGCGAAACGTCTGACGCGACGCTGGTGCTGAAGATCACCCAGAACGATCTGGCGTCCTACTACAGCGAACTGATGACCCTGCTCGCGCAGCTGACACCGTTCGCCTGCCGGGTGCTGGTGATGCATGGTTACCTGGACGACGCGCAATACGCGCGGCTCTACCAGGCTGCGAGTTTCTACGTGAACGCCTCACGCTGCGAAGGCCTGTGCCTGCCATTGATGGAGTTCATGTCCAGCGGCAAACCGGTGATCGCCCCGGATCACACGGCCATGGAAGATTACATCGACGACACGGTGACCTTCGTCGTGCAGTCCAGCGAAGAGCTGACGATCTGGCCCCAGGACACCCGCATCATCTACCGCACCCTGCGCTATCGGCCGGACTGGGCTTCGCTCAAAAACGCCTATGAGCACAGCTACCGGATGGCCAAGGCGCAGCCGCAGGAATACGCGCGCATGTCTGCCGCCGCTGTCGAACGCATGCATGACTACTGCGCGTTCGCCCCGGTGCAGCGGCGCATGGCGGACTTTTTCGGCCTCGTGCCGCTGGCTGCCGATGCCGCCCCCGTGACGGACAACGCCTCATGCTGATCATCATTCATTCGGAAACCAACCAGCACACCATCGCGCAGAACCTGGGGCGTTCGGAGTACAGCTATTACTTCGTGCTCAAAGAATATCGCCCGGTGCTCGAACGTCTTGGGCGTGTGGTGGAAGTCGTCGATCCGGCGCGCGAAGTCGATGCGCTGTATCTGGAATGCCTGTCCCGTGGCGAGCCCTGCGTGTTCCTGTCGTTCTCGCCGCCGCACCGCACGCCGATTCACCTGGCGTGTCCGACGCTGCCGGTGTTCGCCTGGGAATTCAGCACCATCCCCAACGAACCCTTCGACAACGAGCCACGCAATGACTGGCGCACGGTGCTGCGGGCCTGCGGCGCGGCGATCACCCATTCCACCTACACGGTCAATGCCGTGCGCGAAGCCATGGGCGCCGATTACCCGATTGTCGCGGTACCCGCGCCGGTGTGGGATCGCTTTGCAGCCCGGGGCTCGCAGCTTCAGGGGCAGCCCTCGACAGGGCCGGTGCGCCTGACGATCAAAGGGCTGGTCGCCGACAGTCGTCAGCTCGATCTCGACGCGTTTGGCCCGAAGCACCTGCGCCGTGGCAAGGGCATCGACTTCAAGGCGCCGGTGCGCGAGCAGGAATTGTTTCTGGACGGGGTCGTCTACACGTCAGTGTTCAATCCCGGTGACGGACGCAAGAATTGGGAAGACATGCTCAGCGCATTCTGCGTGACATTCCGCGACGTCGAAGACGCAACGCTGGTGCTCAAGCTCACACACCACGATCCCGAAGAAGCGCTCGGCGACATTCTTCATCACCTGTACAAAAACCAGTCCTACCGCTGCCGCATCGTGCTGATTTATGGCTACCTCGCGGACGCGGACTACGAGCGTCTGGTGCAGGCCACCCGTTACGTGGTCAACACTTCCTACGGCGAGGGCCAGTGCCTGCCGCTGATGGAGTTCATGTCCTGCGGCAAACCGGCCGTGGCGCCACGCACCACGGCGATGATCGATTACCTGAGCACCGACAACGCGTTTCTGGTCGAGTCCACAGATGAACTCACCGCCTGGCCTCACGATCCGCGCAAGGCATTCCGCACGTTGCGTTACATGACCAACTGGGCGTCGGTCTGTGTGGCCTACCGCGACAGTTACGACGTGGCGAAGAACCAGCCGCAACGCTACGCGCAAATGTCGGGGCAAGCAGTCCTGAGCCTGCAAGCGTTCTGCAGTCAGGCCGTTGCCGAACAGCGCTTGCAGGCTTTTCTCGCGCAATTGTTCGAGCGTCGCGCGGTGACGGCCGTGGAAGCCAGCGACTCATGATCCGCGCCTTGATCCGACGTCTGCTTCCGGCTGCGCCACCAACGCCAGCTCCTGCACCTGTCGCGCCTGCAACGGCGACCGCTTCGCCTCGGGATATCGGCCTGCTCGACGCAGTGCTCGACGGCTGGTTTCGCGGCGACACGGGTGAACTGCTCAAGGGGTTTGCCATCGGCGCCGACGATACGTTGCTCGATGTCGGTTGCGGCGAAGGCGTGGCGACTTTATTCGCGGTGCGCCAGGGCGCCTCGGTGATCTTCACCGACAGCGAACTGGACAAGGTGCGCGATCTCGCCCGTCAGGTCCGGGCGCAATCGGACAAGGACAATCTGGGCCTGGTCAGCAACAGCCTGCCACTGCCTCTGGCCGATGGTTGCGCGAGCAAAGTGGTGTGCATGGAAGTGCTGGAGCACATCGATGAGCCCGAACCGTTCATGGCCGAGCTGGTGCGCATGGGCCGGCCCGGCGCGCTGTACCTGCTGAGCGTCCCGGCGCCGGTGGGTGAGCATCTGCAAAAGGGCATCGCCCCGGACAGCTATTACCGGTCGCCCAATCATGTGCAGATTTTCACCCCCGAGCGCTTTGCCGAACTGGTGGAGGGCGCCGGGCTGGTGATCGAGCATCGCCAGGCCAACGGGTTCTTCTGGGTGATGGGCATGATCTTCTTCTGGGCCAGTGAACGGGCGGCGGGGCGGGATCTGGAAGGCGCGGTACGCGACCGGATCCAGGCGCCGTACCCGCCGTTGATGGAAAGCTGGGCGCGCACCTGGCAAGACTTGCTGGCCCTGCCGGATGGTCCGGCGATCAAGCAGGTGCTTGACCGCATGATGCCCAAGAGCCAGGTGATCATCGCCCGCAAACCGCTGCAAACCGCTTCGTCCACCGCCGAACCTCATTCTGGAGCCACCTCATGCTGAGCCTTTTGAAGAAACTCACGACAGCGACGCCTGCACAGATCGCTGCGCCGGTGGCCGACAAGATCAATTCGTTCGAACTCGGCCTGCGCGACGCGATGCTCAGCGGCTGGTTCAACCACGCTACCGGCGAGCTGTACAAAGGCTTCCCGGTGAGCGCCGATGACACGGTGCTGGATGTCGGCTGTGGCGATGGCGGCAACATGCAGTTCTGTGGCAATCGTGGCGCGCGTTTGATCGTCGCCGACATCGACGCCGCGAAGATCGATGCCGCTCGTCAGCGGTTGGGTGAAACCACGGCGCAAAGTGTCGAGTGCCATGTCACTGACGGCAATCCGCTGCCTGTTGCCGACAACACCGCGACCCGCGTGGTCTCTACTGAAGTGCTCGAACACGTCGATGACCCGGCGCAGTTTCTTGCCGAGCTGGTACGCGTTGGCCAGCCGGGCGCGCTGTATTTGCTGAGCGTGCCCCACCCGAGTTCCGAAGACCTGCAAAAGGGCATCGCCGCGCCGGCGTATTTCGAGCACCCCAACCACATTCGGATCATCAGCGAAGACCAGTTCAAGGCGATGGTCAGCGAGTCGGGCCTGGAGATCATCAGCCACAGTCAGTACGGGTTTTACTGGTCGATGTGGATGCTGCTGTTCTGGGACGCCAACGTCGATCTGACTAACCCCGATCACCCGCTGCTCAACCACTGGGCCGAGACCTGGCAAGCGGTGCTCAACTCGCCGCGTGGCGCGCAGATCAAGGAAGCACTGGACGGCGTTGTGGCGAAAAGTCAGGTGATCATTGCCCGCAAGCCGCTGGCTGACTAAGGTAGACGACAGCGCGAAAAAGGGCCTTGAACGGCCCTTTTTGCATTTCAGGGATAGGGTTTTTGATGGTTTTTTTCACGCGATTGATCGGTTTGCTGACAGCGCTGGCGCTGCTCGCGGGTTGCGAACGGCAGGACGCTGCGCCGCTCGATCAGCAACTTTATGTCTGGCAGCGCCAGTGGACCCCGGCCCACGAAGCCGCGCTGCGGGACAGTCGCAACGACTTTTCGACCTTGCGCGTGTTGGCGTTGCAAGCTTTCCCCCAGGCAGGCTGGAGCCGGGCGCGGATCGATCCGCAATTGTTGAAGCAGGATGGGCGGCCGCTGATTGCGGTGATCCGGCTCGATGGTCAGCTCAAGGCGCTGGATCAGAATCAGCTGACGGCGCAGATTCTTCAGGTGCTGGAGGACTGGCGCGCGCAAGGGCTCACGCTGGCCGGGGTCGAGATCGACCACGATGCCGGCAATGCAAGGCTGCCGGCCTACGCCGGGTTTCTGAGTCATCTGCGTGCGGCATTGCCGGCGACGCTGCCGTTGAGCATCACCGCGCTGCCGGCGTGGCTCGACAGCCCGCAGCTACCGGCATTGCTGGCCACGGTCGACAGCAGCGTGCTGCAGGTGCATGCAGTCAGCGATCCGCGTCGCGGTTTGTTCGATCCGCAGCAGGCGCAGCGCTGGGCCAAGGCCTGGGGGCGGATCAGCGATAAGCCGTTTTATCTGGCATTGCCCGCCTACGGTGTGGCGCTGCTGACTGACACCGTCGGTGCGCCGGTGGTGGAAAGTGAGGTGTCGCTTGAGCGGGGAGGGAAGCGGCGCGAGTTGCTGGCCGATCCGCTGCAATTGAGTGCGCTGGTCAAAGCGCTGCGCGAAGATCGGCCGCCGCATCTGGCCGGGTTGATCTGGTTTCGTCTGCCGCTGGCCAACGACCGCCGGGCGTGGAGCCTGACCACCTTGCGTGCGGTTGCCCGGGGCGATTCACTGGTTGGCAAACCGGTGCTGGCGTTCAGCGAAAAGAGCGGCCTCTATGACATCCGCCTCGAAAATCCGGGCAATCTCGACAACCCCTGGCCTGCGCGGCTGATCGTCAAGGCGCAGGGCTGCGAAGGCGCTGACGCGCTCGCCGGTTATGCGTTGCAACAGACGGCGGATCTGCTTACCTTCACCCGCCTGCGCGACGGCCGATTGCCGGCGGGCGGGCAGCGTGCGATCGGTTGGGCACGCTGCGCAAATATTGATCAAGGAGGTTCGCATGTTGACCCGTAACTGGCCCCGCCATCTGCTATGCCTGAGCCTCAGCCTGCCGCTGGGCTCGGCGCTGGCCTGCGGCCCGGATTTTCCGATGCGTCTGCTCGACGATCGCGGGCAATCGCTGGCGGAACTGCCGGAGGGCAACTTCAGGTTCGAGATCAGTCGCCTCGGCAAAACCATTGCCGGGCTGAAGAACGTTACTGCGCTCACGTATAACCCGGACGACATCTATGGCGAACCTGATGAGCCGGCCGATCTGCGCAACAAGGCCGAGCAGATCGGCCTTACGCCTGAACAGCAAGCGCTGGTCAAACAACTGCGCAGCCTGACCGACGCGCGTCAGGTCGACGTGCAGGGCGCGAGCCTGCCGGCGGAACTGCGTCTGTATGTGGCGGGCGCCGTAGCGTTCGGTGCCGGTGACCATCAGTTGGCTGTCGAGTATTTCCACCAGTTGTTGGCGCTGCCGGCCGATCAGCGCGCGTTGCGCAGCACCTGGGCCGCTTATTCGCTGGGCCGGGCGTTCTTTGCCATGAGCAGCGAAGCAGGCGATGCGCTTGAAGCGTTGGAAAACGCCATCGAAGCTTTCCGTCAGACGCGACAACTGAGCATCGACGGTTTCAGCGATCCGCTGGAGCTCGGCGTGGCCAGCCTTGGCGAAGAAGCACGCGCGTTGCGCACGGCGGGCAGTTGGGACAAGGCCATCGAACTCTACGCCACGCAAAACCTGCATGGTTCGAACGTCGGCTACACCTCGCTGAAGCTGTTGATGAACGATCTGGCCGAAGAGCCCGAGGATCGACTGGAGAAGTTGTTGCGTGGCAAAGCCGTGCAGCAACTGGTGACCGCCTCGCTGATCAGCCGGATCGGCTGGTCGTTCGGCGATGAACCGCCGAACGAGAAGAAGCTGGTCAAGGCCCTGCAAGCGAGCACGCGTGGCAGCCTCGATAACGCTGATCGTCTGGCGGCGATGAATTATCAACAGGGCGATTACGCCAGCGCCAAGGCATTCCTCGAACACGCTGGCGACAGCGGCCTGGCGTGGTGGCTGCGGGCGAAACTGGCGGTGCGTGACGGCGACAAGAGCGCGGCGGCTGCGGCTTATGCGAAAGCCGCGCAAGCGTTCCCGCAGGACGAGTCCTGGGGCGAGCGGCGCACCGCCGACTGGAATCTCGAAAGCGTGCAGCCCAAATGCCGGGTCGAGGGTGAGAGCGCGATTCTGGCGCTGCAACGTGGCGAGTACCTGCAGGCCTTCGACCAGTTGTATCGCAGCCAGCACATTTACTGGTTTGACGCCGCGACCGTGGCCGAGCGAGTGCTGACGGTCGAAGAATTGAAAAACTATGTCGATACCAACGTCCCGGCACCGCCCGCGCTGAGCCAGCAGGATCGCGACAATTACGTGCCGCTGCCGGTGGCCGCGAGTCTGCGAAATCTGCTGGGGCGGCGTTTGTTGCGTGAGGGGCATTACGAAGAAGCGGTCGGCTATTTCGACAGCGCCGATCTGCAGAACAAGGCCCGGCTCTATGGCGAGCAGCGCATGAAGGCCGACTCAGCGTGGTGGCCGACCAAGCGTGCCAGCGCGCTGTTCAATGCCGCGTGGACGGCCCGTGAGTGGGGCATGGACATTCTGGGCTACGAAATGGCCCCGGATTACGCGACCTTCGGTGGCAACTACAGTCTGGAAAACACCGAGCTGAAAGTCGGACCGCTGGTCAGCGAGGCCGAAGTGCAACGTCAGAAGGCCAGTGAAGCGCAGCCGGACGAGCGTTATCACTACCGTTTTGTTGCCACGGCGCTGGCCAGTCGTGCAGCGGATAATCTGCCGCACACCAGTCAGGCGTTTGCCGCTGTGTTGTGCTCGGCGGCGGGCTGGAACAGCAGCCTGGAAGAGCAGAGCGCGTTGTACAAACGATATGTCGATGAAGGGCCGTACGTTTTGTGGGCCGTGGATTTCGGCCATCAATGTCCTTACCCGGACTTCGAAAATGCCGACAAGCGCTACGTCACTCAGGTGACAGATTCGGTGCGCTCGACACTGCGGCCGTACAAATGGCCCGTTCAAATCGGGACGATCGTGGCCTTCACCGCGGTGGCGTTGTTGCTGATCACCCGCCGCCAGCGTAAGGCTCGCAAAGCCTAAGCCTGCTGGACGAACGTCAGGCGCACGGCAAAGCCGATCAACAGGCTGCCGAACAGCCACTGCTGCACTTGCTGGGCCATTGGGCTGTGTTTCAGCCAGCGGCCCAGCGCGGCGCCGGTCAGGGCGTAGGCGCTGTCGAACAGCAGGCCTGCGCCCACCAGCATCGCGCCGAGCACTGCAAACTGCGTCAGCACCGGTGCGCCATCCGCCACGATGAACTGCGGCAGCAGCACCGAACAGAACAGCAACGCTTTCGGGTTGAGCAGATTGGTCAGCAAGCCGCGACGGATGGCTGCGTACCACTGCGCATGGCTGTCGGTTACGGTGCCGGCGTTCAGATCCGGCAGCAGCGTGGTGCGCAGGCATTGAATGCCGATCCACAGCAAGTACGCCGCCCCGGCGATTCGCACGGCATCGAACGTCCACGGCGCCGCCTTGAACAGCGCCGCCAGCCCCAACGCGGCCAACGCGACATGGCAACCCCGGGCAATCGCCAGGCCCACCGCCGTGGCCAGCGCTGCGCCGCGACCCTGGCGGGCACCGGTCTGCAACAGCAGGATCATGTCCGGGCCGGGCAGCAGATAGACCACCGCCAAAGCCAGGAAAAACAGCCAGAGACTCGCCATGTCGCACCCCTTTCGTTGTCGATTCGGTCGCCTCAGTCTAGAGCCGAAGGGCAGGGCAGGTGGTTGCGTAGTCAGCTTCTAAAGGCCTCTGAATTGGCATAATCTGCGATCTTTTACCGCGTAAACCATCAGGATCTGCCAACCATGAAACTGGATGCCTTCGACCGCAAGATTCTCGCCGCGCTGCAAAGGGACGGACGCCTGAGCAATGTGCAGCTGGCCGACGAAATTGGTTTGTCGGCGTCGCCGTGTCTGCGCCGGGTGCGGATGCTCGAAGAGGCCGGGGTGATTCGCGGTTATCAGGCCAACCTGGATCGTGATGAGGTGGGGCTGGGGCTGACAGTGTTTGTCGGGGTCAAGGTCGAGCGGCACAACGATGAACAGGCCGAGGCGTTCCACCGGGCGGTGACGGCGTTGCCGGAGGTGATTTCGGCGTTTCTGGTGTCCGGGGAATCGGATTTTCTGCTGCAAGTGGTGGTGCCGGATCTGCGCGCCTATGACCGCTTTCTCACCGGGTGCCTGTTGAAGCTGCCCGGGGTAAGCGACATCCGCAGCAATTTTGCGATCCACACGGTGAAGACCCCCGGCGCGCTGCCGCTGGGGCATCTGCCGTCCTGATACTTCCCGCATTGCGCGGGAAGTATTCGCACAGTGCTTACATCTGCGTTGCCATTCCCTCGACATTCATCGCCGCCTGACGCAACGCTTCGGAGCGGGTTGGATGCGGGTGGCAGGTCAGCGCGATATCCTCGGCCGAGGCGCTGAATTCCATGGCCACGCAGAACTCGCCGATCATTTCACTGACACTCGGGCCGACCAGGTGTACGCCGAGGACTTCGTCGGTGCGCTCATCGGCGATGACTTTGGCAAAGCCTTCGGTCTCGTGATTGATCTTCGCCCGGCTGTTGGCGGTGAACGGGAATTTGCCGACCTTGTACGCCCGGCCTTCGGCTTTCAGCTGCTCCTCGGTCTTGCCGACGCTGGCCAGCTCCGGGCGGGTGTAGATCACGTTGGGAATCAGGTCGTAATTGACCTCGCCGGCCTTGCCGACGATCTGCTCGATGCAGGCCATGGCTTCGTCTTCGGCCTTGTGCGCGAGCATCGGCCCGGACGTCACGTCGCCGATCACCCACACGCCGGGCGCTTCGGTGCGACGCTGTTTGTTGGCGAGCATGCCGCGTTTGTCGGTGCTCAGGCCGACGTTTTCCAGGCCCAGGCCCTGGGTGTACGGACGACGTCCGATGGCCACCAGCACGTAATCGGCTTCAAGGATTTCCGCGCTGCCGCCAGCGGCAGGCTCGACGCTGAGCTGTACGCCAGTAGCCGAGGAAGTGGCGCTGGTCACTTTCGAGCTCAGCTTGAAGCTGATGCCTTGTTTGCTCAGTGAGCGTTGCAGAGTCTTGCCGGCTTCGCCGTCGACACCGGGGCAGATGCGGTCGAGGTATTCCACCACCGTCACCTGCGCGCCGAGCCGGCGCCAGACCGAACCGAGTTCGAGGCCGATCACACCTGCCCCGATCACCACCAGATGCTTGGGCACTTCGCTCAAGGACAGCGCACCGGTCGAGTCGAGGATGCGTTTATTGTCGATTTCCACGCCGGGCAGGGGAGTGGGTTCGGAGCCGGTGGCGATGACGATATCCTTCGCGGTGAGCTCGATCCGGCTGCCCTGATCGCCGGTCACGCTGACTTTTCCGGGGCCGTCGATGTGGCCCCAGCCCTTGATCCAGTCGACCTTGTTTTTGCGGAACAGGAATTCGATGCCTTTGGTCAGGCCGCTCACGCTTTCGTCTTTCTGCTTCATCATCTGCGCAAGGTTGAGCGAGGGTTTGACTTCGATGCCGAGGTTGGCGAACTCCGCGCCCAGCGCCGCCTCGTACAGTTCCGACGCATGCAAAAGCGCCTTGGACGGCATGCAGCCGACGTTCAGGCAGGTGCCACCCAGCGTGGCGCGGCCCTCGACGCACGCGGCCTTGAGGCCCAGCTGGCCGGCGCGGATCGCTGCGTTATAACCGCCGGGACCACCGCCCAGAATTACCACGTCATAGTTGCTCATGCTCTTACTCCTGGCTGAAGGATGCGGATCGGTAAAAGTAGTTCGCACTGAAAATTACGAACGTAATATGTGCGTTTCCAGACATTTCGGTCAAGGCTTCAGGCAAGCGACAGGTTGTGCATCTTTGAATGATGCAAATGAGTACAAATATTTCACGACTTTCGTTATATCGTAACGATATGTGCAGTGAGCCAAGGGTTTTGGGGGGATATGCAAGTCGATCTGGATGAAGGCACGCCGGTGAACGGATTGCCGCGCTTTCAGCAAGCGGCGACGCAGGGCCGGCGTTTGCGTCGCCTGGCGATCGGTCTGGGCGCGTTGGCCGGAGCAGGGTGGGTGCTGGCGTTTTTTGTCGGGCTGTTTGCACCGCAATCGCTGTGGCCCGCGTTGCTGGTCAATCAGAGCGCGGCGTTGCTGGTGCTGGTGGCCGGACTGCAATCGGCGTGGTGGGTGACGCAATGGCGGGCGCGGGTGATCAATCCCGTCGTGCCGGTGACGGCTGCTGAGGAACCTGCGCCGGAAGGCTGGTACGAGCGGCTGCTGGATCGGATGAGTCAGCGCAGTCTGCACCTGCTCGGGCAGATTGGCGCGGCCACATTGTGGCTGGGCGGGTGGTCGTTGCTGGTGCTGTTAAGCATCGAGCAAATGTGGAATCTGACGCTGCCGGCGGCGGGTGTGGGGTTGTCCGCCACGGTCGGCGCGGCCATCGCGTTGCTGATGGCATTCGCTTTGTTGGTGCTGGAGCGGCAACTGGCGCAGGAAAATCCGGCGCAATGGCCCGAGGCCGGAGCGCTGGCGCAACTGACGCGGGTGGCAATCATCAGTCTGGTGCTGGGCGCGTTGTGTCTGTTTTTCGCTAGTGACAGTGCAATCTGGCCGGTGCGTCTGGCGGTGTTGATCGGCATTCTGCCGGGGCTGGTTGCCCTGGAATTGCTGTTGCGCGCGCTGCTGTCGCTGTTCAGCCCGCGCCGCGAACAACTCGAACCGGCGTTGCTGGCCCGCAGTTTCGTCGCCGATCTGCTGCGCTGGCCGCCACAACCTTTGCTCGCGTTGCAGCACGAATTGCACAACCGCTTCGGCATCGATCTGCGTCAGATCTGGGCCTTCAGTTACATGCGCCGCGCATTCTTGCCGGTGTTGTTGCTGGTGGCAGCGGTAGGCTGGTTGCTCACCGGCCTTCACGAAATTCCGATGCAAAGCCGTGGCATTTACGAGCGCTTCGGCAAACCGGTGCAGGTGTTCGGCCCGGGTTTACACGTCGGTTTGCCCTGGCCGCTCGGGCGCGTGCTGAACGTTGAAAATGGCGTGGTGCATGAACTGGCGACCAGCGTCGGCGAAAACCCGGCACCCGTGCAGTTGGATCCGGCAGAAGGCCCGGCGCCATTTACCGCCAACCGTTTGTGGGACGCCAGCCACGTCAATGACAAGTCTCAGGTCATTGCCAGCAGCCGTGGCGATCAGCAGAGCTTTCAGATCGTCAACATGGACGTGCGCTTCGTCTACCGCATCGGCCTGAGCGATCAAGCGGCGCTGGCCGCCACCTACAACAGCGCCGATGTACCGACTTTGATCCGCAGCACCGCCAGCCGGGTTCTGGTGCATGACTTTGCCTCGCGTACCCTCGATGGATTGCTCGGCGAAGACAGGACCGGGCTCGCCGAAGAGATCGGCCGCGCTGTGCAAAGCGATCTGCAGAAACTCGACAGTGGCGTGGAAATTCTCGCCACGGTGGTCGAAGCGATTCACCCGCCGGCAGGGGCGGCCAATGCCTATCACAGCGTTCAAGCCGCGCAGATCGGCGCGCAGGCGTTGATCTCCCGCGAGCGCGGTGCCGCTGCCGAAGCGAGTAATCAGGCGCAGTTGCAGGCCAGCCTCGCTCGGGATCAGGCCAGTGCCAACGCTCATGAAATCAACGCCACGGCTCGGGCGGCGGATCTGAAATTCAGCGCCGAACAAAAGGCCTACGCCAGCGCCGGCCAGGCCTTCGTGCTGGAGCAATACCTCAGCCAACTCAGCCAAGGTCTGAGCAAAGCCAAACTGCTGGTACTCGACCATCGCCTGGGCGGCAGCAGTAACGCACCGACCATCGACCTGCGTACGTTCACGCTGCCGGCAGATCCGGCGCGCACCACCGCTCAGCCAGGAGCCACCCATTGAGCCAGTCGCACACTCACGATCACCATGACCACAGCGGCCACGATCATGCTCATGGCGGCGGTCATCACCATCACGGGCATCATCACCATCACCACGGTGCGCCGGAAGAGGCGGGGCCTTTTCCGTGGAAACGCATGGGCTGGGCAGCGTTGCTGGTGGCGTTCGCCATCGCGGCGGCGAGCCTGGTGCAAGTGCGCTCCGGTGAAGCCACGGTCATCACCCGGTTCGGCAATCCGTCCCGCGTGTTGCTGGAACCGGGTCTGAGCTGGCGCTGGCCGGCGCCGTTCGAAGCGGCGATTCCGGTGGATCTGCGTTTGCGCACGACCTCCAGCGGCTTGCAGGATGTCGGCACCCGCGACGGTTTGCGCATCATCGTTCAGGCGTACGTGGCCTGGCAGGTGCAGGGCGATCCCGACAACGTGCAGCGCTTCATGCGCGCTGTGCAGAACCAGCCGGACGAAGCGGCGCGGCAGATCCGGACGTTTGTCGGCTCGGCACTGGAAACCACGGCCAGCAGTTTTGATCTGGCCAATCTGGTGAACACCGATGCGAGTCAGGTTCGCATCGCCGATTTCGAAGCGCAGTTGCGTCAGCAAATCGATCAGCAACTGCTCGCGACTTACGGCGTGCGCGTGGTGCAGGTGGGCATCGAACGTCTAACTTTGCCATCGGTGACCCTCACCGCAACGGTCGACCGGATGCGCGCCGAGCGTGAAACCATAGCGACCGAACGCACCGCCATCGGCAAACGTGAAGCGGCGCAAATCCGCTCCGCCGCCGAACGCGATGCGCGCATCGTGCAAGCCGACGCCACGGTGAAAGCCGCCGATATCGAAGCCCAATCGCGAGTGGAAGCGGCGCAGATTTACGGGCGCGCTTACGCCGGCTCACCGCAGCTGTACAACTTGCTGCGTTCGCTGGACACCCTCGGCACCATTGTTTCGCCAGACACCAAACTGATCCTGCGCACCGACGCCGCGCCATTCCGCGTGTTGGTCGACGGTCCGCCGAATCTCGACAGCAAAAGCGGATCGCAGCCATGAATGAAGTTCCACGTGGAACACATTCGCTGAACAGTCCGTGGATCCAAGCAGGACGTTTGGCGTTTTTCGCGCTGTACGCGGTGACAGTGCTCGCGGCATTGGCCTGGGCGTTTTCCAATGTCCGGCAGATCGACCCGCAAAACCGCGCGGTGGTTCTGCATTTCGGAGCGCTGGATCGCATTCAGAATGCCGGGTTGTTATTGGCCTGGCCGCAGCCATTTGAACAGGTGGTTTTGTTGCCAGCGGCGGATCGGGTCATTGAGCGACGGGTGGAAAATCTGCTGCGTAGTGATCAGGCCTTGCAGGCGGATCGCGTCGCGACCTTCGCCACGCCGCTGAGTGATGCGCTGGCCGGTTCCGGCTATCTGCTCACGGGTGACGCCGGTGTTGTGCAACTGGATGTGCGGGTGTTCTATAAGGTCACCGATCCCTATGACTTCGTGCTGCAAGGCGAGCATGTGTTGCCGGCGCTGGATCGATTGGTGACGCGAAGCGCCGTCGCACTGACGGCGGCGCGAGATCTGGACACCATTCTGGTGGCGCGGCCGGAGTTGATCGGTGCTGACAATCAGGCGGCCGAACGTCGCGAACGGTTGCGCGGTGATCTTGTGCAAGGCATCAACCGACGTCTCGCCGAGTTGAAGACGAGCGGGCAGGGCATCGGCATCGAAGTGGCGCGGGTCGATGTGCAATCGAGTCTGCCGGAGCCGGCAGTGAGCGCGTTCAACGCTGTCCTCACCGCCAGCCAGCAAGCCGACAAAGCTGTAGCTAACGCCCGTACCGAGGCCGAGAAACTCACTCAGTCCGCCAACGAGCAAGCCGACCGCACGCTGCAAGTCGCCCATGCCCAGGCCGGTGAGCGCCTGGCCAAAGCCTCCGCCGACACGGCGACGGTGTTGAGCCTGGCCAAGGCGCAACAGCAGGGCACGGACCCGCAAATGCTGTTGCGTCTGTACCGCGAGCGGATGCCGAAGATTCTCGGTCAGGCCGGTTCGGTCACCACGGTCGACCCGAAAGACGATTCACGCCTGATCATTCAGGGAGCCAGCAAATGACTGCCACCACCTCATCTCCGAGCCTGTTGTCCTCGGCCGAACAACGCCGCGCCGCGCGCCAGTTGACCTTGGCGATGCTCGCCCTCGGCTTGCTCGGTCTGGGGCTGATCTGGCGCTGGTTGATGCCGGAGCAAACCGGCGTCAGTCAGTTGCTGCTCGGATTCGCTTCTTTATTAGTCGCGGTCCCAGTGATGCGTTCTGCATGGTTCAGCCTGCGTTATCCGAGCCTGCACGGCATCACCGATCAGTTGATCGCCCTGGCGATGATCGGGGCCTGGGCCACGGGCGATCTGCTCACCGCTGCTCTGCTGCCGATCATCATGATCTTCGGCCACGTGCTGGAAGAGCGCAGTGTGATCGGTTCCCAGGAAGCGATTCATGCCCTCGGCCAACTGACGCGCAGTCATGCGCGCAAGGTGCAGGCGGACGGCACAATCATCGAAGTCGACAACGGTACGCTCAAGGCTGGCGACAAAGTTGAAGTGCGCGCCGGGGATCGGGTACCGGCAGACGGTCGGGTTTTGTCCGGCCAGGCCAGCCTCGATACGGCGTCGATCACCGGTGAGTCGGTGCCGGTGGAAGCGGGCGTCGGCATGGCGGTGTTCGGCGGCGCGATCAACCTCGATGGGTTGCTGCGAATCGAAGTGACCCGCACCGGGGATGAATCCACCCTCGGCAAAGTCATCGCGCTGATGCAGAACGCAGAACGCTCCAAGCCGCCGATCACCCGTTTGCTCGAACGCTATGCCGGCAGTTACATGGTGCTGGTGTTATTGCTCGCGGCGGTGACCTGGTTTGTCACCAACGATGCGCAGGCGATGCTCGCGGTGCTGGTGGCGGCATGCCCATGCGCACTGGTGTTGTCGGCACCGGCCACGGCGATTGCCGGGGTGGCGGTGGCGGCGCGGCACGGGATTCTGATCCGCAGTTCGGCATTCCTTGAGGAACTGGCCGATCTCACTTCGCTGGTGGTCGACAAAACCGGCACCCTGACGTACGGCACGCTGCGCTTGCAGTCGATCAACAGCCCGCGAGCGGATCATGGAGCGGTAATGGCACTGGCGGCGAGTCTGGGTGCGGCGAGCAGCCATCCGGTCAGCCGCGCGCTGGCCGGACTGGTCAGCGCGGAAGAGGTGCTGGTGCTGACCGATATTCATGAGCGACAGGGGTTGGGCGTCGTGGCCAAAACCGCGCAGGGCGAAGCAGCACTCGGGCGCCCGGAGCTGTTTGCGCAGCTGGGCATCCCGACCACGGCGATCCCGGAACACGATGGCCCGATTGCCGGATTGGCACTGAACGGCGAATTCCTCGCCTGGCTGTTGCTGGCCGACACCGTCAAACCGGAAGCGCGATTTGCGCTGAGCGAACTACGTGACCTCGGATTGGGACGACAACTGCTGTTGACCGGCGACCGGCAAAGCGTCGCGCAAACCCTGGCCAAGGATGTCGGCCTGCACGAAGTCGAAGCCCAGGCGTTGCCCGAAGACAAGCTCAATCGAGTGCTTAAGGAAATCGACAACGGCTTCCGGCCGATGGTAGTTGGTGACGGGATCAACGATTCGCTGGCGCTCAAAGCGGGCGTCGTCGGTGTGGCGATGGGCGCGGGTGGCGCGGACATTGCGCTGGCGTCCGCCGACATCGTGCTGATCGGCAGCGACCTGCGTCGGCTCGGCACCTGCGTGCGCCTCAGCCGTCAGTGCCGACGCACATTGCAAGTGAACGTGATCATCGGCCTGGGCTGGACGCTGGCCATTGTGGTATTCGCAGCCTTCGGCTGGCTCGGTGCGGCGGGCGCGATGATCGCTGCATTGCTGCACAACCTGAGCACGCTGTTGGTGCTGGGTAATGCCGGCCGCCTGCTGCGTTTTCAGGAACCGCTGCTGAAGCTGAAAGCGTCGGACTGATCATTTTTCGAACTGTGCGCCGCTCTCGCAGTCATTTGAGTAGGCGCACTGAAACACGGATGACAGCGCGGTGACAGCCGCTGTGGCTGATAGTCGGCGGCTATCAAATCGATAGCCTGCTAATTTTCAAGGATGGTCTACCCTCAGATCAGACGTCTGAAACCAGGGGGATATTCCATGCTCGCGCAACTTCCACCGGCCTTACAGAATCTGCAGCTTCCGCTTCGCCTGCGACTCTGGGACGGCCATGAATTCAATCTGGGCCCGACGCCCAGCGTCACCATCGTGGTCAAGGACCCGCAGATGGTCACCCAGTTCACCCATCCAAGTCTGGACGCATTGGGTGCGGCCTTCGTCGAGGGCAAGCTCGAACTGGAGGGCTCGATCAGCGAGGTCATCCGGGTGTGCGACGAGTTGAGCACCGCCTTGCTTGGGGAAGCGGACACTCAACCGGTACGTACCGTGCACGACAAGGAAACCGACGCCAAAGCCATCTCCTATCACTACGACCTGTCCAACGCGTTCTACCAGCTGTGGCTGGACAGCGACATGGCGTATTCCTGCGCGTATTTCGAAACCGGCAGCGAATCCCTGGAGCAAGCCCAGCAAACCAAGTTCCGGCACCTGTGCCGCAAGCTGCGTCTGCAGCCCGGCGACTATCTGCTGGACGTCGGTTGCGGTTGGGGCGGGCTGGCGCGGTACGCCGCCCGTGAGTTTGGCGCCAAGGTCTTCGGTATCACCCTGAGCAAAGAACAACTGGCCCTGGCCCGCGAGCGAGTCAAAGCCGAGGGGCTGGAAGATCAGATCGAACTGCAACTGCTGGACTACCGCGATCTGCCCCAGGACGGGCGTTTCGACAAAGTGGTCAGCGTCGGCATGTTTGAACACGTCGGCCACGCCAATCTCGCCGAATACTGCAAAACCCTGTTCGGCGCGGTGAAAGAGGGTGGTCTGGTGATGAACCACGGCATCACCGCCAAGCACACCGATGGCCGTCCGGTGGGACGCGGTGCCGGGGATTTCATCGAGAAATACGTGTTCCCCAACGGCGAGCTGCCGCACCTGGCGATGATCTCGGCCGAGATCAGCGAAGCGGGTCTGGAGATTGTCGACGTCGAGAGTCTGCGCCTGCACTACGCGCGTACGCTGGACCACTGGAGCGAACGGCTGGAGGACAACCTTGAAGCCGCCGCGAAACTGGTGCCGGATCAGGCGCTGCGCATCTGGCGTTTGTATCTGGCGGGCTGCGCTTACGCATTCGCGCGTGGCTGGATCAATCTGCACCAGATCCTCGCCGTGAAGGCCCATGCCGACGGCAGCCACGAACTGCCGTGGACGAGGGACGACATCTACAACCCTTGAACCTAGAGAATCGGTGAAATCAGCCGGGCGATCCGCATGCCGACCTGTTGCAGGCGGTGGATCTCCCGGCTTTCTTCTTTGGCGACTTCATAGGCCTGGGCGAAGTCATCGTTGAGCATCTGTTCCACGCTGGCGGCGAATTCGCTGTCGACGGTCAGCAGCATCACTTCGAAATTCAACCGGAACGAGCGGTTGTCCAGATTGGCGCTGCCGATGGCGCTGATTTCGCTGTCGATCAACACCACTTTCTGATGCAGAAAACCCGGTTCGTAGCGGAATACCCGAACCCCGGCGCGCACCGCTTCGAAGGCGTACAGGCTGGAGGCGGCGTAGACAATGCGGTGGTCGGGACGCGAAGGCAGCAACAGGCGCACGTCGACTCCGCGCAGCACCGCGAGGCGTAATGCCGCGAACACGGCTTCGTCGGGAATGAAGTAGGGGCTGGTGATCCAAACGCGCTCGGTGGCGGCGTGGATGGCTTCGACGAAGAACAGCGAGCAGGTTTCGTAGGCATCCGCCGGGCCACTGGCGAGCAATTGGCAAAGCACGCCATCCTCCGGGTACGCGTCTGGCAGGATCAGCGGCGGCAATGACCGCGCGGCCCAGAACCAGTCTTCGGCAAATGATTCCTGCATGCACGCCACCACCGGGCCGCGCACCTGGACGTGTGTGTCGCGCCACGGCGCCAGCGGTGGTTTTTCACCCATGTATTCGTCGCCGACGTTATGCCCGCCGACAAACCCGATCAGCCCGTCGACCACCACGATCTTGCGGTGGTTGCGGAAATTCACCTGGAAACGATTGAGCCAGCCGCTGCGGGTGGCGAACGCCTTGACCTCGACGCCGCCGTCGCGCAGCGCCTGCACATAACTGTGGGGCAGGGCGTGGCTCCCGATGCGGTCGTAGAGCAAATGAATCACCACGCCTTCGGCTGCTTTCTTCAGCAGCAGGTCGCGCAGGCGCTGACCGAGACGATCGTCGTGAATGATGAAAAACTGGATCAGCACCGCTTCCCGTGCCTGGTCGATTGCGTGGAAAATCGCCTCGAAGGTGGCGGCACCGTTGATCAGCAATCGCACTTCATTGTTGGCCAGGCACGGCATGCGCCCCAGTTTCGGCATCGCCCGCAACGAGTCATAAGCATTCGAGGCGCGGGCGGTCAGGGCTTCTTCCACCCACGGCCGCCAGTTGAGTTCGGAAATCGCCTGGCGCATCTGTTCGTTGGCCTGGCGGCGGGCCTTGATGTAGCCATCGAAGGTGCTGCGACCGAACACCAGATAAGGAATAAGGGTGAGGTAGGGAATGAAGATCAGCGACAACGCCCAGGCGATCGAGCCTTGAGCGGTGCGTACGGTCAATACGGCATGGATCGCGGCGATCGAGCCGAGGGTGTGTATCAGGGCGATCAGATAACCGAAAATGTGCGGTCCGAAATAATCCATGGGGCAACCTTGCTCCTGAAGATTCAATGCTTAACAGACCATGTTCCATGGCGATTGTCGCTATTTGTTTTCACGCCGCCAGCGCCCGCCATGAACCGAAACAGGCGGCCGGCGTCTAACGGCCACTACTGATCAGGAGTTTTTCAATGAACGTTCGTCTGCTGGGTTTGGCGCTGGGCCTGGGTTTGGCCTTGTCGGTGGTTGCTCAGGCGCAAATGCTGCAGCCGGGGTTGTGGGAAATGACGTCGAGCAATGTGAAGGTCGATGATCAGGTGATGGATGTGCAATCGATCCTCGGCCAGATTCAGGGCCAGATCACCCCGCAACAACGGGCTGAACTGGAGAAGCAGGGGATCAACATCGGTGGCAAGGGTATCCGCGCCTGCCTGACGCCGCAGCAGGTGGCGACCAACGATATTCCGCTGGCGGACCCGCAGTCGGGCTGCAAGCAGCAGATCACCGAGCGTGTCGGCAACCAGTGGAAATTCCGCTTCAGTTGCCCGAAAGCCCAAGGCACCGGCGTCGCGACGTTCCTCAGTGACCGCGAATTCACCACCGTCGCCAATGGCACCTTCAATGCCATCGGGATCAACCAGAAGGGCAGTCTGGAAACCCGGGCGGTCTGGCTGGGTCAAGATTGCGGCACGGTCAAACCGCGAGCGTAACGTCATTATCGAAACCGCCTCCACATCGAGTGGAGGCGGTTTTTTTTCAGCGCATGAACCGCAGCGGCAATCCCTGGCAGTTGTCGTGGATCCGTTGGTCGTGCCACGCAATCTGCCCCGATACCATCGTCGTGCTGACCCGATGCCGAAAGCTGCGCTGAGCGAAGGGCGTCCAGCCGCATTGCGACAGAACCGGTTGGCGTGACACCGCGACACCCTTGGGCTCCGGTTGAACCAACACCAGATCCGCCCAATACCCCTCACGCAAATAACCGCGATCCGGAATGGCAAACAGATCCGCCACCCGGTGGCTGGTCTTCGCCACCAGCGTGGTGATCGGCAGCACGCCATCCGCCACCAGTTCCAACAACGCCGGCAGCGCGTGCTGCACCAGTGGCAGCCCGGACGGCGCCTGTTCATAGGCTTGCTGTTTCTCCGCCCAGGTGTGCGGTGCGTGATCGCTGCCGATTACGTCCAGGCGATTGCTCAGCAGTGCTTGGCGCAGGGCGTCACGATCGGCCCGGGACTTGATCGCAGGGTTGCATTTGATCAGGTTGCCGAGGTTCGGATAGTCACGGTCATCGAACAGTAAATGGTGGAGGCAGACTTCGGCGGTAATGCGTTTTTGCGACAGCGGCTTGTCTTCGAACAGGGCCAGCTCGCGCGCCGTGGTCAGGTGCAGGACGTGCAGACGAGTGCCGTGACGTCTGGCCAGATCCACCGCCAAAGACGATGAGCGAAAGCAGGTGTCGGCATTGCGGATCAGCGCATGGGCGTCGGGTGGCAATTGGTTGCCGAAGCGTTCGCGCAGGTTCGCGGCATTCGCCTCGATGCTCGGCGTGTGTTCACAGTGGGCCAGCAGAATGGTCGGCACTTCCGCGAACAGGCGCTCGAGGGTGTGCGGGTCGTCCACCAGCATATTGCCGGTGGACGCGCCCATGAACACTTTGACCCCGGCCACTTCGCTCGGATTGAGTGCTGCGACCGTGTCCAGATTGTTGTGACTGACGCCAAAGTGAAAACCGTAGTTGGCCACCGAATTGATCGCTGCCCGGCGCTTTTTGTCGGCCAGCGCGTCAAGGGTAAGAGTGGCAGGGTTGGTGTTGGGCATGTCCATGAAGCTGGTAATTCCGCCCGCTACCGCCGCACGTGATTCGGTGTGGATGCTGCCCTTGGCCGGCGCACCGGGCTCACGGAAATGCACCTGGTCATCAATCATTCCCGGCAGCAGCCATTGGCCGCTGGCGTCGATTTCCCGGGTCGCGTTTTCACCTTCGATGCTGCCGGCGATCTTGACGATGCGCCCGTTGCTGACCAACAGATCGGCGTCGAACTCGCGCCCCTCGTTCACCAGCCGCGCATTGCGAATCAGCACACTGCTCATGATTCAGAACTCGTTCTGCAGGGCTTTGTAGCCGCGCACCAGGTCGACGTTGGTGCGCGCCACGTCTTCGGAAAACTCCGAAGCGCTGACGCTCACCGGCGGGAATTGCGAGAGGTCGGTGCCCGGGCCGATGCGGGTGGTGGAGGGCACGTAGAACGCGTCCGGCAGATCCCGGCCGTCGACCACCGAGTTGTGCCGCACCACGCAACCGTTGCCGACCACGCAGTTGAACAGCACGCTGTTGAAGCCGATGAATACCCGGTCGCCGACCGTGCACGGGCCATGCACGATCGAGCGGTGGGCGATGGAGCTGAATTCGCCGATGGTCACCGCCGCGCCGGATTTGGAGTGGATCACCACGCCGTCCTGGATGTTCGAATTGGCGCCGATGGTGATCGGTTCCATCTCGCCCGTCGCGTCCACTTCATCAGCGCGGATCACCGCGTACGGGCCGACGAACACGTTTTCACCGATCACCACTTTGCCGCAGATGATCGCGGTTTTATCGACGTAGGCAGACTCGGCAATCTGCGGCAAATCACCGGAAGGATTTTTACGGATCATGGTTGGCTCAGGGCTTGGTAAAGAGTGTTGAGGTTGTATTCGAACAGCCCGGTGAAGGTGCTGGCCGGGCCGCTGGCGGCGAGGGCGTCGGAGTACAGCGTGCCGCCGATGTGTGCGCCGCTTTCGTCGGCGATCTGTTTCAGCAGACGTGCGTCCTTGATGTTTTCCATGAACACCGCTTTGACCTTCGCCTGGCGAATCTGAGTGATCAGCGCGGCGACTTCGGCAGCGGAAGGTTCGCGTTCGGTGGACAGACCTTGTGGCGCCATGAAGTCGATGCCGTAGGCCTGACCGAGATAACCGAAGGCATCGTGGCTGGTGACGATCTTGCGGTTACCCGGCGGCAGTGAACCGAGCTTGGCTTTCGCTTGGGCGAGGAGGGCGTAGATCTTTTTCAGATAGGCCTGGCTGTTGCGCTCGTAGTCGGCTTTGTTTGCCGGGTCGGCGGCGATCAGCGCTTTGGTGATGTTGGCGACGTACAGCTCGGCGTTCGCCAGGTTGTGCCAGGCGTGAGGATCGGGAACGGTTTCGCCGTCCTCATCCAGCGAGCGTGGAATCACGCCACGGCTGGCGCTGATCACCGGGGCCCTGGTATCGGTGCTGGCGACCAGCCGATCCAGCCAGGGCTCGAAACCCAGTCCGTTCTTGACGATCAGCTTCGCCTTGAGCAAGGCCTTGGCGTCATCCGGCGTCGGTTCGTAGGTGTGGGCATCGGCGTCAGGGCCGACCATGTTGGTGATCTGGATATGCTCGCCGCCGACCTGATGCACCATGTCGGCAAGGATGCTGAAGCTGGTGACCACCGGCAGTTTTTCCGCTGCCGATAACGACATCGACAGCATCAGGCTGAACAGCACGAGTAGAGCGCGCATCGGGAAACACCTCATTGGGATGTGAGCAAAGGCGGGCGGCGCAACAGACCGTGAACCGGTCCGAACACCACGGACAACAGGTAGCCGCCGCCGGCGACCAACACGATGGCCGGGCCGCTGGGCAGCGAGTAGTAGAACGACAGCAACAGGCCGAGCCATACCGACGCGCAACCGATGAGCGCGGCGATGGCAATCAGGATCGGCAGGCGCCGGCTCCAGAAGCGTGAGGCGGCGGCGGGCAACATCATTAGGCCGACCACCATCAAGGCGCCGATGGCCTGGAAACCGATCACCAGATTGAGCACCACCAGCGTCAGGAACACGCCATGGGCGACGGGGCCGAGTCGACTGACCGTGCGCAGGAAAAACGGATCGAGCGTGTCGAGCAGCAACGGTTTGTAGATCAGCGCCATCGCCATCAGGCTGAGTGCCGATACCCACAACATGCCGTTGAGGGTCGGGCCGTCCACCGCCAAGGCAGAGCCGAACAGCAGGTGCAGCAAATCCAGTCGCTTGCCGGCGATGCCGAGAATCAGCACGCCGCTGGCCAGCGAGATGGGATAGATCGCTGCGAGGCTGGCGTCTTCGCGCAGGCCGGTGCGTCGGGTGATCCACGCGGCGAGTCCGGCCATGCTCAGACCGGCACCGAGTCCGCCGAGGGTCAGCGCCGGCAGACTCAGCCCGGCGAACCAGAACCCCAACGCGGCGCCGGGGAGGATGCCGTGGGCGACGGCGTCGCCGATCAGGCTCATCCGGCGCAGTATCAGAAACACGCCCAGTGGTGCCGTACTGCACGCCAATACCAGACCGCCGAGCAGGGCCCGACGCATGAAGACGAACTCGTGGAACGGCTGCCATAAATGGCTGAGCGTCAGCATCAGGCCACCTGCGTGTGAGGCGTTTGCTGGATGAGGTCGGCGCTGCTGCCGAATGCGCAGCCGCTCTGTTTGATCAGCAAGGTCTGTGGAATGTGTTGGCGCACGGCGGCGAGGTCATGGCAAACCACGACCAGGGTTCGTCCTTGTTCATGCCAGGCGTGCAGGTGTTGCCACAACAGTGTCTGACCCAGTTCGTCGAGCGCGGCATGGGGTTCGTCGAGCAGCAGCAACGGTGTGTCGGCCAGACTCAATCGGGCGAGCAGGGCGCGTTGCAGTTCTCCGCCGGAGAGGGCCATCAGGGGACGATGTTCCAGTCCGCTCAGGTGCCAGTTCTCCAATGCGGATTCGAGACGTTGGGCCCTGAGTTGCGATGACAGTCGGCGTCCCCAGAAACCGGCCGCCACCAATTCCTGGAGGCTGATCGGGAACTGTCGATCCAGATGCTGTTGCTGAGGCAGGAAGGACAAACCGCTTTGGCGCGGAACACCCAACTCGACCTTGCCGGCCAACGGTCGCTGTAACCCGGCAATGACTTTGAGCAGGCTGCTTTTGCCGCTGCCGTTGACGCCGATGATGGCCGTCAGGCTGCCACTTTCCAACCTCAGGTTGAGCGGGGCAGTGAGCGGTTGGCCGGGTATTCCCCAGCTCAGGTTCTGGCAGCGAATCATGGCTGCTCCCGGCGCCAATGACTCTCGGCGACGGCGTCGTGAGCATGAAGGCTTTCGGCGTGGATGACTCGGACATGGAATTCGCTGACACCGGGTGAGCGGCGCAGTGCGAGGTTCAGGCGTCGTGCAGCGTCTTCGCAGAACATCAGGTTCTGGCCATTGGCGAGGGCAAAGGCTTGTTCGTCGGCGCGTTTCACAGCGGTTTGCACGGCGGTGCCGAGGGCTGCTTCGGCGTCGTTGATGATGGACGTCAGGGGTAGTTCGTCGACGAATTCTTCCAGGTGGAGATGCAGTTGTGCGGTACTGCGTTGGCTGTGAGGTGTGGCTACGATCCCTTGGGTCGAGCCCAGCCACGCCAACACATCGGCGTGTTGCAGTGGTTTGTTGGCGAAGTCGTCGACGAATTGTTGCTGGATTAGCTGCCTCGCCAATGCTGCGGAACAGGGGCAAGTTGATGAATACGCGACGTCGATTTTCAGTTCCACGTGGAACACTTTGTTTTTTAGCTGGGCTGAAACGGTGACGGGATAGGTTTTCCATCCTGCCAAAGGACTGACCAATGCTGGCCTTCTCAGCAGTAAATCGGTGTGGATATTCAGGTAGGCGGTTTCGGACAAATCGTCGTGACTGTCGAGAAAACGCTGCAGAACTTGGCGCAAAAGGGCGGGAGAAAGGTTCTGCTGTTCCAGCGCTTCCAGCCCCAGATAGAGCCGCGACATGTGAATGCCGCGTGCGTCTCCATCATCCAGACTGACGCCTGCATCCGCTTTGGCAGCCAGGCGTTGGCCTTCGATAAACACAGGTAATGCGATGCCGCACATCCCCACCCATTCGAGAGGCAGGGCCTGGCGGGCGGCTTGAGCCGCGACATCCGGCAAAGTCAGCGCGTTCATGAGCAGTTCCATCATGGTGATTGAATTTGATGTTACATTATAACAATTCAAACCACGATGCCTTTTTCATGAACAGGCTTTCATATGCACAGACGCCACTTGCTCAACCTGATGCTGGCCAGCGCGGCCTTTGTTTTGCCTTTTTCGGTGTCCGCCACGCAGATACGCAATGCGCGGCTTTGGCGTTCGGATGACAAGCTTCGGCTAGTGTTCGATCTGAGTGGTCCCGTGAACTACAAGACGTTTACCTTGAGTGCACCAGAGCGGTTGATCATCGATTTGAGCGGCGCCAGCCTGAGTGGGGACTTCAGCCAATTGACGTTATCTGGCACTCCTATTCATTCGATCCGCTCCGGCCATTTTGGCCAAGGGAACACCCGGATCGTGCTGGATTTAAGCAGTCCGGTTCAGCTCAACTCATTCTTGCTGGCGCCTCAGGATGGGCAAGGACATCGCCTCGTTCTGGATCTGTTGAGCGCATCAGCAGGACTCCCGGCGAGCGTTCCACGTGAAACACCCCAAGAAAAATCTCACCCCAAGCGCGACATCATGGTGGTGGTCGACCCAGGGCATGGCGGGAAAGATCCGGGTGCCATTGGCGCCAAAGGCGAGCGGGAAAAGGATGTGGTGCTGTCCATTGCGCAACTGCTCGCACGTCGGCTTAAGCGAGAGAAAGGCTTTGATGTGAAGCTGGTTCGCAACGACGATTTTTTCGTCCCGTTACGCAAGCGTGTGGAGATTGCGCGTCAGCACAAGGCTGACATGTTCATCTCGGTGCACGCCGATGCTGCACCGCGTTTGACCGCGTCTGGCGCGTCGGTGTATTGCTTGTCCGAAGGCGGCGCAACATCCGCCACCGCGCGGTTCATGGCGCAGCGTGAGAACGGTGTGGATCTGCTCGGCGCGACCAGCCTGCTCAATCTCAAGGACAAGGATCCGATGCTCGCTGGCGTGATCCTCGACATGTCGATGAACGCAACCATCGCTGCCAGTTTGCAACTCGGAAGCACGGTGCTGGGTAGCCTGGCCGACATCACCACGCTGCATCAAAAGCGCGTGGAACAGGCTGGATTTGCCGTCCTGAAATCGCCGGATGTGCCGTCAATCCTGGTGGAAACCGGGTTCATTTCCAACGTACGGGACAGTCAGCGCCTGGTGACCGCGCGTCATCAGCAGGCCGTGGCAGACGGTTTGTTTGAGGGCTTGCAGCGTTATTTCCAGAAGAATCCGCCTATCGACAGCTACATGGCTTGGCAACAAGAGCAGAAAGGATCGCGGGCTTAGCTGCCGGTGATCCGGCTGCAGGTGAACTTCGCGCTACTGCCGCCGGAGCTGGAGAAACGATTGATCGTCGTCCAGCCCACACGGCGGTTGTAGCCAACCCAGGCTTCCCCATCGGAAGCGATGCCGGTGAAGAACGTCAGTTGCCCGTAGCGGCTGTTGGTTTGTGCCCAATATCGGTTACCCGCCTTCTCGAATCCACGCAGGTAAATCGTGCTACCGACGGTGTTGACGCTATGCACGCCAAAAGGTTCGCGCTGCGCGTGCAATTGGCGAGCCCCGGCACTTGTGCTTCGGCTTTCAACGTCAGCAATGCCAGACAGATAAGCGAGTATTTGAACACGGTTTTCATGACGTAACTCGGCGACGACCTGATTACAGCTTCCGGCCCTTTGTCACTTTGGGCAAGAAGAGAGTGGATTGACTTTGTTGTTATACTATAACATTAATCGGACAAGGCTTTCCGTGGCTTCCTTTTCAAGCGTCCGCTTCCTTGGTGATCCCATCGAAGCCCAAGAACGCTCGCCACCGAGAGCTTCCAGCGCTGTTTAGCGACCGTCTGATGAGGTTTATCCAATGTCTTCCCGACTTCCCGTGACCGTTTTGTCCGGCTTTCTCGGCGCCGGAAAAAGTACACTTTTGAATTACGTACTACGTAACAGAGACAATCTGCGCGTTGCAGTTATCGTCAACGATATGAGCGAGATCAACATCGATGGCAGCGAAGTCCAGCGTGATGTCAGCCTGAACCGTGCTGAAGAGAAACTCGTGGAAATGAGTAACGGCTGTATCTGCTGTACGTTACGCGAAGACCTGCTTGAAGAAGTCAGCCAGCTGGCCCGTGAAGGCCGCTTCGATTACCTGCTGATCGAATCCACGGGAATCTCCGAGCCGTTGCCCGTGGCAGAGACATTCACCTTCCGTGATGAGCAGGGGCAAAGCCTCGCCGACATCGCTCGCCTCGACACCATGGTCACTGTAGTCGACGGCATGAACTTCCTGCCGGACTACCAGGCCGCGGAAAACCTCGCGTCCCGTGGCGAGTTCCTCGGTGAAGAAGATGAGCGCTCGATCACCGATCTGCTGATCGAGCAGATCGAATTCGCCGACGTCCTGTTGATCAGCAAGATCGACCTGATCAGCAGCCGCGAGCGGGAAGAGTTGATGGCCATTCTCAGACGCCTCAACGCTCAGGCCGAAATCATCCCGATGGTCATGGGTGAGGTACCGCTGGAGAAAATTCTCAATACCGGTCGCTTCGACTTCGAAAAGGCCGCCCAGGCCCCGGGCTGGTTGCAGGAATTGCGTGGGGAACATTTGCCGGAAACCGAGGAGTACGGCATCGCATCCACGGCCTATCGGGCGCGCCGGCCCTTTCATCCGCAGCGCTTCTTCGACTTCATCGATCGCCCCTGGGTAAACGGCAAACTGCTGCGTTCCAAAGGCTTCTTCTGGCTGGCCAGCAAACCCACCGACGCCGGTAGCTGGTCTCAGGCAGGTGGCCTGATGCGCCATGGTTTTGCCGGGCGCTGGTGGCGCTTCGTGTCGAAAGAACAGTGGCCGCAGGATCAGGAAAGTACCGCCGCGATCATGGAAAACTGGATCGCCAGCGTAGGCGATTGTCGCCAGGAGCTGGTGTTTATCGGGCAGAACATCGATTTCGCACAGCTGTCGTCGGAACTCGATGATTGCCTGCTGACCGATGCGGAAATGGCGCTCGGTACTCAAGACTGGCTACAACTGCGCGATCCCTTTGGCGCCTGGCACGATGAGGTCGCCTGATGCTCGCCCTGAAACCGCTGCCAGGCAGCACGCGTCATCAATCTTTCGGCCAGACCCCACAGGCGCTGGCGGACATTCTCGACGATGAAATCAACCTCGCGGTCTGGCAACGCCAGCTTCCGCTGCACATTGCCGAATTCGCGGACTTGTTGCTGTCTCTGAACGAGCCTTACGCCGAGGCGCTGTGCCTGGAATTGCCGGACGAAGACGCAGAACCGGATCTCACGGGACTGGCCAGCGGCTTTCGCGATCTGGAAGGCTATGAAGGGTTTATCGCCGATCTGAAATGGTTGGTCAGTGCCTTCGCCTGCCTGCTGGGCGCGCGGCGGATCGGCTTGCGCCTGCGGGTGCTGGACAAGGCCATGTGTCCGCGTTTTCACGTCGATCATGTGCCGGTGCGGTTGATCACCACGTACGCAGGTGTCGGCAGTGAATGGCTAAGGGAAGGGCAGATGGATCGTCGGCAACTGGGAAAGCCGCAAGCCGAGCCGCAGGAAGCGTCACGGATTCAGCAATTGAATCGGGGCGAAGTGGCATTGCTCAAGGGCGAGAAATGGCACGGCAACGAAGGTTTCGGGCTGATCCATCGCTCGCCGCAACCGGCGCCGGGTGAGCGGCGGCTGATGCTGACCCTCGACTGGCTCGGATAGCGCCTCAGGGCTTGAGCCATTTCCCCTGGCTCTGAGCCTCGCAATAAGGCTGCAAATACGCCGAATCGGTGGCCACGCCGTAATAGTGGATATCCTGGCGATAAGGCATATTGGCGACTTGCGCGTTGCTGCACACGCCGAATGCGCCGGCGGGGCACTGGTCGACGAATTGAACCTCGACTTTCTGCCCGGCCAGGGTCGGCTGGCAGAAGCCGTCGTTGAACAGTTTTTCCGGGATGTTGCGGTTCTGCTGGCAGACTTTCACGTCAAGCCGCTCTGCCTGACTGTGCACCACGCAGGCCTGTGCCAGCGCCTCGCCCGACACCAACGCCAGCAGCAATGACCATCCCATCCACCGCATCTTCGACCTCCAGAAAACCTTGATCATGTTGCAGAACATTCCCACCCACGTCATCGCCGGTCCCTTGGGCGCGGGCAAGACCAGCCTGATCCGCCAGCTCATGGCCCAGCGACCGGCGGACGAGCGCTGGGCGGTGCTGATCAACGAGTTCGGCCAGATCGGGCTCGACGCTGCGCTGTTGACCCGCGACGCCGATGGTATCGCACTGGGCGAAGTGGCCGGGGGCTGTTTGTGTTGCGTGAACGGTGCGCCGTTCCAGATTGGTCTGGGGCGTTTGTTGCGCAAGGCGCGGCCGGATCGCCTGTTCATCGAGCCCTCGGGGCTTGGGCATCCGGCGCAGCTGCTGAAGCAACTGAAAGAGGCGCCGTGGCAAGGCGTACTCGCCGTACAACCTTGCGTGCTGGTGCTGGACGCCCAGGCCCTCGCCGCAGGCAAACCGCTGCCGGACGCACAGCAGCAAACCTTGCCCAGCGCGGGCCTGTTGCTGTTGAACAAGGCAGAAAACCTCGACGAGCCCACGCGTGAGCGAGTCGCCCGACAGTTGCCGCCTGCCCGACTGATCTGGACTCAGCAGGCGATGTTGCCGCTCAGCGAGTTGCCGGGTCAGGCGGTACAGGCGCAAGCAGGTGTGGATAAGTTGATCGTGCCCCAGGGGCTGGCGCAGATGCCGGCCATCTGGAGTGATCCGGCGTTGCCGATCTGTCTGAGTCAGGCCCAGGAGGGTGGTTGGAGCATCGGTTGGCGCTGGCATCCGAGTCAGGTGTTCGATGTGTCGGGGATTACCCAATGGCTGAAAAGTCTGAACTGGCGCCGGGCCAAGCTGGTGATTCACAGCCTGGACGGCTGGCAGTCAGCCAATGCGCTGGACAATGCCGAGCTCAGCTGGCTGCCCAGTGAATGGCGCAAGGATTCCCGGATCGAGCTGATTTTCGACGAACCGCAGGCAGTCAGTGAATTACAGGCCGGACTGGCCCGGTGTCGGCTTCAGGCGAGCTGATTCAAGGCTTCCACTTGGTATGTTCCTGACGCCACTGGCTCAGCTCGATCACTTCACCGCGCGGTTTGGTCACTTCCACCACGGGCGGCGTTTCATCGAACGGTGCCGGGTAGGGCGCCAGTTCGATCTGGGCGCTGTGCGCACCGAACTGGGTGATGGTGCCGTTGTGCCGGGTTTCGCCGGTCACGGTGAATTCGAAATTGTAGACCCGGGCCAGACGTCGCCGGCCGCTGGCGTCCTTGATCAGACCGATCTTCTTCAGCGCCACGTTACCGTCGAGCAACTCGACGCCGACATTCACGCAATGCTGTTTGACCCGCTCCAGCGCCCGCTCGCGCAAGCCGTGGTTGTGCCAGAGCCACGCACCGGCGACGGCGAACAGCATCAGCACGAAAATGTTTTCCAGGGTGAGCATCAACACGAAACTCCAAATGATGGCGTCAGCTTAACTGCGTCGCCGGTCTGTCGTACAGGCTGCGTTTCGTCGCATACTGCGCGGCTTGAATTTCAATCGTTTTACGGAAAAACCCGAATGAAACGTACGCCTCATCTGCTCGCCATCCAGTCCCATGTGGTGTTCGGCCACGCCGGCAACAGCGCTGCGGTTTTTCCGATGCAGCGGGTCGGGGTGAATGTCTGGCCGCTCAATACGGTGCAGTTCTCCAACCACACGCAGTACGGCCAGTGGGCCGGAGAAGTGCTGGCGCCGCACCGGATCCCCGAACTGGTCGAAGGCATCGCCGCCATTGGTGAGCTGGGCAATTGCGATGCGGTGCTGTCCGGCTATCTCGGCAGCGCGGCGCAGGGCCGGGCGATTCTCAGTGGCATCGAGCGGATCAAGGCGGCCAACCCGAAAGCTCTTTATCTGTGCGACCCGGTGATGGGGCATCCGGAAAAGGGCTGCAGCGTTCCCGCCGAGGTCAGTGATTTCCTGCTGGAAGAGGCCGCTGCCGTTGCGGATTTCATGTGCCCGAACCAGTTGGAGCTGGACAGCTTCTCCGGGCGCAAGCCGCAGTCGCTGTTCGATTGCCTGGCGATGGCGCGGGCGCTGCTGGCACGTGGGCCGAAAGCGGTGCTGGTCAAACATCTGGATTATCCGGGAAAACCGGCGGATGGCTTTGAGATGTTGCTGGTGACAGCCGAGGGCAGCTGGCATCTGCGACGTCCGCTGCTGGCGTTTCCGCGTCAGCCGGTCGGTGTGGGCGATCTGACGTCCGGCCTGTTCCTGGCGAGAGTGCTGCTCGGTGACAGTCTGGTGGCGGCGTTTGAATTCACCGCCGCAGCGGTGCATGAAGTGCTGTTGGAAACCCAGGCCTGCGCCAGTTACGAGCTGCAGCTGGTGCGAGCGCAGGACCGGATTGCGCATCCGCGGGTGAAGTTCGAGGCCACGCCGATCAGCCTCTGATCATTGCAGCGCTCGCGGAGGTGGTCCGCGAGCGCGTTTTCACTCAGGCGTCGCCCTTGATTTCCTGATAGCGCTTTTCCAGCTCCTGACGGATCTGCCGGCGTTGTTGCGCCTGCATGTAGCGGCGCTTGTCTTCGCTGTTTTGCGGTTGCAGCGGCGGTACGGCGGCGGGTTTGCGCTGATCGTCCACCGCGACCATGGTGAAAAAGCAGCTGTTGGTGTGGCGCACCGAGCGCTCGCGGATGTTCTCGGTCACCACTTTGATGCCGACTTCCATCGAGGTGTTGCCGGTGTAGTTCACCGACGCCAGGAAGGTCACCAGCTCGCCGACATGGATCGGCTCGCGGAAAATCACCTGATCCACCGACAGGGTCACCACGTAGCGGCCGGCATAACGGCTGGCGCAGGCGTAGGCCACTTCGTCGAGGTATTTGAGCAGGGTGCCGCCGTGGACATTGCCAGAGAAGTTGGCCATGTCGGGGGTCATCAGTACCGTCATCGACAGCTGGGCGTTTCCGGGTTCCATAACGTTCTCACGGGTCAAGGCAGGGTTGCTGGAAGAAACACCTCTGCGGGTGCCTGGTCGCTTTTCAAAAGCACCGTTATCGGGACGCCAGGCAACTGGCCGCCGTCACGCCCGAATCGATCTGTTTCCATATATTGCACCGCCTTTCAGCCGGAAGTCGCGGTGTTACCCTGCAAAAGCGCCTTCCCAAGGGCGATTCCTACACCCAAAGCGGATTTTTACTCAGCTCGCCCAGACATTTCCCATGCCTGCGTGAGCCTCGTCATTCAAGGAGCCCACACCATGCATGCCATCAGCTTTATTCAGGATCTGGCGGTGATCATGTTGGTCGCAGGTGTGGTGACCGTGCTGTTCCACCGTTTCAAGCAGCCGGTAGTGCTCGGCTACATCGTTGCCGGCTTCATCATCGGCCCGCACACACCGCCGTTCGGCCTGATCCACGACGAAGAAACGATCAAGACCCTCGCCGAGCTGGGGGTGATTTTCCTGATGTTCTGCCTGGGCCTGGAGTTCAGCCTGCGCAAACTGTTCAAGGTCGGCGCCACGGCCTTCATCGCGGCGTTTCTCGAAATTGTCCTGATGATCTGGATCGGCTACGAAATCGGCCGCTGGTTCGACTGGAACACCATGGATTCATTGTTCCTCGGCGCGATCCTGGCGATTTCCTCGACCACCATCATCGTCAAGGCGCTCAACGACCTGAAGATGAAAAACGAGCGCTTCGCACAGCTGATTTTCGGCGTGCTGATCGTCGAGGACATTCTCGGCATCGGCATCATCGCCTTGCTGTCGAGCATCGCGGTCAGCGGCACGGTGAGTTCCGGCGAAGTGTTTTCCACAGTCGGCAAGCTCTCGCTGTTCATGATCGTCGCGCTGGTAATCGGCATTCTGCTGGTGCCGCGACTATTGGCCTATGTGGCGAAATTCGAAAGCAACGAAATGCTGCTGATCACTGTGCTGGGCCTGTGTTTCGGTTTCTGCCTGTTGGTGGTCAAGCTCGAGTACAGCATGGTGCTGGGGGCGTTTCTGATCGGCGCGATCATGGCCGAGTCGCGGCAGCTGCTGAAAATCGAACGCCTGATCGAGCCGGTTCGCGACCTGTTCAGCGCGATCTTCTTCGTCGCCATCGGCCTGATGCTCGATCCGATGATCCTTCTGCAATACGCGTGGCCGATTGCGGTGATCACGGTCGCCGTGGTGCTGGGCAAGATGTTGTCCTGCGGCCTCGGGGCGTTTATCGCCGGCAATGACGGACGTACCTCACTGCGGGTCGGGATGGGGCTTTCGCAGATTGGCGAATTTTCTTTCATCATCGCGGCGCTGGGGATGACACTCCAGGTCACCAGCAACTTTCTGTATCCGGTGGCCGTGGCGGTTTCGGTGATTACCACGTTGCTGACGCCGTACCTGATCCGGGCTGCCGATCCGCTGTCGATCAAGTTGTCCGCCGCGATGCCGCAGCGCCTCGGTCGAGTGTTCGGGATGTACGGCGAGTGGCTACGCAGCATTCAGCCGCAGGGTGAGGGCGCGATGCTGGCGTCGATGATCCGGCGAATCCTGCTGCAGGTCGGGGTCAATCTGGCGCTGGTGATCGCGATCTTCTTTGCCGGCGCTTTCTTTGCCGGCCGCCTCTCGATCTGGATGCAGGACTGGATCAGCGATCCGAGCTGGCAGAAGGCGTTGATCTGGGGCGGGGCGCTGCTGGTGTCGTTGCCGTTCCTGATCGCGGCCTATCGCAAGCTCAAGGCGCTGTCGATGCTGCTGGCGGAGATGGGCGTGAAGCCGGAAATGGCCGGGCGTCACACACAGCGAGTGCGCCGGGTGATCGCCGAAGTGATCCCGATTATCTCGCTGCTGGTGATTTTTCTGCTGTTGGCAGCCTTGTCGGCCAGTATCTTGCCGACCAACAAGTTGCTGGTGCTGATCGCCGTGGTCGCGGCCGCCGTGGCGGCGCTGCTCTGGCGCTGGTTCATCCGGGTGCACACGCGGATGCAGGTGGCCTTGCTGGAAACCCTCGACAACCACAAGGAGCCGTCGGGGCACTGACCACCCAATGGGGAGGGGCGTTTCAGCTTTCCAGCCAGACGTCCCGCGCCCAGTGCCAGACCGATTCCCAGGACTCTTCGGTGATCAGTTCTTCTTCGCCGGACCACAGCACCACGGTGCCGTCTTCTTCGACGCAGTAGTAGTCGTCACCGTCCTGGCAGATCGGGATCAGGTCACGCGGCACGCCGGCATCCCAGGCGTTGGCAGCAACGTCCGGCAGGTAGGTGTGGGATTGCGGGTCGGTGACGGTCACCGGCTCCAGGCTGCCGTAAACCACGTCGCTGACGGTCAGCAGAAACTCTTTGAAGACGAACGGGATGTTGATGAAGAGTTCTTCTTCGATTTCCACCAACTGGTCTTCGTCGGGCAACTCCAAAGGAACCGGTACGGGTTCGTTGGCTTCGCGCAGTTGTTCGATGATTTCTTCCACGTCCGGGATCCTCTTGCTTGAATGGCGCGGTTTATATGGGCCGGTTTATACAGTAGCTCGCTATAGATGCAACCGCGAAATAGAAAACCCCGGCCGAGGCCGGGGTTTTTATTGCAGCGAGTAAAACGTCGGAGGTGATCAGCCGTTCTGGCGGATACCGGCGACCAGCCAAGGCTGGTTGTCGCCCTGTGGACGTTCCATGTTCCAGCTTTCGCTGAACACTTCGCCCTGCTGGTCGAAACGCGAGGTCTTCGACACGCCGTTGAAGGTCAGGGTAGCGATGGTCTTGTCCGCACGGTCATCCACGCCATCCAGTTGTACCTGGAGGTTGTCGATGTAGGTGGACTGGAAGGCATCGCCCAGCTCCGCGCGCTCGCGCTTGAGGAACTCGAACATTTGCGGAGTCACGAACTCGGCGATCTTGTCCATTTCGTTGGCGTCCCAGTGCTGCTGCAGCGCCTGGAAGTGGCTGCGGGCAGCTTCGAGGAAACGCTGTTCGTTGAACCAGGCCGGCGCGTTGATCACCGGACGGGCGGCAGCAGGTGCGGCCGAGCCACCGAAGATCGAACCCATGGCTGCTGGCTTCTGTTCGAACACTTCACGCTGCATCGGCGCGCCGGCAGGAGCGAACTGCTCCTGCTGCTTGCGGCGACGGGCGGCGATGAAGCGGAAGATCACGAACGCGATCACGGCCATGATCAGGATGTCGAAGAACTGCATGCCTTCGAAGCCGCCGCCCATGAACATGGAAGCGAGCAAGCCACCGGCCGCGATGCCGGCCAGAGGGCCGAGCCATTTCGAAGCACCGCCGGCCTTGGCCGCAGCGCCCGCGGCACCGGCAGCACCAGCAGTCGCCGCAGCGCCGCCCATGCCTGGAGAAGAAGGAGCCATCTGGCTGGTCTGGTGTGTCGGCGCAGCGCCGGCACTTTTGCCACCACCAAAGCGCTTGGCGTTGGCGTCGAGGCTCATCGTCAGGCCGATGCACAACGCCATGGCGATGCTAAGAAAACGTTTCATAAAGGGAATTCCCGTTTGTGGAGACACGCGCGCCATGTTGCACAGCTGAAGTGTTACTGGCTAGCGAGAGAGTGTTTCGGGCTTTTGCCTGACAGGTTACGTTCAGCTCGGTCGGGGCAATAAGGCCATGTACTTTTGTCTGTAGGAAAAGTAGATAGGTTCAGCAGGAAATGGATCAGCGCCGCAAGGCCAGCATCACCACACCGGCGGTGATCAGGCCGATGCCGCCCCACTGGCGCAGGTCGAGTTTCTCGCCCAGCAGGATCACACCGAGCACCGCCACGAAGACCACGCTGAGCTTGTCCACCGGGGCGACCAGCGATGCCGGGCCGATTTTCAACGCCCGGAAGTAGCACAGCCACGAAGCGCCGGTGCCCAGGCCCGACAACAGCAGGAACAGGTAGCTCTTGGCGGAGATCGATCCCAAGGACTGATATTGGCCCGTGGCGTACAAAATCAAGGCCAGACTGACCAATACGACGATTGTGCGCAGCAGGGTGGCGAAGTCGGAGTTGACGTTTTCGATGCCGATCTTGGCGAAGATGGCCGTCAGCGCGGCGAAAGTGGCCGAAAGCAGGGCCCAGAATGTCCAGGAGGAAAAGAAACCCGAGCCCATGGATGTTGCCTCCAGTGCCCGTTCCCGCGTCGGGCGCGGGAACGAACGATGACTTAGATAGCTTCCAGCTTCGCGTACCCGAGCATCAGCCACTTGCTGCCTTCGGCGAAGTTCACCTGTACCCGGGCCTGGGCGCCGGCGCCTTCGAAGTTGAGGATCACGCCGTCGCCGAAGATCGAGTGACGGACAGCCTGGCCAAGGCTCAAGCCGGTTTCCGGAATCTCGCTGCCGCTGAACAGGTTGCTGCCGCCCATCGACTGGTTGCCGCCGAACGGCCGGCTGACGCTGTTGGACAGGCGCACTTCCTGAATCAGGCCTTTCGGTACTTCCCGTACGAAGCGCGACACCTTGTTGTAGGTTTCGCTGCCGTACAGACGTCGGGTTTCAGCATAGGTCATCACCAGATTCTGCATCGCCCGGGTAATGCCGACATAGGCCAGACGCCGCTCCTCCTCAAGGCGTCCCGGTTCTTCCAGGCTCATCTTGTGCGGGAACAGGCCTTCTTCCATGCCCACCAGGAACACGTAAGGGAATTCCAGGCCCTTGGCGCTATGCAGGGTCATCAACTGAATGCTGTCTTCGTGTTCGTCGGCCTGCGTGTCGCCAGCCTCCAGCGAAGCGTGGCCGAGGAACGCCGCCAGTGGCGTCAGCTCTTCGTCTTCTTCGGTGTTCTCGAAGTTGCGCGCGGCGCTGACCAGTTCCTCAAGGTTTTCCACCCGGGCCTGGCCTTTCTCGCCTTTTTCCGCTTCGTGGTAGGCGATCAGCCCGGACTGCTCGATGACGGTCTGGGTCATCAGGTGCAATGGCATCTCGGCGCACTTGGCGGCGAGGTTCTCGATCAGTTCGATGAACGCCCCCAGCGCACCGGCGGCGCGACCGGTCAGACCCTTGTTGGCCACCAGCTGGCGCATGGCTTCCCACATCGACACATCGCTGTGCCGCGCATGGTCGCGGATCGCTTCGACGGTTTTCTCGCCGATGCCGCGAGCCGGGACGTTGATCACCCGTTCCAGCGCCGCATCGTTGCCACGACCTTCCAGCAAGCGCAGGTAAGCCATGGCGTTCTTGATTTCCGCCCGCTCGAAGAAGCGCTGGCCGCCATAGATGCGGTACGGAATGCGTTCACGCAGCAAGGCTTCCTCCAGAACGCGCGATTGGGCGTTGGAGCGGTAGAGAATCGCGATATCGCTGCGAGCCAGGCCGGTTTTCAGCGCGCTTTCGATGGTTTCGACAACGTAGCGCGCCTCATCGTGTTCGTTGAAGGCGGCGTAAAGGTTGATTGCTTCGCCGTCGCCACCATCGGTCCACAGCTCTTTGCCGAGACGCCCGGTATTGTTGGCGATCAGGGCGTTGGCGGCCTTCAAGATGCCGGCCGTGGAGCGGTAGTTCTGTTCCAGACGGATGGTCACCGAATCCGGGAAGTCCGAAGAGTACTGGTGGATGTTCTCGATTTTCGCGCCGCGCCAGCCGTAGATCGACTGGTCGTCGTCGCCGACCACCATCAGGCTGTCGCCGCCCTTGCCCAGCAGCCGCAACCAGGCGTACTGCACGGCGTTGGTGTCCTGGAATTCGTCCACCAGAATGTGTCGGAAACGCTTTTGGTAGTGCGCCAGCAGGCCCGGGTGGTCGCGCCACAGGTCGAGGGCGCGCAGCAGCAGTTCGGAGAAGTCGATGACGCCGGCACGCTGGCACGCCGCCTCGTACGCTTCATAAATGCCGCGCATGGTGGCCAGGAACAGATCGCCGCTGGCTTGAATGTGTTGCGGACGCAGACCTTCGTCTTTCTGCCCGTTGATGAACCACTGGGCCTGACGGGCCGGCCAGCGTTGTTCGTCCAGCCCCAGCTCGCGGATCACCCGCTTGACCAGCCGCTGCTGGTCGTCGCTGTCGAGAATCTGAAAGGTCTGGCTCAGCCCGGCTTCCTGCCAGTGCGCCCGCAGCAGGCGGTGCGCCAGGCCGTGGAAGGTGCCGACCCACATGCCGGCCGGGTTGATGCCCAGCAATTGCTCGATGCGGTGACGCATCTCGGCAGCGGCTTTATTGGTGAAGGTCACCGACAGGATCGAGTGGGGCGAGGCGTTCTCGACCTGGATCAACCAGGCGATACGGTGCACCAGCACTCGGGTTTTGCCGGAGCCGGCACCGGCCAGGACCAATTGACGACCAACGGGAGCCGCTACGGCCTGGCGTTGGGCATCGTTGAGGGAGTTCAGCAGAAGGGAGAGATCATCGCGCATCGGGGCATTCTAGGGTGCGCCGAAGGCCCGGGCAAACCGAGCTTTGCATTAGCCGATGAAAGTGCCGCCCGTGACGACCGGTCGGTCACCGGCTACAGGCGTTGGCCCGCCTGGCGTCGGGGCTTTGGAGGGTGACGAGCGGTGGAAAAGTTTCGGTGAAATTATGATCTGGAGCAGTTTGGCAAGTGGTTCGGCTTGTGTATGCTCCGTCCACGTTTCCGGGCGCATGCTCACACTTATAAGAACAAGAACGTTGCCTATGACCCTCAGCTTCGACCTGTCGGGCCCCTCCGTGGAGCCTCGGGTAATCCGCAAGCATTACGCCACCCAGATGGCGGTCGAGCGCACGCGCCTTCTTTATCAGGGTTCGCTGTTGCCCACCCTGTTCATGTTGATCAATGGTCTGGTTTGCGCCGGTCTGCTCTGGAGCCCGCAGCGTTACTTCGTGGTCAGCGTCTGGCTGGTGTGGCTGCTGTCGCTGGTGGCGTTGCGGGTGATTCAGGTCGCCGCGTTCGACTCGGCGATTCCCGATCGCCAGGCCCAGCCGATCTGGGGGCGGATGTTCCTGCTCGGCTCCACCATGACCGGCTTGACCCTGGCCGGCGCCGGCATCGCCCTGGTCCCCGCCGACAATTTCATGCAGCAGGCCTGGGTGTTCGGCCTGATCGGCGCCGCGACCCTGTCGGCCAGCGTGGCTTACGCCGTGAGCATTCCGGCCTTCCTTTCCTTTACCTTGCCGTGCCTGCTGCCGGCCATCGGCTACCTGTTCTGGGGCGGTGACGAACTGGCACGCGGCTGGGGCTGGCTCGGGCTGATTCTGCTCGGCTCGCTGAGTGTGGTGGCGTGGCAGGTCAATCGGCTGATCGATCGCGGTTTGCTGCGGCGCTTTCAGAACCAGCACCTGATCGAACACCTGCAACAAACGCAAACCCGCAGCGAACAGCTCAATCAGGAGCTGGCGAAGGAAATCGAACACCGGCGCTGCGCCGAGGGCAAGTTGCGTGAAGCCCAAGTCGAGCTGGAAGACCGGGTCGCCCAGCGCAGCCGGGAACTGGACGTCGCCAACCAGGCCCTGAGCAAAAGCGAGGCGCGTCTGGCCCTGGCGTTGAAGGCCAGTGAGCTGGGGCTGTGGGACTGGAACCTGCAGACTGACGAAGTTCACCACACGCAGATTCAGGAATTGTTTGGCCTTGACCCGGAATACGTCACCGGGCTGCTCAGGCATCTGCGGCCACGCCTGCACCCCGAAGATGTGCCGCCGCTCAAGCGCGCGTTGATCGAGCACTTGAAGGGGCGCACCGAGGATTATCAGATCGAATACCGCGTGCGCCACGGCGACGGCCACTGGGTCTGGATCGAAGACCGTGGGCGGGCGGTGGAGCGCGATGAGAACGGCCGGGTCATCCGCATGGTCGGCACGCGCCGCGACATCAGCGTCAGCAAAAGCCTGGAAGCCCAACAGCAACTGGCGGCGACGGTGTTCGAGGCCGCCAGCGAAGGTATCGTGATCCTCGACCCGAATTATTCGCTGATTGCCATCAATCAGGCCTTCAGCCGGGTCACCGGGTATGACATCGACGACATGCTCGGGCGCAACGTCGTCGAACTGCCGTGCAGCCGCGATGCCCGCCGGCATTACGTCGCGATCCGCCACGCGCTGGAGCAGCACGGCAGCTGGCAGGGCGAACTGGTGGAGACCCGCAAGAACGGCGAGCTGTATCCGCAATGGCTGCAATTGAATGCCGTGCGCGACAGTCGGGGAAATGTCAGTCATATCGTCGGCTTCTTCGCCGATCTGTCGGCGCGCCGCGAATCTGAAGAGCGCATGCGCTATCTGACCCACTACGACGAACTCACCGGTCTGGCCAATCGCTCGCTGTTCCGCGAACGCCTGCACGAAGCGCATCAGCGGGTGCGGCAGGGCGGACGCCGGAGTCTGGCGCTGCTGCACATCAATCTGGATCGCTTCAAGTTGCTCAACGACAGCCTCGGCCACGAGATCGCCGACCAGTTGCTGCAAAAGATGTCCCGTCGGCTGGTCAACGCCTTGCCGGAAGCCGACACCATTGCCCGGCTGTCCGGCGACGAGTTCGCGGTGCTGTTTGACGCCTACGGCAACCTGTCGAGCCTGGCGCGGGTCGCCACGCGATTGTCGACCAAGCTGCGACTGCCGTTGACCGTGGACGGGCATGAACTGGTGGTCAGCGCCTCGATGGGCATCAGCATGCTGCCGGACAACGCCCGGGAGATTTCCGCGCTGGTCAGCCAGTCGAACATGGCCATGCAACATGCCAAGCACCTGGGCGGCAACAACTTCCAGTTCTACACCGACAGTCTGCAGGCCAGCACGCTGGAGCGCCTGCAACTGGAAAACCAGCTGCGCAAAGCTATCGAGGAAAAGCAGCTCAACGTCTTCTATCAACCCAAACTGTGCCTGGCGACAGGCCGTCTCAACGCGGCGGAAGCGCTGGTGCGCTGGGATCACCCGACCATGGGCCGAGTGCCGCCGGGAGACTTCATCGGCCTGGCGGAGGAGACGGGGCTGATCGGGCCAATCGGCGAATTCGTGCTGCGCCAGGCCTGCTGGCAGGCGTGTGAATGGCAGCGTCAGGGGCTGGCGCCGATCCGGGTTTCGGTGAACCTGTCGGTGCATCAGCTGCGTCAGGGCAAACTGGTCAGTCTGGTGCGTCAGGTGCTGGAGGAAACCGGCCTGGCACCGCACTACCTCGAACTGGAACTGACCGAAAGCCAACTGCTCGACAGCGTCGAACACATCATCGCCACGTTCCAGCAGTTGCGGGATTTGGGGGTGAAACTGGCGATTGACGATTTCGGCACCGGCTATTCATCGCTGAGCTATCTGAAACGGATTCCGGTGGACTACGTGAAGATCGATCAGGCCTTTATTCGCGGGTTGGGCGAGGGCAGCGAAGATGCGGCGATCACCCGGGCGATCATTGCGATGGCTCATGGGCTGTCACTGAAAGTTGTCGCCGAAGGTGTCGAGCGATCCGACCAGCTGGCGTTTCTGAAAGCTGAAGGTTGCGACGAGGTGCAGGGCTATCTGATCAGCCGTCCGGTGGAGGCGGTCGGCCTTGCCGCATTGCTGCGTGAACAGGAAAAACCGCTTTAAAGGGCTACATGCAGCGCATGTCGCCTGATCCGGGGGGATCGAGTTACGCATTGAGCAGGCAAAAAGCCGATTCATGTAGTATAACTACAAGCTTGCTACATCCCCGGCATCTGGCCAAAGCACATCTTTCCATAACAAGAGTCCAGCCCCTTGAATCTGCTGCAACACATCGCCCAGTCACGTCACCTGTTACGCAAGTCGGAGCTCAAGGTCGCCGACCACGTGCTGCTTGACCCTGCGGCAGTGATGCACAGTTCCATGGCCGACCTGGCCCACAGCGTCGGCATCAGCGAGCCGACCATCGTGCGCTTCTGTCGGGCCATCGGTTGTTCCGGTTTCCAGGATCTGAAACTCAAGCTCGCGCAAAGCCTCGCGGCCGGCGCCAGCTTCGGTCAGTTCGCGATCCATGAAGACGACTCGGTCGCCGACTACAGCCTGAAGATTTTCGATACCACGTTGCACACGTTGATGGAGGTTCGCGAGAAGCTCGATCCTCTGGAGCTGCAACGAGCGGTGACGCTAATGTCCCAGGCCCAGCGCGTCGAGTTCTACGGTTTTGGTGCGTCGGGCGCGGTGGCGGCGGATGCGCAGCACAAGTTCTTCCGCCTGCTGCTGACGGCGGCGGCGTACTCCGACCCGCACATGCAGGCGATGTCGGCGGTGACGCTGAAGCCCACCGACGTGGCGATCTGCATTTCCCAGTCCGGCCGCTCCAAAGACCTGCTGATCACCGCCAACCTCGTACGCGAGAGCGGTGCGTCGCTGATCACCTTGTGCCCGAGCCAGACGCCGCTGGCCGAGCTGTCGACCGTCAACCTGGCGATCGACGTTCACGAAGACACCGAAATCTATACCCCGCTGACCTCGCGTATCGCTCACCTGGTGGTGATCGACGTGCTGGCGATGGGCGTGGCTATGGCGCGTGGGCCGAGCCTCGTCAACCACCTCAAGAGCGTCAAGCGCAGCCTGCGCAGCTTGCGGCTGTCGCCAAAGTCGGTGAAAGCGCTGGATGACTGATTGTCGTGGGGTGAAGGCAATCTTCATCAGCCTGTAACCCCGACGCAGCCAAATCGTCATCCACCGCGCCTATCGTGAAACTCCCGTCATCGCCTTGGGAGACTCGAAATGGCTCAGCCTTACGAAGAACGCAACAGCGCCGCGAAAACCCGTCGTCAGCAGGAAGACCAGCGCCGCATGGAATTTCGCCGCGCCATCGAAGATCGCTTCGAACTTCGCCAGCTTCAGGCCGAAATCGGCGATTTTCCCGAGGACATCAATCACTGGCAGGCAGCGCCGGCAGCTTCCCGTCGAAGCGCTCAACCAGCGCGCTGATCTGCACCCGTTCGCTGCGGATAAACGCCAGGAAGGCGTGCGCCACCGGTGACAGCCGTTTGGCTTTGGCTTGCACCAGGCACCAGCTGCGAAACAGCGGCAACTCTTCGACCGGCAGCTCGACCAGGCCGCCGGTCGCCAGCTCCAGGTTCAGGGCGTGGCGCGTCAACAGCGCCAGGCCCAGACCCGCCACCACGCATTCACGCTGGGCTTCGGCCGACGCCACTTCCTGGGTCTGGGTGAAGTGCACGCGCTTCTCCTTGAAATACTCCTCGCAGGCCAGTCGCGTGCCCGAGCCGGGTTCGCGGATCAGCAGGGTGTAAGGTTCCAGATCCTGCAAGCGCAGCGGGCCCATGTGCGCCAGTGGGTGATCCGGCCGCGCCACGGCAACGATCGGGTTATTGAGGAACGGCAGGAACTCCAGGCCCATGTCCTGCGGCACCATCGACATGATCACCAGATCGTCGCGGTTGTCGGAGAGCCGGCGGATGACCTGGCCACGGTTGACCACCGTCAGTTGCAGGTTCACTTCCGGATGCTGGCGCTTGAACGCCGCGAACAGGTGCGGCACGAAGTATTTGGCGCTGGATTCCACCGCCAGCTTCAACTGGCCCTGCAGCGAGCCCTGCATGTCCGACAGCTGCATGTCGAGGTTTTCCAGGCGGCCAAAGATGTCCCGGCTGGCGCGCTGAAGTGCTTCGGCCGCTTCGGTCATGTAGAGTTTTTTGCCGACGTAATCGAATAATGGCTGCCCGATCAGCTCTTCGAGCTGACGAATCTGTAGGCTGACGGCCGGTTGCGTGAGCGACATTTCCTCGGCAGCGCGGCTGTAGGAGCGCAAATCGCACACTTCGTTGAAGATCTGCAATTGACGCAATGTCATACGCATCAAGGACTTACGCATTTTCTACCGACTCTGACCGCGGGCTGATGCGTTGACTATAAGTCTTTACTTATGCCTGACCCAATTTTTATTCATTTTTGTTAATCCCTTGTCAGCGCTAGTGTGGAGCCGAGACCAGATTGAAACATTTGGTCACGTGCCGACCTGGGTCTAGCAGGTCGTGGTGCCACCGGCTCAAGGGAACCTCCAAGTGATAACAAAGATCCTGATCGCCAACCGTGGTGAGATTGCCGTACGAATCGTGCGTGCCTGCGCCGAGATGGGCATCCGCTCGGTCGCGATCTATTCCGACGCCGACCGGCATGCCTTGCATGTGAAGCGTGCGGATGAGGCCCACAGCATTGGTGCCGAGCCGCTGGCCGGTTACCTGAACCCGCGCAAGCTGGTGAACCTGGCCGTGGAAACCGGCTGCGATGCACTGCACCCCGGCTACGGTTTCCTCTCGGAAAACGCCGAACTGGCAGACATCTGCGCCGAACGCGGCATCAAATTCATCGGCCCGTCGGCGGAAGTCATCCGCCGCATGGGCGACAAGACCGAAGCGCGCCGCAGCATGATCAAGGCCGGCGTGCCGGTTACGCCGGGCACCGAAGGCAACGTCTCGGGCATTGAGGAAGCGTTGAGCGAGGGCGACCGCATTGGTTACCCGGTGATGCTCAAGGCCACTTCCGGAGGTGGCGGTCGCGGTATCCGTCGCTGCAACAGCCGCGAAGAACTCGAACAGAACTTCCCCCGGGTCATTTCCGAAGCCACCAAGGCCTTCGGTTCGGCGGAAGTGTTCCTGGAAAAATGCATCGTCAATCCGAAACACATCGAAGCGCAGATCCTCGGCGACAGTTTCGGCAACGTCGTGCATCTGTTCGAACGTGACTGCTCGATCCAGCGCCGAAACCAGAAGCTGATCGAAATCGCCCCGAGCCCGCAACTGACCCCGGAACAGCGCGCCTACATCGGCGACCTGTCGGTGCGCGCAGCCAAGGCCGTGGGTTACGAGAACGCCGGCACCGTGGAGTTCCTGCTCGCCGAGGGCGAGGTGTACTTCATGGAGATGAACACCCGGGTGCAGGTGGAACACACCATCACCGAAGAAATCACCGGGATCGACATCGTCCGCGAACAGATCCGCATCGCCTCTGGTCTGCCGCTGTCGGTGAAGCAGGAAGACATTCAACACCGCGGTTTTGCCCTGCAGTTCCGGATCAACGCCGAAGACCCGAAAAACAACTTCCTGCCGAGCTTCGGCAAGATCACGCGCTACTACGCCCCCGGCGGCCCGGGCGTGCGTACCGACACGGCGATCTACACCGGCTACACCATTCCGCCGTTCTACGACTCGATGTGCCTGAAACTGGTGGTGTGGGCGCTGACCTGGGAAGAGGCCATGGACCGCGGTCTGCGCGCCCTTGACGACATGCGTCTGCAAGGCGTGAAGACCACCGCCGCGTACTACCAGGAAATCCTGCGCAACCCGGAATTCCGTAGCGGCCAGTTCAATACCAGCTTCGTGGAAAGCCACCCTGAACTGACCAACTACTCGATCAAGCGCAAACCCGAAGAGCTGGCCCTGGCCATCGCCGCCGCCATCGCCGCCCACGCAGGCCTGTGAGGAATAGAACAATGACTAAAAAGATTTTCGTAACCGACACCATCCTGCGCGACGCCCACCAATCGCTGCTCGCCACCCGCATGCGCACCGAAGACATGCTGCCGATCTGCGACAAGCTCGACAAAGTCGGCTACTGGTCGCTGGAATGCTGGGGTGGCGCGACCTTCGACGCCTGCGTGCGTTTCCTGAAAGAAGACCCGTGGGAGCGTCTGCGCCAACTGCGCGCCGCGCTGCCCAACACCCGTCTGCAAATGCTCCTGCGCGGGCAGAACCTGCTGGGCTATCGCCATTACAGCGATGACGTGGTCAAGGCGTTCGTCGCCAAGGCCGCGGTCAACGGCATCGACGTGTTCCGCATCTTCGACGCGATGAACGACGTGCGTAACCTGCGCGTGGCGATCGAAGCGGTGAAGGCTGCCGGCAAACACGCCCAGGGCACCATCGCCTACACCACCAGCCCGGTGCACACCATCGATGCGTTCGTCGCCCAGGCCAAGCAAATGGAAGCCATGGGTTGCGACTCGGTGGCGATCAAGGACATGGCCGGTCTGCTGACCCCATACGCGACCGGTGAGCTGGTGCGTGCACTGAAAGCCGAGCAGTCGCTGCCAGTGTTCATCCACTCCCACGACACCGCTGGCCTGGCAACCATGTGCCAGCTCAAGGCGATCGAAAACGGTGCCGACCACATCGACACCGCGATCTCCAGCTTCGCTTCGGGCACCAGTCACCCTGGCACCGAATCCATGGTCGCTGCACTCAAAGGCACCGAGTTCGATACCGGTCTGAACCTGGAGCTGCTGCAGGAAATCGGCCTGTACTTCTACGCCGTGCGCAAGAAGTATCACCAGTTCGAAAGCGAATTCACCGCCGTCGACACCCGTGTTCAAGTCAACCAGGTGCCGGGCGGGATGATTTCCAACCTGGCCAACCAGTTGAAAGAGCAGGGCGCTCTGAACCGCATGGCTGAAGTGCTGGCGGAGATCCCGCGTGTGCGTGAAGACCTCGGCTTCCCGCCGCTGGTGACCCCGACTTCGCAGATCGTCGGCACGCAGGCGTTCTTCAACGTGCTGGCCGGCGAGCGCTACAAGACCATCACCAATGAAGTGAAGCTTTACCTGCAAGGTGGCTACGGCAAGGCGCCGGGCACCGTGAACGAAAAACTGCGTCGTCAGGCCATCGGCAGCGAAGAGGTGATCGACGTACGTCCGGCCGATCTACTCAAGCCGGAAATGACCAAGCTGCGTGCCGATATCGGCGCACTGGCCAAGTCCGAAGAAGACGTGCTGACCTTCGCCATGTTCCCGGACATCGGCCGCAAGTTCCTCGAAGAGCGTGCCGCCGGCACCCTCACCCCGGAAGTGCTGCTGCCGATCCCGGAAGCGGGCAAGGTGGCTTCGGCCGGCGGCGAAGGCGTACCGACCGAGTTCGTCATCGACGTTCACGGCGAAACCTACCGCGTGGACATCACCGGTGTCGGCGTCAAGGCTGAAGGCAAGCGTCACTTCTACCTGTCCATCGACGGCATGCCGGAAGAAGTGGTGTTCGAGCCGCTCAACGAATTCGTCGGCGGCGGCAGCAGCAAGCGCAAGCAGGCTTCGGCCCCGGGCCATGTCAGCACCACCATGCCGGGCAACATCGTCGATGTGCTGGTCAAAGAAGGCGACACCGTCAAGGCGGGCCAGGCTGTGCTGATCACCGAAGCGATGAAAATGGAGACCGAAGTCCAGGCGGCGATTGCCGGCAAGGTCACCGCTATCCACGTTGCCAAGGGCGACCGGGTGAACCCGGGTGAAATCCTGATCGAGATCGAAGGCTGAGATAACGGCCGCGATACAACGCTTTAAACCTCGGGGGAGCATGTGCTCCCCTTTTTTTGCTTTCAAGTTGCTGCCGCAACGTGCGGCAGCAGCCAGTCCGGGCTCAGAACGCCATTCGCCACTGCCCCGATACGCCGTGGTTTCGGCTGTCGGTACCGATCTCACCCGACAAGCCAACACCGAGTGTGTGGCTGGACGAGACGGCCAGATCCAGCCCGGTGTCGAGCGTCAGGCTGTTGCGATCCAGCTCCGCGCCGTAAACGGTGTAGTCATGGCCGCCGGTGACCAGACGTTGTCGGGTGCTGGTGTAGGTCTCGCCATAAACATGTTTCCATCCGGCGCTGAATTGTGGCGTGAGGCGCATGCCGTTATCCAGCATGCTGACTTTCGCCATGCGCAGGCCGACGGTGGTGTTGAAGTTGCCCTGAGATTGATCATCGACCTTGAGCGCCGCCGCCCCGCCTTTCTCGGTGTAGCCGTCACGCTGGTAGCGTTGATAGCCGAGGCTGGCAAAGGGTTCGATGCTGACGTTGGCCCGACCGAGGTTGTATCCCGACTCGATGAACGCTTGCTGGGTAGTGGCCTGGTAGTTGCCTTTTAGTCGGTCATGGAAGCGGCCGAAGGCGACTTCGCGGCGGGTACTGCCTTCATGGTTGCTCCAGGCTGCGCCGAACCGAAGTGACAGCGGACCGGTCTGGCGCAAGGCGTAGGCACCGAGGTGCCAACTGTCGAGGTCGCCGTCCAGTTCCTTGCTGTCCATGCGCGTGTCGGAGGTGCCGCCCATCAAACCCAGGCGCCATTCTTCGTCGAGGCGCCAGTCCGCACCGAGCAGCAGTCCTTTGGTGGAGTGCTGCATGGGCTCCACATCGCGATCCAGTTTCCCGCTATGACCGAGGGCCTGCAGCCAGACCCTGCCGTTCTCGGCGTTTCCGGCCGCGTGGTGAGGGGCGCTTCGTTGGTTGTCATACAGGTTGTCGAGCTGGTGCATGGCCGACAACAAGCTGGCACTGACCGGTGTGACGCTGCTCAAGGTGGCCTTGGCGAGGTTGGCGTTGCTGCCGCCGGCCAGTTGATCGAGGGCGAGGGCCGCCGTGGTTTCGTCGGCAGCGAGCATGGCCGCAACGGCCGCGTTGCCCGGTGGTGAAGGGGTGTCCGTTGGCGGCGGCTGGTCAACCACTTGGGTTTGTTGTGCTGCGGGTGTTTCGGCCAGAACCGGTTCCGGTGAGGGCGCTGGTTTTTCCAGGCTTTCTTCGAGCGCGCTGCCGCTCTCTGTCGTGGCGAGTTTGCTGGATGGAATGTCGTCGGCTGTGTGAGCGGGCACCGCCGGAATCTCAGTGCTGGCGGGGATTGTTTCCAGTGGCGGAGCGATCCTTTCCTCACGCGCTGTTTCTTCAGCGAGATTAAGCGGAGCAGGTTTTTCTTTCTTCTTGCGCGCAGGCTTGGGTTTCACTTCGTCCATGACGGGCGCGTCGGGCTCCGACTGCTCCGCCAGCGAAAACTCTACGCAACCGACTACCAGTGCAACTGCCAGGACAAGGTGTTGGAGCTTGTATTTGCATTGAATGGGCATTCAGTTCGTCTCATGTGAAATGAGGCCAAACTGTAAAAGTCGAGACGGGTGCGCCGATGCCGGGCAATTCCGAGCCGGATGCAGGTGATGGCGTCTGCTTTTGTAGCCCGGGTGTTGGCAAGTAAAGAACCCGCCATGATTACCCGATTGACCAGACGCCTTTACCTACAACGCCCGCTGAAATCCGGATTGGCGAAATCTCAAAAACTCATCTGCCACTGCCCGATCAACCCGTGATTACGGCTGTTACTGCCAATCTCGCCGGCGTATCCCAGCCCCAGCGTATGTCGCGCGGAAATGCCCAGATCCAGTCCCGCTTCGAGTACGAGGCTGTCACGATCCAGTGAGCTGCCATCGACGCTGAACGCCGTGCCGCCAACGACAAAGGCCTGACGGGTCGAGCTGCTGACATCGCCGTAGGTGTGCTTCCAGCCAGCGGCCATCCGTGGAGTCAGGCTCATGCCATTGTCCAGCGAGCTGAGGTGCGCCAGTCGCACGCCGAAGGTGCTGCTGAAGTTGTCCTGGGTCTGGCTGTCGACCTGCAAGGCCGCCGCGCCGCCCTTTTCCTGATAGCGGTCGCGGTGATAGCGCTGGTAGCCGAGGCTGGCGAACGGTTCGGCGCTCAGCCGGCCAGTGCCCATGGCGTAGCCGAGTTCGGCGAACGCTTGCTGGCTGTCGGCGTCGTAATCGCCCTTGGGACGATCGCTGAAACCATTGAATGCGATGGTGCGCTTGCTTTCGCCCTGATGGCCGCTGTACGCCGCGCCCAGGCGCAAGGCGATCGGGCCGTTTTGATGCAGCGCATAAACACCGGCATGCCAGCTCTCGACATTGCCGTCGACGCCGGTGGCGTCCAGGTCGGTCTTCGAATAGCCACCGAGCACGCCCAGACGCCATTGTGGATTCAGTGCCCAGTCGGCCCCGAGCACGCTGCCCTTGGTGCGTTGTTCCAGACCGCTGCTGCCGTGTTCGCCATCCAGCTTGCCGTAGCCGCCGATGGCCTGCAGCCAGAGCCGGCCCCGGGCGTTCGGATCGTTCAGGTTTCGCGCTTCGGACGGTACGCCGTTGGCGGCGAGGATCGGCGCATCACGCTGATCGAGGCCGACCATCAAGCCTGGGCTGCCACCCATTTGCTGCATCGCCGAGAGCATGCTGCTGCCGACCTGGCTGCTGGCGCCGAGGGTGGCACTGGTCAGGTTGGCGTTGCTGGCGCCGGCCAGTTGCTCGATGGCCGCGCCTGCACTGCTTTGAGTGGTGTTGAGCAAGGCGTTGTACAGCGCATTGTTCTTGCCGATCGAGGCCAGGCTGTTGGCGGCGTTGCTGCTGTTGCCGGTGGCGGCGAATTCATTGAACGCCACGTCATTGCGGGTGTAAGTCAGGTCGACCTGCGTTGGCGTGTAAGCGAGGGTCGGGGTGAGGAACGCGTAGTCGCTGGTGACCGCGCCGAACGTGCCGTTGACTCGCGCAGCCTGCAGCACCGTGTAATGGCTCTGCCACGGATAAGTGCCGCTGCCGGGATTGACTGCCAGCGTCGCGCCGTTGAGGTTGGCCGTGCCACCGATCTGGACCGGCGCGCTGCTGCCATCGGCGTTGACGCCGTAGGCGAGGGTGGATGCGCGGCCCATGTTCAAGTCGTGCACGATGGTCGCGGTGCCGAGGCGGGTGTCTGTGCGCAAGGTGCCATTGACGTTGAGGTTGCCTACCGACCCGCCGCCGGCATACACACCACCTGCGTCCACGGTCAGATTGCCGGCGATGCCACCCTGGTTGATCAGGGTAGCGCCGTTGCGCACGGCGCCGCCGTCGCTGAAGTCGCCGCTGCCGGTGAGCGTCCAGGCGCCTTGTTTGACTTCCAGCCATTCAAAGTTGCGGCTCGCACCGAAGCTGCCGCCCGCCGCGTCGTCCATCAACACCCGGTCAAAACCGCTGCCACCGTCGACCACGCCGACAAAACGGCTGCCGTTGCGCAGGGTCAGGCTGTCATTGCCACCGCCCAGATCCAGCGCCAGGCCGTCGCTGCCGCTGATCGTGCCGCCGTTGATCACGTTGTCGGCGAACTCACCGACGAATTTCACGCCGAAACCGTTGAGGCCCTGGATGGTGCCGTAGTTCTCCAGCGTGGTGGCCGCCAGCCCCGAACCGCCGCTGCCGTCGTCCACCAGAATAGCGCTGTTGGCACCGCTGATCAGGGCGTCTTTTGCGTTGAGAATGTAACCGCCGCCCAGCGCAATGCCTTCACTGCCATTGGCGAAGCCACCTTTGTCCACACCGCCGGCGCCGACGCCCTGAATGGTGCCGTAGTTTTCGATGTGGGCAATCTTGTCGATGTCCACGCCGTCGCCGTCGCCGTTGGGTTGCAACCCGGAATAGGCGCCAGTGATGGTGCCGTGGTTGATCACCGTGCCGTCGCCATCGGAACCGAAACCGGAGCCGTTGCGCCCGGTGATCTGCCCGTAGTTGACCAGCGTCGCCCCCAGGTCAGTGGTGATGCCATGGCGCCCGCCCGAAATCACGCCGTAGTTGGTCACGCTGACGCCGGTCGCGGTGTCGATATCGATGCCGTCGAACTTCTCGTCGGCGTTGTGCGAGTCGCCAGTGGAAATCTCGCCGTAGTTGCTGATGGTCGCGTTGGCGCCGGTCTTCATGCCATCGCTCGCTTCGCCACGAATCAGCCCGCCCGCGCGATTGATGATCGTGGTTTTCACCCCGTCGCTGCGCAACGCATCCAGATCCAGGCCTTGGCCGGTGGTCGAGCGAATGGTGCCGCTGTTGTCGATCAGCAGGCTGCCGCTGACGAAGTTGCTGTCGATGCGAATCGCGTCGTTGGAGCCGAGAATCTGCCCGCCGCTGCGGTTATGGATGGCGTAGTTGCGTGCCTGGGTCAGGTCGCCACTGCTGTCGATGGCCCGGCCGCCCGTGGAGATGATCTTCCCCGAATTGTCGATGATTACGCCGGCACCGCTGGTGCTGTCCTTGAGGCTTATCGCCTTGCCGCTGTTCGTGATGCTGCCCGGCGCCGAAATGGTCAGCGTATCGCTGCCGCCCAGTGTCTGCGCTGCAGTGGTGGCGGTGTCGATCTGCACGGTCTTGCCGTGGGCGGCACTGGTGGCGATCAGCAGGGCAATGGCAAACGACAGGCGCTGGGGCGGGAAGGGCATGGGGAGAACGTCCTTTTTGTTATAAGCGGGGCGTCCTGTATAGCGGAGGGTTTTTACAGAATGATGTCCATGGCGGACTCAGCGGCATCTGCATTATTTTGCGTTTATTTCGAGGTTTAAACCCTTTATCTGCACTTTATTGCATGTTTACGGGTCTCTCGTTCTTCTGAAATGTACTATATTGCACTTATGGTTCACCAAACGACCGCAGTAATGCATTTAATTGCAGATGAGAGCCGCATGCACAACCTGACATTGCAGATATTCGACGCCGGCAAATGGCACGACGCGATGGTATTGAGTTTCGACTCGCCCGAAAAAGGCTTCGAAAGCCGCTGCAGTTTTGGCTACGAGTCGGCGTATCTGGTCGAGAACATTGAGGCTATCGGCTCTCCTTTTTCCAAGGCCGTGAGTGCGCTCTATCCCCTGGATTGGGAAGGCCGGCGATCCATCACGCCTGCATTCGTGCATGACATCGCGCCGGCAGGCGCCGCTAAAAGGTTTCTTCTTGCACGTCTGGGGCAGGAGAAACCTGCAGGCATCAGTGCCGATCTTTATCTGCTTGGTCGCTGCACTCCGGCTCCGATCGGCAACATGCGGATAAAAGAATCGGCCGAGGCTGTCGACGAGCGCAAGCCCATCGGTTTTCAGCGTCAGGAGGTCGTCAGCCGTGACCACCGCTTCCTTGAATATGCCTATGAAATGGGGGCTGCGATTGGAGGGGCGACAGGGGCCGGAGGTGAGGCTCCCAAGATTCTTCTGGCAGAGGATCACGCCGGTCTTTTGTATCCCGATGCCGTGTTGGATGATGAAAACGTCCATCAGCACTGGTTTGTGAAGTTCGCCCGGAATAAAGGAGGTCAAACCGATCAAGACATCCTGCGCAGCGAATTCCACTACTACCAGGCGCTTCAGGCACTGGGTATCGAAACCGTCTCGGCAGAAGGTCTGGCGTTAGAGGAAGCGAATAAGCCCAGCTTGTGGATGCAGCGTTTTGATCGCCAGGTGACGAGCCGTGGGGTAGAGCGTTTTGCCGTGGAGTCGATTTATTCGCTGGCCGAAGTGACGACGCCGGGAAGCGCGATGAACCATATGGATGTCATTCGCATGCTCGCCGAGCTCTGGCGCAATGCGGGGCAAGCGGATCAGATTCCGGCATTGGTGGCGGACTATTTACGTCGGGACCTGATCAACAAAATTCTTGGTAACTCGGATAACCACGGTCGCAATACCGCAATCATTCGTGACGAGGGCTCGTATCGTCTGGCCCCCATTTATGATCTGGCCCCCATGGTCATGGATGACGAAGGTGTGACCCGCACGACCAAATGGCCAAAAGAGCTGGAGAGGGCGGGAGATGTCGATTGGCGAGGGGTTTGTCGCGCATTGGTGGATATTTCCGATCCGGATGACCCATTGGCAGGGTTGTCCGACGCGCCGGAGTCTTTCGAGCGCCTGCGTGAAGATGCGCAGTGCCTGGCCGAGTTGCCGGACATTTTAAGCGCCAGCGGTTTGCCTGACCGGACAATGAATCATCCGGGCGTCCACCTGAAAAACCTGGAGCAACGATTGAAAGAGTGGGATCTGAAATGAGCATGACTGTCGCCGAGCGAACCGTGCTCATCGAAAGCATTCAAGAAGCGCTGGCTGAAGGAACCGTAGAAATCGGTGAAGCCGTTCGCCGTTTACGCGTGGAGGTGACCGGGCTGCATCAGACCCAGTTCGCGAAGATGTGCAAGATTTCGGTACGCACGCTGGTGCACATCGAACACGGCGAGGGCAATCAGACACTGAAATCCCTGAATGCCGTGTTCCGCCCGTTCGGGCTGAAAATGGGCGTGGTACGGGTTCGGCGAAACAACAGCTGAACCCGCAACCCGCTTAGTGTCGAGCGAGTTTCAACCGCGGCACTCGACCAACCCCTTCACCTGCCCGTCCGCCGTCTGATTCTCATCGCTCAACCAGCGCTCGAACCCCGCCGCAATCGCCGGCCATTCCGAATCCAGAATCGAGTACCACGCGGTATCGCGGTTCTGGCCCTTGACCACCATGTGCTGGCGAAACACGCCTTCGAAGCTGAAGCCCAGCCGCTCGGCCGCGTATTTGGAGCGGGCGTTGCCGTTGTTGCATTTCCATTCGAGGCGGCGATAGCCGAGGGCGAAGGATTCTTTGGCCAGCAGGTAGACCGCCTCGGTGCTTTTCGGCGAGCGCTGCATCGGGGCGCCGAAGGTGACGTGGCCGATTTCGATGCGGCCCTGGGCCGGGACGATCGACATCAGGCTGAGGATGCCTTGCACCTGGCCGCTGGCGCGGTCGATGACGCTGAAGAAATACGGATCGCTGTGGGCCGCGTGGTTGTTCAGCCAGTCATTGAAGGCGCTGCGTTCCGGGAACGGGCCGTAGGGCAAGTAATCCCAGAGTTTCGGGTCGGCGCCGGGGCCTTGCAGGGCATTGAACAGGTCGTCGCCGTGGCGTGCCGGGTCGAGTTTTTCCAGGCGGATGAAGCGGCCTTCGATCAGGGTGGTGGAGGGCGGCGGCGCGCCTTTCCAATCAGCAAGAGAATTCGTCATGCACATGGCTCCTTAAATGGCTTTGCGAAACTGGATGAAACCCGGACGCTCGGCGATGCGCTCGTAGAGCTGGATCGCGGTGGCATTGGTTTCGTGGGTCAGCCAGTGCACCTTGCAGCAACCGTCGGCCTTGGCCGTGGCGTACACGTGTTCGATCAGCAGGCGGCCGACGCCGGTGCCACGGGTTTGCGGCTCCACCAGCAGGTCTTGCAGGTAGCAGGAGTTTTCGATACTCCAGTTCGAACGATGGTAGATGAAATGCACCATGCCCACCGCTTTGCCGTCGGCCCAGGCGAGGGCGGCGTGGGTCGGTTCGTTCGGGTCGAGAAAACGCTGCCAGGTGCTTTGGCTGACGGCGTCCGGCAACTCGGTGTTGTAGAAGCGCAGGTAGGCCTGCCACAGCGGTAGCCAGGCCGCGTGATCGGCGGCGCTGACCGGACGGATGTCGATCTGACTCATGGGGATTTCCTTAACGCATCAAGTGAGCGAGGGTTTGATCGTTGATGTCGGGGCTGGCGGCCAGGCCTTCGCGCACGCCGGCGATATCTTCGGCGCTGCGGTTCTGGCTGAGCTTGCGTTTGCCTTCGAGGCGGTCGATCGGAATGGCGAACCCGACGATGGCCTTGAGCATGCCGTCGATGTAATCGGCCGGGGCGTCGTCGACCGACCAGGGCTGGGCGCGGCCGGCCTCATGGCGGTTGGTGAGGGTGCTGACGATGTCCAGCAGGCGACCACCGTCGCTGAAGGTTTCGGCGTGACCGTAGGCGTGCACGGCGACGTAGTTCCAGGTCGGCACGACTTTGCCGTGTTCGGCCTTGCTCGGGTAAAAGCCCGGGCTGACGTAGGCATCGGCACCGGGGAAAATCAGCATGGCCTCGGCGCCGTCGCGCAAGTCTTTCCACTGCGAATTGGCCTTGGCCAGATGTCCGTACAGCGTGCCGTTCGGACCTTGTTCGCGATGCAGCAACACCGGCACATGACTGGCCTGCAAGCCTTGTTCGCCGTGGGTGACCAGGATGGCGAGGCGAGTGGCGAGGATCAGTTCGTGCAGTTGGGACAGGTCGTCGATGGCAAAGGCGCGGGGCGTGTACATGGAGAAAATTTCCTTGGCGAATGGCTGCATCGTAGGCAGGCTATTGGTCTGTTGTAAGAGCCATTGATGACCAATTTCATAGGTCCATTGTCATGCCCGATTCGACCACGCTGTCGCTGCCGTTCAACCCTGCCGGTATCGAACTCGACCGCCGCAAAGGGCTGAGCCGTCAGCTCTACCAGGCCTTGCGCCTGCGGGTGCTCGACGGGCGTCTGGCCAGCGGCACACGTCTGCCGGCCAGTCGGGATCTGGCGGCGGCGCTGGGGATTTCCCGCAACAGCGTGGTGCGCGCCTACGATCAGCTGTATGCCGAAGGTTTCATCGAAGGCCGGGTCGGGGACGGCACTTATGTGGCGCAGTTGCCGCAATCGGTGGCGCCCGCGAAAAAATTATCCACAAAAGTATCCACAGGGTTTTCAACAAGCTTACCCACAGCCTTATCCACAATTTCGGCCAATTCCACTGGGAATTTATCCAGCAAAGTTATCCACAGCGGTGCCTTGCAGCGGCTTGAGCAGAACCATTTACCGACGCCACCGAGTGGACCGCCACGGGCATTCCGGGTCGGGGTTCCGGCATTCGATCTGTTCCCGTTCGACGTCTGGGCCAAGCTGAACGCGGCGTTCTGGCGCAAACCCGATTTGCAGCAACTGTGTTACGGCGACCCGGCGGGCGATGCGCGCCTGCGCGGGCTGATCGCCGCGTATTTGCGCAGTTCGCGCGGCATGCAGTGTTCGGCTGAGCAAATTGTGATCACCAGTGGCGCACAACAGGGAATCAGCCTTTGTGCACAGTTGCTGGTGGAGCCGGGTGCCGGCGTGGGCATCGAAAATCCCGGCTATCGCGCAGCGGGTCATGCGTTCGCGCTGGCCGGCGGTCGATTGCACGGCATTGCGGTGGACGAGGAGGGCATCGATTGCGCGGCACTGGCCGCCGCCGAAGATTGTCGGGTGGCTTATGTCACGCCGTCTCATCAATACCCGACCGGGGTGGTGATGAGCCTGGCGCGACGCCTGGAACTGCTGGCCTGGGCCGAGCGCACCGGCGGCTGGATCGTCGAGGATGACTACGACGGCGAGTATCGCTACACCGGCGCGCCCTTGGCCCCGCTGGCTGCGCTCGACCGCCAGGGTCGCGTGTTGTACGTCGGCACTTTCGGCAAAGTCGCGTTCCCGGCGCTGCGCCTGGGTTATCTGGTGTTGCCGCCGGGACTGGTGGAAGCCTTTGCCCAGCGGCGCGCGGTGGATGTCCGGCACTCCGAAGTGAGTACTCAAGCGGTGATGGCCGAATTCATGGCGGCCGGGCACTTCCAGCGGCACATCCGGCGGATGCGTCGGGCAGCCCTGAGCCGGCGTAACGCACTGATCAACGGTTGGCCCCAAGGATTGGCGGGGGTGGGTGAACTGCCTGCGGTGTCGGCCGGACTCCATCTCACGGTGGCGGTCGACAGCGTGGCCCGCGAACAACAATTGATCGAGCAAGCCGCCAGCGTGGAGGTGGAAGTCCACGGCTTGAGCAAATACTGGCTACCGGACTCGACGACCCCGATCGATCAGCGCGCAGGTCTGGTGCTGGGTTTTGCGGCGGTGCCGGAGCCGGCGATCAAGTCGGCCCTGGACCGTCTGCGTGAAGTCTGGCGCCGTTAATGGTCTTTCGGTCGTTCCTCTGGTTGTGGTTTCAGGAACAGATCGCGCACCTGCGGATCGACGATACGCCGTAGTGCATTGTCGACGGCATCGAAGGTGTTGAGTGTCTGCCGGGTCTTGTCATCGAGCGTCTGCAAATAGGCATCGGCCGGTTTCAGGTGGGCGATGGTGTACTGCTCATCCGCATCCGTGAGCTGGTCATAGTGAAAGTGCGCCACCCACAGCGGCTTGTCGGCGTTGGTCTTGTCGAGAATCCGGTACTCCTGAAAATAGTCCCCGCGATGTCGGGTGCGAATGCGCCCGCGTGGATCCTTGATGACTTTGACCTGGCCGTTGTCGTGCAGCCAGTGGAAATAGGTTTCCCGAGGCTTGCGTTGTTTGAGCATGGCCGCATAGGTTGCAATTCCTTCGGCGTGGGTGCGGGTTGCACCGTCGCGCAGGCCGGGGATGAGGGAGGCGATGGGCCAGGGATCCTTTCTGGCGTTTTTTCTTCGGGTGATCGCGCTGTCGACGTCGATGGCCATTTGTTTGAGTCGTTCGACTTGCTGCTCGAACATGTCGCGGATGTCTGCGGGAATGCGCCCTGGCCGCTTGGCGTCCTCACGGGTCTTTCTGTTGAAGCTGTCGATGTTCGCCTCAAGGTCCATCGCTGCTGAAACGAGGTCCTCGTCATCGGAGGGTGCCGTCGGTCCTGGTCTTTGCGCGGTGAGTTTGACGAACGTTGTTTCTGCCTCCGAAGAACCACTCTCGTCCGCGGCGGCCTGTTCGGTGATAGCGGGGCGCGGACGGCTTTTGGTGACCTTGGCCCTGGGTTGTGATGTCGAGGGCTGCGGCCGGGATTTGACGGGCGTCGGTCGTTCTTCCGGTTCTGGTAATTCAGTGGTCAGGCGTTCTCGAGCCACTGCGTGGAATTCGTCGATCAGCTCGCGAACCCTGTCGAGACGAGCCTGGACGAACTGGCCGGGGTGGGCCGCAGGCAATTGCTCAACGCGTTCGCCGAGGCTGGCGAAGAGGTCGTTCCACTGGGATAAACGTTCGATCCGGGCCGGCTGCCCGTCTGCGACCACCGCTGTCTTGTTCAGCAGGATCAACTCATGACTGGCATCGGCGGCCGCGGCTGTGATGATCCCGATAGCGGCACGGGCGGCGTCCATCGTGGCTCCCGGCTGTTCCTTCACGCAGCGCTCGTAGGACATGCCGATTTCATTGGCTTCGAGATCGAGTGTGCTGAAATCCGGCAGCAGCATTTCCAGCCTCGTGGCCACTTCTCGGGCCTTTGCAGAGTGGCTGTTCAATACCAGCAGCGAGCGAGACAGGGTCTGCAGGGTGCCAATCATTTCGTCGCTCAACGCTGTGGCGATGGTGGCGGTTTCGATCTGCTCTTTGCGGGGTACCAGGGTTTGATGGGTCGCGCTGTCGACGAATATCTGGGTGGTCTTGGCGTACATGCGCATCTTGACCCGCAGCCACGAGCCGAAACAGCGGTGCTGACCCAGGGTCAGGCTCATCAGCTTGGCCTGGTGAACCGAGCCACCGCCCCCGGCTTCGCGCCAGATTTCGAGTTGGGCCAGGGCCAGGGTGTAGTCGTTTCCCAACTTTGTGGCTCGGTCCAGATAAGTGGCTGCGGAGACCTCGAATCCCGCTTCGCTGGTGTCCCGTGGAAGAGCTACCAGCGCTCGCAGCAGTTGTGTTTTCGCTTCGGTTTCCCTTGCTTCAAATTGCTCCAGCTTCGCCCAGGCGTCGTCCATGGCCTTTTTTTTGGAACGGCGGAATGCCTCGATCCGGCTTTTCGGCATGCCGCCGCGCAAGCGCAGTGTCGGATCCCAGTGCCATTTTCCGGCAGTCTCGTCGTATTTCAGTGCCATGCCGATTCGTTGTGGATCGGCCGGATCGACGATGTGAACCGGCTCGTCTGCCGGGGCGAGGACTTGAAACCAGCGCGTGCCGACTTGAGCGCAGGTCTTGCCCTTGAGGGTGTACAGGTGAGTGACCGGTGAGGCTCGTTGATCGCTCAAGTCAGGTGTGGCGATCTTGAAGCGGTCGAGCATTGCGATGAACCGTGCGCTGGAGTCCGGTCGCAGCAACGTGTCAGGTTCCAGTTGAGTGAGATGCCCGACAGGCAGGTCGCCGGTGGTGGTCAACGGATCCAGCGTGACGGACGGTGGGACCTCGGGAGTGGATGGCGGGGCCCCGGTTGACGCCTCGTTTTCCGGCAGCCGTTCGCCAGCCTCGTACGGTTCGCTCAGGCGCGGCAGCCACGAACGGTTGCGTCGCGCCACGACGTGTTGGGTCAGGATAATGCCGAGCGTCAGCAGGACATCGGCGGTGGATTGCCAGGTCACCAGAGTGTCGTCGCGCTCATGCGCATCGAGCGTCTGCTGGATCTGCGTGATGGTCTGCCAGACCCAGACGGCGGTGCCCGCCGCTCCGCTCATGAAGTTCGCGGCAACGCTGAAGATCGCCCAGCCGCTGTCCGCGAGAAGTGCCCAGCGTCGCTCGCGGTTGGACTGCGACTGGCGGTTTGCAAGTTCGACCAGCGCCTGACTGTTTGCCATGTACAGAGACGCGAGGATGTCGCCGTCGAGGGGCGCGTTTTCCAGTTCGATCGGGCCGGTCAGGTCAAGGTGCATGAAGGGTTCGGTGGCCAGTTGAGTGACGATCCACGGCGAGGGCAGGCCGACCGGGAAGGCGTATTGCGAGTACTCGAAACTCAGTGCTGCATTGTCCAGCCAGGCCAGTACCGAATTGCGCAGTTCGCCAGCCTGATACAGCGCGTACATCAGGTTTTGCAAAGAAGCGAATTGCATCAACGGGGTGTCCAGCAGCGGCCGGTACAACAGGCAGGGACCCTGCGTGTGGTCACGCGGGCAAATGATGAACATGTTGGCGACAACGTCCGAGCGCCGGCTCAAGCGCCGACGAGGGACGAACGCCAGCGGTCGGATGGTCACCGAATGCTCGGCTGTCGGCAGTTTGCGGCTGACGGCATCCATCAATTGGCAGACATAGGCATAACCGCGCTCATCGACGTCGCCCAGGCGTTTGAGTTTGCACTCCAGTGCAAGCATCGGCAGGAGCGTTGGCAGTTGGCGCATGTAACGGGTCTTTTGCCCGGCTGCGCGGATCGGATCATCGATCAGTGCGCGCTTGATCAGCTGGGGATAGTGACGGCCGATGTCGATCTTCTCTGCGATTGCGCTGAGAAAATCCACGGTCAGCCAGGCCGGTACGGTCTGACCATCGTCAAAGGCGATGGTGGCCTGGTACGGCGGGGCGTTTTGCAAGGCGAATTCACCCAGGGTTTCGTGTGTTCGGTCAAATGGGTTGGGCAGGGTGAAACCACCGGTTTCGAAGCTGTTGGTCACGGTGATTCGCAGTTTTTCCAGAGGCAGATCCGAGGCGCCTTCAGCGCTTTCGTCGGCGATGATGGCTTCGCGCATCCGGCGTTCGGCGTACGGCTTGATCAGGGGGATGTCATCGTCCTTGAAAACGCTACTCTCGACGTCGTCGCGCAAGGATCCGAGTTCGGCAATGTAACGGCTGTAGTCTTGCAGATCATGGACGGAGCCGGCATGAAGCCAATCGGGAATGGCCTCTTCGAGCTGGTCGAGCCGTGCTCGCTCGAGTGAGCTGAACCGGCCACGTCTGGGTCGCCCGGACCCTGCGTGAGCACTGATCGACGGGTTGGCAGGGTCAAGTGCATCGATGGCACCGAGCTGGTTGCTGATCAGCGCCTGCGCAACGGCATCGAAAATATTCCCTTCGGGTTCGATCAGGCGCCAGTTCAGGGAGTGATCGGACAGTCCGGGGTCGAGTCGCTGGGGCAATGTTTCACCCAGCGCAACCAGCGACTCGAAAGACTCATAGCCATCGGCGATGGTGTACATCAGGATCCGTTGCCGCTGTTTGACGGTGGCGGTCAGCACCAGGGCGCCGGCGATGAGCAGGTGTGTGCTGTCCCTGCCGTCGACCAGGTCGATGTCCATCAGGCAGGCTTTCACCCCGTTGAAATCGCTGTTCATTGTCGAGCGTTCTGTCCGCTCCGGGTGTTGTGCGACAAATCGCGCCAGTGCGCATTCGTCGACGTCCCAGCCACTGGCGGACTGCACATTGGCGGCCGAACGCAACAGATCGGACAGTTCCTGCCAGCGTGGCTGGGTGTCGGCAGATTCATTCCAGTAATCGAGTTGGCGCTGCTGGTATTCGAGAAACAGAAAAGGTGCGTGATCGTTCACCAGCGTCGTGACGTCGTCCATGCTCACCGGCAGGATTATCGGCGGGATTGCTTCAGGTGTACGGGTAAGGAAATGCTCGCCTTCGGTGTAGTCGGCTGCGGTCCTGTCCAGACAGTGATGGATAAACGCGTGAGTCAAGGATTCGAAGGTAAATACCCCCGTGGCGTTCTGTGTGGCATCGGATTCGCCCAGCGGTGTTGCGAGCATCGTGCGATCAGGATCGATGTGTTGGTCGGGATGGCTTTTGTTCAGCGCTTCGCGCAACAGTGCCGAGGCGACTTGATGCAACGAGTAGCCCTCACCGGTCAGTTCGACCAGTCGGCTCTGTTTCAGCAAGGGAGGGGAAACGCTGGGCGTGATGGCTGCGGCAGGTTTGGTCATGGTCGTGTCCATGGGAGGAAACCGGCACAGTAGGATCAAGGCCATGGGACGCTGCGGTACATAGATCTCGCAGGCAAAAAAAGACCCGCGAGTGCGGGTCTGATCGGGTCGCGACGTTTCAGGTACCGGACTTGATCTTGGTCCACGCCCGGGTCCGCGCCCGTTCTGCATCGCGCGGCAGCGGTTGCAGGGTGTAGAGCGTGTTCATCGCCGCATCGGTCGGGTACAGATTCGGGTTGCTGCGAATCGCCGGGTCGACCTGCGCGGTGGCGTCCTTGTTCGGGTTCGGATAACCGACAAAATCGCTGACCGGCGCAATCACCTGCGGTTGCAGCAGGTAGTTGACGAAGGTGTAGGCGTCCTGCGGGTTCTTCGCGCCTTTCGGGATCGCGAGCATGTCGAACCAGATTGGCGCGCCTTCTTTCGGCAGGCGCATGTCCACCACTACGCCGTTCTTCGCTTCCTTGGCGCGGTTGGCGGCTTGCGAGAAACTGCCCGAATAACCGACCGCGACACAGATGTCACCGTTGGCGATATCGGCCATGTACTTGGACGAATGGAAGTAGGTCACGTACGGACGAATCTTCATCAGCAGCGCTTCAGCCTTGGCGTAGTCCGCCGGGTTCTTGCTGTTAGGGTCGAGGCCGAGGTGTTGCAGGGCCAGCGGCAGGATCTCCGATGGCGAGTCGAGCAGGGCCACGCCGCATTGCTTGAGCTTGCTGATGTTCTCTTCCTTGAAGATCAGGTCCCAGCTGTCCACCGGTGCGTTGTCGCCCAGCGCTGCCTTGACCTTGGCCGGGTTGAAGCCGATCAGGATGGTGCCGTACATGTACGGCACGGCGAACTTGTTGCCCGGGTCGTTGGCCTCGATCAGCTTCATCAGTTTCGGGTCGAGGTGGTTCCAGTTCGGCAACTGGCTGCGATCCAGCGGCTGGAACACCCCGGCCTCGATCTGCTTGGCGAGGAACACGTTGGACGGCACCACCACGTCATAGCCGGAGTTGCCGGTCAGCAGCTTGGCTTCCAACGCTTCGTTGGTGTCGAAGATGTCGTAGACCAGTCTGGTCTGGCTGTTCTGCGCCTTGAAATCTTCCAGCGCCTTGGGGGTGATGTAGTCGAACCAGTTGTAGACGCGCAGGGTGCGTTCTTCCGCCTGGGCCGCGCCGCTCAGCAGCGCCGCGCACAACGCCGGCGCGATGAAGTGCTTGAGTCTGCTCATTGTTCGAAACCTTCAAGCACGTTCACCGCGTTGATGCCGATTTCTTCCACCGCGTAGCCACCTTCCATGACGAACAGGGTCGGTTTGCCGAGGGCCGCGATGCGCTTGCCCATCGCCAGATAATCCGGGCTGTCGAGCTTGAACTGCGAGATCGGGTCGTCCTTGAAGGTATCGACACCCAGCGACACGACGATGATGTCGGCGCCGTAGTTGTCGATCTCCTGGCAGGCCTGATCCAGCGCCGCGCTCCAGACATCCCAGCCGGAACCGGCCGGCAGTGGATAGTTGAAGTTGAAGCCTTCACCGGCGCCTTCGCCGCGTTCGTCTTCGTAGCCGAGGAAGAACGGGAATTCCGCTTCCGGATGGCCGTGGATCGAAGTGAACAGCACGTCGCTGCGCTCGTAGAAAATCGACTGGGTGCCGTTGCCGTGGTGGTAGTCGACGTCGAGGATCGCGACCTTCTTGTGGCCCTGATCGAGGAACGCTTGCGCGGCGATGGCGGCGTTGTTGAGGTAGCAATAACCGCCCATCAAATCGCCGGCAGCGTGGTGTCCCGGTGGACGGCACAGGGCGAAGGCCCCACGGGCGCCGCGCTGGATTTCCGCTTGTGCGGTCAGCGCCACTTGCGCCGCGCTGTACGCCGCTTGCCAGGTGCCGGCGGTGATCGGCGCGCCGCCGTCGAAGCTGTAATAGCCGAGCTGGCCGTGCAGGCTGGTCGGTTTGACCTGACGCAAGGTGCGCGCCGGCCAGGTGTAGGGCAGCAAATCGCCGTCGGTGTTGAATTCGGTCCAGCGCGCCCAGGCGCCTTTGAAGAAGTCGAGGTAATCGCGGCTGTGAATGCGCTCGATCGGCCCGAGGCCGAAATCCTTCGGCGCCTCGACCGGGCCGAGATTTTGGTTTTTAACCCGTTGCAGCACGTGGTCGGCGCGCGACGGCATCTCGAAGCAAGGCTTGAGTTGCCCGTCGATCAATTCGCAGCGGCCATGGTGCAGGTGGTGATCGTCAGAGTAGATCGTCAGCATTTGTTGTTCTCCGCAGGGGCTGATTCGGTTGGCTCCAGTGTTGCGGCGCGAGGCGAATCGGAGAACGGCCAGAGAGGCCAAAAGGGGATCGATGTGGCCAAAAATACTGACCTGATATCGCCCCTCGACGGTTTAACCGTGTGGCCGGAACTGACTCGGCGCCACGCCGCTCCAGCGCACAAAGGCATGGCGGAAGCTCGCGGTCTCGCTGAAACCGAGGGTTTCGGCGATGCGGTAGATCGGCAACTGATCCTCGCAAAGCATCTGCTTGGCCCGCTCGAAGCGCAGTTCGTCTAGCAGTTCCTGATAGCTGCAACCCATGTCCTTCAAATGCCGGCGCAAGGTGCGCGGCGAGCAGTTCATCTGCTGCGCCAGACCTTCCAGCCCCGGTGCGGCATTGAGTTGCGCACTGAGCAACTGACGGATCCGCCCCAGCCACGCCTGCCGGCCGGTGAACTCGGTGTTCTGTTTGCGGCAGCGCTCGGCCATGGCCTGGTGGGTGATGATGTCGGCCAGCGGCAGCGGCTGGTCGAGCCAGCGCCGGTCGAAGGCGAAGGCGTTGTCCTTGGCGCCGAAGTGCAGCGGCGCCTTGAAGTGTTCGGCGTAGCTGTCGCGGTAATCCGGTGCGGTGTGTTCGAAGCGGGTAGCCAGCAATGGCAACGGATGGCCGAGCAGGTCGTCGCAGATGACTTTCAGCGACACCAGACAGAACTCGGCGTTGAACACTGCCATCGCCGGGCTCTCGCGATAATCGGCGGCGACGAACCAGACACGCTCGCCGTCGTCTTCCAGGCTCAGTTCGAAAAGTGTTCCCAGCAGCGCCGGATAACGGATCGCCAGCCGCAAAGCGTCACCGAAGGTGGCACAGGTCAGCAGCGCGTAACCGAGGATGCCGTAGCAGGAAACGTGCATGCGCCGGCCCAGTTCCAGACCGATGTCATGCTTGAGCGCGACCGCGTTGGCGCAGACCTGCATCTCCTGATTGGTGGTGATGCGGGTGTCGGCCCGGCTCAGATCCGCCGCGCTGATGCCGCTGCCGGCCAGCAACGCTTCACTGGACAGGCCTTGATCCCTGAAGGTGTTGAGCACCAGGGAGACGGCGTTGAGGGTGGTGAGGTGGGAGTGGAGCATCGGGGACTTCCAGCCTTGGGGTGCCGGAAACGGCAGCAAGTTGCATGCCGGGCTGTGGGAGCAGAGGTGCTCCCACAGCTTGTTGCGATCAGATGAGCTCGCCGCACAGATCGAGTTCGACCAGTCGCCGAACTTCAGCTGTCTCAAGACCTGCACCAAGCAATCCGTTCAACTTGCCGAACGCTGCCTCGCGAGTCATGCCGCCACCGGACAACACGCCAACGCCACGCAAGCGGCTGCCCGCTTCGTAGACATCCAGCTCCACACCGCCTTCATGGCACTGCGTAACCGCAACCACGACGACACCGTTGTCCCGCGCCCGGCCAAGGCTGGCGAGGAATTGCGGGTTGTCGCTCGGTCCGGTGCCACTGCCGTAGCACTCCAGCACCAGACCCTGAATGCCGCTGTCGAGCAGGCCGTCGATGATCTCGGCGCCGATGCCCGGGAACAACGGCAACACCGCTACCTTGGCCAGTTGCTTGGGCTGGTTGTAGTTCAGCGCGGCCGGCAGGGAGGTGGCTTTCACGCCGCCGCCCTGACGCTCCAGACGTTTGAACGGATGACGGCCGAAGCTGCGCACTTTCGCGCAACGGGTCGGGGCCAACAGTTCGCCGTGGAAATACAGATGCACGCCCGGCGCCAGGCCGTGGCCGAGGGCGACCAGTGCGCCGCTGAGGTTTTCCCAGGCGTCGCTGTCGGTGACGCCGGCCGGCAGCATCGAGCCGGTGAAGCACACGCGGGCATGCAGGCCGAGCAACTGGAAGCTCATGGCGGCGGCGCTGTAGGCCAGGGTGTCGGTGCCGTGCAGGATCAGCACGCTGTCGCAGCCTTGCACATCGACGGCGTCGACCACCGCTTCACGCAGTTGCTGCCAGTAGGCCGGGGTCATGTTGGCGCTGTCGATCAGCGGCGACATCTCGCGAAAGCGCCACTGAGGCACCACCAGCTCAGGCTGGCTGTGCAGGTAGTCGCGCATCCGCGCTTCGAAACCGGACGCCGGGGCCAGGCCATTGGCGCTGGCCTGCATGCCGATGGTGCCACCGGTGTACAGCACCATGACGTGCTGGGCGGCAGGGTAGGTCGAGGAATTCATGGGGAGTTCTCCTGAACGAGGACAGCATGCGGTCGAGCATGACGCCGACCGCTGCTTGTGTCACGCCGGGCGCAGGATCTGCGCCCGGTTTTTACCCGATCAGCGTTGCGCTGCAGGGATGCCTTGCGGCTGAGCGTCAGCCTGGGTGTCGGCCGACGGATTGGCCGGCCAGGCCTTCAGGTCCAGATCCAGGTCGCTGAACTTGCTGGAATCGAACACAGGCTGGCTGACACCGGCGCGGCGCTGCGCGTCGTAGTCGCGCATCACGCGCATGCCGACCTTGAACAGCATCGCCAGGGCCACCAGGTTGACGAAGGCCAGGCAGGTCATGGTGATGTCGGCGAAGGCGAACACGGTCGACAGGTCTTGCATCGAACCCCAGACCACCAGTGCCAGCACCAGACCGCGGAAGGTCATCAGCGCAGCGCGGTTACGGGTGAGGAACTGCAGGCTGTTTTCGCCCAGGTAGTAGTTGTAGAGGATGCAAGTGAAGACGAACAGCGACAGCGCGACGCTGACGAACATGCGGCCCCAGTCACCGACCACGGCGGCCAGCGAGTTCTGGGTCAGGACGATGCCGTCACCTTCGAAGCCCGGGGTGTAGAAGCCCGACAGCAGGATCAGCAGTGCGGTGCAGGTGCAGATCACGAAGGTGTCGAGGAACACGCTGAACGCCTGAACCACGCCTTGCGCGCCCGGGTGCTTCACGGCGGCCACGGCGGCGACGTTCGGCGCACTGCCCAGGCCCGCTTCGTTGGCGAACACGCCACGCTTCACGCCCATGACAATCGCGCTGCCGAGCAGGCCGCCGAAGGCCGGGTCGAGACCGAAGGCGCTCTTGAAGATGGTTTCCAGCATGGCTGGCACGTGTTCGATCTGGGTGCCGATCACGTACAGGGTCACGCCGATGTAGGCCAGGGTCTTGATCGGAACCAGCAGGTCGGAAACCGAAGCAATACGCTTGATGCCACCGATGAAGGTGATGGCCAGCAGCACTGCCAGGACGATGCCGGTGTGTTGCGGATCAAAGGCAAAGGCGTTTTGCAGCGAGTGGGTCACGGTGTAGGACTGCAGGCCGATGAAGGCAAAGCCGTAGGTGACCAGCAGCAGGATCGAGAACACCACCGCCATGCCTTTGAGTTTCAGGCCGTGCTGGATGTAGTAGGCCGGACCGCCACGGTACAGGCCGTCGCCATCGGCGCGCTTGTAGACCTGGGCCAGGGTACATTCGAAGAAGCTGCTGGACATGCCGACCAGTGCGGTCACCCACATCCAGAACACTGCACCCGGACCACCGAGGGTCACGGCGATGCCGACACCGGCGATGTTGCCTGCACCGACGCGGCCGGCGAGGCTGAGCATCAGGGCCTGGAACGAGCTTAGTTGCCCGGCGCTGCCTTTGAGGCTGTCGCGGAACACCGCGAACATGTGGAAGAAATGGCGCAATTGAACGAAACGCGAGCGAATCGTGAAGTAGCTACCGAGCCCGACAATGAGCACGATCAGTACTTTCCCTGAGAGGAAGTCGTTGATGACTTCGAGCATGGATTTTTCCTCGCTGTTTATTGTGTAAGCAAATGCTGGATGGTCGGAAACATCGCGTTACACCGGTGTGCGCGCGGCACAACAGGCGAGGCGAGGGTTTCGTCCCGGATCCATATCGCGGGTTTGTTATTAGTTCGGGTTTCGCATGGGTTATGGCCTCGTTACCGACGACCGCTCACGCGAAGAGGGGCGGCACTATACCGATCAGTGCGGCGCCCGTCTGCACGGTTGTGGTGCAAGCGACGAAACGAGGCTTTGAAACACCCGACGTTACCGGCGTCGGGTTTGTGTGAAAGCTGATTTGCGGCCAGCTTCCATACATACGGTTCTCAGGTTCAAACAGTTAAAAAAAAGGGCTTGGAGAATGATCTCCAAGCCCTCAAAAGGTGAGAGGTGTCTAGTCCCTCGACCTGGTGAGCGGTGCTACAAGTAACGCGTCGGATCAGGCCTTCAGAGGCACCAGACGCGGAGCAATCATGTTTTCCGGGCGCAGGATGTCGGCGAGCATGGCTTCGTCGAGCAGACCTTCTTCGCGCACCAGTTCCAGCACGCCGCGGCCGCTTTCAAGGGCGATACGGGCGATGCGGGTGGCGTTTTTGTAGCCGATGTACGGGTTCAGTGCGGTGACCAGACCGATCGAGTGTTCGACCAGTTCGCGGCAGCGCGCTTCGTTGGCGGTGATGCCGACGATGCAGTGCTCGCGCAGCATGTCCATGGCGCGTTGCAGCAGACGGATCGAGTCGAGGATCTTGAAGGCGATCAGCGGCTCCATCACGTTCAGTTGCAGTTGGCCGCCTTCGGCTGCCATGGTCAGCGCCAGATCGTTACCGATCACCTGGAATGCCACCTGGTTCACGGCTTCCGGGATAACCGGGTTGACCTTGCCTGGCATGATCGAGCTGCCTGGCTGACGCGCCGGCAGGTTGATCTCGTTGATGCCGGTGCGTGGACCGCTGGACAGCAGGCGCAGGTCGTTGCAGATCTTCGACAGCTTGACCGCGGTGCGCTTGAGCATGCCGGAGAACAGTACGAAGGCGCCCATGTCGGAGGTGGCTTCGATCAGGTCGGCGGCTGGAACCAGCGGTTGACCGCTGATCAGCGCCAGACGCTGTACGGCCAGGGCCTGGTAGCGCGGGTCGGCGTTGATGCCGGTACCGATCGCGGTTCCGCCCAGGTTCACTTCGGTCAGCAGTTCCGGGGCCAGCGTCTTCAGACGGGCCAGGTCTTCGCCCATGGTGGTGGCGAAAGCGCGGAACTCTTGACCCAGAGTCATCGGCACGGCGTCTTGCAGCTGGGTACGACCCATCTTCAGGACGTGGTTGAATTCTTCACCCTTGGCCGCGAATGCCTGAATCAGGCTGTCGAGGCTGGCCAGCAGCGCGTCGTGACCCAGCAGCAGACCCAGACGGATCGCGGTCGGGTAGGCGTCGTTGGTCGACTGCGCCATGTTCACGTCGTCGTTCGGGTGCAGGTACTGGTACTCGCCTTTCTGGTGACCCATCGCTTCAAGAGCAATGTTGGCGATCACTTCGTTGGCGTTCATGTTGGTGGAGGTACCGGCGCCACCTTGAATCATGTCGACCACGAACTCTTCGTGGAAATCGCCGCGGATCAGACGTGCACAGGCTTCGCTGATGGCAGCGTGCTTGGCTTCGCTCAGGTGACCCAGCTCGCGGTTGGCGTCAGCGGCGGCCTGTTTGACCATCGCCAGACCGACAACCAGCTTCGGGTAGTGCGAAATCGGAACGCCCGAGAGGCGGAAGTTGTTCACCGCTCGCAGGGTCTGGATGCCGTAATACGCTTGAGCAGGGACTTCGAGGGCGCCAAGCAGGTCGTTTTCTGTGCGGAATGATGCAGCGGAGGACATGATAGAAATCATCTCGATATGGACCCGGTCTGTGCCGGAACGCTGCGAATGCTAGGCTTGTGGGAATTTTTGGGCCAATGCTGTTAAACACTGCCCTATGCACATTCGGCATAATGCCCGTGTGACGCCGCGTGCGCGGCAGACGTGTGACCTGTTTTGGTGCGTGTCCGGGAGGACGTGATGAATCTGGAAAGCAAATGGCTCGAGGACTTCAGTGCTCTGGCCGCCACCCGCAGCTTCTCGCAGGCGGCCGAACGGCGCTTCGTGACCCAGCCGGCGTTCAGTCGGCGGATCCGCAGCCTGGAAGCGGCGCTGGGTCTGACGCTGGTCAACCGCTCGCGTACGCCGATCGAGCTGACGGCGGCGGGACAACTGTTCCTGGTGACCGCGCGCACGGTGGTCGAACAGCTCGGTGAAGTGCTGCGTCATCTTCATCACCTGGAAGGCGGGCAGGGCGAAGTGATCCAGGTCGCGGCGGCGCATTCGCTGGCGCTCGGTTTCTTCCCGCGCTGGATCGCGCAATTGCGCAACGAAGGCCTGAACATTGCTACCCGGCTGGTGGCGACCAACGTCGGCGACGCGGTGCACGCGCTGCGTGAAGGTGGCTGCGATCTGATGCTGGCGTTCTACGACCCGGACGCGGCGATGCAGATGGACCCGGAAATCTTCCCGTCGCTGCACCTGGGCCAGACCGAGATGCTTCCTGTGTGTGCGGCAGATGCCAATGGCAAGCCGTTGTTCGATCTGGAAGGCGAGGGCAGTGTGCCGTTGCTGGCCTACAGCGCCGGGGCGTTTCTCGGGCGTTCGGTGAACGGTTTGCTGCGCCAGCGTCAGCTGCGCTTCACCACGATTTATGAAACCGCCATGGCCGACAGCCTTAAAAGCATGGCGCTGGAAGGCCTCGGCATTGCCTGGGTGCCACAACTGAGCGTGCGCGCCGAATTGGCTCGGGGTGAACTGGTGGTCTGCGGCGGCCCGCAATGGCATGTGCCGCTGGAGATTCGCCTGTACCGTTGTGCGCTGGTGCGCAAGGCCAATGTGCGGTTGTTGTGGCGCAAGCTGGAGGGAGGCGCGGCGAGTGGCAATAACTGAGTGAAGGAAAGCAGAGGCGAACGTTGTTTTTCGCCTCTGACGAGTCACCGGGCGACTGATCAGCCTTTGTTAGCCAGATGGTTTTTTATGTTTTCCCTGTTTTTCGGGCTGAAACTGTAACAAATGGATCTGAGCGGGTTGGGCTGTGGGGTCATATATGTTTCACACCACCAGCCGTTGTACTGAATTTCCGAATCTTCATGTCGAGCACCCAGCAAGTGCCCCACCTCATGGCCAACATTAAGTCGGCTGGTCAGGGAGGCAATTGCAAAGTTGCCGGTGTTGAGTGGAGGCCGCAGCAATGCGGCACCCGCGGTCTTCTCGTTCAGGTTTTCTTTAGTCAGCAGAACGACCTGGTCCAGCGGGCCCGTTTCAAAGCCTTCGGCGTTGGCGAGTTCCAGGTACTGCAGCCCCAGTTCTTCCCAACCTTTCAAGGTGCGCAGCGGGTCATCACCTTTGTAGTTGAACTGGCTGTAGGGTGCGCCCCTGCCAAAGACAACGTTGAACTGTCGATCGATAAAACTCTGCAGTTCCTTGACGAACGGACGGAAGTGATCGGCGTATATGTTCTTGGTCGTACTCGCCGGTAAGTCATCGTGAACGATGGCGAAGATATTGATGTCTCGTTTTCTATTGGTTGCAGCCATTTTTCAGTCCTTTTTAAAATGACCCCTGTCTCTATTCAAATGCGAGAGCTGTGGGATTCGGCAGCTTTGCATCAGTCCCAATCGTCTTCGGGACGCGGCACGGGCCGCTGTACAATCTCTTTGTCCAGGTAATTGCGAATGTTCTCTCTGTTTTTATCACTGAAACGGTTGGCATTGCTTCGAAGTGGTGAGAATTCATCGTCAGTCATGATCGTTTCGCTCCACCAGCCGTTGTAAAGGATTTCGCTGTCTTCATGGGTCGCGCCGAACATATGGCCTGCTTCGTGAGCAGGGACCATGCCGCTTCTCGTTGAGGACATACCGGCGTAACCCCCGACTTGGGCAATTCCCATTACGCCAGGGCTTATATCGTCGCGGGTCAGCAATAAGTATTTGTTGAATCGTGTGTGCGAGTCTCCCAGTAGTGCGGGGCCGAAACGATTTCTTAATTTCTCTGCCCAGACGTCGAGAGAACCGGCGGCAGAAATATTTTTATAATCAAAATTACTCAGGGTCTCTGCTTCTGACGGGCTGTACATATTGATTGATATCTTGCGGCCAGAGAGGTTCTGGATTTCATCAGAAAACCAGGAGAAGTGGGTGTTGTACAACGCATGTCTACTTTTGTTCGATAAGTCATTGTGGATGAATACATGCAGTGTTAAAGGCGCTTTGGTCATGTTTAAATTTTTTTGATTTCAATTGAATGGGTGGTGGTGGGTAGTGGTGCCGACTATCTGCCATTGCGATTTCAGAAGGGTTTTATTTATAAATTTGTTGCTGCGCGCTAAAAGTGGTTTTTGGTTTTTCGTTGCTGGGTGGTATCGCTGTGCTTATGGTTGGTGGTTAGTTGTATATCATTTAATTTTTTAGTGGCTCTGAGGGAAGTTTTGAATTTTATTGCACGAAGTCTTTCGGAGGTTTAAATACGCTCTCCATTCAACTTGTTGACCATGCTTCCCGCATGAGTGATCGAACAGATATTCTTGAACCTCGAGTCAGCAAAATGCGTGATTCCGGACAGATGACAGATGGTCGCAACGGGGGCTGTTTATTGCTTTCTTTGCGGTATACTGCGCGGCCTTCGGCCGGTTCGTCCGGCCATTTTTCCTACAACAAGCCACGCATCCTGCGTGGCTTGTTGTTTTTGACGCGCCTGCGGGCGCCCAGAGAGAAGAGGCGCGACGATGAGTGCACTGGTTGGCGTGATCATGGGCTCCAAGTCCGATTGGTCCACCCTTAGCCACACCGCCGATATGCTGGAAAAGCTCGGCATCCCTTACGAGGTCAAGGTGGTTTCCGCCCACCGCACCCCGGATCTGCTGTTCCAGTACGCCGAAGAGGCTGAAGGCCGCGGCATCGAGGTGATCATCGCCGGTGCCGGTGGCGCAGCCCACCTGCCAGGCATGTGTGCGGCCAAGACCCACCTGCCGGTGCTGGGCGTGCCGGTGCAGTCGGCCATGCTCTCGGGCGTCGATTCGCTGCTGTCGATCGTGCAGATGCCGGCCGGTATTCCGGTTGCCACCCTGGCCATTGGCAAGGCCGGTGCGATCAACGCAGCGCTGCTGTCGGCGAGCATCCTGGGCGCCAAGCATCCACAATTCCACGCGGTACTGAAAACCTTCCGTGCCGAGCAGACAGACAGCGTCCTGGACAATCCAGACCCACGTATTGCCTGAGGTTGTTGAGATGAAGATCGGTGTAATCGGTGGCGGCCAGTTGGGTCGCATGTTGGCCCTGGCGGGCACCCCGCTGGGCATGAACTTCGCTTTCCTCGACCCTGCGCCGGACGCTTGCGCCGCTGCGTTGGGCGAACACCTGCGGGCCGATTACGGCGATCAGGATCATCTGCGCCAGTTGGCCGATGAAGTCGATCTGGTGACTTTCGAGTTCGAAAGCGTCCCGGCAGAAACCGTGGCGTTCCTTTCGCAATTCGTCCCGGTCTACCCGAGCGCCGAAGCCCTGCGCATCGCTCGCGACCGCTGGTTCGAGAAGAGCATGTTCAAGGACCTGGGGATTCCGACCCCGGCGTTCGCCGACATCCAGTCGCAAGCCGACCTGGACGCTGCCGTCGCGTCGATCGGCCTTCCGGCCGTGCTGAAAACCCGCACCTTGGGTTACGACGGCAAGGGCCAGAAAGTCCTGCGCAAGCCGGAAGACGTGGTCGGGACGTTCGCCGAGCTGGGCAGCGTGGCCTGCCTGCTGGAGGGCTTCGTGCCGTTCACCGGTGAAGTGTCGCTGATCGCCGTGCGCGCCCGTGATGGCGAGACGAAGTTCTATCCATTGGTGCACAACACCCACGACAGCGGCATCCTCAAACTGTCGGTCGCAAGCACCGATCACCCGTTGCAGGCCCTGGCCGAAGACTATTCCAGCCGCGTGCTCAAGCAGCTGAACTACGTCGGCGTGATGGCGTTCGAGTTCTTTGAAGTCGACGGTGGCCTCAAGGCCAACGAAATCGCCCCGCGCGTGCACAATTCCGGGCACTGGACCACCGAAGGCGCCGAGTGCAGCCAGTTCGAAAACCACCTGCGGGCCGTTGCCGGTCTGCCGCTGGGTTCGACCGCCAAGGTCGGCGAGAGCGCGATGCTCAACTTCATCGGCGTTGTTCCACCGGTTGAAAAGGTCATTGCCATCGACGATTGCCACCTGCATCACTACGGCAAGGCCTTCAAGGCCGGGCGCAAGGTCGGTCACGCCAACCTGCGCTGCAAGGACAAGGCGACCCTCGAGCAGCAGATCCTCAAGGTCGAAGCGCTGATCGCCGAGTAACGACAGTTTCATCTGGCAGCGGCGGAACCATTAAGGGGCCGCCGTTCTCTCATGGCAGGATGCGAAAGTCTGACTAGGCTTCATCGCATATCTACTATTCAGAGGGAAATGCCATGGGAATTATCGGAACCATCTTTATCGGCCTCATCGTCGGCCTGCTGGCGCGGTTCCTGAAACCGGGCGATGACAGCATGGGCTGGATCATGACCATCCTGCTCGGTATCGGCGGTTCGCTGGCAGCCACTTACGGCGGCCAGGCCCTGGGCATCTATCAGGCGGGTCAGGGCGCGGGCTTCATCGGCGCGCTGGTCGGCGCGATCGTGCTGCTGGTGATCTACGGCCTGATCAAAAAGAACTGATCCAAAGCGACAAAGCCCTCTCTGCCAATCCGGCGGGGAGGGCTAGAATGCTCGGCGATTCAGCGTTCCCTCCTTATTCGAGCATCCTTTACCGAGCACCTTCATGCGCCGTCTTCTGTTGACTCTCCTTTTGCTGGGCAGCGGTCTGGCCCACGCCGGCGAACTGCCGGAAACCGACTGGCTGGAACTGATGCCCAAGTCGGACCAGAAAGCCCTCGAGGCCATGCCTGAAATCGATCACAACTCCCCGGAAGCCACCGGCACCTTCACCGAGAAAGGCGGGATGAAGCAGGCCAAGGGTTTGCCGGCGGTGATGTATTCGACCAAGACCGTGGCGTCGATGAACGACAAGCACATCCGCATCGGTGGTTATCCGGTGCCGCTGGAGTCCGACGCCAAGGGTCGCAGCACGCTGTTCTTCCTCGTGCCGTACCCGGGCGCGTGCATCCATGTGCCGCCACCGCCGCCGAATCAACTGGTGCTGGTGCGCTATCCCAAAGGTTTGAAGCTGGATGACATCTACACGCCGCTGTGGGTGACCGGCACGCTGAAGATCGAGAAGGTCAGCAATGATCTCGCCGACGCGGCGTATGCGCTGGAAGCAGACAAGGTGCGGGTGGTGCAGGAATCGGATCTGTAATTCCGAGCCGCAAAAAAAACGCAGCCTCAGGGCTGCGTTTTTTGTTTTCAGAGCGGCTGGCTGCCGACGCTGACCCCCATGGTGTGGCTGGCATCCGGTGCCAGGTTCACCACGTCGTTCATGACGTTCGCCGTCTCGATGCAGAGCATGCGCTGCCAACCGTCGTTGTCCATGTCGCTGAACGCGGCGGCGCGGTCGATCCACGGGTTCCAGATCACCGCCGTGCGTGAACCGCTGGCGGTCAGCACGATGCGCCGTTCCCAGGCCGGGTCGACGATGCTCAGTTGCGGTGGAGCGTCGAGGTAGATGCGGTCGGTCTCCCCGGCAAAACGCAGGTCGCCTTGCTGGGTGTGAGTCTTCCAGTCGTCCAGGGTTTCGATGTAATCCAGGCCATCCACGCCTTCGACACGCACGTTGCGCACATCGCTGACCGCGAAATAGCTGTGCAATGCCTGACTGATGCTGACGGTGTCGGCACCACGGTTGTGGCTGGTCAGGCTGATGTGCAACTGATCGTCGAGGCGCAGGGTCAGGGTCAGGTCGACCTGATGCGGCCAGCCCGGAAAACCGCCTTCGGGGTAGGGCAGGGTGAACTCCACCTTCAGGCTTTCACCTTCGGTTTCGATGCCGCCCAGTTCCCAATCCATCGCCCGGACAAACCCGTGGGCGGCGGCCGGTTCTTCGCTGACGCGCATCGCCTGCACGCTCTGCGGGTTGCGGGCGAAGACGCCGAACCACGGCCAGCACACCGGCACGCCGGCGCGGATGCTCTTGCCGGTCTTGAACACGGCCTTGTCGTTCAGCCAGATCACCGGCGGCTGGCCGTCCACCTGATAACTGAGGATGTGCGCGCCTTGCTGGGCCACCAGCACTTCGGCCTGACCGTGGCGGATGCGCCAGCAGTTCAGTTCATCCAGTTTCACGGCTTCAACGTTGGGCGTGTTCATGGGACAACTCTCGATCAGCAACTTGGACGACTATCGACCGTGAAACGGCCGCGAGGTTTAACGTGCGCGTGGCGGAACCGAACGGGTGCGACCGCTGCCATCGATGGCAACGAACACGAACACCGCTTCGGTCACTTTACGCCACTCGCTGGACAGCGGATCGTCGCTCCACACCTCGACCATCATCTGGATCGAGCTGCGGCCGATTTCCAGGGTCTGGGTATAAAAGGACAATTGCGCGCCGACAGCCACCGGCACCAGAAACGCCATGCGATCGATGGCGACGGTCGCAACACGGCCACCAGCAACACGGCTGGCCATGGCAGTGCCGGCCAGGTCCATCTGCGCCACCAGCCAGCCGCCGAAAATATCGCCGAAGCCGTTGGTTTCGCGGGGAAGCGCGGTGATTTGCAGGGCCAGGTCGCCTTGCGGGATCGGATCTTCTTGTTCGAGCTCTATCATGCCGGGGGTGCCTCTGACCCGTGACTCTTCGTTGGGTATTGCTGGTGGTAGCCGTCTTCGGGAAAAACGATTCAGCACCGAACATACTACGTTCGTCACGTTTTCCATCAGGCGCCTAAGGAGAAACTCTGCGAAACCGGCTAATCCCGAGCAAGGGTCGGGCCAACGACGTTTTCGCACAGCAACCCCTTACAAACCGGAGCAAGGTTGCGAGTATATCGGTCGGTAGACTCCGCGACGACCGTCCGGTTCTGATTTCGACCGGCAAATACGCGCCTCTATGTGCTTTTTCGAACAATTTGCTATGGTGCCGAACCTGCCCGAGCCACAGCCAGCGTTGTTGTGGCGGCAGATCCGACTATAAGAGAAGACCTTGCCATGACCACAGCGCCCTCGAGCCTCGCGCAGCCCGACCAACCCGCACGACCGTTGACCCGCAATGACTACAAGACTCTGTCGCTATCGGCCCTGGGGGGCGCGCTGGAGTTTTACGATTTCATCATCTTCGTGTTCTTTGCCACCGTGGTCGGCAAATTGTTCTTCCCGGCCGACATGCCCGAGTGGCTGCGTCTGATGCAGACCTTCGGCATCTTCGCCGCCGGCTACCTCGCGCGGCCGCTGGGCGGGATCGTGATGGCGCACTTCGGCGACCTGCTGGGGCGCAAGAAGATGTTCACCCTGAGCATTTTCATGATGGCGGTGCCGACCCTGATCATGGGCCTGCTGCCGACCTACGCGCAGATCGGCATGTGGGCGCCGATCCTGCTGCTGTTGATGCGCGTCATCCAGGGCGCAGCGATTGGCGGCGAGGTTCCGGGGGCGTGGGTCTTCGTTTCCGAACACGTGCCCGGCAAGCACATCGGCTACGCCTGCGGCACCCTGACCAGCGGCCTGACGGCGGGCATCCTGCTCGGCTCGCTGGTCGCCACCGCGATCAACAGCATTTATACGCCCACGGAAGTTTCGGATTACGCCTGGCGGATCCCGTTCCTGCTCGGCGGCGTGTTCGGTCTGTTTTCGGTCTACCTGCGTCGCTGGCTGCACGAAACTCCGGTGTTCGCCGAACTGCAACAGCGCAAGGCGCTGGCCGAAGAAGTGCCGCTGCGCGCCGTGCTGCGTGACCATCGCGGGGCGATTGCGGTGTCGATGCTGCTGACCTGGCTGCTGTCCGCCGGTATCGTCGTAGTGATCCTGATGACCCCGACCGTGTTGCAGACGGTCTATCACTTCTCGCCGACCACCGCGCTGCAATCCAACAGCCTGGCGATCGTATTCCTTAGTCTGGGCTGCATCATTTCCGGCGCGCTGGCCGATCGCTTTGGTGCCGGTCGCGTGTTCGTGTTCGGCTGCCTGGGCTTGCTGGCCAGTTCCTGGACCTTCTATCACAGCCTCGCCGATCACCCGAACTGGCTGTTCCCGCTGTATGCGTTGACCGGTTTTCTGGTCGGCACCATCGGCGCGGTGCCTTATGTCATGGTGAAAGCGTTCCCGCCGGTGGTGCGCTTCAGCGGTCTGTCCTTCTCTTATAACGTCGCCTACGCGATCTTCGGCGGCCTGACCCCAATGGTGGTCAGCCTGCTGCTGAAAGAAAGCGCGATGGGGCCTGCCTACTATGTGGCGGTGCTGTGCGGGATGGGGATCCTGGTCGGCGCGTGGTTGTGGAAGAAGGGACGCTGATTTAGTTCCAGAACTCAGGGCTTTCGCCAGCGCGAAAGCCTTGTTTCACACTCGCCAATTGGCAGGCGAGCACCGTGTTCGAGCATGTGAGCCAAAGCATTTGCAGCTTCTGTCTCGTCGATGACTTGGTGCTCTACCATTAAATCGAGCAGCCATAGCGCGCCGTGTACCTCTAACCCATCTCTTTGGGCCTGACGGCGCAACCTGCCATCTCCGGTGAGTAAAGGACGGCCCGTTTCCTGCGCAAGCAAGTAGCAGGAGACGTCGGCTAAAGAGCTGTTGTTGTGCTCGATCCTCAGCCCCGACAATCTTATTACACCTGCCTCATCGAACGATTCGACAATCAACCCTCGGTCGAGCAGCTCGTCGTGTGAAAAGTCGTCGAGTTCGTACATTACGAAGTCAGTGCAACACAGCGTAAACGGCAAGCTGAACATCTGCTCCAGCAATCCGGCATTTCTGAAGTCGATCCAGATATTTGTATCACTGATATAGATCAGACTCATGCACTCTCCAGTGAGCCCAAGAAATTGGGGTCAAGTGCGCTCACTGGTTTGCGCAGGAGTTCAGCAGCCCGCGACTTGGTGATCAATCCTTCCGCCAATCCCCAGAACACCAGCGAATCAAAGCGCTGGGGCGGTTTGCACGGCATAGGTTCGGGCTCTGCTTTGCGCCAGCCGTTGGCACTGAATTGGATAGTGAGGGATTTGTAGCCACTTTCGCTAAGTAGCTTCAGATCCTTCAGGCGTCTCAACGCAGCGTGCATCGATATTCCGTATTGGCGTTTGGCGATCAGTAGCTCTCGTGGATGGACTCTGGACCGGGGATGGCTGCCGAAGTCGCTGGTTACGCTTTTGGCGGGGTAGAGAAATGCGCCGGCAAAGCGGTGACAACAGTTTTCTTTGTCTCTCTCCGGCATGTCTTCAGGTAACGCCATAACCCAATGGCCGAGCTCATGAGCAGCCGTAAATCGGATTCGCTCACCTGGACGGTCAGCATTCAAAGCAATGAGTACATGTTCGCCGTCACCGGTAGCAGCACAAGCGCCATCGAAATCATCTGGGCCGTTCAGCATTGCAACTTTGATGCTGTGCTCTTCCAGTTGCTCAGTCAGATTGGCGATAGGATCGCTACCGATTTCCCAAAACTGGCGAAGCTTCTCGGCTGCGAGCTCAGCCTCTTCGAGGGTTGAAACCGGGAGCATCTGTGCGGGGGTGGTAGGGGTCTGGATATCTGCTGGATCGAAACATTGCTCAAGTGAAATGTAGCGCTCGAGATGGTCCCGAATTTTTTCTTCAACTTGAGCTTGGCGATACTTGGGCATTCTGGCCAGCTTTCGAAACTCAAGAGGTGCCAGAGGAATAACCTCCGCGCGGAAAAAATATTCGGGACTGACCTGAAGTGCCTTGGCCAGTTGCAGCAGGCGAGAAGAGTTTGGAGTGCTCAACCCTTTCTCATATTTGCTCAACGCTTGTTTGGTGATATCGCCAAGCTGGGCCGCCAGACCCTCTAGGGTGAGGCCTCGTTGCAGGCGGGCGCGGCGAATTCGGTCGTTTATCATGAGTTCCTCTCGTGGTTGACAAGGCTATCTTTTGGATTCGATTTGTCAACCTGCTGCGGAATTCATTTTTTGTGACACCTCGGATGCTGGCCTTTCATCCAATTGTCATATTTCAGCCATAGAGTGTTCACACGGCCTGCTGATACTTGGCCCCGACTTAACACACCCTATCTGCTAGGAGTAAGGCATGAAACTGAAGCGTTTGATGGCGGCAATGACTTTTGTCGCTGCTGGCGTTGCGACTGCCAACGCGGTTGCCGCTGTTGACCCTGCTATCCCGAGCTACACCAAGACCACTGGTGTGTCGGGCAACCTGTCCAGCGTCGGCTCCGATACCCTGGCCAACCTCATGACCCTCTGGGCTGAGAACTACAAAAAAGAATACCCGAACGTAAACATCCAGATTCAGGCCGCTGGCTCCGCCACTGCGCCACCTGCGCTGACTGAAGGCACCTCCAACCTGGGCCCGATGAGCCGCAAGATGAAGGACACCGAACTGGCGGCCTTCGAACAGAAATACGGCTACAAGCCAACCGCTATCCCGGTTGCCGTGGACGCCCTGGCTGTTTTCGTTCACAAGGACAACCCGATCCAGCACCTGACCATGGAACAGGTTGACGCGATCTTCTCGTCCACCCGTCTGTGCGGCGCCAAGACCGACGTGAAAACCTGGGGCGACCTGGGCGTGACCGGCGACCTGGCCAACAAGCCGGTTCAACTGTTCGGCCGTAACTCGGTATCCGGCACCTACGGCTACTTCAAGGAAGAAGCCCTGTGCAAAGGTGACTACAAGCCTAACGTCAACGAACAACCAGGCTCGGCTTCGGTCGTGCAGTCGATCAGCTCCTCGCTGAACGGCATCGGTTACTCGGGCATCGGCTACAAGACCGCCAGCGTGAAAACCGTTGCTCTCTCGAAGAAAGGCAGCACTGACTTCATCGAAGACACCGAAGAAAACGCCCTGAACGGCAAGTACCCGCTGTCGCGTTTCCTGTACGTGTACGTCAACAAAGCCCCGAACAAGCCTCTGGCCCCGCTGGAAGCCGAGTTCGTGAAACTGGTTCTGTCGAAACAGGGCCAGGAAGTGGTAGTGAAAGACGGCTACATCCCACTGCCAGCCAAGGTTGCTGCAAAAGCACTGGCTGACCTGGGTCTGCAGGAAGGCGGCGCTGAAGTCGCAAAAAAGTAACAAACTGAGTCAGGGGTGAACCCCGCCTGACTCACGTGTGGGGCCCGGCCCGCAAGCGGCCCGGCCCCCACACTCCCCGAATTCTTCTATCCACTGCCAGTGCCCTGCTGGCGGCGGATTTGGTGCGTCACTGCATTGTCATCTTTCTGTCATACAGGATCGCTAGGGTGTGCGCATGAATGATCTGGCCAATTCCAAAATGACTACGAACCCTCCCAAGCGCATTGACTTCAATACGCCTGAGTTGCAACGCAAGCGCCGCATTCGCGCGCTCAAGGATCGCTTCACCCGCTGGTACGTCCTCGTCGGCGGTCTGGCGGTGCTGGCAGCCATCACCCTGATCTTCTTCTTCCTCGCCTACGTCGTTGCGCCGCTGTTTCAGGGTGCCGACCTGACCGCGAAAGACTCGATCACTCCAGCCTGGATGCAGGACGCCGGCAAGCCGCTGATGATTTCGCTCGAAGAGCAGAATCAGGTGGCGATGCGCGTTTCCGACAAGGGCCAGGCGCTGTTCTTCGACATCGACAGTGGCGCTGAATTGAAGCGCGTCGATCTGCCTTTGCCGGCAGGCGCCAGTGTGACCTCCATCGGCGAAGACCAGCCGGGCCATCCGCTGGTGGCCGTGGGCCTGTCCAACGGTCAGGCGCTGGTGTTCCGTCACACTTATAAAGTCAGCTACCCGGATGGCAAGAAAACCATCACCCCGGCCATCGAGTATCCGTACGGCGATGCACCGATCGCGCTGAACGAAAGCGGCGGTGCGCTGGAGCACGTCAGCCTCAACGCTACCGATTCGACCCTGATGCTGGTCGGTTCCACCGGTTCGCAACTCAATGTGCTGTCGCTGACCAGCGAAGAAAACATGATGACCGGCGAAGTCACCAACGAGCAGAAGCGTATCGATCTGCCGCAGATGACCGAGCCGGTGAAAAACATCTTCGTCGACCCGCGCCAGCAGTGGCTGTACGTGGTCAACGGGCGTGCCCAGGCCGACGTGTTCAGCCTGCGCGACAAGAGCCTCAACGGTCGCTACAAACTGCTGGAAAACGGCGAAGCCGAAGTCACCGCCGCCACGCAACTGGTGGGCGGCATCTCGCTGATCGTCGGTGACTCCAAAGGTGGCCTGGCCCAGTGGTTCATGGCCCGCGACACCGATGGCGAGCTGCGCCTGAAGCAGATCCGCACCTTCCAGATGGGCACCACGCCGATCGTTGAAATTTCCGCCGAAGAGCGTCGCAAGGGCTTCCTGGCCCTGGATGCCAGCGGCAAGCTCGGCGTGTTCCACAGCACCGCGCACCGCACCTTGCTGGTCGATCAAGTCGTCGAAGGCCAGGGTCTGTTCGGCCTGTCGCCGCGCGCCAACCGCGTGATCGTCGAAGCCGGCGGCAAGCTGCAACCGTTGCTGCTCGACAACCCGCACCCGGAAGTCTCGTGGAGCGCACTGTGGAGCAAGGTCTGGTACGAGAACTACGACGAGCCTAAATACGTCTGGCAATCGACTGCGGCCAACACTGATTTCGAACCGAAACTGAGCCTGTCGCCACTGACCTTCGGCACCCTGAAAGCCGCGTTCTACGCGATGCTGCTGGCTGCTCCGCTGGCCGTCGCCGCTGCGATCTACACCGCGTACTTCATGGCCCCGGGCATGCGCCGCAAGGTCAAACCGGTGATCGAGCTGATGGAAGCGATGCCGACGGTGATCCTCGGCTTCTTCGCCGGCCTGTTCCTCGCACCGTATGTGGAAGGGCACCTGCCGGGCATCTTCAGCCTGCTGATGCTGCTGCCGATCGGCATCCTGATCGCCGGTTTCACCTTCAGCCGCCTGCCTGAATCGATCCGCCTGAAGGTCCCGGATGGCTGGGAAAGTGCGCTGCTGATTCCGGTGATCCTGTTCGTGGGCTGGCTGTCGCTGTACATGAGCCCGTTCATGGAGAACTGGTTCTTCGGCGGTGACATGCGCATGTGGATCTCCCACGACCTGGGCATCACCTACGACCAGCGCAACGCACTGGTGGTCGGTCTGGCCATGGGTTTTGCGGTGATCCCGAACATCTACTCGATCGCCGAAGACGCCGTCTTCAGCGTGCCGCGCGGCCTGACCCTGGGCTCGCTGGCCCTCGGTGCCACGCCGTGGCAGACCATGACTCGCGTGGTGATCCTGACCGCCAGCCCGGGCATCTTCTCGGCGCTGATGATCGGCATGGGCCGTGCAGTCGGCGAAACCATGATCGTGCTGATGGCCACCGGCAACACCCCGGTCATGGAAATGAACCTGTTCGAAGGCCTGCGCACCCTGGCCGCCAACGTCGCGGTGGAAATGCCGGAGTCGGAAGTCGGCGGCAGCCACTACCGCGTGCTGTTCCTCTCGGCGCTGGTGCTGCTGTTGTTCACCTTCGTCATGAACACCCTCGCGGAACTGATTCGTCAGCGTCTGCGCAAGAAATACTCGTCGCTTTAAGCAAAGGTAGAAGTCTGTGAAACAGAACTCCCTGAAAGGATGGTTCAAGAGCGGCGCCCCCGGCGTCTGGATCAGCGGCGGCGCGGTGTCCATCGCGGTCATCATGACCATTGGCCTGCTGGCGGTGATCGCCGTGCGCGGTCTGGGTCACTTCTGGCCGGCGGATCTGATCCACGCCAGCTATGACGTACCGGGCCAGGGCCAGCATCTGGTCGTGGGCGAAGTCGTACAGAAAGAAGAAGTGCCACGCGCCCGTCTGAAGAGCGCCGGCCTGCCGGTGCCGGACGAAGGTCCGGAATTCATGACTCGCGAGCTGATCAAGGTAGGCAACCGTGACCTGAACGGCAACGACTTCACCTGGATCGTCGGCGAGTGGCTGACCAACCAGACCACGCCGGTGGAACTGATGGCGCTGGAGCGTCGTGAGTGGGGCAACTTCTACGGCTACCTGGTCAACGTCAAACAGGACGGCAAGGTGATCGCCGAAGGCGAAGCCGCCTGGCCTGAGCTGCAAGCGCGGATCAACCGTGTGAACGGCCTCGCCTCGCAGCTCAAGTCGCTGGAAAAAACCGACATCGGCGCGATCAACGCCGGCCTCGAGCGCATCCGTCTGCACGGTCGCAAGCTGGAGCTGGAAGGCAAGCTCGACGCCACCGCGCAAGCGGACATGGAGTCCGAGCGCGCCGAGCTGAACGCCCGCTATCAGGACATCGAAGCCCGTCTGGCCGACCTGCATGCGCAGTTCAACCGTGACGCGCTGACGGCCCGTGACGCGAACGGCAAGGAAATCGAAATCGGCCTGGGCAAAGTGGTTCACGCCTACCAGCCGAACGCGATGGGGACGTTCACCAAGATCGGTTTCTACTTCAGCAAGGTCTGGGAATTCCTCTCCGACGACCCGCGTGAAGCGAACACCGAAGGCGGGATTTTCCCGGCGATCTTCGGCACCGTGATGATGACCCTGATCATGGCGATGATCGTGACCCCGTTCGGTGTGCTGGCGGCGGTGTACCTGCGTGAATACGCCAAGCAGAACACCCTGACCCGGGTTATCCGGATCGCGGTGAACAACCTGGCGGGTGTTCCGGCGATTGTTTACGGCGTGTTCGGTCTGGGCTTCTTCGTCTACGTGCTGGGTGGCTCGCTCGACCGTCTGTTCTTCCCTGAAGCGCTGCCGGCACCGACCTTCGGTACGCCGGGTCTGCTCTGGGCTTCGTTGACCCTGGCGCTGCTGGCGGTGCCGGTGGTGATCGTGGCCACCGAGGAAGGTCTGGCGCGTATCCCGCGCACCGTGCGTGAAGGCTCGCTGGCCCTCGGCGCGACCAAGGCTGAAACCCTGTGGAAGATCGTTCTGCCGATGGCCAGTCCGGCCATGATGACCGGCATGATCCTCGCCGTGGCTCGCGCCGCCGGTGAAGTGGCGCCGCTGATGCTGGTGGGTGTGGTGAAACTGGCGCCGTCGCTGCCGGTGGACGGCAACTACCCGTATCTGCACCTGGATCAGAAGATCATGCACCTGGGCTTCCACATCTACGACGTCGGCTTCCAGAGCCCGAACGTCGAGGCCGCGCGGCCGCTGGTGTACGCCACGGCGCTGTTGCTGGTGCTGGTGATCGCCACCCTGAACCTGTCGGCGGTGTACATCCGTAACCACCTGCGCGAGAAGTACAAGGCGCTGGACAGCTGATCGCCGTCACAAGAATTGAAGGGCTGTCGGTCTAGATTCCGGCAGCCAACCGAACCGAATTTGTTAGCACAGGGGATCTCCCATGCAGCACGAAACACATACCCACGGCATCAACATGTCTGCCCTGGGCCGCGACAAGCAGAGCCTGAACCTCGAGCAGGAAACCGTGGCCATCGAAGTGCCGGGCCTGAGCCTGTTCTACGGCGAGAAACAAGCGCTGTACGACGTCAGCATGAACATCCCGAAACAGCGCGTTACCGCCTTCATCGGCCCGTCCGGCTGCGGCAAGTCCACGCTGCTGCGCACCTTCAACCGCATGAACGACCTGGTAGACGGCTGCCGCGTCGAAGGCGCGATCAACCTGTACGGCAACAACATCTACCGCAAGGGCGAAGACGTGGCCGAGCTGCGTCGTCGGGTCGGCATGGTGTTCCAGAAGCCTAACCCGTTCCCGAAGACCATCTACGAAAACGTGGTCTACGGCCTGCGCATCCAGGGCATCAACAAGAAGCGCATCCTCGACGAAGCCGTCGAGTGGGCGTTGAAAGGCGCGGCCCTGTGGGACGAAGTCAAAGACCGTCTGCATGACTCGGCCCTCGGCTTGTCCGGTGGTCAGCAACAGCGTCTGGTGATCGCCCGTACCATTGCGGTGGAACCGGAAGTGCTGCTGCTCGACGAACCGTGCTCGGCCCTCGACCCGATCTCGACCCTGAAAGTCGAAGAGCTGATCTACGAGCTCAAATCCAAGTTCACCATCGTCATCGTGACCCACAACATGCAGCAGGCGGCACGGGTGTCCGACTACACGGCGTTCATGTACATGGGCAAACTGGTGGAATTCGGCGACACCGATACCCTGTTCACCAATCCGGCCAAGAAGCAGACCGAAGACTACATCACCGGTCGTTACGGCTGACAGTTGCGGGTTATTCACAGAATTGACGCTGCGGCCCGCCGCACCTTACCGGACGCTCCAAGGACGCCAACATGATTAGTAAAGAAGGCCTTACCCATCACATTTCCGCGCAGTTCAACGCCGAACTGGAAGAAGTGCGCAGCCACCTGCTGGCCATGGGCGGGCTGGTCGAGAAGCAGGTCAACGACGCGGTCACCGCGCTGATCGAGGCCGACTCGGGCCTGGCCCAGCAAGTGCGCGAGATCGACGACCAGATCAACCAGATGGAACGCAACATCGACGAAGAATGCCTGCGCATTCTGGCCCGTCGTCAGCCGGCGGCCTCCGACCTGCGTCTGATCATCAGCATCTCCAAGTCGGTGATCGACCTGGAGCGCATCGGCGACGAAGCGACCAAGATCGCCCGCCGTGCGATCCAGTTGTGCGAAGAAGGCGAAGCGCCGCGTGGTTACGTCGAGGTTCGCCACATCGGCGACCAGGTGCGCAACATGGTGCGTGATGCGCTGGACGCCTTTGCCCGCTTCGACGCCGATCTGGCGCTGTCGGTGGCGCAGTACGACAAGATCATCGACCGCGAATACAAGACCGCCCTGCGTGAGCTGGCGACTTACATGATGGAAGACCCGCGCTCTATCTCGCGGGTCTTGAGCATTATCTGGGTGCTGCGTTCGCTGGAGCGGATCGGCGACCACGCGCGCAACATCTCGGAGCTTGTGATTTACCTGGTGCGCGGCACCGATGTGCGCCACATGGGCCTCAAGCGCATGAAGGAAGAAGTTGAAGGGACAAGTGGCGAAACCGCTAATGTTCCGGGCGATGCTGACGATAAGTAAGATTGCCTGAGAAAAGCGCCCGGCCCTTTGGCCGGGCGTTTTTGTTTCTGCTTTTCATAGGCAGAAGCGAATTAAAAAGCAGCACCCGCGAACGAAAAGTCCCGGCGTGACTGAAGAGTTTTGGCAATGTGCCATCAGCCAGCGTTATGCTTGCCGGGATTTTAATAGGGGTGTTGGATGAGCAAGATCAGTGTGTTGGTCGTGGACGATGCATCGTTCATTCGTGACCTGGTGAAAAAGTGCCTGCGTAATTACTTCCCGGGGATCCGCACCGAGGACGCCATCAACGGCAAGAAGGCCCAGGCCATGCTGGCCAAGGAAGCCTTCGACCTGGTGCTGTGCGACTGGGAAATGCCGGAAATGTCCGGCCTCGAACTGCTGACCTGGTGCCGTGAGCAGGACAACCTCAAGACCATGCCGTTCATCATGGTCACCAGCCGGGGCGACAAGGAAAACGTCGTGCAGGCGATCCAGGCCGGTGTCACCGGTTACGTCAGCAAGCCGTTCACCAACGAGCAACTGCTGACCAAGGTCAAGCAGGCCCTGAACAAGGTCGGCAAGCTCGACACCCTGATGAACAGCGCCCCGACCAAGATGAACTCGGCGTTCGGCAACGACTCTTTGAGCGCGTTGACCGGCGGCAAGGCTGCCGTGGTCGGTTCCGCACCGGCTGCTGCTGCTGCGAACCCGTTTGCAAAGCCTGCCGCTGCAGCCCCGGCACCTGCCGCGGCGCCACAGCGTGGCCTGCTCAACAGCCCGCCGGTGAAAGCCCCGGCAGCCTCCAGCGCTCCGGCGGGTGGTCGCGGTCAGGGCCAACTGCGCCTGCCGAGCGGCACCCAGCAATGCGTGATCAAGGCCCTGAGCATCAAGGAAGCGCTGTTGGTGGTGAAACGCACCGACACCCTGCCGCAGATCCTCGACAGCGCCGTGCTCGATCTGGAGCAGGGCGACAACGCCGAAATCGCCCGCCTCAATGGCTACCTGCACGCCGTCGTCGCCCACGAGCCGAAACCCGACAGCGACTGGCTGCAATTGACCTTCCGCTTCGTCGACCAGGACGCGCAGAAGCTCGACTACATCTCCCGCCTGATCGCCCGCGGCACGGCGCAGAAGCACTTCGTTCCGGGTGCGTGATCTTCGTCGCCTGACAGTCCGCCATCGCCAGCAGGCTGGCTCACACGGGGTTCACACCGAACCTGTGGGAGCCAGCCTGCTGGCGATGGGGCCATCAAAAGCACCACCCATCTCTCGCGCTGCCCAATTTGAAACATCTGTCGACTAGCCTGGTCTGCTTCAGCTGCTAGGCTCATTCCCAGGCCTTACTCGACAGAATTTTTGCCCATGCCCCTGCGCCTGCTGTTTTTCTGTGGTCTGTTCATGGCCTCCACCTCGACTGTGGCCATGACGATCTACAAGTCCACCGATGCCAACGGAGTGGTTTCGTACAGCGACCGTCCGAGCAAAGGCTCCCAGGTGTTCGTGTTTCAGGACCGGATGGTCGAGCGACTCGAGCGCCAGGTCTATCTCGACATCAAGAAGCAGAAGGGCGCGGACGTGGTGTTCGTGCGCAACGACCTGTACGCGCCGGTCGAGGTCGCGCTGGCGTTTACCGGGATGAGCAACGTGCGCGGCGCGCCGGCGCAAACGATCCGCCGGGTGTTGCCGGCGCGCAGCAATACGCGGCTGGCGCTGCTGACGGCGGTGTCCGGTGGCAAGCCGCTGGTGTATACGCCGCAGTTCCATTATTCCCTCGGTGACCCGGCTGGCGCGGCTCAGGGCTATCGCTATCCGTTTCCGTGGCGTGGCGGGCCGTTTCGCCTCAGCCAGGGCGCCAATGGCGATTACAGCCACTTCGGGCCGAAGAACAAATACGCGATGGACATCGCCATGCCGGTCGGCACGCCGATCATTGCGGCGCGCGCCGGCGTGGTGGTGAAGACCGAGAATTCCCAGAACGGGCGCGGCAACGATCCGTCCGGCAACTTCGTGCGGATACTGCACGACGACGGCACGATGGGCGTGTACCTGCATCTCAAGCAAGGATCGGTGAGTGTGCGCGAGGGGCAGCGGGTGACGGTGGGCAGCCCGCTGGCGCTGTCCGGCAACACCGGCAACAGCAGCGGCCCGCACCTGCACTTTGTGGTGCAGCGCAATACCGGGATGGGGCTGGTGTCGATTCCGTATCAGTTCAATAAGCCGCTGGGGGCGTTGCCCAACTTTGCGTTGGGCAAGCAGTAAACCCCGTCAGTCGAGCATCAGCACCTTGGCCAGAATGATCTTCGGACCTTTCATCTTCTTGATGATGATGCGCAGGCCTTCGACTTCCAGCACTTCTTCCTCTTCCGGGACCCGTTTCAGGGTTTCGTAGATCAGCCCGGCGAGGGTTTCGGCTTCGATGTGATCCAGGTCGATCCCCAGCAGGCGCTCGACCTTGAACAGCGGCGTATCGCCCCGCACCAGCAACTTGCCCGGCTGGTAGGCGAGGATGCCGCGCTCGGCCTTGCGGTGTTCGTCCTGGATATCGCCGACCAGCACTTCCAGCACGTCTTCCATGGTCAGGTAGCCGATGATGTTGCCATCGGCCTCTTCGACCACGGCGAAGTGCGAGCCGCCCTTGCGGAACTGTTCCAGCAACTGCGACAGCGGCATGTGCCGGGAGACGCGCTCCAGCGGGCGGGTCAGTTCGGCGAGGTTGAACGACTCGGGAATGTGATCCAGCGCCGCCAGTTCCAGCAGCAGGTCCTTGATGTGCAGCAGGCCGACGAATTCCTTGCGCTCGCTGTCGTACACCGGATAACGGCTGAACTTGTGGCGACGGAACATCGCCAGGATTTCTTTTAGCGGGGCGTTGAATTCGAGGGTGATCAGGTCTTCCCGGGAGTTGGCCCAGTCGACCACTTCCAGCTCGCCCATTTCCACCGCCGAGGCCAGCACGCGCATGCCCTGGTCGCTCGGGTCCTGGCCACGGCTGGAGTGCAGGATCAGTTTCAGTTCTTCACGGCTGTAATGGTGCTCGTGATGCGGGCCGGGCTCACCTTGCCCCGCGATGCGCAGGATGGTGTTGGCGCTGGCGTTGAGCAGGTAGATCGCCGGGTACATGGCCCAGTAGAACAGGTACAGCGGCACCGCCGTCCACAGCGACAGCAATTCGGGTTTGCGGATCGCCCAGGATTTGGGTGCGAGTTCGCCGACCACGATGTGCAGGTACGAAATGATGAAGAACGCGGTGAAGAACGAGATGCCTTTGACGACTTCGGCCGACTGCACGCCAACCGCACTCAGCAGCGGTTCGAGGATGTGCGCGAACGCCGGCTCGCCGACCCAGCCAAGGCCCAGGGAGGCGAGGGTGATACCGAGCTGGCACGCCGAGAGGTAAGCATCGAGCTGACTGTGCACCGTGCGCAGGATGTGCCCGCGCCAGCCGTGCTGCTCAGCGATGGCTTCGACCCGGGTCGAGCGCAGTTTGACCATGGCGAATTCCGCCGCAACGAAGAAGCCGTTGAGCAAAACCAGGATCAGAGCGAAAAGAATCATGCCGAAATCGGCGAATATTGTTGCGAGGGACAAGCCAGGGGAAGGGTCCATGATGGAGTTTTGCGGGTTCCGTGTGATTCGAAAGAAAGAAAAATCCGCACCTGAAAGGCAGGCGCAAGTCAGCCAATGTAGCGGCTGACCTGGCGATTGCCTAGTCCGGCATTACTCAGCGGCGCTGATGACCCGTGCCTGAGCGACCTGCGCCGGGGCGAAATGGCAGGTGAACGTGCTGCCGTGACCGGGCACGCTGCTGATCTCCATCCGTGCGCGATGGCGCAGCAGCACGTGTTTGACGATGGCCAGGCCCAGGCCCGTGCCGCCGGTGTTGGAGTTGCGGCTGGAGTCGACGCGGTAGAAGCGTTCGGTCAGGCGCGGCAGGTGTTTGCTGTCGATGCCGATCCCGGAATCCTGCACGCTCAGGTGCGCGCCTTGATCGTCGCCCCACCAGCGGATGCGGATATTGCCTTCGGCCGGGGTGTATTTGACGGCGTTGAACACCAGGTTGGAAAACGCACTGCGCAGTTCCGCCTCGCTGCCCTTGAGCAGAATGCTGGTGTCGGCTTCCAGGGTGATGCGCTGATTCTTCGATCCGGACAACTGCTGGGCGTCGCTCTTGATCGACTGCAGCAGAGTGTCGATGTGCACCGGCTGGTTGTCCGACGGGTAATCGGTGGCTTCCAGTTTGGCCAGCAGCAGCAAATCGTTGAGCAGGGTCTGCATGCGTCCGCCCTGTTGCTGCATCTGCTGCAGGGCACGGCTCCAGCGCGGGTTCACTTCCTCGACGTTGTCGAGCAGGGTTTCCAGGTAGCCGCAGATCACCGTCAGCGGGGTGCGCAGCTCATGGGAGACGTTGGCGATGAAGTCTTTGCGCATCTGTTCCAGCTGATGGATGCGCGTGACGTCGCGCACCAGCATCAAGTGTTCGTTGTTGCCGTAGCGTGTGAGGTACAGCTGGATGCGTACGCGATCGTTGGTCGGCGAAGGGATTTCCAGCGGTTCGGCGTAGCTTTCCTGCTCGAAGTATTCCTTGAAGCGCGGATGCCGGACCAGGTTGGTCACCGGCTGGCCGCTGTCCTGCGGGGTCTTGAGGCCGAGCAGGGTTTCGGCGGCGCGGTTCCACCATTCCAGGTTGCCGTCGCTGTCGAGCATGATCACCGCGTCTTTCAGCGCGGCGGTGGACTCCTGAACGCGGTCGATCACCGCTTGCAGGCGCCCGCGTACACGTTGGTCGCGGCGTTGCAGGTGGTAGATGCTGTCGAACACCTCACCCCACAGGCCGTAGCCGTCGGGCGGTGCTTCATCGGGTTGGTGCAGGCGCAGCCATTCGTGCAGGCGCAGCAGTTGCTTGAGCGTCCAGGCCAGGTACAGGCCCAGGCCCGCCGCCAGACTCCAGCCGTAATAACCGGTGATCAGGCCGATCACCAGGCAGCCGGTGACCAGCAACAGCATGTGGCGAATCAGGGTGCCATGCCAGTTTTGGTTCACGGAAAATGCGGTCCTTGTCTACGGGGGGCTGGCGCTCGGCTCAGGCCTTGGTGGAGAACCGGTAGCCGGTGCCGCGCACGGTTTGTACCAGATTTTCGTAGGCGTCGCCGAGGGCCTTGCGCAGGCGCCGGATGTGCACGTCGACGGTGCGCTCTTCAACATAGACGTTGCCGCCCCAGACCTGGTCCAGCAACTGGCCACGGGTGTAGGCGCGTTCCTGGTGGGTCATGAAGAATTGCAGCAGACGGTATTCGGTCGGGCCCATCTCGGCCGGACGGCCGTCGATGGTCACGCGGTGGCTGATCGGGTCGAGCAGCAGGCCGCCGACTTCGATCGGCGCTTCGCCATCGGTCGGGCCGGCGCGGCGCAGCACAGCCTTGAGGCGTGCCACCAGTTCGCGTGGGGAAAACGGTTTGGTGATGTAGTCGTCGGCGCCGACTTCCAGACCCTGGATCTTGTTGTCCTCTTCGCCCTTGGCGGTGAGCATGATGATCGGGATGTCCCCGGTCAGCTCGTCACGCTTGAGGCGGCGGGCCAGCTCGATGCCGGAGGTGCCGGGCAGCATCCAGTCGAGCAGGATCAGGTCCGGCTTGCGGTCGACGATGATGGCGTGGGCCTGCTGCGAGTTCTCTGCCTCGAGGCAGTCATAGCCGGCCATTTCCAACGCAACGGCGATCATTTCGCGAATGGGCGCTTCGTCGTCGACGATCAGAATGCTCCTGCCAACCATGCCTTAATCCTCTTGTCATTTAACTGTCTTGCGCCGCATTAGATAACGGAATTATTGCAGTCGTGTGACAGTATTTTAGTCCGGCGGCGATTGTGCAAATCCTGAACTAAGCTCTAAGTCCGAATCCTGACAACCACAAGAGAAGGTTTCTATGAAGCACATCGCTCAATCCTGGAAGGCGCTGCTGGTAACGGCTGCACTGACCTTGCCGACAATGGCCTTCGCTGCCGACCCGGGCATGGTCAAAGATGGCATGCTGGTCGACCACAAGGGCATGACGTTGTACACCTTCGACAATGACACGGGTGGCAAGTCCGCGTGCACCGGCAAATGCGCGGAAAACTGGCCGCCGCTCAAAGCTACCGCGGCCGACAAGGGTGAAGGCAAGTGGAGCATCATCAGCCGGGACGACGGCACGATGCAGTGGGCGTTCGATGGCAAACCGCTGTACTACTTCGTACAGGACAAGAAGCCGGGAGACATGACGGGCGACAAGAAAATGGACAAGTGGCACGTCCTTCAGGGGCCGAAGATGTAACAAACCCGGAGCCACAGCCTCGCGCCCTGTCGGCGCGGGGCTTGCCCGCCAGGGCGCCAGCCGCCTCAGCGCAACGCGTAATCCAGCACGATCCCGACGAAAATCGCCAGCCCGGCCCAGTGGTTGTGCAGGAACGCCTTGAAGCAGCGCATCCGGTCGCGGTCGCGGGTGTACCAGAATTCCCAGGCGTAGCACCCGGCGGCAACCAGCAGGCCGAGGTGGAACCAGATCCCCAGCTCGAATTTCGATCCCGCCAGCACCAGACAACCCAGCGACAGTGCCTGCAAGGTCAGGATGATCACCCGGTCCGCTTCGCCGAACAGGATCGCCGTGGATTTCACGCCGATCTTCAGGTCATCGTCGCGGTCGGTCATCGCGTAATAGGTGTCGTAACCCACCGTCCACAGCAGATTGGCGATCCACAGCAGCCAGGCGGTCGCCGGCAGCTCACCGGTTTCGGCGGTGAACGCCATCGGCATGCCCCAGGAAAACGCCATGCCCAGTACCACTTGCGGGTAATAGGTGTAGCGCTTCATGAACGGATAAGTGAACGCCAGCGCCAGACCGCCCAGCGACAGCCAGATGGTCGCCGCGTTGGTGCACAGCACCAGCAGGAAACTCACGCCCATCAGCAGCGCGAAGAACACCAGCGCCTCTTTCGAACTGATCTTGCCGGCAGCGATAGGTCGCTGCGCAGTGCGTTTGACGTGACCGTCGACCTTGCGGTCGGCCCAGTCGTTGATCACGCAGCCGCCGGCGCGGGTCAGCACCACGCCGAGGATGAAAATCACGATGTTGGCCAAGGATGGCGAGCCTTTGCCGGCAATCCATAGCGCCCAGAGCGTCGGCCACAGCAGCAGGTAAATGCCGATCGGCTTGTCCATCCGGGTCAGCTGGATGAAGTCCCAGGCGCGCGGGTTCAAGCGATTCAGGGATTTGAGCAGGCTTTGGTACATCAGCAATTCTCCGGACGGGCGCGGACGGCTTCCCACAGCGTAGGCAGGAAAATCTCCGCCACCAGTACGCTCAAGGCACCACGGTCGAAACGCGAACGCCGTCCCCACAGGCCGGCAGCCCGTGAACCTTCGGGCAGCCAGTGTTCCGGGTAATGGCAGACTTCGATGGCGCGACGCTCGAAGGCGTGATCGCAGAACAGCAGCTCGCCCAGCGAGCGGCTGCCCAGTTCATCCATGTGCAAGCCGTCGCCCTGCAAGGCACTGCGCGACGCCACGCTGCGGGCGAACACCCAGGCCTCGCCATGCCCGCGCAGATACACCTCGCGCACCCAGCCCTCGCTGCCTTCGGCCAGGTCCAGCGCTGAGCATTCGTCGTCGCGCAGGGTCTGCCAGCCTTCGAACAGCGGCGTCACGCTGAAGCCGTCATCGGACAGGCGCGTCAGCCGGCGGGTCAGGGAGCCTTCGTCGAACAGCCAGTCGAGCGTGGATGTGTCGGGGAGGGGTGTCAGTTCGCTTTGCGGGCGCCACAGCGGAGCGTTTGTGTGTTGCACAATGAGTCATTATTGGCAGCAAATGAGGCGGCGAGCTTACCATGGCGAGCCGCGAGTTTGATTGATCCGGGTCGCCACTGCGCCGAACAGGCTTGCATCTGCCCGGCCCGATCAGTACAAAACGCCCTGAGCCGGACGGCAGCGCTGCACCATCGACCGTCCGCGCCGGCTGAAGCCTGAACCCTGAGGAAGTACCTGAATGAAAAAGTGGCAATGTGTGGTCTGCGGCCTGATCTACAACGAAGCCGACGGCTGGCCGGATGACGGCATAGCGGCGGGCACCCTGTGGCAGGACGTGCCGGAAGACTGGCTGTGCCCGGACTGCGGCGTCGGCAAGATGGACTTCGAAATGATCGAAATCAACTGAGAAAACACTGAGGAGTAGGGCATGAGCGCACCTGTCGTAATCGTTGGCACCGGGCTTGCGGGTTACAACCTGGCCCGCGAGTTTCGCAAACTCGATGGCGAAACCCCGTTGCTGCTGATTACCGCCGATGACGGTCGCTCCTACTCCAAGCCGATGCTGTCCACCGGCTTCGGCAAGAACAAGGATGCCGACGGCCTGAGCATGGCCGAACCGGGTGCCATGGCCGAGCAGTTGAAGGCCGAAATCCGCACCCACACCCGCATCAGCGGCATCGATCCGGGCCACAAGCGGTTGTGGATCGGCGAGGAAACGGTGAGCTATCGCGACCTGATCCTCGCCTGGGGCGCCGAAACCGTGCGTGTGCCGATTGAAGGCGATGGCGGGGATCTGGTGTTCCCGATCAACGATCTCGAAGACTACGCGCGCTTTCGCGCCGCAGCGGCCGGCAAGCGTCGGGTGTTGCTTCTCGGCGCCGGGCTGATCGGCTGCGAGTTCGCCAATGATCTGATTCTGGGCGGCTACGAGGTGCAACTGGTTGCACCGTGTGAACAGGTGATGCCGACCCTGCTGCATCCCGCGGCAGCGGCTGCGGTGCAGGCCGGGCTGGAAAGCCTCGGCGCACGTTTCCATCTCGGCCCGGTGCTGACCCGCCTGCAAACAGTCGCTGATGGGCTGGAAGCGCACCTGTCCGACGGTCAAATTGTTCCTTGCGATGTGGTGGTCTCGGCCATCGGCCTGCGCCCGCGGATCGATCTGGCCGCAGCAGCCGGCATCCAGACCAATCGCGGTGTGGTGGTCGACCGTCATCTGCAAACCTCTCACGCCAACATTTACGCCCTGGGCGACTGCGCCGAGGTCGACGGGCTGAATCTTCTGTACGTCATGCCCCTCATGAGTTGTGCGCGAGCGCTGGCACAGACCCTGGCCGGCAACCCGACCGTGGTGAACTACGGACCGATGCCGATCACCGTGAAAACCCCGGTCTGCCCGCTGGTGGTTTCCCCGCCGCCACGGGGCCGCGAGGGTGTCTGGACGGTCGAGGGGCAGGGCGCCGACATCAAGGTGCTGTGCCACGACGCAGACGGGCAATTGCTCGGTTACGCCCTGACCGGCGCGGCGGTGATGGAAAAACTCGCGCTGAACAAACAGCTTCCGGCCTTGCTGGCGTAAATACCGGTCGTTCTGTCGGAATCACCCCGCTTTTGCCCCCACAAAGGTCGCGGGGAGACTGGCGCCGCCCTTAACCGCGTGCCATCCTCACTCCCGTCTGCCGCAGAGTAGAGCCTGCGGCGCCTTGGGCGCTGTTCCAACGAGAACAGCACGGACATAACAACAAAAAACCGTCAAAGGGGCTTCACTAATGCGTAAACCAGAACTCGCCGCTGCAATCGCTGAAAAAGCGGATCTGACCAAAGAGCAGGCCAACCGCGTTCTCAACGCCGTTCTCGAAGAAATCACCGGCGCCCTGCACCGCAAGGACAGCGTCACGCTGGTGGGCTTCGGCACCTTCCTGCAACGCCACCGCGGTGCCCGCACCGGCAAAAACCCGCAAACCGGTGAACCGGTGAAGATCAAGGCCAGCAACACCGTTGCGTTCAAGCCAGGCAAATCGTTGAAAGACAGCGTCAATCCATAATCGCGGCGAATGCCCGGTCAGCCGGGCGCGCTGCATGAAAAATGGGCATACCGATTGCGGTCGGATGCCCATTTTTTGTGGCTGATGATTTCGTCCGGATCAGCCATAGGTAGCCAATACCATCCTGGCAAACTCTTTCTTGCTTGCCTGAGGCCCATACTGTTTCAGGTAATTGCGCCATTCAGACTCGAGTATGGGACCTTCATGAACGCCGTCAGTTGCCAGATGCGCTGCAACATCATCTATCAAGGCCTGGGTGTAGTGTTTCGACGGACCGTCGTCACTGGCCTCTGAGGTTGTAATGATCGGCCTGACCGTTGTGTAGAGAAAACCAATTCCAGTCAGCATTGAGAATTCGAGGGGACCACCGTTTACTGCGCATCCAAACCCAACACAGCCTTCAGCTCGAACGGAGATATTTACCGCGAGAGTTACCACGACAACCCAACAATATTTGCGGAGAAGTCCTGATCTATCATGGCGTCGATCTGTCATTAATGCGGTGCCTTTTCTTGCTACGGTTAAATAGTGCAAAGCTTCTTAATCTGGATGGCATCTAGCTTGTCGAGGTATCGACGACCTGACGACGAAGGCTCTTGCGGGCTTCACCAACTGTTATATGGGATACCGTATTTTTCGATGTAGGCCTTGGACTCCTCATGGAGCTGTCGATGTCTTCCGTTGGATCTCCCATCGTAGGGGCCTTTGGGGTTGATCGTGGCCTGGACTCGCATGATTTCGGTTGACCGAAGACATCGACCGCGTAACCAGACCTTGGCGATACCGCCTGGCGCGAGACCAATGACCATCATATTTCGGTAATCCGTGATCCATCTGTCGTCTGTTCCACAGAAAGCTTTTTCACTCTTGAGCATGACTTGGCGCGCCGACTCCGGGATCTCTATGTAGGCTTCGTAGGTTTGCGGCTCGGCCATGGACTGCCAGCGCACGTAGACCAGACGTGGCAGTGCGGCGCCGGTGACATATCGGCCTTTACCTGCCGCACTTTCCGGCCACCCTATCGGTTTCCCCCGGAACTTGGCGGGTACACCTTCACTGAGTGGCCGAGGGTAGGAAATGGCCGGAATTCCAAAGGCTGCGCCTCGAAACACGCGCTTGTTGACGTCCACAACGTCGGCAGTTTCGATCCAGACCTCCATGTAATCGGGAGCAAAGAATCTGAGCATCCAGCCGTCGTAAGGCAGTGATTTTCTGTCGGCGAACGCGCAGCCGCCCAGCAAAACAGCCAATGTCAGAGCGAAGACAATCTTGAGCATGTACGAGTTCTCACGCATTGGGGTGCACCACACGAGCGGACTTGTCGGCGGGGCGATTGATAAACAGGATGTTCAGCCCGGTTTCGTTGAATCCCTTCGCAGCATTCCAGTTGGATGACAGATGAATGTAGCGTTGCGCGAGTAGCGCTTGCTCGTTCAGGTTCAGATCGATACTGCGGGTTTCGCCCAGCGCATAAGTCATCAGTTTCTTGGCGATACCTTTCAGCTCTTCTGGTAACACGTATTTCTGATCTTCTTCATCAATTGTCTGGAACTCGACCCCGTGCCGGGTCGCCAACTCCCGCATGATTCGCAGGTAAATCAGGGACAGGTCATTGCGCACGACCCTTTCGCTGTAGACCGCTGCATAGACATTTTTTGATTTGCGCCGATCACCCTTGACGTTGCTGGCCGTTTCCACCGCCCAGGTTTTGACTTGAAGCGTCAGTCCATAGAAATGCAGTTGGTCCTGAAGCCTGCCGAGTTCTTGCTTGGCCAATCGATAAGCGTTGGTCGACGACGAAGGGGTATTAAAGTCCACGTCGCGACTGCAGCGCGGCTTGCTAAGCAGTACCCGTTCGACAAGATTCGGTAAGTATCCGCCGCCCAGGTCGGAGTGGACGCCCGGCAACACAATGTCGGCATTTGCGGCGCTGTTAAGCGAAAAGTTGTGGCGGCGTTCGTCCCGGGCAACCAGGTGCACAACTTTCTTCGCAATGTCCGGCGCCAGATACAGGTTGACTCCGGGATTGTTGGCGTCATGGACGCTGAAGTCGCCGTTAGCCATGCTGCCTATGGCGGCAACTGTGTCGAAGATGCCAATGAAGTTGATGCTGACGTCAATGCTCGTCCGCCAAGCGAAACCCTCAAGGAACAATGACGAGTTTGCCGGTATTAACTGTGCCAATGGACTTTGCTCGCCCTTCATCACTTCATTGGCAAAATGCCTCGCGGCAGCCGCGCCGCGACTGAAGCCGAAGATGTCGAACTGAACTGTCTTAACCTTCCGGATTGGGTTTTCCGACTTGAAAATATCAATTCCTTCAAAGATGCGCGCTGGGCATTGTTTGACTTTCGCCAATACACCTTGCGCACCTGTGCCGGTTATTTGCGAGAAATCCGAGTCGTCTTGATTGCCACTTGTACCGATGCCATCAATGTAGATCGGGATGTACGCGATAGTTTCGTCCTCAGATAGTTGCCGGTTCTGATCATCTCTATACAACCCATACAACCTCGCGATATTGCTCGCATCATTCCCATAACTGCTATCCGGCGCATTGCCCTGTCCGTCATACCCATGCATCTGGCAGAACCGTTGAATGTCCTCGGCTTCCTTCTCAAGATTCACATCCCGCGCATAGCAGCCTTTCACTTGTTCGCTATTGAACAGATTGTTCCCCGTCCCATCGAAAAACACGCCGATCCGCAAGGTGATGCCAGCAGGTAACTCGTCTTCCAGTTCGACCTCTTCCTCCTCCTCTTCGAGTTCGGCGTCTTCCGGGTCTTGAGTGGATGAGGGCGTCAGTCCGGCCGCCAATGCCCCCGCCATTGCGGCTTCTGGATGATCAGCGGCTCCGCTGGCGGACGTCTTTCCTCCCGCCACCATCTCGGTACTGCTGAAGATCCCGCCCCTGTCGATCACGATATGGTGACCGCCCGCCTTCAGCGTGATGCTGGCGCCTGCATCCAGCACCACGCTGGCGCCGGCCTTGATCTGCACCTGCTGGCCCGCCTCGACAGTGATGATTTTTCCGGCCGTCGTCTGGCTGCTGCCCTGGATGCTTTCCCAACGATCGCGTCCGACCGCCAGTCGACTGTCATGGAGAACCTGCCGCTCCATGTCGCGCTGGGCGCGCAGGTAAACCAGTTCCTGACCGGCGCGGTCTTCAAGCGTCAGTTCGTTGTAGCCACCCGTGTCAGGCGAGCTGCGGCTGCGCAAAACGGTTCGGGTCTTGTGCTCGGGCAGTTTGTAAGGCGCAGGCGTGAGCCTGTTGATCACGCAGCCGGTAATCAGCGGCTTGTCGGGATCACCTTCCTCGAAGGTCACCACCACTTCCATCCCGATGCGGGGGAGGGTGACGGCACCGAAACCGTTACCGGCCCAGCTCGACGACACCCGCACCCAGCAACTGCTGCGCTCACTGTTGAATTCGGCCCGATCCCAGTGGAATTCGACTTTTACTCGGCCGAACTCATCGCAGTAAATCTCTTCCCCTATGGGGCCGGTTACTCGAGCGGTCTGGCTGACCAGCGGTGGCCTGCGTGGGGGGAGCGGCGGACGGAACACCACCTCGGCCGGAATGGCGCGGAAGGTGTTGCGATAGCCTTGGGTAAAGCCGTCTGCAAATTGAGTTTCGCTGCTGGCCGACTCTTCGAGCACTTGCGGCTGTCGTCCGGTGTGAGTGACACCGAGCAGCAGCCACAGAGCGTTGTATTTCTGGCGAGGGTGTTCGGTCAGCTCAAGCAGATGGCCACAGCGCAGGGTCGTCTGGTTGCTTTGCCCCTCTGCCATTTCATAGTCGGCGCGATGGCGTTCCAGGGCCTGACGGGCCAGTTGCTTGCCACGCTTTTCGTTGTCCAGCGGCAACGGGTATCGGTAGTCCTCAAGTGTTGGCGTGAATTCGGCGCTGAAGCGGCTTTCGAGTAAAAGCGTCGGTCGTCTCAGGTCATAGTCGCGTCGCGTGACCCGGCTTGTCCGAGTGGCGGCGCGCAAGGAAAACCTGCTGACCACCGGATATTCCGGGACCATCCCGCTATCCCGGCGATAGGGTGTGGCACGCAATGTCGGGAGAAACACAGCGTCATCGTTGAACACCAGCAAATGACCTTGCGCCGAGTGCTGGTGATGCCACGCGATTCCCTCCTCGGCACACAGGCGCTGGATGAACTCGAAATCGCTTTCGCCGTATTGGGTGCAGTACTCCCGTTCCGCGAGGGGCTGGACATGAAAGGTGAACGCGTCGGCGAGGATGCCGTGTCGCTTGAGCGTCTGCGTGATGATCTGCGGGACAGTCTGCCCCTGGTAAATCCGTTGATCGTGACTGAACTGCAAATAGTGCAGGCTCGGCACCAGTGTCAGGCGATAGCGGGTCAGCCGTTTTCCCGATTCACCCGCCAACACATCGTCGATGCGCCCGTGAATGCCTTCGCCGTTGAGGCCGAACTGCAGGAAGGCAGGCTGACTGAGCAGGCCTTCCATATCGAAGTCGGGGTCTTCACTGACCAGTTCGACGTGGAGGACATAAAGGGTACTGACGGTCTCGGTGCCTTCGAAGGCCAGCACCTTGAAGTCGTTGCGAACAGCAGAAATCTGCAGAGTGAAGTGCGCAGAACTGACAGCTCCAGGCATACGCTTGTCCTTAAGCAGAGAGGGGAAGACGGCGTGATGTCGAAACCCTCCCTGGTCAGCGCACGCGAATATTGGCCGGAACGCTAACAAGGCGTTAAACAGATTTATGTAAGAAGGATCGCTTGTTTAAGTCGGAGCTTTCCGGGTTGTAAAGCAACGTGGAAATTGTGGGAAATGGCCGTGAGAAAGTGACGGCAGGATGATTGGAGTCCTGCGTAATAGTCTTGTGTCTCAAGGATCAAGCACTATTAAACAAATAAAATGCCATCAAATTGATGGCACTTTTAATGTTGTCTGTTGTCGCCAGTCATTTGTTAATAAATGGTGGTGTATTTTCGGAAGCGTCCTACTTCAAATTTTTTCCGGGTTTGTCATGCTTTCTCCGCTTACTTGTGGAACGACCGTGCAGATGTTCTCGATGATGCGCTCCGACCGCTCTGGCTCAATGCTTTCGGAAGGGATAGGCGTAAAAGTGAAATATAAAGGGATATCAGGGAAACCCCTGACACATATAGGGCGATCTCCTACAGCGCCCAATGAACAGTTCGTCTTGTTGTTTAATCAGATGCTTGCTAGTGGCCATCATAGTGATTACGATGCGCCCACTTGAAAGAGCACACACTCAATTGGATGAGTCTTCTCACTGCTCTTCGATACTGTCCCGGCGCCGCTGCAACTCCAATAGGCGCACGACCGTAATCCAAACAAAGGCCATGGATGTCCTACTCAAGCAAACTTTCCGCCCATTACCTCGAACTCGCTAAAGTCTCTGTTTCCAAAGAGAATTTTGCGGGCGAAGACGTTCGTTTCTCGAGCGAATTCGAGGCCCTGGAAAGCGAGCTGGCCAAAGCCTCTTCGATGCACGAAAGCGGGCAGATCGACTGGCTGAAAATTCGCGAAAACAGCGAAAGCCTCCTGCGTACCCAATCCAAGGATTTGCGTGTCGGCGCCTGGCTGACGTGGTCGCTGTACCAGCGTGAATCCTTCCCCGGCCTGCTGGCTGGCCTCGGTTTGCTGCACCACTTGTCGGAAAACAACTGGGCCGAAGTTCACCCGCTCAAACCCCGCACCCGGGCCGCCGCCATTGGCTGGCTGGTGCCGCGTCTTGAGCAGGTGATCACCGAGAACATTGCGATCAAGGAACAGCTGCCGATGTTCCGGCAACTGTCCGAGCACCTGTCCGGTCTCGACGCCGCCTGCACCGAGCATCTGGGCGATGATGCGCCGCTGTTGCTGCCGCTTTCCCGTCGCCTGAAAACCATGATCCAGCGCGCCGCCGACAACCAGCCGGCACCCGGTGTGGTGGGCGCGGCGGTGGCGCAGGTCAAGCAGGCCGCCAGTCAGTTGCTGGCGCCCGGCGCGCCGATCGACAACGAGAAAGAAGCCCACAAGGCTCTGCGCGCCCAGCAGGAAAGCGCCCGCCCGCTGTGCGCCTGGTGGCTCAAGCAGAAAGCCACCGACCTGCGCGCGCTGCGCCTCAACCGCACCTTGCTGTGGATGACGATCGACGCGGTACCCGAGCGCAACGCCGAGCAGATCACCGTGCTGCGCGGGTTGCCGGTCGACAAGCTCAAGCAGTATCAGGACCGTTTCGATCAGGGCAAATACGCCGACCTGCTGGTGGAACTGGAGGCGAGCCTGGCGAAGGCGCCGTTCTGGTTCGATGGCCAGAGGATGGTCTGGGAATGTCTCCAGAACCTCAACGCCGAGCTGGCCATGCGCGAAGTGGAAATCCACTTCGCGCTTTTGATTCAGCGCCTGCCCGGCATCATCGAGCTGCGTTTCCATGACGGCGCGCCGTTCGCCGATCCGTCCACCCGGGCGTGGATCGCCGGCAACGTCATGCCGCACCTGCAAAGCGCCAGCGCGCCGCGCAAGGTCGAGACCGAGAACGTCGAAACCCAGCCCGCCTGGGAAAAAGCGCTGGAAGACGTCCAGCCGATCCTGCGCAAGGAAGGGCTCAAACCGGCGGTGCAGATCCTCAAGCAGGGCCTGCAATCGGCGTACGGCGGGCGCGAGCGCTTCTTCTGGCAGCTCGCCCTCGCGCGGTTGTGCTTCCTGGCCAAGAAATACGAACTCGCCAAGAACCAGCTGGAAACCCTCGATCAGACATTACAGGACTCAGGCCTGCACGCCTGGGAGCCCGATCTTGCATTGGAAGTGCTGCACCTGCTGCACAGTTGCTGCGAGTTGTTACCGCAGAACCATGCCGTACGTGAACGCAAGGAAGAGATTTATCGCAGGCTGTGCCACCTCGATCTCGAAGTGGTACTCGAATAGGCCCCAGGGCCACAACCGCAAGGAGAAAAGCCATGGCCAAAGAAGGCTCGGTAGCCCCCAAGGAACGCATCAACGTCACCTTCAAACCCGCCACCGGCGGTGCTCAGGAAGAGATTGAACTGCCGCTGAAGCTGCTGGCAATCGGTGACTACACCCACCGCAAGGACGATCGCAAGATCGAGGATCGCAAGCCGATCAGCATCGACAAGATGACCTTCGACGAAGTGCTGGCCAAGCAAGAGCTGGGTCTGACGCTGAGCGTGCCGAACCGTCTGCAGGAAGATGGCGAGGCCGACGAGCTGGCTGTGCAACTGCGCGTCAACTCCATGAAGGACTTCAACCCGGCCAGCCTGGTCGAGCAAGTGCCTGAGCTGAAAAAACTGATGGAACTGCGCGACGCGCTGGTGGCCCTCAAAGGCCCTCTGGGTAACGCACCTGCGTTCCGTAAAGCCATCGAAGGCGTGCTCGCCGACGACGAATCCCGCGGTCGCGTACTCGGTGAGCTGGGCCTGAACGCCGCAGCCCCGGACGCTTGAGACTCCAGCAGCCAAGGAAGCCAACACAATGAGCACTAGCGCAGCACAACAGAACGCCGCAGAAAACGGCGAGTACAGCATCCTCGACAGCATCATCGCCGAAACCCGCCTGACGCCGGACGACGAAGCCTACGACATCGCCAAGCGCGGTGTGTCGGCGTTCATCGAAGAGCTGCTCAAGCCGCAGAACAACGGTGAGCCGGTCAAGAAAGCCATGGTTGACCGCATGATCGCCGAGATCGATGCCAAGCTCAGCCGTCAGATGGACGAAATCCTGCACCACCCGGACTTCCAGGCGCTGGAATCGTCGTGGCGTGGCCTGCAACTGCTGGTCGATCGCACCAACTTCCGCGAAAACATCAAGATCGAAATCCTCAACGTCTCCAAGGACGACCTGCTGGACGACTTCGAAGATTCGCCGGAAGTGATGCAGTCGGGCCTGTACAAGCACATCTACACCGCTGAATACGGCCAGTTCGGTGGTCAGCCGGTTGGCGCGATCATCGCCAACTACTACCTGTCCCCAAGCTCGCCGGACGTGAAACTGATGCAGTACGTTTCCAGCGTAGCCTGCATGTCCCACGCGCCGTTCATCGCCGCCGCCGGCCCGAAATTCTTCGGCCTGGAAAGCTTCACCGGTCTGCCGGACCTGAAGGATCTGAAAGATCACTTCGAAGGCCCGCAGTTCACCAAATGGCAGAGCTTCCGTACCTCGGAAGACTCCCGCTACGTTGGCCTGACCGTCCCGCGTTTCCTGCTGCGTAACCCGTACGACCCGGAAGAAAACCCGGTCAAATCGTTCGTGTACAAGGAAAACGTTGCCAACAGCCACGAGCACTACCTGTGGGGCAACACCGCTTACGCGTTCGGCACCAAGCTGACCGACAGCTTCGCCAAATTCCGCTGGTGCCCGAACATCATCGGCCCACAGAGCGGCGGCGCCGTTGAAGACCTGCCTCTGCACCACTTCGAAAGCATGGGCGAAATCGAAACCAAGATTCCTACCGAAGTTCTGGTTTCCGACCGTCGTGAATACGAACTGGCCGAGGAAGGCTTCATCTCCCTGACCATGCGTAAAGGCTCCGACAACGCGGCGTTCTTCTCCGCCAGCTCGGTGCAGAAGCCGAAGTTCTTTGGCATCAGCGCAGAAGGCAAGGCTGCAGAGCTGAACTACAAGCTCGGCACCCAACTGCCGTACATGATGATCGTCAACCGCCTGGCTCACTACCTGAAAGTGCTGCAGCGCGAGCAACTCGGTTCGTGGAAAGAGCGTACCGACCTCGAGCTGGAACTGAACAAGTGGATCCGCCAGTACGTGGCCGACCAGGAAAACCCGAGCGCCGAAGTCCGTGGCCGTCGTCCGCTGCGCGCTGCGCAAGTGATCGTCAGCGACGTTGAAGGCGAGCCGGGCTGGTACCGCGTCAGCCTGAACGTGCGTCCGCACTTCAAGTACATGGGTGCCGATTTCACCCTGTCGCTGGTTGGCAAGCTGGACAAAGAGTAAGAGCGACTCATGGACGGATACGGCAGCCTTTTCGAACGCCTCAACGGCGACGCGGAACTACGCAAGGGCAGGAGCCTCGAGGCTTCTGCCATGGCGTCGGTGGCTGCCCATCTGGCCAAAATGCTCAGCACCCGGGCCGGCAGCGTGCAAACGCTGTCCGACTACGGGTTGCCCGATCTCAATGACATGCGCCTGAGCCTGCACGACTCCCTGAGTCAGGCCCGCCTGGCCATCGAAAGCTTCATCGAAGCCTACGAGCCGCGCCTGAGCAACGTGCGTGTCATTTCCCTGCCGCGTGACCACGATCAGCTTCGCCTGGCCTTCAGCATCGAAGGCCTGCTGGAAGTCGAGGGTTTCAAGCGTCAGGTCAGTTTCGCCGCGCGCCTGGATGGCAGCGGTCAAGTGAAGGTCAACTAAGGAGAACCCCGATGTCTGGCAAACCAGCAGCACGCGTATCCGACCCCACCGCTTGCCCGCTCCCCGGCCACGGCACCAACCCGATCGCCGCCGGTTCCGGCGACGTGTTCTTCGACGGCCTCGCGGCCGCCCGCGAAGGCGATGCCTCCGCGTGTGGTGGTGCGTTGGTCGGCGATCTGGCGACTACGGTTCTGATCAACGGCAAACCGGCCGCCACGGTCGGTTCGGTTGGATCTCATGGCAATAAAGTAACGGCCGGATCCGGGACGGTGATTATCGGCAATTCGCATTCGCCGGCGCCGTTTGTTCCGCCGTTGCCGTTGATTCTTCCTGGTTTTGATGAGCAGTTCGCCCTTACCGACGAGTCTGGCGCCCCGATGGCTGATCGCCGATATCTCATCGTTCGGCAAGATGGGTCGCAGGAAGAGGGTGTTACCAACGCAAAAGGATTCACTCATCGGCTATCTCGCCACGAAAGTGCAGAGACAGTTGAAATCTATGTCGCACAGGGAGATTGATAGATGGGCGCTGACGTCATCAATACTTCAAGTGGTGCTTTTTCGAAAGTCGCAACGATGAGCAGTACCCCAACCAAGGACCTCACGCCTAAGCCTATTGTTGTTGAACAGGGTCTGACGGTATTCCTGGGTGGTGCTGGAATGATCGGCGCTTACAACGCGGATATGGTTGCAGCACTCAAGGAAGCCGGCATTCCCAACGCTGTATTTGGTAACTATTCATCTCTCACGGCAGGGCTGGATAAACATGTCCCAGACATGGTGGACATGCTCAGCGATGCGGCCTCTGTCGTTTTATATAATCAAGATGAAAGTGATCCGGTCATCTTTGAATATGGCGAGCTGCAGAAGTGCACTTATGGTGGTGAGTACATAGAGAAGAAGTATCTCTATGGCTTAATTACGATCAAAAGTAATAGCGTTGTGGAGTGTGCGCCCACCAGCGACATTCTAGCCGTAAAAATTAGTCGCGATGTTTCGAAAATAAAGGCGACGGAATTTCCTCTCGGGTCAATGGAAATTACAAAACCATTACCCAAGGTCGGGCAGTTCAATATAGTCGGATACTCTTGGGGTTCCGTAATCGCAGCTCGAACGGCAATGTATTACGCGCGCTCGGGCGTAAAAGTTGATCACGTTGTCCTCATCGGTGCTCCGATTAATAAAAGCCTGAAGGATGCAGTGAGCAGTCACGAGAATATAGGTAAGGCAATAATCATAAACCTGCAGGACAAGGGCGACCCTATTTACGCCGGCATGACTGACAAGGAGTTGGTGGACTCTGCACTGGAGTTGGGTAAGCAGATGCCTACGGCGGAGGGGCACTTTTACTACTCCGGAGACACGGCTGACGGGAAGGCCAGACGGCGTGAGCTTGCGAAACTCCTTTACTTAAAGGGTCTTCGTTAAATGTTTCGCATTTTCTATTTTTTGATATCAGCTCTTTTGCTGCTGATGTCATTCACCGAGCCCCAGAGTAAATGGTCGGTGGGTGGCGTTGAGTTGTATGGGTATTTTTTTGTTTTTTGTATTGTTGTTTATGTTCCATTGATGGCCGCTGCCTTGCTTTTTTTTGCAAGGTCGTTGGTTGTAATCGTTAAAACAAGAAAGCTGCGAAATGGGGTCATGCCTTTGGTTTCGGCTTTTGCAGGTGCGATCGCCCTCTATGAATTTAACTATTGGGTGTTCAATGTTATTTATTGATTCGAAAAGTATGAGGCTGTCCGGATCCTGTTATTGCGACATTTTTGGCGCACCAGAAGCTCTACGTCAATTATGGGTCGTGCCCCCTCTTCGTTTTGAGGCCCTGCTGTGATGAATTACGCAGTGAAAATCAAGTTGATGATCTTCGTGGCGATAGCCCTTGTTTTTCCATTTTTGGTGTTCGAGGTGTTCGCAGTTTTCAAATTGGGTTTTGCGGAGCCGTATAGTTACGCGTTGTTCGTTCCTTTAGTAATTCTTTCTTTTTTTATTTTGCAGGTTGCTATCGGCTTGAGCGTTGTAAAAGGTTGGGCCTCTAGTGGTATGCCTAAAAACTACGTTTATTTGTTTTTTTGGATTTTTAGCACCGCTTTGCTTTTCGCTCTTCCTAAGGCTTTTGGCAGAGGTGGAGTTTAAATGCAGGGATATCGGGCGGGAGTGGCTGACAGCAAGTCGGGCTGGCATCGTTTGCTGACCTACATCGTTCTGGCGTCTGTCGTCGCAATTCATGGTGCAGGTACTTGGTACGGGAATCTGAACCCGACATGAACATCTACGCCCGCGTTGCCATGAACCTGGCTTTCCATGCCGCTGGATGTGTTGCGTACGCTTTCCTGAACGACGCAGTGGTCGTTGCCTACAAAGCATTCAACGGCGGTTTCACCACCCGTGGCGTGGGCATCGGCATCGCACATTACATGTTCATTTATATTTTTTTCGCGGTGAACGCACTGGCTGCCGTGTTCCCGAACCTATGGGCAAAACTCGGCCTGCTCGCGCTGATGGTTGCCTGGATTCTATTCATGATGGTGCCCGACAACCCGTTGCGGGCGCTGTTCTACACCGTGGCTCAGGGCGGAGTGACGTTGCTGGCGATTCTGGCCACGCAGGTCATTGAGCTGCGCCTGGAAAAGCGCGCGTTGATGCGGCAGGCATTGCCTGCGATTGCTTCGCAGGACGTGGTTTCGAAGATGAGGGCCTGCCCGTGATCGGTGTATCGAACGAGATGCCCATCCTCAGCCGCGCGCAGCTGAGTTTTTTCATGGGTGCCTTGTGGACGCCATTCTTGGCCATGCTGGCGTTTTCATCCTATGGCCTCATCCCTTTCTACGCGCTGCCCTGGATGCTTTATGGCTTGTGTAGCCTGGTCGGCGGGCCGTTCGACGATGCTTTCATGGCCTACGGCTGGATCCTGCTCGTGCCGTGTCTCCTGATCGCCGGTTACGTCTGCGCCGGCGTGACGGTTGCGCTCTACAGGATATTTTTTTGATGAGTTCCACTACCAGGCAGGTAACCCGTGTCCTTTAACCACTACTACCAAAGCGAACTCACCGCACTGCGCCAACTGGGTCGCCGTTTCGCCGAGCGTAGTCCGGCGTTGGCGCCGTTCCTGGGGCAGGCCGGGCGGGATCCGGATGTGGAGCGGTTGCTGGAAGGCTTTGCGTTTCTGACCGGACGGCTGCGCCAGAAGCTCGATGACGAGCTGCCAGAGCTCAGCCATTCCCTGATGCAGTTGCTGTGGCCGAACTACATGCGTCCGCTGCCGGCGTTCAGCATTCTGCAGTTCGATCCGCTCAAGCGTTCGGGGCCGGCGCTGAAGGTCGAGCGCGATACGCCGATCGAGAGCGTGCCGATCGAAGATGTGCGCTGCCGCTTCCGCACCTGCTACCCGACCGAAGTCATGGCGCTGGATCTGGCCGCGCTGAACTACTCGGTGAAGGGCGACGGTTCGCTGCTCAGCCTGCGCCTGGAGATGAGTGCCGACGGCCACCTCGGCGAGCTGGAACTGAGCAAGCTGCGCCTGCACTTTGCCGGCGAGCGCTACATCAGCCAGATGCTCTACCTGAGCCTGCTGCGCAACCTCGACGGCATCGAACTGATCCCGCTCGACGGCGCCGGCAAGCCGATCGATGGCGTGAGCGGCAAGCCGATGGCGTTCAAGATTCTGGGCGACCGCGTGAAGCCAGTGGGCTTTGCCGAAGAAGAAGCGTTGATCCCGTATCCGCTGAACACCTTCCGGGGCTATCGCTACCTGCAGGAATACTTCGCCTTCCAGGACAAGTTCCTGTTCGTCGATGTCCACGGCCTGGACATTCTCAAGGCGCTGCCGGAAGACACCCTCAAGCAGATGCGTGGCCTGGAATTGCGCTTCGATATCCGCAAGAGCGGCATCATGCGCATGCGTCCGACGACGGATAACGTGAAGCTGTTCTGCACACCGATCGTCAACCTGTTCAAGCACGACGCACTGCCGATCCGCCTCGACGGCAAGCAGGACGAATACCTGCTGCTGCCAGCGGAATTCGATCTCGAAAACTGCGGTGTGTTCTCGGTGGAAACTGTGACTGGCTGGAAGCCCGGCGGTCTCGGTTATCAGGAATACGTGCCGTTCGAATCCTTCGAGCACGACCCTAGTTTCGACGTGCCCAATAGCCGTCCGCATTACAGCATCCGCCAGCGCTCGTCGCTGCTGCACGACGGTCTCGACACCTACCTGAGCTTCGGCATCCGTCATACCGAAGCACACGAAACCCTGTCGATCGAGCTGGTCTGCACCAACCAGAACCTGCCGCGCAAACTCAAGCTCGGGCAGATCTGCATGGCCTGCGAAGAGACCCCGGAGTTTCTGAGTTTCCGCAACATCACCCCGGCCACTTCCAGTTTCGCGCCGCCGCTGAACCGTGACTTCCTGTGGAAGCTGATCAGCAACATGTCGCTTAACTATCTGTCGCTGGCCGACGTCAATGCACTGAAGGTGATTCTCGAAACCTACGACCTGCCGCGCTACTACGACCAGCACGCGGAGAAGGTCAGCAAACGCCTGCTCGGCGGACTGAAACTGATCAAACATCACCACGTGGACCGGTTGCACCGTGGTCTGCCGGTGCGCGGTTTGCGCACCGAACTGACCATCGACCCGGAAGGGTATATCGGTGAAGGCGACCTGTTCGTCTTCGCCTCGGTTCTCAACGAGTTTTTCGCGCTTTACGCCAGTCTCAATTCATTCCACGAGCTGCGGGTAAAAAGCACACAGGGAGAGGTGTACCAATGGACACCACGTATGGGCCTGCAGCCCCTGCTTTAAGCGGGCTGACGAAGGTAATACGCGAGTACTCGCTGTTTCAGGCCGTGCTGCTGGTGATCGACCGGCTGCGCGATGCGCACCCGTACCTGAGCGAAGACGACCTGTACGACCAGCTGGAATTCCAGGCCAATCCGAGCCTCGGATTTCCGCGCAGCGATGTCGATCGTGTGGAGTTTTTCGAAGAACACGGGCAGATGCGCGCGCGTCTGCGCTTCAACCTGATCGGCCTGGTCGGTTCCGGCTCGCCGCTGCCTGCGTTCTATGGCGAGCAAGCCCTGGGCGACAGCGAAGACGGTAACCCGACGCGCAACTTCCTCGACCTGTTCCACCATCGCCTGCAACGGCTGATGCTGCCGATCTGGCGCAAGTATCGCTATCGCGCGAGCTTCCAGAGTGGCGCGGTCGACCCGTTCTCGTCGCAGCTGTTCGCCCTGATCGGCCTCGGTGGCGACGAGATCCGCAAGGCCAAGGAACTGAACTGGAAACGCCTGCTGCCGTACCTCGGCCTGCTCAGCTTGCGGGCGCACTCGGCGGCGCTGATCGAAGCGGTGCTGCGTTACTACTTCAAGCACGAAGACCTGGTCATCGAGCAGTGCATCGAGCGCCGCGTGGAGATCCTCGAAGAACAGCGCAACCGCCTCGGCTTCGCCAACAGCGTGCTGGGTGAAGACCTGGTGCTGGGCGAACACGTGCGCGACCGCAGCGGCAAGTTCCGCATTCACATCACCGAACTCGACTGGGAGCGATTCCACGAATTCCTGCCCATCGGTTTCGGTTACCAGCCGCTCTGCGCGCTGGTGCGGTTCACCTTGCGTGACCCGCTCGATTACGACATTCGCCTGGTGCTGCGTCCGGAAGAAATCCGCGAACTGCGCATTGGCGAGAAGAACGACTGTCGCCTGGGGTGGACCAGTTGGCTGGGCTGCGAAAAAGCAGACGGCGTGGTGACCCTGGGCAGCAAAATTCATTAAGGACGTGAGCCATGATCAACGTAGACCTGCAACAACTCATCCAGGCGCTGGACGCCGAAACCCGTCGCGATCTGGAGCGTTCGGCCGAGCGCTGCGTGGCCCGTGGCGGCAGCAAGATTCTGGTCGAAGACTTGCTGCTCGGCCTGCTGGAGCGCCCGAACGGTTTGCTCTCCCGCGCGCTGCAGGATGCCGACGTTGACGCTGGCGAACTGAGCGCCGCCCTGCAATCGCGGGTCGAGCACAGCGCTTCGCGCAATCCGGTGTTCGCCCCGGAACTGGTGCAGTGGCTGCAAGACGCACTGCTGGTGGCCAATCTTGAACTGGGCCAGACCTCGGTCGAAGACGCGGCGCTGATCCTCGCGCTGCTGCGCAACCCGATGCGCTACGCCGGCAGCCGCTACCAGCCGTTGCTCGCCAAACTGAACATCGATCGCCTGAAGGAATTTGCGCTGTCGCAACAGCCTCAGGCAGCGGCCAACGGCAAACCGGCCGCCCAGGGCGAATCGCTGCTGGAGCGCTTCACTCACAACCTGACTCAACAGGCCCGCGACGGCAAACTCGACCCGGTGCTGTGCCGTGATGGCGCGATCCGCCAGATGGTCGACATCCTCGCCCGCCGCCGCAAAAACAACCCGATCGTGGTCGGTGAAGCCGGTGTCGGTAAAACCGCCATCGTCGAAGGCCTGGCCTCGCGCATCGCTGCCGGTGAAGTGCCGCAGGTGCTCAAGGGTGTCGAGTTGCTGTCGCTGGACATGGGCCTGTTGCAGGCCGGCGCCAGCGTCAAAGGTGAATTCGAGCGTCGTCTGAAAGGCGTGATCGACGAGGTCAAAGCCTCGCCGAAGCCGATCATTCTGTTCATCGACGAAGCCCACACCCTGATCGGCGCGGGTGGCAATGCCGGCGGTTCCGACGCGGCCAACCTGCTGAAGCCGGCGCTGGCTCGCGGTGAGCTGCGCACCATCGCTGCGACCACCTGGGCCGAGTACAAGAAATACTTCGAGAAAGACCCGGCGCTGGCCCGTCGTTTCCAGCCGGTTCAACTGCACGAACCGACCGTGAGCGAAGCGGTGACCATCCTGCGTGGTCTGGCTCAGGTCTACGAAAAGAGCCACGGCATCTACCTGCGCGATGACGCGGTGGTTTCGGCAGCGGAACTGTCCGCCCGTTACCTGGCCGGTCGGCAACTGCCGGACAAGGCTGTCGACGTGCTCGACACCGCGTGCGCCCGCGTTCGCATCAGCCTCGCTGCTGCCCCGGAAAGCCTGGAACGCCTGCGCGGCGAACTGGCTGAAGGTGGCCGTCAGCGTCAGGCCCTGCGCCGCGATGCCGAAGCCGGTCTGCTGATCGACCACGAAGCGCTGGAGGCACTGGAAGCGCGTCTGGACGAAGCCGAGGCGGAAATGGTCGCACTGGAAACCCTGTGGACCGAGCAGAAGCAACTGGCCGAGCGCCTGCTGGAACTGCGTCAGCAACTGGCCAAGGCCCGTGAAGCCGCTGCGGTCGAGCCGGTGGTCACCGTTGAAGAAGACGCCGAAGGCACCGTGATCGAAACCCACGCCGCCGAAGTCGACGAAACCCTCAGCGTCGAAGCGCTGGAAGCGCAACTCAACGAAACCCACAGCGCCCTGACCGCCGCTCAGGTCAAGGAGCGTCTGGTCAGCTTCGAAGTCTGCCCGCGTCTGGTGGCCGAAGTGATCAGCGCCTGGACCGGCGTGCCGCTGGCGCAACTGGCCCGCGAACACAACGCCAAGGTCGCGAGCTTCGCCACCGACCTGCGCACCCGCATCCGTGGTCAGGAACAAGCCGTGCACGCACTGGATCGCTCGATGCGCGCCACCGCTGCCGGCCTGAACAAGCCTGACGCACCGGTCGGCGTGTTCCTGCTGGTGGGCCCGAGCGGCGTCGGCAAGACCGAAACCGCACTGGCGCTCGCCGACCTGCTGTACGGCGGCGACCGTTTCATCACCACCATCAACATGTCCGAGTTCCAGGAGAAGCACACCGTTTCCCGCCTGATCGGTGCACCCCCAGGCTACGTCGGTTACGGCGAGGGCGGCATGCTCACCGAAGCCGTGCGGCAGAAGCCGTACTCGGTGGTATTGCTCGATGAAGTCGAGAAGGCCGACCCGGACGTGCTCAACCTGTTCTACCAAATCTTCGACAAAGGCGTGGCCAACGACGGTGAGGGTCGCGAGATCGACTTCCGCAATACGTTGATCCTGATGACCTCGAACCTGGGCAGCGACAAGATCAGCGACCTCTGCGAAGACGGCGCGCGTCCGACCGCCGATGTGCTGGAAGAAACCATTCGCCCGGTGCTCAGCAAACACTTCAAACCGGCGCTGCTGGCGCGGATGAAAGTGGTGCCGTACTACCCGGTCGGTGGCCCGGTGCTGCGCGAGCTGATCGAGATCAAACTCGGTCGTCTGGGCGAGCGCCTGAACCGTCGTCAGCTGGACTTCAGCTGGTGCCAGAACCTTGTCGATCACCTGTCCGAGCGTTGCACTCAAAGCGAAAGCGGTGCGCGCCTGATCGACCACTTGCTCGACCAGCACGTGCTGCCGCTGGTGGCCGACCGTTTGCTCGACGCCATGGCCACCGGTGAAAGCCTCAAGCGCGTGCATGCGACGCTCGACGGTGAAGCCAGCGTGACTTGCGAGTTCGCCTGAGGTGAGTGTGATGTTCACTCAAGTGCCGCAGCCACTGCTCTATGCCGAAGCCTTGCTGGCGCAGTTCGCCAGCCTGTCGCGGGCGGCGGATGGTGCTGCGCTGCTGGGTGACTTCGTGCGCGGTCTGGCCGGGCTGAGCGGTTGCGAACTGACGCAACTGTATTTGCTGGATGCCACGCACACGTCGCTGGGGATGAACGCCGAATGCCTCGACGGTGTGCTGCAACCGCGCAGCGCGGCGAGCCTGCCGGCGGATTACAACGGCGAGCAACTGTTGCAGTTCGCCCTGTGCCAGAACCGTGTGGTGTGCTTCGACGACCTGGGCGGCAGCCTGCAAGAAACCAGCTTTCTGCCGGCATCGTCCACGCCGTGGCAGTCGCTGTTGTGCGTGCCGCTGGTTAATCAGCAGAAGGCTGTCGAAGGCCTGTTGCTGTGCGCCAGCCGTCGTCACATCAACCTGCAAGGGTTTGCCGATTCCCTCGGTCAGCTCGGCTCGTTCGTGCTCGGACAGTTGCACTTGCTGCAACGTCTGCGCCAGCCCGTAGATGCGGCGGCGCCGGTCGTGCGCAGTCTGCCGAGTGCCAGCGGCTACGGCCTGATCGGCAAGAGCGCGGCGATGCGCCAGACTTACTCGCTGATCAGCAAAGTCCTGCACAGCCCGTACACCGTGCTGTTGCGTGGCGAGACCGGCACCGGCAAGGAAGTGGTCGCGCGGGCGATCCACGATTGCGGCCCGCGCCGGTCACAGGCGTTCATCGTGCAGAACTGCGCGGCGTTCCCGGAAAACCTGCTGGAAAGCGAGCTGTTCGGCTATCGCAAAGGCGCGTTCACTGGCGCCGATCGCGACCGCGCCGGGCTGTTCGATGCGGCTAATGGCGGCACCCTGTTGCTCGATGAAATCGGTGACATGCCGCTGTCGCTGCAAGCCAAATTGCTGCGCGTGTTGCAGGAAGGCGAGATCCGTCCGCTAGGTTCCAACGACACCCACAAGATCGATGTGCGCATCATCGCCGCGACGCACCGCGATCTGTCGGTGCTCGTCAGTGAAGGCAAATTCCGCGAAGACCTGTACTACCGCCTCGCGCAATTCCCGATCGAGTTGCCGGCCCTGCGCCAGCGCGAAGGCGACATCCTCGACCTGGCCAAACACTTCGCCGACAAGGCCTGCACCTTCCTGCAACGCGATCCGGTGCGCTGGTCGGACGCGGCGCTGGAACACCTGTCCGGTTACACCTTCCCCGGCAACGTGCGTGAACTCAAAGGCCTGGTCGAGCGTGCGGTGCTGTTGTGCGAGGGCGGCGAGTTGCTGGCCGAGCATTTTTCGCTGCGCCTGGAATCGGCGCCGGCACCGGAAGACCACTGCGGCCTCAATCTGCGCGAACGACTGGAAGCGGTCGAACGCAATCTGCTGCTCGATTGCCTGCGCAAGAACGACGGCAACCAGACGCTCGCCGCCCGGGAACTGGGCCTGCCGCGACGCACGCTGCTGTACCGGCTCGGCCGCTTGAACATCAATCTGGGTGATTTCGATGGGTAGGCGAAAGTCCGTCGGCTTCACCTCGAACACCTATTTCAGCGCCGCCCGCAAGGGTCGGCGCTTTGTGCTTTGTCTACACCTGGAGACCCTCTGATGTCTGTTCGTCACTGGCACGCTGTCCTGCTGACCCTCGTCGTTCTATGCGGCCTCGGCGGCTGCAGCGGCAATTACAAATTCAACGATAACGATTACCGCCCGTTGGGTGATCCGCAGGCGGTCAATCGCGGCAAGTGACCGCAAGGAGCATCAAACATGGAATTGGTTTTCGAAATGCTGAACACCAAACAGTTCGTGCCCACCGAGCTGTGCCAGCGGACCTTCAAACAGGCCGGCGGCGTGATCGGGCGGGGCGAGGACTGCGACTGGATCATCCCTGACCGCAAGCGTCACTTGTCCAATCACCACGCGATTGTCAGCTATCGCGAGGGCACGTTCTTCCTGACCGACACCAGCAGCAACGGTGTTCAGGACGGCGACAGCGGCGCACGCCTGCACAAGGGCGAACCGGTGCGCATCGAGCACGGCAGCACCTACGTGCTGGGCGACTTCGAGATCCGTGCGCGACTGGTGCGCGACCCGGCGACCTTCGACGGTGAAGTCGGCCTGCCACGTGCCGCCGGCAGCATCATTCCGGACGACGCGTTCCTCGACCTCGATCCGCTGAAGTCGTTGGAGCAGCAAGAGCGCGTGTACTCGGAATTCGAGGAAATGCTCGCACCGGTTACCGACCCTGAAGACTCCCGTCAGCGCGCCGACTACGCGCGCATCGACATGGAAAGCCTGATGGTGCCGGAGCTGATCGTCGAGCCCACGCCTGAGCCAGCGCCGGCACCGAAAGCGGTCGAGCGTCAGAGCGAAACCTTCTGGGATAAATTCGGCGCGGCTCTCGGCGTGAACGTGAAGAACCTCAGCCACGACGAGCGTGAAGCCCTCGCGCTGAACGCTGCACGTCTGCTGCGCCAGAGCGTCGGCGGCCTGCAACAGAGCCTGCGCACCCGCTCCGAGCTGAAGAACGAACTGCGTCTGGCCCAGACCACCGTGCAAGGCACCAACAAGAATCCGCTGAAATTCGCCGTCGACCCGAGCGAAGCGCTGGACATCCTGTTGCAGCCGAACAAGCCGGGCCACTTGCCGGCCGAGCAGGCGATCTCCCGCGCGTTCCGCGACTTGCAGGCGCATCAGGTGGCGCTGCTGACCGCCAGCCGCGCGGCGGTGCGCGGCACTCTGGAGCACTTCTCGCCGGAACAACTGACCCTGCGTTTCGAGCGTGACAACAAACCGTTGCTCGCCACCGCCGGCGGCCGCTGGAGAGCGTTCAACCGTTACCACCATGCGCTGCGTCAGGACGACGACTGGAGCGAGCGCCTGCTGGCCCGCGACTTCGCCCAGGCCTACGAAGAACAGATCCGCCTGATCTCCACCCTCCACACCGACCACCAAGGATGATGCGCATGTCTCGCCGCTCGACCGCTTTTTTCAAGACGCTGACCGCGCTCACCCTGTTGGTGCTGCTCGCCGGTTGCTCGTCGCTGTCGCCGTACTCGAAAGTGACCAAGATCAACCTGAAGCTGACCGGCAGCGATCAGTTGAACCCGGACCTCAACGGTCGTCCGTCGCCGATCGTGGTGCGCCTGTTCGAACTCAAGCACCCGGTGACGTTCGAGAACGCCGATTTCTTCAGCCTCTACGAGCGCGCCAAGGAATCCCTCAACCCGGATCTGGTGGCCAGCGAAGAACTCGAACTGCGCCCGGGTGAAACCGTGGAGCTGAAACTCAGCGTGGAGGAGGGCAGCCGCTTCATCGGCATCCTCGCCGCATACCGCGACCTGCCGGAAACCAAATGGCGCCACACGTTCCCGATCACGCCGCTGGAAGTCACCGGAGCCGATCTGACCCTGGATCAGGCCGGTATCCGCAAGACCAACGAAGTGCTCGCCAAGGCGGATGACTGATCATGAATACCCATAAAGTCATCTGGCAGGAAGGCATGCTGCTGCGCCCGCAGCACTTCCAGCACAACGACCGCTACTACGATCACCAGATGAAGACCCGCACCCAGTTGCTGGGCGGCTACACCTGGGGTTTCCTGAACCTTGAGATCGACTTGCAGTTCCTCAACATGGGCAAACTGGTGATCAGTGAAGCCTCGGGGATCCTGCCGGACGGCAGCCTGTTCGAACTCGGCGGCAACACCGAACCGTTGGCGCTGGACGTGCCGCCGAACACCGGCAACATGCCGATCTACCTGGCACTGCCGCTGGTCACCGGTAACCACATCGAGGCCCGCCGTCCGGAGCAGTCCGATGTGCTGGCGCGCTACACCGCGTATGACGCCGAAGTCGCCGACTCCAACGCCGGTGATGATTCCGCCAGCCAGGTCAGCTGCGGTCGCCCGGACTTCAAACTGTTGCTCGGCGAGCAGCAGAGCGACCAGGCCTACGTGAAGCTGAAGATCTGCGACGTGCTCGACACCACGCCGGACGGCGTGATCAGCCTCGACCCGGATTTCGTGCCGACCTACATTCAGGCCCACGCCTCCAGCTACCTGCTGTCGTGCCTGAAAGAAGTGATCAGCATGCTCGGTCACCGGGGCGACACCATTGCCGAGCGCATTCGTTCGAACGGCAAGGTCGGTGGCGCGGAAATCGGTGACTTCATGATGCTGCAACTGATCAACCGCACCGAACTGCTGCTGCGCCACTATCTGGGCCTGGAGCAGGTTCATCCGGAGGAGTTGTACCGCACGCTGCTGACCATGCTCGGTGATCTGGCGACCTTCTCCAGCGACAGCAAACGCCCGCGTCTGGACAGTCGTTACTCCCACGCCGACCAGGGTGCGAGCTTCCGCAAACTGATGGAGTCGATCCGTCAGGTGCTGTCGATGGTGCTGGAGCAACACGCCATCGAACTGATCCTGCAAGCGCGTCAGTACGGGATCATCGTGTCGCCGCTGCACGACCACAAACTGCTGGGCTCGGCGTCGTTCGTGCTGGCAGCCAGTGCCAACTGCGACTCCGAAGAACTGCGCAACCGCTTGCCTGCGCACCTCAAGGTCGGCCCGGTGGAGCGCATCCGCCAACTGGTCAACCTGCACCTGCCGGGGATCAAGGTCAAACCGTTGCCGGTGGCCCCGCGGCAGATCGCGTTCCACTCGAACAAAACCTATTTCATCCTCGAACTCAGTTCCGAAGACCTGGCACAACTCGAGCGCTCCGGCGGCTTCGCGTTCCACGTGTCCGGCGAATTTGCCGAGCTTGAACTGAAATTCTGGGCCATCAGGAACTGACCGACATGATCAAGGACATGGAACACAACCAGGACGACAAAACCGTCCTGCTCGACCGTCAGGGCCATGGCCCGGCGGCGAGTCCGCTGACCGACTTCGCTGCGCCACCGCGCTTCGAACAACTGGAAGAACGGATGATCTACGCCGCGCGCTTGCGCCCGGCGGAAGCCTTCAACATCAGCCTCAATTCGCTGGTGGCGGCGTCGTCCGAACTGCTGTCGGAAGTGGTGCGCCTCAAGCACAGCGAAACTCGCGAAGACCTCTACGCGCTCAACGAGCGCCTGACCGCCGGGCTCAAGCTGTTTGAAGTGCGCGCCCTGCACAACGGCGCCGAAAGCAGCCAGGTGATGGCTGCCCGTTACGTGCTCTGCACCGTGGTCGACGAAGCCGTCGTGACCACGCCTTGGGGCAACGAAAGCGAGTGGTCGCAGATGAGCCTGCTCAGCAGCTTCCACAACGAAACCTTCGGTGGCGAGAAGTTCTTCCAGCTGCTCGATCGGCTGTCGAAAAACCCGGTCAAGCACCTGCCGATGCTGGAGCTGATGTACCTGTGCCTGTCTCTCGGTTTCGAGGGCAAGTACCGCGTGCAGGCGCGCGGCATGCTGGAACTCGAAGGCATCCGCGACGCCCTGTACCGGCAGATCCGTCAGTTGCGTGGCGACGTGCCGCGCGAATTGTCGCCGCAGTGGGAAGGCCTCAACGATCAGCGCCGCAACCTGGTGCGCATCGTGCCGGCGTGGATGGTGGTGCTGTTCACCTTCGTCTGCCTGGTGATGATGTATTCGGGCTTCGCCTGGGTCTTGGGCGAGCAGCGCGACACCGTTCTGCAACCTTATCAGCCGCTTGATCCGGCCGCGGTCCAGCCGCAGTCGCAGCCGTAAACAGGGACGTGTGATGAAAAAGTTTTTCAAGAAAGTCGGCGCCTTCCTGCGCCAGACCTGGGTCTGGACCCTGCTGCTGGTGCTGTTTGTGGCGCTGCTGGTGTGGTTCGTCGGCCCGCTGTTGGCGGTGGATGACTACAAGTTCTGGGAGAGTTCCACCTCGCGCTTGCTGACCATCAGCGTGCTGTTCCTGATCTGGGGCCTGACCATGGTCTTCGTCAGCTGGCGCGCCGGTATCCGCAAGAAAGCCGTCGAAGAAACCGAAGACGGCCAGGACCGTATCCGCCGTGACGAACTGATCGAAGAAGAGCAGAAAGAGTTGAAGGAGCGTTTCAAGGACGCCCTGAAAACCCTCAAGACTTCGAGCCTGTATCGCGGCCGCAGCGAGCGCTGGCGCAGTGACTTGCCTTGGTACTTGCTGATCGGCCCGCAGGCCAGTGGCAAGACCAGCCTGCTGGACTTCTCCGGGCTGGAATTCCCGATCAACAAGATCGACCGCAAGCTGACCCGCGACACCCACGGCACCCGTCATTGCGACTGGTACTTCGCCGATCACGGTGTGCTGATCGATACCGCCGGCCGCTACCTGACCCAACCGGATTCGGAAGTCGACGGCAGCGCCTGGACCACTCTGCTGGAGCTGCTGCGCAAGCGTCGTCGCGGTCGTCCGCTGAACGGCGTGCTGGTGACCATTCCGGTGGAAACCCTCACCAGTGGCAGCGAGCAGGACATCGACACGCTGGCTCGCCAGGTGCGCGCGCGTCTGCAAGACGTCTATCAGAAGCTGCACGTCGACGTGCCGGTGTATCTGGTGCTGAGCAAGGCTGACAAGCTGCTGGGTTTCGACGAATTCTTCGACCAACTGACCCGCGAAGAAAGCGATCAGGTGCTGGGTACCAGTTTCCGCAAGGATCAGGTCGGCACCGACGTGGCTGTATTGCGCGGCGAGTTCGAAGAGCTGCTGCGTCGCCTCAACAGCCAAGTGATCATGCGCATGCACTCCGAGCGCGACACCCAGCGCCGTGGCCGCATCCTCGACTTCCCGCACCAGATGGGCCAGATCGGCGAGCGCCTGTGCCTGTTCGTCGACATGGCGTTCACCGGCAACCGCTACCAGCGTGCGACGCTATTGCGTGGTTTCTACCTGACCAGCGCACCGCACCTGACCCACGAAATGGATTCGACCACCGCCGGCATCGGCGCGAGTCTGGGCATGAGCGCCGGCGTGTTGCCGACACTGCGCAGCGGTCGTTCGCGGTTCATCCACCATTTGCTCAGCCGCGTGATTTTCCCCGAGGCCGATCTGGCCGGTCTGGACAAGCGCGAGCGCAGCCGCATCCATTGGGGCCAGCGTGCGTTGTACGTCGGTGCACTAGGTGCACTGGTACTGTTCGGCATGCTGTGGGCCGGTGGTTTCTCGGCCAACTACGAGCGTCTGGAAAACCTGCGCAACCTGGCGCAGAACTGGACGCAGCAACGCACGGTGCTATCGCCACGCGATGACGCGATGGGCGCGCTGAAAACCCTCGACACCAGCTACGCCGCCACCCAGGTGTTCCCGAACAAGAGCGACGTGTCTTACCACGAGCGTGTCGGTCTGTATCAAGGCCAGCACGTCAGTCCGGTGGTCAAGGAAGCCTACGAGCGCGAGCTTGAAAAGCAACTGCTGCCACGCGTTGCCACCATGCTCGAAGGCCAGATCCGTGCCAACATGAAGGACCGCGAAAAGCTGATCAACAGCCTGCGCGCGTACCTGATGCTGAACATGAAGGATCGTCGTGACGCGGCATGGCTGAAGGATTGGATCGCTACCGACTGGTCCCAGCGCTACAACGGCAACACCGCCGTACAGAACGGTTTGAATACGCATCTGGAGCGTCTGCTGAAGCTGCCGTTTATCTACCCGCTGAACGAGCAACTGGTGACTCAGGCGCGTCAGGTTCTGCGCAGTGAATCGCTGGCAAACGTGGTTTACCGCATGCTCCGCGAGCAGGCGCGCAACCTGCCGGATTACCGTTTCAGCCAACACCTCGGGCCGCAGGGCTCGCTGTTCATTGGCACCGAGTACGTGATCCCGGGCTTCTACACCCAGACCGGTTATCAGCAGTATTTCTCGGTGCAAGGCGCGTCGCTGGTCACCGACATCCTGCGTGACAACTGGGTGCTGGGCGAAGGCGCGGGCATCAGCGACATGGACTTGCGTCGCCTGATGGTCGAGCTGGAGCAACTGTACTTCCGCGACTACGCCAACTACTGGAGCGAGGCCGTTGGCCAGGTGGCATTGCCGCCGATCAGCGATGCCGGTGAAGGCGCCGAGCAACTGGCGGGCCTGACCTCGGCCAACTCGCCGGTGCTGGCGCTGCTGACTGAAGTGCGCGAAAACACCCGATTCCAGGCGGCTCCCGAGCCGGTGGATGAAGCCGGTGACGCTGCCGATGCGCTGGCGGGGCAGAAGGGCAAACTGGGCAAGGTTGGCAAACTCGCCGCTGCGGCAGCGGACAAGGCCTCGGCCCTGAACGTGGCGAAGAACCTGCCGGACACTGCCAAGAAGTCGCTGCAACGTCGCTTTGAGCCGCTGCATAAACTGCTCGACGACAACAACGGCCCGGCCGCTGACCTGACCCCGGCCTTCACCGCGCTCAACGACCTGCAGCTGCAACTGGCGGGCCTCGCCCGTTCCAGCACACCGGAGCAAGCCGCGTTCGAACTGGCCAAGACCCGCATGAGCGGCCAGCGTGATGCGCTGACCAACCTGCGCAATGCGTCGGGTCGTCTGCCGCGTCCGCTGAGCGTGTGGTTCAACGTGCTGGCCGAAGACTCGTGGCGCCTGGTGCTCAACGATGCCTACCAATACCTGAACGGCCGTTATCAGAACGAGCTGTACAGCGTGTATGGCAAAACCATCAACAAGCGTTACCCGTTCAGCGCGTCGAGCACCAGCGACGTGGCGATCAGCGATTTCCGCGAGTTCTTCCGGGCTCAAGGCACCATCGACCGCTTCTTCGACAACTACATGCGTCCGTTCGTCAGCGGTGATCCGGGCAACTACCGGATGCGCAGCATCGACGGTCGCAGCCTGCCGGTGTCCAAGGTCTTCCTCGACCAGATGGCGGCTGCCCTGAACATTCGCCAGAGCTTCTTCTCGATCAACCCGGCCGAGCCGACCGTGCAGTTCAAGCTGGAGCCGTACACCCTCGATCCGGCGGTCAGCCGTTCCGAGTTCAAGTTCGGCGACAAGACCATGGAATACCGCCACGGTCCGATCCTGCCGATGAGCTTCAAGTGGCCGACCGACGCTGAAGACGGTCGCACCAGCCTGGTCATGGACAAGATGGCCGGCCGCCCGATCGGCATCGAGAAGAACTCCGGCCCGTGGTCGCTGTTCCGTCTGTTCGACCTGATGCAGACCGAGTACCTGACCGGTCGCGACGTGCTGGTGCTGAAAGCCGATGTGGGTGGCCTTCGCGCCAACTACCTGCTGACCAGCCAGCGTACGCCGAACCCGTTCGACATGGGCGTGATGCGCACCTTCCGTATGCCGGTGCAGCTCTGATGCTGGTGGCCAGTCCCTGGCGCAGCGCGGCGCGAACCGACCCGGGCAAGGTGCGGTCGCGCAACGAAGATGCCTTCCTCGACACCCCGCAGCATGGGCTGTGGGTGGTCGCGGACGGCATGGGCGGTCATCAGGGTGGCGACATCGCCAGCCAGTTGATCGTCGCCAGCCTGGCTGAACTGCCGCAACACGAGGACTTCGACGAACGCCTCAAAGCCATCCGCCAGTGCCTGCACTGGCTGAACCGGCGCCTGGGGCAGGAGTTGACTGTCACCGCCGGGCGTCACGACAGCATCATGGGCAGCACCGTCGTGGCGCTGCTGGTGGACGGCAATCGCGCGGCCTGCATCTGGGCCGGCGACAGCCGTTGCTACCTGTGGCGCGGGCAGCGGTTGTATCAGCTGTCGAAAGACCATTCGCTGCAGCAGCAACTGATCGACGAGCAACAGATGAGCGTCGAACAGGCTGCGGCGCACCCGGCAGCCCAGGCCTTGACCCGGGCGGTGGGCGCAGCGGAACAACTGACCCTGGATGTGCTGGAGCTCGAGGTCTATCCGGGCGATGTGTTCCTGCTGTGCAGCGATGGTTTGTATCAAGGCCTGAGCAGCGATGCCCTCGGCAATGCCCTCAGCCTGGCGGCGCCGCATGTGGCGCTGGAACGTCTGTTCGACGGCGCCCTGCGTGGCGCCGCTCGCGACAATCTGACTGCCGTGGTGATCCGCCAATGACTGAAATCGAATCCTCAGTCGACGACTTGCTGATGAGCGAAGAGCAGGCCAACAACCTGACTTACTTCGCCTTCGCCAAGCAACATAACGCCGAACCCGCGCTGGCGCCTACACGGGTCAGCGTCGGCGAACTGCCGGATGTTCTGGCAGGCCGTTACCACCTCGAGCGTCTGCTCGGGGCCGGAGGCATGGGTGCGGTTTACCGGGCCCGGGACCTGCTGCACGAACAGTTCGGCGATCCCGATCCTTACATTGCGCTGAAAATTCTCAGCGAAGAATTTGCCGAGTCGCCGGACGCCAGTGCCTTGCTCTACAGCGAGTTCGCCCTGACCCGACGCCTGCGCCACGACAACGTGCTGCGACCTCACACGTTCGAAGTGGACACCGATTGCCAGCGGGCATTCATCACCATGGAACTCATGCGTGGCCTGACCCTGGACAAACTGCTCTGCGAGCGGCCACTGGGCCTGCCGTGGAAAGAACTGCGCGACATCGCGCTGCCGCTGCTCGACGCGCTGGCGTACGCCCACCGTCGCGGCGTGCTGCACGGTGACATGAAACCGAGCAACGTCATGCTCAGCGAAGACGGCGTGCGCCTCTTTGACTTCGGGCTCGGGCAAGCCGAGGAGGGCATCCTGCCCGGCCTGCCGCACCTGAGCCGCGAGCGCTTCAACGCCTGGACCCCGGGCTACGCCGCCCCCGAACTGCTTGAGGGCCAACCGCTGTCGGCCAGCGCGGACGTGTACGGCGTGGCCTGCGTGATCTATGAACTGGCGGGCGGCAAACACCCGTTCCGCCGCTTGCCGTCGACCCAGGCCCGTGACGAACACCTGGATCGCGAACTGCAAGCCCCGGCAAATCTGCCAACACACTGCTGGCCCGCGCTGCGCACCGCGCTGGCCTTTGACGCGGCAGAGCGCAACATTTCTGCCGACCAATTGCGTGACGCCTTGGGCGCCACTTCGTCCTGGTTGCAGCGTTTGCGACTGCGGGCGTAACGGATGACATTCGAACAGGGAGCACACTATGTTCAACCCAGCTAACGAAACGCACTTCAGCCTCACGGTCGAAGACTACGTAGGCGACCTGCAAGTGCTGTCGTTCACCGGCACCGAAGGCATCAGTCAGCCGTTCCGTTTCGATCTGGAACTGGTCAGCGAAAACCCGGATCTGGACCTGGAAAAACTCCTGCACAAACAGGCCTTCCTCGCCCTCGATCCACAGGGCTCTGGCATCCACGGACAGATCTACCGCGTCGCCCAGGGCGATGCCGGCAAGCGCCTGACCCGCTACAAAGTCTCCATGGTGCCGCAGCTGCAATACCTGCATCACCGCACCAACCAGCGCATCTACCAGCAGATGTCGGCGCCGAAAATCATCGCGCTGATCCTCGACGAGCATGGCATCAAGGGCAACGCCTACAGCTTTCAGTTGAGCCAGCCGTGCCCGGATCGCGACTACTGCGTGCAGTACGACGAAACGGATCTGCACTTCGTCCAGCGACTGTGCGAAGAGGATGGCATTCACTACCACTTCCAGCACAGCAAGAAAGGCCATCTGCTGGTGTTCGGCGATGACCAGACCGTGTTCCCGAACCTCGGCCAGCCGACCGCGTATGTGCAGGGCAGCGGCATGGTCGCCGAAGAACCGGTGATCAAGGGCTTCAAACTGCGCCTGGAAACCCGCACCAGCCGCACCACGCGCCGCGACTACGACTTCGAAAAACCACGCCTGCAAATGGAAGCAGCGTACAAACCCGATGGCGAGAGCACTGAACCGGATCTCGAAGACTACGACTACCCCGGCCGCTTCATCGACCGCGCGCGCGGCAAATTCCTCAGCCAGCGCGCCCTCGAACGTCATCGCGCCGACTACCGTCAGGCCGAAGGTCGCGGCGACCAGACCAAACTGGTCAGTGGCCACTTTATGGAAATGTCCGACCACCCGCGCAGCGAGTGGAACGACCTGTGGCTGCTCACCGAAATCTTCCACGAAGGCAAACAGCCGCAAGTCCTCGAAGAGTCGGTGACCAGCGACACCACCGACAACAAGGACGACTTCCACCAGGGCTACCGCAACACCTTCCTCGCCACCCCGTGGGACGTTTTCTACCGCCCCGCGCTGGAGCACCCGAAACCCCGCGTGCTCGGCAGCCAGACCGCGATGGTCACCGGCCCCAAAGGCGAAGAAATCCACTGCGACCAGTACGGCCGCATCAAGGTGCAATTCCACTGGGACCGCGAAGGCCTGGCCGACGACAAGACCAGCTGCTGGCTGCGCGTCTCCAGCAGTTGGGCCGGCGACCGATACGGCGCCATCTCCATCCCGCGCATCGGCATGGAAGTCCTCGTCACCTTCCTCGAAGGCGACCCCGACCAACCACTGGTGACCGGCTGCCTGTACCACAAGGAAAACCCGGTGCCGTACGCCCTCCCGGCGAACAAGACCCGCAGCGTCTTCAAAACCCTCAGCTCCCCGGGCGGCGGTGGCTACAACGAACTGCGCATCGAAGACAAAAAAGGCGCCGAACAAATCTTCATCCACGCCCAGCGCGACTGGGATGAAAACGTTGAGCACGACCAGAAGATTCGGGTCGGCAATGAGCGCCACGACACGGTGGTGAAGAACACCTACACCGAGCTGAAGGCTGAAGAACACCGCACCACCATCAGCGACCGCAAGATCGAAGCGAAAGCCGACGATCACCTGACGGTAGGAGAAAGCCAGCACATCAAACTCGGCACTGCCCAACTGACCAGTGTGGGGAAAGAGATCCACCTGAAGTCTGGCGACAAGATGGTGATTGAGGCTGGCACCGAACTGACCATTCTGGGCGGTGGGAGTTTTATCAAGCTCGATGGCGGTGGCGTGACGGTGGTTGGGCCGGTGGTGAAGATCAATGCCGGAGGCTCGGCGGGAAGCGGTACGGGGATTGGCATTCTGGCACCGGTCATTCCGCTGATTGCGGATCAGGCTCGGGCGGGGAACACACTGAAGTCCGGTACTGCCAATAGTCCGAAGTATGACGAACAAATCCGTTTTGTGACCGGGCTCGGTCAGCCCATCAAGTCTGTGAAGGCAGCGATTATTGTCCCTTCGTCGGTCGCTCCGAAAATCTCCAAAAGCAACACGGATGGCCTGCATCCACGTGTGGTGACTGACAGCGAGGAAACCGCTGAGGTCCATCTGATGTGGGACGAACTCATCGTGCCGGAAGGCTCCGACGATTACGAAGCGAGTAGAAATAAATGAGCGCACCCGTTGCTACATTCAAAACCAATAACCAAAGCTGCTCCGTTCAAGACATCACGTTGAAGTGCGACAAGCTATGGACGATGGGGCAGCAAGAGGCTATCAGCCGATTGAGTGTGCCAGAAAAGAGCTGGTTTTCTTCGTCGAGCAAAATGGTGTTGGTGGGTGACTTCAGCGCACGAGCCGCGCGCATTGCAGCAGCCTATGCTGAGTTTTACCTAGAGCGTGGTGAAGACGGCAAACCTGACTTGAAGGGACGCTTTTACTGGATGGGATTGGCAGCTTTCGCGAGCAAGCAAGTCATGTGTGGTCTCGATTACATTCCTTCGGAACCGTACCTGACAGGCATAGTGCCGTTGCCATTTCAGATCCCCTACAAAATAGGCAAAAATGGCCTCGGCATGGGCAACTTTTGGCTGTTTCAAGATATTTTTGTTTGGCATTGGTTCTATAAAAAATATCCGGAGCAGTTTAATGACTGTGCCCCGAAGCGGAACGCGAAGAGCTGCGATGCGCAAGTTCAGATGAATATCGATGAGTTACCTTGGGCGGATAAAGCACTACCTGTTCTGAAAAATCTGGGACTGACTCCTGACATCACTGCAGGCTTCAACCTCATAAAAAAATCCGAGACGACATCTGATCCGGTTGCGAAAAGAAATATTCAACAGCAATCACTTTTGGCAATTGCTGATCATGAACAAAGAAGAATTCTTCAGCCGCTTATCTATAACGGCTTTTTGTTTCAGAAGGTTCTGCAGACACAAGCTGCCGCTGAGGGTGCGCCGTTTGTACCGTTGCGGGTTGCTTCTTTCAGTTCTGCCTGCGATGTAAATAATAAGGAGTTGCGGGTTCAGATGACTAAAGGTGACTTGTTTAACGAATCTGATCGAATGGAGTTTATTCTGGAAATTGCAAAGCAATACCATAAAATGATGGGGCAAAAGAAAGATTATATGGAGCAGCAAATAGAGACGATTTCTACCTGGAAAAGCCGAAAATGAAATTTTACGGGTTGTTGATTTTTTTATTACTCGCTGCATGCGGTGACTCAGACAAAGTAGGGACTGTTTCCATGGCAAACAAAACCCAGTTAATCAATGTTGAGATTGGTGAGGAGATAAGCAATCTACTTTCTAGTTCTCCTGTGTCTTTTTCAAAAGAGTGCATTTCTGATGTGGATATGTGCTGGTATAAAGTTAAAAAGTCATTCGGTGATGAAGATCTTCCATCAGTCGAGGTGAATAAATCTCTGCGTCTAGACCAAGTTGCGAGTGTCAGTACTGCAGTGGATGGTGAGGTAGGCACTACTGTGGAGAACCTCGACTTATCAGTTCGGAGTCTCCCGGATGGAAGCAAGCATGATGAGTATCGAGCGTTTCTATACGATCTCATAAACGATATAAAGAAAGCAGGCTGGGTACACTATTACGCACCTTCTGATCCTAGAATTTCAGGGAGTCAAATTGGCAAAATTAACTCGGCTGATGAAGTCATGGGTGATAACGTATTAAGTCATCCGTGGCTGGATCCGAACTATAATCTGGATCATGAGCGATGGTTGAAAGTCGGTAAGTTTTACAATTGGCATTTTTATAAAGATGGCAATCATCTTACGTTGCAAGCATGGCGGCGAGACTCTGATGATGCGCCTGATGAGCGCGGAACGTATTTGGTAAGTTTGAGCTTCACCACCGAACGTGAATACTGGAGTGCTGCTTTCACCGAGGCTGAAGATAAAAAGCGTTGGAAAGAGCTGCTGCCCGCCAAGATGACAGAATATGCTGCTATTCGGAAGTCCCGAGAAGACAAGGCGGAAAAAGCGGGTATTGAAATTGACTCAAATTATCAAGATCCATCCATCAAAGCATTGAAGTAAGTTAGAAGGAGACGGGTTGTATTCTTCCTGTCTCCTTTGAATTCCACCGCTCTCAAGGCAGACGGTAAGGAAACAGAGTGCTAGCCTGCTACCTACTTTGCTTTTTTCTCTTGAAATAAATATGCCGGAATGCAGGTGGCGGGCTTTCTATCGAACGATTTGAATACTGTGGATGGCTTAAGTTATTCTGCTTTGTCTATTGTGTTCGTTAGATTTGTTTTAAATTTGTTAACACTGTTTATTGCTGGGGGTGGCGTGTGAGGTTGTATTGGATTGTTCTACTCTCATTGCTGGTTGGGTTCGATCGCGCCACGGCTGAATATGAAAATATCGGAGGTGAAAGCTCCCGCATTTTTTTTGAATTGGGTACATCAATTGACAAGCTGTTGAACAGTAGCCCCTTCGAATTCACACCCGACTGTCTGCACGCAGTCAATATGTGCTGGTACGAACTTGATCTCTCAGGAAAAAAGAATGCGCTAATTGACCTGACGATTACTCAGCCAACCAGCACGCTGGAAATAAAGCGAGTGGTGGGCGTCGACGTAGTTGTGGATGGCGATGTGACGAAAGACATCGAAAATGTTGTTGTGACGCTGCGCGGCTTGCCAGATAACAGCTCTCACGAGGAAAACAAGAAGCTTGTTTATGATCTTATAAGCGACCTTCGCTCCGCGGGCTGGAAAAAATATTATTTCCCCTCCGATCCTCGAATTTCCAGCTCGGAGCTGAATAAGTTCGATTGGAAAGACAGTGTGTTTGGGGTTACGCCATTGAGTCATCCGCTTTTCGATTCAGATCATGAAATGAGTATGCAACAGTGGCTGACGAACGATGGTTTTTATGACTGGTACTTGTACAGTGGTCAGTACATTGCACATATCAAAGGGCAAAGACGCAACTCTGCTACCGACTCTTCCCGTTCCGGCACTTACCTTGTGAAAGTTGAGTTCAAATCGCTGGAGAACTTCTGGAGAACAGACTTTGAAGAGAAAGACCGGCCGCAGTGGAAAACGCTATTTCCCGGTCGCATAGCCCAGCTACTGAAAAAACGCTCGGAAGCTGAAGTCAAAGCTGAGGCCGCTGGTGTCTCGTTGGACGAGAGTTACAGGGCTCCAGAAATGGAGCAGGTCAAATAATAGTGATAGATAAGGAGTGAGCAACGGTTATCCCGGAATTATTCCTTTTCTAAGTTTGGTGAAAAGTTGACGGATTTATTTGTACTATTTAAATATATCCGTCCCCCTTTTTTAAGCAAATCGAAGAGCTGAAATGCGGCGCCTCTAAGCCCGGTGCCTAGAAGGTATCTGGACGGGTAGCTGAGCGCAGTGCCGGAGTATCTGGATCATGATTAAACTCAAAGCGTTCTTTCGGCTGACCGCGGGTGCTTTTTTGGCTGCTTTGCTGGTCCCTGCGCATGCCCAGGAAACCTGTAATCCCGACAGCTTTTCCACTCCCGATATGATTATTTGCGGTCAGCGGACTTTCGAGAAAGTCGACGCAGTGTTGAATGAGCAATACAAGAAAGCGCTGGCCAGTTTGGCGCCCGCCGACAAGAAGCAACTGACTGATGTGCAAAAGAAGTGGGTGCGCTTCAAAGAGGCGTATTGCGAGGATATCTATCAGTCGGCCTTGCCCGGTGCAGAGGCGCCCATCGAAAAGCTTGGGTGCCTGGTGCAAACAACCAATGCCCGGTTGGGGGAATTGGTTGCCCTGCAGACTGGGTTACCCCTGGACGGATTTTATAAAGCTGCATCGGCCGTGGCGGGGCAGGATCGAGAGAAAGGTCTGGCGGCTTCGATGGAGCGATTGGGGGGTGACAACTTTGACGAACCGTTATGGAGGCAATACGTCGATGGGCACTGCGAAATGAGTGAGCGTGTGTTCCGGGAAGACATCGCTAGCTGCGCAGTGCGAATGCGTTTTCAGTTACCTCTGAATCGTTGAAGGAATGATCAGATTGAAGTCAATGCGAGTTTTATCTGCTGTACTGTTTGTTCTCTTTCCTATGGCGGCACACAGTGAGGTCTCGACGGAGATTTATTGCTTCCGTTCGCAAGAGAACGCCAAAAGCATCAATTTCGAACTCAGAACTTATTACGACTCCTTCTCCAGATGGAGCGGAGCTGCTGTCAGGTACAGCAAGTCGAAGAAGGCCATTTCTCTGGTGCATCGGAATACCGAGCAAGAAATTCTGGCAGAGGATCGTCCGTATCAGTTCACGACGACTTGGGTTGAGGTTTCGGAGGGCGCGCTGACGGGTGAGTATGAAATGGTCAGTCAGGGTGCCCGGGTCTATGGCATGACTTATACGAACTACAAAACCAGGAAGAAGTACTCCTTCGAACACGATTTCAGTATGGATTTCTCACCGGAGACGGGCTGTCAGTGGTGAGGAATTGGTCAGTTGGAAAAGGGGACTCAACGTCCCCTTTTTTCCGCCCGCGATTCAGCTACGGCTTGGCCTGATACTCCCGAAACTCAATGTGATCGAGCGTGCCTTCCACCATCAACCGCACGCCATCCGCCATTCTGCTCAGGCCCAGCGCCATCGAGCGGCGGGGGCCGTCGAGGTCGTCGGCCAGGTTGGCGGCGATGGCGCTGATGGACAGGAGGTCTTCGGAGGCGTTGGCCATGAGGGCTTCGGCGTCGGCGTTGGGGCAGAGGGCGAACAGGCCGCCCAGGCGTTTGGGGCGTGGGGCTCTGGGTTTGAAGTGGTGGTCGAGGGCGCGTTCGGCGGCTTCGTGGAGTTTCTTTGAGTCTGGGAATTCGTAAGGGGAAACTTCTTCGTCAGTGAAGGTTGGGTCGATCATCGGTGTAAATCCTTTTGAGTTGGAAAGATTTGCTCCGGTTTTCGGACTTGCACATCCGGTCACCGATTTTGCGGTGACGGAAAGAGGTTATCGATGAACCCCAAGCTCGCCTAGTTCATGGACAGCGCCGCAGTTTGAAGGACATTTCCCAAGGATTTGCGGGGTAGAGGAACAAGAAACCACAGCCTTCGGCAGCTCCTACAGGAATGTGTTTCTTCAGGTGTAGGACGGGGGATGGTGTGACGCGGAGCGTCACGGGATGCATTCCCACGCAGAGCGTGGGAACGATTAAGGCTAGGGGCTGGAAATCGTGACTTGGTAGTCATCATGCTAGAAAAGGCCTACATCGTCTTCTATCAGTCCAAGATGGTGGCGAATCCGCCCGAATCCCTTACACTCCCCCAGCCGTTCATTTTCCTTTTGAGGCTGTGCGCATGAAATTTCGTTTTCTTCTGTGGATGCTGGGTCTGTTGATGGGTAAGGCCAGTCGGACAAATCCTGCGTTCCAGCAGCAGTTGGGTGACAAGGATCTGGTGTTTCAGCTACAGACTCTGGACGGGAAAGTGGCGCGGCATTTCGTGGTGAAGGATCAGCGCATTACCAGCAAGTCTGGCGTGGTGGCTGAGCCGGCGTTTGCGATTGCCTTTAAAGACGCGGCGTTCGGGTTTGCCACTATGCAGGCGAAGAACAAGCAGTTGGCGTTCATGCAGGGGATTCAGGACAAGTCGATCCAGCTCAAGGGCAATCCGGCACTGGTGATGTGGTTTCAGGGATTAATGAAGTATTTGAAGCCGCGGAACCCCAAGCCCAAAGACTGAGAGTGAATCCGTTTCGTTGTTGGGCCTTTTTCGGTGGGGGCAGAGTTGGATTGGTGTGCAAGCCTGTTCCCATATTCGATCAAGTGTGCAAGCGATGTTTATATGTGCGCAAATTCCGAAGCCAGCTTACACAGGAGCTTCGATCCCGCTCGTTCTGGGTGAAGCTTGGCTCGATTAGTCGGTCATTTGGCCTTTAACGACAACCTAGCTGTCATTTCTAACAGGTGATTTGATTGTGATGATTGTGGCTCCCTATGGAGGGTTTTATACCCCTTACCCATAGAGGAGTCTGTTCATGAGCAACTCTCAGTTAGGAAGTACAGCAAATTTCTACGACCCCACTTTTGGTCGAAGTGGGGTAGTTCGCTTGCCAATTGAAGGTATTCCAGATAGTAGCTCTGCCCGAGCGATAGCGCACTTACCTGATAATAGCTTATTAGTTGTTTCACCCGGGCACCCGAGTATCAAATTGATAAAGCTGAGAAAGGATGGGTCACTTGATTTGTCATTCGCATCTCGAGGATTTGTCGAGGTTCCATTAGAACGTATCGGTTGGTTTATGGTTCATGGGCTGAGTGTGACTCATGACCAAAAGTCAATTATCAGTGGGATTAATCTTGATGGAGGTGTAAGCCTGGTCAGGCAACTTCCTACTGGAGCCGCAGACGCCTCTTTTGGTCCCGCGGGAGACGGTCAAGTTGCATATGGGATTAGTGATTTTGTAGATGACAATACTCATCCGAACGCAAAATTTTGTGTGGAGGATGTTCATAAAATAGCGGAAGGTGAATCTGCTACTTATTCTAATAGCGTTTTAGCGGTTGCGAGTGCTCCAGACGGAAAAATCATCTGTTCAGTCGGCATACAGCTAGGCGAAAACAACTTTGTGACAGTTGTAATCCGCCTGCTTGATAATGGCTCGCTGGATAATACGTTTAACAATAAAGGCTTTCTATTTATTGACTTTCTAGGGTTGATTAATAATTTGAACTCTCGGGTTCTGATGCAGCCGGATGGCAGCGTCGTGGTTTCTTTTGTAAGTGAAAACTACTTAGCCTATATCGCTCGTTATAACAAGGGCGGGACAGTAGACAAAAGTTATGGTTGCCTAGGAACCGGTTATGTATCTTTCCCTGAGTGGTGGGCGGCAATAGCCATGAAGGAGGATGGCGGGCTAGCGGTATTTGGTAGTGCGTATGTTGGTGGAGCGAGAGCGGTAATTGCTTCTTTGACCCCTGAAGGAAAGTATCAATCAGGATTCAATGATGGTTCGCCTGTGTTGATTGAATATCCCGAGGGTGCGTTAGGTACTCCGAGGACTCTGGCTGTGCAGAAAGACGGGAAACTGGTGGTCGGGACGGATCTGTTTTTTGGGGGGGAAGAAAAACAAATCAACAAAATTGAGCGTTATAACGCCGATGGATCTATAGATGAAACATTTTGTGGAGTGGGCTACATAACTCTTGATGGTGTGCCGGGTAGCGCTGTGGCCGCATCTTTAGCATTGACGACGGATAATCGAGTGACTTATCTGGTTAAAAATATCTGGGCTTCAGATTCTATCGTACGAATTTTGGCTTGAGCAAAGTGATCTGCCTTAAGTGTCGCAAACGACGTACTCCCACAGTTAGCTGTTGAAGCACTGTGGGAGCGCGTTTTGATTCGGACAATGTTTCGACGAGGTTTTTAGGCCTGGCTGAACTGCGAAGCCAGTTCACGCAGCAACACTTCCGCCTCAAGCACTTTGCTGACGACGTCATTGGCCTTATCACGAGTCAATCCAACGCGCTCCAGCAGCGCATCCGGAATGTCTTCATCCGGGCCGGAGCCGATTCCGCGACCGCGCAGCAGGCGCACGGCCAGGCAGACGAGGTTCGGGTATTCGGCGTAGGCGCCGTCGTAGTTCGGGTCGTGCTGGAAGCGCAGGGCGGTGGCCAGTTCGTCCGGCATGTCCCAGTAGCGCATCAGCCAGGAGCCGATCTGTTCGCGGCTGATGCCCAGCAGGTGTTGCTCGACGTAGCTGTGGCACAGGTGCGGGTTGACCTCCAGGTGGCGGCAGATCAGCGAGAAGTGCGGTGGGAACACGTGGGCCAGCAGCAGGTAGCCGAAGTTGTGCAGCAGACCGGCGAGGTAGGTCAGGCCGGCTTCCGGGCGCTGGGCGCGCGGCATGGCGCGGGTCAGGCCTTCGATGACGGCGGCGGTATAGATCGACTGCTGCCAGTACGGCGTGGTGTGTTGCGGATGATCTTTTGGCAGGCTCAGGGTCTTGCCGAGGGCCAGGCCCAGCGCCAGGTTGATCACCAGATCGAAGCCCAGCACGCGGACGATTGCGTCTTCCACCGAACGGATCTTGCCCGGCGAGGCGTAGTACGGCGACGCCGCCCAGCTCACCACTTGCGCAGCCAGCGCCGGGTCGGTTTCGACCACGCCGGTGATGTCGTCGATGGTGGCGTTCGGGTCGACGCGCAGCTTGATGATTTTTTGTGCGGTTTCGGCCAGCGGCGGAATCTCGATGGTCGCTTCCAGACGCTGCTGGATGCGCCGCGCGGTGAACGCCTGCACGGCCTGGGTGATTTCCTCGCGGTCATCGTCCGGGCGGTCGAGGTTCGGGCGGATGCTGCTCAGGGCTTCGCCGAAGTTGGCGGCACTGGCCTTGGTCAGCATGGTCTTGAAGTCTTCGCTGGCGATTTCCAGCAGCAGGCCCGGCTCGCCGGAGTTGATCAGCAACTTCGGCTCGCGCAACAGGCTTTCTTCGTAGAGGCACGGCGAGCTGGTCAGCGCCGGCAGGCCCGGCAGCAGGCTCAGGCTGTGTTTGCCGAGCATCTTTTCCAGGCGCTCGGTGGACACGGCGGTCAGGCGACGGCCCGTCAGCTCGGCGAGGCGGTTGAGATCCAGCAACTGGCTCTGTGGAAACAGCACCATCAGCGCACCGACCGCGTCGTCCAGCAACACGGCCTGCACTTTGCGCGAGGCGTTGAGGCCGTGGTGGTCGAGCACTTCTTCGTAGGCGACGCCCAGCTTGTTGAGCAGCAGCCGAATAACAGACGGAGCGTGCGGGGATTCGGGGGCGAGAGCAGCTTCGGTCATGGTCTGTATCCGTTTTTGAAACAATTGCTGGAGTATAACCAGCTTGGTTGGAACGAGCTTTGAGAAACTGCGACGGTGCTCACACTTGGCCGTATTGCTGCCCGTGTCGCAGCCATCGGTCGAGCAGCGGGCTGACGTGGGTGGGCCAGCGTTCGAGCAAGGCCTGGGCGGCATCGCGTACAGCGGGCAGCAGGTCGGCGTCGCGCATCAGGTCAGCGACCTTGAATTGCAGCAGGCCGGTCTGGCGGGTGCCGAGCATTTCGCCGGGGCCGCGCAGTTCGAGGTCTTTTTCGGCGATGACGAAACCGTCGTTGGTCTCGCGCATGATGCCCAGGCGCTGGCGGCCGATCTGTGACAGCGGCGGATGATAGAGCAGCACGCAATGGCTGACCGCGCTGCCCCGGCCGACACGACCGCGCAACTGGTGCAGTTGCGCAAGGCCCAAGCGCTCGGGGTTTTCGATGATCATCAGGCTGGCGTTGGGCACGTCCACGCCGACTTCGATCACGGTGGTGGCGACCAGCAGTTGCAGGTTGCCGGCCTTGAACTCGGCCATGACGGCGGCTTTCTCGGCGGGTTTCATGCGGCCGTGGATCAGCCCGACCTTCAGCTCGCCGAGGGCGGCGGTGAGGTCTTCGAAGGTGGTTTCGGCGGCCTGACAGGTCAGCTCTTCGGACTCTTCGATCAGCGTGCACACCCAATAGGCCTGACGACCTTCGGCGCAGGCGCTGCGCACCCGCTCGATGACTTCGACGCGGCGGGTGTCGGTGACCAGCACGGTGTTGACCGGGGTTCGGCCGGGCGGCAGTTCGTCGAGGATCGAGGTGTCGAGGTCGGCGTAGGCGCTCATCGCCAGCGTCCGTGGAATCGGCGTGGCGGTCATGATCAATTGATGCGGGCACATGCGCCCGCCAACGCCTTTCTGCCGTAGCGCCAGACGCTGTTGCACGCCGAAGCGGTGCTGTTCGTCGATGATCACCAGCGCGAGGTTCTTGAACTGCACTTCGTCCTGAAACAGCGCGTGGGTGCCGACCACCATCGGCGTGCCGCTGGCGATCTGTTCCAGCGCGGCGACGCGGTTCTTGCCCTTGAGCTTGCCGGCCAGCCATGCCACGTCGATGCCCAGCGGTTCGAGCCAGCGCTTGAAGGTGATGAAATGCTGTTCGGCGAGGATCTCGGTCGGCGCCATCAGTGCGACCTGATAACCCGCTTCCAGCGCTTGCAGCGCTGCGAGGGCGGCGACCACGGTTTTACCCGCGCCAACGTCACCCTGAATCAGCCGCAGCATCGGTTCGTGCTGACTGAGGTCGTAGGCGATTTCGTTGCCGACTCGCTGTTGCGCGCCGGTCGGATTGAAACCGAGGTTGGCCAGGTATTTTGGCGGCAGCTTCGTGGCTTTCGGCATCGCCGGCGCGCGCAGGGAGCGCATGCTTTCGCGCAAGCGCTGCTGCGATAGCTGGTGAGTCAGCAGTTCTTCGAAGGCCAGACGATGCTGGGCCCAGTGATGGCCGAGGGCGAGTTCGTCGACGTCGGCATCGGCGGGCGGGTTGTGCAGGTAGCGGATCGCGTCGGCCAGTGGCGCCAGTTGATAGTCGCGGGCCAGTTCGGTCGGTAGCCAGTCGGGCAGGGTGGCCGGCTTGAGCAGGGTCAGCGTCTGCATGCACAACTGGCGCAGACGGGCCTGGGTCAGGCCTTCGGTCAGCGGGTAGACCGGGGTCAGGGTTTCATCCACCGGTGGCGGTTCGTCGCCGTTGATGGCGCGGTATTCCGGGTGGTAGATCTCCAGCCCCGAGGCACCGGGCCGGGCTTCGCCGTAGCAACGAATCCGCGTGCCGCGCTTGAGACCTTCTTTCTGCGCGTTGCTGAAGTGGTAGAAGCGCAGGCTCAAGCCGCCGGTGCCGTCCTGCAAACGCACGACGAGGCTGCGACGCCGGCCCATGACCACGTCGGCACCGCTGACAGTGCCTTCGACCACGGCGTCCTGCCCCGGCCGCAACGCGCCGATCGGCACCACGCGGGTGCGATCCTGATAACGCAGCGGCAGGTGGAACAGCACGTCCTGGAGGTTTTCCAGGCCGACCTTGGCCAGTTTCTCGGCCATGGCTTCACCGACACCCTTGAGTGCGGTGACCGACACCTGCGACAGCTCAGTCATGACGCTGACTTAACCGGCCGTAACCGGCGCGGCAGGCTTGGCAACCGAGCACAGGCGAATGGAGTCGGCGAGGATCTCGATGGCTTTCGGCCGTGGGAAGCTGGCGCGCCAGGCGATGGCCACGGTGCGGAACGGCACCGGTGCCGACAACGGGCGCACTTCGATCACGCCCGGGGCGTAGTGATGGCTGTCCACCGCCGACAGTGGCAGGATCGAGATGCCCAGGCCGGACGCGACCATGTGGCGAATGGTTTCCAGCGAGCTGGATTCGACCGTGGTGTGCTTGGCGCCGTCGTTGCCCTTGGTCAGGGTCGGGCAGGCTTCCAGCACCTGATCGCGGAAGCAGTGACCTTCGCCGAGCAGCAGCAGGCTCTTGTCGTTGAGCAGCGCGGCGTCGATGGATTCTTTCTGGGTCCACGGGTGCTGGGCCGGCATCAGGACGTAGAACGGCTCGTCGTAGAGTTGCAGGGTCAGCACGTCGGCTTCGTTGAACGGCAGGGCGATGATGATCGCGTCCAGTTCGCCGTTGCGCAGTTTGTCGCGCAGCACGTGGGTGAAGTTTTCTTCGATGTACAACGGCATCTGCGGGGCGACCCGGTGCAGTTGCGGAATCAGGTGCGGAAACAGGTACGGGCCGACGGTGTAGATCGCACCGACTTTCAGCGGGGCGGTCAGCTGGTTCTTGCCGGCCTGGGCCAGCTCGCGGATGCCCTGGGCCTGCTCCAGCACTTTCTGCGCCTGGGCGACGATGCCTTCGCCGACCGGGGTCAGGCGCACGGCGCTTTTGCTGCGCTCGAAAATCAGCACACCGAGTTCGTCTTCAAGCTTTTTCACGCCCACCGACAGGGTCGGCTGGCTGACGTGGCAACGCTCGGCCGCGTGGCCGAAATGCTGCTCTTGGGCGAGGGTAACGATGTAGCGTAATTCTGTGAGGGTCATAGCAAGCGTCCATGAAGATGCGGGCCAAGCATACCGGCTGCAATCGATAGACGCACGTTATCAGACTGAGTGATGAATGCGACACCGGGCAATGCCGGTTTGCCGTGGATGGATAAGCAAAAGGCACCTTTCGGTGCCTTTTTGGGTTGGATCAAGCCGAGCTCCGCGGGTGCGGATCAGCGGCGGCGTTCCAGCGAGTACACAAACGGCGCAACGATTTCGATCGCGCCATTGGTCAGCATGTCGGCCGGTGGCTTGGGCAGCGGTTGGGCGCGGCGGATCATTTCCAGGGTAGCCCGGTCCAGATCGGCGTTGCCGGAACGGCCCACCAGTTCGAACGACAGCACGTTGCCTTCGCCATCGACCACGAAACGCAACCGGTTCAAGCCTTCCTTGCCCCGTGCCTGAGCGCTGGCCGGGTACTTCTTGTACTTGGCCAGGTGCGCGAGCAGGGTGCCTTGCCAGCTGGCCTTCGCGGCCATTTGTGCAGGCGACGGGCCCGGTGCAGGCTGGGCGGATTTCTCCGTTGGGGCCTGAGTCGGCTGGGTATCGGCCGGCTTCTCTTCGGACGGCTTCTCCTTCGGCGGATCGGGCAGTTTCTTCTCGATCGGCTTCGGCGGTTTTGGTTTCGGCTTGGGTTTCGGTTTCTGCACCGCGATCTCGGCTTTTGGCGCTTCGGCCAGTTTCGGGATCGGCAGTTCTTCAACCGGAGCCGGTGGCTGCGGTGGCGTGACGACTTTCGGCGGTGCGGGCGGTGGCGGGGCCGGAACCGGTGCCAACTCGACCATCATTGCCTGCGGCGGCAATTCGATGGGCGGGCGGGCGGTCCAGTTCAGCGCCAGCGCGATGGCCAGCGCGTGAACACCCAGCACCACGGCCAGGCTACCGCTGTAACGCGTCAGCTTATGGCGCGTCGTGATCATTTCTTGACCGCGCTCTCGAGTCCGACCAGACCGACCTTCAGGTAACCGGCGGCGCGCAGGTTATCCATCACGCTCATCAGGTCGCCGTAATCCACACCTTTGTCGGCCTGGAAGAAGATCGTCGTGTCTTTCTTGCCCTGGGTCTTGGCGTCGAGTGCGGCGCCGAGGGTTTCGGCTTTCACTTCGTCTTCGCCCAGGAACAGGCGCTGGTCAGCCTTCACGCTGAGGAACACCGGTTTCTCCGGCCGCGGCGCCGGTTTGGCGGTCGAGGCAGGCAGGTCAACCTTGATGTCCACGGTGGCCAGCGGCGCGGCCACCATGAAGATGATCAACAGCACCAGCATCACGTCGATGAACGGCGTGACGTTGATTTCGTGGTTCTCGGCCAGATCGTCGTCTGCGCCTTCTTTCAAATGCAGGCCCATGGCCGATTACCCCACTTTCACCATGTGCGGTTGCGAGCTGTTGCGCTCAGGCTGGTGGTCGAGGTCGCGGCTGACCAGCAGCAGCACCTGAGCCGACGCATCGGACACCTGAGCCTTGTAACCGGCGATGGAGCGGGCGAAGACGTTGTAGATGACCACGGCAGGAATCGCGGCAACCAGACCCAAAGCGGTAGCCAGCAGCGCTTCAGCGATACCCGGTGCTACGACGGCAAGGTTGGTGGTCTGGGTTTTGGCGATGCCGATGAAGCTGTTCATGATGCCCCACACGGTACCGAACAGACCGACGAACGGCGCGGTGGAACCGATAGTGGCGAGGACGCCGGTGCCGCTGCTCATGTTGCGGCCACAGGCGGCAACCAGGCGCTCGAGGCGGAAGCTGACGCGTTCCTTGATGCCTTCTTTCTCGCGGGCGTTGGTCGACAGGCGCATTTCTTCCAGTGCGTCGTGAACCAGCAGATTGGCGAGGGTGCCTTCCTTCGCGGCGGTGGTGCTGGCTTCTTTGAGGGTGGCGGCTTTTTTCAGGGCGGCAATCTCGCCACGCAGACGGCGTTTGGCGCCCATCAGCTCGAAGCCCTTGGCGATCCAGATGGTCCAGGTGATGATCGAGGCGATGGCCAGGCCGATCATCACGGCTTTAACGATCACGTCGGCGTTCTGGTACATGCCCCATGGCGACAGGTCGTGGGCCATGCCGAGGGTGTTGTCGGCTTCAAGGACTTCCGGCGCATCGGCAGCGCTGGCCTCTACGGCCTGCACTGGGTCGGTCGCGGCAGGTGCGGCGGCCGGAGCGCTTTGCTCGGTGGCGGCTGGTGCGGCCGGGGCTTGTGCGTCAGCGAATGCGGCGGCTGGCGCCAGCATCAGGCTGAGCAGCAGGGCAGCCACGGCGCTCCAGGCGCGAGGTCGGTTGGTTGGCGAAGCGGAGTTTTGAATGCGTGTCATGCTGGCCGGACCTGAGATAGAAAAACGGTAATGCTCTTCCAGGCCTCGTGAGGCCGAGAACAAAAGTGGCGTGCATTATTGCAAGTAATTCTTGTTAACAGAAGTAATAGAGTTGCTTTTTTTCCTTCATTGCTAGCCGCTCGTCCCTTGCCGAGGCTAGTCTGTCGCTTTCCGATGGGAGATTTTTGATGTCCGCGCCTTCTGTTTTGATCGCCGGTTGCGGTGATGTCGGCAGCCGTCTGGCCACGCAATTGCTGGCTGCCGGCTTCCAGGTCTATGGCCTGCGCCGTGATATTTCACGTTTGCCGGCCGGCGTTATCGGTGTGGCCGGTGACTTGTTCAATGAAGATTGCCCCGAGACCTGGCCGGTGGGCGCTATCGATTACCTGGTTTATAGCGCGGCAGCCACCGATCACGATGAGGCCGGTTATCGCGCGGCGTATGTGCAGGGTTTGCAGCATGTGCTGGGTTGGCTGAACGATTACGGTCAGGAGCCTGAGCGGCTGCTGTTCGTTTCCAGCAGCAGCGTTTATGGCCAGCAGAACGGCGAATGGGTCGATGAAAAATCCGAAACCGTCGCTGCGGGTTATTCCGGTCGGGTGATGCTGGAAGCCGAGCAGGTTGCGCTCAACAGCGGCATTCCCGCGAGCATCGTCCGCCTGACCGGTATTTACGGCCCCGGCCGTGAGTGGCTGCTGACCCAGGTTCGTCGGGGTTATCGCGTGGCGATCGATCCGCCGCTGTATGGCAATCGTATCCATGCCGATGACGCGGCGGGGTTGATGGCTTATCTGCTGGAAGCAGATCGCAAGGGCGGGGCGCTGGATAACATCTATATCGGCGTGGACGACGCGCCAGCGCCGCTGGCCGAGGTGGTGGCGTGGCTGCGTGAGTATTTGGGTGTCACCGAATGGTCGGAAGACGAGAGCGTGCGTCGCACCGGCAGCAAGCGTTGCAGCAATGCCCGGGCGAAGGCGCTGGGTTGGGTGCCGAAGTATCCGAGTTATCGCGAGGGGTATGCCGCGATTCTTGAGGGGCGCTGCTGATCTTCGGGCGTAAAAAAGGCGGGAGCAAATGCTTGCTCCCGCCTTTTTTGTCTCAAGCGCCGATCACTGCTTTTCGAGCAACCACTTGCGCTCACCCGGGGTGAACTGCGGTTGTTCGTCTGCCAGTGCCGTGTTCACGGCCTGCAGGATTTCCAACTCTTTGCCCTTGCGCACAAAGATCCAGTTGTTGCCCTGACCGTTCTGCTGCAACCACATGCTGTCGTTGCCGCTGCTCATAGATGCGCAATCGCCTGCGAGGCACAGCGCATAGCGGTCGGCACCCGGCAGGCCGGAGACTTGCCCGTCCGCCTGGAATTGCACAGTGGCGCCTTCGCCCTGGCCGCTGGTGATCGTCCAGTTGCCGCCCAGATAAGCGGAATACAGCGCGCGCTCGAAGCTGGCGCCGATCGGTGCGCCTTCCGGCACAGGAATCTGTGCGCGGTCGAAGACCTGTTCCGGTTCGTTTTCGTTGGCAGCTTGTTGCAGTTGGCCGCCGTCACGTTTCAGCTCGCTGGCGGAGCTGCCATAGAAATCGACTTTCCAGGTACCGGACTCTTCGCCGAGCAAGCGACCTTCGACGTTTTCGAAACCGTTGGTGTAGCGGGCCTGACTGGCCTTGGTATTGACGTCCCACTCCAGGTTCGGGCCGTAAGCCTGAAGCGCTTCGCGCAGGGGGCCGCCTTTGGCAGCGGCATCGATGGCGACCTGATTGATCCAGGTGCCGCTGATGTCACGGTCGGCAGGGTTGCTGGCGCAACCGCCGAGGAAAATGGCGAGCAGCGAGAGAGCAAGCGCTTTGCGCATGGTGGAATCCTTTCAAAACCTTTTCTTTACCGCAGAGCAGTCGGCGCGGCGTCTGAGGCCGCGCCGTGCGCATTACTCGATGACCAGAATGGCATCCATTTCAACCTGCGAACCCTTTGGCAGGGCAGCCACGCCGATGGCGGCGCGCGCCGGGTATGGCTGGTCGAAGTACTTGCCCATGATCTCGTTGACCTTGGCGAAGTGGCTCAGGTCGGTGAGGAAGATGTTCAGTTTGACGATGTCCTTGAACGAGCCGCCGGCGGCTTCGGCCACGGCTTTCAGGTTCTCGAACACCTGGACGGTCTGGGCTTCGAAGCCTTCGACCAGTTCCATGGTTTTTGGATCGAGGGGAATCTGACCCGACATGTAAACGGTGTTACCGGCCTTGATCGCCTGGGAGTAAGTACCGATGGCGGCCGGGGCCTTGTCGCTGGTGATAACGGTCTTGGTCATGTATGACTCCTTGTAATGTTTGAGTTATGCACGCATGCGGGTGATGCGGATCACCCCGGTCAGGGCGCGCAGTTTCTTGATCACGCGGGCCAGGTGCACACGGTCGTGGACGCTGACCACCAACTGGACAACGCTGATGCGGCCATCGCGTTCGTCCATGCTGATTTTCTCGATATTGCCGTCGGCTGCGTTGACGCTGCTGGCCAGCAGGGCGATCAGGCCGCGCTGGTGTTCCAGCTCGACGCGCAGTTCGACGTTGAATTCGCCGGTGACATCCTTGGCCCACGAGAGCTGGATGCATTTTTCCGGGTTGTGGCGGATTTCGCTGATGTTGCGGCAGTTGTCCAGGTGCACGACCATGCCTTTGCCTGCCGACAGGTGACCGACAATCGGGTCGCCCGGGATCGGCGTGCAGCATTTGGCGTAGCTGAGGACCAGGCCTTCGGTGCCGCGAATCGCCAGCGGGCCTTCCGGGCTTGGCAATTGCTCGCCTTCGCCGAGCAGGCGGCGCGCCACGACGTAGGCCATGCGGTTGCCCAGGCCGATGTCTTCGAGCAGGTCTTCGATCAGTTCGAGGCGGTACTCGGTGAGCATCGCCTTCACGCGTTCGGCCGGAATCTGTTCCAGCGCGCTGTCGAAGCCGTTGAGCACCTTGTTCAGCAGGCGTTCGCCGAGGCTGATGGATTCGGAGCGGCGTTGCAGTTTCAGCGCATGGCGGATGTGTGTGCGCGCCTTGCCGGTGACCACGAAGTTGAGCCACGCCGGGTTCGGCCGCGCGCCGGGGGCGCTGACGATCTCGACCGTGGAGCCGCTTTGCAGCGGTTCGGACAGCGGTGCGAGACGACGGTTGATCCGGCAGGCGATGCAGCTGTTGCCGACGTCGGTGTGCACCGCGTAGGCAAAGTCGACCGCCGTGGAGCCTTTGGGCAGCTCCATGATCCGGCCTTTGGGCGTGAACACGTAGACCTCGTCCGGGAACAGGTCGATCTTCACGCTCTCGATGAATTCCAGCGAGTTGCCGGCGCGTTGCTGCATTTCCAGCACGCCCTTGACCCACTGACGGGCGCGGGCGTGGGTGCCCTTCGGCTGCTCGTCGCCGCTGGATTTGTACAGCCAATGGGCGGCGATGCCGTTGTTGGCCATCTCTTCCATTTCACGGGTGCGGATCTGGATCTCGATCGGGACACCGTGCATGCCGAACAACGTGGTGTGCAGCGACTGATAGCCGTTGGCCTTGGGGATCGCGATGTAATCCTTGAAGCGCCCCGGCAACGGTTTGTACAAATTATGTACAGCACCCAGCACGCGGTAGCAGGTATCGACCTTGTCGACGATGATCCGGAACGCGTAGACGTCCATGATCTCGTTGAAGGCCCGACGCTTGCCGCGCATTTTCTTGTAGATGCCGTAGAGGTGTTTCTGACGACCGCTGACTTCACCCTGGATGCCGTCGATGGCGAGGCAGTGGCCAAGGGATTCTTCGATCTTGTTGACGATTTCCTTGCGGTTGCCCCGGGCGCGTTTGACCGCCTGGTAGATCCGCGCGGAACGCATCGGGTGCATCGCCTTGAAGCCGAGGTCTTCGAACTCGATGCGGATCGCGTGCATGCCCAATCGGTTGGCGATGGGTGCGTAGATCTCGAGGGTTTCCTTGGCGATGCGCCGGCGTTTTTCGCCGGACAGCACTTCCAGCGTGCGCATGTTGTGCAGGCGGTCGGCGAGCTTGACCAGGATCACGCGAATGTCGCGCGCCATGGCCATGGCCATCTTCTGGAAGTTTTCAGCCTGGGCTTCGGCCTTGGTCTCGAAGTTCATCTGGGTCAGTTTGCTGACCCCGTCGACCAGTTCGGCCACGGTTTCACCGAACTGCGCTTGCAGCGCTTCCTTGGCGATACCGGTGTCTTCGATCACGTCATGCAGCATCGCGGCCATCAGGCTCTGATGGTCCATGTGCATGTCGGCAAGAATATTCGCCACGGCAAGAGGATGCGTGACGTACGCCTCGCCGCTGCGGCGGCGTTGGCCGTCGTGGGCTTGTTCGGCGTAGAAATACGCTCGGCGGACCAGGTTGACCTGGTCATTGCCGAGGTAGGTCGATAAGCGATCGGCGAGGGCGTCTATGCTCGGCATGATGTCTCCTGCCGTAGGCTGTGATCCCGCGCCGTGCTACGTCGACCAGGCATAGGCTTAGACGGCCTCGTTGGACTCGTCCTCAAACGCAGCGAAGACAGGGTCTTCGTGGACGATTTCCTGCTCGGCGATGAACTCGTAGCTCATCAGGCCTTCAGCGATTTCACGCAGCGCAACTACGGTCGGTTTGTCGTTTTCCCACTGAACCAGGGGCTCTTTGCCGCCGGTGGCCAGTTGACGGGCACGCTTGGTAGAGAGCATGACCAGCTCAAAGCGGTTTTCCACGTGTTCTAGGCAGTCTTCAACGGTTACGCGGGCCATGGTATTCCTCGGAGCGAATGCAATATGCGCGCTGCCCGGTTGGGCGAGCGGACTCAACAGTTTAAAAAATCACCAGCGATTAGGGAAGCGCTGATTTTTTGACCAGACTCTTCAACGCGCTGCAAGTGCCAATGTAAAGCCCTTGCAGCGGTTTTGGGAAGTGCTGTTTCAGCCCAGCAATTCAGCCAGCAATTTGCCGAAACGCACCTGTTGGCGTTTCTGTTGCAGCTGATTGGCGCGGAAAATCGCTTTCAGATCGTCCAGCGCGTGGGCGAAATCGTCGTTGATGATCAGGTAGTCGTACTCGACGTAGTGGCTCATCTCGCTGACCGCTTCGCGCATCCGGCCGTCGATGATCTCGTCGCTGTCCTGGCCGCGGTTGGTCAGACGCTGGTGCAGGGCCTGCAGCGATGGCGGCAGAATGAAGATCGAACGGGCCTGCGGCATCAGCTTGCGCACTTGCTCGGCGCCTTGCCAGTCGATTTCCAGAATCAGGTCGTGGCCTTCGTCCAGGGTCTGCTGCAGACGGCTTTGCGAGGTGCCGTAGAAGTTGCCGAAGACTTCGGCGCGTTCCAGAAAATCGCCGTGCTCGCCCATCTTCACGAACTCTTCGCGGGTCACGAAGTGATAGTTCACGCCGTCCACTTCGCCCGGGCGCATGGCGCGGGTGGTGTGTGAAATCGAGACGCGGATCTCCGGGTTGGCGTCGGTCAGGGCCTTGACCAGACTGCTCTTGCCCGCGCCCGAGGGGGCGGAAATGATGTACAGGGTGCCGGTGCTGTGGGTCATGTCGGGGTAGCCTTACTCAATATTCTGCACTTGTTCGCGCATCTGCTCGATCAACACCTTGAGGTTGACCGCCGCCTGGGTGCTGCGCGGGTCGAAGGCCTTGGAGCCCAATGTGTTGGCTTCGCGGTTGAGCTCCTGCATCAGGAAGTCCAGGCGCCGGCCGGCGGCGCCGCCGGATTTCAACACCCGGCGAACTTCGATGATGTGGGTGCTCAGGCGATCCAGTTCTTCGGCCACGTCGCTCTTTTGCGCGAGCATGACCATTTCCTGTTCCAGGCGCTGCGGGTCCATCTCGGCCTTCATGTCGGCGAAACGGTCGAGGACTTTCTGGCGCTGGGTGGCGAGCATCTGCGGAACCAGTTCGCGCAGGGTCACCACGTCTTCCTCGATGGAGGTCAGGCGATCGTTGATCAGGCGGGCCAGCTCCGCGCCTTCGCGCTCGCGGCCGGCCTTGAGGTCTTTCAGGCCTTGATTGAAGAGGGCCAGCGCTTCGGCGTTCAACGCCTGCGGGTCGGTGGCGTCGGCCACCAGCACGCCCGGCCAGGCCAGCACTTCCAGCGGGTTCAGCGCGGCCGGGTTCTTGATCAGGCCGGCGACGGTTTCGGCAGCGGCGACCAGTTGCGCGGCGCGCTCGCGATCCACTTGCAGCGGCTTGCCAGTGCTTTCCTCGGTAAAGCGCAGGGTGCATTCCAGTTTGCCGCGCGACAGGCCCTGACGCAGGGCTTCACGGACGGCGCCTTCGAGGTCGCGAAACGACTCCGGCAGGCGCAGGTGGGGTTCCAGGTAGCGGCTGTTGACCGAGCGCAGCTCCCAGCTCAGGGTGCCCTGAACGCCGGCTTTTTCGACGCGGGCGAAGGCGGTCATGCTGTGCACCATGGGGTGACCTCGCGATACAGATCGGCGCGAATTGAAGCTCCGCAGCTCGATATCAATGAATTTAAGCCGACTGGCAGCAAAGGCGCAGGATTGTAGCGCAGTGCGGCAGATGCGCCCAAACACACGGTGTGACAAAGGGCTGCAGGCCGTCGGCGAAGCGCGTTTCAGGGCCTTCGGTCGTCGGCCGGAATTTTTAACGAGTGCCCAGGCGCGGTGCGCGGCTCTATAATGCTCCGCAGTTTTCCGTCCCCAGTACAGGTATCTCCTATGAAACGTCCAAGTGGTCGCGCTGCCGATCAGCTCCGCTCGATCCGCATTACCCGCAACTACACCAAACACGCCGAGGGATCCGTACTGGTCGAATTCGGTGATACCAAAGTCATCTGCACCGTCAGCGTCGAAAACGGCGTGCCGCGCTTCCTGAAAGGCCAGGGCCAGGGTTGGCTGACCGCCGAATACGGCATGCTGCCGCGCGCCACCGGCGAGCGTAACCAGCGTGAAGCCAGCCGTGGCAAGCAGGGCGGTCGTACCCTGGAAATCCAGCGCCTGATCGGCCGTTCCCTGCGCGCCGCGCTGGACATGTCCAAGCTGGGCGACGTCACCCTGTACGTCGATTGCGACGTGATCCAGGCCGACGGCGGTACCCGCACTGCGTCGATCACCGGCGCCATGGTGGCGCTGGTCGATGCACTGAAAGTGATCAAGAAGCGCGGCGGCCTGAAAGGCGGCGACCCGCTCAAGCAAATGATCGGTGCTGTTTCCGTGGGCATGTACCAGGGCGAGCCGGTGCTGGATCTGGACTATCTTGAAGATTCCGCTGCCGAGACCGACCTCAACGTGGTGATGACCAGCACCGGTGGTTTCATCGAAGTGCAGGGCACCGCCGAAGGCGCGCCGTTCCAGCCTGAAGAGCTGAACGCGATGCTGGAGCTGGCCAAGAAAGGCATGAACGAGATCTTCGAACTGCAAAAGGCTGCACTGGCCGACTGAGCAGGTTCGTAACCCGCAAGGAGGACGCGATGAGTGATGAGCAAGAGTTGCTGCCCAAGCCGAGCCAGGAGGTTCGCCAATGGGCCATGTTTTGTCACTTGTCCGCCTTGCTGGGGATCTGGATTCCGTTCGGCACGCTGATCGGGCCGCTGGTTCTGTGGCAGATGAAGCGCGAGACCGATCCGTTCATCGATGCCCAGGGCAAGGAAGCGTTGAATTTCCAGATCACCGTGGCGATCGCTTCGATGATCTGCTTCGTGCTGATGCTTTTGCTTATCGGGTTCGTGTTGTTCGGCCTGCTGGCCATTGCGGCGCTGGTGTTGACGATTATCGGCGGGGTGAAAGCCAACGAAGGTTTCCCCTACCGTTATCCGTTCACCTGGCGGTTAATCAAATAACGAACGATCGCCCACAAAAAAACCGACAGTGATGTCGGTTTTTTTGTGTCTGCGAAAGGCCGCTTAGATGGTCAGCGTCCAGTCGTAGTCGACGATCAGCGGCGCATGCTGCGAGAACCGAGGCTGACGCGGCAGGCGTGCACTGCGCACGAAGCGCCGCAGGCCCGGGGTCAGGATCTGGTAGTCGAAGCGCCAGCCCAGATTCAGCATCTCGGCCTGTTCGTTGTCCGGCCACCAGCTGTACTGGTCGCCTTCGCGGCTGACTTCGCGCAGGGCGTCTACGTAGCCCATGTTGCCGACAATCTCGTCCATCCAGGCGCGTTCCGGCGCCAGGAAACCCGGGGATTGCTGGCTGTCGCGCCAGTTCTTGATGTCGAGCTTCTGCTGCGCGACGTACAGCGAGCCACAATAAATGTACTCGCGACGTTTGCGCCGCTGTTTGTCCAGGTACTTGCCGAAGTCGTCCATGAGCTTGAACTTCTGGTTCAAGTCCTCATCGCCGTTCATCCCCGAAGGAAGCAGCAAGGTGGCAATACTGACTTTGTCGAAATCTGCTTGCAGGTAGCGCCCGTAGCGGTCGGCCGTCTCGAATCCGAGACCGCTGATGACAGCCTTCGGTTGCAACCGCGAATACAAAGCCACGCCGCCTTGGGCAGGGACTTCAGCATCGCAGGCATAAAGGAAGTAGCCATCCAGTTGGAAGGCTGGGTCGTCCAGTTCAAAGGCGGAGGCACGGGTGTCCTGCAGGCAGATGACGTCGGCATTCTGTGCCTGCAGCCAACTGAGCAAACCGCGCTCGACTGCAGCCTGAATACCATTGACGTTCACACTGATGATCCGCATAAATGGCCCCAAAAATCGCGTGCGTGTATGATACACGGCGTCAAGCTAATTAGCTAAATCCGTGGTATTTGGGGTTTTTTTCATGCAAGCGTATCAGCGCGATTTCATTCGTTTTGCCATCGATCGCGGCGTTTTGCGCTTCGGTGAGTTCACCCTGAAGTCCGGGCGCACCAGTCCTTACTTCTTCAATGCCGGCCTGTTCAACTCGGGTTCCGCGCTGGCGCAGCTGGGTCGTTTCTACGCCGCAGCCATCGCCGAGAGCGGCATTCCGTTCGATGTGCTGTTTGGCCCGGCCTACAAGGGCATCCCGCTGGCGGCAACCACCGCCGTGGCGCTGGCCGAGCACCATAACCGTGACCTGCCTTGGTGCTTCAACCGCAAGGAAGCCAAGGCCCACGGCGAAGGCGGCAGCCTGGTTGGTGCACCGCTGACCGGTGAAGTGCTGATCATCGACGACGTGATCACCGCCGGCACCGCGATCCGTGAAGTGATGCAGATCATCGCTTCCCAGGACGGCGCCAAGGCTGCCGGTGTGCTGATCGCCCTGAACCGTCAGGAGCGCGGCAACGGCGAGCTGTCGGCGATTCAGGAAGTCGAGCGTGATTTCGGCATCCCGGTCATCAGCATCGTGTCGCTGAACCAGGTGCTGGAATTCCTGGCTGACGATCCGCAGCTCAAGCAGCACCTGCCAGCCGTTGAAGCCTATCGCGCCCAGTTCGGCGTCTGATCACAGCTTCAGGCAAAAAAAGACCCCGCTCAGCCAGGCTGAACGGGGTCTTTTTGTATGCGCTACGGCTTACGGACGCTTGCGATTGCTGATCAGCGTACCCACACCGGTGTCGGTGAAGATTTCCAGCAGGATCGCGTTTGGCACGCGACCGTCGATGATCAGCGAGCTGCCCACGCCGCCCTGAACCGCTTCCAGTGCACAGCGGATCTTCGGCAGCATGCCGCCGTAGATGGTGCCGTCGGCGATCAGGTCGTCGACCTGCTGGGTGCTCAGGCCGGTCAGCACGGTGCCCGACTTGTCCATCAGACCGGCGATGTTGGTCAGCAGCATCAGCTTCTCGGCTTTCAGCGCTTCGGCGACCTTGCCAGCCACCAGGTCAGCGTTGATGTTGTACGACTCGCCGTTTTCACCCACGCCGATCGGCGCGATCACCGGGATGAAGTTGCCTTTGACCAGCAGGTTCAGCAGTTCGGTGTTGATCCCGACCACTTCGCCCACATGGCCAATGTCGATGATTTCCGGCTGGGTCATCTCCGGGGTCTGGCGGGTGACGGTGAGCTTCTTCGCACGAATCAGCCCGGCGTCTTTACCGGTCAGGCCGATGGCGCTGCCGCCGTGGCGGTTGATCAGGTTGACGATGCTTTTGTTGACCTGGCCGCCGAGGACCATTTCCACCACGTCCATGGTCGCGGCGTCGGTGACGCGCATGCCGTCGACGAAATGGCTTTCGATCGACAGGCGCTTGAGCAGATCACCGATCTGCGGGCCACCGCCGTGCACGACCACCGGGTTGATGCCCACGGCCTTCATCAGCACGATGTCGCGGGCGAAGCCGGTTTTCAGCTCCTCGCTTTCCATCGCGTTGCCGCCGTATTTGATCACCAAGGTCTTGCCGACGTATCGGCGGATGTAAGGCAGCGCTTCGGACAGGACCTTGGCAGTGTTGGCGGCGGCATCGCGTTCGAGGGTCATTCAGGGCTCCGGGTGAATCAGCAATCAGAACGGTAGTTGGAGATCAGGTGCAACGCGTTTCAGTTGGGCATGGAACACAGCCTTGATGCGCTGCAATTCAGCCTCGTCATCGGCCTCGAAGCGCAGCACCAGCACCGGTGTGGTGTTGGACGCGCGCACCAGGCCCCAGCCTTTGGCGTAGTCGACCCGCACGCCGTCAATGGTGGTCAGGTCGGCGCCTGGGCCCCACTGGGCATCGTGCAGTGCATCAATGATGCTGAATTTGCTCTCTTCGGTCACATGGATATTGATTTCCGGCGTGGAAATATCGTTCGGGAAGGTCGCGAACAGCGTTTCCGCGTCGGATTTTTCCTTGCTGAGGATTTCCAGCAGCCGTGCGGCGCTGTAAATGCCGTCGTCGAAACCGAACCAGCGTTCCTTGAAGAAAATGTGCCCGCTCATTTCGCCGGCCAGCAGTGCGCCGGATTGTTTCATTTTCTTTTTGATCAACGAGTGACCGGTCTTCCACATTAGCGGCCGACCGCCATATTCCTTGATCAGTGGGATCAGGCGACGGGTGCATTTGACGTCGAAGATGATCTCCGCGTCCGGGTTGCGCGCCACCACGTCACGGGCGAACAGCATCAGCAGGCGGTCCGGGAACACGATGGTGCCGGTGTTGGTCACCACGCCAACGCGGTCGCCGTCGCCGTCGAAGGCCAGGCCGATGTCAGCCTGGGTTTCCTTGACCTTGGCGATCAGGTCGACGAGGTTTTCAGGCTTGCCCGGGTCCGGGTGATGGTTCGGGAAGTTGCCGTCGACTTCGCAGAACAGCGGGATGACTTCGCAGTTCAGCGCTTCGATCAGTTGCGGGGCGATCACGCCGGCCGCGCCGTTGCCGCAGTCGACCACGACTTTCAGGCGTCGGGCCAGTTTGATGTCCTGGACGATTTCGGTGTTGTAACGGTCGAGGATTTCGACCTGGGTCACGCTGCCCGTACCGCTGCTCAGATTGCCGGTCTTGAGGCGCTCGTGCAAGGCCTGGATCTGTTCGTTGGCGAGGGTGTCGCCGGCGATCACGATCTTGAAGCCGTTGTAGTTCGACGGGTTGTGGCTGCCGGTGAGCATCACGCCGGATTTGCCGGCCAGCACGTTAGCGGCGTAATACAGCGCAGGCGTCGGCACCAGGCCGACGTCGCTGACGTGGCAGCCGCTTTCGGCGATGCCGCGAATAAGCGCAGCAACCAGTTCCGGACCGGACAGGCGACCGTCACGGCCGACGGACACGTTCGGTTCACCTTGAGCCAGGCTCTGGGAGCCGATGGCGCGACCGATCCAGTAGGCGGTTTCGGCATTGAGGAATTCCGGCACGGTGCCGCGAATGTCGTAGGCGCGGAAGATGCTGTCGGGAAGCTTCGGGGCGACTTGGGCGGGGGTGCTCATCTGCGAAAATGCTCCATCTCGAAAGTGGCTGGACACACCGACGACTCATTCGACGGCAAGCTCAAACTGAAGGGTATGACGGCGGTTTTCACAGAGAGTTCGTGGTGTGAAAGGGCCATGACGCCTTGTGCGGCGTGGCTTTGGCCTGCCAATGCCTTGATTTTCAGCGGTAAAGCTTCCAGATGAATCTGCGTATTTTTGTGGCGAAGGAGCAGGCTCCCTCGCCACAACACCAATCACTTGGTGCCGGAATGGCCGAAACCGCCAGCACCGCGCTCGGTCTCGACGAACTCTTCAACCATTTCGAAGTGCGCCTGCACCACTGGCACCAGCACCAACTGCGCCAGGCGCTCGCCGACCGGCATGGTGAATTCGGTCTGGCCACGGTTCCAGCAGGACACCATCAGCGGGCCCTGGTAGTCGGAGTCGATCAGGCCGACCAGATTGCCCAGCACGATGCCGTGCTTATGGCCCATGCCCGAGCGCGGCAGGATCAGCGCGGCAAGGTTCGGGTCGCCGATGTAGACCGACAGACCGGTCGGGATCAGCACGGTTTCACCCGGCTTGATCACGATGTCCTCTTGCAGCATGGCGCGCAGGTCGAGGCCGGCGGAGCCCGGTGTGGCGTATTGCGGCAGCGGGAATTCGGTACCGATGCGTGGGTCGAGGATCTTGGCTTGCAAAGCGTGCATGTAAATTAAACCTGGTTCAGACGTTCGGCGATAAAAGTGACCAGCTGGCGAGCGATCTTGCCCTTGCTGGTCTGGGCGAAAACCGTGGCGTGCAGCCCACGGTCGATGACGCTGCAGGCGTTTTCTTCGCTGTTGAAGCCGATGCTCGGGTTGGCGACGTCGTTGGCGACGATCAGATCGAGATTCTTGTCCTTCAGCTTGCGTGCAGCGTAGTCGAGCAGGTGTTCGGTCTCGGCAGCGAAGCCGACACTGAACGGACGGTCGGGACGGGTCGCGATGGTGGCCAGGATGTCTGGGTTACGCACCATTTGCAGGACGAAGCCGTCGCCGCTCGTAGGGTCTTTCTTTAATTTTTGCGGGGCGACGACTTCCGGACGGTAGTCCGCCACCGCCGCCGAGGCGATAAAGATGTCGCAAGGGATCGCGGCTTCGCACGCGGCGAGCATGTCTCGGGCGCTGACCACGTCGATCCGGGTGACGCGATCCGGCGTCGGCAGGTGCACCGGGCCGCTGATGAGGGTCACGCGGGCGCCGGCTTCCACCGCCGCTTCAGCCAGGGCGAAGCCCATTTTGCCGGAGCTGTGGTTGGTGATGTAGCGCACCGGGTCGATGTTTTCCTGGGTCGGGCCGGCGGTGATGACCACGTGCTTGCCGGTCAGTGCCTGGCGCTGGAAGCAGTCTGCCGCGAGCTGGGCCAGATCGGTGGCTTCCATCATGCGGCCCATGCCGACGTCGCCGCAGGCCTGGCTGCCGGAGGCCGGGCCGAAGGTCTTCAGGCCACGGCTTTCAAGGAGTTGCAGGTTGGCCTGGGTCGCCGGGTCGCGCCACATGGCCTGGTTCATGGCCGGGGCGACCGCGACGATGGCGTCGGTGGCCAGCACCAGCGTGGTCAGCAGATCGTTGGCAATGCCTTGGGCCAGGCGGGCCAGCAGGTCGGCGGTGGCCGGGGCGATCAGCACCAGATCGGCCCATTTGGCCAGTTCGATGTGGCCCATCGCCGCTTCGGCAGCCGGGTCGAGCAGATCCAGGTGAACCGGGTGGCCGGACAGCGCCTGCATGGTCAGCGGGGTGATGAATTCGCTGCCGCCACGGGTCATGACCACGCGCACTTCGGCGCCCTGATCGATCAGGCGGCGCACGAGGTCGGCGCTCTTGTAGGCAGCAATACCGCCGCCGACGCCCAGAACGATGCGTTTCCGATACAGCCGCTGCATAGGTCTGCCTTTCATTTCGTTGGTGACATACGTGGCGAAACCCCCTCCCCAGGGTGAATTCGCCCGCAAAAAAGATGGGCTACGATATCACAGCGACCGCTACGGAACAGCGGCGCCCACAGACAAGGAAGGTGTATGAGTATTCGCGATTGGCCGGCGGCGGAAAGGCCGCGGGAGAAGCTGTTGGAACAGGGCTCGGGAAGTCTTTCCGATGCCGAATTGCTGGCGATTTTTCTGCGCACCGGGGTATCCGGCAAAAGCGCGGTGGATGTCGCAAGACACTTGTTGGGTCAGTTCGGCAGCTTGCGTGCCTTGCTTGAGGCCGATCTCGCAACGTTCAGTGAGCAATTGGGCCTGGGCCCGGCGAAGTTCGCCCAGTTGCAGGCCGTGCTGGAAATGGGCCGGCGACACCTGGCCGAGCGCATGCGCCAGAAAACGGCGCTGGAAAACCCGCAGGTCGTGCGTGATTACCTCAAGGCCATGCTGCGTCACGAACCGCACGAGGTGTTCGGTTGCCTGTTTCTCGACTCCAAACATCAGGTGCTGACTTTCGAGACGCTGTTTCGCGGCTCGATCGACAACACCGCCGTGCATCCCCGGGAAGTCGTGAAACGTTCCCTGGCCAACAACGCGGCGGCGGTGATCCTGTGCCACAACCATCCGTCGGGAAACAGCGATCCGAGTCAGGCTGATCGATTATTGACCAAGCGTTTGCAGAAGGCTTTGGATTTGATCGATGTGCGGGTGCTCGATCACTTTATCGTTGGCGATGGCGAGCCGTTGTCGATGGCGGAGTGTGGCTGGATGTAGCTTGCAGCGACTGCAGTCGCTGCAAGCCGGGACGGATTACTTCAGGGTGACCTTGGAGTAATCCTGCCGCCCGAACGGGCTCACCGAGTAACCCTGCACGTCTTTACGCGTCAGCGCATACGCCGTCGGATGCGCCAGCGGCAGCCACAATGCCTGCTGCTGGATCTGCGCCTGCGCCTGCTCATACAGCTTGGTGCGCACACCTTGCTCGCTGGTGGTCTTGCCGGCGCTGATCAATTTGTCCAGGTCGGCGTTGCAGTAGCGGGCGAAGTTGGTGCCGGACTTCACCGCGGCGCAGGAAAACTGCGGAGTCAGGAAGTTGTCCGGGTCGCCGTTGTCGCCGGCCCAGCCCATGAACAGCAGGTCATGCTCGCCAGCCTTGGCACGACGGATCAGTTCGCCCCATTCGATCACGCGGATTTCCGCCTGAATGCCGATTTCCGCCAGATCCGACTGCAGCAACTGCGCACCGAGGCTCGGGTTCGGGTTGAGCAGGCTGCCGGACGGGCGGGTCCAGATGGTGGTCTGGAAACCGTCTTTCAGTCCGGCCTTGGCCAGCAATGCCTTGGCCTTGTTCACGTCGTGGGCGTAACCCGGCAGATTCTTCGCGTAGCTCCAGGTGTTCGGCGGATACGGGCCGTTGGCGGCTTCGGCGGTGTCTTCGAAAACAGCCTTCAGGTAATTGGCCTTGTCGAAGGCGAGGTTGATCGCCTGACGCACTTCCGGTTTGTCCAGTGGCGGATGCTGGCTGTTGATGCCGACGAATGCGGTCATGAACGCGTCAGTCTTTTCGACTTTCAGCGTCGGCTCCTGCTTCGCCGCCTGCACGTCCAATGGTTTCGGTGACAGGGCGATCTGGCACTCGTTGCGCCGCAGCTTTTGCAGGCGCACGTTGGCGTCCGGGGTGATGGCGAAGATCAGCGGGTCCACCGCGGGTTTTCCGCGGAAGTAATCCGGGTTGGCCTTGTAGCGGATCGAGGCGTCTTTCTGGAACCGGTTGAACACGAACGGACCGGTGCCGACCGGCTGGCTGTTGAGCTTGTCGGTGGCATCGGCCTTCAGGAGCTTGTCGGCGTATTCAGCAGAATAAATGGAGGCGAAGCCCATGCTCAGGGTCGCGAGGAACGTCGAATCCGGGTGGTCGAGGGTGAAGCGTACGGTCAGTGGATCCAGTGCGTCGATCTTCTTGATCAGGCTCGGCAGCTGCATCGACTGGGCGTGCGGGAAGCCGCTCTGGGCAACCTTGTGCCACGGGTTGGCCGGGTCGAGCATGCGGTCGAAGCTGAATTTGACGTCTTCGGCGGTCAGTTCGCGGGTCGGCTTGAAGTAGTCGGTGGTGTGGAACTTCACCTGCGGGTGCAGCTTGAACACGTAGGTCAGGCCGTCAGTGCTGACTTCCCAGCTGTCGGCCAGGCTCGGGACGACCTTGCCGCTGGCGGTGTCGAAGTCCACCAGACGGTTCATCAGCACGTCGGCCGAGGCGTTGGTGGTGGTCAGCGAGTTGTACTGCACCACGTCGAAGCCTTCGGGACTGGCCTCGGTGCAGACGCTCAGGGCGGCGGCCTGGGCCAGTGGACTCAGTAACAGCGGGGCGAAGAGCAGGGGGAGGGCAGCGAGGCGCATGGTCGGCTTCCTTTACAGATCGAAGGCCCATCTGCAAGTGCAGTCTGGAAAAGGCCTACCCTAGTGGTCGCGATTGCAAATGACTATCCCCTTTTTGCATTTTCGGGGCTGTGCGGCCGAGGATTTGTCGGAAGAGACGGCAGGAAAAGTCTCGATCGCGGGTATGATCGTTTTTCTTCGACGAATGGTAAAAATTGCCGGCAGCCTTTGCCCAAGGCGCTTGCGGCCAGAAAAAGCGGCTTTTTAGCCATTCTTTGCACACGGAAAGTTGTTGCTCCGTGGTCTTTCTGGTATAAAGCAGCGCTCTTTTCTAGGGGCCCGGTTCCTTCGCTTGTAGGTGTAGCCGGTAAGACCTCTAAAGAATCGCGGCGCCTGGCGCCACAATGACTAGAGATTAAGCGGCCAACCCATGCCGGGTTGGGCATGTGGTTTTAGAGGGCTGAGGCATGTCTAGAGTATGTCAAGTTACCGGTAAGGGTCCGGTGACTGGGAACAACATTTCCCACGCAAACAACAAAACCCGTCGTCGTTTCCTGCCGAACCTGCAGCATCACCGCTTCTGGGTTGAAGAAGAGAAACGTTTCGTACGCCTGCGCGTTTCCGCCAAAGGCATGCGTATCATCGACAAGCGTGGCATCAGCGTTGTGCTGGCCGAGCTGCGTCGCGACGGCAAGGTTTAAGGGAGCTAATCATGCGTGAATTGATTCGTTTGATCTCGAGCGCCGGTACTGGTCACTTCTACACTACCGACAAGAACAAGCGTACTACCCCGGACAAAATCGAGATCAAGAAATATGATCCGGTTGTTCGCAAGCACGTGATCTACAAGGAAGGCAAAATCAAGTAATTGATTTTTCCCGACTTACGAAAAAGGCCCGTATCTCACGATACGGGCCTTTTTTGTTGCCTGGCGAAAGGCCTCAGGCCTTCTGCTCGAAGATCACATAGACCTTGCGGCAAGCCTCCAGCACTTCCCAGGTGCCACGGAAACCGGCGGGAATCACGAAGCGGTCACCGACACGCAGGGTCTTGGCATTGCCTTCGCCGTCACGCAGCACCGAAACGCCTTGCAGGATTTCGCAGTATTCGTGCTCGGTGTAATTCACCGTCCACTGCCCGACCGCACCTTCCCACACGCCGACGCCCATTTGCCCGCATGGGCTGTCGTATTGATTGAACACCGCTTGCTCGGGATCACCTTTGAGCACTTTGGCCGGGTCCGGGCGATAGCGTTCGGCTTCGGTTGTGGTCAGGCTGATGTCGACGACGTTCTGGATGTTCATTGTTGTTTTCTCCCGTGATGACGGCGCGATGGCGTGAAAGGGCCAAAGTCTATGTTGATTAAATTGAACGCCGCAAGGCCGTATGGCGAGCTTATGTCAAATATATTGAAACAACCCCGGCCGCTGGTTTAGGGTGGCGGATGCCTTGGGCCGAAAAGCAGGCTGGCCGGGCAGTATTCCTGAGGACGACCGCGACGATCGCGGCGCTCGTATTGAACAAGAGGAGGACACTCGAATGACCACCCTGACTCGTGCCGACTGGGAACAACGCGCCCGCGACCTGAAGATCGAAGGCCGCGCCTACCTTAATGGCGAGTACACCGATGCCGTCTCCGGCGAGACCTTCGAGTGCATCAGCCCGGTCGATGGCCGTCTGCTGGGCAAGATCGCCAGCTGTGACGCCGCCGACGCCCAGCGCGCCGTGGAAAACGCCCGCGCCACCTTCAATTCCGGCGTCTGGTCGCGTCTGGCGCCGACCAAACGCAAAGCCACCATGATCCGTTTCGCCGGCCTGCTCAAGCAGCACGCCGAAGAACTGGCCCTGCTCGAAACCCTCGACATGGGCAAGCCGATCAGCGATTCGCTGTACATCGACGTGCCGGGCGCAGCGCAAGCCCTGAGCTGGAGCGGTGAAGCGATCGACAAGATCTACGACGAAGTCGCCGCTACGCCACACGATCAACTGGGTCTGGTGACCCGTGAGCCAGTGGGCGTGGTCGGCGCCATCGTGCCGTGGAACTTCCCGCTGATGATGGCCTGCTGGAAACTCGGCCCGGCCCTGTCGACCGGTAACTCGGTGATCCTCAAACCGTCGGAAAAATCCCCGCTGACCGCCATCCGTATCGCCGAACTGGCGGTCGAGGCCGGTATTCCGAAAGGCGTGCTGAACGTCCTGCCGGGCTACGGCCACACCGTCGGCAAGGCGCTGGCGTTGCACAATGATGTCGACACTCTGGTGTTCACCGGTTCGACCAAGATCGCCAAGCAGCTGATGATCTATTCCGGCGAATCGAACATGAAGCGCGTCTGGCTGGAAGCCGGTGGCAAGAGCCCGAACATCGTATTTGCCGATGCGCCGGATCTGCAGGCCGCCGCCGAATCCGCCGCCAGCGCCATCGCCTTCAACCAGGGCGAAGTCTGCACCGCCGGTTCGCGCCTGCTGGTCGAGCGTTCGATCAAGGACAAATTCCTGCCGATGGTGATCGAAGCGCTGAAAACCTGGAAACCGGGCAACCCGCTGGATCCGGCCACTAACGTTGGCGCGCTGGTCGACACCCAGCAGATGAACACCGTGCTGTCCTACATCGAATCGGGCCACACCGACGGCGCCAAACTGGTGGCCGGCGGCAAGCGCATTCTTCAGGAAACCGGTGGCACCTACGTCGAGCCGACGATTTTCGACGGCGTGAGCAACGCGATGAAAATCGCTCAGGAAGAGATCTTCGGCCCGGTACTGTCGGTCATTGCTTTCGACACTGCCGAGGAAGCGATCAACATCGCCAACGACACGCCTTACGGTCTGGCGGCAGCGGTCTGGACTCAGGACATTTCCAAGGCACACCTGACCGCCAAGGCCCTGCGTGCCGGCAGCGTGTGGGTCAACCAGTACGACGGCGGCGACATGACCGCACCGTTCGGCGGCTTCAAGCAGTCGGGCAACGGTCGTGACAAGTCGCTGCACGCGTTCGACAAATATACCGAGCTGAAGGCGACCTGGATCAAGCTGTAAATCGTTGACGGGAGCCTGAGTGAATCAGGCTCCCGAATCGAACAGAGATCCCTGTGGGAGCGAGCCTGCTCGCGATAGCGGTGTGACAGTCGACATCAATGTTGAATGTGACACCGCTATCGCGAGCAGGCTCGCTCCCACATTGGTTTTGTGTGAATAAAAAATATCCACAGGAGCGTGGACCATGCGTTGGGCGACGTATTTCGCCGTGTTGGCGTCTGTCTTGAGTGTTGGCCTGGCCCTCGGTGTCAGCATGCCGCTGGTGTCGTTGCGCCTGGAGGGCTGGGGCTACGGCTCGTTCGCCATTGGCGTGATGGCGGCAATGCCGGCCATTGGCGTGTTGCTGGGGGCGAAGATTTCCAGTCATCTGGCGGCGCGTTTTGGCACGGCGAACCTGATGCGTCTGTGCCTGTGGGCCGGGGCGCTGTCGATCGGCCTGCTGGCGCTGCTGCCGAGCTACCCGATCTGGCTGGTGCTGCGGCTGATGATCGGGGTGATCCTGACCATCGTGTTCATCCTCGGCGAGAGCTGGATCAATCAACTGGTGGTCGAGCACTGGCGCGGTCGACTGGTGGCGCTGTATGGCAGCAGTTATGCGTTGAGCCAACTGTCTGGTCCGTTGCTGTTGGGCGCACTGGGCACCGATCACGATTATGGTTTCTGGGTGGGTGTCGGTCTGTTGATCGCTTCGCCGTTTCTGCTGCTGGGTCGCAGCGGTGCGCCAAGCAGCGAGGCCAGCAGCGTGACGTTCGGTGATTTGTGGGGGTTCGCTCGTGAACTGCCGGCCATCGCCTGGGCCGTGTCGCTGTTCGCCGCGTTCGAAGCGATGATCCTGACCCTGTTGCCGGTGTATTGCCTGCAACAGGGTTTCACCGCAGAGATTGCGCTGGCGATGGTCAGCACTGTGGTGGTGGGCGATGCGCTGCTGCAATCGCCCATCGGTGCGCTGGCGGATTATCTGTCACGGCGGACCCTGTTCACCGGCTGCGCTGTGGTGCTGATGCTGTCGAGTCTGGCGATCCCGATGTTGCTCGACACTTTGCTGATCTGGCCGCTGTGGGTGCTGTTCGGCGCCAGTGCCGGGGGTTTGTTCACCCTGTCGCTGATCCTGATCGGCGAGCGCTACCGCGACGATGCGCTGGTGCGCGCCAACGCGCATGTCGCGCAGCTGTGGGGCGTCGGTTGTCTGATCGGGCCGTTGATGGCGGGGGCGGGCAGTCAGTGGATCAGCGGGCATGCGTTGCCGTGGTTGATGGCAGCCGGGGCGTTCGGGCTGGTGATTCTGCTGTCGCGGCAAGGGGCGTTCGGCAAGGTGCCGGAGCCCGCTTGATAAGCCGGCTGGAGCGGGCTGCTACAGCATCCGCTCCAGTCCCACGGTGGTGCTGAACCACGCATTGAATCGCCTCCACCAACTGCCCGGTTCCTTGGTCAGCGTGTGCATCTGGCCGTTGTCCTCGGTGACCCACACTACTTTTCCGTCCTGCAGTTTCGCTTCGTAGCTGAGCGCCGGCGCCATGCCTTGCAAGGCCAGTTCGCGCACGTGAGCCGCCAGTTCGGGGCTGTCCACCAGCACCCCGACTTCAGTGTTCCACAGCACCGAGCGCGGGTCGAAATTGAACGAGCCGATGAACGATTTTTTGCCGTCGAAGATCATTGCCTTGCTGTGCAGGCTCGAATCCGAGCCGCGATAGGACTTGCTGTAAAACAGGTGCGGGCCGCTGCCGTAGTTATCCCCAGGCTGGCGCCGCAGCTCAAACAGCTTCACGCCATGTTCCAGCAACGCCTTGCGGTACGGGGCATAACCACCGTGCACCGCCGGCACGTCGGTGGCTTCCAGCGAGTTGGTCAGCAGGCTCACCGACACGCCGGCATCCGCGCGGCCGGTCAGGTAGACCAGCCCCGGCTGCCCCGGGACGAAGTAGGCAGAAATCATCACCAGCTCTTTGCTGACACCGGTCAGCTCCGGCGCCAGTTGGGTCGTCAGCAGCAGTTGCGGATCGGGTTCGCCTTTGGCCAGCACCTTGCTCGGCGCATCCCACAGCGCCTGGTTCCAGGCCCAGATCAGCTCTTTGCGCCAGATATCCATGCGCGGGTCGGTGCGGTAAGTCATCAACTGTTGATACAGCGCGTGATTCTGTTTGCGGGTTTCCTCCAGGGATTCTTCCAGGCGTGTGCGGGTGTTCTGCAGGTCTTTTGACGTGGGTTTGCTGGAGAGGAACTCGTCGATCGGCTTGCTCAGGGCGCTGTTCCAGTACTGGTCGAAACTGTGCCCGAGCTGTTCGGCGACCGGCCCGACACTGAGCATGTCGATATCGGTGAAATTCAGGTTGGGCTCGGCATCGAAGTACTCGTCGCCCAGGTTGCGCCCGCCAACGATGGCCGCGCTATTGTCCGCCAGCCACAACTTGTTGTGCATCCGCCGGTGTTGCAGCGACAGGTTGAACAGCCGCCCGGCCGCCCGGGTCACGCCGGTGCTGCGCCCCAGGTGCAGCGGATTGAACAGGCGGATCTGGATCTGCGGATGTGCCGCCAGGGTGGCGATGATCAGGTCGAGGCCGTCGCTGGTGGTGTCGTCCAGCAGGATCCGCACCCGCACACCACGATCGGCGGCCTTCAACACTTCTTCCACCAGCATTCGCGTGCTGATGCCGTCATGGACGATGTAGTACTGCAAGTCGAGGCTGCGTTGCGCATTGCGGATCAGCTCGGCGCGGGCGGTGAAGGCTTCGGTGCTGTTGGACAGCAGGCGAAAGCCGGACTGGCCCTTGTAGGGCGCCGCCTGGGCCTGGATCGAACGACCGAACGTGGAGTCGGACGCCGGCAGCGCCTGGCTCGGTTCGCGCGGGACATCCAGCGAGGCGCACCCGGCGAGCATCAGGGCGGACAGCAGTGCAGGCGGCAGGAAATGTCTGGAGCTCAAGTCGGGTCGTTCCGGGTGTGGGCGAGGTCAGGAGTATGGCACGGCGCACGCCGCCTGTTGCCTGTTCGAAAAAGGCAGTCAATCCGATCCCTGAAGCAGAGCGGTTTGTAGCTCATGGCTGTCGGCAGTACGCGTTTTCTTAAACAAACCGAGGATTTTTCCGGCTCATATCAGCTACGCCTTGCAGCGATTTTTCCGTTGCTGATTGTGCCCTCGCCTTACATCGCTGCCGGGAAGCAATCTGAATAATGACGGCGCTGATTCTGAGGCAGGAAAGTTCCTGTTTTTCAGCAGAAGAAGCGCAGCTGGCTGTCATCTTTCGATTCTTATGGAGTGAGAATTTTCATGCGCAAGACCTTTCGTGCAATCGCTGTCGCAAGCGCCCTGTGTCCGGCATTGGCCATGGCCGATGGTGCAGACCTGAGTATCACCGGAACGATCATCCCGACCTCGTGTACTCCGGCCTTCACCGGCGGCAACACGGTCGACCTGGGGAATATTCCTGCCGGTTCACTGAATCGCGATCGGCAGACCGAGTTGCAAAACCACAACGTAACGCTGAGCATCAGTTGTTCGGCAATCGCGCCGATGGCGATCAAGGTGCATGACAACCAGGCGCATACCCAACTGCCTGGCATCGTCGTCGATGGCACCGATTGGTCGATGTACATCTACGGAATCGGACAAGTCGCAGGCGCCAAGATCGGTGGTTACGGTCTGCGTTACGGTACACCGACCGTCGATGGAAAGCCTTCGATGTTGATGTACAAGCAAGGGGACATGGCCAACTGGGAAGGTCTCGATACTGCAACGCTGGTCGGAAAGAATGCTGACGGCGGCAATCTTCGCTACTCGTGGGGAGGATCCGTGGCCGCAGGCCCGATGCCGGGCGTCGTGCATACGTTTCCCATGACGCTGGTGCCGGTCATCGGCCCGTCGGCGAACCTGCCGATTACTTCTGAAATCGCACTCAACGGCTCGGCAACGTTCGAGCTGCTCTACCTCTGACAGGGCGCGCAACGCGCAAACCATCGACAGGCGTCGGTCGCTTCCGAAGCCTGTCATCTTCAATCAATGTTATCGGCTGGCCTGTGGCCCGGCATGGAAGCCGGCTGCGCGCTCGCCTGTGGACAACGTCATGAACGCCTTTGTGCGAAATGCCATCGCCAGCATCTTGCTGGTTTTCTTGTGGGTGCCCGGCCCTCTCCGGGCGGCGGGAATGGTGCCCGAGACGCCTGTCGTTGTGCTCGACGAAGGCGTGGGTGAGGCCGGTATCAATGTGTTCAACAGCGAGTCGCATCCCGCGCTGCTGCACACCTCTGTTGAAGACGTGCCGCAAGACACCGAGTCATTGCTCCTGCTGACTCCGCCGGTGGCACGGGTCGAGCCCGGTGCGACGCAGCGCGTGCGCTTCATCCTGCGCAGTGCGGAACCTTTGAAGACCGAGCGCCTCAAGCGCGTGATCTTCGAGGGAATCGCGCCGCAGGACTCGACGGGCAAGGCGCAAGTGAGCCTGAGCGTGCGGCAGAACATTCCGGCGATCCTGCGTCCGGCGAATCTGCCGGTCGACCGCGAGCCCTGGAAGCATCTGGTGTGGTCGCGACAAGGTGCTGAGATACAAGTGCGCAATCCCAGTCCATATGTGGTGCGGCTGGGCCATTCGGTGACGCTACTGCCCGGCAGCAAAGAGATGGATCTGGGACGCACCTACGTGTTGCCCGGCGAGCAACTGACCTTGAGTGGGACGCCTGACCCGAGCAGTTCGCCGCTCCAGGTGCGGCTGTTCCCAGTAACCACCTACGGTTTCGCCATTGCGCACTTCGATGCTCCTTTGGTGACGGATTGATGCATTGGCGTTGCTATGCCGGCGCTGCGCTGATGATCTTCCTGGGATGTGCCCAAAGTGCTTGGAGCGCAGAGCGTGAGGCCGTGCAGTTCAATCAGGATGTACTCAAGTCACGTGGACTGGACCCGCGCCTTGCAGAGTACTTCAGCCAGGCGCCGCGTTTTCGAGAGGGGGTACAGGCAGTCTCGCTGTCAGTGAACGGGGTCCCGAAGGGACAGGTTCAGGTCATGTTCAATGCCGAGGGGGAACTGTGCTTCACGCCGTCCCTTCTGGAGCGGGGCGGCATGCGGGCGGCGGATTACGTCGAGCCGGCGGGTGGCGCGGGATGCGAGCTGTTCGCCCGGTACTTTCCGGGTGCGGTGATACAAGCCGATCCGTCGCAGGAACACATCGCATTGCTGTTGCCCACCGATGCGCTGGTGCCTGATCGCTCGGCCCGTCGCAGCTTTCTCAACGGGGGCACGGCAGGCCTGTTCAACTACGACGCCTTGCTGCTGGGCAGTCGTTTCGCCGGCCAGTCTTCGCAATTTCGCAATCTGAATGCCGAGCTGGGCCTGAATGCGGCGGACTGGTCGTTTCGCAGTCGCCAGGTGTACAGCGAGTTTGCCGGAGAAAATCGCCTTGAGCATTTGTATGCCTACGCCTCGCACACATCGGAACGCTATCAGGCCAACCTGCAACTGGGTCAGTTGAACATGGTCTCGCCGTTGTTTTCCGGTGAGGCGTTCAACGGCTTCCAGGTGCAACCGGAACTGGCCCTGATGGCGCTGGACGATGACAGCTCCGGTGCGCGGGTTGAAGGCATTGCCTATTCCGCCGCGCGGATCGAAGTCACCCAGAACGGTGCGCTGATCTACACCACGGTGGTGCCCGGTGGGCCGTTCACGCTGGTGGGTTTGCCGCTGCTCAGTCAGAGCGTGGATCTGGAAGTGACGGTGCACGAAGAGGACGGGCAGCAGCGGCGCTTCATTGTGCCGGCGACGCAGTTGCGGGGCGGGATGACGGGCAGGGCGGCAGGTTATGCGCTAGCGGTCGGTCAGGTTCGCCGCTATGCCGGCGACGAGCGTGATGCGCCGTCCTTTGCCGCCGCCAGCAAGGACTGGCAGTTGGGCCCGCGTGGGCAGGTCACGGCCGGCGCCATGTTCGGTACGGGTTATGAGTCGCTGGGCTGGGCGATGCAGGGCGGCATCGGTGATCGGCTGATACTCGGTGGGCGCCAGGTGCTTTCCCGGGCGCAGGATCAGGCTGTATCCGGCACGCAATTGCAGTGGACTGCCAGCGGTCGATTGAGTGAAGGGTTGTCGACAAGTGTTGCGCTGACCCAGCAGACCCAGGGTTTCCGCACGCTGTCGGACACCACCTGGGATTCGCGTAATGATCGACCGTTCCAGCGAGTGCGCAATCAACTGACGGCAAACCTCAGCACCAGCAGTCCGGTGTACGGAGGCTTTTCTGCCGGCTACTCGCGGTTTTCCATGTTTGACGGGACGGCCACGTCCAGAGTCGCTCTGGCCTGGTCGCAGAGCATTCGGCGGGCCAATGTGACCTTCACGGTTGAACGGGATGTCGCCGGGGCGCCTGACGACGCTCGGGGCACAGCGGCCTATCTGAGTGTCAGCTTGCCTCTGGGCGCGCGCCAGACCCTGCGCGGTTACGTGCGTAACGACGACGTGAGCGGCACCCGCAGCGGTCTGCGATTCAATGAACAGCTCAGCGACACCCTGGCCTACAGCATCGGCGCCGAGCGACCGGATGACGGCAGCGCCGGGTTCAACGGGCGGGTCAACCTGTTGCCCCGCTACAGTCAGATGGACATGGGCTATTCGCGCAGCGGCGCCGGTAACCAGAACTATGACATCGGCCTGCGCGGCGGTGCGCTGGTACACCGTGATGGCGTGACGCTGTCGCCTTATCCGCTGCGCGAAACCTTCGGCTTGCTCAAGGCCGGCGACAGCGCTGGCGTCAAATTGAACACCCCGCGTGGCCCTGTCTGGACAGACCATTCCGGGCACGCTGTGGCAGCGAGTCTGCCGGCGTACAGCAAAGGCCGGGTCGAACTGGATACGGCCAGCCTGGGGCGTAATGTCGATGTGCACAACGCTTATCAGGAGGTAGAAGCCGGGCGTGGTGCGGTCGCGCATCTGGTGTTCGACATGGTGATCGCGCGGCGCTTGCTGTTACAGGCGCGCACCGCCGACAACGTTCTTCTGCGCAAGGGCGGAGTCGTTTTCGACGCGCAGGGACAGTACATCACCAACGTACTGGAGGCCGGCACGATCTTCTTGCCCGATGTCCGGCCAGACACGAGTTTGCACGTGGTGCTGCCCGATGGCAGTCGCTGCCGGTTGGTCTACAGCCTCGGCGAACAGTCCGACACGCGATCGCTGTACGAAACGGCGCAAGCCACCTGCCACGCGGTTTAAGGAGTCAGTGACCATGCATCGTTTGAATACCGGCACGATCGGCCTGGCATTGCTCAGTGTCGTGTTTATCGCCGATCAGGCACAGGCGCAGTCGGGCTGTGCAGTCAGGCTGGGGCAGCCTTCCATCGATTTTGGTGCGATGACGCGCGGGCAGTTGCTGCAACAGCCCCTGGACAATGACCAGTTGAGTTTCGGGCGCCGACGGGTGCAGATCACCGTCCAGTGTGAACGGACAGCGCCGCTGCGACTCGACCTGGTGGCGCCGGCAGCCGATGCCGTGGACTATCGGTTTGGCGCAGGGGCGTTGAGGGTTCATGTGATGGCTGTCCGGGTGGATGGCAAAGCCGTGCAGTGGCTTGGATTTGAACCGGGTGTCGCATCCGGTGCGGCTGTCTGGCCTGCCGGGCAAAGCCTGATTCCCGCGCGGGCGGGCGTTGCACTGGAAGGTCAGCGAATGGATGTCGAAGTAGAACTTGAAGGGCGGGTAGGGGCAGCGCAGACCCGGGTTGCCGATCTGACCCGGTTCGGGATCGATCTGCGCTTTCAGGCGTACTGAAATTCGGACCCTGGAGACATGGCGGTCAATGCATCCGGCCGTGGCGGCGTAGGATCCCGCCACTGAGCTCAAATTACCTATTAAACCAGTCGTGATTTCGCTGTTTTAGCGTTCCCGTTTCCTACAGATTTATCTCTCATAAGCCGCAATCATCAGCCCGCTTACCTACATACCAGGTTTGTAGGGACTGAACTGTCAATCAAATGGAAGATTACGGCTTATGAAAAAGACATACCGTCTTGCAGTACTGGCGGCGGCGCTGCTGCCAACAATGGCAATGGCAGAAAGCGTTGATCTGAATGTCATCGGCACCATTATTCCGACCTCCTGCATTCCGGCCTTTGCCGGTGGCAGCACGGTGGATCTGCGCAAGATTTCGGCGGCGACGCTGAATCCGACCACCCAGACCCTGTTGGCCGGTCGCGATGTGTCCCTGCACATCAATTGCGATGCGCCGGCTCCCGTGGAAGTGTCGGTGCGCGATAACCGCGCTGGCACCAAGCTGCCGGGTATCAGTGACGGTGCCGGGCAAAGCGATCCGGCACTGTTTTACGGGCTGGGTGAAATCGACGGTACACCTATTGGAGGTTTCGCCTTGCGCCACGGCATTCCAGAGACCGACGGCAATGCCCAGACACTGCTGACCCGGACGCTGGCAGCCCCGGCATGGGGTGTACCGACCAGCACGCTGGTCAGCAATGCGCCGCAGTTGTACTCGTGGGGCGCCAGCGCCGCGACCGGCCCGGTTGCCGCCCGCCACCACGGTTTCCCGATGCACCTGCTGCCGATCATCGGCCCAAGCAACGCCCTGCCGATTGCCAACGAAATCCCGCTGGACGGCTCCGTGACGTTCGACATGTTCTACCTCTGACGGCGGCGTCCCGGTGCCTCTCAGGCACCGGGACTGGCTGGCGCATGCGAGCGCGGTCCGGCATCTGACGGATCGCATCCCGGATTTCACGGACTATCCCGATGCTCATTTCTTTCAAGACTGCTCTCAAGAAGGCACCGCTGTGCCTGTCCGCATGGTTTTCAGTACCGCTGGCCCACGCCGCCGGAATGGTTCCGCAGACGCCGGTGCTGTTGGTGGAGGAGGGCGCGGGTGAAGCGGTGATGAACGTGCGCAATACCGACACGCATCCCGCGCTGCTGCACACCACGATTGAGAACATTGAGGACAGTGACGATGTTCTGCTGATCTTCACCCCGCCCATCGCCCGGGTCGAGCCGGGCGGCATTCAGCAAGTGCGATTCATTCTGCAAAACCGGCAACCGTTGAAGACCGAACGCCTGAAGCGAGTGATCTTCGAGGGCATCAGCCCGGCCAGTGACGCCGCCGGAGCGCGGGTCACCCTCGGTGTACGCCAGAACCTGCCGGTGATTCTGCGTCCCGCCGGGTTGCCGGTCGAGCGCGAGCCGTGGAAGCGGCTGACCTGGTCAATGGATGCCAATGGTGTACAGGTCATCAATCCGAGCCCCTATGTGGTGCGGTTGGCGAAAACCATTGTGCCTCTGCCGGGCACCCGCTCGGTGAATCTGCCCAAGACTTACATCCTGCCCGGCGAGCGCCTGCACGCCGAGTTGCCTTTGCACACCTCGGCACGGGCAATGGCGGTCAGGATCTTCCCCGCCACGACCTACGGCTTTGCGGTCGACCATTACGACGCGCCGGTTACCCGCTGATGAAGTTTTGCGTTCGTTTGGGCGTGTTGCTGCTCGCGGCCAACGGCACCGTGCTGGCGGCCGAGTCACTGGAGTTCGACGCCCGCGTGTTGCGAGACCGAGGCATCGATCCTGCGTTGGCGGCGTATTTTCGTGAGGCGCCGCGCTTCACCCAAGGCGAACATGCAGTGGCGCTTGAGGTCAACGGGCAGGCCAGAGGCCGTGTACGGGTGGCATTCAACGAGCGGGGCGAATTGTGCCTGCACCCTCAATGGCTGAACGCTGCCGGAGTACGCCCGCCACCCTCGATGGACAAGCTGCAACCGGAGCAGTGCATGACGCTGGTGGAGGGATTTCCCGAAGCAGTCGTGCAACTGGATCCGGGACGCGAACGGATTGATCTGCTGGTACCGACCGACCGACTGGTGCTGCCGGAACGTGCACCCAACAATTTCGCCCATGGCGGTACGGCCGGCGTGTTCAACTACGACGCGTTGATGGTCGGCAGCCAGCATGAAGGCCAACACGACAGGTTTCAAAGCCTGGGCTCGGAGGTCGGCCTGAATGCCGGGGACTGGGTGTTGCGCAGCCGACAGTCCTACACGTCGACCTCCGGCAATTCGCGGTTCGAGCACCTGTATGCCTACGGTGCGCGAACCCTGGAGGACGCCGAAGCCAGTCTGCAGGTCGGGCAATTGAATCTCGCATCGCCCTTGTTTGCCGGTGAGCCGTTCAACGGTGTGCAGATCCTGCCGGAAGTGGCATTCACGCAATTGCGAACGGCGCAGGACGGTGCGCGCGGGCAGGTGGAGGGTGTCGCGTATTCGCCGGCCCGTATTGAAGTCCGGCAGAACGGCGTAATGATCTACACCACGATGGTGCCGAGTGGGCCGTTCACGCTGCGAGCGCTGCCGTTGCTGAGCAATCAGATTGATCTGGAGGTGACTGTCCACGAACAGGATGGACAGGCGCGGCGCTTGCGGGTGCCGGCGGCCAGTCTCCACGAAGCGCAATGGGCCGGGCCGAGCGGGTTCAACTTTGCGCTGGGCACGGTGCGCCGGCTGGGCTCGGACGACCGACAGACACCTTCTTTCACCGCATTCAGCAAGGATTGGGAGTGGGGGCAGGCCACCCGACTGAGCGCCGGTGTGCTCGCGGCAACCGACTACCTGTCGACAGGCTGGGGCCTTCAACGACAGTGGGCCGGCGGCTACGCACTGGGCGTGAAGCAGGTGCTGTCCGATGACCGCTCCCGAGGCGCGGGAGGTAGCCAGACACAACTGACGCTCAGTGCGCCACTGTCCGAGCACCTGTCGACAAGCCTGGTCGCGGTGCGCCAGAGCCGGAATTTTCGCACGCTGTCAGACACCGGCTGGGATCAGGAGCTCCACCGGGCCGAATCCCCCGGTCGCGATCACCTGGTGTTTTCTCTCACCGGATCGGTGGATCAATGGGGTGCATTCGGGGCGACGTGGTCGCGGTATTCGACCCAGGGTGAACCGTCGCAGTCGCGTCTTGGCCTGTCGTGGTCGCGCACGTTGCCTAAGCGCATCAGCCTGTCATTGAACCTGGAACGTGCCGTCGGTGATAAGGCCCCCGATCGCTTGGGCAACTCCGCTTACCTGACGCTGGGAATGGCGCTCGGTGGCCAGCGAAGGCTGCGCGGCTATTTGCGCCGTGATGATCGATCCGGCCTGCGCCGGGGCGTGGCCGTCAGCGACGTACTGGGTGAAAACCTGGCCTACAACGCCAACGCGGAGTACCGCGATGAGACTGCGGCCAGTTACGGCGTGCGTTTCAATGCGCTGCCGCGCTACACCAGCCTGGACGTCGGCGTCGGCCAGCGATCCGGAGCGACCGATTACGATGTGGGGCTGCGCGGTGGTGTGGCGCTGCATCGCGACGGCGCAACCTTGTCGCCTTATCCCCTGCGCGACACCTTCGGCGTACTCAAGGCCGGTGATCGCTCGGGCGTAAAACTGAACACGCCTCAAGGACCGGTCTGGACCGATGGCTCGGGCCACGCCGTCGCAGCGAGCCTGCCGGCCTGGTCGACCGCACGGCTGGAAATCGACCCGCTCAGTTTGTCGCGCAACGTCGAAGTGCTCGACGGAGTGAAGGAGGTGCAGCCGGCTCGTGGGTCAGTGCAGCATCTGGACTTTTCCCTCGTCACCGTCCGGCGATTGTTGCTCAACGCCATGACTGTCGACCGGCAATGGCTGGCCAAGGGGTTGAGTGTTCACGATGAACAGGGCCGCTACCTGACGACGGTCCAGGACGCCGGAACGATTTTTCTGCCTGACGCAAAAGCCGGTCAGCGCCTGCATGTGCAGCTCCCTGACAACACGCGGTGCGTGTTGCGTTTTCCGCTTTCCGAATCTCCTGACGACAGCGCGCTCATCGAGCGGGTCGATGCCACCTGCGCCCCGGCCGAACTGTCCTGAACGAGTGCATCTGATGAAATTTCTGCTGGTCCTGGTCGTGTTGCTGTACCTGGTATTTCAACCGGCGTCGGGCGCCGAGACGTGTCAGTCGAGCCTGTCGCCCGCGAGCGTGAACCTGGGTAGCGCAACGCGCGCCGACCTGCTGCAACGCACGGCGCTTGATGGCCGGGGCCCGGGCTTTGGTCTGCGCAGCGTGCACTTGCGGGTGCTGTGTCCCGACGTGCGCTTGATGCGCTGGGCTTTTGTCGCGCCCCCGGCCGATCCGCAACGTTTCCGTTGGGCGGCGGGCACGTTGCAACTGCGTATCGTGGCCGTGCGTCTCGACGGTGCGGCGGTGCACTGGCGGCTGGACAGCGGCCAAGCGCTCGAAGGCGATTTTCTGCGACCGGGTATCCACGTTGTTCCATGGCGGGCGGACGCCGGTATCCAGGGCAGCCTGCTGGAAGTGGAGCTGGAGCTGGATGCGCGGGTCGATGACGCCTCAAGCCGCCCCGTCGATTCGGTGCGGTTTGAAGGTCATGGCGCATTTACGGTGGATTAATCGGCTTCGGCCAACAGCTTGATCGCGGCCGCGCCGACCTTGCGCACGGCCTCTTCGATCAGCGCTGTGGGTTTGGCTGCGTAGTTCATGCGCAGGCAATTGCGGTACTTGCCCGAGGCGGAAAAGATGCTGCCGACGGCAATCTGTACGCCCTGATCGTGCAGCGCACGATTCAGTTTCAAAGTATCGAAACCTTCCGGCAGTTCGACCCAGAGCATGAAGCTGCCTTGCGGGCGGCTGGCGCGGGTGCCGGCCGGGAAATAACGGGTCACCCAATCGATCATCACATCGCGATTGCGCTGGTATTGCGTGCGCATCCGCCGCAAATGCGGCTCGAAGTGTCCGGACTTGAGAAATTCGGCAATGGCAATCTGCGGCTGTGGTGCTGTAGAGCCCGTGCTGATGTATTTCATGTGCAGCACCCGCTCGAGATAGCGACCGGGCGCGACCCAGCCGATGCGCAATCCCGGCGCGAGAGTCTTGGAAAACGAACTGCACAGCAGGACGCGGCCATCTTCGTCGAAGGATTTGATCGTGCGCGGACGCGGGTAGGTGTAAGCCAGTTCGCCATACACATCGTCCTCGATGATCGCCACGTCGAAGCGCTGGGCCAGGTTGAGCAGGGCGCGTTTGCGCGACTCCGGCATGATGTAGCCGAGCGGGTTGTTGCAGTTGGGCGTGAGCTGGATAACCTTGATCGGCCATTGCTCCAGCGCCAGTTCCAGCGCTTCGAGGCTGATGCCGGTGAGCGGGTCGGTGGGGATTTCCAGGGCTTTCATGCCCAGGCCTTTGAGGGTCTGCATGGCGCCGTGGAAGCTCGGCGAATCCACCGCGACGATGTCGCCGGGCTCGCAGATCGCGTGGATGCTGGTGGACAGCGCTTCGTGGCAACCGGTGGTGACCACCAGATCGCTGGCGCTCAACTGGCAGCCGGAATCGAGCATCAGCCGGGCGATCTGTTCGCGCAGTTCGAGGGTGCCGTGGATGTTGTCGTAATACAGACCGGGCATGTCCTGACGGCGGCTGATACGGGCCAGCCCGCGCAGCAGCGGTTTCATCGTCGGTGACGAGATGTCCGGCATGCCGCGACCGAGCTGCACCACGTCCTTGCGTGGCACGGCGCGAATCAGTTCCAGCACCTGATCCCACTGGGAAATCTCCACCGGCCGTTGCGCGGGGCGCCCGACTGCCGGCAGTTCAGGCAGCTCTCGACCCACGGGCACGAAGTACCCGGACTTGGGTTTCGGCGTGGCCAGGCCGCTGTCTTCCAGCATGCGATAGGCCTGCTGCACCGTGCTCAGGCTGACCCCGTGTTCTACGCTCAAGGCGCGCACCGACGGCAGGCGATCACCAGGACGGTAGAAGCCTTGTTCGATGCGGGTGCCGAGCAATTCGGCGAGATTCACATAGAGCGTCATGGCACTGCCTCGATGCAGATGATTCGTTAAACCAGTACAGATGCGGCGTAAATCGACAATTCAGTCTCGGGAACAGCAAATCTGTATGGAATTAATACAGATGTGTTGAATCTGTAATGCTTTTGCTCGCCCGCGCATCATGGAATCTCTGGCTACCCAAGTAAACAGGAGCAATGAAAATGAACGGTTTGAGCGATGTGCGGCTGACGTTACACAGTCAGGAACTGGAGGCAGGGCAACAGGACAACGCGCGCAACGAGATCATGCGCAATGCGCCGTCCGGCCTGAGTCGCTGGGGCCTGTTCTGGCATCGTCTGCACACGCGCAAGGCGTTGCTGCGCCTGACGCCCGAGCAGCTCAAGGACATCGGGCTGACCCGGGAGCAGGCGCTGGAGGAGGGGTTGAAGCCGTTCTGGCGGATTTAGAGGGATCGTTCCCACGCTCTGCGTGGGAACGCCGCCCCGGACGCTCCGCGTCCGCTGTGACGCAGAGCGTCACTGGATGCATTCCCACGCAGGAACGTGGGAACGAGCTCACACCAACTCTTTCAATCGATGCCACAACATCCCCAACGCCAACAGCGGCGAGCGCAGATGCTTGCCGCCGGGGAAGGTGATGTGTGGCACTTTGGCGAACAGGTCGAAGCCGCCGCTGTGCTGGCCACTGATGGCCTCGGCCAGCAGCTTGCCCGCCAGGTGCGTGGCATTCACGCCGTGGCCGGAATAGGCCTGGGCGTAATACACGTTCGGCTGCTCTGCGAGCCGGCCAATCTGCGGCAGACGGTTGGCACCGATGCCGATCATCCCGCCCCACTGAAAATCGATCTTCGCTGACGCGAGCTGTGGAAACACTTCGAGCATCTTCGGCTGCATGTACGCGCCGATGTCCTTTGGATCACGCCCCGAATAATGGCAGGCGCCACCGAACAACAGACGACGATCCGCCGAGAGTCGGTAGTAATCCAGCGCCACGCGCTGGTCGCAGACGGCCATGTTCTGTGGCAGCAGGGCGTGGGCCTGTTCTTCGCTCAGCGGTTCGGTGGCGATGATGTAGCTGCCGGCCGGCAGCACCTTGCCGCTGAGTTGCGGATTCAGATTGTTGAGATAGGCATTGCAGCCCAGCACCAGGGTTTTTGCTCGCACCGAGCCTTGCGCCGTGTGCACCCGGACTTCAGGGCCGTAGTCGATACGGGTGACCGCCGATTGCTCGAACAGCTTTACCCCGAGTTGCTGCGCCGCGGCGGCTTCGCCGAGTGCCAGGTTCAGCGGGTGCAGATGCCCGGAACCCATGTCGATCAAACCGCCGACGTAGCGTTTGGAGCCGACCACGGTGTGCATTTCGTTGGCCTGCAGCAGTCGGGTTTCATAGCGATAACCGAGGCCGCGCAGCTCTTCGGCGTCTTCGGCAAAACCTTCCAGGTCGGAAGGTTTGTTGGCGAGGTCGCAGTAACCCCAGGTCAGGTCGCAGGAGATCTGAAATTTCTCGACGCGCTGGCGGACGATTTCCACCGCTTCCAGGCCCATGAGTTTCATCTGGCGCACGCCGTCGGCGCCGATCACGTTGGCGAACTGATCGAGACCGTGACCGACCCCGCGAATCAGCTGCCCGCCGTTGCGACCGCTGGCGCCCCAGCCGATCCGGTGCGCTTCCAGCAGCACTACGCTCAAGCCGCGCTCCGCCAGCTCCAGCGCGGTGTTCAGCCCGGAGAAACCACCACCGACCACGCACACGTCCGCGATCAGTTCACCTTGCAGCACCGGATGGTCGGGTTGCGGCAGGCTGCTGGCGGCGTAATAGGAGGCAACGTGGGGTTGGCTCGCGGTGGCTTGGGCGCGGGCATTCATGGGCGTCATCCTGAGCGGGTGTCGAGAAAATTTGACGGAGCATAAGCCGCAGGCCCGAGGCTGGGCAACATTGGTCGGCCCGTGGTGTCTGGATCACGGCTTTTGCGGCACAATTGCCGCCTATTTCACTCCGGTTACCGCTGCAATGAGCTGCAACAGTCAGAAAATCCGCACCCTGCGTCAGCAGATTCCCACGTTTGAATGCGTGCCGGGCTGCCATGACTGTTGCGGGCCGGTGACTACCTCGCCCGAGGAAATGTCCCGCCTGCCGCGCAAGACCCGTGCCGAGCAGGACGCAGCGATGGAAGAGCTCAACTGTGTGCACCTGGGGCCAAATGGCTGCACGGTGTATGACGAGCGGCCGCTGATCTGCCGTTTGTTCGGCACCACCCAGACCTTGCCCTGCCCCAACGGCCGGCGGCCGGTGGAGCTGATTCATCCACGGGTCGAGAAGCAGGTGTTCGAGTACATGGCCGAAAATCGCCAGGTGCTGGTCTGAGCTCAGTCCGGAATCGGCAGGCTCAGGCTCTCTTTCACTTCTTCCATCACGATGTAGCTCTTGGATTCGCGTACGTGCGGCAGCTTGAGCAGGATGTCGCCCAGCAGCTTGCGGTACGAGGCCATTTCGGAAATCCGCGCCTTCACCAGATAGTCGAAATCCCCTGACACCAGGTGGCATTCGAGTACGTGGGGCAATTTCAGCACCGCGCGTCGGAACTCTTCGAAAGTATCGCCGGATTTGTAGTCGAGGCTGATCTCGACGAACACCAGCAGACTACCCTTCAAGTGCTGCGGATTCAGGCGGGCGTTGTAGCCCATGATGATCCCCTCGCGCTCCAGGCGCCGCACCCGCTCGGTACACGGCGTGGTGGAGAGCCCGACCTTCTCGCCCAGTTCGGTGAATGAAATCCGCCCGTCCGCCTGCAGGATCCGCAAGATGTTGCGGTCGATCTTGTCCAGCTCACGTTTGGTCTGAGTGTTGGTACGCATAGGGGATGCGCCTCCGTGAAAAGGGTTTTTGCCGAGAATTGTCGCCAAATATAGGCGCTTATACAGTGAAAAGCACTGGCAGATCTTTTTTACACTGCGCGCATCATTGCTCTAACAACAGACGTATGCGGCACGCCGCGATGAGGGATACAAAAATGCGCGTTATGGTCTTGGGTAGCGGCGTCATCGGTACCGCCAGTGCTTACTATCTGGCCCGTGCCGGGTTTGAAGTGGTGGTGGTCGACCGGCAGCCCGCCGCGGCCATGGAGACCAGTTTCGCCAACGCCGGCCAGGTCTCCCCGGGCTACGCCTCGCCGTGGGCCGCGCCGGGCGTACCGCTCAAGGCCATCAAGTGGCTGCTGCAACGCCATGCGCCGCTGGCAATCAAGGCCACCGCCGATATCGATCAGTACCTGTGGATGGCGCAGATGCTGCGCAACTGCACCGCCAACCGTTACGCGGTGAACAAGGAGCGCATGGTGCGTCTGTCCGAGTACAGCCGCGACTGCCTCGATGAATTGCGCGCCGAAACCGGCATTGCCTACGAAGGCCGCAGCCTCGGTACGACCCAGTTGTTCCGCACCCAGGCGCAACTGGATAACGCCGCCAAGGACATCGCCGTATTGAAAGAATCCGGCGTGCCGTTCGAAGTGCTCGACCGCGCCGGCATTGCCCGCGTCGAACCGGCTCTGGCCGGTGTCACCGACATCCTCGCCGGTGCCCTGCGCCTGCCGAACGACCAGACCGGCGACTGCCAGATCTTCACCACCCGCCTCGCCGAAATGGCCACCAAGCTCGGTGTGGAGTTCCGCTTCGGCCAGGACATCCAGCGCCTCGACTTCGCCGGTGACCGCATCAACGGCGTGTGGATCGACGGCAAGCTGGAAACCGCTGACCGCTACGTGCTGGCCCTCGGCAGCTACTCGCCGCAACTGCTCAAGCCGCTGGGCATCAAGGCCCCGGTGTATCCGTTGAAGGGCTACTCGCTGACCGTGCCGATCACCAACCCGGCGATGGCCCCGACCTCGACCATTCTCGACGAGACTTACAAAGTCGCGATCACCCGTTTCGACAACCGCATCCGCGTCGGCGGCATGGCGGAGATCGCCGGTTTTGACCTGTCGCTGAACCCGCGCCGGCGCGAAACCCTGGAGATGATCGTCAACGACCTTTATCCTCAGGGCGGCAATCTGGCCGAAGCGAGTTTCTGGACCGGCCTGCGTCCAACCACCCCGGATGGCACGCCGATCGTCGGCGCCACCCCGTTCAAGAACCTGTTCCTGAACACCGGTCACGGCACCCTCGGCTGGACCATGGCGTGCGGCTCCGGTCGCTTGCTGGCTGATTTGATGGCGAAGAAAAAGCCACAGATCAGCGCCGAAGGCCTCGATATTTCCCGTTATGGCAACACCACCCAGGAGTCCGCAAAGCATGGCAATCCAGCGCCAGCTCACCAATGAGCGCATGAGTCAGATCGTCAGCCACAACGGTACGGTGTATCTGTCCGGGCAGGTCGGCGATGACTTCAACGCCGGTGTCGAACAGCAGACCCGCGACGTCCTCGCCAACATCGAGCGTCTGCTCGATCTGGCCGGCACCGACAAACAGCATCTGCTGTCGGCGACGATCTACCTGAACGATATCGAAGCGCACTTTGCCGGCATGAATTCGGTGTGGGATCAGTGGCTGCCCAAGGGCGCCGCCCCGGCCCGTGCCACGGTTGAAGCGAAGATGGCCAAGCCGAGCATCCTGGTCGAGATCTCCATCGTCGCCGCGTTGCCGTAACCCGTTGTAAAGATCCCTCTCCCGGTGCTGTTGGCGGTTCACGCCGTCAGCCAGCGCCGGTTTTTATTCCCATGACCGCCAAGAAGTCTGCTGCCATGCGTCCTGCCCGTGCCCTGATCGACCTTCAAGCCCTGCGTCACAACTACCGTATCGCCCGTGAAGTCACCGGTGCCAAGGCACTGGCGGTGATCAAGGCCGATGCCTACGGCCATGGCGCGGTGCGTTGCGCTCAGGCGCTGGAGGCTGAAGCGGACGGCTTCGCGGTGGCCTGTATCGAAGAAGCGCTGGAGCTGCGTGCCGCCGGGATTCGCGCGCCGGTGCTGTTGCTCGAAGGTTTTTTCGAGGCCGATGAGCTGGCGCTGATCGTCGAGCACGATTTCTGGTGCGTGGTGCATTCGCTGTGGCAGCTCGAAGCGATCGAGCAGGCGGCGTTGAGCAAACCGATTACCGTGTGGCTGAAGCTCGACTCGGGCATGCACCGGGTTGGCCTGCATCCGAAGGATTACCCGGCGGCTTACCAGCGTCTGCTGGCCAGCGGCAACGTGGCGAAAGTCGTGCTGATGAGCCACTTCGCCCGGGCCGATGAGCTGCACGAGCAGAGCAGCGCCGATCAGGTTGCGGTGTTTGAAGCAGCGCGTCTGGGCCTGGCCGCTGAAGTCAGCCTGCGCAACTCGCCGGCGGTGCTGGGCTGGCCGCAGATTCATAGCGACTGGGTGCGGCCGGGCATCATGCTCTACGGCGCCACTCCGTTCGAAGAAGCCAACGCCGTGGCCGAGCGCCTGCAACCGGTGATGACGCTGGAGTCGAAAGTCATCAGCGTGCGTGAGCTGCCGGCCGGCGAACCGGTGGGTTACGGCGCGAAATTCATCACCGACAAGCCGATGCGCATCGGCGTGGTCGCCATGGGTTACGCCGACGGTTATCCGCGTCAGGCGCCCACCGGCACCCCGGTGCTGGTGGCCGGTCAGCGCAGCCGCATTCTTGGCCGGGTGTCGATGGACATGCTGTGCATCGATCTGACCGACGTGCCGGAAGCCGGCCTCGGTTCGACCGTCGAGTTGTGGGGCAAGAACATCCTCGCCAGCGACGTGGCGAAGTGGGCGGACACCATTCCGTACCAGATCTTCTGCAACCTGCGCCGGGTACCAAGGCTCTATTCCGAGGGTTGAAGCGCAAGCGGGGCCCAAGTGTTGTAAATACTGAACGCTGTCGCCATGATAACGCTCAATATTTCTACAGCATCAGGAGGCTCCAGCCTTGGACGTCGGTGAACGACTGCAATCGATCCGCAAGCTCAAAGGGCTTTCCCAGCGTGAACTCGCCAAGCGCGCGGGCGTCACCAACAGCACCATTTCGATGATCGAAAAGAACAGCGTCAGCCCTTCGATCAGTTCGCTGAGGAAAGTTCTGGGCGGGATTCCCATGTCCATGGTCGAGTTCTTTTCCGAAGAGATCCTGCAGGAAAAACCGACCCAGATCGTCTACAAGGCCAACGAGCTGATCGACATTTCCGACGGCGCCGTGACCATGAAACTGGTCGGCCGCGCGCACCCGAGCCGGGCCATCGCGTTCCTCAATGAAATCTACCCGCCGGGCGCCGACACCGGCGAAGAAATGCTCACCCACGAAGGCGAGGAAACCGGGATTCTGGTGGAAGGTCGCCTGGAACTGGTGGTGGGTCTTGAAACTTTTATCCTCGAAGCCGGCGACAGCTACTACTTTGAAAGTACCAAGCCGCATCGTTTCCGTAATCCGTTCGATGCACCGGCGCGACTAATCAGCGCAGCCACGCCGGCGAATTTTTAAACAAAGAGGCGCCAGGCCATACCGGCGAAGGCACCCGAAACGTTTTTCCACAGCGCGATATAACCCCTTCGACTTTGGGGTTGTTTCAGTGAAGCGGGCTAACCGCTATACTTGCGCCCGCCTGCGAACCGTGGCCGCAGGCGTGAATAGCCACCATTGAGGGTGAACGCGTGAACCTAATTATGAAAATGCTGGCTGCACCAGCAACCGTACTGGCCCTCTGGGCTGTCAGCGCTCAAGCTGCGACGAATGACGACATTGCCAAACGCCTCGAGCCTGTCGGCCAGGTGTGTGTTCAAGGGCAAGAGTGCAAGGGGATGGAAGTCGCTGCTTCGGCAGGCGGCGGTGGCGGCGCCAAGACGCCGGACGAAGTGATTGCCAAACATTGCAACGCTTGCCACGGCTCCGGCCTGTTGGGCGCTCCGAAAATCGGTGACGCCGCAGCCTGGAAAGAGCGCGCCGATCACCAGGGCGGCCTCGACGGCATCCTGGCCAAGGCCATCACCGGCATCAACGCCATGCCGCCGAAAGGCACCTGCGCTGATTGCTCGGACGACGAGCTGAAGGGCGCGATCCAGAAGATGTCCGGCTTGAAATAAGCCGCGCTTCTGACGAAAAAAACCGTCTTCGGACGGTTTTTTTGTGCCCGCGATTTGGGCCCGAGGCTGTTCTTTGCAGCAAACAACCGGCAATCTCGGTCGTACCTCTATTCACGGAACGGGCAGGAGGCTTCAGATGGTGCAGTTGTGTTCGATCGAACAGGCAGTGGACGACGTGCTGGCGCGGTTGCCGGCGCACATCCACATGGGCCTGCCGCTGGGGCTGGGCAAACCCAATCCCTTCGTCAACGCGCTGTACCGGCGGGTTGCCGGATTGCCCGAACGGCAGCTGACGATCTACACCGCCCTGTGCCTCGGCCGTCCGGCGTTGGGCGACGGTTTGCAGAAGCGGTTTATCGAACCCTTCGTCGAGCGGGTGTTCGGTGATTACCCGGAATTGGAATTTCTTGCCGACCTGCACCGCGACAGCCTGCCGTCCAACATCCGCATCGAGCAATTCTTCATGCAGCCTGGCAGCCTGCTCAACAGCGCGCCAGCCCAGCAGGATTACGTCAGCAGCAACTACAGCCACGCCGCCCGTGACATCAACGCCGCCGGCCTGAACCTGGTGGCGCAGTTGCTCGCCAGCAGCAGCGAACACCCGGATCGCTTGAGCCTGAGCTGCAACCCGGACATCACCCTCGACCTGTTCCCGATGATCGCCAAACGCCGGGCAGCGGGGGAGACCATTCTGCTGGTCGGCCAGGTGCACACCGAGTTGCCGTACATGCCGGGCGATGCCGAAGTCGATATCGATACCTTCGACCTGCTGATCGACGAGAAGGACAGCAGCACACTGTTCTCCACGCCAAACATGCCCGTCGGGTTTCAGGATCACTTCATCGGTTTGCACGCCAGTACCTTGGTACGCGATGGCGGTACTTTGCAGATCGGCATCGGTTCGATGGGCGACGCGCTGACCGCTGCGTTGCTGGCGCGTCAGGCCGACAACGCCGGATACCAGGACTTGCTGGCCGATGTGAACCTCAGCCAGTGGGCACAGTTGATCGAACGCGAGGGTGGCATCGAGCCGTTCGCCAAAGGCCTGTACGGTTGCAGCGAAATGTTCGTCAACGGTCTGCTGGTGCTGGCCGAAGCCGGGATCATCCGGCGCAAGGTTTACCCGGATGTGCAGACTCAGGAGCAGGCCAACGCCGGCACCCTCGACGAGGCTGCGCAAACCGATGGCCTGTCGATCCATGGCGGTTTCTTCCTGGGGCCGCGTAGTTTTTATGAGCGTTTGCGTGAGTTGCCGCTGAGCAAACGCCTTGAGTTCAACATGACCCGCATCAGCTACATCAACGAGCTGTACGGTCAGGAAGAGCTCAAGCGCCTGCAGCGTCTGGATGCGCGGTTTATCAACACCGTGTTCACCATGACCCTGCTGGGCGCCGGGGTGGCGGATCAACTGGAAGACGGGCGGGTGCTCAGCGGCGTCGGCGGCCAGTACAACTTCGTTGCCCAGGGCCATGCGCTGCACGATGCGCGCTCGATTCTGCTGCTGCGCAGCTGGCGCGAATCCGGTGGCGATGTCAGTTCGAACATTGTCTGGGAATACGGCCACTGCACGATTCCACGGCATTTGCGCGATATCGTGGTGACTGAGTACGGCATCGCCGATCTGCGCGGCAAGCCGGATGCGGTGGTGATCGAGGCGCTGTTGAACATCAGCGACTCGCGCTTCCAGCAGGGCCTGATCGAGCAGGCACAGAAGGTCGGCAAACTGCCGAAGGATTTCCGTCTCGATCCGCGCTTTACCGACAACACCCCGCAACGCTTGCAGGCGATTGCCGCGCGGCATCCGAACCTGTTTCCGGAGTATCCGCTGGGCTGCGATTTCACTGAGGTCGAGAAGGATCTGTTGCGGGCGCTGAACTGGCTCAAGAGCAAGTTCAAGCTGACCGAGATTCTGGAGCTGGGCAAGGCAGCGCTGGATGCGCCTGAGGCTTCGCTGTATCCGGAGCATCTGGAGCGGATGCAACTCACGAACCCGGAAGGTCTGAAGGAAGACCTGTTTCAGCGGTTGTTGCTCACTGGCCTGAAGGCCACCGCGCAGTAGCATCCGCCGCATCCCGGGGATGCGGCGGCAAGCTTGCGCCTTTCAGCGATTACTCGATGAAAGTAACCACGCCATCCTTCAGCGACTTCACGCGAGCCAGCGACTCGACGCGGTAACCCTGCGAATCCAGCTCCGCACGGCCGCCCTGGAACGACTTCTCGATCACGATGCCCAGGCCCGCGACGGTGGCGCCGGCTTGCTTGATGATCGAGATCAGCGCCTGGGACGCCTTACCGTTGGCCAGGAAGTCGTCGATGATCAGCACGCGGTCGCTGCTGGTCAGGTGACGCGGGGAGATGGCCACGGTGCTTTCGGTCTTCTTGGTGAACGAGTAAACGGTCGCCGACAGCAGGTTTTCAGTCAGAGTCAGGGACTGTTGCTTGCGGGCGAAGATCACCGGCACGCCGAGGTTCAGACCGGTCATGATCGCCGGAGCGATGCCCGAGGCCTCGATGGTGACGATCTTGGTGATGCCCGAATCCTTGAACAGCGTGGCGAATTCGTCGCCGATCAGCTTCATCAGGGCCGGGTCGATCTGGTGGTTCAGGAAGGCGTCGACCTTCAGGACCTGGTCGGAAAGCACAATGCCTAGTTCGCGGATTTTCTGGTGCAGGGCTTCCATGAAGCTGTCCTCTGTTGGCGCCTTGTGCGCCCTAAGGTTTTAAAAAAGTGGTCAATTCTAGCGCTTTAACATCGCGCGTATATCAGCCAATGCGCTGTTGCCCCGCACGGCTTTGACTTCGGTCGGTGTGTCGTCGTTGCCTTCCCAGGCCAGGTCGTCCGGCGGCAGCTCATCGAGGAAGCGGCTTGGCGCGCAGTCGATGATCTCGCCGTACTGTTTGCGCTTGGCGGCGAAGGTAAACGCGAGGGTCTGGCGCGCGCGGGTAATGCCCACGTAGGCCAGGCGGCGTTCTTCTTCGATGGTGTCGGCTTCGATGCTGGAGCGGTGCGGGAGGATTTCCTCTTCCATGCCCATGATGAACACGTAAGGGAATTCCAGGCCCTTGGACGCATGCAGGGTCATCATCTGCACGCCTTCGGCGCCGTCTTCCTCTTCCTGCTGACGTTCCAGCATGTCACGCAGGACGAGTTTGCCGATGGCGTCCTCTACGGTCATTTCGCCGTCTTCGTCTTTTTCCAGGGTGTTCTTCAAGGCTTCGATCAGGAACCAGACGTTGCTCATCCGGTAGTCCGCGGCCTTGTCGCTGGAGCTGTTGGTGCGCAGCCAGTTCTCGTAGTCGATGTCCATGACCATGCTGCGCAGGGCGGAGATCGGGTCTTCGCCGGCGCACTGCTCGCGCACCTTGTCCATGAAGCGCTTGAAGCGCGACAGGCGATCGGTGAAGCGGCTGTCCAGATGCTCGCCCAGGCCGAGTTCATCGGTGGCGGCGTACATCGAGATCTTGCGTTCGGTGGCGTAGTTGCCGAGTTTTTCCAGGGTCGTCGAGCCGATTTCCCGGCGCGGCACGTTGATCACCCGCAGGAAGGCGTTGTCGTCGTCCGGGTTCACGATCAGGCGGAAGTAGGCCATCAGGTCTTTCACTTCCTGGCGCCCGAAGAAGCTGTTGCCGCCGCTCAAACGGTACGGCACCTGATGGTGCTGCAGTTTCAGCTCGATCAGCTTGGCCTGGTAGTTGCCGCGATAGAGGATCGCGAAATCGCTGTACGGGCGGTCGGTGCGCAAGTGCAGGCTGAGGATTTCCATGGCCACGCGCTCGGCTTCGGCGTCCTCGTTGCGGCAGCGGATCACGCGGATCTCGTCGCCGTGGCCCATCTCACTCCACAGCTGCTTTTCGAATTCGTGCGGATTGTTCGAGATCAGCACGTTGGCGCAGCGCAGGATGCGGCTGGTGGAGCGGTAGTTCTGCTCCAGCATCACCACTTTCAGGGACGGATAGTCGTCCTTGAGCAGCATCAGGTTTTCCGGCCGCGCGCCGCGCCAGGCGTAGATCGACTGGTCGTCGTCGCCTACCACGGTGAACTGGTTGCGTTTGCCGATAAGCATTTTCACCAGCAAATACTGGCTGGCGTTGGTGTCCTGGTATTCGTCGACCAGCAGGTAACGGACCTTGTTCTGCCACTTTTCGAGGATGTCGGCGTGCTCTTCGAAGAGTTTCACCGGCAGCAGGATCAGGTCGTCGAAGTCCACCGCGTTGAACGCCTTGAGCGTGCGCTGGTAGTGGGTGTAGACGATGGCGGCGGTCTGTTCCTTGGGGTTGCGGGCATTTTCCAGGGCTTGGGCCGGCAGGATCAGGTCGTTTTTCCAGGCGCCGATCATGTTCTTGATCTCGTCGACGCCGTCGTCGCCTGCATATTCCTTCTGCATGATGTCGGTCATCAGCGACTTGACATCGGTTTCATCGAAGATTGAGAAACCGGGTTTGTAGCCCAGCCGTTCATGTTCCTTGCGGATGATGTTCAGGCCCAGGTTGTGGAAGGTGCAGACCGTCAGGCCGCGACCTTCGCCGGCACGCAGCAGGGTGCCGACCCGTTCCTTCATCTCGCGCGCGGCCTTGTTGGTGAAGGTCATGGCGACGATGTACTGGGCACGGATGCCGCAGTTCTGGATCAGGTGCGCAATCTTGCGCGTGATCACGCTGGTCTTGCCGGAGCCAGCACCGGCGAGCACCAATAGAGGGCCGCCGACGTAGTTCACGGCTTCTTGCTGCCGGGGATTGAGTCGGGACATACGAAAATTCGGGAGTCGTTGACGAAATGGGCCGGCATTTTAACAGGCTCAGCGATTTGTGCTGCTCTCTCCGACTTGTGACGCAGCACGCGATTCAAATTTGCCGGTTTTGTTACTTTCACGCAGGATGCGCGGTGATTTTGCGGCTAATGTTCTCATTCGTGACACAAAATAACGTTTTGATAACCGTTGTCGTTTGGTCATTGGTAGCCGCAACGGCATAATGCCCGCCGCCCACATCATTGCAGAGTCTAGGGAGTCAGCTTGACTACGCCTGTCGAACCCTTGCGTTTGCTGCTACTGGCCGAAGAGCCAGCGTGGACAGCGTTATTGCGCGAGTGTCTGGCTCCGTTGGGGAGTGCGGCGGTGCTGATCAGCGCGCCGAACTGGGAGTCGGTCAGCAGTCTGTTCGAAGACAACCGCCACGCGGTGTTGTTGACCGTTCCCGCGTTGCAGCCGGCGCCCGGCCGTTGCAGCCTGCCGACGGTATTGCTTCTGGAACACGAGCCGGCGACCGCGCCCGACGGCGTCAGCGACTGGCTGGTGTTCGATGCCCTTGATGCCGGCATGCTCCGGCGTTGCCTGCGGCATGTGCGCGAGCGCGGCGTGCTGGAAAACACCCTGCAACGCCTGGCCGAGCAGGATCCGCTGACCGGCATCGCCAACCGTCAGGGTTTCCAGACTCTTCTGACGGCGCGCTTGGCCGAAAACGACGGCCGCGGCCTGGCCCTCGGGCACCTCGATCTCGACAACTTCCGCCACGCCAACGACGCCCTCGGCCACCAGGCCGGCGACCGCCTGATCCTGCAAGTCGTCGCACGGCTGAAAAGCCAGCTGGAAGTCGGCGATCAACTGGCGCGCCTCGGCAGCGACGAATTCGCCTTGCTGATCGACACCCGCCGCGCCCCGCAACGGGCGGAATGGATGGCCGAACGCATCACCGAAGCCCTGGCCGAACCTTACTGGGTCGACGGCGAAAGCCTGTTGATCGGCTCCAGCCTGGGTATCGCCCATGCCCGGGCCCAGGGCGGCGCCGATCCGCTGATGTGGCACGCGCACATCGCCATGCAGCAGGCCAAGAGCACTCAGGGCTGCACCTTTCATATCTTCAACGAACGAATCAACCGCAACGCGCGAAGCATGGCCGACCTCGAAAGCGAGCTGCGCCGGGCCTTGCGCCGTGACGAGCTGGAGCTGCATTACCAGCCGCGCCTTAATCTGCAGGACGGCCAGATCGTCGGCCTCGAAGCCTTGGTGCGCTGGCGCCACAGTGAGCGCGGCCTGCTGCCACCGAGTGAATTCGTGCCGCTGGCCGAGCAGAGCGGCCTGATCGTGCCACTGGGTTACTGGGTGATTTCCCGGGCCCTGCGCGACATGCAGGCGTTGCGCGAGCGCGGTCTGCCGGCGCTGCACATGGCGATCAACCTGTCGTTCCGCCAGTTTCAGGACAGCCAGTTGCTGCCGACGCTCAGCCGTCTGATCGCCGAGCGCGGTGTCGAGGCGCAGTGGCTGGAATTCGAACTCACCGAAACCGCCGTGATGCGCCGCAGTGATCTGGTCAAGCAGACCATGGACGCGCTCGGTCGCCTCGGCGTGCGTTTCTCGCTGGATGATTTCGGCACCGGGTTCTCGTCGTTCGTGCACCTCAACAGCTTGCCGATCACCTTGTTGAAGATCGACAAGAGCTTTGTCGGCGGCATGGAGCAGCGTGAAGAGAACCGCAAACTGGTGCACGCGATGATCAACCTCGCGCACAACCTGCACCTGGAAGTGGTTGCCGAAGGGGTGGAAACCCGTGAGCAGCTGGATCTGTTGCGCGGGTTCGGCTGTGATCAGGTGCAGGGGTATCTGATCAGCAAGCCGTTGCCGTTGACGGAACTGGTTGATTACCTGGTGGCTGATGCCAGTCAGCCTCCGCTGGGAGTTGTGGTCTGAAGTACCAGTGGGCGGGAGCAGGGTTGCTCCCGCCGACCTGTCATTCCGGTTGAGCGATCTTGAAGCCTTGAGCTTGCGGCTCGAGCCGAATCATCCGCTTCATCTTCCATTCGAACGCCAGCGTCAGGCTCACCGCCGCACAGGCCAGTCCCAGCGCCAGACCCCACCACACGCCGGTCGGCCCCCAGTGCAGATGGAACGCCATCAGCCACGCCGCCGGCGCGCCGATCAGCCAGTAGCAACCGAGCCCGACCAGAAACGTGGTCTTGGCATCCTTGAGCCCGCGAATGCAGCCCATGGCAATCGTCTGCGTGCCGTCGAACAGTTCGAACCACGCCGCCACCGCCAGCAGGCTCACGGCCAGACGAATCACCTCGGCAAACGCCGGGTCGTTATGGTCGAGGAACAAACCGACCAGTTGATTCGGCAGCAGCCAGAACACCATCGCAAACGCCAGCATCACCACTGCACCGAAGACGATGCCGACCCGCCCGGACATCCGCGCATCGCTCAATTGCCCGGCGCCGTAGTGCTGGCCGACACGCATGGTGATCGCATACGACATACCCGCCGGAACCATGAACGCCACCGAGACGATTTGCAGGGCGATCTGGTGTGCCGCCAGTTGCGTGCTGCCCATGGTGCCCATGCACAGTGCCGCGAAGGCGAACAGCCCGACTTCCACCGCGTAGGTCCCGCCAATCGGCAGGCCCAGGCGCCAGAGTTCTTTGAGGTATTGCCGGTTCGGCCGCGACAGGCCTTCGCGCAATGGGTACGCGTCGTAGGCCGGATGCCGGCGAATATGCCAGGCCAGCGCCAATGCCATGCAGTTGGCGACAATCGCCGTGACCAGACCGATACCGGTCAGCCCCAGTTTCGGCAGGCCGAACATGCCGGTGATCAGCGCATAATTGAGCAGGAAGTTGGCCACCGTGCCGGCGAGGCTGATGACCATCACCGGTGTCGCCCGGCCGATGGCGCTGGTAAAACCGCGCAAGGCCATGAAGCTCAGGTAGCCGGGCAGGGCGAACGGCAGGGCGATCAGAAATTGCCCGGCGGCGTTGACGTTGGTCTCGGTCTGGCCGAACAGCAGCAACACCGGTTTCAGATTCCACAACAGCAACCCGGCACCCAACGCCATCAGCCACGCCAGCCACAGCCCGGCCTGAGTCAGGCGGGCGGCGCCGATGATGTCACCGGCACCCTGACGAATCGCCACCAGGGTGCCGACCGCCGCAATCACGCCAATGCAGAAGATCGACACGAACGAATAACTCGCCGCGCCCAGACCGCCACCGGCCAGCGCTTCGGGACTGAGGCGCGCCATCATCAGGGTGTCGGTCAGCACCATAAGCATATGCGCCAACTGCGAGGCGATCAACGGCCCCGCCAGCCGCAGGATGGCCCAGAGTTCGGTACGCACAGGTTGTTGCATGAGATGGGTGCCTGTTTATCGATTTGTAGGAAAAGTCCGTCGATTCTCGGCGCTCGAACCGCTTTGCACAAAGGGATAAAAAGGATGGGTGGCATGATTAAAACTCATCCTGCCGCGATTCTGCTAAGTTGGCGCAATCCCGCCATAGGAGCGCTGTGCATGTCCCGTCGTCTTCCGCCCTTGTATGCCCTGCGCGCATTCGAAGCGGCGGCACGCCACAGTTCGTTCACCCGGGCAGCCGAGGAGTTGTCGATCACTCAAAGTGCGGTGAGCCGACACATCCGTACGCTCGAGGAGCACTTCGCCTGCCGCTTGTTCCACCGCAGCGGGCGCAACCTGCAACTGACCGAGTCGGCGCGCCTGCTGCTGCCGGGCATCCGCGAGGGCTTCGCCGCTCTGGAGCGAGCCTGCAATACCTTGCGCGCCGAAGATGACATCCTGCGCATGAAGGCCCCGTCGACCCTGACCATGCGCTGGTTGCTGGCGCGGCTCAGTCGCTTCCGCCATTTGCAGCCAGGCAACGAGGTGCAACTGACCAGCGCGTGGATGGACGTGGACTCGGTGGACTTCAACAACGAACCCTTCGATTGCGCGGTGTTGCTAAGTGACGGGCATTTCCCGCCGGACTGGGAAGCCAGCCTGCTGTTTCCAGAGGAGCTGATTCCGGTCGGCGCGCCGAACCTGCTAAACGATCAACCGTGGGACGTAGCGCGGCTGGCCAGCGCCGAATTGCTGCACCCGACGCCGGACCGCCGCGACTGGCGCAGCTGGCTGGAACACATGGGGCTGTCGGATCAGGTGTCGCTCAAGGGCGGGCAGGTGTTCGATACCCTGGAACTCGGGATGATTGCGGCGGCTCGGGGCTATGGGGTTTCCATGGGCGATCTGCTGATGGTGGCCGAGGATGTCGCGCAAGGGCGCTTGAGTCTGCCGTGGCCGACGGCGGTCGCCAGCGGACTGAATTATTACCTGGTGTGGCCAAAGACCCGTCCGGGAGGTGAACGTTTGCGCCGCCTCAGCGACTTCCTGCAAGGCGAAGTCCGCGCCATGGCGCTGCCGGCGGTCACGCGCTTGAGCTGAAACGTTCGAGCCTGCACAATGCCGGCCTTTCGCTATACCCCTGCTGATCGCTCAAGTATTCGGTTTTACCGCCGAATACGTGCATGTGGAACCGTCGTGCCGGTCTCCACGATTCACCCCCACTATTAGAAAATTTCCGAGTCGGGATCAAGGAGGATCCCGTGGCTCGGCCAGGAGCTGTCCATGTCTCAACCTCGCGCTCGGATCGCCTCGCAGCTGGGCCTCGCGCTCGCCGTGATACTGGCGATAGTCATCAGCGGCAGTACGGTGTTCGCCCTGCGTTCGCTGGACACCGCCAACCTCGCCACCCGTGAAGAACACCTGGCCAGCGAGGCACGCCTGCTCGCCGATCAGCTGAGCACTTTTCACGGCACGCTGCGTGAAAGCACCCAGCGCCTGAGCGGGTTGTTCGAGAAGCGCTTCAGCGCGGGCCTGAGCATTCACCCGAGTGAGCCGGTCAATGTCGCGGGCACCCAGACCCCGGGCCTGCACCTGGGCAGTGAAGTGTTGAACAACAACTTCAAGGAAGTCGACGAGTTCAAACAGATGACGGCGGGCGTTGCCACGCTGTTCGTGCGCAGCGGCGAAGATTTCATTCGCGTCAGCACCTCCCTGAGCAAACAGGACGGCACCCGTGCCATCGGCACCGTGCTCGACCACGCCCACCCGGCCTATGCGAAGTTGATGGCGGGGCAGGGCTACGTCGGCCGCGCCTTGCTGTTCGATCGTTCCTACATGACTCAGTACACCCCGGTGCGTGACAGCAGCGGCAAGGTGATCGCGGTGTTGTTCGTCGGTTTCGATTACACCGACGCGCAGAACGCCCAGTTCGCCAACCTCAAGCGCTTCCGTATCGGCCAGACCGGCTCGCTGGCGTTGCTGGACGAAAAGAACCAGTGGCTGGTGGCGCCGGCTGGCGTACAGGCACTGGATCAAGCGGTTCCCGTAATCAACGGTCTGGCGAAAGCGCCGGGTAAAGGACAGTTCTGGAGCGACAAGTCCGAAGACTTCTACAGCATCGCCGTGCCGTTCGAAGGCGGCCCGTGGTCGGTGGTGGCGAGCATGCCGAAAGCCGAGATCCGTGCTGTGACCTGGAGCGTCGGCACTCAGTTGGCCATCGGCAGTCTGCTGGCGATGTTGCTGGCGGTCGGTTCCGTGGTCTGGTTGCTGCGCAGCAAGCTGGCGCCTTTGGGTGATCTGGTGCGTCAGGCCGAAGCCCTGGGTGCCGGTGATCTGAGCGTGCGTCTGAGCGTGTCGAGTAATGACGAAATCGGTCAACTGGCCCGCGCCTTCAACCAGATGAGCCAGGCCCTGTCGACCATGGTCGAACACATCCGCCGCGCCTCGGAAGAGGTCAACCGCCGTGCTCAAGCGCTGTCCGGTCTGTCTGGCGGCGCCTATGAAGGCATGGAGCAACAGTCTGGCGAAATCACCAGCATGGCCGGCGCCGTTGAAGAGTTCTCCGCCACGTCGCTGAACATTGCCGACAACATGGGCAACACCCAGCGTCTGGCCCAGGAAAACGCTCAGCAGACCCAGATCGGTCGCACGTCGATGGAAGAAGCGTCTTCCTCGCTGGAGCAGATTGCCGGCGCACTGAACACCACCGCGACCGTGATCAACACGCTCGGTCAGCGCTCGCAGGAAATCGGCGGCATCGTCAGCGTGATCACCTCGATTGCCGAACAGACCAACCTGCTGGCACTCAACGCCGCCATCGAAGCGGCCCGTGCCGGTGAGCAAGGTCGCGGGTTTGCCGTGGTGGCCGATGAAGTGCGCAATCTGGCGTCGCGTACTCGTCAGGCGACGGACGAAATCTCCGGGATGATCCACAGCATTCAGCAGGAAACCGGCAACGCCATCAGCACCATGGAACAAGGCAACGTGCTGATGCAGGAAGGCCTGTCGCGTAACGCCAACGTGGCGTCGGCGCTGGCGCGAATCGATGAGCAGAGCCGTTCGGCAGGCCAGCAGTTTGCGGCGATCACCACTGCGACCCAGGAGCAAAGCAGCACCGCGACGCTGTTGAGCAGCAACCTGCAGAGCATCGCGATGGCCAACAGCGAGCAGCGCGAAGTGGTGTCGAACCTGGCAATCACCGCCAAGGAACTGGAAGGCCTGGCAGCCGACCTGCGCCAGGAAGTCGACCGCTTCCGTTGAGGCGCCGTGCCCGCTTACTGGTAAGCGGAGAGGTCTTCGCTGGAGTCGACCTCTCCCCATTCTCCGCTGTAGGCCACGGCCGAGATCGGAACCCGACCCGCGTCGATGACACGTTGCAGGGTGTTGGTCATGTGCATCTTGTCGCGTTGTTCCGGGGTCAGTTCGGCTCGTAGCCGAACGACCTCTGCCCAGCCCTGCGGGGTGAGGCGCAGCAGCCCCATGTACTGACCCTGAACTTCGTCCACCGATTGCGGCTTGTTGCCGATTTCGGCCAGCGTGCCGGCGTCGGTCAGGCGGAACGTTTCGGCATCCAGCAACGGATCGCCGAAGCGCTGCGTCCACAGTGCCAGCCAATGGGGGTCGTAGGTGACGGCCAGCGATGCTTCGTTGGTCATCAACGACCGAACGGCGTCCGGGCTGTAGAAAATATCGGAATAACTCACGATGCACGGCTGGCCCTGCAGCCAGGATTCGGCGCACGCCAGCGACGACACCATGTTGGTGTCCGCCCAGCGCGGGTTGTGGAATTCGATCAGGCCACGCTCGGCCAGCAGCTCTCTTTTATAGCCGGTCACTACGGCGATTTCGCTGATGCCCGCCGCGCGCAAGGATTCCAGCTGCCATTCGAGCAGGGGTTTGCCTCGCAGCTCGACCAGGCACTTGGGGCGCTCATCCGTGAGGCTTTTCATGCGACTGCCACGTCCGGCAGCCAGAATAATGGCTTTCACAACACGTCTATCCCGTGAGTTATTGAAGGGGGGCGGGTTCGCCGAACAGCAGCCGGATACGTTCAAGGTCGTGGGCGGCAAAATCCGCTTCGCGTTCCGGGTGCCACATCCACCCTTCCCAAGGCAGCTGATGGTGGCGGATGGCTTCGATTTCACCGTCTTCGCTGCGTGCCATGACGTCGAAACCCTGCGGGCAACCGGCAAGAGCGAGGCCGTGATAGCTGTTCACCTCGGCGACGATCCGGCCGGACAGCTGATGCCGGGTTCGCACATGACCGGTCACCGGTTTCAACTCGCCGCCAGCCTCGTGCGCCAGCATCTGCATGCCGCGACAAATGCCCAGTACTGGCAACTGACGTTCGCGAGCGTGATCCAGTAACTCGCTCTCGGTACGGTCGCGGGCCGGGCACTGACCGATGTCATTGCCACCCGACAGCACAATGGCGTGTGGCGCGACGGCCGCCAGCCAGTGATCGAGCGGCAAGCCGTTGGGCACGGGTACCGGGATGAAACCGGCTGCCAGAAGGAACCCGATCAGGCGCTGGTCCAGCGCATCGCGGGTTTCTTCGCGCTCTGGATGGCTGTCCACCCTTTGACTGACCGCGACCACCTTCATGTCATCATCTCCACCCGGCGGCCCGGGCAATCCAGGTGCAGGAAATCCGCGGTCGACCAGCGACGGTAAAGCACTTCACCCGCACCAATGACGGCTGGCAAGCCCAGTTCGCCCGCGCGAATCGCCATGTGCGAATTGGCACCGCCCCAGGCGGTGATCAGGCCGGCAATCGGGTAGGCGAACAGCCAGTCGAAGCCCGGGTCGGCATTGGGAATGCAGACGATGGCCCCGGCGAGTTTGTCCCGGTCGTCGCACAGCACAACCGGCGCGGTCACGCGTTTCTGCGTGATGAAATTGGGCGCCGTTTCCGGCCACTCGAAGCTCCAGACATCTTCCGGCCGGGTGATCACTGGCGGCAGGGATAACTTTAGTGTCTCGGCGTAACGCGCCTTGCCCTGCTCGATGCTGCGCAGCAGCACTTCCTTGGGCTCCGCTGCTGCCACGTGCAGTTCGGTGAAAGCACGGATGTCGCAATAAGCAAGATCTTCACGCCCGATACCATGCTCGGCACCGACTTGCGCAATCAACGCCAGTGCGTCGGACAGGTTGCGGGTGAAGTGAAACTTCGCCAGTTCGCGAAGTTCGATGCCATTTTGCAGGAAGTCCAGCAAACCTACCGGATCAGGCTGCAAACCATGAGCTTCCAGCAGCTTCACGATCTCGCGCATCTGCGGCAGCGTCAGCGAAAACGGTTGAAGCGGTTCCGGAGCGGCGGGGCGCTGGGTCCAGTCGAAATAGAGTTCCGGCGCTTCGTCGTAGCGGGGAGAAAGGATGTCGTAGGTGCCCGGCCGCAGATGGCCGTAACGGGCGAGGAAGGTCGTCTTGTCGAGCGTCGCCCGGTCGCGCGCCAGCTGCCCGCTGACGGTTGAAACCCCTGCCATGAACGCATCGTAGTCGGCCTGCGAGAACACGCCCACGGACACCAGTGACCTGAGCATCTGCACGGCGACGAACCCCGCACGTGCCAGGCCGGCGAACGGCAGGGTGCCGTAGCGTTTTGCATCTTCCAGCAGCCAGTAAATGCGCTCCAGCGGGTCGGCGTCGGAGGCCAGCAGCTCTTCACGACGGGCATTGAGCACATCCAGCTTGTTGGCATCGCTGCGCCACAGACCGTCCTTGGGATGGACGATGCGGTTGGTCAGTTTGCGCAGGCTGGTGCTGATCGCTTCCAGCTCGTGGGGCTGAAAGCCTGCATCGGCGAGGCGTTCCAGCTGCTGCGAGAGGTCCAGGGTGTAGCACGAGAACACGATTTCGAACTCCACCTTGTCGTGGAGTGTCGGTTCGGCCAGCAATCTGTCGATGTAATAGTCGACCAGTCGTCCCGCCAGATCCTCATCGAGGTCCGCCGGAATGAACGAGTTGAACGACAGGCGCACATCGATATAGGGCAAGCCGAAAAAGTGCGGCATCAGCGGAAAGCTGCGCAGGTTGCGGTAGCCGTAGTTGTGCCGCTGGTAAGCCCAGATGGAATCGGTCACCAGATCCCGGTACAGCGAGAGCGCCAACGGTTTGGGCCGGATTCCGATGATCTCGGCCGGGTTCCAGTCAGGCATCACGCCATAGACCGTGCGCTGGCCGATCAGGAACGGATGCGGTCGCATGCCGCGCGCCACTTTGCGCTGAATGCTGTCCAGGCGGGCCGATTGCTCGGCATCGGTCTCCGGACGGGAAGGCAGGATCAGTGGCCTGGCCTGCAACAGCCAGAGCACTTCGCCTTCGATTTCCCGAGTGACGGCAAACTCGCAGTCGACAGGCCTGCCACCGAACAGCACCAGCAACTCTTCGAGCAAACCAACCACGGGTGCGAGGGACGCGGGCGCTGCAACCTTGCTCTGGGCGGCCTGCTGCCAGAGCCGCCCGCCCATGCCACCGGTCACCGAGGCCGTGTCGCTGCCTTCCGACCAGTTCACCACGCGATAGGGTGCGCAGGTGTTGGGGTCATGGGAAAACGCCACGCCGGAACGCAGCACATTCTCCAGCATGGGCTGGATCAGTATTTCGTCCGCCGGATACGCCTCGCCATAACTGGCGATGACCTGTTCCACCGCCGGGCTCAGCCCTGCATCGTCGACATTCGGGATCGACAGGAAGGCGCCCGCGAAGGACGCCTGGGCGCTGTCCTCACGCCCGCAACTGGAGCGTACGATCCACGGGGCGGCCGGCAGCCGCTCACCGATCGCCTGGACACAGGCTTGCCGGTCCCGTCGCCAGTCCGCCACAGTGAATGCCAGCAGCGGAGCAATGCGGGCCGAGGTGAGCCGTCCTTGCAGGCTGGACAGCGTCCCGGCCTTGGTAGAGAAATGCAGGGCCATCAGGCGTTATCTCAGCTGGGCGACCCAAATGTTCGTCGAGTACGGGATCTGGATCGAAGGCGTCTTCAAGCCTTTGAGGTAGTCGTCGATGGCGCTGATCACTTCATGGAAATTCGCACCGGCCTGGCGCTCCAGCGTCGCGTGGGAGCGCCAGGCTTCCAGGCACTCCTCGATGCTCTGCTCGTGAATGACGCGGGCATCCAGGTGCACGACCGGGCCGAACAGTTCGCTGGCGTCGATCACCGCCGTCTGGTCTTCGCGGCGGGTGCCGTAGCCATAACCGGGTACGCGTTCCTTGATGATCGCTTCAATCCGGGCCTGGATCGGGTCTTCGAGATTGCGGTGGTTCCACATGCAGGCGAACCAGCCCCGTGGCTTGAGAATGCGCGCGGTTTCCTTGAGGGCCTGCTGGCGGTCGCAGACGTTGAACGAGCTGCCGAAGGTGACCATGTCGAACGCCTGGGTCGCTTGCCCGGTCGCTTCGCCAGTGCCTTCGTGCCATTTGACATTGGCCAGCTCGGCAGTGCGTTTAATGCCGTTGGCGCGCATCGCGTCGTTGGGCTCCACGGCGGTGACGTCCAGTCCGCGAGCGGCCAGCATCAGCGTCAGGTGTGCAACACCGGCGCCGACGTCACAGAATTTGTCGCCCTGTTCTGCCCCAGCGATCGAGAGCATGGCGTCGATGGCAGCATCGGCATAGTCAGGGCGCTTCAGGTAAGCGTCGGCCAGGGTGGTGTAATCCCATTCGGTTTTCATGCCGGATTCCTTGTGTGAATTTTATTGAGTAGATCGTCTGCCAGGTCGTGCCTGGAGCGCAGCGGGTCGAATTCGACCAGCAAGTCCGCTGCCTGCGGTTCATCCACAGGCAGGTCGAGACCGGCAACGTTGTGCAGTTCACCGGCATGAAACCGACGGTAGATGCCCTTGGGATCCCGGCGACCGAGTTCCTCTACCGGTACTTTGAGGTAAACCTCGAAATAGCCGGGCAGGTGGGCACGGTTCCACGCATGAACTTCACGAAACAGCGAGATTGTCGCGATCACCACGGTGTGGCCTTGCGCGGCTATCATTCTGCAGAGGTGGGCGTATTGCATGGCCAGCGCGAGTCGCCCTTCGCGGCCATGGTTCTGCGAGTTGGCTGCGGTGGCGCCGAACACCTCGCGCAGCTCATCGCCGTCGAGCATCACGACTGATTGGCCGTTGCTGCGCAGGCGCGCCACGACTTCAACGGCCAGCGTTGACTTGCCGGCGCCTGAAAGGCCCGTAATCCAGATCACCTGCGCGCGAGGGTCACATTTCATAGCGTTCTGACCAGTGTTCGGTTTGGAGGCTTGGCGTGATGAACCGGCGGCCGGTTCAATACGCGGTATAAATGTTCAGTCACGCTCTTTGCTATTGCCGAAAGAGTCGATGGTTAGTTGGCAAAACATCGAATCGTGACCGTTTTCAATCAAGTCGTGAAACACATCCTGCGGTAATGGCAAGTTACTGTATTGACTCTCATAGAACTTCTTGTAAATGAAGTAGCAGTCTTCACAGGACATCAGGCTGAAACCGAGTGCCAACTCTTTGAGTTCGTCGCCGTTCTTGGCGATGGGCAACAAGTTGTTCATTTGCTGCAGCCAGACCTCGACAGTCGGATTGGACTCGTCGGTCGTCGGAACGTAATAGATCGGCAGCTTGCACGTGTTGAGCATGAACGAGACACCGCCGGTCGAGGCGTCGGTGATGATGGTGTCGCACTGTTGATAGAAAACCGTGCTGCTGGTGCCTGCCGTGTCGATGGTGATCCATTCATACGCCGAGAGCTGGCTGCACAGGTCCTTGAGGGTTGGATGCTGAAGGTCGGCCATGTACGGACGCAGGATGAACCGGGCGTGAGGGATCTGTGATTTGACCGCGTTGATCACGGTTTGCAGGTTCTCGTACAGGGAGGCGCCGCTTGGGCAGATTCCCAGTTGGGTCGGCAGCAGTCCGACAACGAAATCATTCGACGCTTTGTCCGACCCGGGGGCGGATTCAAAGAATTTCGGAACCTTGATGGGAAGAGTCGCGACCGGACTGGTCTTGCGCAGGTCGGCGCGCAAGGCTATGCCATCGGCAATCAGAGATTTCAACGCTTTTCTGTCCGGCCTGTAGCGCTGCAGACCGGTCCTGATCAGATCGAATCCGGATCGGGACGAAGAAATGACCACATCCCAATAGGACGTCAGTTCGGCGTAGTAATACTTGTCTTTGGTCGGCATTCCCACGTTGCCGTGGGTCATGAAAATACCGAAGTTTGAATCGTCGAGCAGTCGGCCAATCCAGGCATCGTTTGAAATGACGACTTGTGAGGCCAGTTTCGCGATGACTTCGACGTCCACCTGCTCAACCGGATAGTCAAGGATCTCTTCTGCCTCTTGCCTGCTCAGGCCGGTCTTGTCGGTCTGCAGCACGATGCAGTTGTAGGCGTGGCGCAGGGCATTGAGCGCCGGGATCAGGTATTCGAGGTAGGTTTTTCCGCCACGGGTGACATTGCTGATCAAATAAACGTTTTTCATTATTGATTTGTACTTATAAAGTTTGCCGTGGCAAAACAAAGCTGGATCGGCTGGATTGTGCGTAGACAATTAATTGATTGATATTGTCTTCGTGCGTTCGCCATTCAAAATCTGTCATCGGCAGTTGTTTCAGTCTGCCGTTTCAAGACGATTTTAATTGATCAAGTATATTGCGCCCGCTGGGCTGAAGAGATCTTTTCCATGATGTGTTGCCTCCATTTTATATTGCTTTAAAGTTTGAAATTTTTAACTAAAAGCTCTGGTGCCTGATGAAGAGCGCCGTCGTTATATCACATCTTGGCTAATGGCTATCAGTGCGTGCGGACTTTATTTTCAGCCGGCACAGATTGCTTTTAAGCAGCCTGTCCATCCCTTCATTGCGTCGCCGGACGATACTGAAGCGCTTCGGCCAGATGCTCACGGGAGATGGCATCAACCTTCTCTATATCGGCCAGTGTCCGTGCAACCTTGAGCAGCCGATGTGCCGAACGCAGCGACAGGGTCAACCGCTCACAAGCTGACTCCAGCCAGGTTTCATCGGCTTTGGATAACTTGCAGTGCTTCTTCAGCCCCGGCAAATCGAGAAACGCATTGGCACAGCCTTGGCGTTTTTGCTGACGCTCGCGGGCCTCGGCGACCCGCGTGGCCGCGCTGGCGCTATCCTCTCCCGGCTTCACCGCAGGGTTCAACGCTGTCGCCTCTCGTGCCACCGTCAGGTGCAAGTCGATCCGGTCCAGCAGCGGCCCCGAGAGCTTGTTGCGGTAGCGCTGCACCATGTCCGGGGTGCACGAGCAGCGCCCGGTCGGCTCGCCAAGATATCCACAGGGACAGGGGTTCATCGCCGCCACCAACTGGAATCTTGCGGGAAACCTTACCCGCTCCTTGGCCCTTGCGATCACGATGCAGCCGGATTCCAGCGGTTCGCGCAGAACCTCCAGCACCTTGCGATCAAACTCGGGCAGCTCATCGAGAAACAGCACGCCATGGTGGGCGAGGGTGATTTCACCGGGCTGAGGTTTTGAACTGCCACCGACCAGTGCCGGCCCGGAGGCCGAGTGATGTGGTTGGCGGAACGGGCGCTGCGGCCAGTGGGTCAACGGTGCGCCACTGGCAACCGATTGAATTGCTGCCACTTCCAGCGCCTCACTCTCGGCCAGGGGGGGCAACAACCCCGGCAATCGACTGGCCAGCAACGTCTTGCCCGTCCCCGGTGGCCCGCTGAACAGCAGGTTGTGGGCGCCAGCGGCGGCAATCAGCAGCGCCCGTTTGGCGGCCAGTTGGCCCTGTACTTCATTCAGGTCGGGATAGGGTTTGGCGGCATGGATCAGCCCATCCGAGACATAAGGCTCGACCGGTGTATGCCCATTGAAATGCGCCACGGCCTCCAGCAGATGATCCACCGCGATCACCCTCAGCCCCGACGCGAGACAAGCCTCCTCGGCATTCGCCCGCGGCACCACCAGCGTCCGCCCGGCCTTGCGCGCCGCCAGCGCCGCGGGCAACACCCCGCGCACCGCCCGCACGGCGCCGGATAACGCCAACTCACCCAGACATTCCACGTCATCCAGCGTCAACGTCGGCACCTGCACACTCGCCGACAGAATTCCCAGCGCAATCGCCAGATCGAACCGCCCGCCATCCTTGGGCAGATCCGCCGGCGCCAGATTCAGCGTGATCCGCCGCGCCGGAAACTGCAGCCCGGAATTGATGATCGCACTGCGCACCCGGTCCTTGCTCTCTTTCACCGCCGCTTCGGGCAGGCCGACCATGGTCAGCGAGGGCAAGCCGTTGGCCAGATGGACTTCGACGGTGACGGTGGGAGCATCTACGCCAATCTGGGCGCGGCTATGGACGATGGCGAGGGACATGGTCGTTCCTTGAGTTGAATCGAGGGGCCGCTTCCTGCGGGTTTTTTAAGGGTAGTTGAGCCGGGCTTCAGTGTATGAATTGAGGTTTACAAGACGTATCAAGACCTGACGGCAGTGTCACTGCTTCCCTGAATTGGAGCGTTGACTCACGGCCGGCATTGACGGATGATCCCGTTCGAGGACTGCAACTGCGCATTCGTCGGGACTGGGCACCAGCAAAAGCTCCCCCGCATTTTTGGCAGCAGAGAAAGCTGGTTTCTCTGAAGTAGTGACGACGGGATAGCCTGTCGGATTCTGAACCCATGGCTTTAAAACCGGGAGCTAAAGAATCGCTGCGACTACTCCTCAAAAAATATTTAAAAGGCGTCCTTAGGACGCCTTTTTTATTTCTTGTTGGATGATGCTCGTGGTATTTGCCCCACCAACGTGCCATGTGCGCGCTTTTGCGGGTACCAAGTCACCACGAAGTAACCAAATCCTGTGGCGCGCTCGTGTCGCGGTTCAAGAATCAGTGTTCCCATGGATGTTCTCAGTACCGCGACCCTGTTTCCGCATCGCTGTTCTTTGAACTCGCAATAGATTTGCGCTCCTGGGACGATCATTTTCGCGACAATCGCTGCTACCCCATCGACAGTCTGGCAACCATGCTTGAGCAAATCGGCTCTGTGCGCTTCCCATATGTGTACTACGCCAAAACCACTATTCGCTCGGCGGTGAATACCTATTCGCAAATAAATCTTCCCACCTGGCAAGCCGAATTTTGGCATGTCGGGGATCGCACCAAAGATGTAACCGCCATCTGGGTGCTGAACTAGCGTGTTTTCTTTTTGTGTGAGCAAATCAGACAAGAGGGAGTCCAGAACCAGAATGTCTGGCAATCAATGTGATCCTTCTGAAACTCGACGTGTTGGATCGATCAGCGTAGGTGATGGCTACGAGCGTAACTACAAGTAAAAAATCACGTAATCGGGCGCGGGAGCTGATTCTTGTAGGGCCATGCTTTAATGGTTGTAGGACGTCGGCGAAACGTTGCCGGAGGTCTTGAATAGCCGAATTGGATGCTCCAGTTTTGCCGCTCAATACAGCCTCTGGAGGCGAAAAATGAACCGCAATGGTATGCGCCCGATTCATCCCGGCGAAGTTCTGAACAAGGAATTCATGGAGCCGTTGGGCATGACTGTCATGGACTTGGCCATGCCCACAAACTGGCCTGAAACGGAGATCGAGAAGCTTGTGAAATGCCAGCTCAGGATCTGCGCCGATTTGGCAATCAGGCTGGCCATCCATCTCAACACCACACCTGAGTTCTGGATGAATCTTCAGTCGACTTACGATTTACGCAGGGCTCAGCTCCGGCATGCGGGCCTATAGCGATTGCAGCATCCGCGAAGCCCTCTTCCACCAAGTGCCCGGTTCTGGGCGCTTTAGCTTTTCCCGTTCTACCACCATCAACGGCACATCTTGCAACCGAATCCACGGCTGGTTATTCCAGTGCAGCAAACTCAACGACATCTCGGGCCAATTCAGCAGGCTTAGCTGTGGGCGTTCGTTTGTGGTGGGGTGCTGGGCGTCGCGCAGGGTGGGGATGACTTGATGGGTGAGCCATTCGCGTAGCGCTCGGTATTCGGGACAGTAGTGGTAGACGAGGAGGGCGTAGATGCCGGACTCGCTGATCAGGAGGGTGTTTTCGACCTGGTTGTGGATCAGGGTTTTGCGGGTTTGGTATTGGTCAGGGTCGAGTTTTCGCAGCATGCGTTCGTTGAGGTAAATGTGCAGCAGGCGGCTCAGATCGCGGGCAGAGAACCAGGGTTGGTTCTGGATGAGCAGGGCGTGGAGGCGGAGTTTGTGGCGGGTGAAAACGTGAGGAGTGAGGTACGTATCTTCGTTATTCATTGAAAAGCTCCTTTTGCTTTAGGGCTACCCACAATTGTCGCCAAACAATTGGGTGGCAGTCGTACGCGGGTTGGCGAACCGGAGCAAAAGGAACCCGGCAGACCCGAAGGTCTCCCACGCACAACCGCCATGACTCGATGTGGCGGTAAACATAGCCGCCATCATGGTTGTCGTGCGCCTTAAGCTTTCCGGGTCGCCAAACCCAGTGCTGAACATTCAGCATTGGGTGAGCTTAGGAATCAGGGCTTCACGACGCAATCGGACGGCGGGGTTGCAAACTGTAGGATTCTGCCGAGAGTCGATAGCGAATCCTGAATCGCGGGAAGGTCGTTCCGACCTTCATTCGCGGGCAAGCCCGCTCCCACAAAAGGCCGCATTCACAAAGAAACGAGGTTTTACTCAGCCGGCGGCGTCAGCTTCGCTTCCATCTCCGCCACCTTCGCCTCAAGGCTCTCGAGCCGGGCGCGAGTGCGCGCCAGCACTACCATCTGACTGTCAAACTCTTCGCGGCTTACCAGGTCCAGTTTGCTGAAGGCACTTTGCAACAGCATCTTGAACTGGCTTTCGATTTCGGCTTTTGGCAAGGGCGTGTCGCCGCTGAACAGGCGGGAGGCGGTGCCGCTCAGGGCGTCGAGGAAGTCTTTGGGCGCGAGCATGGGATATGTCCTGGAAACTATGGCCGGCAGTGTATCACGCAGTGTCTATAGTCATTGGCGCAGGCACGGATGCACGCTTTTCGCGCAACTGGATGCACGGCCACGCACCGTTGTTGTGCGTATCCCGAGTGCCATTTGGGTGATGGCATCTGCAGCAGCGGCCAAGGGATTGAAATCAGTGGTTTTTGGCGAGATGGCAAGCTTTCTGCTTAGTCACCTTCGACCCATGCACTGATGCAGTCGCTGTGACGAATGCAGTGCGGCAGACGGAGCGGGGAGTTTCGTCTGGAGCGGTTAGCTGGCGTCGACAACGAAGCGTTACAAAGCCAGGCACTGCGCTTAGACTTGAGTCGGGTTTGTTTTCCTGGGGCAAGTCCACCAATTCGGGAGAGAGTTTCATGAAGCTAGTCACTGCCATCATCAAGCCGTTCAAGTTGGACGACGTGCGCGAGTCGCTGTCCGAAATCGGCGTGCAGGGCATTACCGTTACTGAAGTCAAAGGCTTCGGTCGGCAGAAGGGTCACACCGAGCTGTATCGCGGCGCGGAGTATGTGGTCGATTTTCTGCCCAAGGTGAAAATCGACGTTGCCATCGACGACAAGGATCTGGATCGGGTTATCGAGGCGATAACCAAGGCTGCCAACACCGGCAAGATCGGTGACGGCAAGATCTTCGTGGTCAATCTGGAACAGGCGATCCGCATCCGTACCGGCGAAACCGATACCGACGCGATCTAAACGCCGCCACAAACCCAACGCCCCAGGAGAAAACAATATGACTCTGCGTAAATTCGCAGGGCTAGGAGCCCTGTTGTCTATCGTAATGCCCGGCCTGGCCATGGCGGCAGACGAAGTGGCAGCTCCAGTCCTGAACTCCGGCGACACCGCCTGGATGCTCACCTCCACAGCCCTCGTGCTGTTCATGACCATTCCCGGCCTCGCGCTGTTCTACGGCGGCATGGTCCGGTCGAAAAACATTCTTTCCGTGATGATGCAGTGCTTCGCCATTACCGGTCTGATCAGCGTCCTGTGGGTCATTTATGGCTACAGCATCGCGTTCGACACCACCGGCATGGAGCAGGGCGTCGTCAACTTCAACTCGTTCGTGGGCGGTTTCGGCAAGGCGTTCCTGGCCGGTGTCACGCCAGCGAGCTTGACCGGCCCGGCGGCGCTGTTCCCCGAGGCGGTCTTCATCACCTTCCAGATGACCTTCGCGATCATCACCCCGGCGCTGATCGTCGGTGCGTTCGCCGAGCGGATGAAGTTCTCCGCGATGCTGATCTTCATGGGCATCTGGTTCACCCTGGTCTATGCACCGATCGCGCACATGGTCTGGTCCGGCAACGGCGGCCTGATGTGGGACTGGGGCGTACTCGACTTCGCCGGCGGCACCGTGGTGCACATCAACGCCGGTGTGGCCGGTCTGATTGCCTGCCTGGTACTGGGTAAACGCAAAGGCTTCCCGACCACGCCGATGGCGCCACACAATCTGGGTTACACCCTGATGGGCGCGGCGATGCTGTGGGTTGGCTGGTTCGGCTTCAACGCCGGCTCCGCTGCAGCTGCCAACGGCACCGCCGGCATGGCAATGCTGGTGACTCAGATCGCCACCGCCGCTGCGGCACTGGGCTGGATGTTCGCCGAGTGGATCACCCACGGCAAACCAAGCGCACTGGGTATCGCATCCGGCGTCGTTGCAGGTCTGGTCGCGATCACTCCGGCCGCTGGCACCGTGGGCCCGATGGGCGCTCTGGTGATCGGTCTGGCGGCAGGCGTGGTGTGCTTCTTCTGCGCCACCACCCTGAAACGCAAACTCGGTTATGACGACTCCCTGGACGCCTTCGGCGTGCATGGTATCGGCGGTATCCTCGGCGCGATCCTGACCGGTGTGTTCGCCGCACCGTCGCTGGGTGGCTTCGGCACCGTCACCGACATCGCCGCACAAGTCTGGATTCAGTGCAAAGGCGTCGGCTTCACCGTGATTTACACCGCGATCGTCACCTTCATCATCCTCAAGGTGCTGGATGCCGTGATGGGTCTGCGCGTGACCGAGGAAGAAGAATCGGTCGGCCTGGATCTGGCACAACACAACGAGCGCGGCTACAACCTGTAAGCACGCGCCGCAAAAAACTTGCCCGGCTCGCCGGGCATTTTTTTGTCTGGAATTTGTCTTCCCTGATACAGCTGAAAGGATTTTTCGTACTGCTTTGGTCGTGTTTACGACGAGTGTTTTTCTGCGGCCAAAGGCTTACATCATTGAAGGAATATTAGGGCCTTTGTTTTTTTCCAGAGCGCGCTAGAATGCGCCCCGAACGTGCGGAGAACTGTATGTGGCAACAGACTCTGATAACCCTGCGGGCACGGCCCCGGGGCTTTCATCTGGTGACGGACGAGTTGCTCGCCGGCCTGCCCGAACTCAAGGCATGCCGGGTCGGTCTGTTGCATTTGTGGCTGCAGCATACCTCGGCGTCGTTGACCATCAACGAGAACGCCGATCCGGCGGTACGTCGCGACTTCGAACGATTTTTCAATCGTCTGATCCCACAAGGAGCAGACGGCTATGAGCATAACGACGAAGGCCTGGACGACCTCCCGGCGCACTTCAAGGCCAGCGTGCTGGGCTGTCAGATCAGTTTGCCGGTAACGGCGGGCCGACTGGCACTGGGCACCTGGCAAGGCGTTTACCTGGGCGAGCACCGTGATCATGGCGGTGCCCGCAAAGTCCTCGCCACCTTGCACGGTGAAGGGGCATAAACCGTTGGTCACCAATGGTTACCGATTTTTTTCCGGCGACTTTCGACAGTCGCCAAAGCTGGTCTATAACTAATCTGCTTTTCGCAAGTCATGAGGTAGAACATGAGCGACGATGATCTGGAAAACGACGACCTCGAAGTAGGCGACGAAGACGAGGCCGAAGACGGTCTGGAAGCAGCAGCGGAAGACGTTGCTGAAGACGATGGCGGTGACGATACGCCGGCCCCGGCTGCCAAAGGCAAGGCCAAGGCTGCGGTGTCGGTCGACGAGTTGCCGAGCATCGAAGCCAAGAACAAGGAGCGCGATGCCCTGGCCAAGGCCATGGAAGAGTTCCTTGCGCGCGGCGGCAAGGTGCAGGAAGTGGAGGCCAACGTGGTCGCCGATCCGCCCAAGAAGCCGGACAACAAGTACGGCAGCCGCCCTATCTGAGGCGTGTCGCTTGCTTGCTGAAAAAGCCCGCCGTCGCTGCGGGCTTTTTCATGGGTGAAAGAAAATCAGCTGCGGCTGTTCCAGCGGGCGAGCACCGCGGGCAGATCGTTCAGGCTGCGAATCTCGGCATCCGGCAGGCGCTCCGCTTCCCAGACCTTGCCGGCCGGGTTGAACCAGATCGCTCGCAATCCAGCCTGCTGCGCCCCGGCGATGTCATCCCCCGGATGATCGCCGATATGCACTGCCGCTTCGGCGCTCACGCCACCGCGCTGCAACGCTTCATGGAACAGTCGCGCATCCGGCTTGGCGATGCCGATGTCTTCGGCGCACAGCGCAAACTTGAAGTAGTCCGCCAGCCCGAGACGACGGACATCGGCGTTGCCGTTGGTGACCACGCCGAGGGCGTAGTGCTTGGCGAGGGTTTCCAGGATCGGCTCGACCTCCGGGAACACCTCGATCTGATGCCGCGCATGCAGAAACACTTCAAAACTCTTGTCTGCCAGATCCGACGCTTCGCCATGGGCGTACCCGGCTTCCTCCAGCGCATGGAACAGCACTCGCCGGCGCAGTGCGCTGATGCGGTGCTTCAAGCCCGGCTCACTGGCCAGCACCCGTTCGCGGATCGACCACAGATGCTCCACCGGCACCGCGCCCAGATTCGGCGCATGTTCGCTCAGCCATTCGCGCAAAACCGCTTCGGCGCTGACGATAACCGGGGCGGTGTCCCACAGCGTGTCGTCGAGGTCGAAGGTGATCAACTGGATGCTCATGAATCGTCGCCTTTCATGCGTTTGGCCCGTGGATGGGCGCTGTCGTAGACCGCCGCCAGGTGCTGGAAGTCCAGGTGGGTATAGATCTGGGTGGTCTTGATGTCCGAGTGGCCGAGCAGTTCCTGTACCGCGCGCAGGTCCTGAGAGGACTCGAGCAAATGGCTGGCGAAGGAGTGCCGCAGCATGTGCGGGTGCAGGTTCTGCCCCAGTTCGCGCTCGCCGGCCAGTTTGACCCGCACCTGAATTGCGCGCGGGCCAAGGCGTCGGCCCTGCTGGCTGACGAATACCGCATCGTCCGCCGGATTGGTCAGCGCCCGCAGCGGCAGCCATTGCTCCAGTGCTTCCCGGGCCTTTTTGCCGACCGGCAACAGGCGTGTCTTGCTGCCCTTGCCGAGTACCTGAACCATGCCGTCGGCCAGATCGAGCTGGTCGAGATTGAGTCCGGTCAGCTCCGACAGACGCAGCCCGGAGGAATAGAACAACTCCAGAATCGCCTGATCACGCCGCGCGAGGAAATCGTCCTCGACCGCACCTTCAAGCAGTTGCAGGGCGCGGTCGGTGTCGAGGGTTTTCGGCAGGCGGCGTTCGCCTTTGGGCGGTGCCAGGCCGGTGGCCGGATCGTGATCGCAGAGACCTTCACGATTCAGATAATGATAGAGCCCGCGAACCGCCGAGAGCAGGCGGGCCAGACTGCGCGAGGACTGACCTTGCGCATGCAGACGGGCGATCAGGCTGCGCAGGCGCTGGATGTCCAGCGCCTGCCAGCTGCCAATGTTCTGTTTGTTGCACCAGCCGAGAACTTTATCGAGGTCACGTCGGTAGGCCGACAGCGTGTGCGGCGACACCTGCCGCTCACTGCGCAGGTGTTCGCAGTAAGCGTCCAGTTGTCGTTCCATGCTCAGCGTACCGAGCGCAGGGAGCTGTTGACCCGTGGCAGCACGCGACCCATGACTTCGGCGATGTAGCTGAGGAACAGCGTGCCGACCGAGCTCCTGTAGTGCTGCGGATCACGGCTGGCGATGGCCAGGATTCCGTGGATGCCTTGATGGCTGACGGCAACCACGGCGGTGGAGCCGATCTGCTTGCGCTGTTCTTCGCCGAACAGGAAGTCCAGCTCATGTTCACGCAGGCTGCCGCTGACGCTCTTGCCTTCGGTGAGCAGGCCGCCGATGGCGGTTTGCGCGTCGGCGTGGGTCACCCAGCGACCGACCGGGGCCGGGTTGTCGCCGAGCAGGATCAGGCTGACGAAGGGTACCTGGAAATCCTGGCGCAGGCTGTCTTCGACGCTGATCACCACGTCTTCCAGAGTGGCAGCGTCCATCAGGGCGAGGATCAGGCGACGGGTCTTGTCGAACAGGCGATCGTTGTCCCGGGCGACATCCATCAAGTGCGAGAGGCGGTGACGCATCTCGATGTTGCGGTCGCGCAGGATGGCCATCTGGCGCTCGACCAGCGAGACGGTATCGCCGCGCTGATGGGGGATGCGCAGGGACGGCAGCAGTTCTTCATGCTCGACGAAAAAGTCCGGATGAGCCTCTAGGTACGCGGCAACCGCTGCCGCCTCCAGGCTCTCGGACGCTGATTCACCGGACTGTCGGGCGGGTACCTGAGGCTTATCGGTCATGGCTTCTGCTCACTCAAAGACGCACTTGTCCTTCGTATACGCGCACTGCCGGGCCGGTCATCAACACCGGTTGGCCGGGGCCTGCCCACTCAATGGACAGACGCCCGCCCGGCAGGTCGATCAGCAGTGGCGAATCCATCCACCCCTGACTGATCGCAGCTACAGCAGCAGCGCAGGCACCGGTGCCGCAGGCCTGGGTTTCCCCGGCGCCGCGTTCCCAGACGCGCAGTTGCGCGCGATGGCGGTCGATGACCTGGAGAAAACCGACGTTGACCCGCGCCGGGAAGCGCGGATGGTGTTCGATTTTCGGCCCCAGTTCATGCACCGGTGCAGTGTTGATATCGCTGACTCGCAGCACCGCATGGGGGTTGCCCATCGATACCGCTGCCAGATCGACCGGCGTACCGTCGACATCGACCTGATAACTCAGGGCCTGCTCCGGCGCCTGGAACGGAATGTCCGCTGGCACCAGGCGCGGGGCGCCCATGTTCACGCCGATCTGGCCGTCATTACGCACGTCCAGCTCGATGATGCCGCCCTTGGTCTCGACGCGGATCTGACGTTTGGCGGTCAGGCGCTTGTCGAGCACGAAGCGGGCGAAGCAGCGGGCACCGTTGCCGCACTGCTCCACTTCGGAACCGTCGGAGTTGAAGATCCGGTAACGGAAATCCACATCCGGATTGCTCGGCGCTTCAACGATCAGCAACTGGTCGAAACCGATGCCGGTGTGTCGGTCGCCCCACATTTTTGCGTGCTTGGGCTGAATATGCGCGTGCTGGCTGACCAGGTCGAGAACCATGAAGTCGTTGCCCAGGCCGTGCATCTTGGTAAAACGCAGCAGCATGGGGTTACTCCGGCAGCAGGCTTTCGCCGGCAAACAGCTCGGCCACGGTCTCGCGGCGACGCACTTCAAATGCCTGATCACCATCCACCAGCACTTCGGCGGCACGGCCGCGAGTGTTGTAGTTGGAGCTCATCACGAAACCGTAGGCACCGGCCGAATGCACGGCCAGCAGATCGCCTTCTTCCAGCGCCAGTTCGCGTTCCTTGGCGAGGAAATCGCCGGTTTCGCAGATCGGGCCGACCACGTCGTAGGTACGCGCAGCGGTCTCGCGTGGCTTGACCGGGGTCACGTCCATCCAGGCCTGGTACAGCGCCGGGCGGATCAGGTCGTTCATGGCCGCGTCGACGATGGCGAAGTCTTTGTGTTCGGTGTGCTTGAGGTACTCGACCTGAGTCAGCAGCACGCCGGCGTTGGCGACGATGAAGCGGCCCGGTTCGAACACCAGCGACAGATCGCGACCGACCAGACGCTCACGTACAGCCTTGATGTAATCGGCGGCCAACGGCGGCTCTTCATCGCGATAACGCACACCCAGGCCGCCACCGAGATCAATGTGACGCAGGTGGATGCCGCAATCGCCGAGGCGATCTACCAGATCGAGCAGGCGATCGAGGGCATCGAGGAACGGAGGCAGGGTGGTCAGTTGCGAACCGATATGGCAGTCGACGCCGACCACTTCCAGGTTCGGCAGGTGCGCGGCACGCACGTACACGTCTTCGGCGTCGGCGATGGCGATGCCGAACTTGTTCTCTTTGAGACCGGTGGAAATGTACGGGTGGGTGCCGGCATCGACGTCCGGGTTCACGCGCAGCGAGATCGGCGCGCGAACGCCCAGCTCGGCGGCGACCACTTGCAGGCGCTCCAGCTCGTCGGTGGATTCGACATTGAAGCAATGCACGCCGACTTCCAGCGCACGACGCATGTCGTCACGGGTCTTGCCGACGCCGGAGAACACGATCTTGTCCGGGCTGCCGCCGGCGGCCAGAACGCGTTCCAGCTCGCCACGGGAGACGATGTCGAAACCGGCGCCGATGCGGGCCAGGACATTCAGGACGCCGAGGTTGGAGTTGGCCTTGACCGCGAAGCAGACCAGGTGCGGCATGCCGGCCAGCGCATCGGCGTAGGCCAGGTACTGGGCCTCGATGTGCGCGCGGGAGTAGACGTAGGTGGGAGTGCCGAAGCGATCGGCGATGGCGGACAGCGCCACACCTTCCGCGAACAGTTCCCCGCCACGGTAGTTAAAAGCGTCCATGGCGATCCCTTAGTAAACGTCGTGCTTGTGTGCCTTGGAGACAGGCTGCTTTTGCGAAGACTGGGCTTGCTCGGCCGGGTCCTGATCTTCATCGGGCAGGTACAGCGGGCCTTTCTGACCGCAGGCCGAAACGAGACAGGCAACCGCGACGAGCGCAGCAAGGGAAGAGATCAGGCGCTTCATGGCGAAATCCTTGAAAATGCGTTAATTGCGCCGGAGTATACCGGCCACCCGGCAGCTTGCCTATGCGACGGAACTCCCGTCCGGCGGGGCTCGGGCTGCGGCGCGGAAACTTTTCCCGCGTGGCGGGTGGATATTTCGTCGCCGGGCAGGGCGCTTGGTCGTTATCCTTTGCAATCGGCTGGCAGCGTCCGTATCTTGCGGCGCTTGAGCCTGATCAGACATTTTTTGAGGTTGCCGCAATGAGTTTGTCCGAAGCCCGTTTCCACGATCTGGTCGATGAAACCCAGGAAAAACTGGAAGACATCTTCGACGACAGCGACCTGGACATCGACATGGAGAACTCGGCCGGTGTGCTGACCGTCAAGTTCGAGAACGGCACCCAGCTGATCTTCAGTCGTCAGGAACCGTTGCGTCAGCTGTGGCTGGCCGCGGTGTCCGGTGGTTTCCACTTCGACTACGACGAAGAAAGCGAACGCTGGATGTGCGACAAGAGCGAAGAACAGCTGGGCGAAATGCTCGAGCGCATCGTCAAGCAGCAGGCCGGCACCGAATTCGATTTCGAAGGCCTGTGATTTCGTGACTGATACTGCGCCCGTCCGTCCGCCGAAGCCGCTCTACAGCAACGTCAGCCCGGCCGTGCCTTCGCCGTGCACCGGCGTGTGCCGGCTGGATGAGCAGAAGGTCTGCCTCGGCTGCATGCGCCATGTCGAAGACATCCGCGAGTGGCGTTCGGCCGATGACGAGCGCCGCCGGGTGATTTGTGCGCAGGCGGCTCAGCGCCGGCAGCTCGCCGGAGCGTAGCTTGTATATTTTTTGAGCTGTGATAGTGTCCGGAAACGCCTCAACCCATCGAGGCCTGGTGAGAACCCCGTCTTTTTTGGCGGGGTTTTGCTTTTTTTGTGTGCAGAAGAAAGGAGTCTGCCCGGATCATGACCGCACCTTCCATCACCCTTACCCGTCTGGACGTGCAACGTCTGGAGCGCCTGATCGACAGCCTGGATGACACGCTGCCGGGCGTGATCGCGCTGCAAACCGAACTGGACCGCGCCGATACCCTGGTCGGTCACGATGAAGTGCCTGCCGATGTCGTGACGATGAATTCCCGCGTGCACTGCCGCGAAGAAAGCAGTGGCAAGGACTACCACCTGACTCTGGTCTATCCGAAGCACGCCAACGCCGACGAAGGCAAAGTCTCGATCCTCGCTCCGGTCGGCAGTGCGCTGCTGGGCTTGAAAGTCGGTCAGCACATCGACTGGCCGGCTCCGGGTGGCAAGACCCTGAAACTGACCCTGCTCGAAGTCGAATCGCAGCCGGCCAACGGCGGTGATTTCCCGGAATAACCCGCTTCAGACCTGCTCGAGCGCCTCGTTCAGAGAGCGTTCCAGGTCGGCCTTGTAACGCAGATACAGATTGCTCGAACTCTGCCCGTCACCGATCACGCCCGACAGGTCCAGGTCGGTGATGTAGCAGCGGTAGCGCTCGGTTTCCCGACGCTGCCCGACGATCTCCCGGGCGACCACGCTGAACAGCTGGTCGCCATGTTCCAGTTCGCTGAATTCCCGTTGATTGCAATACAGCGTGACCTGCACTTCGCCGGGCGCGGCTTTGCCGACGATCGCCTGCACGTCATAGAACGGTTTGTTGACCGGCGTCTGCGGCGCCGGGCGCATTTCGACCCGTCGCGCGCGTCCCGGCCCTGATGGCAATAACTGGTAATACAAGATTTCAAGGCTGGCGGCATGGCCCGCATCCATCGGCAGCAGCGCTTCGCGGCGGAACTGGATCGATTGCAGGAACCGCTGCAACGGCACCAACAGGCTTTGCTCGTCGTGATAGGGCAAGTGCTGTTGCCACAGCGCATTGAACTCGTCGAGCACGTACAGCTCGGCGGTTTGTTCGGAGATCCGGTAGAACACCTGAATGCATTCGGGCTGACCCATCGGCAGGATCAACGCCAGGTCGTGGTCTTCCAGCGCCATCGGGTCCAGGTGCAGCGGGCTGTAGCGCGGCTGTTCCTCGCCCAGGTAATCGAGCAGCGCCGGCAGGGTGGCGAGGGCGACATGGCTGACCTGACCCGGCACCAGTTCCAACACGTGGTAATGCTGCTGCACCTGAATCAGGTAGCGGTGATTGAGATCGCTGAGCAGCAGGGTCTGCGCGGTATCGACAATTTCTTCCACCCGGCGGGCAATGAATTGCGCACGGTTGTGGCAGAAACAACGCACCCGCAGCGATGGTTGTTGCGGCCCGCGCGGCAGGTTGTTGAGGTAATCGCGCAGGCAGTCCATCAGGGCATGCGGGCCGTCGAAGCGGTTGACCAGCACTTCGTTCCAGCTGTTGAGCGTGACCTGATCCAGGGTCAGCACCAGGTTCTCGCGTACGCCGGCGTAGCTCAGCGAATCGGTGCGCTCGGTGGTCATCAGGATGTTCAGGTCGCGGTGATGCTTGAGCGGGTCGACCCCGACATTCACCAGCATCAGCACTTCGCTCGGCACGGCGGCGCGCAGCAGTGGTTCTTCGGCAACGGTCGACAAGGGCAGGGCGATGCTTTGTTGCAGGCTGCCGAGCAGATTGAACAGCTCGAACTCGCTCATATCGCTGGTGCCGGGGTGCAGGGCCAGTCGGGTGCTGCTGTCGATCACGCCGTTGCGGTGGCACCAGGTCAGCAGCTCCAGCAACTCGCGGCTGCGCTTGATCGGCGCGAAGTGTTCCCACTCCAGCGCCGTCAGGCTGCCGTTGTACAGGCCCCACTGGGTTTGTCCCGGTTCCTTTTTGTTCGGTGATTGCACCAGGGTCAGGGTGTCTTCGGCCAGATCCGGGGCGATGCCGGGATTGATGAACTCGACCTTGTCGGCCTTGCGTTCGAACGCAGCATATAGCCGCCGGCCGAGGACGTTGAGGTCGCGCTTGTTGATCAGGCTGACAGTCTGTTCGGTGCGGGCGAACTGGGTGAGGAAGCGGTAGCTGTAATTCAGTTCGTTGACTAGCGCCCGGCGCTCGGCGCTGACCTGGCGGACTTTCCACTGGCTGCGGCTGTCGAGCAGCGCCAGTTGCCGCTGGTCCCAGTGCCATTCGCTGGCCAGCCTTTCCAGCAATGAGCGTTGCCAGCTCTGGGTGCGGGTGTTGCCGGTGAGCTTGCGGTTGACCTTGAGGTACAGCGCCCGGCGTACCAGCTCCAGGCGCTCCGGTTCGTTGCGCGCAGTAAGGTATTCCTCGATCCGCCGGTAAACCACCATGTACGGATCCAGCTCGTCGAGATCCAGCCGGTTGGCGAATACGGCCTGCTTGAAGCGCAGGCTCAGGCATTGCACTTGGGGGTGTTCACTGGCGTAGACCTCGGTCAGCAGCAGCTTGAGCACCGATTTGTAAGGTGACTCGATGCCCTTGAACAGTTGCCATAGCCCGGCGCCGACGAACTCGCCCGGCGGAATGTGCGCCATCGGCCCCAGGTCGAGGGTTTCATCGTTGCGGATGAAACGCTTGGAAATCAGGGTGTGGGTGTACGCGTCATAGGCGCGTTCTTCGTAGACCGGCACCAGCCACCAGATCGGCGTGCGCCCGGCGAGCCAGATCGCGGTGCGGTAGAACTCGTCCAGCAGCAGGTAGTGCTGGGTGGTGCCGCAATCTTCGGAGCTGAGCTGGGTGTCGCGCTCGCCTTTGACGAAGCGCACCGGGTCGATCAGGAAGAAGTGCGCCTCGGCCCCCTGGCTGGCAGCCCAGGTTTCGAGCAACTGGCATTTCTTGCGCAGCTCGGCCAGCTCACTGTCGCTCAGGTCGGGGGCGTGGCAGACCCACACGTCCATGTCGCTCTGGTCGGCCTGGGCCAGCGTGCCGAGGCTGCCCATCAGGAACAGCCCGTGAATCGGTCGTGGCGGGTTGCTGCCGTGACGCGGCTTGTAGGAGAACGAGCGGGTCAGGCGCTGGGCTTCGGCAAGCGCGTCGGCGTCCGGTTCGAAATTCGACAGCCCGGCCGGCGTGCTGCCCGAGACATAACCGGGCAACAGCGGATGATTGACGTGAAAAAACAGCGGCAGCAGCGTCAGCACACTTTGCTGACGCGTCGACAGGCCTTCCAGTGCCCGGTTCAGGCGGCCTTCATTGAGTTTCAGAAAACGTGCACGTAGCTGGCTGAGTACCTTGCGGTCGATGCCTTCGTCCAGGTCGGGGCGGATTTCATGGGTGCGGGTCATGTCGGCTCAAACCGGCGCGCAGGGCTCGGAGGCAAGGGGTCTCGGGTGTCCGGGAGTTTAGCGCCTGAGCGGCAGGAGTTTTAAGCTGAATTTGTTTTTTGACGTCAGATTTCTATCGCGCGGCGATGGGCGACGTTCATGGCTGGCCCGCGGAAATCCCGTGGCAGGGGTTTCCGTGGGCAAAGTCGGGAGGATCAGGCGGTTTGCTGCTCTTTGAGAATCGTCAGTACGGTTTGCACGTTCTGTGCGGCATCGCGACCGAGGCTGGTCAGGTAACCGCCATCAGGCTGATCTGTCAGTTCTTTTTCGAACAGGCGTTGTGCGGCGGCAATGTGCTTCGGGGCAGCGGTCTGATGAATTTTCAGACCTTCCTGGGAACTGTCCAGGTTGAAGAGTGCGAGGACTTCCAGTTCGGCAACCAACTCAGGGGTAAGCGACATAAGGACTCCAGACTTTCTAGGAATTGGACGACAGCGCCCCTAAGGTGAACCTGCCGGCGCGGCCTGTCCAGTGCGCGTGTCAGGGTTTTTGTCCCGGGGTGGATTCCAGTGTAGTCAGGGGGCGGCAGAAGGCTGCGCAGATGGGTGACAAATTGTGTGGGAGCAGGTCTGCTCCCACAGCGAGGGGCCGTTTACTGCTTTTCCGGTGGCAGTTCCGGCAGTGCGCGCAGCGCGGTTTCGTACCACTCGGTATCGAACGCGCGGTCTTCGTCGAGCATCGCGTCGATTTCACAGGCCAGCACGTGGGCCATCAGATTCAGGATGTCATCACGCTCGTAACCGACCAGCGTCAGCTTGTTGAAGGTTGCCTTGGCCGCTGGCGGGTTGTCGCTTTCGATCTGGTTCTCGATCGCTTCGATCAGCGTCGATTCGGTGAACTCTTCTTCATCATTGTCGATGTCAGTCGGCTCGCTCATGGCAGGCTCCTCAAGGAAAGGCGCCAGTTTACCCGCATTCAGCAGCGTGATGCTGCTGGCAGGATTCCCCGGAGCGATCTATAAACAGGCACTGCCCACCCCGCACGGCCTGGAGGCTATGTGATGTTCAAGCTCTATGGATTCTCCGTCAGCAACTACTACAACATGGTCAAACTGGCGCTGCTGGAAAAAGGCCTGCCGTTCGAAGAGGTCACGTTCTACCCGACCCCAACGCCAGAGTCCCTGGCCATCAGCCCCCGCGGCAAGGTGCCGGTGCTGGGGGCTGAAGGCGGGTACATCAACGAAACGATGGTGATGCTCGAATACCTCGAAAGCAGCCAGAAGGGTGTCCCGCTGTTGCCGACCGAGCCGTTTGCCCGGGCTCAGGTGCTGGCGGTGGCCAAGGAAATCGAGTTGTACATCGAGTTGCCGGCCCGTGCCTGTTACGGCGAAGCGTTTTTCGGTACGGCGCTGCCGGAGGCGATCAAGGAGAAAACCAAGGCTGAATTGCTGCTGGGCTTTGCGGCGCTGGGACGCCATGGCAAGTTCGCCCCGTATGTGGCGGGCGACAGCTTGAGCATTGCGGACTTGTACTTCCTCTACAGCGTGCCGCTGGCAGCTGCGGTGGGGCACAAACTGTTCGGTCTGGATTTGTTGGCGGAGATGCCGAAGGCCAAGGCGCTGCTGGAGCGACTTGGGCAAAATCCGCACGTGCAGAAGATCGCGGCGGACAAGGATGCGGCGATGCCGGCGTTTTTGGCGATGATCGCTGCCAAAAAGTAGAAAATTTGTTTTAGGCAATTCGCGGGCAAGTCGATAGCTCGACTTGCCCGCGATGCTTTTAGCGGCTGGCGATCAGCGCCTGACCGCGAACCACGGCAGCCTTGACCTGCGCCGGCGCAGTGCCGCCGATGTGGTCACGGGCATTCACCGAGCCTTCCAGAGTCAGCACGGCAAACACGTCCTGCTCGATCTGGTCGCTGAACTGACGCAGTTCTTCCAGGCTCATTTCCGCCAGATCCTTGCCGGTGTCGACGCCGTACTTCACGGCATGACCGACGATCTCGTGGCAATCACGGAACGGCAGGCCACGGCGTACCAGGTAGTCGGCCAGGTCAGTGGCGGTCGAGAACCCGCGCAGCGCCGCTTCACGCATGATCGCGTGCTTTGGCTTGATCGCCGGGATCATGTCGGCAAAGGCGCGCAGCGAGTCGCGCAGGGTGTCGGCGGCGTCGAACAGCGGTTCCTTGTCTTCCTGGTTGTCCTTGTTGTAGGCCAGCGGCTGGCCTTTCATCAGGGTCAGCAGGCCCATCAGGGCGCCGAACACGCGGCCGGTCTTGCCACGCACCAGCTCCGGCACGTCCGGGTTTTTCTTTTGCGGCATGATCGAGCTGCCGGTGCAGAAACGGTCCGGCAGATCGATGAACTGGAACTGCGCGCTGGTCCACAGCACCAGCTCTTCGGAGAAGCGCGACAGGTGCATCATCGCGATGCTCGCGGCCGAACAGAATTCGATGGCGAAGTCGCGGTCGGACACATTGTCCAGCGAGTTGCCGCCGACGGCATCGAAGCCCAGCAGTTGCGCGGTGTATTCGCGGTCGATCGGGTAAGTGGTGCCGGCCAGCGCGGCGCTGCCCAGCGGCATGCGGTTGGTGCGCTTGCGGCAGTCGACCAGACGCTCGTAGTCGCGGCTGAGCATTTCGAACCAGGCCAGCATGTGGTGCCCGAAGGTCACCGGCTGAGCGGTCTGCAGGTGGGTGAAGCCCGGCATGATGCTGGCGGCTTCACGCTCGGCCTGCTCCAGCAGGCCTTTTTGCAGGCGGGTGATTTCGCTCAGGATCAGGTCGATCTCGTCACGCAGCCACAGGCGGATGTCGGTGGCGACCTGGTCGTTGCGGCTGCGGCCGGTGTGCAGCTTCTTGCCGGTGACGCCGATGCGGTCGGTCAGACGTGCTTCGATGTTCATGTGCACGTCTTCGAGGTCGACGCGCCAGTCGAACTGGCCGGCCTCGATTTCGCCCTGGATGGTCTTCAGGCCATCGATGATGCTGTCGCGCTCGGCATCCGTCAGCACGCCGACCTTGGCCAGCATGGTGGCGTGGGCGATCGAGCCCATGATGTCGTGGCGATACAGGCGCTGGTCGAAAGTGACGGAGGCGGTGAAGCGGGCGACGAAGGCGTCGACGGGTTCACTGAAGCGGCCGCCCCAGGACTGATTGGTCTTGTCAGTGCTCATGAATTCGCTCGTATCGGCTTGAAGAAAGAAGGCGTGAAACGCTGGCGCGGATAATAACAGGGTTGCCAATCCTGTCGCTGACACTGGTCGATACGTTTTTTTCTCATGACCTGATCCATAGTCGCCGGTGTCGCCGGGGGATTTGCGCAAGGATATTTTCCGATTGAGCAATATCGGCCCGACGAGCGTCTACAGTAGGACATAGGGGTCGACGTGGCGGCGGATCGCGCAAAGGTCCGGCCACCGACTATAAGAAGAGAGAGGGGTGGGTGTATTGGCCATTGGCATACCCTGCGTAAAACGCAGTCGGCGACGGGCGTCAGGCGGTACGTTGCAGGTGTCGGCAAATATTGCCGGCCGACGTACGGCACTTTTTGGCGCTCGCGCTAGTCTTAGCGTGGATCGCGGTGACGGACGTCACTCCACTTGTCTACGCTATCCTTGTGCGAGACTCACGCAGGAATCCAGCGCAATATGAATGTCCTGATCGTTGATGACGAACCACTGGCCCGCGAGCGACTCAGCCGAATGGTGAGCGAGCTCGAGGGCTACACAGTCCTGGAGCCCAGCGCCACCAATGGCGAAGAGGCGTTGGCGCTGATCGACAGCCACAAGCCGGATATCGTGCTGCTCGATATCCGCATGCCGGGCCTCGATGGCCTGCAGGTGGCTGCCCGTCTGTGCGAACGCGAAACCCCGCCAGCCGTGGTGTTTTGCGCAGGTCCCGATGAATTTGCCGTGGAAGCCCTGCAGGCCAGCGCCGTGGGCTATGTGGTGAAACCCGTGCGAACCGAACATCTGCATGACGCCCTGAAACGGGCTGAACGTCCCAACCGGGCCCAGCTCTCGGCCCTGACCCGTCCTGCCGCCGAAAGCGGCAACGGCCCGCGCAGCCACATCAGCGCCCGCACTCGTAAAGGCATCGAACTGATCCCGCTGGATCAGGTGGTGTACTTCATAGCCGACCACAAATACGTGACCTTGCGCCACGAGGGTGGCGAAGTCCTTCTGGATGAGCCGCTCAAGGCGCTGGAAGACGAATTCGGCGAGCGCTTCGTTCGGATCCACCGCAACGCGCTTGTAGCCCGCGACCGCATCGAGCGACTGCAACGTACACCGCTGGGTCATTTCCAGTTGTTCCTCAAGGGGCTCAACGGTGACGCGCTGATCGTCAGCCGCCGGCATGTGGCGGGTGTGCGCAAAATGATGCAGGGGCTTTAGTCCGCAGGCTCCGGGCGGTTCTTCGTTCTTTTCACCAGGCATCGCAGGCCAGGGAGGCCACGCCGTTTCTGATTCAGGTCAAAGTGGATTTGGCTGAGCTGTTATTATCCGCCGTATCTATTCAGTACGGATTGATCCATGTCCTCTCGCGAAATCCGCATCGCCACCCGCAAAAGTGCTCTGGCCCTCTGGCAGGCCGAATACGTCAAAGCCCGTCTGGAAGCAGCCCACCCGGGCCTGCTGGTGACGCTGGTGCCCATGGTCAGTCGCGGCGACAAGCTGCTTGATTCGCCCCTGTCGAAAATCGGCGGCAAGGGCCTGTTCGTCAAGGAACTGGAAACCGCGCTGCTGGAAAACGAAGCCGACATCGCCGTGCATTCGATGAAAGACGTGCCGATGGATTTCCCCGAAGGCCTCGGTCTGTTCTGCATCTGCGAGCGCGAAGATCCGCGTGACGCGTTTGTCTCCAATACGTATTCCAGCCTCGATGCGTTGCCTGCCGGCAGCATCGTCGGCACTTCCAGCCTGCGTCGCCAGGCGCAGTTGCTGACGCGCCGTCCGGATCTCGAAATCCGTTTCCTGCGCGGCAACGTCAACACCCGTCTGGCCAAGCTCGACGCCGGCGAGTACGACGCGATCATCCTCGCGGCAGCCGGACTGATCCGTCTCGGTTTCGAAGACCGCATCACCTCGGCCATCAGCGTCGACGACAGCCTGCCGGCCGGTGGCCAGGGCGCCGTCGGTATCGAATGCCGCAGCGCCGACACCGAAATCCATGCCTTGCTCGCGCCCCTGCATCACGCCGACACCGCTGACCGTGTCACCGCCGAGCGTGCCCTCAACAAACATCTGAATGGCGGCTGCCAGGTGCCGATCGCCTGCTACGCCGTGCTTGAAGGCGATCAGTTGTGGCTGCGCGGTCTGGTGGGCGAACCGAGCGGCGGCAAGCTGCTTAGTGCACAGGCTCGCGCACCGCGTGCCGCAGCGCAGACGCTGGGCGTGCAAGTGGCCGAAGACCTGCTGAGCCAGGGCGCCGACGATATTCTCAAGGCAGTCTATGGCGAGGCAGGTCACGAGTGACCGCCTGGCGCCTTCTGCTGACGCGCCCGGCGGAGGACTGTTCGGCGCTCGCCGCCGTGCTGGCCGAACAAGGGTTTTTCAGCAGCTGTCTGCCGCTTTTGGAAATCGCGCCACTGCCGGTCTCTGACACAATGCGCCGCACAATCACGCAACTGCCGCGTTACAGCGCAGTGATCGTGGTCAGCAAACCGGCGGCGCGGATCGCGGTGGATTTGCTCGACGCTCTGGGCTTGGCGTCTCCGACGATGCCGTGGTTCAGCGTGGGTGCCGCGACCGCCGCTATCCTTCGGGATCGGGGGCTGGATGTGAGCTTCCCGGACGCGGGCGACGACAGCGAAGCCTTGCTGCAATTGCCGCGTCTGCTGGCGGCCGTGGCCGTGCCCGGCTCGCATGTCTTGATCCTGCGCGGGGAGGGCGGACGCGAGCTGCTGGCCGAGCGCCTGCGCGTGCTTGGTGCTAGTGTCGAATACTTGGAATTGTACCGTCGCGACCTGCCGGGCTATCCGCCGCAGGAGCTGCCCCGCAGGATTGCAGCGGAACGCCTGAACGGGCTGGTGGTCAGCAGTGGACAGGGTTTCGAGCACCTGCGCCAACTGGCCGGCGACAGCTGGCCTGCACTTGCGCAGTTGCCGTTGTTTGTTCCAAGCCCAAGGGTTGCCGAGCAGGCCAGTGCCGCCGGGGCCCGAACTGTTGTGGATTGTCGCGGCGCCAGTGCCGCGGCCTTGCTGACGGCGTTACGGGAGCATCCCGTGCCCGTTCTCTAATGCAAAGGATGGATACGTGAGCGAAACAGCCTTGCCTAAAGATGACGTTCAACCTGTGATCGATGCACCGGTTGATGCACCGCCACCGGCCGCGGAACCGCGCCGAGGCAACGGATTGGCCATTCTCGCGCTGCTGCTCGGCGCCGCCGGTGTTGCGGTGGGTGGCTGGGGTGTCTGGCAGGTGCGACACCTGCAGACCAGCACTCAGAATCAATTGAGTCAGGTTCAAGCGTTGAACGATCAGGCCCAGACCCTGAAGCTCAACGAGCAACGACTGACCGAGCGCCTCGGGCAATTGCCCGGTGCCGATGAGCTTGCCGATCGCCAGCGACTGGTGACACAACTTCAGGGCGATCAGCAACGCCTCAATCAACGTCTGGAAACCGTCCTCGGCGCCAGCCGCAAGGACTGGCGTCTGGCCGAGGCCGAGCACTTGCTGCGTCTGGCCAGCCTGCGTCTTTCCGCCTTGCAGGACATCAGCAGCGCCCAGGCGCTGGTGCAGGGTGCCGACGAAATCCTGCGCGAACAGAATGATCCCGGCTCGTTCGCCGCCCGCGAGCAAGTGGCGAAAACCCTGGTAGCGCTGCGCAGTACCGCGCAGCCGGATCGCACCGGGCTGTTCCTGCGACTGGGCGCCTTGCGTGATCAGGTCGTCGGCCTTACCGAACTGGCGCCGGAATACAAGGATCGCGGCGATTCACTGCTGGGCCTGACCTCCGATGGCGACGGCGCCAGTCGCTGGGCGCAGTGGTGGGATCAGATCTCGCGCTACATCCGCATCGATTTCAATGCTGACAAAAACGTGCGGCCGCTGCTTGCTGGCCAGAGCCTGAGCCAGGTGCGTCTGGCCCTGAGCCTTTCACTCGAGCAGGCGCAATGGGCTGCGCTCAACGGTCAGGCGCCGGTGTACACCCAGGCCTTGGCGGAGGCGCGTGACGTACTTACAGGCAACTTCAATCCGGATAACCCGCAGAGCAAAATCATGCTCGAGCAGGTCGCGGAATTGAGCAAGCAACCGGTTACCGTCAACACGCCGGATCTCGCCGGGACGTTGAACGCGGTGCAGGCTTATCTTGAGCGCCGCAACGTCAACGCCGAAGACTCGGTGAAACCCTTCGCCAAACCGGCCGCCAGCACCGCACAGGAGGCGACACCATGAAGCGCCTGTATGTGATCGTGTTTCTGGTGATCGCGGCAACGGCGGCGCTGGGCCTGGCGATTGCCGAGCATTCCGGTTACGTGCTGGTCGCCTACAAGAGCTTTCGTTATGAATCCAGCCTGTGGGCGACCCTGGCGGTGGTGGCGGTGCTGTGGCTGCTGGTGTGGGGCATCAAGGCGTTGGTCGAGCTGGTGCTGACCTCCGGCGGCGTGGTCAATCCCTGGTCGCGACGCAACCGCAGCCGTCGCGTGCAGGTAGCAATCGAGCATGGTCAGCTCGATCTGGCCGAAGGTCGCTGGGCCAGTGCCCAGCGTCATCTTTACCGGGCGGCTGAAGCCGAGCGCCAACCGTTGCTCTATTACCTGGGCGCCGCCCGCGCCGCCAACGAACAAGGCAACTACGAGGAAAGCGATCGCCTGCTGGAGCGCGCCCTCGAGCGTCAGCCGCAGGCCGAACTGGCGATCGCCCTCAGCCATGCGCAGTTGCAGACCGATCGTGGAGACACCGATGGGGCGCTGGTCACCTTGCAGGCCATGCACGAGCGCCATCCGCACAACGTCCAGACATTGCGCCAGTTGCAGCGACTGCATCAGCAGCGCGGTGACTGGTCTTCCGTGATCCGGCTGTTGCCGGAGCTGCGCAAGGACAAAGTCCTGCCACCGGCCGAACTGACCGAGCTCGAGCGTCGTGCCTGGGGGGAGAACCTGTCCCTCGCGGCCCAGCGTGAAGAGGATGGCGCAGTCGGTTTGCAGTCGCTCAACCGCGCCTGGCAGCAACTGACGTCTGCCCAGCGCCAGGAGCCTGCGCTGGTGCTGGCCTACGCCGAGCAACTGCGTCAGCTGGGTGCGCAGGTTGAAGCGGAAGAAGTGCTGCGCACGGCGCTCAAACGCAAGTACGACAGCCATCTGGCGCGCCTTTACGGTCTGGTGCGCGGCAGCGATCCGGCGCGTCAGTTGCAGACGGCCGAAGGCTGGCTCAAGGATCATCCGGGCGATGCCAGCCTGCTGCTGACGCTGGGACGTTTGTGCCTGCAAGCCAGTCTGTGGGGTAAGGCGCGGGACTATCTGGAAAGCAGCCTGCGAGTGCAGCGCAATCCGGAAGCGTGCGCCGAGTTGGCGCGCCTGTTGGCCCGGCTCGGTGACACCGAGCGCAGCAACCTGCTGTTCCAGGAAGGGCTGGGTATGTTGGATGAACGACTGCTGGCTTCGCCATTGCCCGTAGCCGTTCGGGCGTAATCAGAAGGGGGAGCATGCTCCTCCTTTTCTTTCCCGGTGACTGAATAGTTACCGGTCAATCCCCTCCCGAGCAAAGTCCTACATAGGGCTACACCGATTCCTTCGATGCCTGTCGGGATTTCCCTACACTTCTGCTGAAGTGTCGCCAGTGACCTGCCTTGAAAGCCCGAGGCCCTTTCCTCTACCGTAACTGCCTGTCTTTATTGTTACGGATAAGCCATGTCGTTGGCCTGCTCACGCTCCCTGTTCTTTATGGCTTTCACTGCGGGGATTCTGGCCCTGGGAGCTTCTTATTACCTCGAATACGCGGTCGGTCTGGTGCCTTGCAGTCTGTGTCTGGTCCAGCGTCTGTTCATGAGCGTCCTCACCCTTTGTTGTGGTGTGGCTGCGATCCATGGACCGCAACGTGCCGGTCTTTCGCTGTATTGGACGATGGCGTTGTTGACCAGCCTTGGCGGGACGACAGCGGCGTGGCGCCAAGTGCTGCTGCAAAGTGATTCCCTGCAGAGGCTGGCGCATTGCGCGCCCGGGCCGGAAGAAATGTTCAGCAGCCTGCCGTGGTTATGTGCACTGATGCGGATGTTCAATGACACGGCCGATTGCGCGGAATTGTCCTGGACGCTGTTCGACCTGAGCATTCCGGAGTGGAGTCTGCTGTTTTTCGTGGGGGTGTCGATCCTGGCTGTTTACCAGTTGCTGCGACAGGTCTGGATAGCGTTGCAGCAACCGCTCAGCGGCCAACCGTCGCACCCTGTGCTGGTCAGGGATTAAACACTTGTATGAACTTTCTCTCCTGCGTACCTTGAAGCCATAGGCGTGCGGGCATAATCTGGCCCGCACGTGTCATTGGAATTGTGTTGCTCGATGACGCTCTGCCTGGCCGCCTCTCAAAGCAATATTCACAAGAAGGGGCGCGGGTGTAGAGCAGCATGACCCACAAGGGAAGAGAGATCGCCATGCTCGAAAGTTGTCAGAATGCTCAGGAACGTTGGGGTGGAGTTCATCTGCTGATCGACCGCTGGCTGCAGGAGCGTGAGGAATTGATCGCTGCCTATGACAAGCTGGGCGCCAAACCTCAGGCACTGTCCGAGGATCGAAAGCCCTTGCAGGAATTCTGCGGCGTGCTGGTCGATTACGTCTCGGCCGGCCACTTCGAGATCTACGAACAGCTGACGGGCGAGGCCAAGGCCTTCAACGACAAGCGCGGCCTGGAACTGGCCGAGACGATCTATCCGCGGATCGATGTCATCACCGAAAAACTGCTCGCGTTCAACGACCTTTGTGATGAAGGCAAATGCGTTGCGGAGAAATTCAAGGAGCTGGGCGGCCTGCTCCACGAGCGCTTCGAACTGGAAGACTGCCTGATCGAAGTGCTGCATACCGCACACAAGGAAGAGGATTCGGTTCAGGCCTGAATCGGACCTCGCAAGACACAGAAACGGTGCGCCCACAGCGCACCGTTTTTTATTGGGCGATCAACTGGTCGCGCCGCGCAATTCCACTTCGAACACCAGCGGTGTGAATGGCGCGATCAAGTCGCCGGCACCGTCGGCGCCATAAGCCTGATCCGATGGAATCACCAGACGCCACTTCGCGCCGACCGGCATGTTCTGCAACGCGGTGCGCCAGCCGGCGATCACGCTGTCGAGATTGAACCACTGCGGCTGGCTGTTCTGATCGAACACGGTGCCGTCGGGCAGTCGGCCGATGTACAGCACCTGCACTTTTCCATCCGGGCCGGCCTTCGTGCCATTCCCCGGCGCCAGCTCGGTCAGCAGGATGCCGTCGGCCAACTCTTTCACACCTGGTTTGGATTTTTCGGCGGTGAGAAAACGTCGCTCGTTTTCCATCGCCGCTTCAGTCGAAGGCATCGCCGCCTGCTCGGCTGTCTGCGATTCGTGATCGGCGAGGATCTGCTCGATGCGTGCTTCGCTCAATGCCAGCGGCTTTCCTTGATAGGCCTGTTGCAGACCTTCGATCAACGCCTGGATTTGTAGCTGCGGCACTTCCTGACGCAGCCGTTCACCGAGGCTGGCGCCGAGGCTGTAAGCCAGATCATGGGCATCATTCGCGTTGGTTTTTTCGTCGGCCTGAGCCACGGAAAAAATCATGCAGAGGGATAAAAAAAGGTAGCGCGACATGGGCACTCTCCGTCCTGAATTGCGGTGGATTATGCCAGCGCGAACGTCTGCAACGGTGAACTGCTTTTGCCAATGCGCAGAAGTTTTTCGCAAGCCTGCAACCGAGTGCTTTCGATACTGTCAACATGCCCTAGCGGCGGTAGCAGCAGAGGTCTAGTATGAGCCGCACTCACGTCAGCCAGGAGGTAAACCATGTCGGCCACCAAGAAGCCTGTAAACACTCCGTTGCATTTACTCCAACAACTCTCGGGCAGCCTGCTCGAGCATCTGGAAAACGCTTGCTCCCAAGCCTTGGCTGATGCTGAAAAACTGCTCGCCAAACTGGAAAAGCAACGCGGCAAGGCGCAAGAAAAACTGCACAAATCCCGCACCAAATTGCAGGACGCAGCAGCAGCCGGTAAAGCCAAGGCGCAGACCAAGGCCAAGGCTGCCGTGAAGGAACTCGAAGACCTGCTCGATGCGCTGAAGGATCGTCAGTCCGATACCCGCAGCTACATTCTGCAACTCAAGCGCGATGCCCAGGAAAGCCTGAAACTGGCCCAGGGTGTCGGTCGTGTTCAAGAGGCTGTCGGCAAGGCGTTGTCCCTGCGTTCGGCCAAACCTGCAGCGGCGCCTGCGAAAAAAGCGGCCGCCAAACCTGCTGCAAAAGCCCCGGCAAAAGCGCCAGTGAAAGCCGCTGCAAAACCAGCCGCGAAGAAACCTGCAGCAGCCAGCGCTGCCAAACCTGCGGCTAAAACCACAGCGGCCAAACCGGCTGCTGCAAAACCAGCCGCCAAACCTGCGGCGAAAACCGCTGCTGCGAAAGCGGCTCCGGCAAGAACTGCCGCTGCAAAACCTGCTGCCAAGCCAGCCACCAAAGTGGCCGCTAAACCGGCAGCAAAACCAGCCGTTAAAGCCGCCGCTAAACCAGCTGCCAAAACTGCTGCTGCCAAGCCTGCGGCGAAAACCGCTGCCAAGCCGGTTGCTGCCAAACCTGCAGCCAAAGCGGCGGCGAAACCAGCGGCCAAGCCTGCGGTAAAAGCGGCGGCCAAACCTGCTGCAAAACCAGCGGCCAAACCGGCTGCCGCCGCGAAGCCTGCAACGACCGCCGCCAAGCCAGCGGCCGCTGCAAAACCGGCCGCCAAGCCAGCAGCGAAACCTGCTGCAAAACCTGCAGTGAAAAAACCTGCCGCTGCCAAGCCGGCTGCCGCCAAGCCAGCAGCAAAACCAGCTGCAGCAAAACCGGCCACTGCACCTGCTGCCAAACCTGCCGCACCGGCAACCCCGGCTCCGACCGCAGCACCGGCATCCGCCGCCCCTACCTCGACCACCGCAACCACGCCATCCCCGGCGCCGGTGTCGAGCGTCGCCAGCAACCCGTCCAGCGCTTCCTAAGCGCCGGTTGCCGCGACGCGCAGCACTTGCAGCGCGTCGCGGTTCAGGTTGGCCGCAGGGCCGGCCAGCACTTGCAGCCAGTCACTCGATTCCTTCGAATGACGCTTCCAGCCCTGCGCGGCGCCTTCCAGTCGTGACAGCAGCGCACGCTCCGCCTCCAGCTCCAATCCCTTGATCTGTTCGCGCATCCCCTTGAGCACCGGATCGGTGTCGGCCAGGGTTTTCCACTGCATGCGCAATGCGCGTAACGGCTGGACCACTTCCCGGTCCCAGGGCTCTGTCAGTTCCAGAAGCTGCCGCGCACGCGCCTCGTCACAAGTCGCATCGCGTTGTTCCAGCCATAAACCGCACAGCATCAGGCACACGTTGGCCTCCGCCGATTGCAGGCGCAGGCAGGCATCCTCCACGCCGGGACGGGCGTAGACGGCAAGGGCAAAGCTCCACAGGTCAGAGGACATCGTGCTACTCGCGCCAGTTGCGGGGGAAGCTGGTAGACTCCGCCGCCATTATGATCCGACTTCAGAACCTGACTTTACAGCGTGGCCCGCAACGTCTGCTAGAAGACGCCGAGCTGACCCTGCACGCCGGCCACAAAGCCGGCCTCATCGGTGCCAACGGCGCCGGCAAATCCAGCCTGTTCGCCTTGCTCCGCGGTGAGTTGCACCCGGACTCGGGCGACTGCCTGCTGCCGGCCGACTGGCGTATCGCCCACATGCGTCAGGAGGTCGACACGCTCGAACGCCTGGCGGTCGACTATGTGCTGGACGGCGACCTGCGCCTGCGCGAAGTGCAGCGTGAGCTCGCGGCAGCCGAAGAGGCCCACGACGGCACCGCGCTGGCCCGCCTGCATGCCGAACTCGACAGCGCCGACGGCTACACCGCCGATGCGCGGGCGCGCAAGCTGCTGGCCGGCCTCGGTTTCACCAACGAGCAGATGGATCGTCAGGTAGGAGATTTCTCCGGTGGCTGGCGGATGCGTCTGAACCTTGCGCAAGCTTTGATGTGCCCATCAGACCTGCTGCTGCTCGACGAACCGACCAACCACCTGGATCTCGACGCCATCATCTGGCTCGAAGAGTGGCTGAAAAGTTACCCCGGCACTTTGCTGCTGATTTCCCACGACCGGGATTTCCTCGATGAAGTGGTCGATCACGTGGCCCACGTCGATCAGCGCAAGCTGACGCTCTACCGTGGCGGCTACACCGCGTTCGAACGCGCCCGTGCCGAGCGTCTGGCCCAGCAGCAACAGGCCTACGAGAAGCAGCAGGCGCAGCGTGCGCACATGGAAAGCTACATCGCCCGGTTCAAGGCCCAGGCCACCAAGGCCCGTCAGGCCCAGAGCCGGATCAAGGCCCTCGAGCGCATGGAAGAGCTGTCGGCGGCCCACGTCGATTCGCCGTTCGACTTCGTGTTCCGCGAGTCGACCAAGATCTCCAGCCCGCTGATCGATCTGTCTGATGCGCGCCTGGGCTATGGCGAGAAAACCGTGCTGGAGAAGGTCAAGCTGCAACTGACCCCCGGCGCGCGGATCGGCTTGCTCGGCCCGAATGGCGCGGGTAAATCGACCCTGATCAAAAACCTTGCCGGTGAACTCGAACCATTGGCCGGGCGCCTGACTCGCGGCGAGAACACCGTGGTCGGTTACTTCGCTCAACATCAGCTCGACTCGCTGGACTCCAAGGCCAGCCCGTTGCTGCACTTGCAGCGTCTGGCACCGACCGAGCGCGAACAGACCCTGCGCGACTTCCTCGGTGGTTTCGACTTCCGTGGCGCACGGATCGACGAGCCGGTGCTGAATTTCTCCGGTGGCGAAAAGGCCCGTCTGGCCCTGGCGTTGATCGCCTGGGAACGGCCGAACCTGCTGCTGCTCGACGAACCGACCAACCACCTCGACCTGGAAATGCGCCTGGCGCTGACCATGGCGTTGCAGGAATTCAGCGGCGCGGTGCTGGTGGTTTCCCACGATCGGCACCTGCTCAAGAGCACCACCGACAACTTCTTCCTGGTCGCGGACGGCAAGGTCGAGGAGTTCGATGGCGACCTCGAGGACTACGCCCGTTGGCTGGTCGAGTACCGTCAGCGCAACGCCCCGGTCAGCAACACACCGGTCAATCCGGACAAGACTGACAAGAAGGCCCAGCGTCAGGCTGCCGCTGCGTTGCGTCAGCAACTGGCGCCGCACAAGCGCGAGGCTGACAAGCTCGAAGCCGAGCTCGGCAAGCTGCACGAGAAACTGGCGAAGGTTGATGCCAGCCTTGGCGACAGCGACATCTACGAGCCGGCGCGCAAGAACGAATTGCGTGACCTGCTGGCCGAACAGGCCAAGCTGAAAGTCCGCGAAGGCGAACTTGAAGAAGCGTGGATGGAAGCCCTGGAAACGCTGGAAAGCATGCAGGCGGAGCTGGAGGCGTTGTCCTGATGGACGCCTTCAAACTCCCATTGCCGGCGATGTGGGTCGAGCCGATCTGGCTCGGCGTGCAGATTCTGCTGATCTTGTTGGCCGGCTACTTCGCCCAGCGCGTTGTTGCCCGATTCCTGACCCGCCTGGGCGAGAAGTATCCGTTCCCGCCGCAGCTGCTGATGCCGCTGCGCGGCGGTCTGCGCTGGCTGATCATGGGCAGCGCGCTGATCTTCGTGCTGGAACGCCTCGGGGTCTCGGCCACGGTGCTGTGGACCGCGCTGTCGGGTTTCGTTGCGGTGGCGGCGGTGGCGTTCTTCGCGATGTGGAGCGTGCTGTCGAACCTGCTCTGCGCGATTCTGATCTTCACCGTCGGCCCGTTCCGTCTTGGCGATGTGGTCGAACTGGTCGACACCACCGACAAGCCCGGCGTCAAAGGCCGAGTGGTGGCGATCAACCTGCTTTACACCACGTTGATCGAGGCCGAAGAACTCGGCACCGGCAGCGCCATGGTGCAAGTGCCCAATAGCCTGTTCTTCCAGCGCTCGGTGCGCCGCTGGCGCGGCACGGATATCTTTCCTTCCAGCGGTTTCGAAAAGTGATCGGACGCCGGCCACGTTGGTCGGCGGTCGCAACATCCTGCAAAAAATCGGTAGTCATCCAGCCAAATCCGCATTAGCTTTGAGGATTGTCACGAGTCCGAGTCGAGGTGTGCGATGGAGCTTCAAACATGGCTGGCGTTTTTTGCCGCCTGCTGGGTGATCAGTCTTTCTCCGGGTGCCGGCGCCATTGCGTCGATGTCCAGCGGCCTGCAATACGGTTTCTGGCGCGGTTACTGGAATGCCCTGGGCCTGCAGATCGGCCTGGCTGTGCAGATTGCCATCGTCGGCGCTGGTGTCGGCGCGATCCTCACCGCTTCGGCCACGGCGTTCCATACGATCAAATGGTTCGGTGTCGCCTACCTGGTCTATCTCGCGATCAAACAATGGCGCGCACTGCCGATGGACATGAGTGACGACGCGGCGGTTCGGCCGATCGGCAAGCCGCTGGCACTGGTGTTCCGTGGCTTTTTGGTGAACATCAGCAACCCCAAGGCGCTGGTGTTCATGCTGGCGGTGCTGCCGCAGTTCATCAATCCGCATGCGCCGCTGTTGATCCAGTACGTGGTGATCGGCGTGACCATGATCGCGGTCGACCTGATCGTCATGGCCGGCTACACCGGTCTGGCTTCGAAGGTGTTGCGCCTGTTGCGTACACCGACCCAGCAGCGACGCATGAACCGCACGTTTGCCGGGCTGTTCATTGGCGCTGCGGCGTTCATGGCGACGTTGCGCAAAGCTGCCGCGTAAAGCGTACAGGCACAAAAAAGGCGACCTTCTCAGGTCGCCTTTTTCGTTTCCGGCAGTCGGTCAGTGAAGAATCACCGGCGCCGTATCACGCGGCAGATTGTTGCGCTGCTGCGGTTCGCGGGGTTGCTCGTAACCGTTGCCGCCGAGCTGCATGCTCAGTTGTCCGGCCACGTCTTCGCCCAGTGCCTTCGATACGTCACGCACCACCCGCGGGCGGTTGAGCGAGATCTTGATATCGCGGTGGTTCACCAGCTTGGTGTCCTGCGCCTCACCCATCGCTGTAAAGGCCGAAGTGATCTCGAAGGTCTTGGTGTTGATCAGGCTGAAATCCGCCACCAACGTCAGGCCCAGCACGGCGGAGTAGCTGTCGGTGTTCGCCAGCTCGTTCACGTCCTGGGTGAAGTCGATGTCCGACACGGTGCCGAACAGCACGTAGTCGGCACCCTTGAAGTTGCCGGCCTTGATCCGCTTGATCACGTCGTAGACGTCACCCTTGGAGGACGCGGTGTACGGCGTGCCCTGCACCAGCTGGAACATGCCGGTGCGCAGGATTTCACCTTTGATGTCGCCGGTGAATTTACGCAGTTCGGTCTGTTCGATGTAGCTGGTGGTGGCTTCGAGCTCGTTGTAGCTCGAAGAGCCGCTGGAGCTGTAGTAACCCTCGCGGTAATTGTTCTGGGCCGAAACGATGTGGATGTATTGCTCCACACGTTCCTGGTACGCCAGATCCGTTACCGCGACTTTCGGGGCCGCTTGCACGCTGAACGCGCAAGCCAGGGCCATCATGCCAATCCATGTGCGCATCGATTAACGCTCCGTGGTTTTGCGGATCTCTTTCTCGTCCATCCACTCGGCCAGACCGCTTTCAACGTCGATCAGTTGCAGGCTGAATTTGTAGAAGACGTCCTTGTAGTCGCTGCTGCGCTTGACGATCGAGCTGATCGAGCCTTCAAGACGGTATTTGGCGGCGATCATGTTGCCGGTCTTGGCCACGGTGCTCTTCTTGTACAGGCCGCTCTGGTTTTGCAGCTTGAGCTGGTCGACCTGGCTCTGCATCGCGGTGTTGTCGCTGGCGAAACGGGCGGTGCCGGACTTCATCAGCTGGGTCTTGATGCTGGTGGTGATTTCGCGGGTGTCGATGTATTCGCTGGTCTTGTTCTTCACGTCGTAGACCTGCACCACAGGGCGACCCTGCAGAATGCCGGACTGGGCCAGGGAACGGGTCATCGACTCGGCGATCATCTGCAGGTCGGTCGAACCGAACTCGTTGGTCACGGTTTCAACGGCCTTGGTGTCGCCGTAGCTGATGTTCTTGCTGCCCAGGGTCGGCGAAGTGTTGGCGCAACCGCTGGCCAGCAGGGCGAGGACGGCGATGAAGGAAAAGCGTGCAAACATGGGAATGCTCTCTGAATCGGGAATAGGGTGTCGGGCTTAAGGCGTCTTGAGTTCCAGACGGAAATCCACGGCTTTCGGCGTCGGGGCGATGCCCTGGATGAAGCTGGTCTGGGCGCCGTACATCATCTGGCTTTTCCAGACTTCTTCTTCGGCAATCGGGAAACCTTCCGCGCCGAGCCAGGCGAAACGGTAGTAGAACGTCTTGTTGCTGTTGAGGGTGTTGCTCAGCTGCACGTTGACGGTCATGAAGCCGTTTTCGCGGGCCACGCGCATCGCGCCGACCACGATGTGTTTCTGCGGGCCCATGGCCACGACCTTGCTCGCGGCACTGCCCGGCTCCGGTGGTGGCGGGGTGGCGCAACCGCTCGCCAAAAGGGCGAGGGCGGCGACGGCGATGAGTTTGAAGCGCATGCAAAGACTCCGTTCTTAAGGTTGTTTGAGGCTGGCCACGGCGGTGGCGCCAGCGCTCGGGGTCACGTGGGCGGCGAGGCCCGCGGCGAACACCTGATTGCCGACGGCGCGCAGGGTGATCACCTGGTAACGCTGATCGACGGTCACCTTGACCTGAGAGCCACCGACGGCGCTCGGCAGAGTAACCTGGTGCTCACCCTTTTTCAGGCGCAGGCGTACCACTTGAGTGGTGTCCGGCAGGGTGCGCCACGTACGGGTATCGGCACCTTCGAGCACAGCTGAAGAAATACCGACCGCCAGGCCGGCCAGCGGGTTGGTTTCGTTGATCTTCTTCTGCGCCACACCTTTGGTGATCGCGCGCACGGTGGTGCGCAGGATGATCCCCGGCATGTCATCGCGCAGGGCGCGGCGGGACATGGCGGTGGTGCTGTTCAGAGCGGTCAGGTCGATCTGTTGGCCATCGACACCGATCTGCGCGAATGGCGCGGTGGAAGTGTCAGGCTTGATCACCGGGAACGACAGCGGGGTGATCACAACGCTGTTGGAAATCGGCAGCGGCAGCGGGATGCGGATCGAATCGCGGGCCGGCGCCAGACCGCTTTGCACCACGATCAGGATGTCGCTGTCGTCGCTCTTGACCGGCTTGTCGAGATTGACCAGCGCCTGCTCCAGCAGCGGGGTGTTCGGGCGCAGCTCGGCAGCCTTGCGATAGCCCGGCGCAGCGAGGTCTTTTTCGCCCAGGGCTTCATAGACGAAACCGGCCAGGTAATGGCTGAACGCACTCTGGTAGCTGTTTTTCAGGCCGACCACTTCCGGCGCGTCGAGGCTGGCGACCGGGTAGCCCTGCAAGTCCTTGTATTCGGTCTTGATGCCTTCCTTCTCGGCTTCCTCTTCGCTCTTGAGGTATTCCTTGTCGCGCAGGTCGGCGATCACCGCTTCACGCTCGTGCGTCTTCTTGATCGCAGTGCGGGCGCCGTCGAAATCGTTGACCGCCAGCAGGTTCAGGGCCATCTGCGTGGTCAGCATGACTTTTTCGTAGTCGTAGCCTTCGTAGCGGCGCACCTTGTCGTTGACCAGGAAGCTGCCGAACTGGGCCAGGTACTTGTCGGTGTCGAGCTTGACCGAGTCTTCCCACTTGCCCACCACCTGGTCGGCGCTGGTCCAGGCATTCTGGCTGCCGGACAGATCGCCCTTGGCGCGCAGCAGTTCACCCTTCTCGAAGTAATAGAGCAGGTCCTTGTCCGGGCCGGTGTTGTTCTTTTCCAGCAGGGTCAGGGCGGCGTCGACGTTGCCGGTGGCCAGTTGCTGGTTGGTCTGGGCCAGTTCGGAATCGTAGTTGCGAAACGCCGAACAGCCGGACAGCAGGGTGACAGCGCTGAGCGCGATCAGAGTGGGAGCGCGGAATGCCATGGGGTACTTCTTCCATGAGTAGCGACAGCCTCGGGTGCGGGTCGGGCTGCTGGGACCGATCGACAGTGGCGCTGGCCTCCTGCCAATTCCTCATAAAAAGAGGAGCTTTAATGCCGCATCGCGATAGCGCGGGCGCGGCATTATAAGCGGGCGATGCTGGCTATGTAATAGCTTTTTAATTGCACCGGCTGGTCAGGTGCCATTACTTATTTCAGGCCGGATACCACGCGGCTTTCCGGCGATGTGGAGGCCTTGAAAGCACTGCCGTTGGCATAAATTCTATCGCCCAGAGCGCGGAGGCCGATGATCTGACGATCCTGATCGATGCGGATTTTCAGTGGTGCGACACCGGGTGCGGTAGGCAGATTGATCAAGTGTTCGCCTTTCTTCAGCCGCAGGCGCAGTACCTGGGTGAGGTTGGGCAGAGTGCGCCAGGTGCGGGTGTCGGCGTGCTCGAATCCGTCGTAATGGGTCACATAGGACGCCTTGGCCGGGTTGCGCCGATTGTCGGTGCCCTGGACGTCCGCCGCCAGAAACGCTCGATACGTGGTGCGCTGAATGATCCCTGGCATGTCGTCACGCAGAGTGCGCAAGGACATGTCGGTAATGTTGTTGACCGTGATCAGCTTCTTTGGACGACCGTCGAGGCTGATCTGATTGAAGGGTGGGGTGGACGTGTCGGGCACCATCACCGGAAACGACACATTGGCCACGATCACCTGGCCGTCCTCAAGCTTCACCGGATATGGCACGCGCACCGAGCTGCGAGCCGGTGCCAGTCCGCTTTGCACAATGATCAACACATCGCTTTCGCCCGCCTTGAGCCCGGGGCTGTCGAGGTCACGCAATGCTTGTTGGAAGAACGGCATGTCAGGCCGCAGTTCTACGGCCTGACGGTAACCGGGTGCGGCCAGATCCTTTTCACCCAGGGCTTCATAAGTGAAGCCGGCCAGATAGTGGCTGAACGCACTTTGATAGCCGTTCTTCAGAGCGATGACCGCCGGCGAGTCCAGCATCACCACCGGGTAACCTTGCAGATCCTTGTAATGCACGCGCGCGCCCTGGGCCTTGGCGGCATTTTCAATGCGCTCGTATTCCAGCTCCCGTTGCCGGGCGATGAGTGTTTCGCGCTCGTGGGTTTTCTTGATGTCCGCGCGGGCACCGTCAAAGTCATTCACGGCCAACTGGTTCAGGGCCATCTGCGTGGTCAGCATGACCTTTTCATAGTCGTAACCATCGTAGCGACGAATCTTGTCGTTGATGATGCTGCCCCATTGATTGCCAAAGGCGGCCAGCAACTTGTCGCCGGTGGTTTCTATGGTGTCCTGACGCTGGATCACCAACTGTTCGGCGCTGCGCCAGGCGACCTGACTCTGCGGCAACTCCCCGGCAGCGCTGAGTACCGCGCCTTTCTCGAAGTAATACAGCAGGTCTTTTTCTTCATCCGGGTTATGCGCCTCGATCAGGGCCAGCGCACCGTTGGTGTTGCCCGCTTTCAACTGATCGGTGGTCTGTTGCAGTTCCAGGTCGTAATTGCGGTAGGCCCCGCAACCGCTCAGCTGCAAGACGATGCTGAACAACAGGGAAAACAGCAGGCAATGGCGCATGGCGAGGGGTTCTTCCTTGAACAGAAGGGCGGCTGAAGTGGCGCATTATAGTGGGAGCTGATGGCTAATTGCCGGGCGGATTTTTCCACATGATCTGTGCATAAGTTGCACAGATCATGTGCCAATACTGCCGTGGTCAGGCCGTTTGCGGATTCCTAGACTTGGCCCGACTTACCCGCCTCTCTACAGGAACCGCACCATGATTCTCTCGCAAACGTATCGCTGCAGCTCACTGTTTAAAATCCTGTTCGCCAGTCTTGGCCTCGCCGCGGTCAGCAGTGCGATGGCCAGTTCTGCGGTGGATGCTCATCCAACCATTCGTGCAATATCCGGTGTGACGCCGATCGAACGCCTTGATCCGAAAACCACCGCGCTGGTGGTGATCGATTTCCAGAACGAGTACTTCAGCGGGCGTCTGCCGATTCCCGACGGCATCGCGGCCATGAACAAGGCCCGTGAGCTGATCCGCTTTGCCGATCAGGCGAAGATGCCGGTGTTCCAGGTCCAGCATGTCGCGCCCGCCGGTTCGCCGGTGTTTGCGCAGGGCGGCGAGACCGTGAAGTTTCATCCGCTGATGCAGCCGAGAGCGCAGGATCACGTGCTGCAAAAGTCCACGGTCAGCGTGTTCGCCAGCACCGACCTCGATCGGCAGCTCAAGCAGGCCGGCATCAAGACCGTGATTTTCGCCGGGCTGATGACCCACGCCTGCGTCGCCGGCGGCGCCCGGGACGCGGCGCCGTTGGGCTATCAGGTCGTGGTAGCATCCGACGCTTCGGCGACCCGGGCGATCACCCGCGTCAACGGCGACACCGTCGACAAGGACAGCCTGCACCGCGCGGCGCTGGCCGAAATCGAAGACACCTTCGGTGACGTCATGACCACGCAGCAGATCGTTCGCCTGCCACTCGACTGAGGGCTTCGATGAATCAGCTGTTGGCCATGCGCGCGTTCCGTTGCATCGTCGAGTGTCGCGGTTTCACTGCCGCCGCCGAGCGGCTCGACACCACGCATTCGACGATCTCCCGTCAGCTCCAGCAACTGGAGGCGGAGCTCGGCACGCGCCTGATCAACCGCAACACCCGGCGCTTCAGCCTGACCACGGCCGGGCAGCAGTATTACGCCGCGTGCGTGGACATTCTCGATCGCCTCGATCAGGCGACGCTGGCGGTCGGACAGGCCCACGAGACCCCCAGCGGATTGTTGCGCATCAGCGCGCCGGTGGTGATCGGCACGCTGGAACTGGCGAGCTGGCTGCCGGCGTTTCAGCAGCGCTACCCGGAGGTTGAGGTCGATCTGTCCTGCGATGACCGTTTTGTCGACCTGATCGCCGAAGGCTTCGACGTGGCGCTGCGTATCTGCGGGCCGCTGGCGGATTCATCCTTGGTGGCGCGGCTGCTGACAGTATCCGAGCTGGTGTTGGTGGCATCGCCGACCTACGTCGCGCGACACGGTCTGGTGCGCCAGGTCAGTGAGCTGGCCGACCACCAACTGCTCGCGTTCGCCGGCGGTGGCGACTGGTCGCTGACCGATGCGCGCGGGCTGACGACAGCGGTGCGCGCCCAAGGGCGGTTCAAGGCGGACTCGATCAGCTCGCTGCATGCGGCGGCGCTGGCCGGTGTCGGGATTGCCGCTTTCACCCGGGCCACGGTGCAGGACGATCTGTTGCGTGGCCGGCTGGTGCAGATCCTGCCCAACTACAGCCTCGGCCAGCGGCATTACTACGCGCTGTATCCCCATGCCCGGCATGTGGCGCTGAAGGTGCAGGTGTTCGTCGAATTCATGGCCGAACATTACCGCAAGGCGAGTGCACCCTTGCGCTAAAACCCGTCGGGCCGCCAAGAAAGCTTGAGGGAAACGCGCTCGACGTGAACAATATGTAACTTCGCATTTCCATTTGAGACTCATTCATGACTGCCGCGTCCCGATTTCTGGCCTGGCTGGTGTTCCCGTTGTGCGCCCTGAGCAGCTTCAATCTGCTGGCCGACACCGTGGAAGGCGCGCCGCAAGCGCTGCACCTGCTCGATTACATCAGCGCCGATTACCCGCCAACGGTAGAGGCAGGCAAGGTCATCGACGACGGCGAATACCGCGAACAGCTGGAATTCACCCAAGTGCTGCAAGGGCTGATCAGCGGCCTGCCGGCCAAACCGGATAAAGCGGCGCTGGAGCAGGGCGTGACTGCCTTGCACGCCGCGATCACAGCGAAACGGGACGGCGCGGACGTGGCCCGTCAGGCCCGGCAACTGGGGGCGAAACTGGCGGTGGCTTATGAAGTCAGCCAGGCCCCGATCATCACGCCTGACCCGACCCGTGGTGCGCCGCTGTATGCGCAAAACTGCTCGGTGTGTCACGGCGACGCGGGTGCCGGCGACGGCCCGGCAGGTCTCGGCATGACGCCGGCGCCGGCCAATCTGCGCGACGCTGCGCGGATGGATCACCTGAGCCTGTACGCGATCTACAGCACTCTCGGCCAGGGCGTCGAAGGCACTGACATGCCAGCCTTCGCCGATCAGCTGGATGACCGTCAGCGTTGGGATCTGGCGACCTATATCGCGCAGTTCAGCGCCGATTCGGCCACGGCCAAATCCGACAAGACTTACAACATCGCCGACCTGGCTCGCCAGACCCCGGCCGAAGTGCAGGCTGCCGAAGGCCCTGAAGCCGCCGCGATCTTCCGTGTACAACGGGCGCAGCCGCCGCAGGTCAAGCGTGGCCCCGCGCAGTTGCTCGACTACACCGCCGCGACGCTGGACAAGAGCCTGGCGGCGTACCGCGCCGGTGAGCACGATCAGGCCTATGACCTGTCGGTGGCGGCGTATCTGGAAGGCTTCGAGCTGGTCGAAAGCTCGCTGGACAACGTCGACGCCAACGTGCGCAAGGACACCGAAAAATCCCTGATGGCCTATCGGCAATCGCTGCAGGATGGCTTGCCGGTCGAGCAGGCCGAGCAGCGTCTGGACGCGGCCAAGGCCAAACTCAAGGAATCCGCCGGCCTGTTGGGCAGCGATGGTCTGAGCTGGTCGCTGAGCTACATCTCCGGTCTGTTGATTCTGCTGCGCGAAGGTCTGGAAGCGATTCTGGTGCTGGCGGCGATCCTCGCGTTCCTGCGCAACACCGGCCAGCAATCGGCAGTGCGCAGCGTCAACGTCGGTTGGGGTCTGGCGCTGCTGGCCGGCCTCGGCACCTGGGCACTGGCGGCGTATGTGATCGATGTCAGCGGTTCCCAGCGTGAACTGCTGGAGGGCGCCACGGCGCTGTTCGCCAGCGTCATGGTGTTGTGGCTCGGCGTGTGGATGCACGACCGTCGGCACGCGGCGGCCTGGCAGGATTACATCAAGCAAAGTCTGGTCGGTGGTGGCGGTCGATTCGGGTTTGCGATCCTGGCGTTCTTCTCGGTGTACCGCGAGCTGTTCGAAGTGATCCTGTTCTACGAAACCCTGTGGCTGCAGGCCGGCCCCGCCGGGCATAACGCGGTACTCGCCGGCGGTGCGACGGCGCTGGTGCTGCTGTTCGGTCTGGCGTGGGTGATTCTGCGCGGCTCAGCGAAACTGCCGCTGACGCTGTTCTTCAGCATCAACGCAGCGCTGCTGTGCGCGTTGTCGGTGGTGTTCGCCGGTCACGGCGTGAAGGCGTTGCAGGAAGCCGGGATCTTCGGCACCCGGCCGGTGGCGTTCTTCGATTTCGACTGGCTGGGGATTCATGCCGATGCGTACTCGCTGACGGCGCAGGCCGTGGCGATTGCGGCGATTATCGTGCTGTACGGCCGCAGTTGGGTGGCTGAAAAGCGCCGAGTGGCGGCTTGAGATGATGCGCGTATGGATCGATGCCGACGCCTGCCCGAAGATGGCCAAGGAGCTGGTGGTCAAGTTCGCCCTCAAGCGCCGCTTCGAAGTGGTGATGGTGGCGGGGCAGCCGCAGAGCAAACCGGCGCTGGCGATCGTCAAGCTGATCGTGGTGCCGAGCGGCCCGGATGCGGCGGATGATTATCTGGTGGAGCACGCGGTGCCGGGCGAACTGGTGATCTGCAGCGACATCCCGCTGGCCGACCGGCTGGTGAAGAAGGGTGTGGCGGCGCTGGACCCGCGAGGCAAGGAGTTCGACGCGCAGAACATGGGTGAACGGCTGGCGACACGCAACCTGTTCACCGACCTGCGTGAACAGGGCCAGGTCAGCGGCGGCCCGGCACCGTTCGGTGATCGCGAGAAGCAGGCGTTCGCCAATGCGCTGGACCGGATCCTGACACGGCTGGCGCGCCAGTCCTGAGTTGATTGATCGTTCCCACGCAGAGCGTGGGAACGATCACGGTCTCCGGTCAGACGTCGTTTTCGTGGGTCAGCTCTAGCACTCGATCCACCAGTTTGTTGATCCCCGAAGCCGCCTCACTGATCGTCTGCGCCAGCATGTACGCCGGGGTGGTCACCAGTTTGCGCGCCTTGTCTTCGATGATATCGGTCACCGCGCAGTCTTCGTGGGTGGCGCCCATCTTGTTCATGGCGGCGGCCGTGTCGGCGTCGTTGCCGATGGTGCAGGTCACGCCCGGGCCGTAGATCTTCGCGGCCAGCGCCGGCGAGATGCAGATCAGGCCCACCGGTTTGCCCGCTTCGGCAAAGGCTTCGGCCAGCGCCAGCACTTCCGGCTGCACGGTGCAGCCGGCGCCTTCGATGGCGAAGTTCGACAGGTTCTTCGCCGCACCGAAACCGCCGGGCACGATCAGCGCATCGAAGTCCTCGACATCGGCCTCACGCAGATCCTTGACGTTGCCCCGGGCGATGCGTGCCGATTCCACCAGCACGTTGCGCGATTCGGGCATTTCTTCACCGGTCAGGTGGTTGATCACGTGCAATTGCGCGATGTTCGGGGCGAAGCACTGCACCTGAGCGCCGCGCTGGTCGAGGCGCAACAGGGTGATGACGCTCTCGTGGATCTCGGCGCCGTCGTACACGCCGCAACCGGACAGGATCACTGCAACTTTTTTGCTCATGGGTTTCTCTCCAGATTCATGGCGTTAAATGTCCACTAATTTGTCGTTCGTTGCCATAGGGTGAAGCCGCGGCTACACCTAGGATCTGTCCACACGGATCTCGATCAGGGCGCGTCATGAACTTCATTCTGTATGCGGTGCCGTTTTTCTTCGTATTGATGGCGGCGGAGCTCATCGCCGACCGCTGGCGCGGGGTGAGCAACTATCGCCTGGCCGATGCGGTGAACAGCATCAGCACCGGTGTGTTGTCGACCACCACCGGGCTGTTGACCAAAGGCGTGGGCCTGGTGACCTATGCGTTTGCCCTGGAGCATCTGGCGCTGGTCAGGTTGTCTGCGGACAGCGTCTGGGTCTGGGTGTTTGCCTTTGTCTTCTATGACTTCTGCTATTACTGGCTGCATCGCATGGGCCATGAACGCAACATCCTCTGGGCCGCGCATTCGGTGCATCACCAAAGCGAGGACTACAACCTTTCCACAGCCTTGCGCCAGACCAGTACCGGGTTTCTGCTGGGCTGGATTTTCTACCTGCCGATGGCAGTGCTCGGGGTGCCGCTGCTGGTGTTCGTCAGTGTCGCGGCGCTGAATCTGCTCTACCAGTTCTGGGTCCACACCCGGCACATTCCCAAGCTCGGCTGGTTCGAGTGGTGCTTCGTCACGCCGTCCAATCATCGGGCCCACCATGCACAGAACGCTCTCTACATGGATCGCAACTACGGCGGGGTGTTCATTATTTGGGATCGTCTGTTCGGCTCGTTCCAGGAAGAGGACGACAACGAACCGGTAATTTTCGGTGTGACCACACCGCTGACGAGCTGGAATCCGTTGTGGGCCAACCTGCAGTTCTACGTGCAGCTATGGGATGACGCGCGCCGGGCCGAGCGCACGTGGGACAAGATCCGGATCTGGTTCATGCGCACTGGCTGGCGTCCGGCGGACGTCGCGGCGAAGTACCCGATGTGCAAGCCGGACCTGAGTCAGTTCCGCAAATTCGAGGTGCCGCTGGACAGCCGTCAGCAGTGGTACGTGGGGTTGCAGTTTGGCGTGTATGTAGCGTTGGGCAGTTATCTGCTGAATGTGGAACGCAGCCTGCCCACCGGTGCATTGCTGCTCGGCTGGGGCGCGGTGGCGTTTGGTTTGTTCGTGTTGGGCGTGGCCCTGGAGAATCGCCCGTGGGCGGGGAGGCTGGAAGTGCTGCGGCTGGCATCGAACCTGCCGCTGATGTGGCTGGCGCCGCTGGTCGGACTCTGGCCGGCCAGCCCGGGAATGTGGGTCGGCCTGCTCAGTTACAGCCTGCTCAGCGGCATCGGGCTGTATTGCTGCCGCCAGCGACTTACTCGGCTGGCGTCTTAGGGTCGGCGGCCTTGGCCATTTCGGCTTTGTGTCGTTCGGCCTTGGCCAGTTGCTCGGCCTGCTCTTCCTCGTAGACCTTTTTCGCCAGCCGGGCATTCTTGAACCGGCGGCGCAGCCACAGGCCCAGGCCAAGCACCAGCAGCGCGCCCAGCACCCACAACTCATACTTCTTGATGCTGCCGAGCATGCCTTCGAGCACAGCGCCGAAGTGGTAGGCGGCAGCGGCCAGGGCGGTGGCCCAGATCGCGGCGCCGATGCCGTTCAGCAGCAGATAACGTCCCGGCGGATAGCCCGACAGGCCGATCGCCACCGGCATCACCGTGCGCAGGCCGTACACGAAGCGGAAGCTCAGGACCCAGATGTCCGGGTGCTTGCGGATGTGTTCCAGCGCGCGGTCGCCCATCATTTGCCAGCGCGGTTTGCGCGCCAGCAACTTGCGCCCGTGCTTGCGGCCCAGGAAGTACCACAGCTGATCGCCGGCATAGCTGCCGAAGAACGCCACGACCACCACCAGTTTGATGTCCATGTATTCACGGAACGCAAGGAAGCCCGCGAGCACCAGGATGGTTTCGCCTTCGAAAAATGTGCCGAGAAACAGGGCAAAGTAGCCGAAGTCATGCAGAAATTGTTGGAGCATTGTCTGGGTGCTGGCGAAATGAACGCGCAGCCTAACCCTTCGGACACATTCAGGAAAGTGTCGAAATGTGTCTCGACGTGAACATTTCCTACACGGACAATGGAAAGCGACTACCTGTCGCAGGGGTGCACATAACTGTAATACGTTGGTCATAATGGCCATCTATAACTGTCACGCTCGCCCGTTAGCGCGGGCTCAGGAGTCTGCCGTGAGCTTTACCCCAGCCAACCGTCTGTTCCCTGCCACCCGCCTGCGTCGCAATCGCCGTGATGATTTTTCCCGGCGGCTGGTGCGTGAGAATGTGTTGACGGTCGATGACCTGATCCTGCCGGTGTTTGTGCTCGACGGTGAAAACCGCCGCGAAGCCGTGGCCTCGATGCCGGGCGTCGAGCGCCTGACCATCGACCTGCTGCTTGAAGAAGCCGCCAAATGGGTCGAACTGGGGATCCCGGCGCTGGCGCTGTTTCCGGTCACGCCACCTGAACTCAAATCCCTCGATGCCGCCGAAGCCTGGAATCCCGAAGGTATTGCCCAGCGCGCCACCCGCGCCCTGCGTGACCGGTTCCCCGAGCTCGGCGTGATCACCGACGTTGCCCTCGACCCGTTCACCACCCACGGTCAGGACGGCATTCTCGATGAAGAAGGCTATGTGCAGAACGACATCACCGTCGATGCACTGGTCAAACAAGCTTTGTCCCACGCAGCTGCGGGCGCCCAGGTGGTTGCCCCGTCGGACATGATGGACGGCCGCATCCAGGCGATCCGCGAAGCGATGGAGCTGGCCGGTCACGTCAACGTGCGGATCATGGCCTACTCGGCCAAGTACGCGAGCGCTTATTACGGCCCGTTCCGCGATGCCGTGGGTTCGGCCGCGAACCTGGGCAAGGCGAACAAGGCTTCCTATCAGATGGACCCGGCCAACAGCGACGAAGCGCTGCACGAAGTGGGCGCGGACTTGTCTGAAGGCGCGGACATGGTCATGGTCAAACCCGGCATGCCGTACCTGGACATTTTGTTCCGGGTAAAAGATGCCTTCAAAGTGCCGACCTTCGTCTACCAGGTTAGCGGCGAATACGCCATGCACATGGCGGCGATCCAGAATGGCTGGTTGAGCGAAGGCGTGATCCTCGAATCCCTGACCGCCTTTAAACGTGCCGGCGCTGATGGCATCCTGACTTACTTTGCTGTCCGTGCCGCTCAATTGTTACGAGAGCAGAAATAGCCCTCCCAGGAACATTCGATGAATACCGAAGGACTCACTGAAGTTGCCGTAAAAGAAGCTCAACCCGTGGTCGAGCAGATTACCGAAACCCCGCCGGAACTGGAGCCTGCGCCACCCGCGCAGGCGGCAGAGCCCGCTGCGGCGGTTCCGGCGATCGCGATTCCCGGCCTGGATGACAGCAGCCTGTATATCCACCGGGAATTATCGCAACTGCAGTTCAACATCCGCGTGCTGGAACAGGCGCTGGACGAGTCCTACCCGTTGCTGGAGCGGCTGAAGTTCCTGCTGATCTTCTCCAGCAACCTCGACGAATTCTTCGAAATCCGCGTCGCCGGCCTCAAGAAACAGATCACCTTCGCTCGTGAACAGGCCGGTGCTGATGGCCTGCAACCGCATCAGGCCCTGGCCCGCATCAGCGAGCTGGTGCACGGTCATGTAGACCGCCAGTACGCGATCCTCAACGACATCCTGCTGCCGGAGCTGGAAAAGCATCAGGTGCGCTTCATCCGTCGTCGCAACTGGACGACCAAGCTCAAGACCTGGGTGCGCCGTTACTTCCGCGACGAAATCGCGCCGATCATCACCCCGATCGGCCTCGACCCGACGCACCCGTTCCCGTTGCTGGTGAACAAGAGCCTGAACTTCATCGTCGAGCTCGAAGGCATCGACGCCTTCGGTCGCGATTCCGGTCTGGCGATCATTCCGGCGCCGCGTCTGTTGCCGCGGATCATCAAGGTGCCGGAAGAAGTCGGCGGCCCTGGCGACAACTATGTGTTCCTGTCGTCGATGATCCACGCCCACGCCGATGACCTGTTTCAGGGCATGAAGGTGAAGGGCTGCTACCAGTTCCGTCTGACCCGAAACGCCGACCTTGCGCTCGATTCCGAAGACGTCGAAGACCTGGCCCGCGCCCTGCGTGGCGAGTTGTTCTCCCGTCGTTATGGTGACGCCGTGCGCCTGGAAGTCGCCGACACCTGCCCGAAACACCTGTCGGACTACCTGCTCAAGCAGTTCAACCTGAGCGAGACCGAGCTGTACCAGGTCAACGGTCCGGTGAACCTGACGCGTCTGTTTAGCATCACCGGTCTGGACAGCCATCCGGAGCTGCAATACACGCCTTTCACGCCGCAGATCCCGAAACTGCTGCAGAACAGCGAGAACATTTTCAGCGTGATCAGCAAGCAGGACATCCTGCTGCTGCACCCGTTCGAGTCGTTCACCCCGGTGGTCGACCTGCTGCGCCAGGCCGCCAAGGACCCGCACGTTCTGGCCGTGCGCCAGACCCTGTACCGCTCCGGGGCCAACTCGGAGATCGTCGATGCGCTGGTGGACGCCGCGCGTAACGGCAAGGAAGTGACAGCGGTCATCGAGCTGCGTGCGCGCTTCGACGAGGAATCCAACCTGCAATTGGCCAGCCGTCTGCAAGCAGCGGGCGCGGTGGTGATCTACGGCGTGGTCGGCTTCAAGACCCACGCCAAGATGATGCTGATCCTGCGCCGCGAAGCCGGCGAGATCGTGCGTTACGCGCACCTCGGCACCGGTAACTACCACGCCGGCAACGCCCGTCTGTACACCGACTACAGCCTGCTGACCTCCGACGACGCCTTGTGCGAAGACGTCGGCAAACTGTTCAGCCAGTTGATCGGCATGGGCAAAACGCTGCGCATGAAGAAGCTGCTGCATGCGCCGTTCACCCTGAAGAAGGGCATGCTCGACATGATCCTGCGCGAGACGCAATTCGCGCTCGACGGCAAACCGGCGCACATCATCGCCAAGTTCAACTCGCTGACCGATCCGAAGATCATTCGCGCGCTGTACAAGGCCAGCCAGTCCGGCGTGCGCATCGATCTGGTGGTGCGCGGCATGTGCTGCCTGCGTCCGGGCATCGCCGGGGTTTCGCACAACATCCACGTGCGCTCGATCATCGGCCGCTTCCTTGAGCACACCCGGGTGTTCTACTTCCTCAACGGTGGCGAGGAGCAGATGTTCCTGTCCAGCGCCGACTGGATGGAGCGCAACCTCGACAAGCGCGTCGAGACCTGCTTCCCGGTGGAAGGCAAGAAGCTGCTGACCCGGGTCAAGAAAGAGCTGGAGCTGTACCTGACCGACAACACCCACAGCTGGAGCCTGCAATCGGACGGCCGCTACATCCGCAACACGCCGACCGGCAACCAGAACCCGCGCAGTGCGCAGGCGACGTTGCTGGAGCGATTGGGCAGCCCGATTCTGCCGGTCAGCAGCTGACCGCAGGTTTCAAAGCCATAAAAAAGGCGATCCATCCGGATCGCCTTTTTTGTGCCTGCCCGTTACTCAATGCACGGTCAGAACAATCCCCACCCGCGTCAGCCACTCCGCCTCAAGCCCGAAATCCGCCTGAGTCAGCTGGTTTTCATCCAGCCAGTTCTCCGGGAATTCCACGTCGAGGTTGTTGCCGTTGGCATGCAGTGCCACTTGCGGCATCGCCTGGGTGCCACGGATGTGGTGGAACAGGATGGCGAAACGCAGCAGCACGCACAGGCGGATCAGCTTGTCGCCCTCGTCGCCGAACTCGGCGAACTTGTCCTTGGGGATGTTGCGGCGGTGACCGCGCACCAGCAGGGCGAGCATTTGCTGGTCTTCGCGGGAGAAGCCGGCGAGGTCCGAGTGCTCGATCAGGTAAGCGCCGTGCTTGTGGTAGTGGTAGTGAGCGATGTCGAGCCCGACTTCGTGCACTTTCGCCGCCCAGCCCAGCAGTTCGCGCCAGATGCCGTCGTCCAGCTCCCAGTCCACGGCCACTTGATCGAAGGCGTGCAAGGCTTTGCGCTCGACCCGTGCGGCCTGTTCCAGGTCGACGTGGTAGCGCTCCATCAGCGAGGTCAGGGTGCGTTCGCGCACGTCTTCGTGGTGATGGCGGCCGAGCAGGTCATACAACACGCCTTCACGCAGCGCGCCTTCGCAGTGATCCATGCGTTGCAGTTCTAGGGCGTCGAAGATCGCTTCGAGAATCGCCAGACCTGCCGGGAAGATCGCCCGGCGATCCGGTTTGATGCCTTCGAAATCGATCTTGTCGACATCACCGAGTTTGAACAGGCGGCGCTTGAGCCACGCCAGACCTTCTGCGTTCACTTCGCCGGTGCCGTGACCGCCGGCCTTCAGCGCCAGGCCGATAGCGCGGATGGTGCCCGAGGAGCCGATGGCTTCATCCCAGGTCAGGCGGTGCAGGGCGTGTTCGATGCTCATGATTTCCAGCCGCGCCGCTGTGTACGCCTGGGCGTAGCGGGCCGGGGTGATCTTGCCGTCCTTGAAATAGCGCTGGGTGAAACTCACGCAGCCCATTTGCAGGCTTTCTCGCAGCAACGGCTCGAAGCGCTGGCCGATGATGAATTCGGTACTGCCGCCGCCGATGTCGGCGACCAGTCGTTTGCCCGGAGTGTCGGCGAGGGTGTGGGACACGCCGAGGTAGATCAGGCGGGCCTCTTCACGGCCGGAGATGACTTCCACCGGATGGCCGAGGATTTCTTCGGCGCGGCGGATGAATTCGCCACGGTTGCGCGCCTCGCGCAGGGCGTTGGTGCCGACGATCCGCACGGCGCCCAGCGGCATGCCGTTGATCAGTTGGGCAAAGCGCTTGAGGCAGTCGAGCCCGCGCTGCATGGATTCTTCGTTGAGCTGACGCTCATCGTCGATGCCGGCGGCCAGCTGAACCTTTTCACCGAGCCGTTCGAGAATACGGATTTCGCCGTTCTGGGCCTTGGCCACGACCATATGGAAGCTGTTGGAGCCCAGGTCGATCGCGGCGATCAGGGACAGATTCTTGGCTTGGGATTGCGGCATGGTGTGGGGGTCTCGGTCGATAACCCCGACATCGTGCCACGATCAAACGCTGCCGCCAACGCGCATGGTTCAAACCCTTGATCCTGCGCATAAAAGCCAGGGACCGCTGCGCACTCAATGACGCTGATCGTTCCCACGCTCTGCGTGGGAACGCCGCCATGGACGCTCCGCGTCCGCTTTGTGACGCAGAGCGTCACGGGATGCATTCCCACGCAGACGGTTCGACGCCTCGACGTGGGAACGATCGGGTAGCAGGCTGTTTCAGGCTGTCGCTTCGACGGTGCCAATGAAATTCGCCAATTCAGGCGTCTGCGGATCGGCAAACAGCACTTTCGGGTCCCCCACCTCGTGCACCTTGCCCTGATGCATGAACACCAGTTTGTCCCCGACTTCCCGGGCGAAGCGCATTTCGTGGGTGACCATGATCAGCGTCATGCCTTCTTTCGCGAGCTGGCGGACCACGCTGAGCACTTCGTTGACCAGCTCCGGGTCCAGCGCCGAGGTGATCTCGTCGCACAGCAACACCTTCGGCGACATCGCCAGCGCCCGGGCAATCGCCACGCGCTGTTGCTGACCACCCGAGAGGCGTTCCGGGAACGCGTCGAACTTCTCGCCCAGACCGACGCGCTCGAGCATCTGCCGCGCCAGTTCTTGCGCCTTGGCCTTGGGCACTTTCTGCACCACCTGCGGCGCGAGCATCACGTTCTCGCCAACGGTCAGGTGCGGAAACAGATTGAACTGCTGAAACACCATCCCGACTTTCTGCCGCAGGCTGCGCAGATCGGCGCGGGCGGCATCGAGGTATTCGCCGTCGACTTCGATCACGCCGTCGTTGATCGATTCCAGACCGTTGAGGGTGCGCAGCAGAGTGGATTTGCCCGAGCCGCTGCGGCCGATGATCGCCACGACCTGGCCTTCCTCGACGCTGAGGTCGATGCCTTTGAGCACGTGGTGATCGCCGTAGTATTTATGCAGGGCGGAAATTCTAAGCAGAGGCATGCAGTCTCCTTTCCAGGTAGCGCGCACTGAGGGACAGGGGGTAGCAGAGCAGGAAGTAGCCGGCGGCAACGAGGCCGTAGACCATGAACGGTTCGAAGGTGGCGTTGGCGAGCATGCCGCCGGTCTTGGTCAGTTCGGTGAAGCCGATGATCGAGGTCACCGCGGTGCCCTTGACCACTTGCACCGAGAAACCCACGGTCGGCGCCACGGCAATGCGCAGTGCTTGCGGCAGGATCACGTAGCGCAGTTGCTCCAGCGGATTCAGCGCCAGGCTCGACGAAGCCTCCCACTGACCGTTGGGAATCGCCTCGACGCAACCGCGCCAGATCTCCGCCAGATAGGCGCTGGTGAACAGCGTCAGGGCAATCGCCGCCGCCATCCACGGCGAAATCTCCACCCCGGCCAGCGCCACGCCGAAGAACACCAGAAACAGCTGCATCAACAGCGGGGTGCCCTGGAACAGTTCGATCCAGGTGCGGGCGATGCTGCTGGGCAGCGGGTTTTTCGAGATGCGCATGATCAGGATCAGCAGCCCGACGATCCCGCCGCCGATGAACGCCACCAGCGACAGCGCCAGCGTCCATTGCAGGCCGGTCAGCAGGTTGCGCAGGATGTCCCAGAACGTGAAGTCGCTCATTGGCTGCTCCTTGCGCTGCTTTTCGACAGGTAGCGCCGGCCGAGCCAGTTCAGCAACTGACGGATCAGCAGTGCCATGCACAGATAAATGAGGGTGGTCAGGGCATAGGTTTCAAAGGCGCGGAAGTTGCGCGACTGAATGAAGTTGGCGGCAAAGCTCAACTCCTCGGTGGCGATCTGCGAACACACCGCCGAACCGAGCATGACGATGATGATCTGGCTGCTCAGCGCCGGCCAGACCTTGCCAAGCGCCGGCAGCAGCACCACGTGGCGGAACGCTTCGAAGCGGCTCATCGCCAATGCCGCTGCGGCTTCCAGCTGCCCACGCGGAATCGCCTGGATGCCGGCGCGGATGATCTCGGTCGAATACGCACCGAGGTTGATCACCATCGCCAGCACCGCCGCCTGCCACTCGGAAATCTGCACGCCGAGGGACGGCAGGCCGAAGAAGATGAAGAACAGCTGCACCAGAAACGGCGTGTTGCGGATCAACTCCACATAAACGCCGAAGATTGTCGAGAACGGGCGGATCTCCCACGCCCGCACCAACGCCCCGACGATGCCCACGCCAACCCCGAGCAACGCGCCGATGGCCGTCAGCTCAAGGGTGAACAACGCCCCGTGCAGCAGCAGGTCGGTGTTTTCCACCACCGGCAAGAAATCGAACTGATAGGCCATGAAAGTCTCCCGCGACGCCGGTCAGAGGTCGGCCGGCAGCGGCTCTTTGAGCCAGGTCTGCGCGTTCTTTTCCAGTGCGCCGTCAGCCTTGGCGGTGGCCAGGATCTCGTTGACCTTGCCCAGCAGCGCCGGCTCGTTCTTGTTCACGCCGACGTAGACCGGCGAATCCTTGAGCTTCACTTTCAGCGCGGGCACGCGTTTCGGGTTCTTTTCGCTGATTGCGACCATCACCACGTTGCCGCTGGCGATCAGGTCGACCTGGCCTGCGAGGTAGGCGGCGATGGTCGAGTTGTTGTCTTCGAAGCGTTTGATGGTCACGCCTTCAGGGGCGACCTTGGTCAGCTCGATGTCTTCGATGGCGCCGCGAGTGACGCTGATGGTCTTGCCCTTGAGGTCGTCGAGGGTGCTGACCGTTGCGTCCGGCGGGCCGAACACGGCGAGGTAGAACGGCGCGTAGGCACGGGAGAAATCGATGACCTTCTCGCGCTCGGGGTTCTTGCCGAGGCTGGAAATCACCAGGTCGACCTTGCCGGTGGTGAGGAACGGGATGCGGTTGGTGCTGTTGACCGGGGTCAGTTCGAGTTTGACCTTGAGCTGCTCGGCCAGCAGTTTCGCGGTGTCGATATCGAGGCCGCGCGGCTTCATGTCCGGGCCGACCGAACCGAACGGCGGGAAGTCCTGAGGCACCGCGACTTTCAAGGTGCCGCGTTTGACCACGTCATCCAGACCGTCGGCATGGGCGGGGGCCTGGCTCAGCATCAGACCGGCAAACAGGGCGGCGAGGAGGGCGCTGTAACGCTTCGTCATGGACAATCTCCGGATCGGCGGGAAGTGAATTCTGCGATCGGACAGAGCATGGGCCGTGCCAAGACAGCGGTTCGGCCCCGCAAAGCCACGGGTTTAGCGGGTTTGTTCGGTCTTACTGGTCTGAACAGTCAGGTCGGGTTTCGCACTGCGATAGCGCATCGACGCGCACCGTCGAACCCCGCTGGGGCACGACTTGCCTGATGCCTCGAATAGCATTACAACTGGCCGCACCTTGGCCTGGTCCGTCTGGAAAACCATGAACTCGATCTCCCGCGCCGTACCCGAAGTGGCGCTGCAAGCGATCCGCAAACTGATTACCGAGCAGGGCTTCGGCCCCGGCGATGCGCTGCCCTCGCAACGGGATCTGGCGGTTCAGCTGGGCGTCAGTCGCGCGTCATTGCGTGAGGCGTTGTCGTCCTTGAGCGCGCTGGGTGTGGTCAGCATCCAGCCGGGCAAGGGCGTGTTCGTGCAGGCGCCGGTGGAACTGCCGCGCGGTGAGGGCGCACCGGCCTGGCCGTTTGCAGCCCAGGCTTCGCCGCTTGAGATCTTTCAGTTGCGCTACGCGCTGGAAGGGTTCGCGGCCGGATTGGCGGCGGTGACGCTGAGCACGTTTGATCTGGACGAACTGGAAGACAACGTCGCGGCCATGCGCGAGCAACTGCGCGCCGGCGACTTCGAGGCGGCGGCGAAACTGGATTTCGAATTCCACCGGCGGATCCTGCTGGCCAGCGGCAATCAGGCGATGCTGAGCATCCTCACCGCCAGCGCCGACATCTTTCTGGAGAGCCAGAAACTACCGTTCATCCGCGCCGAGCGGGCCATGGAAACCTGGCAGGAACACCGCAAGATCCTCCGCGCCCTGGCCCGCCGGGCTTCCGCTGCCGCGCAGAAAGCCATGCAGGAGCACGTGCGCAACGCGGCCCTGCGCACCGGAATTTCCTTCATCGCCCCCGCCAGCGCGTGACTTGAGCTATACCCAAACTCATCGAGTGCCATAGCAAGACTCAATCATCTGCGGCTTCCTGAACAAGGGAAGGGCGGCTATGATGGGCCACGTTTTTTTGCTTACAACCTGGAGAATTCCATGAGCAGCGATCTGATCAAACACGTTAGCGACGCTAGCTTCGAAGCCGACGTACTCAAGGCCGAAGGCGCTGTCCTGGTCGACTACTGGGCTGAGTGGTGCGGCCCTTGCAAAATGATCGCTCCGGTTCTGGACGAGATTGCAGAGACTTACAAAGGCAAGCTGACCGTTGCCAAACTGAACATCGACGAAAACCAGGAAACCCCTGCCAAGCACGGCGTACGTGGTATTCCGACCCTGATGCTGTTCAAGAACGGCAACGTGGAAGCGACCAAGGTCGGCGCTCTGTCGAAGTCGCAACTGGCTGCTTTCCTCGACGCCAACATCTAAGCGTCGCGGTAAAGATTGTCCTGAAAAAGCCCCGCAAATTGCGGGGCTTTTTGCGTATTCAGGGCTAGACGCTCCGAAACTCAGGTGATACATTCGGCCCCGCACTGGTTTCTCCACTGCCCCCTGCTAGCCGTCGCCGACGCACTCCTTTTCGAATAAGTACGCGATCCTGTCGCCTTCTCTGCGGCGCGGCCTCATTAAGCCAAAAGCTTAATTTCCCCCCTCCATAAATGATTACGTCATTCCTATATGAATCTGACTGAACTCAAGCAAAAGCCGATTACCGAACTGCTCGAATTGGCCGAACAGATGGGCATAGAAAATATGGCCCGTTCGCGCAAGCAGGACGTGATTTTCTCCCTGCTGAAAAAGCACGCTAAAAGCGGTGAGGAAATCTCCGGTGATGGCGTGCTGGAGATTCTCCAGGACGGCTTCGGCTTCCTGCGCTCCGCTGACGCTTCCTACCTCGCCGGTCCTGACGACATCTACGTCTCGCCGAGCCAGATCCGCCGTTTCAACTTGCGCACCGGTGACACCATCGTTGGCAAGATCCGCCCGCCGAAGGAAGGCGAGCGTTATTTCGCCCTGCTCAAGGTCGACACGATCAACTTCGATCGTCCTGAGAACGCGAAGAACAAGATTCTCTTCGAGAACCTGACCCCGCTGTTCCCGAACGTGCGCATGAAGATGGAAGCCGGCAACGGTTCCACCGAAGACCTCACCGGTCGTGTGATCGACCTGTGCGCCCCGATCGGCAAAGGCCAGCGCGGTCTGATCGTTGCACCGCCGAAAGCCGGTAAGACGATCATGCTGCAGAACATCGCAGCGAATATCGCCCGTAACAACCCTGAAGTTCACCTGATCGTGCTGTTGATCGACGAACGTCCGGAAGAAGTGACCGAAATGCAGCGCACCGTGCGCGGCGAAGTGGTTGCCTCGACCTTCGACGAGCCGCCGACCCGTCACGTGCAAGTGGCTGAAATGGTGATCGAGAAGGCCAAGCGCCTGGTCGAACACAAGAAAGACGTGGTGATCCTGCTCGACTCCATCACTCGTCTGGCCCGTGCCTACAACACCGTGATCCCGAGCTCCGGCAAGGTGCTGACCGGTGGTGTCGATGCCCACGCCCTGGAGAAACCGAAGCGTTTCTTCGGCGCCGCGCGCAACATCGAAGAAGGCGGTTCGCTGACCATCATCGCCACCGCGCTGGTTGAAACCGGCTCGAAGATGGACGAAGTGATCTACGAAGAGTTCAAGGGCACCGGCAACATGGAGCTGCCACTGGACCGTCGTATCGCCGAGAAGCGTGTGTTCCCGGCCATCAACATCAACAAGTCCGGTACCCGTCGCGAAGAACTGCTGACCGCCGACGACGAACTGCAGCGTATGTGGATCCTGCGCAAACTGCTGCACCCGATGGACGAAGTGGCTGCCATCGAGTTCCTGGTCGACAAGCTGAAAACGACCAAGACCAACGACGAATTCTTCCTGTCGATGAAGCGCAAGTAACATCGTCGGTTGATTCAGAAAATGGCGTCCCTCAGGGGCGCCATTTTTTTTGCCTGTTTTTTGTCCGGGCAATGGGAGGTTTGCGATCTGGTAAGGTCAGTGAGTTGGCAAAACAAGAAGCAGCGTCCGATGCTGTACAAAAAACAACCATCTGATTGGCATTAAAGATTTATGAGCACACTCGCTTATCGAAGGGATATCGACGGCTTGCGGGCAGTCGCGGTGATTGCCGTGGTGCTGTTCCATTTTGGCGTCCCGGGTTTCACCGGCGGTTTTGTCGGTGTGGACGTATTTTTTGTGATCTCCGGTTACCTCATCACCTCGATCATCTGGAATCAGCGCCAGGCCGGCCGGTTCAGTTTCGTCGAGTTCTGGTCGCGGCGAGCGCGGCGGATCCTGCCGGCGCTGTTTGCGATGATCATCGCAGTGCTGGCGGTGGGCTGGTTCCTGATGGCGCCCAAGGACTACGAAGAACTCGGGCGCTCGGTGCGCTATCAGGTGCTGTTCGTCTCGAACATCCTGTTCATGCGCCAGGACGGCTACTTCGATGTCGCCTCGGACCTCAAACCGCTGCTGCACACCTGGTCGCTGGCAGTGGAGGAACAGTTCTACATCGTCTTCCCGCTGTTGCTGACCCTGATGTCGAGCCGCTTGAAACACTGGCGGCTGGCGCTGTTTGGCGTGCTGCTCGTTTCGTTCGGATTGAGCGTCTGGGCGGTTCAGCACCATCCGGAAAAAGCCTTCTTTCTGTTGCCGATGCGCGCATGGGAGCTGCTGGCCGGGGCGATGCTGGCGATCGCGCCAAAACACGCGTGGCGCCTCAAACCAATGGCGGCGCAACTGTTGAGCCTGTTCGGTATGGGCCTGATTCTGTTGGCGGTGTTCGGATTCGACAAACGCACGCCGTTCCCCGGTGCGGCCGCGTTGCTGCCGGTGCTTGGCGTTGTGCTGCTGATCCTGGCCAACGGTCATCGCCAGACCTGGGTGGGTCAATTGTTGAGCAGTCGGGTCATGGTCGGTCTGGGCCTGATTTCCTATTCCTGGTACTTGTGGCACTGGCCGGTGTTCGTGTTTTCCAGCTACGCCAGCGTCGAGGAACCGGGTGCCTTCGACAGCGCCGGGCTGATCCTGCTGACGCTGGTGCTGGGTTATCTGTCATGGAAATTCGTCGAGACGCCGTTTCGCGAGCGGCGCGTGTTGGCCGGGCGTCGGCAGATTCTTCTGGCCGGTGCCTGCGGCGTACTGGTGCTCGGGCTGGCCGGGCAAAGCCTGCGCTGGACCGATGGCCTGCCGTGGCGGTTGTCCGATCAGGCGCTGCAATATGCGAAGGGCCGTGAATGGCGTCCGGAGCTGATGGCATGCCTGGCCGACGACAAGACTCCTGATGACAAGTTGTTCTGCCATTTCGGTCTGAAAAACCGTGTTTCGCGAGCGCTGGTCTGGGGTGACAGCCATGCCACGGCGCTGATTCCGGTGTTCGACGAGGGGGCGAAAGCCCACGGTGTCAGCGTGATTCTCGCCAGTTCGCCGGGGTGCGTACCGGTCGACGGTCTTGAGCACGACGCCCGCTGCGCGCGATTCAACCAGCGAGTGGTGCAGGCGCTTGAACCGCAAGCGGTCAGCGATGTGGTGCTGGTCGCGCGCTGGAGCCTGTACCTCTATGGCGATGCCAAAGGTGATGTGGCTCACGCATTGAAAGCGCAGAACGGGCACTACGACCGCTCCGTCGCCGAACAGCGCCTGGCTGATGGACTGCGCGCGCGGGTGGCGCAGCTGCGGGCCGGCGGTCATCGGGTCTGGCTGGTGAAAGAGGCGCCATTGCAGGCTTTCAGCCCACCGTACCGCCTGACGCGGCTGGCGATGCTGGATCGTCCGGTGGATGACGTCGGGCTGAATGTCGCCGAACACCACAAGCGCCAGGCGTTCATCAGTCAGCTGTTCGCCGATCTGGCGAAGGATCCGGCGGTACGCGTCGTCGATCCGGCGCCGAAGCTCTGCGATGAAAGCGGTCTGTGCCGTGCCGAGCTCGGTGGGTACTCGCTGTACACCGATGACAATCACCTGTCGGAAGTCGGTGCGCGCTTCGTGGCGCCGATCCTTGAACCGCTGTTTGTCGGCCTGCAGGCCAGGGCAAATCTTGGAAAAGGTCAGGCGAATGCAGCCAAGTAAGCAGTGACGGGCTGCCAGCGACCGGCATAGCAGGTAGGATGTACGCCTATTTTGAGGGTGCCATCGTCAATGAAATTCAAGGATCTTCGGGATTTCGTGCAGCAGCTTGAGCAGCGCGGAGAGTTGAAACGCATCCAGATTCCCGTCTCGCCGGTGCTGGAAATGACCGAGGTGTGCGACCGCACGCTGCGGGCCAAGGGCCCGGCGTTGCTGTTCGAGAAGCCGACCGGTTACGACATCCCGGTGCTCGGCAACCTGTTCGGCACGCCTGAGCGGGTGGCCATGGGCATGGGCGCCGAGTCGGTCAGCGAACTGCGCGAAATCGGCAAGCTGCTGGCGTTCCTCAAGGAACCTGAGCCGCCGAAGGGCTTGAAGGACGCGTGGTCGAAGCTGCCGATTTTCCGCAAGATCATCGCGATGGCGCCGAAAGTCGTCAAAGATGCGCCGTGCCAGGAAGTGGTCATCGAAGGCGACGACGTCGATCTGGCGATGCTGCCGGTGCAGACCTGCTGGCCGGGCGACGTGGCGCCGCTGATCACCTGGGGCCTGACCGTCACCAAAGGTCCGAACAAGGACCGGCAGAACCTCGGCATCTACCGTCAGCAAGTGATCGGCCGCAACAAGGTCATCATGCGTTGGCTCAGCCACCGTGGCGGCGCGCTGGATTTCCGTGAGTGGTGCGAGAAGCATCCGGGCCAGCCGTTTCCGGTGTCCGTGGCCCTTGGCGCGGATCCGGCGACCATTCTCGGCGCGGTCACCCCGGTGCCGGACAGCCTCTCCGAATACGCTTTCGCCGGTCTGCTGCGCGACAGCCGCACGGAGCTGGTGAAGTGCCGCGGCAACGACCTGCAAGTGCCGGCCACTGCCGAAATCATTCTTGAAGGCGTGATCCATCCGGGCGAAATGGCCGATGAAGGCCCGTACGGCGACCACACCGGTTATTACAACGAAGTCGACAGCTTCCCGGTGTTCACCGTCGAGCGCATTACCCACCGGATCAAACCTATCTACCACAGCACCTACACCGGCCGTCCGCCGGATGAGCCGGCGATTCTCGGTGTGGCGCTGAACGAAGTATTCGTGCCGATCCTGCAAAAGCAGTTCCCGGAGATCACCGACTTCTACCTGCCGCCGGAAGGCTGCTCGTACCGCATGGCCGTGGTGACGATGAAGAAGTCGTATCCGGGGCATGCCAAGCGCGTGATGCTGGGTGTCTGGTCGTTTTTGCGACAGTTCATGTACACCAAGTTCGTTATCGTCACCGACGACGACATCAACGCGCGGGACTGGAACGACGTGATCTGGGCCATCACCACGCGCATGGACCCCAAGCGCGACACGGTGATGATCGACAACACGCCGATCGACTACCTCGACTTCGCCTCGCCGGTGTCGGGGCTCGGCTCGAAGATGGGCCTGGACGCCACCCACAAGTGGCCGGGCGAAACCACTCGCGAGTGGGGCCGTGTCATCGTCAAGGATGATGCCGTCACCCAACGGATCGATGCCATCTGGAATCAGTTAGGAATAGATTGATGCGTGTAACCCTGCAGCCCTCCGGAGCGGTGCTCGAGATACAGCCCGGAGAGCGGATTCTCGATGGTGCGCGGCGCCTGGGCTACGAATGCCCGCAAAGCTGCCGCAACGGCAATTGCCACGTGTGTGCGGCGCTGCTGGTGGAAGGCCGGGTCGAACAGGCCGGCAAGGTGCACGACCACGGCGAGTTCTACACTTGCATAGCGGAGCCGCTGGAAGACTGCATCGTGCTGTGGGATGGCGTGCTCGCGCTGGGAGAACTGCCCGTGCGCAGCGTGTCGTGTCAGGTCATCGAATGCCGGGATGTCGGTGGCGATACCTTTCGTGTGCGCCTGCGGGCACCGGCCGGCAAGCCGCCGCGTTATCACGCGGGTCAGTATCTGATGATCGAGCGCGAGAACGGCGAGAAGTCGGCGTTCTCCATGGCCTCGGCGCCCCACGGCGGGCGCGATCTGGAAATCCATGTACTGGCGCGCGAATCCAGTGCGCTGAGCCTGATCGATCAGCTCACGCGCAACCCGATGGTGCGGGTCGAACTGCCGTTCGGCGACACCCATCTGGCGGAACTGCCGGACGGGCCGCTGGTGCTGATCGCCGCCGGCACCGGCATGGGCCAGATCCACAGCCTGATCGAACATTGCCGGGCCAATGGTTTCAAGCATCCGGTGCACTTGTACTGGGGCGTGCGTCGTCCGGAAGATTTCTACGAAATCGAACATTGGGACGAATGGCTGAAGTTGCCCAATCTGTTCCTGCACAAAGTCGTCAGTGATCAGTGCGGCTGGGAAGGGCGCTGTGGAATGTTGCATGAAGCGGTCTGCGAAGATTTCCCCGATCTGAAACCGCTGCACGTCTATGCCAGCGGCTCGCCGGCCATGGTCTACGGCACGCTGGATGCACTGGTCGACGCGGGGATGGATGCCCATCAGATGCGTGCGGATGTGTTCGCTTACGCGCCGCGCTCTTGAGCCTCGCTCCTCATTCTTTATAACTCTCCATATAGCCGATCGGTATTTATGTAATTGCATAAATGCCGGTAGGTTATATATCAATCAGGCAATCAATTAAGAACTGTGCCATGGCAATCAAATTGCCTTAAAACATATGTGCCTTATTGTTACAGCGGTGCGTTCTATTAAGTAATTCTTCACCCGCGGGGAGCTGAACGCTATTCGCCATGAGCGCCATTGAAAACGCTTTTCTGAACCTGGCTTACCCTCCGCGGCTCGATCTTGGGCCGCAGCTGACGCACGAACAACTTCTCGCTTCCATGCAATCGACCATGGCGCGCCACAAGGGCGGGCCGGTGTGGCTGTTCGCCTACGGTTCGCTGATCTGGCGGCCGGAATGCTCCGCCGTCGAGCGGGTGCGCGGGCGCGTGCATGGCTACCACCGTGGCTTGTACCTGTGGTCCCACGAGCATCGCGGCACGCCGGAAATGCCGGGTCTGGTCTTTGGTCTGGATCGCGGCGGTTCCTGCAGCGGCTTCGCCTACCGGTTGCCGGAAGACAATCTGGACAGCGCGCTGTATGCGTTGTGGAAGCGCGAGATGCCGTTCCCGTCCTACCGGCCGCACTGGCTCAACTGCCGACTCGAAGATGGCAGCCAGGTTCAGGCGCTGGGATTCGTATTGGAGCGACACCTGCCCAGCTATGCCGGCAACTTGCCGGATCATGTGCTGAGCCAGGTGTTCGAAAGCGCTTGCGGGCGTTACGGCACCACTCGCGATTATGTCGAGCAGACCGCTCACGCCCTGCGCAGCCACGCCATGCCAGACCGGAATCTGGAGGCGCGGCTCAAGCGCTGTAAGTCGAAGGCCGATCAGGCGACTGCTTCGCGGCTCTGACTGGCGACTTGCTTGTGCCATAGCGTTGGTGCAAAGAAGGCCATCGCCAGCAGGCAGGCACCGATCAACAGGACGAAACCGCCGTCCCAGCCGAAATGGTCCACGGTGTAGCCCATCGCTGCACTGGCCGCGACCGAACCACCCAGGTAGCCGAACAGCCCGGTGAAGCCCGCGGCCGTACCGGCGGCTTTCTTTGGCGCCAGTTCCAGCGCTTGCAGGCCGGTCAGCATGACCGGGCCGTAGATCAGGAAGCCGATGGAGAACAGCGCGATCATGTCGATGGTCGGGTTGCCGGCCGGATTCAGCCAGTACACCAGCGTCGCAACGGTCACCAGTGCCATGAACACCATGCCGGTCAGGCCACGGTTGCCACGGAAGATCTTGTCCGACATCCAGCCGCACAGCAGCGTGCCCGGAATCCCCGCCCACTCGTAGAAGAAATAGGCCCACGAGGTTTTATCCACGGTGAAACCCTTGGCTTCCTTCAGGTAGGTCGGGGCCCAGTCCAGCACGCCGTAGCGCAGCAGGTAAACGAAGACGTTGGCCATGGCGATGTACCAGAGCATTTTGTTGCGCAGCACGTATTTGACGAAGATTTCCTTGGCGCTGAATTCGTCTTCGTGGCTGGCGTCGTAGCCTTCCGGATAGTCGTTCTTGTACTTCTCGATCGGCGGCAGGCCGACCGATTGCGGGGTGTCGCGCATGGTGACGAAAGCGAACACTGCAACCGCCAGGGCGACGGCGGCCGGGACGTAGAACGCTGCGTGCCAGTCGTTGAACAGGCCCATGCCGATCAGGAACAGCGGGCCGATCAGACCGCCGCCGACGTTATGCGCCACGTTCCACACCGACACCACGCCGCCACGTTCCTTCTGCGACCACCAGTGCACCATCGTGCGTCCGCTCGGCGGCCAGCCCATGCCCTGGGCCCAACCGTTGATGAACAGCAGGATGAACATCATGGTCACGCTGGAGGTTGCCCAAGGCGCGAAACCGAAAATGAACATGACCCCGGCCGATACCAGCAGACCGAATGGCAGGAAGTAGCGCGGGTTGGAGCGGTCGGACACCAGGCCCATGAGGAACTTGGACAGACCGTAGGCGATGGCGATGGCCGACATTGCCAGACCCAGATCGCCACGGCTGTAGCCTTCGTCGATCAGGTACGGCATGGCCAGCGAGAAGTTCTTGCGCAGCAGGTAGTAACCCGCATAGCCAAAGAAGATGCCGGCGAAGATCTGCCAACGCAGGCGTCGGTAGGTGCTGTCGATTTTTTCTTCAGGCAATGGAGCCTGATGTGCGGCAGGACGAAAGAAAGCAAACATTCAAGAGCTCCAGATTTCTTGTTTTGACTGCGGATGCGAATGTTACAGTTTCGTTACCGAAAATAGCACCGCTTCCCATCGGCAAAACAGTAGAAAATGTTGGAAGTCGCACGTTCTTTTACGAACCTGTCGCTCAGCTGTAAGAACAGGGCGTTTTCACCACTTGTGAACATGGGGTGGCTTGAACTCGCGATCCGTCGACCGACTGATCAGCAGAGATGAATGATGGCTGCGAAGGTTCGCATGCTAAAGCGCCGATTATTGGCGGCGGTCATTGCCGTTGCGGTGCTGACATTGATTTACGCCGATCACCCTGGCCAGTCCGGTTCGCGCAATGCCACGGTGCTGATCATCAGTCATGCGGAAAAACCGGGAGTTCAGGAACATTTGTTGCTAGGCGATGCCGGGGACGACAGTCAGAGAGAGTGGTCCGTCAGAAAAGTTACCTGCGAACGTTTACGCAGCGTTTTCGATCAATTTCCCGTCGCAGCTTAGGCAATGTCCTGCATCCAAAGCAGAAGTTGCGCCATTCAGTTGAAAGCCATTGCTCCGTAGTCTTTGTGCTGTTGCCGGTTCGGCATTTCAGCTTGAAGGGGTGGCTCATGCGGTGGTTTTTTGCTGTGGTTCTACTGGCGTTGATGGGGATTGCAGGAGCAGCAGAGGTGGTGTTGATCCCCGACAATAATCCGGGCCCGGTTTATCCTCGCGAACTTGCCAAGGCGGGGGTCATGGGTGAGGTTCGTGTGCGTTTCACCGCCAATGCAGATGGCTCGGTGAGTGACATCGCTATTCTGGAAAGTGAGCATCCTGATTTTTCCGCAGCGGTCACTGATGCCCTGCGGCAATGGCGATTCAGGCCATGGACGGTAGAGGCGGGCAAGCCTGCAGAAATGGAAGTGATCGCCCCCATGGTTTTTCGACTGGATATTGATTCACCGATCCACGCAAACCAATGGCTGCGCAGAGTGCGATGTGTTGATATTCACCAATACGCTATTCGCCGTCCGGTTTCTTCCTGGGTTCATTTGCCGGTCTTTCATTACACGCGGGCGTATTTATCCAGCGTGGTTTATACAGCTCAGCTTTCGGACGAGCGTCGACTGGGCTTGATTGCCAAACTCAATGAGCGTGCCCGTTACATTATTGATCGCTGTGGAAAAAGCCCGAATAGTCGGTATGTGAATTTGTTGCCGGAGGATATTCGCGAATTGCTTTAGTAAAAAGCCAGACAGTGTCGCTGTAGGTGTGACACTGTCTGGCTGATGAATTATTCAGCTTTGAACCCAGGCTTGCCGTTTGCTTTGCGCCATTCTTTGATTTCTTCCAATGCACCTTTTGGACTATCTTCTCGGCCATTTATTGGGCGAGTTAGAACCATGCGCTGACGAGGGTGTTCAGTTATCTTCTCAAAGTGGCGCATGCGCTCAGATGAGTAAGCGCTATACGCATCACCTGACAGCCCAGTTGTATTTTTATAAAAACCTTCTAGGAAAGCTAGAAATTCAGCTTCCGTATAATCTTCCAGCTTGTCTTTAAGGATCATTGTTGTATACCACTTTTGTGCAGTTCTATATGTGCTTTTGGGGTCAAGACAGTCAAGTTGTCCACATCATACACCGCGCCTTCATCAGCAATTCTTTGCTTATGGTGTATTTCATATTTTTCTCTGCCACCGACAATGTCATTTAGGTCGGTATAAGGTGCTGCGCCATTTCGCATCTCTTCAAGATCAACATTGCCAAACTGCCCGCTCAGCGAGCTATCAGATGCAATCGCCCTCCAAAATTTTTCCCTGAATCTGTCAAAATTCCTGAAGTCCTGACCACGTAGCTGATCCGCAATCTGTGCAGGGATAGGGGAACCACTTGATTGTGTTGCGCCACCCAGCCAATTTTCGCCGACCTCTTGCCCCTTGCCTGTAGCCGTCCCCGGCTCATACCGAGGGCCACCACGCGTGGCCATCATGTAGATGGATTCGATTCCCGACTCGATGGGAAACGTCAGGATGTAGTCATCAGGGTCGTCTATTTCACAGGCAGGGTGCTCGTCTAGCCGGCCTTCAATCTGGGTAACGCAAATTCTGGTTCCAGAATCGGTTGCGGGCAATTCAGTGGTGGCGGGAATGTTGTCTCCAGGAGGCGTCTTGGGCGTCCAGGTCAACGTGATTGGGAACAAACCCTCGGTCGTGAAGGTGTAGAGATTGTCCGAGCGATTAAACTTTGCTTGCCTGACTCTGACTGTTTGACCTGGATCGGCTGAGCGTAAATAGAGCTGCGTGTGCTCTCCCTTAACCGACGATACCGCGCGGGCAGGGAGCCAGTTGGCCTCGGCCGGTCCAGGAAGTGCTACACGCTCATCGTTTTGGGCGAGTTGTGATAAAGGGATCGTAAGAATCAACGGGTTGCGCAGCAGTTCGCCATTGCCGAGTGTCGGCGTATAAAAAACTGAAGCTAGAAACGTACTGACTGGCCCGGCGGATATTGCCCCGCGTAGGGCGCCGAGAGTGTCGAGCGCCTTGCCTAACGTAAGAGGCGAGCCTTCGAACCCCGCGATTAGTCCGTCAGAGCTGACCACCAAGGGCCGAGCGGAGGTCATTACGCCGTCGAGGGCGGGCAGCTCGGGTTTTGTTATCGTCTTTTTCTGGCGTATTAACGTGCTGATTTCGTTTTGTAGGTTTTTTATCGTGCTCCAGCGTTTGCTCCGCCTTCGAAAATTGTAGAAGTCTTTGAATTCGCGCTCGGCTTTGGATGCTTCGACGTGTGCCAGATACAGTTTTCGATGCTTGTTCTTCATCCACCGAATTCTTTCGTCTATCGATTCCGGTTGGTTTGGTGTTAGCTCGCTTAGCAGCGTGTCAAACCGATTCGCAGCGTCAGACGCGGTTGTGTGCTTTCTCTTATGCTCAGCTTGTTTTTCTACTTCTCGTTGTCTCGCGAGCTCAGCTTCCGCTTCTGCTAGAGCGGCTCTATGTGCTGCGTCCCTGGCTGATTGCTCCGCAGCTGCTTTTGCGTGGGCAGCCCTGGCAATGGCCTCGGCTTGTAATTCGGCAAGCCGCTGGGCTTCGGCCTGTGCATAGGCCTGAGCTATTTGGAAGGACAGTGTATGGAGTCTGTCAGTGAGTTGCCTGATTTCCTCTGTATTTCTGTGTAGTGCATAAGCTGATGTGTATGAGTCTCTCCACCTATGCGGCACCTCTGCTGCAGGTACTCGCAAGTAGGCTTCGACAAGGTCCTGCTGAGTTCTTATTAGCGGGTCACCCCCATAAAAGGCATTGGCCCGCGTTTGATGCATGTTCCGCTCGGCAGACTTTTTATGTATCAAATGATTGATGGCAGCCTGTTGCCGAGTCAGTGCTTGTACAGGTGAAAGACCATGTGTACCGCCCATGCTCGAAGTCGCTGAGGTTATTTCCGATTGAAGTGTGTTAGGAAGTTGACCAATCTTTACTTGGTGGTCATGCGCAATCTCTTGTTTGCTCGCTTCGATATTTTGTACCGTATCTGAAATGAAGAGAGCTTCGTTGATTTCGGCAATATCTTGCCGAGATAATTGAGTGAATAAGTCTGTACCGGTCCGGCTTCTGTTTCTTGTTCTGCCAGTGCGGTCGTATCCACCACCTTCGGAGATTGGTGAGGAGGTAGGTGTCTTGTATGGATTAACTTCGGTTAAGCCTAAAGGTAATGGTTCGCCGGGGCGCCAGTCTTGATTGCTCATACAGTTACTCCTTGTGTCTGTATGGCAGAAAACTATCGTAGTTTTATAGAGTGATTGCGGTACATGTTTACCGCCAAGCTATCCAATAAATGTGTGGCTACTTTCCATTGATATAAAAAAGGCCAGAACCGCTAGTTCCGCGGCTCTAGCCTTGGGAGGGTTCAGGCTCAGCGCACCTGCACCACAACCTTGCCAACAGCCTTGCGCTGCCCGAGATCATTGATCGCCTGCGCCGCCTCGCTCAGCGGATACACCTGCGACACCAGCGGCTTCAGCTTGCCTTCGGCAAACCAGCCGAACAGTTGCTGGAAGTTCGCCGCGTTGTCCTGCGGCTGGCGCTGGGCGAAGGAGCCCCAGAACACGCCGAGCACCGCCGCGCCCTTGAGCAGGGCGAGGTTGACCGGCAGTTCGGGAATGCGGCCGCTGGCGAAACCGACGACCAACAGGCGGCCGTTCCAGGCGATGGCGCGAATGGCCTGGTCGAACAGGTCGCCGCCGACCGGGTCGTAGATCACGTCGGCGCCCTGGCCGTCGGTCAGGCGCTTGATCTCGTCCTTGAGGCTGCTTTCGCTGTAGTTGATCAGTTCGTCGGCACCGGCAGCCTTGGCCACGGCGAGTTTTTCCGCGCTGCTGGCGGCGGCGATCACCCGGGCGCCCATGGCTTTACCGATTTCCACGGCGGCCAGGCCGACGCCGCCGGAAGCGCCGAGTACCAGCAGGGTTTCACCCGGTTGCAGGTTGCCGCGCTGTTTGAGGGCGTGCATCGACGTGCCGTAGGTCATGCTGAACGCGGCGGCGGTGTTGAAATCCATCGACGGCGGGATCGGCAGCACGCTGTAGCCCGGCACCGCGACCTGCTCGGCGAAGCTGCCCCAGCCGGTCAGGGCCATGACCCGATCGCCGACCTTCAGGTGACTGACCTTTTCACCCACCGCGCTGACCACGCCGGAGGCCTCACCACCTGGCGAGAACGGGAAGGGCGGCTTGAACTGGTACTTGCCCTCGATGATCAGCGTGTCCGGAAAGTTGACCCCGGCGGCGTGCACGTCCAGCAGGATTTCGTTCTTCTTGGCGACAGGACTGGCGACGTCTTCCAGCACCAGCGATTCGGCAGGGCCGAAGGCTTTGCACAGCACGGCTTTCATCAGGGCTATTCCTTTGGGAGTGATGGCCGATAAGTGTAGGTGTGGCAGTCAACGGGTCAACGAGCATGCCCGGCCCTGATAGTCCGCCATAAGCTTGTGCTTGCGCGGCGGGTCGTTATGCTAGGCCGCAAACCGGATAAGGAGCGAATTGTGAAAGCGTGGATCATGTTGTTGCTGGCCCTGTCTCTGCCTGTGGCAGCGCTGGCCGAAGAAGCCAAAGAAGGCGAGGCGCCGAAGGTCAACTACATCACCCTGAGCCCGCCGTTTGTGGGCAACTACGGGCTCGATGGCACCCCGAAGCTCAAGGTCTACAAGGCCGACGTGGCACTGCGGGTGACCGGCGAAGAGGCGACCAAACTGGTCAAGGCCAACGAACCGCTGATCCGCAATCAGCTGGTGGCGCTGTTCACTCAGCAGACGACTGATGCGATGGGCAGCATCGAAGGCAAGGAAAAGCTGCGTCAGGAAGCCTTGAAGCAGACTCAGCAAGTGATGAATGACGAGACCGGCAAGCCGGTGGTTGAAGATCTGTTGTTCAACAACCTGATCATTCAGTAAGGCTGGATCCGCAGGAGCCGGTGCTCGGCTCCTGCGACGACGCTCAACGCAACGCCATCACCGCGGCCCACTGCTCGGCCGTCACCGGCATCACCGACAGTCGCGAACCCTTTTGCACCAGCGGCATCTCGGCCAGCGCGGTCTGCTGTTTCAGGTAATCCAGCTTCAAGACCCGGCTGAATGTTTCGACGTGGGCAACATCAATCGCGCTCCAGGCGTTTTTCTCCGGCGTGGCTTTCGGGTCGAAGTAATGGCTGTCCGGTTCCAGTGCGGTGGGATCCGGGTACGCGCCTTCGATGATTTTGCCGATTCCGGCAATCCCCGGCTCCGGGCAGCTGGAATGGTAGAAAAAGAATTCATCCCCCACCGCCATGGCCCGCAGGAAATTGCGCGCCTGATAGTTGCGAACCCCGTCCCAGCGCGCTTTGCCGAGTTTTTCCAGGCCCTTGATCGAGAGCTCGTCGGGCTCGGATTTCATCAGCCAGTAGGCCATGGTTTTTGCTCCTCAAGCGGTCATTGGGCAGGTTGTCGGGCAATTTTATGACAAACCGACGGTCGGTTGACGCCAGCATTTGCGCAGAGGTTCACGTTGTCGCAAAATGCCGGCCTTTAAAGCTTGACGCTGCTGCACGGCCTACGAATGGAAACCGCTGCTGTCATCGTGATGATGTGCCTTGAGGGGGGCAATCGATGAAACGCAAACCGGATTTGCTGTGGACTTTGGTGATTTTGTTCGGTCTGGGCGTCGTGACCACCGGTTATGCGCAAAGTCTGTGGGCCAACAAGGCCGATGCACCGATTGAAGTAGCGCAACAAGTACAACAGTCGACAGCCTTCAAACGCTGAAACTGCCTTTTCGACGCCGCTGATCCGCGCGGCGTCTATCCCGCGAAATACCACGCCTTGTCTGTCACCGTTCCCTGCAACGGTACATCCCAGCTCGCTTGCGCGAGACGTTCGACTTTCTGACATTCATGGGCCAGGCCCAACAGCGTCGGCTTGCGCCAGCTCTGGCGTCGGGCCAGATACGCCAGACTGCGATCGTAGAAACCGCCGCCCATGCCCAAGCGTCCGCCGACATCGTCGAATCCCACCAGTGGCAACAACACCAGATCCAGCGCCCAGACCTTGCGCTGACGGGCCAGATTGGCGCGCGGCTCAAGAATGCGGAAGCGGTTGGGTTTGAGTTTTTCGCCGGGGCGGATCTGCTGAAAGACCATTTTGGTCCGTGGCCAGGCACTGAGCACCGGCAGGTAGGTTTTCTTGCCCCGACGCTGGGCGGCGCGCAGCAGCAGGCGCGGGTCGATTTCACCGTCGGTGGGCAGGTACAGGGAAATGTGTTTGGCCCGGCGAAAGTGCGGGTCTTGTGCCAGTTGCTTGTACAGACCTTCGGCGGCCTGGCGTTGCTGACTCGGCGTCAGCGAGCGGCGGGCCTTGCGCAGCAGGCGGCGCAGTTGGGGGCGGGGCAGCAACGCGGGTTCGGTCATGGTTCGGCTTCGGCAGGATGGGGACGAAAACGTACGCATAAAAAATCCGATGCCGGCATGCACCGGCATCGGATTCGAATCAGGCTCCCCGGATGAGCCGCTGTCGACTTAGCCCTTGAACCCGAGAGTTCAAGGTGGAGGATGCAGTAGGCTTTAAGGCTTTCCGTCTGGCGGACATGCACACCAGCCCAACGTGCAACCCCCAGGGTAGTGCAAATCGGCTCAGGGACATCGTCAACTGGCAAGCACCCCAGGGAGTGCGGCGAGTATAACTCAAGCGGCCTGGCGAATCAGCCCTTGCTGATGTCCGGATCGTCGGCCAGCACCAGATCGACACGATCGAGCAAGTCACGCACCTGTTCACGGGTCGAGCCGCTGGCCTGGATGTCCGGGCGCTCTTCTTTGTGCAAGAGGTCGTGGGTGATATTCAGCGCAGCCATCACGGCGATGCGGTCGGCGCCGATGACTTTGCCGCTGCTGCGGATCTCGCGCATCTTGCCGTCCAGGTAGCGGGCGGCGCTGATCAGATTGCTGCGCTCTTCCTGGGGACAGATGATCGAATACTCTTTGTCGAGGATCTGCACGGTAACGCTATTGCTTGAACTCATGAGTCTTGCTCCAGGGCCTTGAGGCGCGAAATCATCGATTCGACCTTACGCCGGGCGATTTCGTTTTTTTCAATGAGGTGCGCGCGTTCCTCGCGCCAGGTCTTTTCCTGAGCAAGTAAGAGTGCATTTTGACTCTTTAGTTGCTCGACTCGGGTAATCAGCAGTTCGAGTCTGGCCATCAGCGCTTGCAGGTCGGTGTCTTCCATTGTGTCCACTGATTCGGTCTGATGGGTTTGGCTGGCGGACAGCCTTTAATGGTCTTGGCGAGTCTGTCGATGTAGGATACAAGGCCTTCATTCTAGACATAGCGCCGTCTGGCGCCTAGCTGCCCATGCCCATTCAGAATTCCCCGTACCAAGGCTTTGCCACCCTGCTGAACTCCAGCGGTCACTCCGTTTCGCCTGCCGAACTGCACGGCCTGTTGCTGGGCCGCAGTTGCGCCGGCGCCGGCTTCAATGCCGAAGAATGGCTGATCGATGCCGCCGAGCTGCTCGAAGGCGAGCCGCAGGACAACGTCCGCAACGCGCTGATCGGCCTGCAGGAAATGGTCAAGAGCGAACTCACTGGCGACGACGTCACCGTGGTTCTGCTGCTGCCGAACGATGACGCGCCACTGGCCGAGCGCGCCGCCGCGCTGGGCGAATGGTGTCAGGGCTTCCTCACCGGTTTCGGCCTGAACTGCCGCGACAGCAGCATGCTGAGCACCGAAGCCACTGAAGTGTTGCAGGATTTGGCAGCGATCTCCCAGGTGCAAGACGCACTGGAAGAATCCGAAGACGGCGAAAGCGACTATATGGAAGTCATGGAGTACCTGCGTGTCGCTCCGCTGCTGCTGTTCTCCGAAACCAAAAAGGCCGACGTGCCGCCAGCGGCCAAGCCGTCGCTGCACTGATCGCGTGCCAGGGAAAGCCATCTGCCCATGATCCATATCCCGAAAGCGGAATACGCCCGGCGCCGCAAGGCGCTGATGGCGCAGATGGAACCCAACAGCATCGCGATCCTGCCTGCCGCCGCGGTCGCCATTCGCAACCGCGACGTCGAGCATGTCTATCGTCAGGACAGCGACTTCCAGTACCTCAGCGGTTTTCCCGAGCCTCAGGCGGTCATCGTTCTGATGCCCGGTCGCGAACACGGCGAATACGTGCTGTTCTGCCGTGAACGCAACGCCGAACGCGAACTCTGGGACGGCCTGCGCGCCGGCCAGGAAGGCGCGATCCGCGATTTCGGAGCCGACGACGCGTTCCCCATCACTGACATCGACGACATCCTGCCGGGCCTGATCGAAGGCCGCGACCGAGTGTATTCGGCCATGGGCAGCAACCCGGAATTCGACCGCCACCTGATGGACTGGATCAACGTGATCCGTTCCAAGGCGCACCTCGGTGCCCAGCCGCCGAACGAATTCGTTGCCCTGGATCACCTGCTGCACGACATGCGCCTGTATAAATCGGCGGCAGAAGTGAAGGTGATGCGCGAAGCGGCGCGGATTTCCGCCCAGGCCCACATCCGGGCGATGCAGGCCAGCCGTGCCGGGCTGTACGAGTACAGCCTTGAAGCCGAGCTCGATTACGAGTTCCGCAAGGGCGGGGCGAAGATGCCGGCCTACGGCTCGATCGTCGCCGCCGGGCGCAACAGCTGCATCCTGCATTACCAGCAGAATGACGCGTTGCTCAAGGACGGTGACCTGGTGCTGATCGACGCCGGTTGCGAGATCGACTGCTACGCCAGCGACATCACCCGCACCTGGCCGGTCAACGGCAAGTTTTCCACTGAGCAGAAAGCGATCTACGAATTGGTGTTGGCCTCGCAGGAAGCCGCGTTTGCCGAAATCGCCCCGAACAAGCACTGGAACCAGGCGCACGAGGCCACGGTTCGGGTGATCACCACCGGGCTGGTGAAGCTGGGGCTGTTGCAGGGCGAAGTGGACGAGTTGATCGCTTCCGAGGCCTACAAGGCGTTTTACATGCACCGCGCCGGCCACTGGCTGGGGATGGATGTGCATGACGTCGGCGAATACAAGGTCGGCGGTGAATGGCGAGTGCTGGAAGTCGGCATGGCGCTGACCGTGGAGCCGGGCATCTACATCGCCCCGGACAATCAGAACGTAGCGAAGAAATGGCGCGGCATTGGCGTGCGCATCGAGGATGACGTGGTAGTGACCAAGAGCGGTTGTGAAATCCTGACCGGCGGCGTGCCGAAAACCGTCGCCGAGATCGAAGCCCTGATGGCGCAAGCACGGACCTGCGCGGAATGAGTCGGGTCAATCTGGCAATCATCGGTGGCGGTCTGGTCGGCGCCAGTCTGGCGTTGGCCTTGCAGGCGGGAGCCAAGGCCCGTGGCTGGAAGATCGTACTGATCGAACCGTTCGCCCCCGGTGACACCTGGCAGCCAAGCTACGACGCGCGTTCCTCGGCGCTGTCCTTCGGCTCGCGGCAGATTTATCAGCGGCTGGGCGTGTGGCAGGAAATCTCCCGCCGCGCCGAGCCGATCAAGCAAATTCACGTGTCAGACCGTGGTCGTTTCTCCACCGCCCGCCTGTCGGCGATGGAAGAGGGTGTCCCTGCGCTCGGCTATGTCGTTGAAAACGCCTGGCTCGGCCAGTGCCTGTGGCAGCACCTCGACAAGGACGTGATCAGCTGGCGCTGCCCGGCAGAAGTCACCCGCATGGAACCGCTGCCGGACGGCTATCGCCTGACGCTCAACGACGAAACCACAGTCGAGTGCGATCTGGCGGTACTCGCCGATGGCGGTCGTTCCGGTCTGCGCGAACAACTGGGCATCAACGTGCGCAAGCGCCCGTACAACCAGAGCGCGCTGATCGCCAACATTACCCCGAGCGAAGCGCACAACGGCATGGCCTTCGAGCGCTTCACCGACGAAGGTCCGATGGCGCTGCTGCCGCTGCCGGAGAACCGCTGCGCGCTGGTCTGGACCCGTCTGGGCATGGACGCGCAACGGCTGGCCGACCTGAGCGAGCGTGATTTCCTCAGCGAGCTGCAAGGCGTGTTCGGCTACCGTCTCGGCACCCTGAAACAGGTTGGCGCGCGACATCTGTATCCGCTGTCGCTGGTGGAAGCCGAAGAGCAGGTGCGCTCGCATCTGGCCGTGCTCGGCAACGCCGCCCACAGTCTGCACCCGATTGCCGGGCAGGGTTTCAACCTGTCCCTGCGCGATGCCGATGCGTTGGCCGCCGCGTTGCTGGCCAGCGACAAACCGCTGGGGGATTTCGCCACGCTGCAGGCCTATCGCGAGCGTCAGCGCCTCGATCAGGATCTCACCGTGGGTTTCTCCGATCAGGTCACGCGCCTGTTCGGCAGCACCCAGCCGCTGGTGTCGCTGGGGCGCAACATCGGCCTGCTCGGCCTCGATCTGCTGCCGCCGGCCAAACGCTGGTTCGCCCGTCAGGCCATGGGGCTGGGGACGCGGCCGGATGCGTGAGTGGCTGATCAGACAGTTTGGCAAGGCGCGGCTGATGCGCTGGATCATGACGTTCTACCCGCCGTACTTCGGCGCCGGTGTCCGGGTGAAGCACATCAGCGATGACTTTCGTGACATCCAGGTCTCGATGGGCCTGGGCTGGTACAACCGCAATTACGTCGGCACCCAGTTCGGCGGCAGTCTGTATTCGATGGTCGATCCGTTCTTCATGTTGATGCTCATGGAGAACCTCGGCTCGAAGTACATCGTCTGGGACAAGGCCGCCGACATCGATTTCATATCGCCGGGCAAAGGCCCGGTGTTCGCCCGGTTCAACATCGACGACACCCTGCTCGACGAGATCCGTCGGCAGACCGCCAGTGGCGAGAAGTACCTGCCGCAGTTGCAGGTCGACATTCATGACGGCGCCGGCAACCTGGTGGCGCGGGTCGGTAAAACCCTTTACGTGCGGCTCAAGCCGCCAGCGAGACAGGCTTAAAGCATGGAAATGCGCGCGGATGTGCTGATTGTCGGAGCCGGAATGGTCGGCAGTGCCCTGGCGCTGGCGTTGCAGGGCAGCGGGCTGGAAGTCCTGCTGCTCGACGGCAGCCCGTTGAGCGTCAAACCCTTCAATGGCGACGCACCGTTCGAGCCACGGGTGAGCGCACTGTCGGCGGCCAGCCAGCGGATCCTCGATCGCCTCGGCGTGTGGGACGGCATTGTCAATCGACGCAGCAGCCCTTACACCGACATGCACGTCTGGGACGGCAGCGGCACCGGCCAGATCCACTTCTCGGCCAGCAGCGTGCACGCCGATGTGCTCGGCCATATCGTCGAAAACCGCGTGGTCCAGGATGCCTTGCTCGACCGTCTGCACGATTGCGATATGGGCCTGCTGGCCAACGCGCGACTGGAGCAGATGCGCCGTTCCTGTGACGACTGGCTGCTGACCCTGGCCGATGGCCGCACCTTGCGCGCGCCGCTGGTGATCGCGGCGGACGGCGCCAATTCTGCGGTGCGCCGTCTGACCGGTGTTGCCACTCGCGAATGGGATTACCTGCATCACGCCATCGTCACCAGCGTGCGCAGCAGCAAGCCGCACCGCATGACCGCGTGGCAGCGTTTTACCGATCACGGGCCGCTGGCGTTTCTGCCGCTGGAGCGTGACGGCCAGCAGGACTGGTGCTCGATCGTCTGGTCGACCACGCCAAGCGAAGCCGAACGGCTGATGGCGCTGGATGAAGCGGACTTCTGCCGTGAGCTGGAGCGCGCTTTTGAAGGTTGCCTCGGCGACGTCATCAGCGCCGATCCGCGTCTGTGCGTGCCGCTGCGTCAACGTCACGCCAAACGCTATGTTGCCGAAGGCCTGGCGCTGATCGGCGATGCCGCACACACCATTCACCCGCTGGCGGGGCAGGGCGTGAACCTCGGCTTCCTCGATGCCGCTGTGCTGGCTGAGGTGCTGTTGCAAGCCAACGAACGCGGCGAACGCCTGGCGGACGTGAAAGTCTTGAGCCGCTACGAACGCCGGCGCATGCCGCACAATCTGGCGCTGATGGCGGCGATGGAAGGCTTCGAGCGGTTGTTCCAGGCCGATCCGTTGCCGCTGCGCTGGTTGCGTAATACCGGGCTGAAAATCGTCGAGCAGATGCCCGAGGCCAAGGCGTTGTTCGTGCGCGAAGCATTGGGTCTGACCGGGGACTTGCCGGCACTGGCCAAGGCCTGACGAATGTCGTGCAACATCTGGTAACTCCTTGGGAAAGTGTTCGATTGAGCTCGTAAATGTGAGTCCTTATCATTTGGGCCACTTTTCCCGACCGAGAGACCGCTCCCATGTTGGCATCCAAGCGTGTTCTGACCGCACTGGCCCTGACCCTGATCGGCAGCACTGCCGCCCAGGCCGCCGACGAGGTGGTGGTCTACTCCTCGCGTATCGATGAGCTGATCAAGCCGGTGTTCGATGCCTACACCGCCAAGACCGGGGTGAAGATCAAGTTCATCACCGACAAGGAAGCGCCGCTGATGCAGCGGATCAAGGCCGAGGGCGAGAACGCTACCGCCGACCTGCTGCTGACCGTCGATGCCGGTAACCTCTGGCAGGCCGAGCAGATGGGCATTCTTCAGCCGTTCACCTCGAAAACCATCGACGCCAACATTCCTCTGCAATATCGCTCGTCCAGCCACGCCTGGACCGGCCTGAGCCTGCGCGCACGGACCATCGCCTACTCCACCGAACGAGTGAAGCCGGGCGAACTGACCACCTACGAAGCACTGGCCGACAAGAACTGGGAAGGCCGCCTGTGCCTGCGCACGGCGAAGAAGGTCTACAACCAGTCGCTGACCGCCACCATGATCGAAGTCCACGGTGCCGAGAAGACCGAGAAGATCCTCAAGGGCTGGGTCAACAACCTGTCCACCGACGTGTTCTCCGATGACGTCGCGGTGCTGGAAGCGATCAACGCCGGCCAGTGCGACGTCGGCATCGTCAACACCTACTACTACGGTCGCCTGCACAAGCAGAAGCCTGAACTGCCGGTGAAACTGTTCTGGCCGAACCAGGCGGATCGTGGTGTGCACGTCAACTTGTCGGGCATCGGCCTGACCAAACATGCACCGCACCCGGAAGCGGCCAAGGCGCTGGTCGAGTGGATGACCACGCCTGAGGCGCAGAAGATCTTTGCCGATGTGAACCAGGAGTTCCCGGCCAATCCGGCGGTGAAGCCTTCGGAAGAAGTGGCGGCTTGGGGACAGTTCGTGGCTGATACGCTGCCGGTTGAAGTGGCGGGCAAGCGTCAGGCTGAAGCGATCCGGATGATGGATCGGGCGGGTTGGAACTGAGTCATCCCTGACAGCACTGTTTGATCGTTCCCACGTCGAACCGTCTGCGTGGGAATGCAGCCCTCGACGCTCTGCGTCGCATCATCGACAGCGTGACGCAGAGCGTCACAGAATGTGTGCCCACGCAGAGCGTGGGCACAATCATTTGAACGAGACTGTTTCCTTGGCCCACCCCGCCCAACGCCGCTGGTACCCCGTCGTCTTCGCCATCGCCGCGTTGGTGCTGCTCCCCCTCAGCGTGCTCCTGCTCTCATGGCAAACCATCGACCACCAGATCTGGTCGCACCTCTGGGAAACCCAGATGCCACGCCTGCTGGGCAACACCCTGACACTGGTCTTCGGCGTAGGCATCGGCGTGACCCTGCTGGGCGTAAGCCTCGCCTGGCTCACCAGCCTCTGCGAATTCCCCGGCCGCCGTTGGCTCGACTGGGCGCTGATGCTGCCGTTCGCCATCCCGGCCTACGTGCTGGCGTTCGTCTTCGTCGGCCTTCTGGACTTCGCAGGCCCCGTGCAAACCCTGCTGCGCGAATGGTTCGGCACCGGCCTGCGCCTGCCACGGGTGCGCTCCACCGGTGGCGTGATTCTGGTGTTGGTGCTGGTGTTTTATCCCTACGTCTACCTGCTGGCGCGCACCGCGTTCCTGGCGCAGGGCAAGGGATTGATGGAAGCCGCGCGAGTGCTCGGCCAGTCGCCGTGGCAAGCATTCTGGCGTGTGGCATTGCCGATGGCGCGGCCGGCCATCGGTGCCGGCGTGGCGCTGGCGTTGATGGAAACCCTGGCGGATTTCGGCGCGGTGTCGGTGTTCAACTTCGACACCTTCACCACCGCGATCTACAAGACCTGGTACGGCTTCTTCAGCCTGCCCAGCGCCGCACAACTCGCCAGCCTGTTGCTGCTGGTGGTGATGCTGGTGCTGTACGGCGAACGTCGCGCGCGCGGCGCCAATCGGGCGAGCAACGAGCGGCCACGGGTCAAGGCGCTGTATCACCTGCGCGGGCCGAAGGCCTGGGCGGCGACCGGCTGGTGCGGTCTGGTGTTCGCCTGTGCGTTTGTCATCCCGGTGCTGCAACTGGTGGTGTGGTTCTGGCAACGCGGGCGATTCGATCTGGATGAACGCTACGCCGGGCTGATTCTCCACACGTTATATCTGGGCGGCATGGCGGCGCTGATCACGGTCAGCGTGGCGATGTTGCTGGCGTTCGCCCGGCGTCTGGCGCCCACCCGGACGATCAATTCCGCAGTCGGTCTGGCCAATCTCGGTTATGCCTTGCCGGGTTCGGTGCTGGCGGTGTCGATCATGCTCGCGTTCAGTTATCTGGATCGGGAGCTGGTGATTCCGCTGTCCGGCTGGCTTGGCGGTGCGGGCAAACCGTTGCTGCTGGGCAGTCTGGCGGCGTTGCTGCTGGCGTATCTGGTGCGGTTCGTGGCGGTGGCCTATGGGCCGCTGGAAAGCAGTCTGGCGCGTATACGGCCCTCTTTGCCTGAAGCGGCACGTAGCCTGGGTGTCAGTGGGCCGCGACTGTTTTTCAAAGTGTATCTGCCGCTGTTGCTGCCCGGCACGCTCAGCGCCGCGTTGCTGGTGTTCGTCGATGTGCTCAAGGAAATGCCCGCGACCCTGCTGATGCGCCCGTTTGGCTGGGATACGCTGGCGGTGCGGATCTTCGAAATGACCAGCGAAGGCGAATGGGCGAGGGCGTCGCTGCCGGCATTGACCCTGGTGCTGGTCGGCCTGTTGCCGGTCATCGGACTTATTCGCCGTTCGGCGCATCGAAACACTTAGTCGTCAGTCCTGAATCATGCGGCTACAATGCGCGGCATTCGGTGCGGTCCGTCTGACAGACCCTGTCGCTGAAATCGGCTGAAAGCCCCTTTTTACAGGGCTTTTTGATCCGTGCAGCAGCGCTCCGCACCTTCGCCACGCCCGGAAGGAGAAACCCATGGGACAGCGTACGCCTCTGTATGACCTGCATCTCGCCCTCGGCGCGAAGATGGTCGATTTTGGCGGTTGGGACATGCCCCTGCATTACGGCTCGCAGGTCGAGGAACACCATCAGGTGCGCCGCGATTGCGGGGTGTTCGATGTTTCCCACATGACCGTGATCGATGTCACCGGCCCCCAGGCCAAGGCCTGGCTCCAGCATTTGCTGGCCAATGACGTCGAACGCCTGCACAGCCCCGGCCGTGCGTTGTACAGCACCATGCTCAACGAGCGCGGCGGCATCGTCGACGACATGATCGTCTACCGCCTCGAAGACGGTTATCGTCTGGTGGTCAACGCCTCCACCCGCGATCAGGACCTGGCCTGGATGCAGGCACAGCTGGGCAGTTTCGATGTGCAAATGCACGAACGCTCCGAGCTGGCGATGCTCGCCATTCAAGGCCCCCATGCCCGGCACAAGATTGCCGAGCTGGTGACCCAGTCCCGCGCCAACCTGATCCAGATGCTCAAGCCTTTCGAAGGCCACGTCGACGGCGACTGGTTCATTGCGCGCACCGGCTACACCGGTGAGGACGGTCTGGAAATCGCCCTGCCGGCCGATCAGGCCCCCGGATTTTTCAACGATCTGGTGGGCGCCGGCATTTCCCCCATCGGCCTCGGTGCCCGCGACACGCTGCGGGTCGAAGCCGGCATGAACCTTTACGGTCAGGACATCCACCAGGACGTTTCGCCACTGGCCTCGAACATGGCCTGGAGCATCGCCTGGGAGCCGGCCACGCGCCGGTTCATCGGTCGCGACGCGCTGGAAGCGGAAAAAACCGCCGGCGTGCAGCACAAACTGGTCGGCCTGGTGCTTGAGGAACGCGGGGTTTTGCGGGCCCATCAGGTGGTTCGTATCGCTGATGTTGGCGAAGGGGAGATAACCAGTGGTAGTTTCTCTCCTACGCTTAGCAAGTCGATTGCCCTGGCGCGTGTACCGATGGCGACTGCCGACCGCGCCGAAGTGGAAATCCGTGGCAAGTGGTATCCGGTACGAGTGGTCAAACCGACCTTTGTCCGTCACGGCAAAACCTTGATCTAAACCTTTTCCGGCGGGCACGACCGCTGACAATTTCTTGAGGACACCGAGCATGAGCAACATCCCAGCTGAACTGCGTTTTGCCGAAAGTCATGAATGGGCGCGTCTGGAAGCCGACGGCACCGTCACCGTGGGCATCAGCGATCACGCCCAGGAAGCGTTGGGTGATGTGGTGTTTGTCGAGCTGGCAGAAGTGGGCAAGGTATTCGCCGCCGGTGATGCGGCTGGTGTCGTCGAGTCGGTCAAGGCCGCTTCCGACATCTACTCTCCGGTCAGCGGTGAAGTGTTCGCGGTCAACGAAGAACTGGCGGATTCGCCTGAACTGCTGAACGAAGACCCGTACACCGCGTGGATCTTCAAGCTCAAGCCAAGCGACAAGGCCGAGCTGGACAAGCTGCTCGACGCTGCCGCCTACAAGGCTGCCATCGGCGAATAAGCTGCAGGCGAGACCCCAAAGCCCCGACCCGTCGGGGCTTTTTTCTGCCCGGGACTTTTGCCGTCGGGGTGGCTGCTATGCTGGTTTGACCGTGTTGCATTGACGCCGAGCCGCCAGCCAAGAGAGAGCCCGTCATGTCCCAGTTGCCATCCTTGAGCCAGTTACGCGATCCCCATGCCTTTCTGCGCCGCCACCTCGGCCCCGATGCCGCCGAGCAACAGGCGATGCTCGACAGCCTCGGCCTCGGCAGCCGGGTCGAACTGATCGAACAGACCGTGCCGCCGGGCATCCGCCTCAACCGCGAGCTGGACCTGCCGCCGGCGCTGGACGAACAGGCGGCTCTGGCAAAGCTGCGCGGTTATGCCGAGCAGAACCAGGTCTGGACCAGCCTGATCGGCATGGGCTACCACGGCACCCTGACGCCGACCGTCATCCTGCGCAACGTGCTGGAAAATCCCGGCTGGTACACCGCCTACACGCCTTACCAACCGGAAATCGCCCAAGGCCGGCTCGAAGCGTTGCTCAACTTTCAGCAACTGACCATCGACCTCACCGGCCTTGAACTGGCCAACGCTTCGCTGCTCGATGAGGCCACCGCCGCGGCGGAAGCCATGGCCTTGGCCAAACGTGTGGCGAAGTCGAAAAGCAATCTGTTCTTCGTCGACGAAAACTGTCATCCCCAGACCATTTCTGTGGTGCAGACCCGCGCCGAAGGTTTCGGCTTCGAGCTGATCGTCGACGCTGTGGATAACTTGAAGCAGCACCAGGTGTTCGGCGCGCTGCTGCAATACCCCGACACCCACGGCGAAGTCCGCGACCTGCGGCCGCTGATCGATCACCTGCACGCGCAGCAGGCGTTGGCCTGCGTGGCTACCGATCTGCTCAGTCTGTTGTTGCTGACCCCACCGGGCGAACTGGGTGCCGATGTGGTGTTCGGCTCCTCCCAGCGCTTCGGCGTGCCGATGGGTTACGGCGGCCCGCACGCGGCGTTTTTCGCCAGTCGCGAGGAATACAAACGGGCGATTCCCGGCCGGATCATCGGTGTGTCGAAAGATGCCCGCGGCAATGTCGCGCTGCGTATGGCCCTGCAAACTCGCGAACAGCACATTCGCCGGGAGAAGGCCAATTCGAACATCTGCACCGCCCAGGTGTTGCTGGCCAACATCGCCAGTTTCTATGCGGTCTATCACGGCCCGGAAGGGCTGAAACGAATCGCCCAGCGGGTGCACCGGCTGACCTGCATTCTCGCCGCCGGGCTCGAACGCCATGGCATCCAGCGCCTCAACCAGCACTTCTTCGACACCCTCACGCTGGACGTGGGCGGGGCGCAAACCGCGATCATCGAAAGCGCCCAGGCTGCGCAGATCAACCTGCGCATCCTCGGTCGTGGCCAACTCGGTCTGAGCCTCGACGAGGCCTGTGATGAAAACACCGTGGCCAGACTGTTCGATGTGCTGTTGGGCGCCGATCACGGGTTGAGCGTCGATGATCTCGACGCTGAAACGCTGATCTCCGGCATTCCCGAAGCGCTGCAACGCAGCACGCCGTACCTGCGCCACCCGGTGTTCAACGCCCACCACAGCGAAACCGAGATGTTGCGCTACCTCAAGCAGCTGGAGAACAAGGATCTGGCGCTCAACCAGTCGATGATCCCGCTGGGTTCCTGCACCATGAAGCTCAACGCCACCAGCGAAATGATCCCGATCACCTGGCCGCAATTCGCCAACCTGCACCCGTTCGTGCCCCGGGAGCAGGCGGTCGGTTACACGCTGATGATCGAGGAGCTGGAGCGCTGGCTGTGCGCGATCACCGGGTTCGATGCGATCTGCATGCAGCCAAACTCCGGCGCCCAGGGCGAGTACGCCGGGTTGCTGGCGATCCGCAAATACCACGAGAGCCGCCAGCAGGGCGGGCGCGACATCTGCCTGATTCCTTCTTCGGCCCACGGCACTAACCCGGCCTCGGCGCAGATGGCCGGGATGCGCGTGGTGATTGTCGAGTGCGACGACGCCGGCAACGTTGATCTGGAGGACTTGAAAGCCAAGGCGTCCGAGGCCGGGGACAAACTGTCGTGCCTGATGGCGACCTACCCGTCGACCCATGGCGTGTACGAGGAAGGCATCAGCGAAATCTGCGAAGTTATCCACAAGCACGGCGGCCAGGTGTACATGGACGGCGCCAACCTCAACGCTCAGGTCGGGCTGGCGCGGCCGGCGGACATCGGCGCCGACGTGTCGCACATGAACCTGCACAAGACCTTCTGCATTCCCCACGGCGGAGGCGGGCCGGGCATGGGGCCGATTGGCGTGCGTGCGCATCTGGCGCCATTCGTTGCCAACCATCCGGTGATTCCGATCGACGGGCCGCAACCGCAAAACGGTGCGGTCAGCGCCGCGCCATGGGGCAGCGCGAGCATTCTGCCGATCAGCTGGATGTACATCGCGATGATGGGGCCACAACTGGCGGATGCCAGCGAGGTGGCGATCCTCGCGGCGAATTACCTGGCGCAGCATCTGTCCGGTGCCTTTCCGGTGCTCTACACCGGACGCAACGAGCGGGTGGCCCATGAGTGCATTCTGGATCTGCGGCCGCTGAAAGCGCAGACCGGCATCAGCGAAGAAGACGTCGCCAAGCGCCTCATGGATTACGGCTTCCACGCGCCGACCATGTCGTTCCCGGTGCCGGGCACCTTGATGGTCGAGCCGACCGAGAGCGAGTCCAAGGCCGAACTGGATCGTTTCATCGGCGCGATGCTGAGCATCCGCGCAGAAATCACCGAGGTGCAAAACGGCAATTGGCCGGCCGAGGACAACCCGCTCAAACGGGCGCCGCATACCCTGGCCGATATCACCGGCGTGTGGGAGCGGCCGTACAGCCTCGAGCAGGGCATCACGCCGGATGCGCACACCAAAGCGCACAAATATTGGCCGGCGGTGAACCGGGTCGATAACGTCTATGGCGACCGCAACCTGTTCTGCGCCTGCGTGCCGGTGGACGATTACCGCTGAACAGCGGGCAAAAAAATGCCGCTCGTGTGAGCGGCATTTTTGTCTGTCCGGAAGGTTATTCCGACGCCACGGCGTTCTTCGCCAGGATCGCGTTCGCCAGTTCCATGTCCGTTGCCTGCAGGCCCGGGTTGTCGGCGCGGACTTTCTGCATCGCCGCTTCCAGGTACGGGCCACGGATACCGCCGTCGCTGGCGACGAAGCTGCCGGCATCGTCCTGGGCGGCAACGATCAGTTTGTGATCCTTGAAGGTCAGGTAGGTCGAGCCGGTGGTGGCACCGGACGAAATGACGTTACGCCAAAAGCTGTCGGCCATTGCCGAACCGACGGGCAGAGACAGCAGGGCAAGGGTGGCGACAGCAAGTTTGAGACGCATGTTGGGTGACTCCACTGGTGTTGAATAACCGGTTGGATCGCCGTTTCCCCGATCCGGTTCCGTGAGCGGCTATTTCTGCTCGCTCTGTGGTGTCACCCGCAACACTTCCTCAAGCGTCGTCAGCCCGGCCGCGACTTTCTGCGCGCCGGACAATCGCAGGCTGCGCATGCCTTCCTTGAACGCCTGCCGGCGGATCGCAGTGAGATCGGTATCCGGATTGATCAACGCCTTGAGACCGTCGCTCAATTGCATGATTTCGTAGACCCCGGCGCGCCCGTGATAACCGGTGTCGCGGCACTCCAGGCAACCGATGGCCCGTTGCGCGTTGCCCGGCAGCGGCGCCTGCCACGGCCGGGTCAGGGTTTGCCAGTCTTCTTCATCAAGAGTCAGCGGCGCCTTGCAGTGCGGGCACAGCGTTCGCACCAGTCGTTGCGCCATGACGCCAAGCACGGTGGCCTTGATCAGGTAATGCGGCACGCCGAGTTCCAGCAGACGGCTGATGGCGCTCGGCGCGTCGTTGGTGTGCAGGGTCGAGAGCACCAGGTGTCCGGTCAGCGCCGCCTGAATCGCCATTTCAGCGGTTTCCAGGTCGCGGATCTCGCCGATCATGATGATGTCCGGGTCTTGCCGCATCAGCGCGCGCACACCGGCGGCGAACGTCAGGTCGATGTTGTGCTGGACCTGCATCTGGTTGAAGGCCGGCTCGACCATCTCGATCGGATCCTCGATGGTGCAGAGATTGACCTCGGGCGTCGCCAGTTTTTTCAGCGTGGTGTACAGCGTGGTGGTCTTGCCGGAACCGGTCGGCCCGGTGACCAGGATGATGCCGTTGGGCTGGCGGGTCATGTCCTGCCAGCGCCGCAGGTCGTCGGCGGAAAACCCCAGCTGATCGAAATCCTTGAGCAGCACTTCCGGGTCGAAGATCCGCATCACCATTTTTTCGCCGAACGCAGTGGGCAGAGTCGACAACCGCAACTCGACCTCGCCGCCGTCCGGGGTCTTGGTCTTGACCCGGCCGTCCTGAGGTTTGCGCTTTTCGGCGACGTTCATCCGGCCAAGGCTTTTCAGGCGACTGACGATGGCCATCGTCACCTGGGGCGGGAATTGATAGACGTTGTGCAGCACGCCGTCGATGCGAAAACGCACGGTGCCTTGCTCGCGCCGGGGTTCGATGTGGATGTCGCTGGCCCGCTGCTGGAAGGCGTACTGAAACAGCCAGTCGACGATGTTGACGATGTGCGCATCGTTGGCGTCCGGCTCCTGATCGCTGGCGCCGAGGTTGAGCAGTTGTTCGAAGTTGCCGAGGTTGCCGCTCTGCGCATCGGCATTGCTGGCGCCGCTGACCGATTTGGCGAGACGAAAGAATTCAACGCTGAAACGCTGAATGTCTGCGGGGTTGGCCACCACCCGCTTGATTGGCAGTTTCAGGACGTGAGTCAGATCTGCCTCCCAACCGCTGACATAAGGCTGGGCGCTGGCCACGGTCACCGCATCGCGGTCGACCGACACCGCGAGGATCTTGTGGCGCTGGGCGAAGGCATAGGACATCAGTGGCGTGATGGCCGCGACGTTGATCTTCAGCGGATCGATCCGCAGGTACGGCTGGCCAGCCTGCTGCGCCAGCCACAGGGTCAGGCTTTCCAGGTCAAGGTGTTTGCCCGGACGGCTGAGATCGTCCAGTTGCTGGCTGGCGATGAATTCCAGCGGGTGCTTCTGGCCGTGGGCGGCATGCCGACGCCGGGCATTCAGCGCCTGCTCGGCCGAGTCCTGGCAGATGAACCCCTGGGCGACCAGTTCACGCAGTACCTCATTGAGATCCAGCCAGCGGTCCTGAGTGGCGAGTTGAACGGACATGCGGGCTCCTTTTGAACGACAGTGCGCAAAGGATAGTCGTGGCCCCGCCGACCGTTGGGCCACTACCCGACGAAGACGTTTCGGTTCTTGTCAGCCGGCCGCCTGCGCCGGCGCATCCCACGCCGCGTCGGGGTTTTGCAGGTTCACCGAGCAGACGCTGATCAGGTTACGAAGTTTTTCCGCGATCACCTGGGCGCGGTGCCAGCTCAGGCCGCTCATGACGATGTCGATCGACAGCAGATCGTCCAGCCGCTGGACATTGACCTGTTCCGGGGTGAGGAACTGCAAGGCGAACAGGTTCAACACCCGTACCAGCAAATCCGGCTCGGCCTCGGCCAGGATCTGGTACTGCGCGAGGCAATGGGCGTTGCTGGCGTTCCACACATCGGCACGGGGCGCAGGGGTGTTGACGGCTTCGAGGTGTGGCATGGCAGGTCTCCGTAATCAGTGGAGGAATTTTTACATCCGATGCCGGGCATTTCTTGTCTAAGATGAGCTGATCAGGCGGTTGGTTGGGTGAATCAATTCGCTATAGGATTCTTTTGAGGATTAGTTATGCACAGTGAGCTGGACAGCTACGACCGGCGCATTCTCGCCCTGCTGCAAGAGGACGCTTCCTTGTCCAGCGCACAGATCGCCGAGCAGGTCGGCCTGTCGCAGTCGCCGTGCTGGCGACGGATTCAGCGGATGAAGGAGGAGGGGATCATTCGTGGTCAGGTGACCTTGCTCGATCGCAAGAAGATCGGTCTGAACACGCAGATCTTCGCCGAGATCAAACTCAACGCCCACGGCCGTTCGAACTTCACCGAATTCACCGAGGCGATTCGCGGCTTTCCCGAAGTGCTGGAGTGTTACGTGCTGATGGGGGCGGTGGACTTTCTGTTGCGGATTGTTGCGGCGGACATCGAGGCGTATGAGCGGTTCTTCTTCGAGAAGCTGTCGCTGGTGCCGGGGATTCAGGAGGTGAACTCGATTGTGGCGCTGTCGGAGATCAAGTCGACGACGAGTTTGCCGGTACTGCGCTGATTTGATGATCGTTCCCACGCTCTGCGTGGGAACGATCTTTCGCCGGGATTACATGCGCAGCAGCATTTTCCAGGCACGATTCTGGTACACCGCAATCGCCTGATGCTTGCGCGCATCGAGCAATTCGTCGGTGATGGTCGGCTCGTTGGCCAGTTGCGCCAGTTTGTTCAGCTCGCCGTACAGGCGATCCATTTCCGGGATCTCCAGCACGTTGCGCGCGTGGTGCAGCCAGACCTGGATGCGTTCGATGCGCGGCAGTTGCTCGGCCAGATCTTCCGGCTGTTGCTGATAGCGCTGCAGTTGCAGCGAAGTGGCTTCTTCGCCCAGCAGGCGCGGCAGCCAGCTTTGCAACTGCGCGGCACCCTGGCGATTGCCACGGGTGTTGCGGTCAGCCGTCCAGGTGCGGGCCAGCAACCAGCGCGAAGCGTTCAGCGAGAACAGGCCCCAGCGCGGGTCTTCCAGCTCTTCGAGGAACTGCTCCGGCGCGGCTTTGCGCACGTCTTCGTCTTCGATGCCGACCTGCACCAGCGGACGCCAGTCTTCCAGCAGCGCATCCAGCGCCACGCGCAAGTCGTGGGTCGATGGACGCGGTGCGGCCTGGCCGAGGCTGCTCAGCAGGGCGCGCATTTCCGCGAGGTTCTCGACCCAGTCCTGCAACAGGCGCCAGTGGCCGTTGAAGCGATACTGTTCGGCCAGACGCTGGCTGCTGCCGAGCAAGTGCCAGGCCAGGGCGGCAAAGGCGTCGTCCAGCGGAGTTTCGGCGGTGATGGCCGGCGCTGGCAGGCTCAACGAGTAGCTGTTGGCGTCATACAGGCGATAGCCGCGCTCGGCCTTGCTGATGTCGCACGGCATCAGGGCCAGGGTTTCGGCCAGTTCGGCGGCCAGTTCCAGCAGCGCGGCAGGCTCGCCTTCGCGCAGTTCCAGTTCCAGCTCGCAGATTTCTTCTTTCTGTTTGCCGACCACCACGTGGCCCAGGTCCAGCGCGGCTTCGATGACCACTTTGGTCTTGCCACGGCCCCAGGCGATTTCGGCGCGCTCGCGGACGAAGTCGGTGGTGAAGATCGGCTTCAGGGTTTTCTTGTCCAGCTCGGCGAGGGACTCGGGCCAGCATTCGCCGTCGAGTTTCTTCACGTCGAGCTTGGCTTTGGGCAGGTTCCAGTCGTACTCGTTACGCTCGGACAGGCCGGCGACGCTCTGGCCACGGGTCTTGAGGGTCTGAATCACGTCTTCGCCGTCCTTGCGCAGGCGCAGGGCAACCTTGGCACGGGCCAGATCACGCTCAGGCGTGTCGAAGTACTGATTCATCAACTCACGGCGTTCCCAGCCACTTTTGTTGCGTTTTTTCAGGAGAGGGTGTTCGCGCAGGGCGGCGAGGGTTTCGCGGCTGACGCGGAGTTTGATTTCGGTTTCTTTCTGCATGGCCGGAAAATCCAGGATCGGGAGCGCAGCCGGGGGAATGTGTGGCTGCCAAGGCCGTGCAGTGTACAGGACTGAACCTTCCTACGCTTTGCGGCGGTTTATTCTCGGCGCCGGATGGTTCTATGATGAACCTCAATCCGGGAGTTGGAGTCAGCGATGCCTTTGCCGTCCATGCAAGACCAGTTCGCTGCACTGATCGCCGCGCCGTCGGTCAGTTGCACCCAGCCGCGGCTCGATCAGTCCAACCGGGCGGTGATCGATCTGCTTGCGGGCTGGCTCGGCGACCTCGGTTTCAGTTGCGACATCCAGCAGGTCAGCCCCGGCAAATTCAACCTGCTCGCCAGTTTCGGCAGCGGCCCCGGCGGGCTGGTGCTGGCCGGGCACAGCGACACGGTGCCTTACGACGATGCGTTGTGGAAAACCGATCCGCTGAAACTCACCGAAGTCGACGGCCGCTGGGTCGGGCTCGGCAGTTGCGACATGAAGGGCTTTTTCGCCCTGATCATCGAAGCCGTGCAACCGCTGCTCGACCAGCCGTTCAAGCAGCCGCTGCTGATCCTTGCCACCTGCGATGAAGAAAGCTCGATGTCCGGTGCCCGTGCGCTGGCCGAAGCGGGGCGACCGCTTGGCCGGGCGGCGGTGATCGGCGAGCCGACCGGGCTCAAGCCGATCCGCATGCACAAGGGCATCATGATGGAACGCATCGATATCCTCGGGCAGAGCGGCCATTCGTCGGATCCGCGCCTGGGGCACAGCGCCCTCGAAGCGATGCACGACGCCATTGGCGAGCTGCGCGGCCTGCGCCTGCTGTGGCAGCGTGAATTCAACAATCCGCAATTCAGTGTGCCGCAGCCGACCATGAACTTCGGCTGTATCCACGGTGGTGACAACCCCAACCGCATTTGCGGCCAGTGTTCGCTGGAATTCGACCTGCGGCCGCTGCCGGGGATGGACCCCAAGGTCTTGCGCAGCGAGATTCTGCGCAGGCTCAACCCGGTCGCCGAACGCCATCAGGTGAAGATCGATTACGCGCCGCTGTTTCCCGAAGTGCCGCCGTTCGAGCAGGCCGAAGACGCGGAGCTGGTGCGAATTGCCGAAAAACTCACCGGCCACGCGGCCGAAGCGGTAGCGTTCGGCACCGAAGCGCCTTATCTTCAGCGCCTTGGCTGCGAAACCATCGTGCTCGGCCCTGGCGACATCGCCTGTGCGCACCAGCCGGACGAGTACCTCGAAATGTCACGTTTGCAGCCTACCGTGCATCTACTGCGGCAGTTGATCGAACATTACTGTCTCAAAACTGTATAAATTGCCCACACACCCACCCGTATTCATGAGGAGAGCGCGCGTGTCGCCAAGCCTGTTCCGACGATAACCATCAGCCCGCTGTGCGTTTTCCGTTTCGCCCCTTTTCCGGCTGCTATTTATTACAGGCCCAGGTTCATGCCCGAATACGTCAATTGGCTTCGCCACGCGTCTCCTTATATCAATGCTCACCGCGATTGCACCTTCGTCGTCATGCTTCCGGGCGATGGCGTGGAGCATCCGAATTTCGGCAACATCGTCCATGACATCGTGCTGCTGCACAGCCTCGGCGTGCGGCTGGTGCTGGTTCATGGTTCCCGTCCGCAGATCGAAACCCGTCTTGCCGCTCGCGGTCTGACCCCGCATTACCACCACGGCATGCGCATCACCGATGCCGCGACGCTGGAGTGTGTGATCGATGCGGTCGGCCAGCTGCGCATCGCCATCGAAGCGCGGCTGTCGATGGACATGGCCTCGTCGCCGATGCAGGGCTCGCGCCTGCGGGTGGCCAGCGGCAACCTCGTTACCGCACGGCCGATCGGCGTGCTGGAAGGCGTCGACTATCACCACACCGGCGAAGTGCGCCGGGTCGACCGCAAAGGCATCAACCGCCTGCTCGACGAGCGCTCCATCGTGCTGCTGTCGCCGCTGGGTTATTCGCCGACCGGTGAAATCTTCAACCTGGCCTGCGAGGACGTCGCCACCCGTGCCGCCATCGATCTGGGCGCCGACAAGCTGCTGCTGTTCGGTGCCGACCTCGGTCTGATCGACGAAAACGGCAAACTGGTACGCGAGCTGCGCCCGCAACAGGTACCGGCACATTTGCAGCGTCTGGGCAGCAACTATCAGGCGGAGCTGCTGGATGCCGCCGCCGAAGCCTGTCGTGGCGGCGTGGCGCGCAGCCATATCGTCAGTTATGCCGAGGACGGCGCGCTGCTGACCGAACTGTTCACCCGTGACGGTGGCGGTACGCTGGTGGCCCAGGAGCAATTCGAACTGGTGCGCGAGGCGGCGATTGAAGACGTCGGCGGTTTGCTCGACCTGATCAGCCCGCTGGAAGAGCAGGGGATTCTGGTGCGCCGCTCGCGCGAAGTGCTGGAGCGCGAGATTGAGCAGTTCAGCGTGGTTGAGCGTGAAGGGATGATCATCGCCTGTGCGGCGCTGTATCAGATTGCCGATTCGGATGCCGGCGAGCTGGCGTGTCTGGCGGTGAATCCAGAGTATCGCCATGGCGGTCGCGGCGACGAATTGCTCGAGCGCATCGAGACCCGTGCCCGGGCGCAGGGCCTGAAAACCCTGTTTGTCCTCACCACCCGCACCGCCCACTGGTTCCGCGAGCGCGGTTTCGAGCCGAGCAGCGTCGAACGTCTGCCGGCGGCGCGGGCTTCCCTCTATAACTATCAGCGCAATTCGAAGATCTTCGAAAAGTCTCTGTGAGATGCGATTGCCCCCACCGGATGCGTGGGGGCAATTTGTTTACTCCGCTACAAACTTCGCACTGACGTAAGGCGAGTAGTCAGGCAGAACACTTTCGACCTTGCCCTGTTCCTTCAAGAATTTCGCCGTCTCACCAATCGCCTTCGCCGTGCCGCCATCCAGCAGCGCCGTGGTCTGTTGCGCCTTGGCGTCCGGGAAGGCCGAACCGGCGAGCAATTCCGGGACATCGGCAGCATTGGCACCGGTCAGTTTGGCGATTTTCTGTACAGGTACGGAATCGGCCGTCCAGCTGTCTTTATGGGCGGCGTAATCAGCGAACGAGTCCAGAGTTACCTTGGCAAACTTGGCCACGACTTCAGGATGCTTCTCGGCAAAGTCCTTGCGTGCTACCCAGACTTCGAAGGTCGGCGCGCCCCACTGGCCGACCTGCGCGGCATCGGTCAGGGTCTTGCCGGTCTTGCGGATTTCACCCAGTGCCGGCGACCAGACAAAGGCCCCGTCGATGTCGCCACGTTTCCAGGCCGCCGCGATTTCTGCGGGTTGCAGGTTCACCACTTTGACTTTCGAGGTGTCCAGACCCCAGTGCTTGAGCGCGCCGAGCAGGCTGTAGTGGGAGGTGGAGACGAACGGGGTGGCGATGGTCTTGCCGATCAGGTCCTCGGGCTTGTTGATACCGCTGCCGTTACGCACCACCAGTGCTTCGGCGGCGTTGATCTGCGCCGAGACGATGAAGGCAACGATTGGCAGATTGCGCGAGGCGGCGGCTGCCAACGGGCTGGAGCCGAGGTTGCCGATCTGCACATCGCCGGAGGCAATGGCTGTCACAACTTCCGGGCCACTGTTGAAACGACGCCAGTCGATCTTCTCGCCGATGGTCTTCTCGTAGACGCCGTCGGCCTGGGGGACTTTGCTCGGGTCGATACCGGTCTGGTAGCCCACGGTGAGGTTGGCGGCGTGGGCTGAAAAAGAAATCAGCGCCGACACACAAACTGTAACAAATTGACTAGATAGTGCGCGTTTGGCCATCATGGCGTCGCCTTTTTGATAGGGATTGACGAATCGGGGTTGCGTCAAAGCTAATCGATCTAAAAAAAGGCTAACAAATACCATTTAGTAATGAGCTTAGTCGCCGATACGCTGTATCCCGGTGCAGATGGCCATTACAGGGCCATATAGCTTAATGGTATGAAAAAGAATGAATAAATTCTTTTTGGGTTTATCAGGAAGTCTTTACCCTGCAGGGACCAAATAACTGCGATTAGACCTTGGTCGTAGACACACAAGGTTACGATTGACTTGTCAGTCACGGTCTGGCGCTAATCGCGCATCTTAGGATCCAGGGGCATCAGACCCCGGACCAGGAACACAAGAATTAGAAACGAGAGGAGCGAAACATGAACAAGTCCACCTTGGCCCTGGCCGTGGCCGTGGCCGTAGGGGTTTTGGCGCAGCAGGCAGGCGCCGCCGGTTTCATCGAAGACAGCAAGGCCACCCTGGGGCTGCGTAACTTCTATATCAACACCGACAACCGCGATGGCACTGGCCCGAACAAGAACGAAGAGTGGGGCCAAGGCTTCGATCTGCGTTTCATCTCCGGCTACACCCAAGGCACCGTAGGCTTCGGTATCGACGCCATCGGCCTGCTGGGCGTGCGTCTGGATTCGGGCGGCGGCACCAACGGCAACAGCGGCACCGCTTACGGCGGCACTGTGTTCCCGAGCGAGTCCAACGGTAAAGCCGTAGACAACTTCTCCAGCCTGGGTCTGACTGCCAAAGCCAAGATCTCCCAGACTGAACTGAAGCTGGGTACCCTGCAGCCGAAGAACCCGGTCATCGTGACCAACGACGGTCGTCTGCTGCCACAAACCTGGCAGGGCGGTCAGATCACTTCCGGCGAAATCAAGGACCTGACTCTGGTCGGTGGTCAGATCGAAGCCGTGAAAGGCCGTAACTCCAGCAACAACGAAAACCTGTCCATCAGCGGCGCCAACAGCCGTGGTACTGGCTTCCGTGACAGCAACAAGTTCATCTACGCCGGTGGTGACTACAAGATCACCAAAGACCTGACTGCCCAGTACTACTACGGCAACCTGGAAGACTTCTACAAGCAGCACTTCCTGGGTCTGGTACACAACTGGGCCATCGGCCCGGGCGTATTGAAGTCTGACTTCCGTTACTTCAACAGCTCCGACGACGGCAAGAACGGCACTGATCCTGCGTACTTCAGCACCGGTAACTACACCGGCGTGCGCAACGGTCGTGGCGAAGTCGACAACAACCTGTACAGCGGCCTGTTCCTGTACACCGTTGAAGGTCACACCTTCGGTGGCGGTTACCAGGTTTCCAACGGCAGCTCCGACTTCCCTTGGCTGAACCAGGGCGACGGTTCGTCGAACTACACCATCACCGACATGCAGATCCAGAAGTTCGGCCGTGCCGGCGAGAAAACCTGGCAAGCTCGCTACTCCTATGACTTCGCCAAAGTCGGTATCCCTGGCCTGACTGCCGGTGTGGTTTACCTGAAAGGCGACAGCATCGACACCGTTGGCACCAACGGCCGCGAAAACGCTTCGGATCGTTCCGAGTGGGAACGCGACCTGACCATCGGTTACGTCGTACCTGAAGGTCCGTTCAAGAACGTCGGCCTGATGTGGAAAAACGCTGTATGGCGCACCGACCTGCCGAACACCCGTTCGCAGGACGAAAACCGCCTGATCGTCAGCTACTCGATCCCGCTGCTGTAATAGCGCGCTCCTGCACTGATGTAAAAAGCCTGATGTAAAAAAGCCCCGTCCGGCATCGCGCCGGACGGGGCTTTTGCGTTGCCGGGTCCGGCTCACCCCCGTAAGCCTTTCCCGATGTTCCCCTCTTTACAGCAACTCAAGGCCTTCTCGAACCTTGAGGGCGATGTTCGTCGCGATGCTGCGGGGCGTCCAGTGAACAGATGTTTAATATTCAATAAGGATATAAATATCTAGTTATTTATTCTTTTTCAGAAGATCGAATCCCGAGCTACAGTTGAGGTCTCCAACCACTCATCAGGAGCCGCACCATGAGCCTCAGACTTGGCGATATCGCCCCCGATTTCGAACAGGATTCCAGCGCCGGCAAGATTCGTTTCCACGAATGGCTGGGCGATAGCTGGGGCGTGCTGTTTTCCCACCCGGCGGACTTCACACCGGTCTGCACCACCGAGCTGGGCTTCACTGCCAAACTCAAGGACGAGTTCACCCAGCGTGGCGTGAAAGCCATTGCACTGTCGGTCGACCCGGTGGACTCGCACCACAAGTGGATCGAGGACATCAACGAAACCCAGAACACCATCGTCAACTTCCCGATCCTGGCCGATGCCGATCGCAAGGTGTCCGATCTGTACGATCTGATCCACCCGAACGCCAACGACACCCTGACCGTGCGTTCGCTGTTCGTGATCGATCCGAACAAGAAGATCCGCCTGACCATCACCTACCCGGCGAGCACCGGGCGCAACTTCCACGAGATCCTGCGGGTGATCGATTCGCTGCAGCTCACCGACAACTACAAGGTGGCCACCCCGGCCAACTGGCAGGACGGTGAAGAAGTGGTGATCGTGCCGTCGCTCAAGGACGAAGACGAAATCAAACAACGCTTTCCGAAGGGCTACCGCGCGGTGAAACCGTACCTGCGCCTGACACCACAGCCGAACAAATAACCTACCTCGGTTCGTTCCCAGGCTCTGCGTGGGGGCGATCAGCAAAAACCACGATGCAGGGTTTCAGGCCGTTTTCACGGCCTGTTTTTTTGCCCGCAGGAAAGTGAAATGCATATCTCCATAAAGAATAACCAAATGAATAAATATGATTTATGGATATATTAATCAGCTGGTAAGGTCACTGACATCGAAGCGAGATCGCAACCCGCGAATCGCCTGTAACGCGCAAGGAATCGTCTGAATGCTGGTCGTCTCACTCGGTGGCAGTCCCAGTCAACGTTCCCGCTCCGGGGTGTTGCTGGAGCGCTCGCAACGCTGGTTGCAGCAGCAAGGGGTGGAAGTGGTGAGTTATCAGGTGCGGGACTTCCCGGCCGAAGACCTGCTCCACGCCCGCTTCGACAGCCCGAAGGTGCTCGACCTGCTGCAACAGATTGAAAACGCCGATGGCCTGCTGATCGCCACGCCGGTGTACAAGGCGTCGTTTTCCGGCGCCCTGAAGACCGTGCTGGATCTGCTGCCCGAGCGTGCGCTGAACCACAAGATTGTTCTGCCGATGGCTACCGGCGGCAGCATCGCCCACATGCTGGTGGTCGATTACGCCCTCAAGCCTGTGCTTTCGGCGTTGAAGGCCCAGGAAATGCTGCAAGGGATTTTTGCCGAGGACAGCCAGATCGCCTACGGCGAAGGCAGTGCCCAGGCGCAGTTGGCGCCGGCCCTGGAGCAGCGGTTGCATGAAGCGCTGGACCAGTTTGTCAGCGCCATGGCCCGCCGGCCGAAGCCGCTGGAGCCGGGGCTGTTGAACGAACGTTTGTTGAGTGCTCGCTGGAGCATTTGAGCCTGCTTTCCAGTCACATCGAAACTTGAAGTACTCACCTTACTCAGCCGCCAACGGCCAAGCAGGTGCAGCCAAAACCCAACAGCAAAAAGGAGAGCGCTATGCGCACTGTATTTTTGCGTCGTGGTCTGGTCGCTCTGTTTGCTGCGGCTGTGTCCTTCGGCGCCATCACCCAAGCTCAAGCGCTTTCTACCCATGAAGGCGTGCTGCGAATCGGTTATCAGAAATACGGCACGCTGGTGCTGCTCAAAGCCAAAGGCACCCTGGAAAAGCGTCTCGCTGCTCAAGGCGTCGACGTGCAATGGACTGAATTCCCCGGTGGCCCGCAGCTGCTGGAAGGCCTGAACGTCGGTTCGATCGACTTCGGTGTCACCGGCGAAACTCCGCCGGTCTTCGCCCAGGCTGCCGGTGCCGATCTGCTCTACGTGGCTTACGAGCCACCAGCGCCGAACAGCGAAGCGATCCTCGTGCCGAAAGATTCGCCGATCAAATCGGTGGCGGATCTCAAGGGCAAGAAAGTTGCCCTGAACAAAGGCTCCAACGTCCACTACCTGCTGGTGCGTGCGCTGGAAGACGCCGGCCTCAAGTACAGCGACATTCAAACCGTATTCCTGCCGCCGGCCGATGCCCGCGCCGCGTTCGAACGTGGCAGCGTCGACGCCTGGGTCATCTGGGATCCGTACCAGGCCGCCGCCGAGAAGCAATTGCAAGCGCACACCCTGCGTGACGGCAAAGGCATCGTCGACAACCACCAGTTCTACCTGGCGACCAAACCCTACGCACAGAAAAATCCCGAGGTGATCAAGACCCTCGTGGAAGAAGTGCGCGCCGTCGGCGAGTGGTCCAAGGCCAACCCGGAAGACGTGACCCAACAGGTGTCGCCGCTGCTCGGCCTGCCGGCAGACATCACTCTGACCTCGGTGAAACGCCAGGGCTACGGCGCGCTGTTCCTGACCCCGGAAGTGGTCGCCGCACAACAGAAAATCGCCGACACCTTCTACCAGCTCAAGCTGATTCCCAAGCCGTTGAGCATCAAGGACGTGATCTGGACCCCACCGGCCGCTGTGGCAAAAGCGCAGTAATTCGAATCCCCAAGGAGACCACTCCATGAGCCTCAACATCTTCTGGTTCCTGCCTACCCACGGCGACGGCCATTACCTTGGCACCGCCGAAGGCGCCCGCGCCGTCGACCACGGCTATCTGCAACAGGTCGCGCAAGCGGCGGATCGACTGGGTTTCGGCGGCGTGCTGATTCCCACCGGCCGTTCCTGCGAGGACTCGTGGCTGGTGGCGGCCTCGCTGATCCCAGTGACCCAGCGTCTGAAATTCCTTGTCGCGCTGCGCCCCGGGATCATTTCCCCGACGGTGGCAGCGCGTCAGGCGGCAACGCTGGATCGCCTGTCCGGTGGTCGTGCGCTGTTCAACCTGGTGACCGGTGGCGATCCGGAAGAGTTGGCCGGCGACGGCCTGTTCCTCGATCACGAAGCGCGCTATCAGGCCTCGGTGGAATTCACCCGGATCTGGCGCCGCGTGCTGGAAGGCGAAACCGTGGATTACGACGGCGAGCACATCAGCGTGAAGGGCGCCAAATTGCTCTATCCGCCGATCCAGCAGCCGCGTCCGCCGCTGTACTTCGGTGGTTCGTCGGAAGCGGCGCAGGATCTGGCCGCCGAACAAGTGGAAATGGTTCTGACCTGGGGCGAGCCGCCCGCAGCCGTTGCCGAGAAGATCGAACAGGTGCGTGCCAAAGCCGCCAAGCTCGGCCGTACCGTGCGCTTCGGCATTCGTCTGCATGTGATCGTGCGGGAAACCAACGCTGAAGCCTGGCAAGCGGCGGATCGCCTGATCTCGCATCTGGACGACGACACCATCAAACGCGCCCAGGCTTCGCTGGCGCGGTTCGATTCGGTCGGCCAGCAACGCATGGCCGCGTTGCACGGTGGCAGTCGCGACAACCTCGAAGTCAGCCCTAACCTGTGGGCCGGCGTCGGTCTGGTGCGCGGCGGTGCCGGTACGGCGCTGGTCGGCGACGGCCCGACCGTGGCGGCGCGCGTGAAGGAATACGCGGATCTGGGCATCGATACCTTCATCTTCTCCGGTTATCCACACCTCGAAGAATCGTATCGGGTGGCTGAACTGCTGTTCCCGCACCTCGACGTCGAGCGCCCGGAACTGCCGAAAAGCGCCGGTTACGTCAGCCCGTTCGGCGAGATGGTGGCCAACGACATTCTTCCCAAAGCCGCGTCCCAGAGCTGAGGCGCCGCCATGAAGAAATTTATCCACAGCCTCGCGCCCTGGGCGTTGCCGGTGTTGCTGCTGGCGGTGTGGCAGTTGTCGGTGTCGGCGGGCTGGTTGTCGACACGGATTCTGCCGGCGCCGGTGGCGGTGATCGAAGCCGGTGTTAGCCTGGTGCGCAGCGGTGAAATCTGGACGCACCTGGCAATCAGCGGCTGGCGCGCCGCGCTGGGCTTCACCATCGGTGGCAGCATCGGCCTGGTGCTGGGCTTCATCACCGGCCTGTCGAAGTGGGGCGAGCGCCTGCTCGACAGCTCGGTGCAGATGATCCGCAACGTGCCGCACCTGGCGCTGATTCCGCTGGTGATCCTGTGGTTCGGCATCGATGAGTCGGCGAAGATTTTCCTGGTGGCGTTGGGCACGTTGTTCCCGATCTACCTCAACACCTATCACGGCATCCGCAACGTCGATCCGGCGCTGGTGGAAATGGCGCGCAGTTATGGCCTGTCCAGTTTCAGCCTGTTCTGGCAGGTGATTCTGCCGGGTGCGCTGCCTTCGATTCTGGTCGGCGTGCGCTTCGCCCTGGGCTTCATGTGGCTGACGCTGATCGTGGCGGAAACCATCTCTGCCAGCTCGGGCATCGGTTATCTGGCGATGAATGCCCGCGAGTTCTTGCAGACCGACGTGGTGGTGCTGGCAATTCTGCTCTACGCAGTGCTCGGCAAGCTGGCCGACCTCGCGGCCCGTGGCCTTGAGCGTGTGTGGCTGCGCTGGCATCCGGCGTATCAAGTGGCGAAAGGAGGTGCGGCATGACCGCTCAACAACCTCCACGCCTGCTGCGCGGGATCCCGCTGGCGGTGCGCAACCTGCAAAAGACCTTCGGCTCGCGGCAAGTGCTGCGCGGTATCGATCTGCACATTCCCGCCGGGCAATTCGTCGCTGTGGTCGGGCGCAGCGGATGCGGCAAAAGTACTTTGCTGCGCCTGCTCGCCGGACTCGATCAACCTACCGGAGGCGATTTGCTCGCCGGTGCCGCACCGCTCAGCGATGCGCGGGATGACACGCGGTTGATGTTCCAGGAAGCACGGCTGCTGCCGTGGAAAAAGATCATCGACAACGTCGGTCTCGGCCTCAAGGGCGACTGGCGCCCGCAAGCCTTGCAGGCGCTGGATGCAGTCGGTCTGGCCGATCGCGCCAATGAATGGCCGGCGGCGCTGTCCGGCGGGCAGAAGCAGCGTGTGGCGCTGGCCCGGGCGCTGATCCATCAACCGCGTCTGTTGCTGCTCGACGAGCCGCTGGGCGCGCTGGATGCGCTGACCCGGATCGAGATGCAGCAACTGATTGAACGTCTCTGGCAACAGCATGGTTTCACCGTGTTGCTGGTGACCCACGACGTCAGCGAAGCGGTGGCGATTGCCGACCGGGTGATTCTGATCGAGGACGGCGAAGTCGGCCTCGACCTGCAAGTGGAACTGCCGCGCCCTCGGGTCCGCGGCTCCCATCGCCTGGCCGCGCTGGAAACCGAAGTGCTCAACCGTGTGTTGTCCCTGCCCGGCGAGCCGCCGGCGCCGGAACCCGTTTCACCCTTGCCTACGCAACTGCGTTGGGCTCAATAACTCAAGCAAACGACAGGAATCAATGCCATGACTATCAAAGCCATCAACGTACGCAACCAGTTCAAAGGCGCGATCAAGGAGATCGTTCTCGGCGACGTGCTGTCGGAAATCGACGTGCAGACCGCTTCCGGCATCGTCACGTCGGTGATCACCACCCGTTCGGTCAAGGAGCTGGAGCTGGAGGTCGGCAGCGAAGTGATCGCCTTCGTGAAATCCACCGAGGTGTCCATCGCCAAGTTGTAAGAGCGTGGAACAAAAACAACCCCGAAGGGTGTGAGCCCTTCGGGGTTTTTTGTGCCTGTCGCAAGGATTGCGTCAGAGGTTGCGTTTGGGCAGATACGGCGGCAGATACAGCCCGATGTAGGCATCAAACACGCGCATCCCTTCCTCGGCCATGCGCGGGGTGATCTGCCCGTGCTGCTGCACCGAGCGGGCGTAGACGCGGTCGCCCAGTTCCATGGCCAGCGCAAACACGTCCACATCGTCCGGCAGTCGCGGCAGTTCGAAGTGATGGTCGAACAGTTTGTGCATCAGGTCGCCCAGCTCAAGATCGTGCTGGCGGTCGGCCTGGGTGACTTCGGTGAGGCCGTGCTGCGCGAGGATCAACTGGCGGGCGGCGGCATCCTCGCCGTAGATTTCCAGCATCCGCTCTTCGACCAGCCGCGACAGGTCGCGCCAGTCGCGCAGGGCATCGTGATCAATCGGCGCTTGCAGGCAGGCGCGGAAGGCTGCGTGTACATCGGCCGTCAGCGCTTCGAGCAGCGCCGGGACGCTGGCGAAGAAGTGGTAGACCGAGGAGGGCGGAATCTGCGCGCGCTCGGCCACGCTGTAGATCGACAGGCTCGCCACGCCCTCGGCGGCCAGCAGCGTGCGCGCGGCGTCGAGTATCGAATCGATCCGCGCCTGACTGCGGGCACGGGGTTTGCGGACGGGGGCGGGACGCGTCATGAAAGTCTCCTGCGGGGCAGCGGGCATTGTACGCAGAGCTTGAATCTCTGCCACAGAGGCCAATAAAAAAACGCCGCGGGCTGAGAAGCCAACGGCGTTTTCCTTTGCTGCAGTCCGCTTAAACGGTGTGCAGGTACCAGTTGTACTCGAGGTCGGAGATGGAGTGCTCGAACTCCTCCAGCTCGCTCTCTTTACAGGCGACGAAGATATCGATGTATTTCGGATCGATGTACTTGGCCATCACCTCGCTGTCGTCCAGCTCGCGCAGGGCATCGCGCAAGTTGTTCGGCAGGCTCTGCTCGTTCTGCTCGTAGCTGTTGCCTTCGGTCGGAGCCGGTGGCTCGATCTTGTTGGTCAGACCGTGGTGCACGCCCGCCAGCACCGAAGCCATCAGCAGGTACGGGTTGGCGTCGGCGCCGGCAACGCGGTGTTCCAGACGGACCGCGTCGGCGGAGCCGGTCGGTACGCGCAGGGCCACGGTGCGGTTGTCCAGGCCCCAGCTCGGCGAGTTCGGCACGTAGAACTGTGCGCCGAAACGACGGTAGGAGTTGACGTTCGGGCAGAGGAAAGCCATCTGCGCGGGCAGGGTCTCGAGCACACCGCCGATCGCGTGACGCAGCGCGGCGTTCTGCTCGGGATCCTCGCTGGCAAAAATGTTTTTGCCTTCTTTGTCGAGAACCGAAATGTGGACGTGCAGACCGTTGCCTGCCTGGCCCGGGTACGGCTTGGCCATGAAAGTGGTGTCCATTTCATGGTCGTAGGCGATGTTCTTGATCAGACGCTTGAGCAGGACCGCGTAATCGCACGCCTTGATCGGGTCGGCGACGTGGTGCAGGTTCACTTCGAACTGCGCCGGGGCACTTTCCTTGACGATGGCGTCGGCCGGGATGCCTTGCTCTTTGGCGCCTTCCAGAATGTCCTGGAGGCAGTCGACGTATTCGTCGAGGTCGTCGATCAGGTAAACCTGGGTCGAATGCGGGCGTTTGCCGGAGATCGGCGAGCGTGGCGGCTGAGGGCGGCCGTTCACGTTTTCCTGGTCGATCAGGTAGAACTCGAGTTCGAACGCGGCGCAGATGGTCAGGCCGAGCTCGTCAAACTTTGCAACAACTTGACGGAGCACTTCGCGCGGGTCGGCGAAGAAAGGGTCACCTTCGAGTTCGTGCATGGTCATCAACAGTTGCGCGGTCGGGCGCTTCTGCCATGGCTCGTTGCACAGGGTATCGGGGATTGGATAGCAGATACGGTCGGCGTCGCCGATGTCCAGGCCCAGGCCGGTGCTTTCCACCGTCGAACCATTGATATCCAGAGCAAATAGAGAGGCCGGCAGGTTGATGCCTTTCTCGTAAACCTTGTGGAGGCTGGTGCGTTCGATGCGCTTGCCGCGCACCACACCATTCATATCCGCAATCAGAAGGTCAACGTACAGAACCTCAGGATGTTCCTTAAGGAACGCGTTCGCTTCGTTAAGCTGAACGGCACGCGGGGGTACCGACATGATGCAACACCTTTGTTGTTAAAAATATCAATCATTGATCTTTTCTGGTTTCAGTCAACCCGAACGGCCTGCCGAAGTCAAGCGAGGCCTTTTCTGCCCTGAAAAAGCGCCACGAGGGCATTTATGGGGCACTTTGGGGCATTTTTTTATCCGTGAAGGACGCGCCACCCGCAGGCTTGAGCAGGCCGTGTTGTATTTTTTACGGGGGTGTTGTGTAAAAAAATGAACAAGGCTAAGCTCGGATCAAACCCATAACAGCAATAATACCGGGGTGCTTCATGTCTCGCCTGCCGTTAATCGGCGTCACCGACTGCTCTTTGCAGTCCGGTCTGCATGCTTATCACATCAGTGGCGACACGTCCGTCCGCAGCGCGGCCAGCAAGGCCTGCAACGTGCCAGCGATCTCCCTGCCCATGGCAGATCGAGCGGCAGCGTCCGATATTCTGGACGTGTGCGAGGGCATCCTCTTTAACGGTTCTCCTTTCAATATAGATCTCTTTCCCGCTCCCGGCCTGCACCGCGTTCGTCGCCGTGCCCGTGATTCTGCACGCCCGGGATGTGCACAGGAAATGCAACGCCAGCGTAAAGGGCAGGTAAGCTCCTCCTTCATTGTCTATGCGCGGTGCCGGGCGTAAGCCGGCACTGCGCGCAAGCAAGGCCCTTTAACGCGACGCCCCGTGCGTCAAACTTGCCTGACATGTGTCAGGAGACTCAGCCCAGAGGCATTTATGAGTAACAACCTCGACCAGCTCACCGATTGGTTGAAAGACCACAAGATCACAGAAGTCGAATGCATGATCGGCGACTTGACCGGCATCACCCGGGGCAAGATCTCGCCGACCAACAAGTTCATCGCCGAAAAAGGCATGCGCCTGCCAGAGAGCGTTCTGTTGCAGACCGTGACCGGCGACTACGTCGAAGACGACATCTATTACGAACTGCTCGACCCGGCCGACATCGACATGATCTGCCGCCCCGACCAGAACGCCGTGTACCTGGTGCCATGGGCCATCGAGCCGACCGCCCAGGTGATCCACGACACCTACGACAAGCAAGGCAACCCGATCGAGCTGTCGCCGCGCAACGTCCTCAAGAAAGTCCTGAAACTCTATGCCGACAAGGGCTGGCAGCCGATCGTGGCGCCGGAAATGGAGTTCTACCTGACCAAGCGCAGCGACGACCCCGACTATCCGTTGCAGCCGCCAGTCGGCCGTTCCGGGCGTCCGGAAATCGGTCGCCAGTCGTTCTCCATCGAGGCGGCGAACGAATTCGATCCGCTGTTCGAAGACGTCTACGACTGGTGCGAATTGCAGGAGCTGGACCTCGACACGCTGATCCACGAGGACGGCACGGCGCAGATGGAAATCAACTTCCGTCACGGCGATGCCCTGTCGCTGGCCGACCAGATTCTGGTGTTCAAGCGCACCATGCGCGAAGCCGCCCTCAAGCACAACGTGGCCGCGACCTTCATGGCCAAGCCGATGACCGGCGAGCCGGGCAGTGCAATGCACCTGCACCAGAGCATCATCGACATCGAGACCGGCAAGAACGTGTTCTCGAATGAAGACGGGACCATGAGCCAGCTGTTCCTGCACCACATCGGTGGCCTGCAGAAACTGATCCCGGAATTGCTGCCGCTGTTCGCACCGAACGTCAACTCGTTCCGCCGCTTCCTGCCGGACACCTCGGCGCCGGTGAACGTGGAGTGGGGCGAAGAAAACCGCACCGTGGGCCTGCGCGTTCCGGATGCCGGCCCGCAGAACCGTCGGGTGGAAAACCGCCTGCCGGGCGCCGACGCCAACCCGTACCTGGCGATTGCCGCGAGCCTGCTCTGCGGCTACATCGGCATGGTCGAAGGCATCAACCCGAGCGCGCCGGTCGTGGGCCGTGGTTACGAGCGCCGCAACCTGCGCCTGCCGCTGACCATCGAGGACGCCCTGGAGCGCATGGAAAACAGCGCGACCATCGAAAAATACCTGGGCAAGACCTTCATCACCGGCTACGTCGCGGTCAAGCGGGCCGAGCATGAAAACTTCAAGCGCGTGATCAGTTCCTGGGAGCGTGAGTACCTGCTCTTCGCCGTCTGATACGCCGGGCGCGGTGGTCAGCCGCCGCGCCTTCACCGATAACAAGGAGAATTGGCATGACCAGCAACAACCCGCAAACCCGTGAGTGGCAAGCCCTCAGCAGCGATCACCACCTGGCCCCGTTCAGTGACTTCAAGCAGCTGAAAGAAAAGGGTCCACGGATCATCACCAACGCCAAGGGCGTGTACCTGTGGGACAGCGAGGGCAACAAGATCCTCGATGGCATGGCGGGTCTGTGGTGTGTGGCGATCGGTTATGGGCGCGATGAGCTGGCCGATGCGGCCGCCAAACAAATGCGCGAACTGCCTTACTACAACCTGTTCTTCCAGACCGCACACCCGCCGGCGCTGGAACTGGCCAAGGCGATCGCCGACGTGGCGCCGCAAGGCATGAACCACGTGTTCTTCACCGGCTCCGGCTCCGAAGGCAACGACACCATGCTGCGCATGGTTCGCCACTACTGGGCGATCAAGGGCCAGCCGAACAAGAAAGTCATCATCAGCCGCAAGAACGGCTACCACGGTTCCACCGTGGCCGGCGCAAGCCTGGGCGGCATGACCTACATGCACGAACAGGGCGACCTGCCGATTCCGGGCATCGTCCACATCGCCCAACCGTACTGGTTCGCCGAAGGCGGCGACATGACCCCGGAAGAGTTCGGGATCTGGGCGGCCAATCAGCTGGAAGAAAAGATTCTGGAAGTCGGCGTGGACAACGTCGGTGCCTTTATTGCCGAGCCGATCCAGGGCGCCGGCGGCGTGATCATTCCGCCAGACACCTACTGGCCGCGCATCAAGGAAATCCTTGCCAAGTACGACATCCTGTTCGTGGCCGATGAAGTGATCTGCGGTTTCGGCCGTACCGGCCAATGGTTCGGCAGCGATTTCTACGACCTCAAGCCACACATGATGACCATCGCCAAAGGCCTGACGTCCGGCTACATCCCGATGGGTGGCCTGATCGTGCGTGACGAAGTGGTGGCGGTGCTCAACGAGGGCGGCGATTTCAACCACGGCTTCACCTACTCCGGTCACCCGGTGGCGGCGGCGGTGGGTCTGGAAAACATCCGGATTCTGCGCGAAGAGAAAATCATCGAACGCGCCCATGAAGAAACGGCACCGTATTTGCAGAAACGTCTGCGCGAACTGAACGATCACCCGTTGGTGGGTGAAGTGCGCGGAGTCGGTCTGCTGGGGGCCATCGAGCTGGTGCAGGACAAGGCCACTCGCAAGCGTTACGAAGGCAAGGGTGTGGGCATGATCTGCCGCCAGTTCTGCTTCGACAACGGGCTGATCATGCGTGCCGTGGGCGACACCATGATCATCGCGCCGCCGCTGGTGATCAGCAAGGCGGAGATCGACGAGCTGGTGACAAAGGCACGCAAGTGCCTGGACCTGACCCTGAGTGCGTTGCAGGGCTAAGTGCTAGGCTCTGAGCGATGGAGCTGTTGCGCTGTCGCTCGGAGCTGTCAGAAAGGCTGGTCTTTTCTTGAAAGACCGCCTCGGATCTTGCCAGACTAGCCGCGGTTCCAGTTGTCCGGGTTCGGCCGCTGAACAAAGTGGTTCAAAAAAGAAAAATTTGGAGCATTAACGCATGAAGGCATTAGGCAAAAAGCTCGCTGGCAAGACTCTGCTCGCCATGTCCCTGATGGGCGTGATGGCGGGTGCGGTTCAGGCGGACGACAAGGTGTTGCACGTTTACAACTGGTCCGACTACATCGCGCCGGACACGGTTGCCAATTTCGAAAAAGAGACGGGCATCAAGGTCGTCTATGACGTTTTCGACAGCAACGAAACCCTGGAAGCGAAGCTGCTGGCCGGCAAATCCGGTTACGACATCGTGGTGCCTTCCAACAACTTCCTGGCCAAGCAGATCAAGGCCGGCGTTTATCAGGAACTGGACAAGTCCAAGCTGACAAACTGGAAGAACCTCGACGAAGACCTGCTCAAGGCCGTTGGCGACGCCAGCGATGCGGGCAACAAGCACGCGTTCCCGTACATGTGGGGCTCGATCGGCATCGGCTACAACCCGGAGAAGGTCAAGGCTGCGCTGGGCGTCGACAAGATCGATTCCTGGGACATCGTGTTCAAGCCTGAAAACATCGAGAAGCTGAAAAGCTGCGGCGTGAGCTTCCTCGACGCGCCGACCGAAATGATTCCGGCGGCTTTGCACTATCTGGGCAAACCGACCAACAGCAAAGACAAGGCTGACCTGAAAGCCGCCGAGGACCTGTTCCTCAAAGTGCGTCCTTCGGTTGCCTACTTCCACTCCTCGAAGTACATCTCGGACCTGGCCAACGGCAACATCTGCGTGGCGGTCGGTTACTCGGGTGACCTGGAACAATCCAAGACCCGCGCCAAGGAAGCCGGTGACAAGGTCAAGCTGGCCTACACCATTCCGAAAGAAGGTGCCGGTACTTTCTACGACATGGTCGCCATTCCCAAGGATGCCGAAAACGTCGAAGCCGCCTATAAGTTCATGAACTACCTGCTCGAGCCGAAAGTGATGGCCGAAATCACCAACGCCGTGCGTTTCCCGAACGGCAACAAGGCGGCCACGCCGCTGGTGGACAAGGAAATCACCAGCGATCCGAGCATCTACCCTTCGGCTGAAGTGAAGAAGCAGCTCTATGCGATCAGCGATCTGGACGCGGCCACCCTGCGCCTGATCACTCGCAGCTGGACCAAGATCAAATCCGGTAAATAAGCCGGTTTGAAGCAGCCACCGCTGGCCGTCGCCTTCACCCGGGCGGTCAGCGGTGCAATTAAATGACAGAAAGTTTTGCTGGAACGGTTTTTCGAAGGTAAGTTGCGCGCCGGTTTTGTTGCCGGGCAACCGTGGCTGTCATGCAGCACGGGGCAACTTGGGCCCAACTAAATTAGAGGACCTCCACTTGCCTATTTTTTCTTCTTTGCGCAATGCCCTGCTGGCCGCTGCCGGCCTGACGTTCGCTGTCGGTGCCCAAGCCGCCGGTACTGTGCATATTTATAACTGGTCGGATTACATCGGCGAGACCACCCTGGCCGATTTCCAGAAAGACACCGGGATCAAACCGGTCTACGACGTGTTCGACTCCAACGAAACCCTGGAAGGCAAGCTGCTCGCCGGGCGTACCGGTTACGACGTGGTCGTGCCGTCGAACCACTTCCTCGGCAAGCAGATCAAGGCGGGCGCGTTCCAGAAGCTCGACAAGGCGCAGCTGCCGAACTATTCCAATCTCGATCCGGTGCTGCTCAAGCGCCTGGAACAGAACGATCCGGGCAACCTGTACGCCGTGCCCTATCTGTGGGGCACCAACGGCATCGGCTACAACGTCGATAAAGTGAAGGCCGTGCTCGGCGTCGACAAGATCGACTCCTGGAGCGTGCTGTTCGAGCCTGAGAACATCAAGAAGCTGCACAGCTGCGGCGTGGCGTTCCTCGATTCGGCCGATGAAATGATGCCGACCGTGCTCAACTACATGGGCCTGAACGCCAACAGCACCGATCCCAAGGATTACGAGAAGGCCACGGCCAAGTTGCTGGCGGTGCGTCCGTACGTGACCTACTTCCACTCCTCGAAATACATCGGTGACCTGGCCAACGGCGACATCTGCGTGGCCATCGGTTTCTCCGGCGACATCTTCCAGGCGAAGAACCGTGCCGAAGAAGCCAAGAAGGGCGTGAACATCGCCTACTCGATCCCGAAAGAGGGTGGCGCGCTGTGGTTCGACATGCTGGCGATTCCGAAGGACTCGGCCAACGTCAAAGAGGCCCACGCCTTCATCAACTATTTGCTGAAACCTGAGGTGATCGCCCAGGTCAGTGATTACGTCGGTTACGCCAACCCCAACCCGGGTTCGGACAAGCTGATGGAGCAGTCCATCCGCACCGACGAGTCGGTTTATCCACCGCAGGCCGTGCTCGACAAGACCTACGTGTCGATCGAGTTGCCGCCGAACATTCAGCGTTTGATGACCCGCAGCTGGACCAAGGTCAAGTCGGGTAAATAGCTTCAACGTACAAACTATCCTGGGTTCGTCTTGCGTGGGCGAACTGCACTCTTTTTTTCTGGGAGTTTTGTAAATGGCAGTTGCCTCCGGCGCCTATAAGAAAGCCCTCGAGGGCGACCAGACACCGAAACAGGTGCTGGTCAAAATCGACCGGGTCACGAAGAAGTTCGACGAGACGGTTGCCGTGGACGATGTGTCCCTGGAAATCAAGAAGGGCGAGATCTTCGCCCTGCTCGGCGGTTCGGGATCGGGCAAATCCACTCTGCTGCGGATGCTGGCAGGGTTCGAACGGCCCACGGAGGGGCGCATTTTCCTCGACGGCGTCGACATCACCGACATGCCGCCGTACGAGCGACCGATCAACATGATGTTCCAGTCCTACGCCCTGTTCCCGCACATGACCGTGGCGCAGAACATCGCGTTCGGTCTGCAACAGGACAAGATTCCCAAGGCCGAGATCGACGCCCGTGTGGCCGAGATGCTCAAGCTGGTGCAGATGAGCCAGTACGCCAAGCGCAAGCCGCACCAGTTGTCCGGCGGCCAGCGTCAGCGTGTGGCACTGGCGCGTTCGCTGGCCAAGCGGCCGAAACTGCTGCTGCTCGACGAGCCGATGGGCGCACTGGACAAAAAACTGCGTTCGCAAATGCAGCTTGAGCTGGTTGAGATCATCGAGCGCGTGGGCGTGACCTGCGTGATGGTGACCCACGACCAGGAAGAGGCCATGACCATGGCCGAGCGCATCGCGATCATGCACCTGGGCTGGATCGCCCAGATCGGCAGCCCGATCGACATCTACGAAACCCCGACCAGCCGTCTGGTCTGCGAATTCATCGGTAACGTGAACATCTTCGAAGGCGAAGTGATCGACGACGCCGAAGGCCACGCGACCATCACCTGCAAGGACCTCGACCGGCAGATCTACGTCGGCCACGGCATCAGCACCTCGGTGCAGGACAAGTCCGTGACCTACGCGATCCGTCCGGAAAAACTGCTGGTCACCGCCGATCAGCCGACCTGCGAATACAACTGGTCGAGCGGCAAGGTGCATGACATCGCCTACCTCGGCGGCCACTCGGTGTTCTACGTCGAATTGCCGAGCGGCAAGCTGGTGCAGTCGTTCGTGGCCAACGCCGAACGCCGTGGCGCACGTCCGACCTGGGGCGATCAGGTTTACGTGTGGTGGGAAGACGACAGCGGCGTGGTACTTCGCTCATGAACATGCGCAAATTCAAACGCCGGCTCAATCGAATAATTCCCGGTGGCCGACAGCTGGTCATCGGGGTTCCGTTCATCTGGCTGTTCCTGTTCTTCATGCTGCCGTTCTTCATCGTTTTGAAGATCAGCTTCGCCGAAGCGGACGTGGCCATCCCGCCGTACACCGAGATCTACACCTACGCCGAGCAGAAGCTGCAACTGCTGCTGAACCTGGGCAACTACGCGATGCTCGGCGACGACGAGCTGTACATCGCCGCCTACCTCGGCTCGCTGAAGATGGCGTTTTTCAGCACGCTGCTGTGCCTGTTGATCGGTTACCCGATGGCCTACGCCATCGCCAGCGCCCGCAAAGAGATGCAGACGGTGCTGGTGCTGCTGATCATGATGCCGACCTGGACCGCGATCCTGATCCGCGTCTATGCGTGGATGGGCATCCTCAGCAACAACGGCCTGCTCAACGGTTTCCTGATGAGCATGGGCTTGATCGACGAGCCGCTGCAGATCCTCAACACCAACCTCGCGGTGTACATCGGCGTCGTCTACTCGTACCTGCCGTTCATGATCCTGCCGCTGTACGCCAACCTGGTTAAGCACGACACCAGCCTGCTGGAGGCCGCGTCCGACCTGGGTTCGAGCACCTTCAACAGCTTCTGGAAAATCACCGTGCCGCTGTCCAAGAACGGCATCATCGCCGGTTGCATGCTGGTGTTCATCCCGGTGGTGGGCGAGTTCGTGATCCCGGAACTGCTTGGCGGTCCGGAAACCCTGATGATCGGTAAAGTGCTCTGGCAAGAGTTCTTCAACAACCGTGACTGGCCGGTGGCGTCTGCCCTGGCGGTGGTGATGCTGGCGATCCTGATCGTGCCGATCATCCTGTTCAACCGCAGTCAGGCCAAGGAAATGGAGGGTAAAGAATGAAGCGCTTCCGTTTCTCCAGCCTGATGCTGGTGCTCGGCCTGTTGTTCATCTACCTGCCGATGCTGATCCTGGTGATCTACTCGTTCAACGCATCCAAACTGGTAACGGTGTGGGGCGGCTGGTCGGTGAAGTGGTACGTCGGCCTGCTCGACAACTCGCAACTGATGGGCTCGGTGGTGCGCTCGCTGGAAATCGCCTGCTACACCGCGATTGCCGCTGTAGCGCTGGGTACGCTGGCAGCCTTCGTGCTGACCCGCATCACCCGCTTCAAGGGCCGCACGCTGTTTGGTGGCCTGGTCACCGCGCCGCTGGTCATGCCTGAGGTGATTACGGGTCTGTCGCTGTTGCTGCTGTTCGTGGCCATGGCGCAGATGATCGGCTGGCCACAGGAGCGGGGCATCGTCACCATCTGGATCGCGCACACCACGTTCTGTGCGGCGTATGTGGCGGTGGTGGTGTCGGCGCGTCTGCGTGAGCTGGACCTGTCGATCGAAGAGGCGGCGATGGACCTCGGTGCGCGTCCGTGGAAGGTGTTCTTCCTGATCACCATCCCGATGATCGCGCCGTCGCTGGCGGCGGGCGGCATGATGTCGTTCGCGCTGTCGCTGGATGACCTGGTATTGGCGAGCTTCGTGTCCGGACCGGGTTCGACGACCCTGCCGATGGAAGTGTTCTCGGCGGTGCGTCTGGGCGTGAAGCCTGAGATCAACGCCGTGGCCAGCCTGATTCTGCTGGCGGTGTCGCTGGTGACCTTCCTGGTCTGGTTCTTCAGCCGCCGTGCCGAAGAAGCCCGCAAGAAAGCGATTCAGCAGGCCATCGAAGAAGGCGCTGCGGATTCGTGGAAGCAACCGGATGTACGCCGGGCACCGACGCCGGAAGCGGCTTAAGTCTGCGGACACAAAAAACCTCGCGACCGGTAACGGCCGCGAGGTTTTTTTATGCCGGTCAGGAAACCCAGGGCGACTGGCGAATCACCTCGACGAAGTTCATCGGCTTGAACCCCGGCGCCTGATCCTTCAGCACATCGGTCTTCACATTGCCGAATGTGGTCTGCGGACGATGACGCAAGCCATCGGCGAACGCGCAGATGATGCACTCCTTGAAACCTTCGCCCCGTGGATGCGCATGCACCACCGCCTCGCGCTGCACCGTGGTGAACGCCGCGTAGTCCATGCCCAGCACGTCCATCTCGACGCCTGCGGTCACCAGCGCCACGGTCGGGCGCAGATGTTTCGGCACTCCCGGCGTGGTGTGCAGGGCGATCGACAGCCAGACCTGCTCGATGTCGTCATCGCTCAACCCGTATGGTTTGAGAAACGCGGCGGCTGCGTTGGCACCATCGACTTCGAAGCGCTCGTCATCGCTGCGGTGACCTTCGACCAGACCCAGGTCGTGGAACATCGCGCCGACGTACAGCAGCTCCGGATCGTAGGCCAGTTGCTGACGTTCGCCGCTCAAGGCGCCGAACAGAAATACCCGGCGCGAGTGGTGGTAAAGCAGGTCGGATTCGCTGTCGCGGATGTACTCGGTGGTGGCCCGGGCGAGGGCGCTGTCGGGGATCTGGATACCGGCGATGATCGTGGTCATGTTGAGCTTCCTCGTCGAAAACGCCGTCGCGGCGCTGATGGGGAAAGTCTGTTCCCGGGGGCAAAACCGGACAATCGATCCATGGCTGCGATCCTTGCCATTCCACCTGCAAATCGTGCCAGCTCGCTTCTGCCGCGAGGATTGGCTAGGGTTGGCGCTGATCCGCCATTCCCCGGGAGCCCATATCGCCATGAACAAAACCGTCGCCATCGTGGTGTTCCCTGGCGTGCAGGCGCTGGACGTCAGCGGGCCGATGGATGTGTTCGCCGAGGCCAACCGCTTCCTGGCGCCGGAGGATCATTACCGGCTTGAGGTGATCGGCGTCGAGCGCGGGCCAATGGCGTGCTCCAACGGGCTGACCCTGAGTGCGCATCGGCATTTCAGCGAAGCGTCGCAGGTTTACGATTTGCTGCTGGTGGCGGGTGGGCCGCAGTTGCCGTTTCTGGATTTCGGCAGCCCGTTCGATGCCTGGCTGCGCGAGGCCTGTGGGCGGGCGCGGCGATTCGGTTCGATCTGCAACGGCGCATTCATGCTCGCCCGTGCAGGATTGCTGGACGGGCGCACGGTCACCACCCACTGGAACGACGCTGAGGCGCTGGCGCAGTTGTGCCCGTCGAGCCGGGTCGAGGCCGATCGGTTGTACGTCGAGGATGGCCAGCTCTACACCTCGGCAGGGGTGACGGCGGGGATCGATCTGTCGCTGTACCTGTTGGCGCGTGATCACGGGGCCGAGGTGGCGCTGAGCGTGGCCAAGCGGCTGGTGGTGTTCACCCAGCGTTCGGGCGGGCAGTCGCAGTTCAGCCCGTTCCTCACGCCCCACGCCGAACCGAGGTCGGCGGTGGCGATGGTGCAGCTGTATGTGCTGGCCAACCTCACGGGCGACCTGACCATCGCCGACCTGGCGAATGCCGCGAACATGAGTGCGCGGAATTTCTCTCGGGTGTTTGCTCGCGAAGCGAAAGTCACCCCGGCGGAATTCGTCGAACGGGCGCGGGTGGATGCGGCGCGGGTGATGCTCGAAAGCACCACGGCGCCGCTGAAGACGGTGGCGTATCAATGCGGGTTTCGTGATGCGCAACATATGCGCAGTGTGTTCAACCGACGGCTGGGGGTGACGCCGCAGCAGTTCCGGCTGAATTTTGCAGCGATGGTTTGAGCGGCGCCTATTGAGCCGCTCGCGCCGGCAACAGCTTCAGCGTACTCCGCGTATTCGCCGTCACCTCTTCCTCACTGAAATGCGCCTGCACATACATCCCGTCCACATACGCTTCCGCCTGATCGTCATAGTGGCTGTCGAACGGCACGCCGCTCTGGCCGACCGGGTTGATCGTCAGGCTGTGAGCCGGGTCAGCGAAGTCCACCAGCCGCCGCGTCGACGGGCCGTAGGTCACCGGCCACGGTGCCGGTCCGATCTTCGCCGAGAGGTTATTCGGCACTTCATGGGAGCCCGGTGCTGCGAAGGGGCCGACGTTGAAAATGCGATCCAGCGGTTTCTGCTGACCCAGCGGATGACCATGGGTCAGGGTGTGGGCCTTGCCCCATTGCCAGCCGGAAGCGTCGTCGCCGAGGGTCGACTTCAGGTGCGCCATGCTGGCTTGCCACGCAGCGCGCACGGTGTCGACGCGGGTCTCCTTGTTCGGCGTGCTGCGGTTGTCCCACCACGGTGAATCGGCATTCGCCGCGAGCCGGGGCAGGGCCGAATCGATCACCCGGGTCGACAGCAGGGTTTCGAAGAAATCATTGCCCAGCTCATCGCGCATCGCCGCGTCGGCGAGGTTGAACAGGAACTGGTTGAACACCGTTGCACTGACCGAATCCAGCGGATAGTCGCCTTGCCATTGGGCCAATTGTTCGATCAGCTTCTGCTCGGCAGGATTTCCCGCCACCTCGCGCAGCACCGGTAGCAACGGCGCCAACAGACGCGGGCCATAACCGGTGGCGGTGCCCAGTTGCAGCTTCTGGTTGGCCTCGTTGTCCCACTTCACGTTCTTGTCGGCGAGCTGGCGGTTGAGCTGCTGGCCACGGTCGGCGAGGTTGTAGTAACCGGGGATCTCCATGCCGGTCGGTGACACGGGCTGGAAGTTGGCCGAGACGATATAGCCCCGCGCCGGGTTCTCTTCCTGCGGGTTGGCGCTGAACGGGAAGTAGCCGTCCTTGTCCGCCTGATTGCTGCTGCCGTCGAGAATGAAACCGGGCTTCACCCCGGCCGGACGCTTGGGCAACAGCGCCGAGGCCCACCAGGCGATATCGCCCTTGGCGTTGGCGTAGACGATGTTCAGCCCCGGTGCCTGCACCTTGGCCGCAGCGGCGCGAGCCTTGGCCAGGGTGTCGGCGCGGTTGAGCTGGTAGAAACCTTCGAGGATCGGGTTCGGCGTTTCGAGAAATGCCCACCACATCGCGATCGGGGTTTTCCCGGCGGCGCTGCCAAGGGCGTCGTTGACGATCGGGCCGTGGGGCGACTGACGCAGGGTGATGGTTACCGATGTCTGGCCTTTCACGGCGATCTGCTGCTCGGTCTTGACCATGTCGGTCCACTGGCCGCGATACCAGACCTGATCCGGGTTATCCGGATTGACCTTTTCGGCGATCAGATCCAGGTCATCGTTCTGGAACATGGTCAGGCTCCAGCCGAAATCCAGGTTGTGGCCGAGAAACGCGAACGGCACCAGCGCCTGATGATGGCCGTAGAGTTCAAAACCCGGCGCCGACAGCTGCGCCTCGTACCACACCGACGGCACCGAAAAACGAATGTGCGGATCGCCCGCCAGCAAGGGCTTGGCGCTCTTGCTGTGGCTGCCGGCAATCACCCAGGCGTTGCTGCCTTCGAACTGTGGCAGGCCGTTGTCGATCAGCGCCTGTTCGCTGAGGCGGGCGAGGGCGTTCAGGTCTTTCCAGTCTTCGGCGGCGAGTGCCGGTGCGGTGCCGGCGTGACCTTTGGCGAGCACGCCCTTGGGCTGCCAGTCGAGGTCGAAGACATTGAGGTAGTCGGCGCCCAGTTGATCGCGCACGTAGGTCAGCAGCGGTTCGGTGCGAAACGCGGCGGCAAAGCTGTAGGCCATGTAGCCGGCGACGCTGATGCTGTCCTCGGCGGTGAACGGCCGCTTGGGGATGCCCAGCACGTCGAACTCGACAGGGGCGGCGTGCGAGTCCTGATATTGATTGATGCCGTCCAGATAGGCTTGCAGGGCCTTCCACGCCGGTGACTGCTTGTCGAGGCCGGCCACGTAACTGGCGGCACGCTCGCGAATGCGCAGGCTGCGGAACAACTTGTCGGTGTCGAGCAGTTTCGGCCCGAGCACTTCGGCCAGTTCGCCCCGGGCGAGACGGCGCATGGCTTCCATCTGAAACAGGCGATCCTGGGCGTGCACATAGCCGAGGGCGCGGTAGAGGTCGGTCTCGTTTTCAGCGCGGATGTGCGGCACGCCGCGCTCGTCGTAACGCACGGTCACCGAACCTTGCAGGTTGCGCAGCTCCACCTGGCCCTGACGCGTCGGTTGCTTGCTGTAGACATACCACCCGCCGGCGGCGAGCAGGACAACGATGAGCAAGGCAAGAACGGTGAAGACGCGTTTCATGGTGACTCCTTGTGCATTCGGGGTTGCCGCCCGTGCGGGCTGCAAACAATTAGCACACGCCTCGTGTGCTGCGCATCGCCGTCCTTGAAATGTCCGGAATGCCTTACTTCGTCTCCGCCGGCCACGGGCAGTAGCAACCCACCGCCAACGTATGAGTCGCATTGACCGGACGATCATCACTCAACGCTTGCAGGATCGGTTCGATAAAACTGTTGCTGGAGTTGCACGTCAGGCCTTCGCTGTACGGGCCGAAGTACGCCAGTCTGCCGCTGCGGTCCCAGATCGCCACGGCCGGGCTGGCGGGAATCTGTTCGGAGCCGGGCAGCACCGCGATGGTTTTGAGATTGCTGAGGGTGGCGGGCAACTGGCCGTGGCTGCCGGCCTTCTGCACCGCGAAGAACTCCACGCCCTTGGGGCCGAACTGTTCGACCATCTCGGTCAGGTGCTGTTGATTGCCGACGTTGCATGGGCAGGCCGGGTCCCAGAAGTGCACCAGACGGATGTTGCCGGGGCCGGCGAGGTCGTCGGGCAGGCGCAACGGGTCGCCGGAAAATACCGCGGTGTGTTCGCTGAAAGCCCGCAGGTAGCGGCCCTGAAACCAGTCGTACGCGGCCCACAGCACGCCGGCACACACGATGGCGAGCAGGCTGGCAAACAGTGCGGTGCGGTAGGGCGAACGCATGGTTTTGATTCCTCGAAGGCCGGCTAGCTTGCCATGCTTGCCGCGACAGATGAATATCGCAGGCCGATAAAGTCCGTTTACCGTTCTGGAATTGCCCATGTCTGTTGCCTTCGATCCCGATCATCTGCGTGCTAGCCTCAAGCCTCTGGCCGAGTGGCAGCCGTTGTCCGAGGAGGCGAAGGCGTATCAGCGGTTCTACAAGACCGACTTTCCGGAGCGTGATGTCTGGCGTGGCATGGGCCGGTTCGACATCAATGGCTATCAACTGGTCAGCCATTGCTGGTGGCCGGCGGAAACGGCCAAGGCCACGCTGTTTCTGGTGCACGGTTTTTATGACCACACCGGGCTTTACCGGCATGTGATCGAGTGGGCGCTGGATCAGGGTTTTGCGGTGATCGCCTGCGATCTGCCGGGGCATGGTCTGTCCAGCGGCGAGCGCGCCAGCATCCGCGACTTCTCCGAGTATCAGGATGCGCTGCAAGGCCTGTTCGCCGAGGCGCGCTCGATTGCCCTGCCGCAGCCGTGGCACCTGTGTGGGCAAAGTACCGGCGGCGCGATCATTGTCGATCATGTGCTCAATCATGGTGAAAACAGCCCGGCGCAGGGGCAGTTGATTCTGCTGGCGCCGCTGGTGCGTCCGCGTGCCTGGGGCTGGTCGCAGTTGAGTTATTACCTGCTGCGGCCTTTTGTCAGGGGGATCGCCCGGCGTTTCAGCGAGAACTCCAACGACCCGGATTTCCTGCCGTTCCTGCAGGCCGATCCGTTGCAGCCAAAACGCTTGCCGACCGCGTGGGTCGGGGCATTGTCACGCTGGATCAACCGGGTTGAATACGCGAAGAAAAGTCCGCGCCGGCCACTGATCGTTCAGGGCCAGGCGGACATGACCGTGGACTGGCAGCACAATCTGCAAGTGATGAAGTGGAAGTTCGACCGGCCGCAGATTCTGTTGCTGGCCGAGGCGCGGCATCACCTGGCCAACGAGACGGCAGAAATGCGCGAGGAGTATTTCGAGTTCTTGAGCAAGCGGATCAAGGGCCGCAACCCCTAGATCACTGACTGAGGTTCGAGGTGCTCTGGCCGACGGCCAGCCCGGCGCGAATCGCCGCCAGCGCGGCCTGATAGTAGGCCTTGCCTTCGGTGGATTCGGCAAAGGTCGCGAACTCTTCCAGTTCTTCATCCGACAGGTCGCGATAGACGTACAGCAGCGTGTTGTTCAGGTCGGCGCCGATCTGATCCATCAGGCGCTGGCGCTGACCGTTCAACATGCCCTGGGCCTGACCGCCGCCGAGCAGGCCGGGGATCATCGAACTCAGGCTGTCCGCCGCCACGCCGGCAATCGCCAGGCTGACTTCGGCACCGGCTTCACGGGCGGGCAGGGCCTGGGCGAGGTGGCCGATGATCAGCAAACGACTGTCGCTGGCCGGCATCTTCGGCAGGCCCTTGGCGTTTTTTGCCAATTGATCGCGGCGGGTCGCCAGCAGTTCGGCGGCGACGATCTTCTTGCCCAGCGGTGACTGAAAGAACGACAGGGCCGGTTTCGGATCGGCGAGGTTCTTGCGCAGTTGCGCTTCGGCGCGTTGATCCACGGCCTGGGGGGCGAAGCGCTGATTGCTGTTGCTCACCAGCGCCTGAAACACCGCAGGCGGCAGGCTGTTCTGGTAACGCTGCTGCGCGGCACTCAGGGCGTCGTTGAAATGCGCGCGTTGTTCTGGCCAGCCGGCGACCTTGTACAACTGGTCGTGGCCGTCCGCCCAGGCGGGCAAAACGCAGAACATCAACAGTGAAAAAAGCAAACGGCGCATAAGGACTCCTGTCGGCAGCCGACTATTCTCCGTGCGGTGCCAGTACTTGTCGAGAATTCGTATCAAGCCGCCGCGTGGCTCTGTCGGATTTCTTGCCGCAGGCATACTATGCGCGCCATGCAAATATCCTCTGATCACCCGCTGCTGTTACGTATCGTCGACGACCTGGCCGAGCGCGGCTGGTCGCAGCAGAACATTTTCCTGCCTGCGGATTTGACCCGCGCACTGGCGGCCGAGTGCCGCAAACGTGACGCCGAAGGTGAACTGGCGCCGGCGGGGGTCGGACGTGGCCCGTTTTCGGAGATCCGCGAGGGGATTCGTGGCGACCATATCCAATGGATCGACCCCGGTCAGGCCGAGGCCAGCGACCGCTACCTGAACCTGATGGACAGCCTGCGCGAGGCGCTCAATCGCGGGTTGTTTCTGGGGCTGGAAGACTTCGAGTGCCACTTCGCCCTGTACCCGCCGGGTGCTTTCTATCGCAAGCATGTCGACCGTTTCCGCGACGATGACCGGCGCATGGTTTCGGCGGTGATCTACCTCAATGACGGCTGGCTGCCGGAGGATGGCGGGCAACTGCGCATGTACCTGGAGAATGACCGCGTACATGACGTGCAGCCTGCGGGCGGTTGTCTGGTGGTGTTTCTCTCCGGCGAAGTCCCTCATGAAGTGTTGCCAGCCAGCCGCGAGCGGCTGTCGCTGACAGGCTGGTTCCGCCGCCGTGGCAACGAGCCGTTCTGAGATGCACAGGATTCTGGTCAGTCGCTGCCTGTTGGGCCACCGCGTGCGTTATGACGGTGGGGCCAGCGGGCCGTTCGATCTGCTGGAGCAGTGGATTGCCGAAGGTCGGGTAGTGCCGCTGTGCCCGGAAGTCGCCGGTGGTTTGCCGACGCCACGGGCAGCGGCAGAGATTCCGGGCGGGCAGGGCAGCGAAGTGCTGGAGGGACTCGCCTCGGTGATCACCACAGAGGGCGAAGACGTCAGTGCGCAGTTTCTGGATGGCGCGCGGCAGGCGCTGGCGCTGGTGCAGAAACACAGGATTCGGGTGGCGGTGCTCAAGGCCAACAGTCCTTCGTGCGGGAATCTGTTGACCTATGACGGCACGTTCAGTGGGGTGAAGGTGAGTGGCGAGGGCGTTACCGCCGCGTTGCTGAAGCGCCATGGGGTGCAGGTCTTCAGCGAACTCGAACTGCCGCAAGCCGCACAGGCCCTCAGCTTGCTCGACTAGTCACGCTCACTTCAGTTTTCCGTAGCCGGCACACTCAACCACTTCTTCGACAACGCCTCCAGCCGCCCATCCGCCCTGATCCGCTGCAAGGCATTCTCCAGACTCGCGTGAAACGCCGGGTTTCCCTTCTGAAACGGAATCGCCAGATCCACTGGCGGCCCGACCTTCGGTTTCTCTTCCGTCAGTGCCTGCACCAGCACCAACGGCCGGGGTTGCTCGTCCTTTTTCGCCAGCAATTGTGCATTGACCTGCGTGTAAGGTTCGCTGACGTCGAAACGATCCTTGAGCTCGGGTGTCAGTGCTATGTGGTTGAGCGCGACGTCGTACTTGCCGCTTTCAACGCCCTGGAGCAGATCGGCTTCGTCGGTGACGATGAAGTCCGCGCGCACATCCAGTTCGTTGGCCAGCAGTTGCCCAAGCTCGACCTCGAACCCCGTGAGCGTGTCGCCGTCCTTGAAATTGAAGGGCGGTGTATTAGCCTCAAGGGCTATGCGCAACTCGCCACGGTCGTTGACGTCATCAATCAGTTCGGCGTGAGCCAGAGGGCTCAGAAGGGGTAGCAGGCAGATCAGGCCAGGCAGAAAACGCATGGTCACTCCTTTGAAATCGATATCGGCCTGTTTTCCAGGCTCGCTTTGCTATGGTTGTCGAGTGCCTTCGACAACGAATGGTCATGAAGTTGTCATGACCGTGCGGATTTTACGGAAAAACTGGAGAAGAAAATGAAAAGCTTTATGTCACGTGCAGCGTTGGCCGGTGTGCTGATGGGTGTTTCGGTACTGGCCAGTGCGGCCACGCCGGCACCGAAGGGCGCCGAAGTGTTCATCGTTTCTCCCGAGGACGGAGCAACGGTTCCGCAGACCTTCACGGTCAAGTTCGGTGTAAAGGACATCGCGCTGGCACCAGCCGGTGACGTCACCAAGAACACCGGTCACCACCATTTGCTGATCGATGCCAAGGAAATCGTTCCGGCCGGCTCCGTGGTGCCGACCGACGCCAACCACATGCATTTCGGCAAGGCGCAGACCCAGGCTGACATCAAGCTCGCGCCGGGCAAGCACACCCTGCAACTGGAGCTGGGTGACAGCGGCCACATGGCGTTCGATCCACCGATCGTGTCGAAGAAGATCACCGTCAACGTCGAATGACGTTTTCGCGTGCATGAAAAAGGGAGCCCGAAGGCTCCCTTTTTTTGTCGCTCAGCGTCGGATCAGAACAACACGCGGCTACGGATGGTGCCGTTGACGTGTTGCAGCTTCTCTTGCGCCAGCTCCGAGTACTCGGCGTCGACGTCGATCACCACGTAGCCGACCTTCTCGTTGGTCTGCAGGAACTGACCGGAGATGTTGATGCCGTTTTCGGCGAAGACCTTGTTGATCTCGCTCATCACACCCGGGATGTTCTCGTGGATGTGCAGCAGACGGTGCTTGCCAGGGTGAGCCGGCAGGGCCACTTCCGGGAAGTTCACGGACGATACCGACGTACCGTTGTCGCTGTACTTGACCAGTTTTTCTGCCACTTCCAGACCGATGTTGGCTTGCGCTTCAGCGGTGGAACCGCCGATGTGCGGGGTCAGGATCACGTTGTCGAGGCCACGCAGCGGGCTTTCGAACTCTTCGTCGTTGGAGCGCGGCTCGACCGGGAACACGTCGATGGCGGCGCCGATCAGGTGCTTGTCCTTGATCGCAGCGGCCAGGTGATCCAGCTCGACCACGGTACCGCGTGCAGCGTTGATCAGGATGCCGCCCTTCTTGATGGCGCGGATTTCCTTCTCGCCGATCATCCACTGGGTCGCAGCGGTTTCCGGAACGTGCAGGGTGACGATGTCGGACATGCCCAGCAGCTCGTGCAGGTTGCCGACCTGGGTCGCGTTGCCCAGTGGCAGCTTGGTCACGGTGTCGTAGAAGAACACCTGCATGCCCAGGCCTTCAGCCAGAACCGACAGCTGAGTACCGATCGAGCCGTAGCCGACGATGCCCAGTTTCTTGCCACGGATCTCGAAGGAGTTGGCTGCGGACTTGATCCAGCCGCCACGGTGGCAGGAAGCGTTTTTCTCAGGGATGCCGCGCAACAGCAGGATCGCTTCGGCCAGCACCAGCTCGGCAACGGAGCGGGTGTTGGAGTACGGTGCGTTGAACACGGCGATGCCGCGCTCGCGGGCCGCTTCCAGGTCAACCTGGTTGGTACCGATGCAGAAACAGCCGACCGCGACCAGCTTCTTCGCGTGATCGAAGATCTCTTCGGTCAGCTGGGTGCGCGAACGAATGCCGATGAAGTGAGCGTCAGCAATCTTTTCCTTGAGCTGGGCTTCCGGCAGGGAGCCTGTCAGGTATTCGATGCTGGTGTAGCCCGCCGCCTTGAGGACGTCGACAGCCGATTGGTGGACGCCTTCGAGAAGAAGGAACTTGATCTTGCTCTTATCGAGAGAAGTCTTGCTCATCTGCGTAAACCTGTATCCCGGAGAAAAATGGCAGGGAGGGGAGCAGCCTGGAGCTGACCCGCACGGCAAGAAAGCCGTCACCGCAGAACCGGCCTTGGGCACTGGCCTGCGGGGTCGGTATGCTAGCATAGCCACCCCGCTAAACACTCATTCCTGCGACGTGAAGCGTTCTCAGGATGACCATGAATTGTTCGAGAGTTCCGTCGATGACCAATCCTGCCCTGATTGATGAACTGAAGACCCTGGTCGAACCTGGCAAAGTCCTGACCGATGCCGACTCCCTGAACGCTTACGGCAAGGACTGGACCAAGCACTTCGCCCCGGCGCCCAGCGCCATCGTGTTCCCCAAGACCATCGAGCAGGTGCAGGCCGTTGTCCGCTGGGCCAACGAACACAAAGTGGCGCTGGTGCCGTCGGGCGGGCGCACCGGTCTTTCCGCCGCGGCCGTGGCCGCTAATGGCGAAGTGGTCGTGTCGTTCGACTACATGAATCAGATTCTGGATATCAACCTGACCGACCGCACCGCCGTCTGTCAGCCGGGCGTGGTCACCGAGCAATTGCAGAACGCCGCCGAAGAACATGACCTGTACTACCCGGTGGACTTCGCGTCGGCCGGTTCCAGTCAGATTGGCGGCAACATCGGCACCAATGCCGGCGGAATCAAGGTCATTCGCTACGGCATGACCCGCAACTGGGTGGCGGGCATGAAAGTGGTGACCGGCAAGGGCGATGTATTGGAACTGAACAAGGACCTGATCAAGAACGCCACCGGTTATGACCTGCGCCAGCTGTTCATCGGCGCTGAAGGCACTCTGGGTTTTGTGGTCGAGGCCACCATGCGCCTGGATCGTTCGCCGAAAAATCTGACCGCGATGGTCCTCGGCACCGCCGATTTCGATTCCATCATGCCGGTGCTGCACGCCTTTCAGGGTCGACTCGACCTGACCGCGTTCGAATTTTTCTCCGACAAGGCCCTGGCCAAGGTCATGGGTCGTGGTGATGTTCCGGCGCCGTTCGAAACCGATTGCCCGTTCTACGCCTTGCTGGAATTCGAGGCGACCACCGAAGAAGTGGCCAACACCGCCCTTGAAACCTTCGAGCATTGCGTGGAGCAGGGCTGGGTGCTGGACGGTGTCATGAGCCAGAGCGAAACCCAGTTGCAGAACCTGTGGAAGCTGCGCGAGTACATCTCCGAAACCATCTCCCACTGGACGCCGTACAAGAACGACATCTCGGTCACCGTCTCGAAAGTCCCGGCTTTCCTGCAGGAAATCGACGCGATCGTCGGCGAACACTATCCGGATTTCGAAATCGTCTGGTTCGGCCACATCGGCGACGGCAACCTGCACCTGAACATCCTCAAGCCGGACAACCTGAGCAAGGACGAGTTTTTCGCCAAGTGCGCCACCGTCAACAAGTGGGTGTTCGAAACCGTCGAGAAGTACAACGGTTCGATTTCCGCCGAACACGGCGTGGGTATGACCAAGCGCGACTACTTGACCTACAGCCGCTCGCCGGTGGAAATCGAATACATGAAAGCGGTCAAGGCGGTGTTCGACCCGAACGGCATCATGAACCCGGGCAAGATCTTCGCGGTTTGATTGGCAATCCCTGATGAATCAATGAAGGCAGGAGTCGGTAATGAGCTATCAGCACCAGTATGTCGACGGTACGCGGATTCATTTTCCGCTGGGGAAAGTGGTGTGCATCGGCCGTAACTACGCCGAACACGCCAAGGAACTGGACAACCCGGTACCTACCGAGCCGTTGCTGTTCATCAAGCCCGGCAGTTGCGTGGTGCCGCTGGAAGGCGGTTTCAGCATTCCGACCGAGCGTGGCTCGGTGCATTACGAGGCGGAAATCGCCGTGTTGATCGGCAAGCCGCTGTCGACCAAACCGAGCCGCGAAGAAGTGCTGGACGCGATCTCCGGTTTCGCCCCGGCGCTGGACCTGACCCTGCGCGACAAGCAGGCCGAGCTCAAGTCCAAGGGGCTGCCGTGGGAAATCGCCAAGTCGTTCGACGGCGCAGCGGTGATTGCGCCGTTCGTGGTGGGCAGCACCTTTGCCGACCTGACCGACATCGGCATTCGCCTGACCATCAATGGCGAAGTGCGCCAGGACGGCAACAGCAGCGCGATGCTCAACCCGATCGTGCCGATGATCCAGCACATGGCCGGCTGCTTCTCGCTGCAGGCCGGTGACGTGATCCTGACCGGCACGCCGGTGGGCGTCGGCCCGCTGAACGTTGGCGATGAGATCGTGCTGGAACTGCCGGGCGCCAGTCGCTTCACCAGCAGCGTTCGCTGATCCGTACATCGCGTTTCCGAGCGGGAGATTGCAGGTTTGAGCTCAGCCCTCAAGCCTGCAATCTCCCGCTTTCGTTTTGTGATGCGGCCTGCAAAGACGCAGGGCATTCCGGCCATTTGCCGTTTTTTTCACATTTTGTCCGGATAATTCCGGTCATTCTGGCGTCTGAGCCGGCCTCTTTGTGCTATTACCCGTAGCCTGAATTTTCGGAACGCGTCCTTCGATGTCATCTCAAACTCAGCTCAAACCCGCCCGCCGTTCACGTTTCGCCCTGCGTTGGTATTCCTGGCTTTTGTTGGCAGCCGCCGCTGCGTACGGGCTGGCGTTTGCCATGCATTGGGATGACCGTGGCCTGTTGTGGGTGCTGGAGCGTTTCGAAAGCCCGGCCGAGAAACAGGAAAGCGTCTGGCTCCCGGACTACCGGGTGGTGATCGACGCCAAGCTGCTGCCGGGCATGGAAAAGGACGAAGCTTCGGATTTGTCCTATAACCCGCAGACCAAAACCCTGTTTTCGGTGATGGGCAAGAATCCTTTCCTGGTCGAACTGACCCTGCAGGGCGACGTGCTGCGCAAGATGCCGCTGGTGGGCTGGAGCAATCCCGAAGGCCTGACGGTGATGGAAAACGGCTTGATGGCGATTGTCGACGAGCGCGAGCACATGCTCTCGATCGTCAAGGTCGATGCCGAGACCCGCGAACTGAAGCGCGACGATTTCCCTAAATACGACCTTGGCCCGTCGAAAGACCAGAACAAGGCTTTCGAAGCCATCACCTGGGACGCCCGCAACCAGCAACTGTTGCTGGGCGAAGAGCGTCCGCCCGCACTGTTCACCTGGAAAAGCGACGGCAGCCAGACGCTCAAGGGCGACAAGCAGAAACTCGACAGCGACGAACTGGACCTGCGCAACCTCTCGGCCCTGGCGATTGACCCGCGCACCGGTCACACCCTGGTGTTGTCCGCCGATTCGCATTTGCTGCTGGAGCTGGACGAGAAGGGCGAACAGGTCAGCTTCATGACCCTGCTCGGCGGTTTCAACGGCTTGAAGAAAACCATTCCCCGCGCCGAAGGCGTGACCATGGACGAGGCGGGCACGCTGTACATGGTCAGCGAGCCGAACCTGTTCTACCGCTTCGAAAAGCAGAAGTAATCTCTCCTACAGAGATTGCAGATCTGTGGAGTTGTGGCCTGAGGCAAGTGGCCATTAAGCTTCAGTTCAGACAGGCGTGATATTTCATCCGCCTGTTTTGACTCCGAGCCTGCCCGAATGCGTCGACTTGCCCGTCCCAAGCCTCTATTTATCATCCTGTCGGTGATTGCCCTGATCGCGCTGATTGCGATCGGCCAATACATGCGTCTGTTCGAGCGTGCCTGGTTCAACCTGCATACGCTCTGGCAGCCGATGAGCAGCGAGGCCATCGGGCTGGACCAATATCGGGTAGATATCGAGGCGAAGGTCATCGACGGGCTGAACGACGATGTCTCCGCGCTGACCTACGATCCGGTGCGCAAGAGCCTGTTCACCGTAACCAACAAGAATGCCGAACTGATCGAGTTGTCGCTGGACGGCACGATCCTGCGCCGTGTCGCCTTGATCGGCTTTGGCGATCCGGAAGCGGTGGAGTTCATCAGCGCCGACACCTACGTGATCACCGATGAACGCCAGCAGCGGCTGATCAAGATCCATCTGGAGCACGACACCACGTTCCTCGATGCAGCGGACGCCGAGCAGATGACCCTCGGTGTACACATGAGCGGCAACAAGGGCTTTGAAGGCCTGGCTTACGACTCGGTGGGCAAGCGCCTGTTTGTGGCCAAGGAACGGGATCCGATGCTGATCTATGAAGTGCACGGTTTCCCGCACTTCAACACGGAAAAATCCTACGCAGTACACGTGATCAACAATCCCAAGCGCGATGCCGGGATGTTCGTGCGCGATCTGTCGAGCCTGCAATACGACGAGCGCAGCGGCCATTTACTGGCGCTGTCCGACGAGTCGCGGCTGATTCTGGAACTGGATGTGGACGGGCGCCCGCTGAGCACCATGTCGTTGAGCGGTGGCCGGCAGGGCCTGAAGAAAACCGTGCCGCAGGCGGAAGGTATCGCGATGGACGACGACGGGACGTTGTATCTGGTGAGCGAACCGAATCTATTTTATGTCTTCAGGAAGCCTGCGCAGAACTAACCAACACCTTCAAACAATGTGGGAGCTAGCAAACTGGCTCCCACAGTCTTTTTCATCTGCCCACCAAACTGTGGGCAGTTTCGGCTTACTCGGCCTTCAGTGTTTTCACACCTTCGGAAGTACCCAGCAACAGCAGATCCGCCGGACGCGCCGCGAACAGACCGTTGGTGACCACGCCGACGATCGCGTTGATCTGCGCTTCCAGTTCCACCGGGTTGGTGATCTGCAAGTTGTGCACGTCGAGGATGATGTTGCCGTTGTCGGTCAGCACGCCTTCGCGGTAGACCGGGTCGCCGCTCAGTTTCACCAGTTGGCGGGCCACGTGGCTGCGGGCCATCGGGATCACTTCCACCGGCAGCGGGAACGCGCCCAGCACTGGCACCAGTTTGCTGGCGTCGGCGATGCAGATGAAGGTCTGGGCCACGGCCGCGACGATCTTCTCGCGGGTCAGGGCTGCGCCGCCGCCCTTGATCAGGTTCAGGTGTTCGTCGCTTTCATCGGCGCCGTCGACATAGAACTCCAGATTGCTCACGGTGTTCAGCTCGTACACCGGAATCCCGTGGCCCTTGAGGCGCGCGGCGGTGGCTTCGGAGCTCGCGACCGCGCCGTCGAACGCGCCCTTGTGCTGGGCCAGGGCGTCGATGAAGCAGTTGGCGGTGGAGCCGGTGCCGACGCCGACGATGCTCTTGTCGTCAAGTTTCGGAAGGATGAAGTCGACGGCGGCCTGGGCCACGGCCTGTTTGAGTTGATCCTGGGTCATGCGGGCTCCGGAAGCGGGCAAGGTAAGAACGGAAAGGCCGGCATTATAGCCTCAAGCCGGGCTAAAACCTCGGGATTCGTGTGGTCGTGCGCCCAAAAGGCGGGTTAGACTCGTTGGCCCTGCCCAACCCGCTCAGTGATGCTTTCCGATGCTCGAACAGTACGTCAAGAAGATCCTCACCTCGCGCGTTTATGACGTTGCCGTAGAAACCCCGCTGCAGAACGCCCGCCAGCTCTCCGAGCGGCTGGGCAACGACATCTGGCTCAAGCGCGAAGACTTGCAGCCGGTGTTCTCGTTCAAGATTCGCGGCGCCTACAACAAGCTGACCCAGTTGAGCGACGAAGAGCGCGCACGCGGCGTGGTCACCGCGTCGGCGGGCAACCATGCGCAGGGCCTGGCCCTGGCGGCGAAAGTGCTGGGCGTGAAAGCGACCATCGTGATGCCCAAGACCACCCCGGAGATCAAGGTCGAAGGCGTGCGCTCCCGTGGCGGCAAGGTGGTGCTGCACGGCGACTCCTTCCCGGAAGCCCTGGCCTACTCGCTGAAACTGGTCGATGAAAAAGGCTACGTCTACATCCACCCGTACGATGATCCGCACACCATTGCCGGGCAGGGCACCGTGGCGATGGAAATCCTGCGCCAACACCCGCAGCCGCTGGATGCGATCTTCGTTCCGGTAGGCGGCGGCGGTCTGATCGCCGGCATCGCGGCGTACGTGAAATACCTGCGCCCGGACATCAAGGTCATCGGCGTCGAGCCCGATGACTCCAACTGCTTGCAAGCGGCAATGGCCGCAGGCGAGCGCGTGGTACTGCCGGCCGTGGGCATCTTCGCCGACGGCGTGGCGGTGGCGCAGATCGGCCAGCACACCTTCGACATCTGCAAGGATTACGTCGACGAAGTGATCACCGTCAGCACCGACGAGATCTGCGCGGCGATCAAGGACATCTACGACGATACCCGTTCGATCACCGAACCGGCTGGCGCCCTGGGCGTGGCCGGGATCAAGAAGTACGTCGAGCAGCGCGGTGTCAGCGGCAAGACCTTCGTGGCCATCGACTCCGGGGCCAACGTCAACTTCGACCGCTTGCGCCACGTCGCCGAGCGCGCCGAACTGGGTGAAGGCCGCGAAGCGATCATCGCCGTGACCATCCCGGAGAAGGCCGGCAGCTTCAAGGCGTTCTGCGAGGCCATCGGCAAGCGTCAGATCACCGAATTCAACTACCGCTACAACAATGGCAGCGAAGCGCACATCTTCGTCGGCGTGCAGACCCATCCGGACAACGACCCGCGCAGTGCGCTGCTGGCGAGCCTGACCGAGCAGGGTTTCCCGGTGCTCGACCTGACCGACAACGAACTGGCCAAGCTGCACATCCGCCACATGGTCGGCGGTCGTGCGGCGCACGTGGTTGATGAAGTGGTGCTGCGCTTCGAGTTCCCGGAACGTCCGGGCGCGCTGTTCAACTTCCTCAACAAACTCGGCGGCCGCTGGAACATCTCGATGTTCCACTACCGCAACCACGGTGCAGCGGACGGCCGCGTGGTGGCGGGCCTGCAAGTGCCCCACGACGAACGTCATCTGGTGCCCGCAGCCCTTGAGGAAATCGGCTACCCGTACTGGGACGAAAGCGACAACCCGGCCTATCAGCTGTTTCTTGGCTGAACGGCTACGCTGATGGGCAGGCCATAAGGAAATCGGATCATGGAAACGTTAACCGCCCTGAAAGCGGCGCACATGCTGGCGACTGCGGTGCTGCTACTCGGTGCGCTGGGCCTGGGAATCTGGGTCTGGCGCGCACGACGCAATGGTGACGCGACGGCGGGCAGTCGTACGTTGCAGCGGCCATGGCTGTTTGTCTGGCTGTTGATCGTGCTGGCGCTGGTAAGCATGCCGTTCACCGGCTGGTGGATGGTGCATCTGGTGGGCTGGCCGCTGGGTCAGACGTGGATTCTGGCCTCGAGCGTGCTCTACACCGTCGCAGCGCTGGCGTGGTTCTGGCTGCTGGTGCGCTTGAACCGGTTGCGCAAGGCGCCGGGCGGCGTGGGCCGGTTCAGTCTGGGGCTGGCGTTGTTCGGGCTGGTCTGCTTTATCGCGATTGCCGGGTTGATGGGCGCCAAGCCGGTTTAAGGCCTGGCGCCTGCTGCGGTCTCAGTCGCGCAGCGAAATCACCGGCCAGCCGCGCTTCTCGGCTTCGGCCCGCAGGTTCGGATCCGGGTCGACCGCCACCGGATTCGCCACCTGCTCCAGCAGCGGCAGGTCATTCATCGAGTCGCTGTAGAAATAGCTGCCTTCCAGCGAATGCCCGGTCTCTTCCAGCCAGCGGTTCAGGCGTGTCACCTTGCCTTCGCGGAAGCACGGCACGTCGGTGCTGCGCCCGGTGTAGCGGCCGTCCTGCATCTCGCACTCGGTGGCGATCAGGGTTTCGACGCCCAGGCGCACGGCAATCGGCGCGGTGACGAAGCGGTTGGTGGCGGTGATGATCACCAGTTTGTCGCCTGCATCGCGGTGCTTTTTCAGCAACTCGAGCGCCTTCGGCAGCACGATCGGCTCGATGCAGTCGCGCATGTAATCGCTGTGCCATTGCTCAAGCACGGCCATCTCGGTGCGGCCGAGGATCTCCAGGCAGAAGTTCAGGTAGGCCGCGTTATCCAGTTTGCCGGCCAGGTAATCCTGATAGAACTCGTCGTTGCGCGTCTTGTAGGCGATCGGGTCGAGGAAGCCGCGTTCGCACAGATAATCGCCCCAGGCGTGATCGCTGTCGCCGCCCAGAAGGGTATTGTCCAAATCGAATAAAGCCAGGCGCATTGCAGTTACCCGCTGAAAAGTCAGTAAAAAGGCCACAAGAATACGGTCTTTTCACAAGAGTGCACATAAGCTCGGAACCTTCGTTGCCGCCTTCACAACCTTTGTGGAACAATGCGGCGACATGCGTTTGCGAGGTTGTTGCCGTGATCGACCCCGATGGTTTCCGCCCTAATGTCGGGATCATTCTGACGAATGACGCCGGCCAGGTGCTATGGGCTCGCCGTATCAATCAAGATGCCTGGCAGTTTCCGCAAGGGGGAATCAATCCCGAGGAGACGCCGGAAGACGCCTTGTACCGCGAGCTGAACGAAGAAGTTGGCCTGGAACGCGAAGATGTTGAAATACTCGCCTGCACCCGGGGCTGGTTGCGCTATCGTTTGCCGCAACGTCTGGTGCGAACCCACAGCCAACCGCTGTGCATCGGCCAGAAACAGAAATGGTTTCTCCTGCGCCTGATCTCCAACGAGCAGCGGGTGCGGATGGATTTGACCGGTAAACCGGAGTTCGATGGCTGGCGCTGGGTCAGTTATTGGTATCCGTTGGGCCAGGTGGTGACATTCAAGCGCGAAGTGTATCGCCGCGCTCTCAAAGAGCTTGCCCCGCGCCTTTTAGCGCGCGACTGACGACGGAGTTCGACCCCGAGCCATGCTCAATACGCTGCGCAAGATCGTCCAGGAAGTTAACTCCGCCAAGGATCTCAAGGCGGCGTTGGGGATTATTGTGTTGCGCGTCAAAGAGGCCATGGGCAGCCAGGTCTGCTCGGTCTACCTGCTTGATCCAGAGACCAACCGCTTCGTGCTGATGGCCACCGAGGGCTTGAACAAGCGCTCGATCGGCAAGGTCAGCATGGCACCCAACGAAGGTCTGGTCGGCCTGGTCGGCACGCGTGAAGAACCCCTGAACCTCGAAAACGCCGCGGATCACCCGCGCTACCGCTACTTCGCCGAGACCGGCGAGGAGCGCTACGCCTCGTTCCTCGGGGCGCCGATCATTCACCATCGCCGCGTCGTCGGCGTGTTGGTCATCCAGCAAAAAGAACGCCGCCAGTTCGATGAAGGTGAAGAAGCCTTCCTCGTGACCATGAGCGCGCAGCTCGCGGGCGTAATCGCCCACGCAGAGGCCACCGGCTCGATCCGTGGTCTGGGCCGTCAGGGCAAGGGCATCCAGGAAGCCAAGTTCGTCGGCGTGCCGGGTTCGCCGGGCGCAGCGGTCGGTACCGCGGTGGTCATGCTGCCGCCAGCTGATCTGGACGTGGTGCCGGACAAGACCATCACCGACATCGACGCGGAACTGGCGCTGTTCAAGACTGCCATCGAAGGCGTGCGCGCCGACATGCGTGCGTTGTCGGCCAAGCTGGCGACCCAGTTGCGTCCGGAAGAGCGCGCCCTGTTCGACGTCTACCTGATGATGCTCGACGATGCCTCGCTGGGCAGCGAAATCACCAACGTGATCAAGACCGGCCAGTGGGCCCAGGGCGCGTTGCGTCAGGTCGTGACCGATCACGTCAACCGTTTCGATTTGATGGACGACGAATACCTGCGTGAGCGGGCGTCGGACGTCAAGGATCTGGGCCGACGCCTGCTCGCTTACCTGCAGGAAGAGCGTCAGCAGAACCTGGTCTACCCGGAAAAGACCATTCTGGTCAGCGAAGAACTGACGCCGGCGATGCTCGGCGAGGTGCCGGAAGGCACGCTGGTCGGTCTGGTGTCTGTGCTCGGTTCGGGTAACTCCCACGTCGCGATCCTGGCTCGGGCCATGGGTATCCCGACGGTGATGGGTGTAGTCGACTTGCCATACGCCAAGGTCGATGGCATTCCGATGATCGTCGACGGGCTCAAGGGCGAAATCTACACCAACCCGAGCGAAGTGCTGATCAAGCAGTTCGCCGAGGTGGTGGAAGAAGAGAAACAACTGGCGCTGGGTCTCGACTCCCTGCGCGACCTGCCGTGCGTGACCCTCGATGGCCACCGCATGCCGCTGTGGGTCAACACCGGCCTGCTGGCCGATGTGGCGCGGGCGCAGAAGCGCGGCGCCGAAGGCGTTGGTCTGTACCGCACCGAAGTGCCGTTCATGATCAACCAGCGCTTCCCGAGCGAGAAGGAACAACTGGCGATCTACCGCGAGCAGCTTGCCGCGTTCCACCCGCAACCGGTGACCATGCGCAGCCTGGACATCGGCGGTGACAAGTCGCTGTCGTACTTCCCGATCAAGGAAGACAACCCGTTCCTCGGCTGGCGCGGGATCCGCGTCACCCTCGACCACCCGGAAATCTTCCTGGTGCAGACCCGCGCGATGCTCAAGGCCAGTGAAGGCCTGAACAACCTGCGGATCCTGCTGCCGATGATCTCCGGCATCCACGAGCTCGAAGAGGCGCTGCACCTGATTCACCGGGCCTGGGGCGAAGTGCGCGACGAAGGCACCGACGTGCCGATGCCGCCGGTGGGCGTGATGATCGAAATTCCTGCGGCGGTCTACCAGACCAAAGAGCTGGCGCGGATGGTGGACTTCCTGTCGGTCGGCTCCAACGACCTGACCCAGTACCTGCTGGCGGTGGACCGCAACAACCCACGGGTGGCCGATCTCTACGACTACCTGCACCCGGCGGTGCTGCAAGCCCTGCAAACCGTAGTGCGCGACGCCCATGCCGAAGGCAAGCCGGTGAGCATCTGCGGCGAGATGGCCGGTGATCCGGCGGCAGCGGTGCTGTTGATGGCGATGGGTTTCGACAGCCTGTCGATGAACGCCACCAACCTGCCGAAGGTGAAATGGATGCTGCGTCAGATCAACCTGAGCAAGGCCAAGGATCTGCTGGCGGAACTGATGACCATCGACAACCCGCAGGTGATCCACAGCTCGCTGCAACTGGCGCTGAAGAACCTCGGGTTGGCGAAGATGGTCAATCCGGCGGCGGTCAAACCCCTCTAGAAAGACAAGATCGCAGCCTTCGGGCTGCGATCTTTATATATTGATCTCCACTTCCCCCAGATGCCCGCCATACGGCCCGAAACTGCGCTCGACCATCCGCCGCGTCCCGTCCGCCTGCACAATCAACGCCGTACTCGCCCGAGTCCCATAGCTCTGGCTGGCAATAAACACACTCGACAGCAACGACTCGGTCGCCAGCCCCACGCCAGTGTCCGGCAGATCAGCAAACGGCGCCGTTTGCGCATCCCCCAACAACGCCAACAACCGCTCGGGCTGCGGATCATCCAGCACCGCACTCAATGCCGCCTTGGCCTTGAGCAGTTTCGGCCACGGCGTATCCAGCCCGGCGTTGGACAGGCCATAAACGCCAGGCTGCAACATCACCGGTTCCGAAGACCGGGCATTGAAGTGCCACAGCTCGTTGGCATTGCCCAGCAGCAGGTTGAAGCCGGCATAGTCCGGCGAACGGGCGACAACGTCAGACAAATAGTCATCGATCGACAGGTTTCCGGTCAGAAAACCCGCCACCAGTTCACCCCGGGAGCGCCGGGCCGGCGGCTGATGCGGATCGCGAATGTTGGTCAGCGCCGCAAAACGACCGTTGGCACCAAGACCGAGCCAGGTGCCCCCGGCCTCAAGATCCCGCCCGGCGTGAACGTGCGGCGACTCGGGCCACTGCGCCAGCGGCAGGCTGGGCCGGGCGTAGAACTCGTCACGGTTGGCCGCGACGATCAGCGGCTGGGCTTGCCCCGGCTGCCAGGCGAAAACAATCAGGCACATAAGGTGGTCCTTGTGTGTTTTTTGCCCACTCTACGCAGACATCGTCCGTGCATCCATCGCCAGTGGAGCCGAAGGGTATCCATCCGTTACCATGCCGCTCCGGTTTTGGGGACGCGCCTTGGGAGGCAGTCATGGAATTTCTGCTCTATCTGGCGCTGGGCGCCTGTGCGGGCGTACTGGCCGGGCTGTTCGGGGTGGGCGGCGGGATCATCATCGTCCCGGTGCTGGTGTTCAGTTTCACCTTGCAGGGCTTCGATCCGTCGATCCTGACCCATCTGGCGGTCGGCACGTCCCTGGCGACGATCATCTTCACGTCGGTCAATGCCGTGCGCGAGCATCATCGACGCGGCGCCGTGCGCTGGCCGATCTTCAAGTGGATGACCGTCGGCATCCTGCTCGGCGCCGGTTTCGGGGCGCTGACCGCCGAAGCGATCTCCGGGCCCAACCTGCAAAAAATCATCGGTGTGTTCGCCCTGGTGATCGCCGCGCAGCTGGCGCTGGACGTCAAACCCAAGGCCAGCCGAACGGTGCCCGGCAAACTCGGTCTGACCGTGGCCGGCAGTGTGATCGGCTGGGCCTCGGCGATTTTCGGGATTGGCGGCGGCTCGCTGACCGTGCCGTTCCTGACCTGGCGCAGCGTGCCGATGCAGCAGGCGGTGGCGACCTCGTCGGCCTGCGGTCTGCCGATTGCCGTGGCCAGTGCAATAAGTTTCATGATTCTGGGCTGGCATGATCCGTTGCTGCCGGCCCATAGTCTCGGTTTTGTGTATTTGCCGGCACTGCTCGGCATTGCCCTGACCAGCATGGTGTTCGCCCGTCTCGGCGCGCGGCTGGCGCACAGGTTGTCGCCGAAGTTGCTGAAACGGCTGTTCGCGGCTTTGCTGTTTTGCGTGGGCCTGAGCTTTCTGTTCTGAGCCGTCTGTTTTGGCAGGTCGCAATCCTGGCTTAATCCTGAGGTGACAGCGTCGCCCGGGAATTTTTGAAGATTTGAATGCTAACGAGGAGTCGCAATGCTGCCTTACCCGCAGATCGATCCGGTGGCCCTGGCCATCGGTCCGCTGAAAATCCACTGGTACGGCCTGATGTACCTGGTCGGCATCGGCGGCGCGTGGCTGCTGGCATCGCGCCGGCTCAACCGTTTCGACCCGACCTGGACCAAGGAAAAACTCTCCGACCTGGTGTTCTGGCTGTCGATGGGGGTGATTGTCGGCGGGCGTCTGGGCTATGTGCTGTTCTACGACCTGAGCGCCTACATCGCCAACCCGACGCTGATTTTCGAAGTGTGGAAGGGCGGCATGTCGTTCCACGGCGGTTTCATCGGCGTGATGCTGGCCGCGTTGTGGTTCGGCAAGCGTAACGGCAAGTCGTTCTTCCAGCTGATGGATTTCGTGGCGCCGATGGTGCCGATCGGTCTGGGCGCCGGGCGCATCGGCAACTTCATCAATGCCGAGCTGTGGGGCAAGGCCACCGACGTGCCGTGGGCCATGGTGTTCCCGCCGTTCAGCGACCCGGCGCAACTGCCGCGTCACCCGTCGCAGCTGTATCAGTTCGCGCTCGAAGGCGTGGCGCTGTTCCTGATCCTCTGGCTGTTCTCGCGTAAACCGCGACCAACCATGGCGGTCTCGGGCATGTTCGCGCTGTTCTATGGCATCTTCCGTTTCATCGTCGAATTCGTCCGCGTGCCGGACGCGCAACTGGGCTATCTGGCCTGGAACTGGCTGACCATGGGTCAGGTACTCTGCGTACCAATGATCATCGGCGGGCTGTTCCTGATCTGGCTGGCCTACCACCGCGCCCCGGCGGCGCCGGTTGCACCGACAGCTTAAATATTCGAACCCCGGCGATGTCTGCCGGGGCTCAAGGACACAGGTAACTCATGAAGCAATATCTCGATCTGGTGTCGCACGTCATCAACAACGGCACCAAACAGGCCAACCGTACCGGCGTGAACACCATCAGCTTTCCGGGCGCCATGCTGCGCTTCGATCTGCAGGAAGGTTTCCCGGCGATCACCACCCGCAAGATGGCCTTCAAATCGGCCATCGGCGAGATGTGCGGCTTTCTGCGGGGCGTGAACAACGCCGCCGAATTCCGCGCGCTGGGCTGCAAGGTCTGGGATCAGAACGCCAACGAAAACGCCCAGTGGCTGGCCAACCCGTTCCGCCAGGGCGAAGACGACCTCGGCGAAATCTACGGCGTGCAATGGCGCAAATGGCCGGCGTACAAGCAGATCCCGCTGAGCAACACTGCCGCCATCGAACAAACCCTGAGCAACGGCTACAAGCAGATTGCCCAGGGCGAAGAAGACGGCCAGGCCTACGTGGTGCTGTACAAAGCCATCGATCAGGTGCGCCAGTGCGTCGACACGATCATCAAGGACCCGGGCAGCCGCCGCATCCTGTTCCACGGCTGGAACTGCGCCCAGCTCGATGAAATGGCCTTGCCGCCGTGCCATCTGCTGTACCAGTTCCACCCGAATGTCGAGACTAAAGAGATTTCCCTGACCCTCTACATCCGCTCCAACGACCTGGGCCTGGGCACGCCGTTCAACCTCACCGAAGGCGCCGCGCTGCTGAGCCTGATCGGTCGCCTGACCGGCTACACGCCACGCTGGTTCACCTATTTCATCGGTGACGCCCACGTCTACGAAAACCACCTGGACATGCTCAACGAACAGCTCAAGCGCGAGCCGTTCGCCATGCCGAAACTGAAGATTTCGGATCGCGTGCCGGAGTTTGCCAAGACAGGCGTTTATCAGCCGGAGTGGCTGGAACTGGTGGAGCCGGGCGACTTCTCGCTGGAAGGCTACGAGCACCACGCGCCGATGACCGCGCCAATGGCGGTCTGATTCTATTGCAGGCACGACTTTGCGCAATTGCAAAAGAATCTAACAAACTGTCAGCTCTGACAGGTGGCGAATAAATGAAAGGGTGTTTGACTGACCACAAGCCATTCGGCTGTGGTCGGCAACACCCTTTCTTTATTTGTGGAGTTTCGCTATGTCACTCGATACAAGCGGTCCAACCAACGGGTTCTCCGAGCGCGCAGTTGGTCTTACCGCGCAGAGCTCAAGCGTTCAATTGCCCGGAGCACCGTATGTGGGTTGCAGGAATGCTTCGGGGCATATTCTTTCCTTACCTTCCATTAAACCTTGGGATTGCGTGATACCTGGTGAATTGCTTCGTGGCGCCCCGGTTTTCCTTGATTCGCTGCTTTTTATGGTGTCTGTAAACAATCGGGACTTTCAGATCGGTGATCAAGTGCGAGTGCAAGGGCAGGCACTTGGGGGAACCGGAGGAAGCTTCGAGTTGCCTTCCCAGACAGTCACAGAATTCGCCGATTTGTACTTTCTTTTTTCCGACGCTGAAGCACTCAAGTTCGAAGGAGACAGGGTCGAAGTCATCTCTGTAACCACAAGAAACGGAATTGGTTTGCCGTCGGGGTCTCTGTTCGTCAACTTCGTTTTGCCACTGTTTCAAACCGGACAGATTTCCATCGAGGGAGTGTCGAATGACGAGCTGGAGATTGATAAGCATCCAGAAGTCCTCGTCCTCACTGTTCCGAAGATCTTGAACTTGCAAAACAATAACGCCATTGAATTCTATTGGCTGAGTCGCTTCCAGGGCGAACCCGGTGCACGCAACTGGAGAGACTATCAGCGCAAATTGACAGTCACCCCCGAATTACCTGTCCAGTTCCGAATTGCGCCGAGTGTCTATCAACCGTTTCGTGGAGAGTCAGTTTTTCTATACTGCAGCGTCTACCTGGGTGCTGGAATGCTCCCGGCGCTCAGTTACGGCATGGGCCCCCAAGGCACTCTGGAGTTCAAACTGATCTGATCAGTGTGGTGCTAGGTGACTTAATGGCCGTGGCTGCGGCCCACATGCGAATGCTCAACCTCCGCCGCTACAACCCCGCCACTGACTTCCAGCCGCTGCAGGATCCCGCACTGATCCGCTTCCGGCCCTTCACCACAGCGCTGGCGCAGGTCGAGCAGTTGTGTCTGCAACGCCAACAGCCCATCGATCCGCGCCTTGACGTGCTGGATATGCTCGTCGATCAGCGCATTCACGCTTTCGCATTGATCCTGCGGGCTGTCGCGCAAGGCGAGCAGGCTGCGGATTTCCTCGAGGGTCATGTCGAGGGTGCGGCAGTTGCGGATAAAGGTCAGGCGTTCGGCGTGGGCCTGGGTGTAGACGCGGTAGTTGCCGTCGCTGCGGGCCGGCTCCGGCAGCAGGTTTTCGCGCTCGTAGTAGCGGATGGTTTCCACGGCGCAATCGGTCTGTTTCGCCAGTTCTCCGATCTTCATGACCGCAATCTCCAAAAGGGTGCTTGACCCTATAGTGGCTACAGGGTCTTTACTTGGCAACAGGCACCTTCATGGACGCGACCAATGAGCGATTCCCTGCACACCCACAAGCCCGGTGACGGGCACGATCACAGTCACAAACTGCAGCCTGTGCATAAACATGCCCACGCCGGCGATTCCTGCTGCGGGTCGAAAACCGTTACGCCTGCGCCGGCTCATTCGAGTGACGACGCCTGCTGCTCGTCGAAAGCCGCCGCGCCTTCACTGGTGCAACTGAGCGAGGCAAAAAGCGCTGACGCCCGGCTGAGCAGCTTCCGCATCGAGGCGATGGACTGCCCGACCGAGCAGACGCTGATCCAGAACAAGCTCGGCAAACTGGCCGGGATCCAGCAGCTGGAATTCAACCTGATCAACCGCGTGCTCGGCGTGACTCACAACTTGCCGGACACCGCGCCGATCATCGACGCGATCAAATCCCTCGGCATGCAGGCCGAGCCGCTTGAGGCGGGCGTCGAAGCGCCAACGCCGGCGCCGGTGAAAAAACACTGGTGGCCGCTGGCGCTGTCCGGCGTCGGTGCGCTGGCTGCTGAAGTTATCCACTTCACCAGCGCCGCCCCGACCTGGGTGGTGGCGATCATCGCGCTGATCTCGATCCTCAGCGGCGGCCTCACCACCTACAAGAAGGGCTGGATCGCCCTGAAGAACCGCAATCTCAACATCAACGCCCTGATGAGCATCGCCGTGACCGGTGCGGTGTTGATCGGCCAATGGCCGGAAGCGGCGATGGTGATGTTCCTGTTCACCGTGGCCGAGCTGATCGAAGCGCGCTCGCTGGACCGCGCACGAAACGCCATCAGCGGCCTGATGCAGATGACGCCGGAGCAGGCGACGGTGTTGCAGGCTGACGGCAGTTGGGTCGAACTGGATGTGAAAAGCATCGATCTTGGCACACGAGTGCGAGTGAAGCCCGGTGAGCGCATCGCGCTGGACGGTGAAGTCGTCAGCGGCAGTTCGACCATCGATCAGGCGCCGATCACCGGTGAAAGCCTGCCGGTGGAGAAAACCGTCGGCGACAAGGTTTTTGCGGGCACCATCAACCAGGCCGGTTCGCTGGAATACAAAGTGACCGCCGCGGCGAACAATTCGACTCTGGCGCGGATCATCCACGCCGTAGAGCAGGCGCAAGGCGCGCGGGCGCCGACCCAGCGTTTCGTCGATCAGTTCTCCAAAATCTACACCCCGGTGATCTTCGTCCTGGCGCTGGCCGTGGCGATCATCCCGCCGCTGTTCATGGGCGCCGCGTGGTTCGACTGGATCTACCGCGCGCTGGTGCTGCTGGTGGTCGCGTGCCCGTGCGCACTGGTGATTTCCACCCCGGTGACCATCGTCAGCGGCCTCGCGGCTGCGGCGCGCAAAGGCATTCTGGTCAAGGGCGGCGTGTACCTGGAGGGCGGTTTCAAGCTCGACTATCTGGCCCTCGACAAGACCGGCACCATCACCCACGGCAAACCGGTGCAGACCGATTACCTGTCCCTCGACCCGACCGCCGACGCCACGGCCCCGGCGATTGCCGCCGCGCTGGCCGGGCGTTCCGATCACCCGGTGTCGCTGGCCATCGCCAACGCGGCTGTGGATAAGGAGTTCGCGGCGCTGGTTGTGGATAACTTCGAAGCGCTGGCCGGCCGTGGGGTAAAAGGCGAGGTCAACGGTCAGGTCTACCATTTGGGCAACCACCGTCTGGTTGAAGAACTCGGCCTATGCTCGCCGCAACTGGAAGAAAAACTGTTCGCGCTGGAGAAACAGGGCAAATCCGTGGTGCTGCTGCTCGACCGTTCCGGCCCGCTGGCGCTGTTCGCCGTGGCCGACACGGTCAAGGAAACCAGCCTCGAGGCGATCCGCCAGTTGCACGAACTGGGCGTGAAAACCCTGATGCTCACCGGCGACAACGTCCACACCGCGCAGGCGATCGCGGCGCAGGTCGGGATCGATCAGGCCAAGGGCGACTTGCTGCCCACCGACAAACTGCAAGCCATCGAAGACCTGTATGCGCAGGGCCGTCGGGTGGGCATGGTCGGCGATGGCATCAACGACGCGCCGGCACTGGCTCGCGCCGAGATCGGTTTTGCGATGGCGGCGGCCGGTACCGATACGGCGATTGAAACCGCCGATGTCGCCCTGATGGACGACGATCTGCGCAAGATTCCGGCCTTCATCAGCCTGTCGCGCCATACCGCCGCTATCCTGAAACAGAACATCGCGCTGGCGCTGGTGATCAAAGCGATCTTTCTTGGGGTAACCTTCGCCGGGCTCGCCACCATGTGGATGGCGGTGTTTGCCGACATGGGCGTGAGCCTGCTGGTGGTGTTCAATGGTTTGCGCCTGTTGCGCAAATAGAGGAAGAGGGACGGTTGTGCTGAGTGCCGAGCTGAAAGCGTTTTACATGGTGGCCCGCCTGGGCAGCATCACGCTGGCGGCGAAAAAGCTCGGCCTCAGCCAACCGACCGTGACCACCCAGATCCGCAATCTGGAAAGCCAGTATTCGGTGGAGCTGTTCTACCGTGGCGGCCGACGCCTGAGTGTCAGCGACGAAGGCGCGCGGCTGTTGCCGATGGTCAAAGCCTTGTTGCAGCAGGAAGCCGATATCGAGTTCTTCCTGCGCAACAGCGGCCAGGTGCAGGGCACGCTGCGCATCGCCGCCACCGCGCCGTATTACATCCTCGATCTGGTGAAGACCTTCCGCGAGCGCCTGCCGCAGGTGGAAGTCTCGGTGGAAATCGGCAACTCGCAGCAAGTGCTCGAAGCGCTGGAGGATTACCGGGTGGATGTCGCGGCGTCGTCGCAATTGCTCGACGATGCACGGCTGATCCGCCGGGTGCTCGGCAGCGATCCGCTGGTGCTGGCAGTGCATCGCAATCATCCGCTGGCGGCGCACGACCATGTGACGCTGAGTGCGCTGGCCGGGCATACCTTGCTGATGCGTGAATCCGGCTCGACCACCCGTCGCCTCACCGAAGAATTGCTGGCCAGCGCCGGCGTCAGTTTCGGCCCGTTGCTGGAGATCGGCAGCCGTGAGTCGATCCGCGAGGCGGTGCTGCGCAACATCGGCATCAGCATCATCGCCCGCCAGGAAGTGCCGCACGATCCGCAGTTGCGGGTGCTGACCCTGGAGAATGCGCCGCAGATTCCCGAATACCTCTACTGCCTCAAGGAACGCAAGAATGCCCGCTTGCCGGCAGCGTTTCTCGGACTGGCGCAGGAAATGTCCCCCGCTTAATGATCGTTCCCACGCTCCGCGTGGGAATGCAGCCCGGGACGCTCCGCGTCCTTTCCAGATCCGAACGCGGAGCGTCCGTTGAGGCATTCCCACGCAGAGCGTGGGAACGATCCGCGATCCGCGGGGAACCAAAATCCCTGAATACCACTATCGGTCGATTTTGCCTTGTTGCCATATGACCGACGCATTACAACTCTAGGATTCGTCTCATCTGCTTGATGAGGCCTGTCCATGAACCCTGCAATCGCAACTGCCCTGACCAACCCCGGCGCACCGATGAAAGTGCGCGGCGTGCAGAAGCGCTTCGGCGCTTTCACGGCGCTGGATAACGTCTCCCTCGATGTCGCGGCTGGTGAGCTGGTGTGCCTGCTCGGCCCGTCGGGTTGTGGCAAGACCACGCTGCTGCGTTGCATCGCCGGTCTGGAAAAGCAGGACAGCGGCGAGTTGTACCTCGGCGAGCGCGACGTTTCCCACCTCGCGCCCCAGGCTCGGGACTACGGCATTCTGTTCCAGTCCTACGCGCTGTTTCCCAATCTGACCGTCGAAGCGAACATTGCCTACGGCCTCGCCGGTAGCGGTCGCGATGAAGTGCGCCGTCGCGTCGGTCAGATGCTGGAACTGGTCGGCCTCACCGGCAGTGAGAAAAAGTACCCGGGCCAGTTGTCCGGCGGCCAACAGCAACGGGTGGCACTGGCCCGCGCTCTGGCACCGGCACCGTCGCTGCTGTTGCTCGACGAACCGATGTCGGCCCTCGACGCCCGGGTCCGCGAGCATCTGTGCACCGAGCTGCGCCAGCTGCAACGCAACCTCGGCATCACCACCCTGATGGTCACCCACAATCAGGACGAAGCCATGCTGATGGCCGACCGCATCGCCGTGATGAACAACGGCAAGGTCGAGCAGTACGCCACCCCGCAGGAAATCTACAACCGCCCGGCCACGCCGTTCGTGGCCGAGTTTGTCGGCCAGGGCAACTGGCTGCCGTTCCAGCGCAGCAGCGACAGCCACGCCAAGGTCGGCGGGATGAACCTGCGACTGGCTGACGGCAGCGTCCACAGCCCGTCGGGCCGGCTGTTCTGCCGCCCGGAAGCGATCAACGTCAATCCGTTGGTACACGAGGAAAACCTGTTCCCGGCCAAGGTTCGCGAGATCACTTTCCTCGGCAACCGCTGCCGCATGAGCTTCGAGCTCGATCAATTGCCCGGTCACGCCTTGCTCGCTGAACTGGCACCGGAAGCCATGCCGCGCCTCGGCGCCCAGCAGATCATGGTCGCCTTGCCGCCACGCAGCCTGCAGGTGTTTGCCTGATGAACAGCAACCTCGCACTGCCGCTACCGCAAAAGCAGGCGCGGCAGGTGTCCGGGGCCGAGGTCGGCGACCGGATCTTCGTCCTCGGCGGCAAACTCCTGCTGCTGGTGCTGCTAGGTGTGGCGGTGCTGTTGCCATTGCTGGCGATCTTCTGGCGCGGCTTTAGCAGCGAAGCCGGGCAGGGCGGTGGCTGGCTCGCCGCCAAGGAGCTGGTGAGCAGCGACAATTTCCACTGGCTGCTCGGTAACAGCCTGAAAGTTTCCCTCAGCGTCGCGGCGATCGTCGTACCGCTGGCCTACCTATTTGCCTACGCGTTGCAGCGCACCTTGATTCCCGCAAAAGGCATCTGGCGCGGGATTTCGCTGCTGCCGCTGATGGCGCCGTCGATGTTGCCGGGGATCGCGCTGGTCTATCTGTTCGGCAATCAGGGGATGTTGCGCGGGCTGCTGTCGGACAACATCTACGGTTTCTGGGGGATTGTTCTGGGTGAGGTGATCTACACCTTCCCACACGCCTTAATGATTTTGCTGTCAGCCCTGTCGCTGGCGGATGCGCGATTGTTCGACGCCGCGTCGAGCATGGGGGCGAGCCCTGCGAAAGCCTTCCGGAGCATCACCTGGCCGGCGACTCGCCAGGCCGTGTTCGCCGCGTTCTGTCTGGTGTTCACCCTGACCATCACCGATTTCGGTGTGCCGGTGGTGGTCGGTGGCGACTATCAAGTGCTGGCGCTGGAAGCCTACAAAGCGGTGGTTGGCCAGCAGCAATTCGGTCGCGGCGCGTTGATCGGCATGGTTCTGTTGCTGCCGGCGCTGTTCAGCTTCGGGGTCGATGCCTGGCTGCGTCGTCGTCACGGCGACTCCATGAGTGGCCGCGCCCAGGTGTTCAAACCGGCGCCGTCGAAGAAGCGCGATGCTTTTTATCTCAGCGTGGTCCTGCTGATCAGCGCCGCGTTGCTGCTGGTGTTCGGCATGGCGGTGTTCTCGTCGCTGGTGAAGTTCTGGCCGTACAACCTGTCGCTGTCGCTCAACCACTACCAGTTCAACGAGACCGCTGGCGGTGGCTGGCTGGCCTACGGCAACAGTTTGAAGATGGCGCTGGGCACGGCGTTGATCGGCAGCGTGCTGATCTTCACCGGCGCCTACCTGATGGAAAAGACCCGCAGCCAGCGCGGGCTGAATCTGACACTGCGCATGCTCAGTTTCGTACCGATGGCGGTGCCGGGGCTGGTGCTGGGTCTGGGTTACGTCTTCTTTTTCAACCTGACCGGTAACCCGCTGCACGTGCTGTACGGGACCATGACCCTGCTGATCGTCTGCACCATTGCTCACTATTTGACCACCGCGCAGATGACCGCCACCACCGCGCTGCGTCAGCTCGACGCCGAGTTCGAAGCCGCCGCGCTGTCGCTCAAGGCGCCGCTGTACCGGCATTACCTGAAGGTCACCGTGCCGATCTGCCTGCCGGCGCTGCTGGACATCGTGCGCTACCTGTTCGTCTCGGCCATGACCACCGTGTCCGCCGCGATCTTCCTCTACAGCCCCGACACCATCCTCGCAGCGGTGGCGGTGCTGAACATGGATGACGCCGGCAACGTCGGCGGCGCGGCGGCGATGTCGACCCTGATTCTGTTCACCTCGGCGGGCGTGTCCTTGCTGCTGGCGTGGGCTTCGCGCGGCTTGCTGCGCCGTTCCCAGGCCTGGCGGCAAACGGCGCCCGGCCACTGATCCACGACTTGTCCCTATCGCCTCAACTCACCTACAGGAAAACGATCATGTTCAAGCCTATGGCCCTGGCCGCTGCTGTGCTCGCTACTTTCAGCCTGAATGCCTTCGCGGCAAAAACCGAGTTGACGGTGTACACCGCCCTCGAAGCCGAGCAGTTGAAGTCCTACAAAGAGGCCTTCGAAAAGGCCAACCCGGACGTCGAGATCAAGTGGGTGCGCGACTCCACCGGGATCATCACCGCCAAACTGCTGGCCGAGAAGGACCGCCCGCAGGCTGATGCGGTCTGGGGCCTGGCGGCGTCGAGCCTGGCGATCCTCGATCAGCAAGGCATGCTGCAAAGCTATGCGCCGAAGGATCTGGGCAAGATCGGCGCGAACTACCGCGACGCCGCCAACCCGCCAGCCTGGGTCGGCATGGACGTCTGGGCCGCGACGATTTGCTTCAACACCGTCGAGGCCGAGAAGCAGGGCCTGACCAAACCGGTGAGCTGGCAGGACCTGACCAAGCCTGAGTACAAAGGCAAGATCGTGATGCCGAACCCGGCCTCGTCCGGCACCGGTTTCCTCGACGTCAGCGCCTGGCTGCAAACCTTCGGAGAGAAACAGGGCTGGGCCTACATGGACGGCTTGCACCAGAACATCGGCCAGTACGTTCACTCCGGTTCCAAGCCTTGCAAACTGGCTGCTGCCGGTGAGTTCCCGATCGGGATTTCCTTCGAATACCCGGCCGTCCAGCTGAAGCGCCAAGGCGCACCGCTGGACATCATCCTGCCGAAGGAAGGCCTGGGCTGGGAGATCGAAGCGACTGCCGTGATCAAAGGCACGCCACACGAAGAAGCTGCGAAGAAACTGGCCGACTTCTCCGCCAGCGCCCCGGCGATGGACCTGTACAAGGAAAACTTCGCTGTTCTTGCACAGCCGGGCATCGCCAAGCCGCAGACCGAACTGCCGGCCGACTACGAGCAGCGCCTGATCAAGAACGACTTTGCCTGGGCCTCGAAGAACCGCGACGAAATCCTGACCGAATGGCGCAAGCGCTATGACGGCAAGTCCGAGAAAGTCGCTGCCAAGTAAATCTTCTTACCCGATCGTTCCCACGCTCCGCGTGGGAATGCAGCCAAGGACGCTCCGCGTCCTCTGTGACGCAGAGCGTCACGGTATTCATTCCCACGCAGAGCGTGGGAACGATCATTGAGGTAGCTTCATGACACAACACAAAGACTTGCTGATCGTCGGCGCCGGCATCCTGGGCCTGTCCCACGCCTGGGCCGCTGCACGGCGCGGTCTCAAGGTCGCGGTTTTCGAACGCACCGCCACGCCACTCGGCGCCTCGGTACGCAACTTCGGCCAGGCACTGGTCACCGGCCAGCCACCGGGCCCGATGCTGGAACTGGCCAAGGCCAGCCGCGACATCTGGGGCCAGTGGGCGCAGCTCGCCGGCCTGCAACTCAAGCGCAACGGCTCGTACCTGTTCGCCCGCACCGAAGCCGAAGAGCACTTGCTCGAAGCCTTCTGCGCCGGGCGCGCCGTCGAGCATGAGTACCGCGTCGAACTGCTGCGCGGTGCCGCGCTGCGTGATCTGTATGGTGGCCAGTTCAGCCATCACCGCGCCGCGCTGCACGGGATGGACGATCAACAGCTGTATTCCCGGGAAGCGATTCCGGCGCTGATCAATTACCTGTGCCGTGAACTCGACGTCGAGTTTCACTTCTCGACGCTGGTGCGCGACGTCGAGTCAGGGAGGCTGCAAAGCACTGCCGGCACTTTCACCGCCGAGCAGATCATCGTCTGTTCCGGCCACGATTATCAGACCTTGTTGGCCGAGCCGATTGCCGCCCTCGACCCGCAAATCTGCCGCCTGCAAATGCTCCGCGCCCGGCCGCAGATCGACCTGAACTTGCAGCACGCCTTGCTCACCGGCCTCAGCTGCGTGCATTACGGCGCCTTCGCTGACTTGCCGGAAGCGGCGGCTGTGCAGGCACAGATCCTGCGCGAACAACCGCACCTGGAGGAAAACGGCATTCACCTGCTGATCAGCCCGACGCCGTATGGCGAACTGATCATCGGTGATTCGCACCATTACGGCAGCGATCCGTCGCCGTTCAACGCCGAGCAGGTCGACAACTGGATGCTCGAACTGGCCGAACAGACTCTCGGCTGCAAGGTGCAGGTGGTCGAGCGCTGGCAGGGTGTCTATGGTTCCCGGGGGCCGGGGCCGTTTTCGTTCCTGCGTCCGGCGCCCGGGCTGAGTGTGGCGCTGATGCACAGCGGCGTCGGCATGAGCGTCGGCCCGGCCATGGCCGAGCGCAATGTTGCACAGCTTTTTGGAGAGAACTGATGTTGAGTCACGAGCAAGTCATCGATCGGGTGTTCGGCCTCTATGAGCGCTTCGGCGCCAGCGACTATATCGGCGAACCGGTGTCGCAGATCGAACACATGTCCCAGGCGGCGCAACTGGCCATCGCCGAAGGCTTCGACGACGAAGTGGTGCTCGCCGCGTTCTTCCACGACATCGGCCACTTGTGTGCCGAAGGCGCGGAGAACATGGGCGGTTACGGCGTGGTCAGCCACGAACGCCTGGGCGCAGACTATTTGCGTGAGGCCGGCTTCAGCGAACGCCTGGCGCGGCTGGTGGAGTATCACGTCCAGGCCAAGCGCTATCTGACGCTCCGGGAGTCGGGCTATTACGACCGCTTGAGCGAAGCCAGCCGCCGCACCCTGGAGTATCAGGGCGGGGTGATGACCGAGGCTGAAGCGGATGCGTTCGAGCAGGATCCGTTGTGCGCCGTCAGCCTGCGAATGCGCCAGTGGGATGAGCTGGCGAAGGAAATGGCGGTGCCGGTAATGGATCTTGCGCTGTTGAAGCAAAAGGCTTTTACCGTGCTGTCCCGCGAGGCGCGCTGAACCTTCTTACGCCAAGCCGGGAAACGGTGCATGGCGCGTGTTGCCCCTTCGGCCCAGACTGGTTTTTTGCCGAAGGAGCGCACGGATGCGTTTTTTGAAAGTGATTGCCCGGGATCGATCCGGCAGCGGCGCAGGGGACAGTGTCCAGCTGCGCTTTCATGACAGCGAACAGGATTGGCGCGAAGCCTCGGCCCGTGAAGTGGCGCAACTGCGCAGCTTCTCCAGCACCTATCTGAAATGTGCCTGGTTAAATGTGGCCGATGAGGACGCGCGGCATCTGCGGATTTTCGCTCTGAACCCCGGCAGCGATGGAACGCCGGAGTCAGTGAGGCTGCACTTTCACCAGGGCGAATCCATCGCTTACAAGGCCGCCGTCCACGACCTGGATAACGATGGCCGCTTCGAGGTTGTCCTGAGTTCGGACGTCGACAACGACGGGCGCGCCAATCGCACCGATCGCAGCCGGGTGACGGCGCTGGTCAGACAGTTCCTCAAGCTCGGCTGGTTCTAGAGTTCGAGGACCTTGCCGACCAGTTCATCGATCTGTTCCTGACGCTGGGCCTGATTCAGTTTCGGATGCGGGTTGAGCGACGACCATTGCGGGTGGGCCCGGGCGATATTCAGCGCCTCCGGCAGCTTGCCTTCGCGCCAGGTCTTGTCCTGCGGCGTCGCCACCTGAATGCTGTCCAGCGCCGCATGGCCTCGGGCATTCAGCGCTTGCAGCAGTTGCCGTTGACGCAATGCCAGCAGGCGCAACACGTTGTCGTCGACGGTCAGTTCCCGCTGCCCTTTGATCTTGCCGAGCAGGCGGTTGCCATAGCTGCGGGCGGTTTGCAGGGCGCCGCCGGCAATGGCACCGGCCAGGGCGGCGGCGCCGAGGGTGATGCCTCCGACCAGCAGATCCACACCCGCACCGGCGGCTGCACCGGCCGCAATCCCGCCACCGACCCGCACGCCGAGCTGCTTGAGGGTTTCCGGGTTGAACAGGTCATCGCCCCAGCGCCCGTCGAGCAGCGGCAGATCACTGGCGGCGGCGTCCTGCGGGCGAAAGGCGTAGAGCTTGAGCAGCGCTTCGACGCAGCGTTGTTCGCGTTGGCGCACGGCTTTGCGCAGTTCGCTGATGGCCTGTTGTTCCTGTTCGGCGTTGCTCGCCACACTGCGCCGGCACGCGGCGCAGTCGATCAGCAACTCGGCGATCAGGCGCGCGGCGCTTTGCTCGCGGGCGAGGCGCTGGGCCTGTTGATCGGCGATCAATCGTTCAAGTTGTGGGCGGGCGTTTTCCAGCAACAGTGCGAGGCTTTCGTACAGCCGCCGCTCGCCGTCCTCGGGCGGAGCGACGCTGTCGAAGCGTACCAGCGCATGCAGGCCCAGACGCGCCAGTGCTTCGCGCCAGTCCGGCTCGCGGTGGTTGGCACTGCTGACGAAATTCAGCACCGGCAGCAACGGTTTGCCGCAGCTGGCCAGCACTTCCAGTTCATCGCGGTACTTGGCCAGCACCGGTTCGCGCGCATCGATCACATACAGGCCCGCATCGGAATCGAGCAGTTGCCGCAGCACCTTGGCTTCCTGCTCAAAACGCTGGCGCGCTTCGCTGCCGTCGAGAAACCGTGCCAGCCGTGCGGGGCCGTCGAGGCGTTCGCCGGGGCGTTCCAGACGCTCGAGAAAATCCAGCAGAGCGATGGCGTCTTCCAGACCAGGCGTGTCGTAGAGGTCGAGCAACGGTTCGCCATCCACCGACAACCGCGCGCCTTCGACATGCCGCGTGGTACTCGGGCGATGGGAGACTTCGCCGAAGCCGACGTCGCGGGTCAGGGTGCGCAACAGCGAAGTCTTGCCGACGTTGGTGTGGCCGACCACTGCCAGTTTCAACGGCGCTTTCCAGGCATCAGTCATGTCCGTGCTCCAGCCAGTTCAACGGGGCGCAATCGGCGAACGGCAGTTCGAGTTGTTGCAGCGCCACGTGCCAGTCGCCGAGACGTTCGGCGTCCAGCGCTTGTCCTTGCGGCGCTTGCAGCAGCCAGACGCGAGTCGCGGCGGCATTGCGCGCCAGCTCGGCGATCAGTGCCAGGCTGCCGCGATCTGGCGAGCGCCGTGGGTCGCAGGCAATCGCGAGGCGTGCCGGCGGGAAGCGGCTGAGTTGTTCGAGCAGTTTGTTGCGCGATTCACGACTGTCGAGGATGCCGGCGTTGCTGACGTTTTTCGGCAGCGTCGGTGGCCATGAGTGTTGATCATCGAGTTCGATTGCCACCAGCAACGCCCCGTCGCTGGCGTGTTCGCCGACGCTGCTTTCAACGCGGTGCAATTGCGCAGGCTCAGGGTCGGTGATGCCGAGGCGTTCGCTGGTCGGCATCAGGCGTTCGCGCAATTGGGCGTAACCGGGCAGGTTCAGGTCCAGACGCAATGCCGCTTTGCCGCTGTTCCAGCGCCAGAAGCAAAACAGCGCCAACAGCAGGCGCGGCAGCACGCCGTACACCACCAGCACGCCGACCAGCCAGGTCGCCCAGGCCTGACGGGCACTTTCGATGTTCAGCGCGGTGTCGCCGCTGGCGCGGATCATTTCGACAGTGGGCACGTTAAAGCCCAGCAGCGCCGGCAATGCGCCGAGGGTCTGGGTCATGTTGATGAACGTGTCGGCACTGAGAATCGTGGTTTCCCAGACGAAACCGTAGCGCCGGGTAGCCATCAGCGTCAGCAGCAGAACCAGCGCGCTGAACATCGCCAGCAGCCACAGGTCATTGACCAGCGTACCGAGCGCCCAGCGATTGAGCTTTTTGCGTTGCAGCATCAACAGCAGGGCCGGCGCCAGTTGCGCCGCCTTGGCATCGCGGGCGAGTTTTTCACTGAGCCACAGCCACAAGCGGCCGAGAGTGGCGCCGTGTTCGCCAGCGAAGATCAGCCCCAGCACCCAGCTCAACAGCAGAATCAGGTTCAGCCCGAGCAGACTGCCCAAGGCCCAGAACACATTGACCGGTGTCTGGCCCAGTGCGGCGAAGGCCAGCCCTGCACCGCTCAGTACCGCGAAGATCGCCAGCAGCACCAGCGCCAGACGCGCACCTTGCAGCCAGTGCTTGAGCGCAGAGGTCAGACCATCGCGCTCGGCCAGCCACAGGGCACGGCGTTGAATGCGGCTCGGCAGGTCGCCGCCGGCCGCGCGGGCCAGGCGATTGGCTTCCAGATCGTCCAGCGGGCCTGCGTGTTCTTCGCGCAGGCGCACGGTTTCGGTGAGCCAGAGGTTTTGCAGTGAAGTCAGTTCAGTCACGCGGCATCCCGTTGCTTGATTGAGCCGTGAGCATAACCGCTGTGGCGCTTATCGGGGTAAGGGCGGCTCTGGTATCCTCGCCGGCATGACTAAATCACTCCCCCTCAGCCTGATCGCAGCCCTCGGTGAAAACCGCGTGATCGGCGTCGACAACAGCATGCCCTGGCACCTGCCGGGGGACTTCAAATACTTCAAGGCCACGACGCTCGGCAAGCCGATCATCATGGGCCGCAAGACCTGGGATTCGCTGGGTCGTCCGTTACCGGGCCGTCTGAATATCGTGGTCAGCCGCCAGACCGGTCTGGTGCTGGAAGGCGCGGAAGTCTATCCGTCGCTGGAAGCCGCCGTGGTTCGCGCCGAAGCGTGGGCGAAAGAGCAGGGCGTCGATGAATTGATGCTGATTGGCGGGGCGCAATTGTATGCGCAGGGGCTGGCGCAGGCGGATCGTCTGTATCTGACCCGTGTGGCGTTGAGCCCGGAAGGCGATGCGTGGTTTCCGGAGTTCGATCTGAACCAGTGGAAACTGGTGTCGAACGTGCCGAATCCGGCTGAAGGCGACAAACCGGCTTACAACTTCGAGGTGTGGGAGCGGGTTTAGCTCAATTGATCGTTCCCACGCTCCTGCGTGGGAATGCCTCTAGGGACGCTCCGCGTCCAGTGACGCAGAGCGTCACGGGCTGCATTCCCACGCAGGAGCGTGGGAACGATCAGTATCAAGACTTACGCCTGAGCAAGCTCCGCATGCTCATCGGCATCCAGAAGTGCTTTGTCGGTCTGCTGCATCGCCTGGCTGGTAATCGCGCCAGCGGTGATCGAACCGCTCACGTTCAGGGCCGTACGACCCATGTCGATCAGCGGCTCGACCGAAATCAGCAACGCCACCAGCGAAACCGGCAAGCCCATGGCCGGCAGCACGATCAGCGCGGCGAAGGTCGCACCGCCACCCACGCCCGCCACACCGGCCGAACTCAGGGTCACGATCGCCACCAGCGTCGCGATCCACAGCGGATCCAGCGGGTTGATGCCGACGGTTGGCGCAACCATCACCGCCAGCATTGCCGGGTACAGACCGGCGCAGCCGTTCTGGCCGATGGTCGCACCGAACGATGCGGCGAAGCTTGCCACCGATTGCGGAATGCCCAGACGACGGGTCTGTGCTTCGATGCTCAGCGGAATGCTCGCCGCGCTGGAGCGGCTGGTGAACGCGAAGGTCAGCACCGGCCAGATCTTGCGGAAGAAGCGCAGCGGGTTGATCCCGGCCGCCGATACCAGCAAACCATGCACCACGAACATCAGGCCCAGACCGAGGTACGACACCACCACGAAACTGCCGAGCTTGATGATGTCCTGCAGGTTGGAACCGGCGACCACTTTGGTCATCAGCGCCAGCACGCCGTACGGGGTCAGCTTCATCACCAGACGCACCAGACGCATCACCCAGGCTTGCAGGGTGTCGATGGCGTTGATCACTTTCTGACCTTTCTCGACGTCATCCTTGAGCAGTTGCAGCGCGGCAACCCCCAGGAACGCGGCGAAGATCACCACGCTGATGATCGAGGTCGGCTTGGCCCGCGCCAGGTCGGCGAACGGGTTCTGCGGGATGAACGACAGCAGCAGTTGCGGCACATTCAGGTCGGCGACCTTGCCGGCGTAGTCGGTCTGAATGGTTTGCAGACGGGCCATTTCCTGAGTGCCGGCGACCAGACCTTCGGCGGTCAGACCGAACAGGTTGGTCAGGCCGATGCCGATCAGCGCGGCAATGGCTGTGGTGAACAGCAGCGTGCCGATGGTCAGGAAGCTGATCTTGCCCAGCGACGATGCGTTGTGCAGACGGGCCACGGCGCTGAGGATCGAGGCGAACACCAGCGGGATCACGATCATTTGCAGCAGTTGCACGTAACCGTTGCCGACCAGGTCGAACCAGCCGATCGAGGCTTTCAGCACCGGGTTGCCGGCACCGTAAATCGTGTGCAGCGCGACGCCGAATGCCACGCCCAGCACCAGCGCGAGCAGGACTTTTTTCGCCAGGCTCCAGGTGGTGTGACGGGTTTGCGCCAGGCCGAAGAGCAGGGCGAGGAACACCAGCAAGTTGAGAATCAGGGGCAGATTCATGAGGACTCCAGAAAAGACTGTGCCAACAACCTTCCGGGGCTGTTGCGAACCGGCAAGCCTAACAGTTTGATTTCCAATGATTTAATACCGAAATCAAAGGTCGTCCGTCGTTTTTGGAATAAGCGGGTGTCGCTCTCGGGGATGCAGCTGGCGCGAAACGGACGTGGACGGTCGCTGACAGACGGGGACTGTCACATTTATTTGTTAGCGTCGATTTCTTTGACCCAGGGAGAAGCGCCAATGAAGTTTGCACCGAAATTTCTGGCTGTCGCACTGACTGTGGGGATGGGCCTGGCCACTCAGGCATTCGCCACCGACCTGAAACACTGGCCGGCGGATCAGGCCAAGGCGCTGGATGCGATGATCGCCGCCAACGCCAACAAGGGTAACTACGCGGTGTTCGACATGGACAACACCAGTTACCGCTACGACCTCGAAGAGTCGTTGCTGCCCTTCATGGAAAACAAGGGCCTGATCACTCGCGACAAGCTCGACCCCTCCCTGAAACTGATGCCGTTCAAGGACACCGCCGACCACAAGGAAAGCCTGTTCAGCTACTACTACCGCCTCTGCGAAGTCGACGACATGGTCTGCTATCCATGGGTCGCGCAGGTGTTTTCCGGCTTCACCCTCAAGGAACTCAAGGGCTACGTCGATGAGCTGATGGCCTCGGGCAAACCGGTGCCGGCGACCTATTACGAAGGTGACGTGGTCAAGAACCTGGATGTGAACCCGCCGAAGATCTTCACCGGCCAGAAAGAGCTGTACAACAAACTGATGGAGAACGGCATCGAGGTCTACGTGATGACCGCCGCCTCCGAAGAACTGGTGCGCATGGTCGCGGCCGATCCGAAGTACGGCTACAACGTCAAACCGCAGAACGTGATCGGCGTGACCACGTTGCTGAAGAACCGCGAGACCGGCGAACTGACCACCGCGCGCAAACAGATCACCGCCGGCAAATATGACGAGAAGGCCAACCTCGGCCTCGAACTGACCCCGTACCTGTGGACCCCGGCGACCTGGATGGCCGGCAAGCACGCGGCGATCCTGACCTACATCGACGAGTGGAAAAAACCGGTACTGGTGGGTGGCGACACGCCGACCAGCGACGGCTACATGCTGTTCCACGATGTGGACGTGGCCAAGGGCGGCATTCACCTGTGGGTCAACCGCAAGGACAAATACATGACCCAGATCCAGGGCATGATGGCCAAGCACGCGGCGGCGCAGGCGAAAGAAGGTTTGCCGGTGACGGCGGACAAGAACTGGGTGATCGTCAAACCTGAAGAAATCCAGTAAACCTGCATAGATCCAATGTGGGAGCGGGCTTGCTCCGGGCGGCGATCCGACGAATGCGTCGTGTCAGTCACCATTTGTATATCTGACACACCGCTTTCGTCGGATCGCCGCCCGGAGCAAGCCCGCTCCCACAGTTTTGATCTGCAGTGACATTGGGATTTCGGTCAGGCAAAAAAATGCCCCGCACTTGGCGGGGCATTTTTATGCGCGACGGCTAAGCATCACAGCCCGTCGAGCATCGCCTTGTTGCGCACCGCACCCTTGTCGGCACTGGTCGCCAGCAGGGCGTAGGCCTTGAGGGCGGTGGTCACTTTGCGTGGACGCTGTTCGACCGGTTTCCAGCCTTTCTTGTCCTGCTCGACCCGGCGTGCCGCCAGTTCTTCGTCGCTGATCAACAGGTTGATCGAGCGGTTCGGAATGTCGATCAGCACCTTGTCGCCGTCCTGCACCAGACCGATCGCGCCGCCGGCCGCAGCCTCTGGCGAAGCATGGCCGATGGACAGACCGGAAGTGCCGCCGGAGAAACGGCCGTCGGTCAGCAGGGCGCAGGCTTTGCCCAGACCTTTGGATTTCAGGTACGAGGTCGGGTAGAGCATTTCCTGCATGCCCGGGCCGCCTTTCGGGCCTTCGTAGCGAATGATGACGATGTCGCCTTCCTTCACTTCGTCGGCGAGGATGCCGCGTACGGCGCTGTCCTGGCTTTCGAAGATCTTCGCGTTGCCTTCGAACACGTGGATCGACTCGTCGACGCCGGCGGTTTTCACCACGCAGCCGTCCAGGGCGATGTTGCCGTACAGCACGGCCAGGCCGCCTTCTTTCGAATAGGCGTGCTCGAAGCTGCGGATGCAGCCGTTTTCACGGTCGTCGTCCAGGGTTTCCCAGCGGGTCGACTGGCTGAACGCGGTTTGCGTCGGAATGCCGGCCGGGCCTGCCTTGAAGAAATGATGCACGGCTTCATCGTCGGTCTGGGTGATGTCCCACTTGGCGATGGCTTCTTCCATGCTTCGGCTGTGCACGGTCGGCAGGTCGGTGTGCAGCAGGCCGCCACGGGCCAGCGAACCGAGGATGCTGAAGATGCCGCCGGCGCGGTGCACGTCTTCCATGTGGTACTTCTGGATGTTCGGCGCGACCTTGCACAGTTGCGGCACTTTGCGCGACAGACGATCGATGTCGCGCAGGTCGAAGTCGATCTCGGCTTCCTGGGCTGCGGCCAGCAAGTGCAGGATGGTGTTGGTCGAACCGCCCATGGCGATGTCGAGCATCATCGCGTTCTCGAACGCCTTGAAGTTGGCGATGTTGCGCGGCAGTACCGACTCGTCGTTCTCGCCGTAGTAGCGTTTGCACAGCTCGACGATGGTGCGGCCGGCCTGCAGGAACAGCTGTTCGCGGTCGCTGTGTGTGGCGAGGGTCGAACCGTTGCCCGGCAGTGCGAGGCCCAGGGCTTCGGTCAAACAGTTCATCGAGTTGGCGGTGAACATGCCGGAGCACGAACCGCAGGTCGGGCAGGCACTGCGCTCGTACTCGGCAACCTTCTCGTCAGAAGCGCTGGAGTCGGCGGCGATCACCATGGCGTCGACGAGGTCGAGACCGTGGCTGGCCAGTTTGGTCTTGCCGGCTTCCATCGGGCCACCGGAGACGAAGATCACCGGGATGTTCAGGCGCAGGGCGGCCATCAGCATGCCGGGGGTGATCTTGTCGCAGTTCGAGATGCAGACGATGGCGTCGGCGCAGTGGGCGTTGACCATGTATTCGACGGAGTCGGCGATGATCTCGCGGCTCGGCAGCGAATAGAGCATGCCGTCGTGGCCCATGGCGATGCCGTCATCCACGGCGATGGTGTTGAATTCTTTTGCAACGCCGCCAGCGCGTTCGATCTCACGGGCAACCAGTTGACCCAGGTCCTTCAGGTGAACGTGACCCGGTACGAACTGGGTGAAGGAGTTGGCAATGGCGATGATCGGCTTCTTGAAGTCGTCATCTTTCATCCCGGTGGCGCGCCACAGTGCGCGGGCGCCGGCCATGTTGCGGCCGTGGGTGGATGTTTTCGAGCGGTAATCTGGCATGGAGCACTCCGGGCGGCTAATCAGGTATCAAAAGGGAGTGAGCTTCTATTGACGTCTGGAACACTCAGAAATGGCCGTGTGTCCTGATGTTGCCGATGACGTTGCGGGATCGCCGCTGGTCTCAGCCTGAGCTCATAAACCCGCCGGGGATGAATGGCGATGAATCTCGCGATTCTACACCGCTGGCGTCAGGAGGGAATGGCGCAAAGCGTTGTTCCAGTGCTGACGAAGCGTGCGGGATGACGACCGGCAGGATTAATCGCTGTCCGGTTGCCCCACCAGATCGTTGCGACGGCTGATCCGGGCGTTCAATGCCAGTGCCACCCCGCTGAGTATCACGAAGCTGTAGCCCAGCGTGGATTGCAGGTTGGTCGGGCTCAGGCTGATCAGGGCACTGATCAAGCCGCCGCAGATGAAAATGATCGTACTGCCGGCCGAGGCCGAGGTGCCGGCGTTTTCCGGAAACAGACTCATGGCCCGGGACGTGGCGGCCGGCCGGGCAATGGTGGTGCCGGCGGTGCAGATCAGCATCGGGATCAGCACGGTCGCTGGAGCCAGTGCAAAGCTTGATGACAGGTACAGCATGGCCACGCCGGCAAACAGGATCAGGCTCAGGCCGACGACCATCTGCTGGCCGCTGTTGATGCGCCTGCTCAACACGCTGGCGAGGATGCCCCCGGTGACGTAAGCCGCACCGTAGATCAGCAGGATCAACGAAAACTCGTAAGCGGACAGTTGCAGCCGATCCATGAAGATCAGCGGCGATATCACGATGAATGAAAAGTGGCAGGCGAATGCAAACGCTGAAATCAGCCAGTAGCCGACGAAGTCGAAATCTCTCAGAACCCGTCGATAGGCCGTGAGGAAGTTCGTACGCGTGCCACTGGCGGTCGGTCGGGTGTTCTCCAGAAACAGCCAGGCCTTGAGCAGCACGGCGGCTGACAATGCGATGAACACCCAGAAGCTGCCACGCCAGCCCAATGTCGCCTGAAGAAAGGTGCCAGCCAGCGGCGAAACCGAGATGAAAATCCCGCCGGCGGTCACCATCAGGATCCGCAGGCGATCACGTTGTTCGCCTTCAAACAGGTCCTGCACCAGCGCCTGTGACAGCACGAAGCAACCGCACCCCAGCGCCTGCACCACCCGGAACATCAGAAACAGCGAATAGTCCGAGGTCATCACGCACCCGAGGGTGCCGAGTATGGAAACGCTCATGCCGGCGAGCAGCAGGCCCTTGCGTCCGATCACATCCGACAGCGGCCCGATCAGCAATTGGGCGAAGGCAATCCCGACGGCGAACAGGCTGATCGACAGGGCGATGTCCGCCGGGGTGCGGCGAAAGTGTTCGGCCAGTGCCGGGAACGAAGGCAGCAGGACATCCAGTGGAAAAACGCCGAGCAACACCATTGCCAGCAAAAGACTGACAGCCCCGCGCCGCTGTCGTCGGGTCACCACAGATTGTCCGTCATCCATCGATCAGTCCTGCCCTGGCAAAAAGTGTCTGGTTTTGAGGTTCGGCGAAAAATCCGGCTTTTTTCAATGCGTTCAATGTAGCGAGGCTGCCGGCGCGTGCCCGCCGTCGACTGACCTGGGTCGTTGTCATCGTGCCGAGAATGTCCATGACCGTGGTGTGTGCAATGCCCGCGCCACAGAGGCTTTCCTGGAGCCAGTGCTCATCCACTTCGAAGAAGATTTCCAGAATGTCGAGCAAGGTCGTCGCGGTGAACGTTCGCTGTCGTGGGTTCAGGTGCAACCAGAGGTAGTGAAACACTTCGGTGAAATAGCGGCTGTGGCGCGCTTCGTCGGTGAGGTGATCGCGCAACATGTCGTTGACCCCGGACACCAGACTGTCGCGGCAGACATCCAGCAGTTCACGGGCAATGATCGTTTCCGAGACGAAGCCCAGAAGAAAGCACGCCAGCGGCCGTTGCTCCTGCCCGGTGCGAGCAATCAGCAGGTTCATCCGGGTGATCCGTCTGGGCATGACCGGGCGCCCGGTGATGGCATAGAGGCTGGCGATCTGCTCTGCCACCTGACTGGAAAACAGGGCGTGATAGCCCTCGTCAGTGTAGAGCTGGAGTGCGGCGGTTTTCATCGGCGCAGGCACTGCGACCGGTAGTTCGCCGTGGACGATGGTTTCGACGGCGCGATTGACGATCCGGTGTTCAAGCAACGTGGTGTAGTCGAGAAAATGCACCAGATGCCGGGCCGTCAACCGATGCAGCATCGAGCGGCCCGCTGCCTCAATAATCGGGTGGGCCAGATAGGGCAGGAACGCCGGCGGAAACCAGTGCCGGGTCTCCAGTTGTTCCTGCACGTTGTCCGGCAAGCGGTAATCGTGAGGACTGGTGCGGACCGAGGCGCGGCTGTTCCAGTCGCTCAGGGTGAACTGAAAGACCGGTTCCGGGGCGAGGGCGCTCATGATTGTGCCTCACGCAACAGGTCGCGTATTTCCTGACACATCGCCTGACCGTCGCTTTCCCCGCAACCGACGAAGAACAAGGGTTGTTCCGCGCAGTTCTCGAGCTTCAGCAACGTTTCGACCTGATCGTCGGAAAACGCGCCCGTGAGCCAGGTGTTCATGCCGAGCGCTGTAGCCACTAGTTGAAACGTCTGCGAAAGGTGCCCGGCTTCGACGAACGCCATTCGATAGGCACGCGAGTGCGGGTATTTCCACCAGAGCCGGTCGAAGCGGGCGGTGATGAACAGCCCCAATGGCAGGTTATTGATGAAGTGCTGGCCCCCCAGCAGATTGCCGGGCGCGGTGTCAGGCAGGGAGTTGATGAGGCTCAGGGCGTGTTCGGCGGGGTGGTAGGCATACACGCCGGGCGCCAGTCCGTCGACGTTCTGTACAAAAACGAATCCGGCGCAGGCATTGAGGCCTCCGCCGGAAGGGCTGCTGCGCCGCGCGCCAAGTCCGTCGGCGATGCTGTCGTCGCAGTCGGTGTCGCGTTCTCGCAGGTAACCGAGTGCCAGGTAAAGCAAGGTGCCGACATGGTCCAGCGACACGGCGGCGCCGGTGAAGGATCGGCAGGTCTTTCGCCGGATCAGTGAATTCGACAGGCTGTCGTCATTCAGTGCCAGCGGTTCGGGCAGGGTGATGAGTGCGTTCGGACGGGTATCCACAGGGATGTCGGCCGGCGGTGGAGTGGCAAGCACGGTGTTGCAGTGTTCGAGGTATTGCCTGGACCATTCCTGAATGTTTCGGGGAGTGTGTTCGCAAGGAATATCCCGAGTCCCGATATGGTAGATCCTGGACAGTTCATCCCAGCCCCAGACAGGTGCTGAGATTTTTGAAGAAGTCAGTATTCCGGCATTTAATAACTGTGTATCTATTATGTTGCTGCAGTCATATAGGTCAGGGTTGTGGACAAGTTGCGCCAGTCGAGCGGAATATTCAAGATCAAGTTCATGTTGAGTATGGTCTTTGTAGTTCCAGACTATCTGGCCGGGCGTTCGTGGCAGTATGAATAAATAAGGATTTATATGCATGTTGGGGCACGCTGCTCTGGATAGGTGCTTTGTCAGAGGCGCTGGGTAGCCGGCTATACCCAGCGCCGACCTTACTTAACGGGCTTTAGGTGCGACCAGAAAAGCCAGGTTTGCGAGGGTGCGGGATTCCAGAGTGATTGCTTTCATGATTGAACTCCTTGTTCATTGTTGCTTCGTGGTTAGTTGGTGTCACCTCCGTGGTGACGACTTAATAATAGTTTGTAATGGATTAATCGCAAGCAAATATTAAGTAGGAATAATCCAGTAATTTTGTCGGAGTGATCTTTGGCTGGAAGTGAGTGTGTAAGTTAAATTTCAGAAAATAAAGTATTCGCGGAAATATCCTGCACGTCGGCAGGACGATAAATGTAGGAAAGCAAAGTTCAGGACAAAAAGAAGGGGAGCCCGTGGGCTCCCCTTTCGATAGCGTCATTGCCGTGCGTCTGTCAGCTGTTCGGCAGCAGGCGGCAGGTGATGCTCTTGATGTAGCGGGTTTCCGGGATGGCCGGGTGTACCGGGTGATCCGGGCCCTGACCGCCGCGCTCCAGCAGCTGGATGTTGCGGTCCAGGTGACGGGCGCTGGTCAGCAGGATGTTCTGCAGGTCGTCTTCCGGCAGGTGCATCGAGCACGAAGCGCTGAACAGGATGCCGTCCTTGGTGAGCAGGCGCATGGCTTGCTCGTTCAGGCGACGGTAGGCGCCTTCACCGTTCTTCAGGTCTTTCTTGCGCTTGATGAACGCAGGCGGGTCGGCAACGATCACGTCGAAGCGTTCTTCGCTGGCCTTGAGTTCCTTCAGGGCTTCGAAAACGTCGCCTTCGATGCAGGTCATCTTGTCGGCGAAACCGTTCAGTGCGGCGTTGCGCTCAACGCCGTCGAGGGCGAAGCCCGATGCGTCGACGCAGAACACTTCGCTGGCGCCGAATGCGGCCGCTTGCACACCCCAGCCACCGATGTAGCTGTACAGGTCCAGCACGCGTTTGCCCTTGGCGTAAGGGGCCAGGCGGGCGCGGTTCATGCGGTGGTCGTAGAACCAGCCGGTTTTCTGACCTTGCACCACCGGCGCTTCGAATTTCACGCCGTTCTCTTCCAGCGCCACCCACTCCGGCACCACGCCGAACACGGTTTCGGTGTAACGCTCGAGGCCTTCGGCATCGCGCGCGGCGGAGTCGTTCTTGAACAGGATGCCGCTTGGCTTGAGCACTTGGGTCAGCGCCGCGATCACGTCATCTTTGTGGGCTTCCATGGTCGCCGAGGCGAGCTGGACCACGAGGATGTCGCCGAAACGGTCGACTACCAGGCCTGGCAGCAGATCGGAATCGCCGTAGACCAGACGATAGAACGGCTTGTCGAACAGGCGCTCGCGCAGCGACAGGGCTACGTTCAGGCGATGCACCAGCAGCGACTTGTCCAGCGGCAGCTTGATGTCGCGCGACAGCAGGCGCGCGCAGATCAGGTTGTTCGGGCTCATGGCGACGATGCCCAGCGGCTTGCCGCCGGCGGCTTCGAGGATCGCCTGGTCGCCGGCCTTGAAGCCGTGCAACGGGGACACGGCCACGTCGATTTCGTTGCTGTAGATCCACAGGTGACCGGCGCGCAGGCGACGGTCGGCGTTGGCTTTGAGGCGCAAGCTAGGCAGGGACATGACGTCGCTCCGGAAAAAAGAGCGGGAGTATACCGTGTTGCGCTGCACGCGGGTTCGACGCTGGACACGCGGCGCGTCAGCCCGGCCTGCAAATGAATGAAGGCAGAATTTGCCGGATGGTCTTGAATGAAAGTTTCCGCCGATCTGCCCCCGATGTGTCGTCCGTCGGTTTTTAGAGGTTAGAATCGCCGCCTGTCCCAGAGTGTGTACTTATGTCCCAAGAGCTGACCACCGAACAGATTCAACAGTCCCTGCAAGGCATCAGTGTGCCTGCGCAGCCGCAGATCATGGTGGATCTGCAAATGGAGCAATACATGCCCGACCCGGACCTGGAGACGATCGCCAAGCTGATCTCCCAGGATCCCGGCCTGTCCGGCTCGCTGCTGAAAATCGTCAACTCGCCGTATTACGGCCTGAGCAACAAGATCACTTCGATCAAGCGCGCGGTGAACCTGCTGGGCAGCCGTTCGATCGTCAATCTGATCAACGCGATGTCGATCAAGGGCGAGATGAACGACGACACCATCGTCACCCTCAACCGTTTCTGGGACACCGCCCAGGACGTGGCCATGACCTGCCTGACCCTGGCCAAGCGCGTCGGCACCGAGGCCAGCGACGAGGCTTATGCCTTGGGGCTGTTCCATGACTGTGGCGTGCCGCTGATGCTTCAGCGTTTCCCGGATTACATGACGACGCTCGAAAAGGCCTACGCCAACGCGAGTGCCGAGCGCCGGGTCGTGGACACCGAGAACGATGTCTACAACACCAACCACTCGGTGGTCGGTTATTACACCGCCAAGTCCTGGCGCCTGCCGGAACACGTCAGTGCAGCTATCGCCAACCACCATAATGCCCTGGCGATTTTCAGCGACGAGACTTCGCGCAACACTCAGATGAAAAACCTGCTGGCGATCCTGAAAATGGCCGAGCACATCTGCGCGTCGTACCGGGTGCTGGGCAACCAGACCGAAGACTTCGAATGGCAGGCGGTCGGGCCGCTGGTGCTGGAATACATCGGCCTCTCGGATTACGACTTCGAAACGTTGAAGCAGACTATCCGCGAACTTGGCGCACACTGATTCAACAAGCTAATGATTCGAGGAACTCATGCCTGAACTGCCGGAAGTCGAAACCACCCGCCGCGGCATTGCCCCGCACCTGGAAGGCCAGCGCGTCAGCCGGGTGATCGTGCGTGACCGGCGGCTGCGCTGGCCGATTCCCGAAGACCTCGATGTACGCCTGTCCGGGCAGCGCATCGTGCTGGTCGAGCGGCGCGCCAAGTATCTGTTGATCAACGCTGAAGTCGGCACGCTGATCAGTCACTTGGGCATGTCGGGTAACTTGCGGTTGGTTGAGGTCGGGATGCCGGCGGCCAAGCATGAGCATGTCGATATCGAACTGGAGTCGGGCCTGGCCCTGCGCTACACCGATCCGCGGCGTTTCGGGGCGATGCTCTGGAGCACCGACCCGCTCAATCACGAGTTGCTGATACGTCTGGGCCCTGAACCCTTGACCGATCTGTTCGATGGCGAGCGGCTGTATCAGCTGTCACGCGGGCGCTCGATGGCGGTCAAGCCGTTCATCATGGACAACGCGGTGGTGGTGGGGGTCGGCAATATCTACGCGACCGAAGCACTGTTCGCCGCTGGTATCGATCCGCGCCGTGAAGCCAAAGGCATTTCCCGAGCGCGGTACTTGAAGCTGGCGATCGAGATCAAACGCATCCTCGCTGCCGCCATCGAACGCGGCGGCACCACGTTGCGTGATTTCATCGGTGGCGACGGGCAGCCGGGGTATTTCCAGCAGGAACTGTTTGTCTACGGTCGTGGCGGGGAGCACTGCAAGGTCTGCGGCACGGGCCTGCGGGAAATGAAGCTCGGCCAGCGCGCCAGCGTCTGGTGTCCGCGCTGCCAGAGCTGAGCAAAGCCTCCGAAAAAGTCCTACGGTCTATAGTGAGTTGTCTCACTGTTCAGCCCGAAGGATCGTGCCATGAAGCCCTTGCAAACCCTCATCGTCGCCCTGCTGCTGTGCTTCAGCCTGACCGTTCAGGCCACGGAAGGCGGCAGCGGAGACCCTCGCTACGCCATCCAGAATCCACCGGCCTACGCCATGCTCGGCGATCTGCTGATTGCCCGACCATTGCTGGTGGTGGCGACGGTGATCGGTGCCGGGGCGTTCGTCGTGTCATTGCCGTTCACCGCGCTGGGTGGCGGGATTGGCGATGCGGGAGAGGCGTTGGTGGTGGCGCCGGCGAAAGCGGCGTTCGTGCGTTGTCTGGGCTGCACGGGAGAGGGATTCGAGCAGCGCGAATGACGCGATCGCAGCCGGGCGCTGCGATCGGACTCAGTGGCTCAAGCCTTGCCGGTGATCTTGCGGTACTTCTCCATCAACTGTTCTTCAGTCTCCGGATGGGCTTCGTCCAGTGGAATGCAATCCACCGGGCAGACCTGCTGGCACTGCGGCTCGTCGTAGTGGCCGACGCACTGGGTGCACAGGTTCGGGTCGATCACATAGATCTCTTCGCCTTGGGAAATGGCGGCGTTCGGGCACTCGGGTTCGCAGACGTCGCAGTTGATGCAATCGTCGGTGATGATCAGGGACATGCTAACTCCAGCCGGGGCGGGGAGCCCGGGCGCTATGAATCAATGCGCGCAATTGTGCCGCATTGGCGCCCGTAGTGCACGCGGGCGCCGTTTGAACGGTCGTTACTTCTTGAAGCGCAGGGTCAGGGCTTCGGCCACCGCCGGGTGGACGAACTTGCTGATATCGCCGCCCAGGGCCGCGATTTCCCGCACCAGTGTCGAGGAAATGAACGAATAACGCTCGGACGGAGTGAGAAACAGGCTCTCCACATCCGGGGCCAACTGGCGGTTCATGTTGGCCAGCTGGAATTCGTATTCGAAGTCCGACACCGCGCGCAGGCCACGCAGGAACACGTTGGCGTTCTGCTCTTTGGCGAAATGCGCCAGCAGCGTCGAGAAGCCGACCACTTCCACGTTCGGCAGGTGTTTGGTGACCTCGCGGGCCAGCTCGACCCGTTGTTCCAGCGGGAACAGCGGATTCTTCTTGGGGCTGGCGGCGACGGCGATGATCACGTGGTCGAACAGGCGCGAGGCGCGTTCGACCAGATCGCCATGGCCCTTGGTAATAGGGTCGAAGGTACCTGGGTACAACACTCGGTTCATCGCGTCGTCCTGGCGGGAATCCGTTGGGGAGTCGGATGGTATCGCAGCCGTCCCGGTCGGGAAAGTCGCCTGTTGGGTAAGAAAGCACTATAGACGATCGGAATTTTCGTCTTTTTCACGGGTTTCTCAACCGTTCGCCCAGGGATGTCGCCAGTTGCGCCGTCAGACCGTACACCGACAACTGCGGGTTGGCGCCGATGCTGGTAGGGAACAAAGAGCCGTCATGAATCGACAGATTGCTCAATTGATGATGGCGGCCGAGGCTGTCGGTGACGGCGGTTTTCGGGTCCTCGCCCATCGCGCAGCCGCCCATGACGTGGGCGCTGCCCAGGCGTGTGCGATACAACTCCAGACTCAGGCTGTCGATCAATTTGCGGGCCTCGGCCAGGCTGTTCACGTAGCGCGCATCGGCGTGCATCGGCATCACCGCTTTGGCGCCGCCGGCGAACTGGATCTCGGCCATGCTGTGGAATGACCGGCGCAAACCCTCCCAGGTGTAAGGCGACACCTGATAATCGAGCACCGGCGAGCCGTCACCGCGCAACTCGACGCTGCCGCCCTGACTGTCCGGGTGAAAACCGTCACGCAGCAGGGCCAGCATCGCGTGGGTGTGGGGCAGGTCCGCCATGTGTTGCGCGCTTTCCTGACCGAAACCACCGAGCAACGTGGCGGCCAGCGCCGGATGCAGCGGCGGCACTTCGAGTTTGTAGGCCATTGGGCCGGTGGTGCCGTCCTTCCACTGGAAATGATCCGAGTAGATCGACTGCGGCGCACCGTAGAACGGGTTGATGACCTCGTCGAAACGCCCGGCGGACATGTTCACCAGATGCAGAAAGGTGCGCTTGCCCAGCCGTTTGTGCGGATCCGGTGCGTCCGAACGCATCAGCAGCGCCGGGCTGTTGATCCCGCCGCCGGCCAGCACGTAATGCCGTGCCTTGACGGTGATCGTGCGTCCAGTCGGCTCGACGCAGCGTTCGTCCATCGCCACGCATTGCAGGCCGGTGACCTTGTCGCCGCTGATCAACAGCTTTTCGGCCCGGGCCAGATAAAGCAGCTCGCCACCCTTTTCCAGCGTTGCCGGGATGGTCGTGACCATCATCGATTGCTTGGCGTTGGTCGGGCAGCCCATGCCGCAGTAGCCCAGATTCCAGCAGCCGCGCACGTTGCGCGGGATCACGTGCCAGCTGTAGCCGAGCTGTTCGCAGCCTTTGCGGATCACGTCGTTGTTGGCGTTGGGCGGCACCATCCACGGGGCGACGCCGAGACGATGCTCCATTTTTTCGAACCACGGCGCCATGTCGGCGGGGCTGTGGCCTTTGACGTTGTGCTCTTTGGCCCAGTGTTCGAGGGTCGGTTCGGGCGTGCGAAAACTCGATGTCCAGTTGATCAGCGTGGTGCCGCCGACTGCGCGGCCCTGAAGGATGGTGATCGCGCCGTCCTTGCTCATGCGGCCGATGCCTTCCTGATAGAGGCTGCTGTAGGCCTGGTCTTCCAGCAGTTTGAAATCGCTGCTGGTCTTGAGTGGGCCTTCTTCGATCAGCAGCACCTTGTAGCCGGCAGCGCTGAGGATTTCCGCGGTGGTGCCGCCGCCGGCACCGCTGCCGATGATGGCGACATCGGCTTCCAGGGTCAGGTCATCGGTGAGTTGCGCGCCGTTGTAGGTTTTCCAGCCACGGGCAAGGCCTTCGCGAAACGGGTCGGGTACGGGCATCGATCAGGTTCTCTTATTATTGTTTTGCGTGGGTCGCCAGGCTCAAACGGCGGGCGGGCCGGGGTAACCGCAATGGGCCCAGGATTCGGCGCGGGTGTACCAGGCCATCATCACCATTTGCAGCAATGAGCTGTGGCCCATGCGCAGCAAGCTCAGCGAGCTGTTTTCCCAGCGTTCTAGAAAGTGACGGATCGCCTCGGGGCTGGCGTTTTCCCAACTGCCCCAGATTCCGGTCAATGGCCCGCGCGTCACAGCCATGCCCAGCACATCGAACAGTTGCCGGGTGAGCTTGAGCATTTCCGGCGACAGGTGATCGAGGCTGTAATCCAGTGACTTCAGGGTTCCATCGACAGCGGCGGGCATTTTTTCCACCGCGACGGCGCCATCCAGCATCACTGGAATCAGCGCGCACAGAAACAGCAGATCACCGCTGCGCAACGTGGCGAATCCATTGGCCGATACGCTCGACGAACAGCCGCTGAGACTGGCACCAAGGCCGGCGGTAGCGAGGAAAGCCGTGGCGCCCAGGCTGAATTTCAGCAGGCCACGGCGCGACAGGGCAGGTGTTTCGGTCAGGCTTGGGTGCATTGTTGTTATTACCCGGCGGTGACGTTAGCGAATGAACAGTTTCTGGATCAGTTTCTGAATCGATTTGCCGTAGGGCGGGTAGATCAGCTTCGCCGCGTTGAAGCGCTGTTTGACCAGCACGCCCTTGGCCTTGCTGAACGTCAGGAAACCTTCGTGTCCGTGGTAATGGCCCATGCCCGACGGGCCGATGCCGCCGAACGGCATGTCGTCCTGCGCCACGTGCAGCAGCGTGTCGTTGAGGCAGACGCCACCGGAATGGGTTTCGCTGAGTACGCGCTTCTGTTCGCGTTTGTCGTAGCCGAAGTAGTAAAGAGCCAGAGGACGTGGCCGCTGATTGATGTAAGCAAATGCCTGATCCAGATCCTGATACGGCACGATCGGCAGCAGCGGGCCGAAGATCTCGTCCTGCATCACCGTCATCTCGTCGCTGACGTTCAGCAGCAGGCTGTGTGGCATGCGTCGTCCCTGGCCCTGGTCGAACAGTGGAATCAGCAGCGCGCCCTTGCTGGTGGCGTCGCTGAGGTAGCTGTTGAGTCGCGCCAGTTGGCGCTCGTTGATGATGGCGGTGTAGTCCGGGTTGTCGGCGAGTGTCGGATAAAACCCGCGCACCGCCTGGCGATAGGCTTCGACGAAACCGCCGATGCGCGCTTCCGGCACCAGCACGTAGTCCGGGGCCACGCAGGTCTGGCCGGCGTTGAGGGTCTTGCCGAAAGCGATACGTTCGGCGGCGTCCTTGAGCGGCACGTCGTGGGAGACGATGGCCGGGGATTTGCCGCCCAGTTCCAGCGTCACCGGTGTCAGGTTTTCTGCCGCGGCGCGCATCACATGCTTGCCGACGCTGGTGGAGCCGGTGAATAGCAGGTGGTCGAAGCGCATCTTCGAAAACGCCACGCCGACATCGGCCTCGCCGAGCACCACGCACACCAGATCTTCGGGGAAGATCCGTGCCAGCAGTTCCTTGAGCAAGAGGCCAGTGGCCGGGGTCGATTCGCTGAGTTTCAGCATCACCCGGTTGCCGGCCGCGAGCGCGCCGGTCAGCGGGCCGATGGCCAGAAATAGCGGGTAGTTCCACGGCACAATGACGCCGACCACACCGAGGGGCTGATACACGACTTTCGCCGACGCCGGCTGGAAAGCCACACCCACTTTGCGCCGCGAAGGTTTCATCCACTGGCTGATGTGCTGGCTGGCGTAGTGAATGCCGTGCAGGCTCGGCATCAGTTCGGCGAGCAGGGTTTCATCGGCGCTGCGGTGGCTGAAGTCGGAGCTGATGGCGTCGATCAGGGCCTGCCGTTCGCTGCTCAGCAAATCGCGCAGGGCCTTCAGCCATTGCTGGCGCTGGGCCGCAGGCGGCATCGGGTTGGCGGCGTAGGCGGCACGCTGCGCATCGAACAGCCGGTTGAGCTCTTCCAGCGGCTGTTGCAGCGTTTGCAGGTAGGCAATATCGGCAGTCATCGTCAGCTCCGGAGATGTTGTTGTGAGGAACTTTTTAGAGTCTATGCTCTAGAAAGTCAAATGGCTTCCTTGCGCATCCTGGTTTTATCCCGTTCCGGTTAGGTCGTAAGATGCCCCCCAACGCACTCTGAATTAAAGCTCAAGCCATGGCCCCACGGATCAAAACCAGCGAGCGCATCGTGCAGAACAGCCTCGAGCTGTTCAATCAGCAGGGCGAGCGCAGCATCAGCACCAATCACATCGCCGCCCATATGGAGATTTCTCCGGGCAATCTGTACTACCACTTCCCCAACAAGCAGGCGATCATCGCCGTTTTGTTCAGTGAGTACGAAAGTCTGGTGGACAGCTTTCTGCGTCCGCCCCAGGGCCGTGCCGCGACGGTCGAAGACAAGCGTTTCTATCTCAAGGAGCTGCTGTCGGCGATGTGGCGCTACCGTTTCCTGCACCGCGATCTCGAGCATCTGCTCGACAGCGATCCGGATCTGGCCGGGCGTTACCGGCGCTTCTCCCAGCGCTGCGTGATCCAGGGCGCGGCGATCTATGAAGGGTTCGTTGCCGCCGGGATCCTGAAGATGGACCGGGTGCAGATCGAGTCCCTGACCCTCAACGCGTGGATCATCCTCACCTCCTGGGTGCGCTTCCTGTGCACGACCCGGGAGAACTCCAATTACCTCAGCGAACAGGCCATCAAGCGTGGCGTGTATCAGGTGCTGGTGCTGGAAGCGGGGTTCGTCACCGAGCAGGCCCGCGATGAGGTCAACGCCTTGTTCGAAGAGTTCTACGTGCCGCTGGCTCAGGCCCTCGAAGAAAGACCGTAATTCCATTTCCTCACTGGAGTCGTTCGCTATGCCGATTGCGCAACTGATCAGCCCGACCGCACTGGATGCCCGCAAGGCGCAACCGGGGCTGGTGATTCTCGATTGCCGTTTTGCCCTCGAAGACCCGGATTACGGCCAGCGTAGCTACGCCGAGGGGCACATTGCCGGGGCACATTTCGCCGATCTTGAACGCGACCTCAGCGGCCCGGTGACCAAGGGTGTGACCGGTCGTCATCCGCTGCCGGAGCCGGCGGCGTTGATCGAGCGCCTGCAAGCTTTCGGCATCAACAATGACAGCGACGTGGTTCTGTATGACGACGGCCCGGGCGCCTATGCGGCGCGGGCCTGGTGGTTGCTGGCGTGGCTGGGCAAGCGTGACGGCGTGTTCATTCTCGATGGCGGGCTCAAGGCCTGGCATGCGGCGGGGCTGCCGTTGAGTCTCGATCCACCGTCAGCAGCTCGCGGCAATTTCAGCGGCCAGCCGGACATGAGCCTGCTGCTCAGCGCCGAGCAGTTGCAGCAGCGCCTCGGCCAGCCGGCCCTGACCCTGCTCGATGCCCGCGCCCTGCCACGGTTCAAGGGTGAAGTGGAACCGATCGACCCGGTCGCCGGGCACATTCCCGGCGCGCAATGCGCGGCGTTTACCGACAACCTGGGCAGCGACGGGCGTTTCCTGCCGGCCGATCAGCTCAAGCAGCGTTTCGCCGCAAAACTCGGCGAGCGTTCGCCGAGCGATCTGGTGGCTTACTGCGGCTCCGGGGTGACGGCGTGTCACAACCTGTTCGCCCTGTGCCTGGCGGGTTACCCGTTGGGTTCGCTGTATGCCGGATCGTGGAGCGAGTGGATCAACGAGCCGTCGCGCGGTATCGCCACCGGCGAGTAAACGCTCAGCGATCCAGCCGCGCGCTGCGATAGGCCGCCGGCCCCACGCCATAAACCTGTTTGAATTGCCGGCTCAGATGGCTCTGGTCGGCAAATCCCAGCTGCGTGGCGACTTCCACCGGCAGGCAGCCGCTCTGCAACAAGCCCCGCGCGCAGGCGATCCGCTGCTGCATCAGCCAGCTGTGCGGTGGCATGCCGGTGGCGCGGCGGAACACCCGGGCGAAGTGGAAGGGCGAAAGATTCACGGCCGCCGCCAGTTCTTCCAGCGAGGGCGGCGCCGCCAGTTGCGCGTGCAGCAACTCCTTGGCCATCGCCACCGCGCGGTGCTCCTTGCCGGGGTTGCCGTTGATCTGCACCGCCGCGTGACGCTGCAACAGCAGCATCATCATCTCGCGCCATACCGTTTGCTGCTGCAGCGCGGTGGTGGGGCTTTCCAGCAAGCGATGCAACTGACAGAAACCGTTGACCAGGTCCGGATCGCGATACAGCGTCGCACCGAAGGCCGGCATCGGTGCGGTCGGCAGTTCCAGTTCATTCAGCAGCGCGACGATCTGCCCCGTGTCGGGATAAAACGCCCGGTACAGCCAGCCGTCCTCGGTGCCCTTGTGGCCGTTATGCACTTCGTCCGGATTGATCAGCACCAGCGTGCCGCTGCCCGCCAGGTGTTCGGCGCCGCGATAACGGTAGCGCTGGGCGCCGGCCATGATCATGCCGATCACATAACCGTCGTGGACGTGCGGGGCGAAACGATGCTCGATGTAGCGCGCGGTCAACAGCTCGACCCCGGCCAGAGGTGCGGCCTGCCAGAAACGGATCGACTCGCCCTGATCGCTCATGACCTCACCCGCGCCCCGCGTCGGCCAGCCACTGCGGAATCCGTCGTTCCAGGTAATAACCCGGCTGGCGGAGCGTGCCGTCGACGAAGCCGACATGCCCGCCCTTGTTCTGCAATTCGAACTGCGTCGTGGCCGACAACTCACTGGCCTGCGGCAGGCTGTGGGGAAACACGAACGGATCGTCCGCCGCCTGAATGATCAAGGTCGGCGTGCGGATCTCGCCGAGAAAGTAGCGGCTCGACGCGCGGCGATAGTAATCCTCGGCATCGACGAAACCGTGCAGCGGCGCGGTCACCCGGCCATCGAAATCCCAGAAGGTGCGCATGTTTTCCAGCGAGCCGAGGGCGGCCAGTGCGGCGAGACCGTCCTCGCGCCCGTCGTGCTGGAACTGGCGCTGCTTGTTCTTGATGTAGGCGACCATTTCGCGCATGAAGTGCGCCTGATAGACCTTCGAGAAACCCTGGCCAATACGATCGGCACATTGATCGAGGCGAAACGGCACCGACACCGCCACCGCGCCAAGCACGCCGCTGGTACTGCCGGTTTCTCCAAGATGCTTGAGCAGCACATTGCCGCCGAGGGAATAGCCAACCGCATAGAGCGGCGCCAGTGGCCGCTTGGCTTTCAGGTGTCGAATGGTTTCGGCGAGGTCTTCGCTGGCGCCGGAATGGTAGCTGCGCGGCAACAGGTTCGGCTCTCCGGAGCAGCCGCGCCAGTTCAGCGCGACACTGGCCCAGCCCTGCGCGGCGAGCGCTGCCTGGATTCCGGCGACGTAAGGCGAATTGGAAGAACCGGTCAGCCCGTGCAGTACCAACACCAATGGCGCTTCAGCGCTGTGCGGGCCGTGCCAGTCGAGGTCAAGGAAGTCGCCGTCCTCCAGCCACAGTCGTTCGCGCTGGCGATCAAGGTGCACGGTTTTGCGCCACAGCGGCCCCCACAAGGTTTGCAGGTGCGGATTGCCGAGGCCGAAGGCGGGGGTGAAACGAAATCCGGGTTCGGAAGGAGAAAGAAGTGCGCGCACGGTAAATCTCGACGGTGTCATGCATGAAGTGACAGTCATACAAGGGGCTGTCACTTCAAGGGAGGTCTAACTTGCCACAAAGCCTGCATCAGCGCGACACGAATGCCCGGACGGCTCGACGGTCGGGACAATGACCGGTTGCGGGATCGGCAGTTGGGGTACCGTCGGACCTACGGTCACTACCCGCCACTGATCGTCTGGCAAATGTTTGTTCACTGCCATTCTGATCTGCTCCAGCGTCAGGCGTTGCACCTGTTGCGCGAAGAAATCCAGGTCCAGTGGCAAGTGATGAAGGTTGATCTCGGCCAGGCGCGCGAGAATCTGCTCGTTGCTGGCGCTGCTGATGATATTGGCGTTGGCCAGTCGGCGTTTGAAATGATCGAGTTCCTCCTGCGAGGGGCCGTCACGGCGGAAATTGCTGAGCATTGATTTCACCAGTGCCACTGTTTCATTCGCGAATTGGGGGCTGGTCTGTAGAGCGATTGATGTCAGTCCGCTGCCCGCCCAGTCTTTGGTGCGAATGCTGGCGTCGTATACCAGGCCGCGTTTGTGCCGCAGTTCTGTCATCAGACGGGAGTTCGCCCCACTGCCGAAAATCTGCGTCGCGGCATACAGCGCAACGAAGTCTTCGTGTTGGCGCGACAGGCTGGGTTGCCCAAGCAATACGTGAATCTGTTCCTGAGTACGCTCGACATGGCGATGCATTTCAGTGCCGAACGCTTTGGGCGGTTCGACGGCGGGGAGTGCAACGAGGGGCGCGGGTAGCACGTTGGCGATTTGCAGGCTGATGGCTTGTGCCTGTTCGACGGAAAGGTCTCCCACCAACGTAATTTGTGTCTGGCTTGTCGAGTGGGTTTGGCGGTGGAACGTTTGAACGGCCTGGCGGGTGATAGAGGTCAGGCCGGCATCGGATCCGTAGATCGAACGAGCGTATGGCGTGTCCGGGGCCAGCAGCTCCTGAAGGCGCTGCGTAGCAATGTCCGCAGGTTGTTGCTGTTGTGCCAGCTGCAAGCCACGAAGCTCGCTCTTGACCCTGAGCAGAGCTTCTTCGGTAAGAGAGGGCTGCCCCAGCATTTGCGTAAACAATTGCAGGGCCGGGCTGCTTTTGTCTGGATCGCTGAGGCTGCGCAACGTGAAGGTGGCACGCTCCTGATCCAGATCCATCCCGAGCTTCGCCCCCAGCCCGTCAAACACTTCGGCGATCGCTGCATGATCGCTCATGTCGTTCACGCCTTCGTTGAACAGACTGAATGTCACCGCTGCCAGGCCAGGTGTGTCGCCATCGTGTGCACTGCCGCCGGCGAAGCTGACGTGAACGTCGAACATTGGCAGGTCCGTGGTACGGATGAATAACGTTTTGATGTCTGTCGTGGTTTTCCAGCCCTTGATGGTCAAGGGACGAGGAGTCTGTCGGATCGTTTCTGTTTCCGACAACGATTGCAATCGGGAGTCGGGAAAGCCGGCCGGCGCGGTAACGGCAGCAGCCGGGCTGGCTGACAGCCAAGCGATGAGTGCAAAACAGGCGATGGCAGACCGAAAGACGTGGGCAGATTTATTCATGATTTTTTCTCCACAAGCACCTGGGCTGTGCTGAGGCGTTCGCGGATCAGGTATTTTTCAGCGGTCTGACGGATGTCCTCAGGCGTCACGTTCTTTAACTCGGCAATCTCCTGATCGAGCAATTGCCACGACAGGCCAATGCTCTCGAGGGCGGCCAGATGTTGGGCAGTGCTAACGATCGAATCCCGTGCAAAAACCCTTTGGGCGATCAATTGGGTTCGCGCGCGTTCCAGTTCGTCGATGGGGGGAGGCGTGGTACGCAGCTCTTCGAGCAGATCCCAGACTCTTGATTGCGCCTCGTCAGGACTGGCCGAGTGCGAGTTGTCGAGTCGGGTGCGCAATATCAGGAGGGTGTCGCCACGACTGTAAAGGTCATAGCGGGCGTCGACGTGACTGAACACATGTTCATGGTGCAGCAGGCGTTTTTGCAGACGTGCGCTCTGGGAGCCTACCAGCAACATTTTGATCAGACGCAGTGCGTGCGCGGTCCGGTGTGCATCCGCCGTAGCCAGGCTGGGTACGTTGAATGCCATGATCAGTTGTGGGGTAGCTACCGCCTGGTTGAGGATGATGCGGCGTTCGCCTGGCTGCGGCAGCTCTCGCGGTTTCAGGGCCTGGATAAAAGGACGACCGGTGAGACCACCGAAGTAAAGCTGAGCCAAGGGCTGAACATCATCGAGCGTGACATCGCCGACGACAACCAGCGTGGCATTCCCGGGGGCGTAGCGTGACTCATACCAGTCCCGCAACTGAGTGGTGTTCAAGCCGTGCAGGTCATTCATCCAGCCGATGATGGGCGTTCGGTAGCTGCTGGAGGGGTAGGCCAGGGTTTCCAGACGTTCCATTGCGGTGTCCAGAGAACTGTCTTCCACATTCAAGCGGCGCTCCTCTTGAATGACACTGATCTCGGAGGCGAAGTCTTCGGGTTTGAGGTGAGCAGTCGACATCATGTCGGCCATCAATTCGAACGCAACCCCCAGATAAGGCTTGGGCAGAGTCTGGTGGTAGGCCGTGACGTCTTTGCCGGTAAAGGCATTTTCCGATGCCCCCAACGATTCCAGTATCGCGGACGCCTCGCCCGGACAAGTCTTGCTACTACCCTTGTAAAGCATGTGTTCCAGCGCGTGTGACAGTCCGCTCTGGCCCGGCGCTTCGTCGGCCGATCCGACTTTGAACCACAGTTGGGAGGTGACCAGCGGGGCCCGGTGATCTTCTCGGACGATGACCTTCAAGCCGTTGTCCAGCAGAAACTCGTGGGTGGCCGGTGGTGGGTCGGCCAGTGCCAGCAGCGGGGCAAAGGCCAGGCAAGGCAGCATCCTGCTGCACATAGTGTCCATAAATGATTCGTCCTCAATGGATTACTGAAATGGCGTAATCCACTGTGGAGATTTTGCGCGGGCGGCGTGCGGTAGTTATCTACCGCACGCCGAATACTGCGTTCATCAGACGATGTCAGAGAGCGGGCAGGCTGCGTTGCCACAACGCGTAGTACACCCGCCCGGATTTCTGCTCGCGGTGCAGGCGCCAGTTACCCGGCAGGCCGAGGGTCGATGGCGCGGTTTCGCTTTCAGTGTAGATCCACGAATCGTCGGCCAGCCATTGGCGCTCTTCCAGCAGCGTGCACACCGTCGGCAGCAGGTTCTGGTTGAACGGCGGGTCGAGGAACACCAGGTCGAACGCGGTCGCGGTCTGGGTTTCCAGGTAGCGCAGGGCATCGGCGGTCTGCACGTGGCCGTTGGTGCAGCGCAGGGTGCCGAGGTGTTCTTTCAGGCTGGAGACCGCGACGTGGCTGGCGTCCAGCGCCTGACCCATGGCCGCGCCACGGGACAGCGCTTCCAGAAACAGTGCGCCGCTGCCGGCGAACGGATCGAGCACCTTGGCCCCGGCAACGTACGGCGCGAGCCAGTTGAACAGGGTTTCGCGCACCCGGTCCGGCGTCGGACGCAGGCCCGGCGCATCAGGAAAGCTCAGCTTTCGGCTGCGCCATTCGCCACCGATGATGCGCAACTGGTTCACACCGTTGTGCAGTTTTTGTACAGGTTTCTTTGGACTGGCCATTAATGCTCCGGAACCCCGAGCGGCTGCTCGGCAGGTTTATCAGATGGGGCCGGTAACGGCTTTTGCGGCACGGTCGGGCCAGCGCTGACGATGACCAGTTTATCCGTGCTCAAGTGTTTGTTCAGAACGTCGCGAACCTGCTCGACCGTCAGGCTCTGGGACTGACGCATGAAGTCGTCCAGATAGCTCAGCGGCAGGTTGTAGAAGCCCATGGCGCCGAGTTGACCGACGATATCGGCATTGCTCGCGGTGGACAGCGGGAAGCTGCCGGCCAGTTCGCGTTTCGCGTCGTCGAGTTCTTTCTGGGTCGGGCCGGTCTTGAGGTAGTCGGCGAGCACGTCCTGCACCAGTTTCAGGGTGCCTTCGCTCATCTCCGCGCGGGTCTGCAGATTGATCATGAACGGGCCGCGAGCCTGCATCGGGCTGAAGGCCGAATACACGCCGTAGGTCAGGCCGCGCTTCTCGCGTACTTCGCTCATCAGCCGGGTGCCGAAACCGCCACCGCCGAGGATCTGGTTGCCCATCGACAAGGCAGCGTAGTCCGGGTCGTCACGGTCGATGCCCAGTTGCGCGATCATCAGGTTGGTCTGTTTCGACGGAAACTCGATGTGGCCGATGCCGGCTTTCGGCTCGGTCGGTTGCTCGACCTTCGCCAGCGCCGGGCCTTTTGGCAGCGCAGCGGACACCTGATTGGCAATCGCCTCGGCTTCGCTGCGGGACAGATCGCCCACCAGCGCAATCACCACGTTGCCGGCCGCATAGGCCTTGGCGTGGAACTCACGCAGTTGCGCCAGCGTGATCTTCGGCACGCTTTGCGCGTTGCCGTCGCTGGAATGGGCGTACGGGTGATCGCCGTACAGACGCTTCATCAGTTCCAGGCTGGCGAGTTTGCCGGGGTTCTGTTTCTGATACTCGAAACCGGCGAGCATCTGGTTCTTGATGCGCGCGAAGGAGTCGGCCGGGAAGGTCGGTTTGCCCACCACTTCCGAGAACAGCTTCAGCGCCGGCTCGCGTTTGTCGGCGGCGCTCAGGCTGCGCAGCGACGCGATGGCCATGTCCTTGTAGGCGCCGTTGCCGAAATCCGCGCCCAGGCCTTCGAAGCCTTGGGCGATGGCGCCGACATCCTTGCCCGCCACACCTTCGTTGAGCATGGCGTTGGTCAGCAGGGCCAGACCCGGCGCGTTGCCGTCCTGGCTGCTGCCGGCGGAGAAGATCAGGCGCATGTCGAACATTGGCAGCTCGCGAGCCTCGACGAACAGCACCTTGGCGCCTTCGGCGGTGTTCCAGGTCTGCACGTCGAGCTTGCGGCTGGCCGGGGCCTTGCCGTCGAGTTCGGCCAGCGATTGCAGCTTCTGGCTGGACTTGGCGTTATCCAGCGCTTCGCTGGCCTTGGTGTTGTCGCTTGGTACCAGGTAGAACGCGGCCGAGCCGATGATGGCCACGGCGATCAGGCCGAGCAGCAGGCGTGGGGTTTTGCGCTCACTCATGAGTCGTCTCCAGTGGCAGGACGTGGGCGACGCTGAGACGTTCGCGGGTGAAATACAGCTTGGCGGCGTTCTGGATGTCTTGCGGGGTGACGCTTTCCAGATCGGCCAGTTCGGTATCCATCAGTTTCCACGACAGGCCGACGGTCTCCAGTTGGCCGATGGCGGTGGCCTGACTGGTGATCGAATCACGCTCGAAGACCAGGCCGGCGATGACCTGCGCACGTACGCGCTCCAGTTCTTCGGCGGACGGTGCGGTGGTTTTCAGTTGTTCCAGCAGTTTCCACAGGCCGGCTTCAGCCTGGGCCATGGTCTTTTTCTTCTGGGTGTTGGGCGTAGCCGACAGGGTGAACAGGCTGTCGCCGCGGGTGTAGGCGTCGTAGCTCGACGAACCGCCGGACACCAGCTCTTCGCCGCGCTCCAGTTGGGTCGGGATGCGACCGCTGTAGCCGCCGTCCAGCAATGCCGAAATCAGGCGCAAGGCGTTGACCGAGCGTTTGTCTTCGGCGGTGGCGATGCTCGGGACGTTGAAGCCGAGCATCAGGCTCGGCAGTTGAGTCTGCACGTGCAGGGTGATCTGGCGTTCGCCCGGTTCGGCCAGTTCCAGCGGTTTTTTCGCTGGCGGCACGTCGCGTTTCGGGATCGGGCCGAAGTAGCGCTGGGCGAGGGTCTTCACCTCGTCCGGGGTCACGTCGCCGACCACCACCAGCGTGGCGTTGTTCGGCACGTACCAGGACTGGTACCAGTGACGCAGCTCTTCGACTTTCATCCGCTCAAGGTCAGCCATCCAGCCGATGGTCGGCGTGTGATAACCGCTGGCCGGGTAGGCCATGGCCTTGTAACGCTCGTAGGCCTTGGACATTGGTTTGTCGTCGGTGCGCAGGCGGCGCTCTTCCTTGATGACTTCGATTTCCTTGGCGAACTCGTCGGCCGGCAGGCGCAGGTTGGCCATGCGGTCGGCTTCCAGTTCGAAGGCCACGCCCAGACGGTCGCGAGCCAGCACCTGGTAGTAAGCAGTGAAGTCGTCGCTGGTGAAGGCGTTCTCTTCGGCGCCGAGGTCGCGCAGGATCAGCGAGGCTTCGCCGGGGCCGACTTTCTCGCTGCCCTTGAACATCATGTGCTCGAGGGCGTGGGACAGACCGGTCTGGCCCGGGGTTTCGTAGCTGGAACCGACCTTGTACCAGACCTGCGACACCACCACCGGCGCGCGATGGTCTTCGCGCACGACGACCTTCAGGCCGTTGTCGAGGGTGAATTCGTGGGTCGGTTGCGGGTCGGCCGCCAGGGCCGAAAGGGGCAGGCAGACTGTGCTGAGCAGCAGGCCTGCGGCGCGGCGGGCTAGAGCATTCATTCGTTTTTAAACCTGTTGGGCTGCCCGCTTGGTCTTAGCGTCGGCGGGCGAGAGGGTGCTAGGATACTGATCCGTTTTACCGGCGACCACGCCTATCCGGTTTTGAAACCTGATCAGGTTGTATGGGTTTGCGGCAGAAGGCTTTGGTTTATCAGCTAAACTTCGCTTTTTCGCCGATTTTGCCGGCCAGTCCTTCATTAAAACGATTCCTTTGAGGTGCCGTTGGTGCCTCGACAAAATGTTGCGCGTGAACAAGCTGGGTGAAACACAGTCTGTTCTGCATCGAATATTTATTTGCCGGGGCGCCCCTGTGGCGCGTCGCTACCGTGAGATAGCCGTCCTCCATGTTTGGTTCCAACGACGACAAGAAGACCCCAGCTGCGGCTGGCGAGAAGAAAAGCCTGTTCGGATGGCTGCGCAAGAAACCGCAGGAACCCGTCGTCAAACAGCCGACTGCCATTCCTGAGCCGGCCCCTGCGCCCGCTCCCGTAATAGAAGAAGCGCCGGCACCGGTTGTGCTGCCGATTGCCGAGCCGGTGCTGCAACCGGTGGCCGAGGCCGAGCCTGAAGTGCCGACTGCCGCTGAGTTGCCGCTGTCCCCGGCCAGCGAGCCTTGGCTGACCTTGCCAGTGGCGGAAGAGCCGGTGGCGCTGGTTGAAGAGGCTGTGCCGCACGTTACGCCGCCGATTCCTGCGCCCGTTGCGTTCGCCCCCGAGCCTGTTCCGGCGCCAGTGGTGGAAGCGGCTCCTGTCATTCCAGAACCTGTGGTTGCTGCCCCGGTTGCTTCGATTGTCGAAGCGCCTGAGCCTGCACCTGCACCTGCACCTGCACCTGCACCTGCACCTGCACCTGCACCGGTCGCTGTAGCGCCAGTCGCGCCCGTCGCTCCTGTGGACATCCAGGTTGAAACCCCGGTCGAGGCCCCGCGCACCGAAGAAACCAAGGCCGGCTTCTTCGCCCGTCTCAAGCAGGGCCTGTCCAAGACCAGTGCCAGCATCGGCGAGGGCATGGCCAGCCTGTTCCTCGGCAAGAAAGCCATCGATGACGATCTGCTCGACGATCTCGAAACCCGCCTGCTGACTGCCGACGTCGGCGTCGAGGCGACTTCGGTAATCATCCAGCGCCTGACCCAGAAGGTCGCGCGTAAAGAGCTGGCCGATTCCGACGCCCTGTACAAATCCCTGCAGGCCGAGCTGGCCGCGATGCTCAAACCGGTCGAGCAGCCGCTGAAGATCGTTTCCCAGAACAAGCCGTTCGTGATTCTGGTGGTTGGCGTCAACGGCGCCGGCAAGACCACCACCATTGGCAAGCTGGCGAAGAAACTGCAACTGGAAGGCAAGAAGGTCATGCTGGCCGCCGGTGACACCTTCCGTGCCGCGGCTGTCGAGCAATTGCAGGTCTGGGGCGAGCGCAACAAGATTCCGGTGATCGCCCAGCACACGGGCGCGGACTCGGCTTCGGTGATCTTCGACGCCGTGCAGGCCGCCAAGGCTCGTGGCATCGACGTGCTGATCGCCGACACCGCCGGTCGTCTGCACACCAAAGACAACCTGATGGAAGAACTGAAGAAGGTTCGCCGGGTGATCGGCAAGCTCGACGCCGATGCGCCGCACGAAGTGTTGCTGGTGCTCGACGCCGGCACCGGCCAGAACGCCATCAACCAGGCCAAGCAATTCAACCAGACCGTCGAACTGACCGGCCTGGCGCTGACCAAGCTCGACGGCACCGCGAAGGGCGGGGTGATTTTCGCCCTGGCCAAGCAATTCGGCCTGCCGATCCGCTATATCGGCGTCGGTGAAGGCATCGACGATCTGCGTACCTTTGAAGCCGAACCCTTTGTCCAGGCACTGTTTGCCGAGCGGGAGCGTTCATGATTCGTTTCGAACAGGTCGGTAAGCGCTACCCGAACGGTCACGTCGGCTTGCATGAGCTGAGCTTTCGAGTCCGTCGCGGCGAGTTCCTGTTTGTCACCGGCCACTCCGGTGCCGGTAAATCCACTCTGTTGCGCCTGCTGCTGGCGATGGAGCGTCCGACCAGCGGCAAACTGCTGCTCGCCGGGCAAGACCTGAGCACCATCAGCAATGCGCAGATTCCGTTCCTGCGTCGGCAGATCGGCGTGGTGTTCCAGAACCATCAACTGCTGTTCGATCGCACGGTGTTCAACAACGTCGCGCTGCCGTTGCAGATTCTCGGACTGTCCAAGGTCGAGATCGCCAAGCGCGTCGATTCGGCGCTGGAGCGCGTGGCGCTGTCGGACAAGGCCGAGTTGTATCCGGGCGACCTGTCTACCGGTCAGCAACAGCGCGTCGGCATTGCCCGCGCCATCGTTCACCGTCCGGCCCTGCTGCTGGCGGACGAACCGACCGGTAACCTCGATCCGCGTCTGGCGGCCGAGATCATGGGTGTGTTCGAAGACATCAACCGCCTGGGCACCAGCGTGCTGATCGCCAGTCACGACCTGGCGCTGATCGCGCGCATGCGCCATCGCATGCTGACCCTGCAACGCGGCCGATTGATCGGTGACGGGGAGGCCGGCGTATGAGTGCAACACGTAGTCCGAAGGTTTCCGAGCGCGTGGCCCCGAAGGCCGCCGATCCGCAACCGCCAAAGAAGAAAAAGCACGACGATGACGACGGCCCGGACTTCGCCACGTTGTTCCGTGCCTGGATCGAAAGCCATCGCGCGAGCTGGATCGACAGCCTGCGCCGCCTCGGCAAGCAGCCGATCGGCAGCTTCTTCACCTGCATGGTGATGGCGGTTGCGCTGAGCCTGCCGATGGGCCTTTCGCTGTTGCTGAGCAACGTCGAGCGTCTGGGCGGCTCGTGGCAGCGCGCGGCGCAGATTTCGCTGTACCTGGAGCTCGAGGCCAGTCCGGCTCAGGGCGAAGTGTTGCGTGATCAGATCAAAGGCATGCCGGGCGTAGCTGATGCTGAATATGTCGGCCGCGATCAGGCGCTGGAAGAGTTCCAGCAGCAGTCCGGATTGGGCGAAGCCCTGCGCGAACTGCCGGAAAACCCGCTGCCGGGCGTAGTGCTGGTGACGCCGAACGAGGTCGACAAGTCGACCCTGGAAGCATTAAGACAAAAACTTTCCGAGCTGCCCAAGGTACAACAGGCGCAACTTGATCTAGTCTGGGTCGAGCGTCTGGCCGCCATCCTCAAGCTCGGTGACCGTTTCGTGTTCGGTCTGACGGTGTTGCTGGTTTCTGCATTACTTTTGGTGATAGGCAATACCATTCGTCTTCATATTGAAAACCGCCGCACCGAGATAGAAGTGATTAAACTCGTCGGCGGCACCGACAGCTATGTGCGTCGTCCTTTCCTTTATATGGGCGCGCTGTATGGCTTCGGTGCGGGGCTGCTGTCCTGGGGTGTTTTGGCGTTCGGCCTGAACTGGCTGAACGACGCGGTGGTCGGGCTGGCCGGTTTGTACGGCAGTGATTTCGCACTGGCCGGCGTGCCAGTTGCCGACGGTCTGTCGCTCTTGCTTGGCGCGGTGCTGTTGGGTTATATCGGTGCATGGATTGCAGTCGCACGTCATCTCAGGGAGCTGGCGCCGAAGTAGAATCTTTTTTTGCGCGTGATTGACCTTTCAGTGGTTAAGGAAACTTTCATTTGAGTTTCCGGTCAATTTTTCGCAATGCTGAAAAGCATGAGTATGTAAGTCGGAGGTTTTTCCGTATGTCCAATTCTTTGCAACCTGCGTATGCATTGGTTCCAGGCGCAAACCTGGAAGCCTACGTGCACACCGTCAACAGCATTCCATTGCTGACGCCGGAGCAGGAGCGTGAACTGGCCGAGAGTCTCTACTATGAGCAGGATTTGGGGGCGGCTCGGCAGATGGTGCTCGCCCACCTGCGGTTTGTCGTACACATCGCCCGTAGCTATTCCGGCTACGGTCTGGCTCAGGCTGACCTGATCCAGGAAGGTAACGTCGGCCTGATGAAGGCCGTGAAGCGTTTCAACCCGGAAATGGGCGTGCGTCTGGTGTCCTTCGCGGTGCACTGGATCAAGGCCGAGATTCACGAGTTCATCCTGCGCAACTGGCGGATCGTGAAAGTCGCGACCACCAAGGCCCAGCGCAAGCTGTTCTTCAACCTGCGCAGCCAGAAGAAACGTCTGGCCTGGCTGAACAACGAGGAAGTCCACCGTGTGGCGGAAAGCCTCGGCGTCGAGCCGCGTGAAGTGCGTGAGATGGAAAGTCGCCTGACCGGCCATGACATGGCCTTCGACCCGGCTGCGGAAGCGGACGACGACAGCGCTTTCCAGTCGCCGGCCAACTACCTGGAAGACCACCGGTACGACCCGGCGCGTCAACTGGAAGACGCCGACTGGAGCGACAACTCCAATCACAACCTGCACGAAGCGCTGGAAGTGCTGGACGAACGCAGTCGCGACATCCTCTACCAGCGCTGGCTGGCAGAAGAGAAGGCCACGCTGCACGACCTGGCGCAGAAGTACAACGTGTCGGCCGAGCGGATCCGTCAGCTCGAGAAGAGCGCGATGAACAAGCTCAAGTTGTCGATTGCCGCATAACCGGCAGTCCGACAATAAAAAACGCCCCGATCAGTGATGATCGGGGCGTTTTTTTTGCCTGTCAGAACGTCATTGGGCCCAGGGCGCGCGGCGCGAATCGTTGAGTGTCAGCAAATAGCTGTCGCCACCCAGCTGGCTCATCTGCTGGCGAATCCAGCCGGCTCGGCGCGACACATAAGCGGTCGGATGACTGGCGCTCCAGACCCGGGGATTCGGCAGCACAGCCGCCAGATAACTCGCCTGCTGCCGGGACAACGACCTGGCGCCTACGCCAAAGTGATGCCTTGCCGCCGCTTCGGCGCCAAACACACCGTCATCCCACTCGACGCTGTTCAGGTACACCTCGAGAATCCGCTGCTTGGGCCAGAACACTTCGATCAGTGCGGTAAACCACGCCTCCAGGCCCTTTCGCAGATAGCTGCGACCGGACCACAAGAACAGGTTCTTCGACACTTGCTGGCTCAGGGTGCTGGCGCCGCGAATCGAACCGCCCAGTTCGTTGTGGGCCAGTGCGGCCTTGATCGCGCTCAGGTCAAAACCCCAGTGCTCGGGGAATTTCTGGTCTTCACCGGCAATCACCGCGACCTTCAGGTCATCGGAGATCTCGTCCCACGGCTTCCACGTGCGTTGCAAATCGATCGGCTCGCCGTCGACCCAGGATTCGATCTTGCGCTCGACCATCAGCGCCGTGCCCGGTGGCGGCACGAAGCGAAACACCAACACCAGCAATACGCTGCCGCCCGCGAACCAGAGCAGGGCCTTCGTGAAACGACGGAGAAATAAACGCAGCATAGAGATGGCTTGGCCGAACCGGTTGAGCGGGCCATTATACAGACCCTGCCGATCGAGTCTGACTGGAGTTCTACATGCTGCGTAGCTTTCTGATGCTGGCTGCCTTCTTTGGTTTCACCGGTGTCGGCCTCGGCGCATTCGCCGCCCATGGCCTGAAAAACCGCCTGACCCCCGAGTACCTGGCGATCTTCCATACCGGCGTCACCTACCAATTGGTGCACGCGCTGGCGCTGTTCGGCGTGGCGCTGCTGGCCACCCAGCTTCAGGGGCGTCTGGTCGCCTGGGCCGGCCTCTCGTTCACCGTCGGTATCCTGCTGTTCTCCGGCAGCCTGTACCTGCTGACCACCATCGGCATCGGCAAGCTCGGCATCATCACCCCGTTCGGCGGCCTGGCGTTCCTGATCGGCTGGCTGTGTCTCGGACTCGCCGCCTGGCGCCTGCACCCAACCGCTTGACGCTTGGTGCTGACCTTTAGGTCATGATCGGGCTAGAATGCCACCCCCTAAAAAGTGATGGCGGCGTTGCGCATGCGCATTCAGTTGAACGGTGAATCCTTTGAACTGCCCGACGGTGAAACCGTTGCGGCCCTGCTGACCCGTCTGGATCTGACCGGACGCCGCGTCGCGGTCGAACTCAATCTGGATATCGTCCCGCGCAGCCAGCATGCCGACACCACTTTGAACGACGGCGACAACGTCGAAGTCGTGCACGCCATCGGCGGCGGCTGACCGCCAGGCCTGCATGGGCCGAGAATTCTGCAAGACCCTCACCCCAACAGAGGATTCCCCATGAGCATCGTTCGTAGCGACAAGCCTTTCGTTCTGGCCGGTCGTACTTACCAGTCGCGTTTGCTGGTCGGTACCGGCAAGTACCGTGACATGGAAGAAACCCGCCTGGCCATCGAAGCCTCGGGTGCCGAGATCGTCACCTTCGCCGTGCGCCGCACCAACCTGGGCCAGATCGAAGGCGAGCCGAACCTGCTCGAAGTGCTGTCGCCGGATCGCTATACCTTCCTGCCGAACACCGCCGGCTGCTACGACGCGGTCGAAGCCGTGCGCACCTGCCGCCTGGCCCGTGAGCTGCTCGACGGCCACAACCTGGTGAAGCTGGAAGTGCTGGCCGACCAGAAAACCCTGTTCCCCAACGTGATCGAAACCCTCAAGGCCGCCGAAGTGCTGGTCAAGGAAGGCTTCGACGTGATGGTCTACACCAGTGATGACCCGATCATCGCCCGTCAACTGGCGGAAATCGGCTGCATCGCGGTCATGCCGCTGGCCGGTCTGATCGGTTCGGGCCTGGGGATCTGCAACCCGTACAACCTGCAGATCATCCTCGAAGAAGCCAAGATCCCGGTGTTGGTGGATGCCGGTGTCGGCACCGCTTCCGACGCCACCATCTCGATGGAACTGGGCTGTGACGCGGTGCTGATGAACTCGGCCATCGCCCACGCCCAGCAGCCGATCATGATGGCCGAAGCCATGAAACACGCGATCGTCGCGGGCCGCCTGGCCTACCTCGCCGGCCGCATGCCGAAAAAACTCTATGCCAGCGCCTCTTCGCCGCTGGATGGTCTGATCAAGTAAGAGCTATTGATGACTGAATCGAACGACACGCCAATCCAGACGGAAGAAGGCGACGAGCGCCAACACCGCCGCATCAAGAGTTTCGTGATGCGCGCCGGGCGCATGACCGAAGGCCAGCAGCGCGGCCTGGATCAGGGCGCGCCGAAGTTCGTCCTGCCGCTGGCCGATGCGCCAGTGGATTACGACCAGGTGTTCGGCCGTTCCGCGCCGCGTTCGCTGGAAATCGGTTTCGGCATGGGCCACTCGCTGTTGGAAATGGCCGCCGCTGCGCCGGAACAGGATTTCATCGGTGTCGAGGTTCACCGTCCGGGTGTCGGCGCGCTGCTCAACGGCGTGCTGACTCAGGGCCTGACCAACCTGCGGGTCTACGATTGCGACGCGATCGAAGTGCTCAACCGCTGCATCGCCGACAACAGCCTTGATCGCCTGATGCTGTTCTTCCCGGATCCGTGGCACAAGAGCCGCCACCACAAGCGCCGCATCGTTCAGGCGTCCTTCGCTGAGCTGGTGCGCAGCAAGCTGAAGGTTGGCGGCATTCTGCACATGGCCACCGACTGGGAACCGTACGCCGAATACATGCTGGAAGTGATGAACGTCGCCCCGGGCTATCGCAACCTCGCCGAAGACGGCAAGTGCGTACCTCGCCCGGCCGAGCGGCCGATCACCAAGTTCGAACGCCGCGGCGAACGTCTTGGGCATGGCGTGTGGGATCTGAAGTTCGAGAAGCTCGCTTAAGCACTGCGCAGTGATCGTTCCCACGCTCTGCGTGGGAATGCCTCAATGGACGCTCCGCGTCCGCTTCAGGGACGCAGAGCGTCCCGGGCTGCATTCCCACGCAGAGCGTGGGAACGAGCATGTGGAGATCAGCGGCGATCCGCGACCACGCCAATCAACACCAGCACCACCAACAACACCGGCGCCAGGCTGTAGTTGTTGAACTGGCTCAGCCCCTTCACCACCCAAGGCGTCGCGTAGATCAGCGCTGCGCCGCTGCCGATCAGGCAGAGCAGGGCCATCAACGGGACGCGCAGGGCGCCGGCGATGCTGCCCAGGCGTTGCTCGACCCAGGCCTTGAAGTCAGCGCCGAACAGCACCAGCAGACAGCCCACCAGGGCCAGAGCGATTTCCGAGAGGTTGCTGCGGCTCCAGCGGGACACGGTGGCGAGCAGGTCGAGAATCAAATCCATGTTTTTTCCTTAGGGCTGCCGTTGGGCGTTGGGCGTTGGGCTCAGCTCAGAAATTTCTGCAGCAAGTCGTTGAGGAACAGTTGTCCGCGTTCGGTGGCCGCCAGACGTGACGGTTCGACCTGCAACAGACCGCTTTGTTCGGCCTCGCGCCGGTGTTCGTCGAGGCTCTCCAGCGGCAGGCCGGTGCGCTCCGGGTACAGGCGCGATTCGACGCCGGCGGTCAGGCGCAGGGCGTTCATCAGGAACTCGAACGGCATCTCGTCGTTGGTCAGGGCTTTCTCGCCGGCCTGGAAGCTTTTGGCCGGGTTGAGGTAGTCCTTCGGCAAGCGCGTCTTCCAGGTGCGCACGATGCGCCCGTCCGGGTGACTGAGCTTGCCGTGGGCGCCGGCGCCGATGCCGATGAAGTCGCCGAAGCTCCAGTAATTCAGGTTGTGCCGCGCCGGGCGACCCGGTTGCGCGTAGGCCGAAACTTCGTACTGCGCGTAACCGTGCTCGGCCAGCAGCGCCTGTCCGGCCTCTTGAATGTCCCACAGCGTGTCGTCTTCCGGCAGCACTGGCGGCTGGTTCCAGAACACGGTGTTCGGCTCCAGCGTCAGCTGATACCAGGAAATGTGCGTTGGCTTCAGTTCGATCGCCTGGCGCAGATCGCTCAGAGCATCGTCCAGTGACTGGTCCGGCAAGCCGTGCATCAAGTCGAGGTTGAAGTTATCGAACCCGGCCTGGCGCGCCATGCCGGCGGCGCGTACCGCTTCGTCGCCGTTGTGGATACGGCCGAGGGCCTTGAGCTTTTCCTGCTGGAAGCTCTGGATGCCGATCGACAGGCGATTGATCCCCAGTTTGCGGTAGGCGACGAACTTCTCTTGCTCGAAAGTCCCGGGGTTGGCTTCCAGGGTGATTTCGATGTCATCGGCAAACGGGATGCGTTGTTTCACGCCTTCCAGCAAGCGACCAAGGGCTTCGGCGCTGAACAGGCTCGGCGTGCCGCCGCCAAAGAAGATCGAACTCAACTCACGGCCGTACACCGCGTGCAGATCCTGATCGAGGTCGGCCAGCATCGCGTCGACGTACTCCTGCTCCGGCAGCACGGGGCTGGCGGTGTGGGAGTTGAAGTCGCAATAGGGGCATTTGCGCACACACCACGGGATGTGGATGTACAGCGCCAGGGGCGGTAGCGTCGGCAACGGCGCCCGAGGCGAGGAGGCGGCGCCGCCGATAATCAGCGACGACGCGGAGAAACTATCGGTCATTTCAAGCCCAGACGCTGGCGCAGCAGATCCATTGCGCGGGCGCGGTGGCTGATCTGGTTCTTGTCGCTCGGGCTCAGCTCGGCGCTGGACACGTCACGCTCCGGCACCCAGAACAACGGGTCGTAGCCGAAACCGTGCTCACCGCTGGCGGCGGTCAGAATGCGCCCGTGCCACAGGCCTTCGCAGAGGATTGGCAGCGGATCGTCGGCGTGACGCACCAGCGCCAGCACGCAGACGAACTGCGCGCCGCGCTCGGCTTCAGGCACGTCTTTCAAGGCATCGAGCAGTTTGGCGTTGTTCGCCGCGTCGCCCTTGCCGTCGGCGTAGCGCGCCGAGTAGATGCCCGGCGCACCGCCGAGGAAATCCACCGCCAGCCCCGAATCGTCGGCCAGCGCCGGCAGCCCGGAGATGCGAGCGGCATTGCGCGCCTTGAGAATCGCGTTCTCGACGAACGACAGGCCGGTTTCTTCCGGCTCCACGCTGCTGAATTCGCCGATCGAGCGCAGTTGCACCGAATCGCCGAGCATGGCCTGGAGTTCCTTGAGTTTGCCGGCGTTATGGCTGGCCAGTACGAGTTGCTTGAGATTGATCATTGGCCAGGGAAAAGCTCTTGGTTGAAATTGATGGTGTTGATCTTGTCGCCGGTCTTCACCTTGATTTCAAAGGTGCGGGTTTCCTGCTGTTCCACCGGGTACTGGGCGATGTAGTAGATCGCGCCCTGTTCGGTGATCTGGCGGAAGGTCAGCGGCACGCTCTGGCTGGTCAGGTCTTTGACGGTGCCGGTGACCTGGGCGATCAGCGGTTTGCCTTCCTTGATCACCGAGACATTGATCACGCCCTGGTTCTTGCTGCGAATCAACTCGGCAGCCTTGGCGATGTCCGGCGTCAGGAAGGTGGAGTTGAAGGTGTTGTAATGCACGGTGACATCACCGAACACTTCCTTGCGTTCGCCCTTGATGGCATCGGCGGCCACGGCCGACAGGCTCAGGCAGGCGGCCAATAGCGCGGTAATCAAGCGTCCCATGTTCGTTCTCCTCGCAATGTCGTGGTTCAGACCGCGATTCTGTGATCCGCAAGCCCCGGGCTGCTGACGCGGTAGATACCGATCTCACCTAACAGATTAGGCCATAGCTTACTGGCCCACCCGTGGCGGTGCTGTTGATCCACGGCAAGCCGATCAATGACCTTCGCCTCACGTTCGCGACAAAGTTCTTCAAAGTCTTCGAAGGTGCAGAAGTGGATGTTCGGCGTGTTGTACCAGGTGTACGGCAGGAATTCCGACACCGGCATCCGGCCTTTGCTCGCCAGGTACCAGCGGCAGCGCCAGTGACCGAAGTTGGGGAACGTGATGATGCACTGGCGACCGACCCGCAGCATTTCGTCGAGGATCTTGTCCGGGTAATGCACGGCTTGCAGGGCCTGGGTCATCACCACGATGTCGAAGCTGTTGCTGGCGAAGTTGCCCAGGCCCTTGTCCAGGTCCTGCTCGATGACGTTGACGCCCTTGGCCACGCACTGCGCGATGTTGTCGGCGTCGTTTTCCAGGCCGTAGCCGGTGACCTGCTTGTGGTCGCGCAGCCAGGTCAGCAACTCGCCGTCACCGCAACCGAGGTCGAGCACGCGGCTGCCGGCGGGGATCCATTCCTGGATGATTTCCAGATCAGCTCTCATGGCTTTCTCACAACGTAATGCGGTTCATGTAATTGCCGAACGCCTGCAAATAACGCGGGATCGGAATCAGGAAGGCGTCGTGGCCTTGCGGCGCGTCGATTTCCAGGTAGCTGACGTCTTTGCGCGCCGCCATCAGCGCGTCGACCAGTTCCCGCGAGCGGGCCGGGGAGAAGCGCCAGTCGGTGGTGAACGACATCACGCAGAACCTGGCTTTCGCACCTTCGAAGGTTTTCGCCAGGTTATCGTTGAAGTTCGCCGCCGGATCGAAGTAGTCCAGCGCCTTGGTCATCAACAGATAGGTGTTGGCATCGAAGCGCCCGGAGAACTCTTCGCCCTGATAGCGCAGGTAGCTTTCGACCTGGAACTCGACGCTGTGGAAGTCGTAGTTGAGCTTTTCGCTCTTCAGGCCACGGCCGAATTTCTCGCCCATGGAGTCGTCGGACAGGTAAGTGATGTGCCCGACCATCCGCGCCAGCATCAGGCCGCGCTTGGGGATCACGCCCTGTTCCTGGAACGAGCCGCCGTGGAATTCCGGGTCGGTGAGGATCGCCTGGCGCGCCACTTCGTTGAAGGCGATGTTCTGCGCCGACAGCTTGGGGGCCGAGGCGATGGCCAGGCAGTGCCGAACGCGATCCGGGTAAGTGATGGTCCATTGCAGCGCCTGCATGCCGCCGAGGCTGCCGCCGATCACCGCGGCCCACTGGCCGATGCCGAGCAGGTCGGCCAGGCGCGCCTGGCTGTGCACCCAGTCTTCCACGGTCAGCACCGGGAAGTCGGCGCCGAATGGCTTGCCGGTTTCCGGGTTGAGGCTGCTCGGGCCGGTAGAGCCGTTGCAACCGCCGAGGTTGTTCAGGCTGACCACGAAGAACTTGTTGGTGTCGATCGGTTTGCCGGGGCCGATGCAGCTGTCCCACCAACCGGGCTTGCGGTCGTCGACGCTGTGGTAACCCGCAGCGTGGTGGTGGCCGGACAGGGCGTGGCAGATCAGCACGGCGTTGCTCGCTTGCGCGTTCAGCGTGCCGTAGGTTTCGTAGATCAGGTCATAATCGGCCAGCGAACGGCCGCAGGCCAGGGCCAGCGGTTCGCTGAAGTGCGCCGTTTGCGGCGTCACCAGACCAACAGAATCGGGGGGAAAGGCAGCTGGCATCGACCCTGCTCTCGTTGAAATGAGGCGTAAGTCTAAAGACCGGTGGGGTTAGCGGCAAGCAACGATCAGGGGCGGCAGAGCCCCGGCAGATCCGGCAGCTTTTTCGGTGCGCTGACGCGCACTCGCTTCTGCCGGTTCAGCTCGCCGCTGAGCAAACTGACCTGGCTCTTGGAAACCCCAAAAGCCTTGGCCAGAAACCCCATCAGATAGGCATTGGCCTTGCCCTCGACCGGCGGCGCGGTCAGGCGGATCTTCAGGCGATCACCGTGCAGCCCGCAGAAATCATCGCTGCGGGCGGCCGGTTGCAGGTGACATTCCAGAATCAGGTCGTCACCGTCCCAGCGAAACCAGCTCACATCAGCAGGCGCAGGATTTCCGGCATCATTGTCATCGCCGCGAGGTTGTTGATCACCAGCATGTCGATCAGCTTCAGCACGAGGAAGGCGAAGATCGGCGACAGGTCCAGACCACCGAGGTTCGGCACGATGCGGCGGAACGGCGCCAAGGCCGGTTCGCAGATCTGGTTCACCAGTTCGGCGCCCGGATTGTGGCTGCCCGGTGCGACCCAGGACAGGATGATGCTGATGATCATGGCCCAGAAGAAAATCTTCAGGAACAGCGCCGTCACGCCGATCAGCGACCAGATCAGCAGTTGCAGCGGGTTGCCGGTGGTGCCGTAGGTCAGCAGCAGGGTCAGCGCCATCAGCGCCAGTTGCACGAGAATCGCCAGCACCAGCGACGACATGTCGAGGCCGAACATGCTCGGGATGATCCGGCGCAGTGGCTTCAGCAGCGGCTGGGTGGCCTTGACCACGAACTGGCACAGCGGGTTGTAGAAGTTCGCCCGCACCAGTTGCAGGACGAAGCGCAGCAGCACGATCAGCAGATACAGGCTGCCGAGGGTTTGCAGCACGTAGACCGCTGCGGTGTTCAATCCAATCATGTAAGGCTCCTTATTTGCCCAGTTGTTCGGCCATTTCGGCCGAGCGGTGCGCGGCGGCGCCGAGTGCTTTTTCCACCAGGGCTTCGAAGCCGCCGGCCTGGAACGATTTGATCGCAGCTTCCGTGGTGCCCGCTGGCGAGGTCACGCGGCGGCGCAGTTCGGCGGCGTCGACGTCGCTGGACACGGCCATGTGCGCAGCGCCCAGAGCGGTCTGCAAGGTCAGTTGCTCGGCGGTTTCCTTCGGCAGGCCAAGTTTGACGCCGGCGGCGGTCATGGCTTCGATCAGCAGGAAGAAATACGCCGGGCCGGAGCCGGAGACGGCGGTGACCGCGTCCAGTTGCTGCTCTTCGTTCAGCCACAGGGCGATGCCGACGGCGGACAGCAGCTCTTCAGCCTGCTGGCGTTGTTCGGCACTCACTGCGCCGGTGGCGTACAAACCGCTCACGCCCTGACGCAGCAGCGCCGGGGTGTTCGGCATGCAGCGCACGATCGGCTGCTCGCCGAGCCATGCGGTCATGCTGGCGCAGGTGATGCCGGCGGCGATGGAGACCACCAGTTGATTCGGTTTCAGGCTCGGGCGAATCGCTTCGCACACGGCTTTCATGGCTTGTGGCTTGACCGCCAGTACCACCACGTCAGCGCCGTCGATGGCCTGGGCGTTGTCGGCGAAGGTTTCGATGCCGTGTTCGGCGCTGACTTTGGCGCGGGTTTCTTCGCCCGGATCGCTGGCGCGAATCCGTGCAGCTTCCAGACCCTTGGCCCGCAGGCCGCCGATCAGGCTGGCGGCCATGTTGCCGGCACCGATAAAGGCAATACGTGTGTTGCTCATGTCAGGTCCTTATCTGGAAATGTTCAAGATTGGGAATAGTCGCGGGCGCCGAACAGGGCCGTACCGATACGGACCCAGGTGGCGCCCTGGGCAATGGCCGACTCGAGGTCGTGGCTCATGCCCATGGAAAGTGTGTCGAGCGGCATATCGAGGCTTGCCTGCAACTTCTGAACGGCGGCGAATGCAGCATCCTGCTCGGCGCGATCTTCAGTCGGCTCGGGAATTGCCATCAGCCCGCACAGCTTCAGGCGCGGCAGGGCGCTGATGGCCTGGGCCAGCGCCGGGAGATCTTGCGGCGTGCAGCCGGACTTGCTGGCTTCACCGCTGACGTTGACCTGAATGCAGATGTTCAGTGGCGGCAGATCCGCCGGGCGTTGCTCGGACAGGCGTTGGGCGATTTTCAGACGATCCACGGAGTGCACCCAGGCGAAATGCTCGGCAATCGAGCGGGTCTTGTTCGACTGAATGGGGCCGATGAAGTGCCAGATCAAGGGCAGGTCGGCCAGTTCGAGCTGTTTGCCGAGGGCCTCTTGCAGGTAGTTCTCGCCGAAGTCGCGCAGGCCGGCGGCGTACGCTTCGCGCAGGGCTTCGGCCGGTTTGGTCTTGCTCACGGCCAGCAGCTGGACGCTGTTTTCATCGCGTCCGGCGGCTTTGACGGCTGCCTGGATTCGCGAACTAACCAGTTGAATGTTGTCTGCTATCGTGGACATCAAGAGGCGCCAGCGGTCTGAAGGTTCGCGGCATTCTACTGGAATTGAGGGACGCTATGGATATCACTGAACTGCTGGCCTTCAGCGCCAAACAGGGCGCTTCCGACCTGCACCTGTCGGCCGGTCTGCCGCCGATGATCCGCGTGGATGGCGATGTGCGGCGGATCAATCTGCCGGCGCTGGATCACAAGCAAGTGCACGAGCTGATCTACGACATCATGAACGACACTCAGCGGGTGGACTTCGAGAAACATCTGGAAACCGACTTTTCCTTCGAAGTCCCCGGCGTGGCGCGCTTTCGGGTCAATGCCTTCAACCAGAACCGTGGCGCCGGCGCGGTGTTCCGGACCATCCCGTCGAAAGTGCTGAGCATGGAAGACCTCGCCATGGGCGACGTCTTCCGCAAGATCACCGATGCGCCGCGCGGGCTGGTACTGGTGACCGGGCCGACCGGCTCCGGCAAGTCCACGACCCTGGCGGCGATGATCGATTACCTCAACACCCATCGTCATCACCACATCCTGACCATCGAGGATCCGATCGAATTCGTTCACGAATCGCGCAAATGCCTGATCAATCAGCGCGAAGTCCATCGCGATACCCGCAGTTTCGCCACCGCGTTGCGTTCGGCACTGCGCGAAGACCCGGACGTGATCCTGGTGGGTGAGATGCGCGATCTGGAAACCATCCGCCTGGCACTCACCGCCGCCGAAACCGGACACCTGGTGTTCGGCACCTTGCACACCACGTCGGCGGCCAAGACCATCGACCGCGTGGTGGACGTGTTCCCCGGGGACGAAAAATCCATGGTGCGCTCGATGCTCTCGGAGTCGCTGCTGGCGGTGGTGTCGCAGACGCTGATCAAGAAGATCGGCGGCGGCCGGGTGGCGGCGCACGAGATCATGCTGGGGACGTCGGCGATCCGTAACCTGATCCGCGAGGACAAGGTGGCGCAGATGTACTCGGCGATACAGACCGGTGGCTCGCTGGGGATGCAGACACTCGACATGTGCCTGAAGGATCTGGTGACCAAGGGCTTGATCAGCCGTGAACATGCGCGGGAGAAGGCGCGCACGCCGGATAACTTCTAGGCAAAAAAAATCGCAGCCCGAGGGCTGCGATTTTTTGTGTCTGAGCAATCAGCGCTGAACGACGCGCATCTGCCCCTGTTCTTTCGGCAATACGCGTTTGGCCACCACGTAATGCTTTTCCCAGTACGGCTTGTTCAGTGTGTCGATGCTCACCGACTTGCCGCGCCGTGGCGCATGGATGAAACGGTCGTTGCCCAGGTAGATGGCAACGTGATTGACCCGACGGCTCTTGATGTTGAAGAAAATCAGGTCGCCCGGCTTCAGGTCCTTGCGTTCGACTTTCTCGCCGTGACCGCTGGCCATGGCGTTCGAGGTGCGTGGCAGGTCGAACGTGGCGTCGTTGAACGCGTATTTCACCAGACCGCTGCAGTCGAAGCCTTTACTCGGGCTGCTGCCGCCCCAACGGTAGGGTGTACCGAGGACGTTTACCGCGCGACTGAGGACGTTGCTGCTTTCCTTGGTCGCCATCGGTGGCACCAGCTTGCTGCGGCCGTTGCTGCTCAGCGTGGTGTGTTTGACCTGTTTGCCTTTGTTCGAAGGAGCAGAGGCATGGGATTTAGGGGTGAAACCGTTAACGTTTGGAAGACGTTGCTCACGATTGGTGGCGTGGGCGGCCAGTGGCATTAATAGGCAAATAGTTAGCCATGTCTTGAAAAATGGACGCATTAGGCAGGGCTCTTCATGTGATAGCGCGCAACTTTATAACAGCTTTTTTGTCCCTTCCGAGGCCGTTGGTCGATTCAATCGGGTGCCAACGGAACCAAATAAGCGGCAAAAAGACGCAATTGTCGGACAGGAGTCCGGTGCTATAAGGCTTTGACGGGAGACACGGTAGCATTTGCCATACGTCGGCTACCTGTAAAAAAGTCACAAAGAATTAAAGAATATTTATCTATCGCGTGTATCGAGGTCTTAATGAACGGCTATCAGCTGCCCCGTGTGAAGGAAAAAGACACCCATAGCAAGGTGATCGGTTACCTGTTGTGGATTTTCGGTTTCACAGGCTCACACCGCTTCTATTACGGCAAACCGGTGACCGGCACGATCTGGTTTTTCACCTTCGGGTTGCTGGGGATCGGCTGGCTGATCGACGTGTTTCTGATCCCGGCGATGGATCGCGAAGCCGACCTGCGTTTCACGGCGGGGCCGATCGAGTACAACGTGGCGTGGATTCTCCTGACCTTTCTCGGCGCGCTCGGCGTGCACCGGATGTATCAGGGCAAGTGGATCAGCGGATTGGTGTACCTGCTGACCGGCGGGTTGTTCTTTCTGGGGGTGCTGTATGACTTCTGGACGCTGAACGATCAGGTGTCCGTGCGTAATGCCGAAGGGCGGGGCGCCTTTCAGTAAGTGATGGCGAGGGAGCTGGCTCCCTCGCTATTTTTTTACGCCTGGTGGCTGATCCGGCCATCCACCAAGGTGTAACGCACCACACCCGGCAGGCTATGGCCTAGGAACGGGCAGTTCTCGCCTTTCGACAGCCAGGTTTCACCGGCAACGGTCGAAGCCTTCGGATCGAACAGCACGATATCCGCCGCGCCGCCGACCGCCAGTTTGCCCGCCGGCAGGCGCAGGGCCTCGGCCGGGCCGGCGCTCAGGCGGGCCAGCAGGGTCGGCAGGTCCAGCAGGCCATCCTCGACCAGGGTCATCGCCAGCGGCAGCAACAGCTCGACGCTGCTGATGCCCGGCTCGGTCGCGCCGAACGGTGCCAGTTTGGCATCGCGCTCTTGGGGCTGGTGATGGCTGGAGATGGCCGAGACCACGCCGGACTTCACCGCTTCACGCAGACCGTCGCGGTCGGCGCGGGTGCGCAGCGGCGGTTGCACGTGGTACAGGCTGCTGAAGTCGATCAGCGCTTCGTCCGTCAGGATCAGTTGATACAGGGCGACATCCGCCGTGACTTTCAAACCACGGGCCTGGGCTTGAGCGATCAGGGCCACGCCGCGAGCACTGGTCAGCTGGCTGAAGTGCGCACGCACGCCGGTCTGCTCGACCAGCAGCAGATCCCGGGCCAGGGCCACGGTTTCAGCGGTTTCTGGGATGCCCGGCAGGCCGAGGAAACTGGCGGTGGCGCCTTCGTGGGCCAGGCCGCCGTCGGCGAGGTCGTGATCCTGGGAGTTGAAAATCACCGTCAGGTCGAAGGTCGCCGCGTAATCCAGCGCCCGGCAGAGGGTGCGGGTGTTGCGGAAGCTTTCGAGGCCGTTGCCGAAGGCCACGCAACCGGCGTCGCGCAGGGCGACCAGCTCGGCCAGTTGTTCACCATCCAGACCTTTGCTCAGCGCGCCGATCGGGAACACCTTGGTGTTGCCGGCCTCGCGGGCGCGGTCGAGGATCAGTTCGGCCACGGCGGAGGTGTCAAGCACGGGTTTGGTTTTCGGCGGGCAGCACAGGCTGGTCACGCCACCTGCCGCAGCCGCGCGGGTTTCGCTGGCGATGGTGCCTTTGCGGCTGTAGCCCGGCTCGCGCAGGGCGACGTTCAGGTCTACGAGACCTGGAGCGGCAACAAGGCCTTGGGCGTCGATGGTTTCGACGGCGGTGAAACCGACCGGTGCAGCGCCGAGGGCGACGATCTTGCAGGCTTCAACGTGAATATCGGTGATTTGATCCAGGCCGCTGCTTGGGTCGATGACGCGGGCGCCGAGAATGCTGAGCTTCACTGGGCGTTCTCCTGCTCGAATTGACGCTGCGCTGTTTGTCCGCTCATGGCCATCGACAACACGGCCATACGGATCGCGATGCCGTAGGTGACTTGATTGAGGATCACCGAGTGCGGGCCGTCGGCCACTGCCGATTCGATCTCCACGCCGCGGTTGATCGGACCCGGGTGCATGACGATGCAATCGGGCTTGGCGCCGGCCAGGCGCGCGGTGGTCAGGCCGAACAGGCGGTAGAACTCGCCTTCGCTCGGCAGCAGGCCGCCGGTCATGCGCTCACGCTGCAGGCGCAGCATGATCACCACGTCGACGTCTTTCAGGCCTTCGGTCATGTCGGTGTAGACCTTCACGCCGTACTGCTCGATGCCGATCGGCAGCAGGGTCTTCGGCGCGATCACGCGGATGTCCGGGCAGCCGAGGGTCTTCAGGGCGAGCATGTTCGAGCGCGCCACCCGCGAGTGCAGGATGTCGCCGACGATGGCCACCGAGAGGTTCTCGAAACCGCCCTTGTGGCGGCGGATGGTCAGCATGTCGAGCATGCCCTGGGTCGGGTGCGCGTGCCGGCCGTCGCCGCCGTTGATGATCGCCACTTGCGGGCAGACATGCTCGGCGATGAAGTGCGCAGCGCCGGAGTCACCGTGGCGCACGACGAACATGTCGGCGGCCATGGCTTCCAGATTGCGCAGGGTGTCGAGCAGGGTTTCGCCCTTGCTGGCCGACGAGGTCGACACGTTCAGGGTGATCACGTCCGCCGACAGCCGCTGGGCCGCCAGTTCGAAAGTGGTGCGGGTGCGGGTCGAGTTTTCGAAGAACACGTTGCACACGGTCTTGCCGCGCAGCAACGGGACCTTCTTCACGGCCCGGGCGCCGACTTCGAGGAACGAGTCGGCGGTGTCGAGGATTTCCGTCAGCAACTCGCGGCGCAGGCCGTCGAGCGAGAGGAAGTGGCGCAGCTGGCCCTGATCATTGAGCTGCAGCGGGCGCTTGGTATCTAGAGGCGTCATCGCGAGGGGGACTCTCAATAGGGCGGATTAAAGGGCAAGGTCTTGCAGTTCGAGGGCCAGCTCCGGCCCGGACAGCTTGACCCGCTCGTGGGCGGCCAGCGACAGGGTCGCGCCGACCACGTTCGGACGGATCGGCAGTTCGCCGGCATCCAGGTCCAGCAGGCAGACCAGCGTCACGCTGGCCGGGCGGCCGTAGTCGAACAGTTCGTTCATGGCGGCGCGGATGGTCCGGCCGCTCATCAGTACGTCGTCGATCAGCACCAGATGCTGGCCTTCGATTTCGAAGGGCAGGGCGGACGGGCGCACTTGCGGGTGCAGGCCGTTCTGGCTGAAGTCGTCGCGGTAGAAGGAAACATCCAGCGTGCCCAATGGCGCGTCGCTGCCCAGTTCTGCGAGCAGGGCCTGGGCGACCCAGACGCCGCCGGTGCGGATGCCGATGTAACGCGGTTCGCTGATATCACGCTGGGCAAGGTGCGCCTTGAGGCGGGTCGCCATCTGGCTGATCAGATCGGCGGGATTGGGCAGGCTCATGGTTGCTCCTTCTTGGGGTCGAGCCGGTTCTCGCGAACCGGGGCTCGGGTTGTAACCAAAAGAAAAGCGCCGTAGCGCTTGTCAGGATTCAAATAGTGCGGTGTTTTCGTCGAGCCAGCCTTGCAGCAGCAGGGCGGCGGCGATGGCGTCCACCGGGTTGTCGCGGTAGCTGCCTTTCTGTCCGCCGCGCACCAGCCGCTCGCCCTTGGCTTCGAAGGTCGTCAGGCGTTCGTCGTGGGTATAGAAAGGCAAGTTGAAGCGGCCGTTGAGGCGGCGGGCGAATTTTTCGGCGCGGGCGCACATCTCGCTGGGCGTACCGTCCATGTTCAGCGGCAGGCCGACCACCACGGCGTCGGGTTTCCATTCCTTTATCAGGGCTTCGACCTGATTCCAGTCCGGCACACCGTTTTGCGCCTTCAAGGTGCACAGTTCGCGGGCCTGGCCGGTAATCACCTGGCCGACCGCCACGCCGATCTGTTTGGTGCCGTAGTCGAAGCCGAGGATCAGGCGCAGGGCCATCAGGCGTGTCCTGCCTGGCTGGTCAGCAGGCTGAGGTTGATCCCCAGATGCTTGGCCGCCGCTTCCAGGCGCAGTTCACTGCTGGTGTTGAACAGGATGTCGGCGTCGTACGGGCAGGTCAGCCAGGCATTGTCGGCCAGTTCGGCCTCCAGCTGACCGGCTTCCCAACCGGCATAACCGAGGGTGATGACGCTTTTGGCCGGGCCTACGCCGTCGGCGATGGCGAACAGCACGTCCTGCGAGGTGGACAGGGCCAGATCGCCCTCCAGCTCAACGGTAGCCTGGAACGTCTTGCCCGCCGGGTGCAGGACAAAACCGCGATCAGTCTGCACCGGGCCGCCGATGAAGATCGGCACATGCTGGCACAGCGCCGGCGGATCGATGTCCGGGCGCAGTTGTTCGAGGATGTCGGCCAGATTCAGCTCTTGCGGTCGGTTGACCACCAGCCCCATGGCGCCATTGGCCGTGTGCTCGACGATGTAGGTCAAGGTGTGGGCAAAGTTCGGGTCGGCCATGTGTGGCATGGCGATCAGGAAGTGATGCTTGAGGTAGCTGGGGCTGACGTTTTTCATGTGCGCTAGTGTGGCGTTCGGGGGGCGAACTGACAAGCTGGAGCGGGCAAAAGATCGACTCAGTTACTGGACAGCCGGTCGCCCCGGGCGAATTTCCAGGTGCGGATGATTTCCAGCCGGTCGATGTCCGACAGGTCCCCGGTAAATGGTGCGAACGGTGCCGCCAGTCGCACGATGCGCTGCGCCGCCTGATCCAGCAGCGGCTGGCCGGAAGACTCCAGCACCAGCACTTCGTACAGCGAGCCGTCGCGGTTGATCGACACCATCAGGCGCAGATTGCCGTAGATCTGCTTGCGCCGGGCTTCGTCGGGGTAATTGAGGTTGCCGATGCGCTCGACCTTCTTGCGCCATTCGTCCTTGTACCAGGCGCCCTTGTCGCGCATGGTCGAGGCGGCGCTCAGGCGGTGGATGCGCGGGCGCTTGGCGTACAGCTGTTGTTCGTTGGCCAGTTCGGCTTCGAGGCTGGCGATATCACTGGAGAGCTGCGAGCTGTCGAAAGTCGGGGCGTCGACCGTCGGTTTGGTCTCGGTCTTGGCTTCTTCTTTCTTGGTCGGCGCCTTTTTCGGTTTCGGCGCGACGGTGGTCACGGCCGCCTTGGGCGCGGCTTCCTGCACTTCCGGCTTGGCGGCCGGCGGCGGGGTGACTTTCTTGACCTGATTGTCCTGGAACGGCGCGACCTCGGTGGTTTTGGGGATCGCCTTCTTGTCGAGGGTGCCGCTGCCTTCCTGGTTTTCCTGGGCGAGGAAGTCAGCCTTCGCCGGCTTCTTTTCGCTCTTGAAGGTGGCGAGGGTGATTTCCAGGGTTTTGCTGATCTGCTTGGGCTCGACCATGGTGAAGCCCACGCCGAGCAGCAGCGCCAGATGGATGAGCGCCGCGAGAAACAGGGTAAATCCGAGGCGATCGACCGGGCGCACGCCTTTATGGGCGAGTTCAGCGGGCAGATCGGACGGAAGTGTCATGACAAGAAAACCAACATCGCGTTTTTCACAGGCCGCGCATGATAACGCAATGTTGGTTTCACGCCTTGGGCTTCAAGCATCAAGCGACAGGCTGCATGTGATGCACATCAAGCTTGCAGCTTTTTCTCGATGGCATCCATCAGCAGGCCGCCGATGTCGGTGCCGAAGGCATTGTCGATTTCGCGGATGCAGGTCGGGCTGGTGACGTTGATTTCGGTCAGGTGCTCGCCGATCACGTCCAGGCCGACGAACAGCAGGCCTTTTTCGCGCAAGGTCGGGCCGACCTGGGCGGCGATCCAACGATCCTTGTCGGTCAACGGACGAGCTTCGCCACGACCACCGGCCGCGAGGTTGCCACGGGTTTCGCCCTGGGCCGGAATCCGCGCCAGGCAGTAATCCACCGGCTCGCCGTCGATCATCAGGATGCGCTTGTCGCCGTCCTTGATCGCCGGCAGGTAGGCCTGGCCCATGATCTGCTGGGCACCGAGGGCGGTCAGGGTTTCCAGAATCACCGACAGGTTCGGATCGCCGGCGCGGTGACGGAAGATCGAGGTGCCGCCCATGCCGTCCAGCGGCTTGAGGATCACGTCGCCATGTTTGGCGGCGAATTCACGCAGCACGTCGGCGCGGCGACTGACCACGGTCGGCGGCGTGCACTGCGGGAACAGCGTGGCGAACAGCTTTTCGTTGCAGTCGCGCAGGCTCTGCGGCTTGTTGACCACCAGCACCCCGGCGGACTCGGCCTGTTCGAGCAGGTAGGTGGAGTAGACGAACTCCATGTCGAACGGCGGATCCTTGCGCATCAGGATCACGTTCAGGTCGCTGAGCGGCGAATCCTGCTCGGTGCCCAGTTCGAACCATTTTTCCGGGTTGGCGAAGACTTTCAGCGGCTTCATCCGCGCCCGTGCCTGGCCTTCACCCTGATAAAGGTCTTTCTGTTCCATATAGAACAGTTCCCAGCCGCGCTTCTGCGCCGCCAGCAGCATGGCCAGCGAGCTATCCTTTTTATAGGAAATGCTGGCGATAGGGTCCATGACAATCCCGACGCGAACGCTCATTGGGTTTTCCTCGAAAATTGGCTACCGGATCGGTATGAAAAAAGTGCCGCCAGAGTGGCGCCGGGCGGGTTTTCGGTCAAGGAAAAACCCGTCGATAGATTGGATCAGGAGACTGTGCTAAAAAGGCTGCCATGTCGTGCTGGCCCTTGAACATCAAGGGTTTCCAGCCATTACGCATCGCAAAACGGACAAATTGATTCGCAAAGGCGACGGTAGAGCCCCCTTATGGAACAGCAGTCCAGCGCCTTGAAGGTCATGGTGATCGACGACTCGAAAACGATTCGTCGCACCGCCGAGACCCTGTTGAAAAATGCAGGGTGCGAAGTCATCACCGCGATCGACGGTTTTGACGCCCTGGCGAAGATCGCCGACCACCATCCCGGGATCATCTTTGTCGACATCATGATGCCGCGTCTGGATGGTTATCAGACCTGCGCTTTAATCAAGAACAACAATGCGTTCAAGGGCACGCCGGTGATCATGCTGTCGTCCCGGGACGGGCTGTTCGACAAGGCCAAGGGGCGGATTGTCGGTTCCGATCAATTTTTGACCAAGCCTTTCAGCAAGGAAGAACTGCTCGACGCGATTTCGGCCCATGTTCCGGGCTTCGCTGCCGCTTTGCCGCAGTAAGACACGCACAGAGACGCTCGGCCAGCGGGCCCGGTGTCGACAAGAAAAAATGGGGAAGACCATGGCACGTATCCTGATCGTCGATGATTCGCCGACCGAAATGTACAAACTCACCGGCATGCTGGAAAAGCACGGGCACGAAGTGCTGAAAGCCGAAAACGGCGCCGACGGCGTGGCCCTGGCCCGCCAGGAAAAACCCGACGCGGTGCTGATGGACATCGTCATGCCCGGCCTCAACGGCTTTCAGGCTACCCGTCAGTTGACCAAGGATGCGGAAACCAGCCACATCCCGGTGATCATCATCACCACCAAGGATCAGGAGACCGACAAGGTCTGGGGCACCCGCCAGGGCGCCAAGGACTACCTGACCAAACCGGTCGACGAAGACACGCTGATCAAGACCCTGAACAACGTGCTGGCCGGTTGATCGCGCCGCCATGAGCGAATCGCTGACCGCGTTCGAGCTGTTGTGGCAGATCGACCAGCGCTGTCGCCTGCTGGCGGCGGACCTGCCGTCGCAACCGGCGCGCCAGGATCGCTGGAGCGGTATCGGCTTTCGTCTGGGCGAGCACTGGTACGTCACGCCGATGGGCGAAGTCAGCGAAGTGCTGCCTGAACTGCGCGTCACCCAGCTGCCGGGCGTCAAGCCGTGGGTCAAGGGCGTGGCCAACCTGCGCGGGCGGCTGCTGCCGGTCATGGACCTGTGCGGCTTTTTCGGCCATGAGCTGTCACCGATGCGCAAACAGCGGCGGGTATTGGTGGTAGAGCATCAGGACGTGTTTGCCGGGTTGCTGGTCGATGAAGTCTTCGGCCTGCAGCACTTCGAGCAGGACAGTTTCGAATCCGTCTCGATCAGCAAACGGCAAGGCTCCAAGGGCGAGTTCATCAAGGGCTATTTCCGGCGCGAGCAGAACTGGCGGGTGTTCAGCCTGTTTGCACTGGCGCAGTCACCGAGTTTCATGCACGTCGCGGTTTAACAGGCGAGGACCGATGATCAAAGCAAAAACAGGCAAGCCCGCAGAAGGCTCGCGCAGCCGCTCGCAGATCATCGTGCTGTTCATCGCACTGATCGTGTTCATCATGCTGCTGTTCGCCAACTTCGCTTACCTCAACACCCAGGCCAACTACGACAAGCAGTACATCGGCCACGCCGGCGAGCTGCGGGTGCTGTCGCAGCGGATTGCCAAGAACGCCACCGAAGCCGCCGCCGGCAAGGCTGCCGCGTTCAAACTGTTGAGCGACGCGCGCAACGATTTTGCCCAGCGCTGGGGCTACCTGAAAAAAGGCGACCCGGCCACCGGCCTGCCGCCGGCGCCGTCCACCGTGCGCCCGGAAATGCGCGCCGTGCAGCTGGACTGGGAACGCCTGCTGAAAAACACCGACGCGATTCTCTCCAGCGAGCAGACCGTGCTGTCCCTGCATCAGGTGGCCGCGACCCTGGCCGAAACCGTGCCGCAATTGCAGATCGAATACGAAAAGGTCGTGGAAATCCTCCTGCAACGCGGTGCGCCGGCGGCGCAGGTGGCGATGGCCCAGCGTCAGTCGCTGCTGGCCGAACGGATTCTCGGCGCGGTGAACACCGTGCTTTCCGGCGATGAAAACTCCCAGCAGGCCGCCGACGCGTTCGGTCGCGATGCCGCACGCTTCGGTCAGGTGCTTAATGGCATGCTGCAAGGTAACTCGACGCTGAAGATCAGCCAGGTTGAAGACCGCGACGCGCGCGCGCGTTTGAGCGAGATTTCCGAACTGTTCCAGTTCGTCTCGGGTTCGGTGGATGAAATCCTCGAAACCTCGCCGGAGCTGTTCAAGGTCCGTGAGTCGGCCACCAATATCTTCAGCCTGTCGCAGACCCTGCTCGACGAAGCCTCGCACCTGGCCAGCCGTTTCGAAAACCTCGCCGGCGGGCGCAACACCGACACCATCGGCGGCTATGTGCTGGGTCTGCTGGCGCTGGCCTCGATCATCCTGATCGGCATGGTCATGGTCCGGGAAACCAACCGTCAGTTGCGCGAGACCGCCGAGAAGAACGAACGCAACCAGAACGCGATCATGCGCCTGCTCGACGAGATCGAAGACCTCGCCGACGGCGACCTGACGGTAACCGCCTCGGTGACCGAAGACTTCACCGGCACCATCGCCGACTCGATCAACTATTCGGTCGACCAGTTGCGTGATCTGGTCGCCACCATCAACCTCACCGCCGGCCAGGTCGCCGCTGCGGTGCAGGAAACCCAGGCCACCGCCATGCACCTGGCCCAGGCCTCGGAGCATCAGGCCCAGCAGATTTCCGAAGCCTCGACCGCGATCAGCGACATGGCCCAGTCCATCGATCAGGTGTCGGCCAACGCCGCCGAGTCCTCGGCAGTGGCCGAGCGTTCGGTGGAGATCGCCAACAAAGGCAACGAGGTGGTGCACAACACCATCCACGGCATGGACAACATCCGTGAACAGATTCAGGACACTGCCAAACGCATCAAGCGTCTGGGCGAGTCGTCCCAGGAAATCGGCGACATCGTCAGCCTGATCGATGACATTGCCGATCAGACCAACATACTCGCCCTCAACGCGGCGATTCAGGCCTCGATGGCCGGTGACGCCGGGCGCGGTTTTGCCGTGGTGGCCGACGAAGTGCAGCGGCTGGCCGAGCGTTCCTCCGCCGCGACCCGGCAGATCGAGACGCTGGTGCGGGCGATCCAGACCGACACCAACGAAGCCGTGATTTCCATGGAACAGACCACCACCGAAGTGGTGCGCGGCGCGCGGCTGGCGCAGGATGCCGGTGTGGCCCTGGAAGAAATCGAAGGCGTGTCCAAGACCCTCGCGGCGCTGATCCAGAGCATTTCCAACGCGGCGCAGCAGCAGACGTCTTCGGCCGGGCAGATTTCCCTGACGATGAACGTGATCCAGCAGATCACCTCGCAGACCTCGTCCGGCTCCACGGCCACCGCCGAGAGCATCGGCAACCTGGCGAAAATGGCCAGCCAGCTGCGTCGCTCGGTGTCCGGGTTCACCTTGCCGGCGGCGCCTGCGCCCGTCGCGGACAAGGCGTGAGGCCTGCGGGCGAGTCCATGTCGAGCGGAGTGGTTATGGGTGACCGGCACGACTACGTGGCCCTCGAATGGGTCAAGGGTGAAATAGCCGAGACGCTGAGACAGGCGCATCAGGCCATCGAAGCCGTGCTCGACGATCCGCAGTCGGTGCCGGGGCTGGACGAATGTCTGACCTGCATCCATCAGGTGCACGGCAGTCTGCAAATGGTCGAGTTCTACGGCGCGGCATTGCTCGCCGAAGAAATGGAACACCTGGTCGAAGCGTTGCAGAACGACCGCGTCAGCCACCGTGACGAAGCGCTGCACTTGCTGTTGCAGGCGCTGGGGCAGTTGCCGATCTACCTCGACCGCGTGCAGGGCGCCCGCCGTGACCTGCCGCTGGTGGTGCTGCCGCTGATCAACGATTTGCGCAGCGCCCGGGGCGAAAGCCTGTTGTCGGAAACCAGCCTGTTCAGCCCGCAGTTGCCCGAGCTGTCACCTTTGGGCGAGGAAACCCTGGCGCTGCTGGAGCCGGCGGAGCTGCCGAATGTGCTGCGCAAATTACGCCAGATGCTGCAAATGGCGCTGGTCGGATTGCTCCGCGAGCAGGATGACCAGACGCATCTCGCTTATCTGGCCAAGGTCTTTACCCGGCTTGAAGCACTCAGCGGTAACTCGCCGCTGAGCCCGTTGTGGCAGGTCGCCTCGGCGCTGGTCGAAGGCATGCGTGAAGGGCGAATCGCCAACAGCCCGGCCCTGCGCAGCCTGTTCAAGGACGCCGACAAGGAACTCAAGCGCCTGCTCGAACAGGGCATGCCCGGCCTCAACCAGCCGCCACCGCCTGAACTGCTGAAAAGTCTGCTGTTTTATATCGCCAAAGCCGAACATCCCACCGGGCAGATGCTGACCATGAAAGATCGCTACTCCCTGGACGACGCGCTGCCCGACAGCGCGATGGTCGACGAAGAACGCGCGCGCCTGGCCGGCCCTGACCGCGATGCCATGCGCTCGGTACTCGCGGCGCTGTGCGAAGAACTGGTGCGGGTCAAGGAACGCCTCGACCTGTTCGTGCGCAGCGACCGCCAGCACGCCTCGGATCTGGACAGCCTGCTGGCGCCGCTGCGGCAGATTGCCGACACCCTCGCGGTGCTCGGTTTCGGTCAGCCGCGCAAGGTGATCATCGATCAACTGGCGGTGGTGCTCAGCCTTGCGCAGGGCCAGCGCGAGCCGAACGACGCCACGCTGATGGACGTCGCCGGCGCCTTGCTCTACGTCGAAGCAACGCTGGCCGGGATGGTCGGTACGGTGGAGCCGGAGAGCCCCGAGGACTCGCGCCTGCCGACCACCGACCTGACGCAGATTCATCAGATCGTGATCAAGGAAGCGCGCATCTGCCTGCAACAGGCCAAGGACATGATCGTCGACTACATCGACGCCGACTGGGATCGCCAGCAACTGCAAAACCTGCCGGCGCTGCTGACCCAGGTGCGCGGCGCGCTGGCGATGATTCCGTTGGCGCGCGCGGCAAGCCTGCTCGAAGCTTGCAACGGGTTTATCCGCGAGCATCTGTTGCTCGACCCTCACGAGCCGGGCTGGCAGCAACTCGACAGCCTCGCCGACGCCATCACCAGCCTCGAGTATTACCTCGAACGCCTGACCGACGATCCGCAGGCACCCAGCGAGCACTTGCTGGATATCGCGCAGAAAAGCCTCGCCAGTCTGGGTTTCTTTCCTGACGAACAGCCCGGCGAGCCGCATGTGCCGGTACTCGACGATGTGCTCAGCCCCAGCGAAGCGCTGGTGATGCAGGATTTGCAGGAGCTGGATGATCCGGAGATCGTGCAATCCTTGGCCGAAGTGCTGGCCAGCCCGGTCTCGGCGGTCAACCCGCCGGCGCTGACCACGCCGGGCAGCCTGCTGCCGCCACCGGCCGATGAAGAACCGGTGGACGACGAGCTGCGCGAAGTGTTCCTCGAAGAGACCGGGGAAGTGCTCGAGGTGCTGAGCGAATACCTGCCGCGCTGGTCTGCCGAGCCCGATGACCGCGCCGCCTTGAGTGAACTGCGCCGCGCTTTCCACACCCTCAAGGGCAGTGGCCGGATGGTGCGCGCGCTGGTCCTCGGCGAGCTGGCCTGGGCGGTGGAAAACCTGCTCAACCGCGTGCTGGAACACAGCGTTGAACCCGGTCCGGCAGTGCGCCAGTTGCTGGCCGACACACTGCTGCTGTTGCCGGACCTGATCGGCGAATTCGCCACCAACGGCCAGCGTCAGCGCCACGATGTCGATCAACTCGCGGCCCGCGCCCACGCGCTGGCCAAGGGCGACATACCGCTGCCGGCCGAAGACGTGGAAGACGTCGCGGCCCTCGATCCGCTGTTGCTGGAGATCTTTCGCAACGAAGCCGAAACCCACCTCGCCAGCCTCAACCGTTTTCTCGATCAGGCCGCCGAGCATGTGCCGTTGCAGGCCAGCGACGAGTTGCAGCGCGCGCTGCACACCCTCAAGGGCAGCGCATCGATGGCGGGGGTTTCGCCGATTGCCGAACTGGCGGCACCGCTCGACAAGCTCGCCCGGGAATTCAAGGCCCATCAACTGGCGCTGGACCTTGACGAAGTGGAACTGCTGCTGGAGGCCGAGGGCCTGTTCCGCGTCGGTCTGCGTCAGCTCAAACACGATCCGCTGGCGCCGATTGTCGGCGCGCAGTCGCTGATCAAACGTACCGAAACCCTGCTCGGCGAACGCCTGGAATCGATCCTCAACGCCCCCAGCAGCGCGTTGCGGGTCAAGCGCGATCCGCAACTGATCAACAACTTCCTGGCTCAGGGCATGGACATCCTGCTCGACGCCGAAAACCTCTTGCAGCGCTGGCAGCAGCACCCCGGCGAACGTCAGGAACTCAGCGCGCTGCTGGATGAACTGACGACGCTGGGCGAGGGCGCGCACCTCGCAGATCTGCTGCCGGTGGATGTGTTGTGTGAAGCCTTGCTCGATCTGTACGGCGCCGTCGAAGAAAGCAGCCTGGCGGTCAGCGAGCGGTTTTTCCATGAAGCGCAGCAGGCCCACGAAGCGCTGATCAACATGCTCGACGAACTGGCCGCCGGCCAGGAAATCACCCCGCAACCGCAACGCATCCGCGCCTTGCACGAACTGCTCGACGAGAGCCTCGATCCGTCGGCCATGGGCCTGATCCGCAGCGACGGCAGCCGCACCCTGAGCATCCGCGAACTGGGCAGCGCCACGGCCGAACTGCAACAACACAGCGTCGACAGCGGGCCGGACGACGAGATCGTCGAGATCTTCCTCGAAGAGGCGGTGGACATTCTCGACAGCGCCGGGCAAGCCTTGCAGCGCTGGCTGAAGGACCCGGAAAACGGCGCGCCGCTGTCGTCGCTGCAACGGGATTTGCACACGCTCAAGGGCGGCGCGCGGATGGCCGAGGTGGCGGCGGTCGGCGATCTGGCCCATGAACTGGAAGGCCTTTACGAAGGGCTGGTGGATCGTCGTTACAGCCACAGCGAAGCCCTCGACCGATTGCTGCGCCAGAGCCACGAGCGCCTGGCGCAGTTCCTCGAACAGTTGCACCGGCACCAGCCGCTGGATCCGGCGCAGGACCTGATCGAGGCGATCCGACGCTTCCGTCAGGGCCCGGGCGCCACTCCCGAAACACCGTCAGCCAACGTCACGCAGGACGGCCCCGGACACGATCCGGAGCTGTTGGAAATCTTCCTCGAAGAAGGTTTCGACATCATCGAAAACTCCGGCGCCGCGCTGCTGCGCTGGCAGGCCGAACCCGGCAATCGCCAGGAAGTGGAAACCCTGCTGCGTGACCTGCACACCCTCAAGGGCGGTGCGCGGATGGTGGAAATCGGCCCGATCGGCGATCTCGCCCACGAGCTGGAATACCTTTACGAAAGCCTGTCCGCCGGCACCCTGCAAGGCAGTGCCGAACTGTTCGCGCTGTTGCAGCGCGGCCAGGACCGGTTGGCGCAGATGCTCGACGCGGTGCGCGCTGGCCAGCCGTGCCCACCGGCAGACCGTTTGATCAGCGCGATCCAGAACTTCAGCCATCCGCTGGTCGTACAAACTCCGACGCCCGTGCCGCCGGTGGCGGTCAAGGTCGAGCCTGCTGCCCCGGCGCCCGAGGCCGGGGCGGACATGGTCAAGGTTTCTGCCGAGCTGCTGGATGAACTGGTCAACCTCGCCGGCGAAACCTCGATTTTCCGTGGGCGGATCGAACAGCAAGTCAGCGATGCGCAGACCGCCCTGCACGAGATGGAAACCACCATCGAGCGTATGCGCGACCAGTTGCGCCGGCTCGACACCGAAACCCAGGGGCGGATCCTCAGCCGCCAGCAGGTGGACGCCGAACGCCTCGGCTACGAAGATTTCGACCCGCTGGAAATGGATCGCCATTCGCAATTGCAACAGCTGTCGCGGGCGCTGTTCGAGTCCGCTTCCGACTTGCTGGATCTGAAGGAAACCCTCGACCGCCGTACCCACGACGCCGAGAACCTGTTGCAGCAACAGGGGCGGATCAACACCGAATTGCAGGAAGGCCTGATGCGCACGCGCATGGTGCCGTTCGAACGCATGTTGCCGCGTCTGAAACGCATCGTCCGTCAGGTCGCCGAAGAGTTGGGCAAGGACGTCGCGTTCAGCGTCGGCAACGCCGAAGGCGAGATGGACCGCAACGTCCTCGAACGCATGGCCGCACCGCTGGAGCACATGCTGCGCAACGCCGTCGATCATGGTCTGGAGTCCGCTGAAGTCCGGCTGGCGGCGGGCAAACCGGCGCAAGGACAGATCAGCCTCGACCTGTCCCGCGAGGGCGGCGACATCGTGTTCGACATCCGCGATGATGGCGCCGGCGTGCCGCTGGATGCCGTGCGACGCAAGGCGATCAAGCGCGGTCTGCTGGCGCCGGACGCCGACATCAGCGACCGCGAAGTGTTGCAGTTCATCCTCCAGCCAGGCTTTTCCACGGCCGAGAAAATCACCCAGATTTCCGGGCGCGGCGTGGGCATGGACGTGGTGCACGAAGAAGTCCGGCAACTGGGCGGCACCATGAGCATCGATTCGGTGCCGGGGCAGGGCGTGCATTTCCGCATTCGCCTGCCGTTCACCGTGTCGGTCAACCGTGCGCTGATGGTGCAGTGCGGTGAGGATCAGTATGCGATTCCGCTGAACACCATCGACGGCATCGTCCGTGTGCTGCCGAATGAACTGGACGGACATTTCCGTCTCGATCCGCCGAGTTATCAGTACGGCGGCCAGCGTTATGAGCTGTGCTACCTGGGCGAGTTGTTGAAAACCGCGCCACGGCCGAAGCTGTCCGGCCAGAGCCTGCCGGTGCCGGTCTTGCTGGTGCAGTGCAACGACCGTCACATCGCGGTGCAGGTCGACACGATGGCCGGCACCCGCGAGATCGTGGTCAAGAGCCTCGGCCCGCAGTTCGCGTCGGTGCAGGGCGTGTCCGGAGCGACGATCCTCGGCGATGGCCGGGTGGTGCTGATTCTCGACCTGCTGGCGCCGATCCGCGCGATGCAGGCGCGGTTGCCGCAGCGTTCGGCCAGTCACGAAATCGAGAGCGAACCACAGAAGCCGTTGCTGGTGATGGTGGTCGACGATTCGGTGACGGTGCGAAAGGTCACCAGCCGCCTGCTCGAACGCCACGGCATGAACGTGCTGACCGCCAAGGACGGGGTCGATGCGATGTTGCTGCTGGAAGAACACATGCCGGACCTGATGCTGCTCGACATCGAGATGCCGCGCATGGACGGCTTCGAAGTGGCGACCCAGGTACGCCACGACGAACGCCTGCAACACCTGCCGATCATCATGATCACCTCGCGCACCGGCCAGAAACACCGCGACCGCGCGATGGCCATCGGCGTCAACGACTACCTCGGCAAGCCGTACCAGGAATCGGTGCTGCTCGAAAGCATCGCCCTGTGGAGCAAAAAACATGCATGAACGCCGGCACAACCAGCGCACCAGCCAACTCACCGGGCTGTTGCTGCCGCTGGCGGATCGCAACCTGATCCTGCCCAACGTCGCCGTCGCCGAGCTGATCGACTACCAGTCCAGCGCCTTCGATCTCGACACGCCACCGTGGTATCTCGGTCGGGTGACCTGGCGCGAGCGGCAGATTCCGCTGCTGAGTTTCGAGTCGGCGTGCGGCAACAAGATCGTCATCGGCGAACGGGCACGGATCGTCATCCTCAACGCCCTCGGCGGGCGGCCGGAATTGAAGTTCATCGCGCTGCTGGTGCAGGGGATCCCGCGCTCGTACAAGCTCGACAGTCAGTTGAGTTATGTCGACGTGCCGTTGTGTGCGCTGGAGCAGGCGGCGGTGCAGGTGGGGGAGCAGCTGGCGAAGGTGCCGGATTTGTTGGCGCTGGAGACATTGTTGGTGGATGCGGGGCTTGTCCACTGATCGTTACGCTCACCGTAACGGTTCGCCACTGCGCTTGATTGATGCCCCTCGATCACACTCCTAAGGTAGCTCCACGACAGCGAACCCCGTGGAGTGAGCATGACAACAACCAATTCCCCCGACTCGCGCTGGACGCGGCGGCGTGACGAGAAGCAGCGGCGCCTCGACAAGGTGCGCGGGCTGGCCGACGGTGCGGTGTTGCCCACCGACAAAATCGTCGCGGCACTCGAAGCGCTGATCCATCCGGGCGACCGTGTGGTGCTGGAGGGCAACAACCAGAAGCAGGCGGATTTCCTTTCCCGTGCGCTGGCCAAGGCCGATCCCGAGAAGCTCCACGACCTGCACATGATCATGCCCAGCGTCGGTCGCTCCGAGCATTTGGACCTGTTCGAACGCGGCATCGCCCGCAAGCTCGATTTCTCCTTCGCCGGCACCCAGAGCCTGCGCATCAGCCAGTTGCTCGAAGACGGCTTGCTGGAAATCGGCGCGATCCACACCTACATCGAACTCTACGCCCGGCTGGTGGTGGACCTGATTCCCAACGTCGTGCTCTCGGCCGGGTTCATGGCCGACCGTGCCGGCAACATCTACACCGGCCCGAGCACCGAAGACACCCCGGCGCTGATCGAACCGGCCGCGTTCAGCGATGGCATCGTCATCGTCCAGGTCAATCAACTGGTGGACGACGTCAGCGAACTGCCTCGCGTGGACATCCCCGCATCGTGGGTCGATTTCGTGGTGGTGGCCGACAAGCCGTTCTACATCGAGCCGCTGTTCACCCGCGACCCCCGGCACATCAAGCCTGTGCACGTGCTGATGGCGATGATGGCGATCCGCGGGATCTACGAAAAACACAACGTGCAGTCGCTGAACCACGGCATCGGCTTCAACACCGCGGCCATCGAACTGATCCTGCCGACTTACGGTGAATCCCTCGGCCTCAAGGGCAAGATCTGCCGCAATTGGACGCTCAATCCGCACCCGACCCTGATCCCGGCGATTGAAAGCGGCTGGGTCGAAAGCGTGCATTGCTTCGGCACCGAACTGGGCATGGAAAACTACATCGCTGCCCGGCCCGATGTGTTTTTCACCGGGCGCGACGGCTCGCTGCGTTCCAACCGGATGTTCTGCCAACTGGCCGGGCAATACGCGGTGGACCTGTTCATCGGCGCAACCCTGCAAGTCGATGGCGATGGCCATTCCTCCACCGTGACTCGTGGCCGCCTCGCCGGTTTCGGCGGCGCACCAAATATGGGCCACGACCCGCGCGGCCGTCGTCACGGCACTCCGGCCTGGCTCGATATGCGCCACGATGATTCGCAGCAACCGATGCTCGAGCGCGGCAAGAAACTCGTGGTGCAGATGGTCGAGACGTTCCAGGAGGGCGGCAAACCGACCTTCGTCGAAACCCTCGACGCAGTGGAGGTGGCGAAGAAAAGCGGCATGCCGCTGGCGCCGATCATGATCTACGGCGACGACGTCACTCACCTGCTCACCGAAGAAGGCATCGCCTACCTGTACAAGGCGCGCTCGCTGGAAGAGCGTCAGGCGATGATCGCTGCGGTCGCCGGCGTCACTGCCATCGGCCTGCGCCACAACCCGAAAGACACCGAACGCATGCGCCGCGAAGGCCTGATCGCCTTGCCGGAAGACCTCGGCATCCGTCGCACCGACGCCACCCGCGAACTGCTGGCGGCGAAGAGCGTGGCCGATCTGGTCGAGTGGTCCGGCGGCCTTTACAACCCGCCCGCCAAGTTCAGGAGCTGGTAATGCACGCACTCAACCTGCAACCGAAAACCATCACCCTCGCGGAACGGCTGGCGGACCTGGCAGTGGACGCGCTGATTGACGAAGCCGACCTGTCGCCGAAACCGGCGCTGGTTGATCGTCGCGGAAACGGTGCACACACCGATCTGCACCTCGGATTGATGCACGCCTCGGCACTGGCGCTGTGGCCGGCGTTCAAGGAAATGGCCGAAGCCGCGCTTGAGTTCGGCGAAATCGGCTTGCCGCTGCGCGAAGCGATCGGCCGTATCGGACGGGAAGGCGAGCAAGCGATGCTCGCTACTACCAACGGCGTGAACACCCATCGCGGGGCGATCTGGGCGTTGGGCCTGCTGGTCACGGCTGCTGCGCTGGACACCAAATCGACCAATGCCAGTGCCGTGACCCTGCGCGCTGCGCGTCTGGCATTGCTCGATGACCGTTATGCGCCGCGCCCGCTGAGCCATGGCGCGCAAGTCGCCCAGCGCTACGGCGCTCGCGGTGCCCGGGAAGAAGCGCAACTCGGCTTTCCGTCCGTTGTGCAACGCGGTCTGCCGCAGCTCAAACGCAGCCGCGCCGCCGGCCACGGCGAACAGAACGCCCGGCTCGATGGCTTGCTCGCAATCATGACTGACCTCGCCGACACCTGCGTGCTGTACCGCGCCGGCGAACAGGGTCTGCACGCCATGCAGCACGGCGCCCAGGCAGTGCTCGACGCCGGTGGCAGCGCCAGCCTCACCGGTCGCCGTCGCCTGCACGAACTGGATCAACAACTCATCGCATTGAATGCCTCGCCCGGTGGCGCCGCCGACTTGCTCGCCGCCACGTTGTTGCTCGACCGGATCGAGCGCGACGGCATCCTTCAGGGAGCGTTTTGATGGAAACCTTATCCTTTGAATTCCCCGCCGGGCAGCCGCCGCGCGGTCGGGCGCTGGTCGGTTGTGTCGGCTCGGGCGATCTGGAAGTGCTGATCGAACCGGGCCTGGCCGGCAAGCTGACGATCAATGTGCAGACCTCGGTCAATGGTGCCGAGCAGCGCTGGCAGCATCTGTTTGCGCGGATGTTCGACGGCACCACACCGCCGGCGATGGCCATCGATATCCACGACTTCGGCGCGACCCCGGGCGTGGTGCGTCTGCGTCTGGAGCAAGGCTTCGAGGAGATCGGCCATGACTGACACCTCGGCACTTTTGCACAAACACAGCTTCGTCGAACTCGGCGCCCGGCAGCGGGCGAAAGCCTTGCTCGACGCCGGCACTTTCCGCGAATTGCTCGACCCGTTTCAACGCGTCATGTCGCCATGGCTCGAACGTCAGGGCGTCGTGCCGCAGGCCGATGACGGCGTGGTGATCGCCAAGGGCAGCCTCGATGGTTTGCCGGTGGTGATCGCGGCGATTGAAGGTGCATTTCAGGGCGGCAGTCTTGGTGAAGTCGGCGGCGCCAAAATCGCCGGCGCGCTGGAACTGGCCGCCGAGGACAACCGCAAAGGCATCCCGACCCGCGCCATCCTGCTGCTGGAAACCGGCGGCGTGCGCTTGCAGGAAGCCAACCTCGGACTGGCGGCGATTGCCGACATCCACGCGGCGATTGTCGATTTGCAGCAGTACCAACCGGTGGTCGGCGTGGTGGCCGGCAGTGTCGGTTGTTTTGGCGGCATGTCGATTGCCGTCGCGCTGTGCAGCTACTTGCTGGTGACCCAGGAAGCGCGCCTCGGCCTGAACGGCCCGCAGGTGATCGAGCAGGAAGCCGGGATCGAGGAGTACGACTCTCGCGACCGGCCCTTCATCTGGAGCCTGACCGGTGGCGAGCAACGTTTCGCCAGTGGTCTGGTGGACCGTTACGTTGCCGATGACGTGGCGCAGATTCGCCAGCAGGTCGGCGAGTTGCTGCAACAAGGCTTGCCGGCGCAACCGCGCAGTCAGCGGGCCGAATGGTTCCTGCAACGCCTGACGAGCCTGGACACTGACAAGCAAATCGAGCCTTCGGTGGTTCGCGATCTGTATCAAGGAGAGCGCTCATGAGCGGTTATTCCGTGCGCGGTTTGAACTGGTTCAACGCCTTGAGCGCTGGCGCGATTGCTGTTGAAGGTTTGCCGTCATCGTTGAAGGTCGCCGACGGGCCACTCGGGCGCTTTATTGCGGTGGTCGCCGATCCGCAAAACCGTTTCCCTCGCGCTCGCAACGGCGAAGTCGGTTTGCTCGAAGGCTGGGGCCTGGCGAAAGCGGTGGATGACGCAATCACCGCCGACCGTGACAAAACGCAAAAGCGTCCTTTGATCGCCATCGTCGATGTTCCGAGCCAGGCCTACGGTCGCCGCGAAGAAGCCCTCGGCATTCATCAGGCTTTGGCCGGTGCGGCAGATGCTTATGCCCGCGCCCGTCTGGCCGGGCATCCGGTGATTGCGCTGCTGGTGGGCAAGGCCATGTCCGGGGCGTTCCTCGCTCACGGTTATCAGGCCAATCGCTTGATTGCCCTGCGTGATCCGGGGGTGATGGTGCATGCGATGGGCAAGGCTTCGGCGGCGCGGGTGACCTTGCGCAGTGTCGAAGAACTTGAGGCGCTGGCGTCCAGCGTGCCGCCGATGGCCTATGACATCGACAGCTATGCCAGTCTCGGCTTGCTCTGGGAAACCCTGTCGGTGCAGCAAATCGAACAGCCGACGGCGGAGGATCTGGCGCGGGTGACCGAGTGCCTGACCCAGGCCATCGGCGATATTGGCGCGACGGATTTGAGCAATCGTCTCGGCGCGAAAAATCGCGAAGCCTCCAGCCGCGTGCGTGAACTGCTGAGGGCGCAGTGGTGAGCACGCCTCTGGCCCACGACCTGTTGTGGGGCATGACGCCGGCGCAGTTGCCGGCGGATGCGCCGCAGTGGGCGATTGATTCGCTGGCGGCCGGGCAACCGGTGGTGGTGCGGCGGGCGTTGAGTGAAGACGGGGTCGTGGCAGTGGGCGTGCGCGGTCGGTTGCGCGAGCAGCGGTTGGCGGCGTTCATGGCGATCGATTCGATTGCCTGCCGGGTCAGCCCGGAAGTGCTTTGTCAGGTCGAGAGCGAGCGTGATCTGCCGGTCATGCACGCGCTGCGGCAATTGCGGCCGGTGCTTGATGATTGCGGCTGGATCTGGGGTGTCAGCGGCAGTGCCGGGTTTGAATTGGCGAGTGGATTTATCGCGATGCACGAGCGCAGCGATCTCGATTTGATCCTGCGTACACCGCAACTCATTACCCGAAATCAGGCACGTAAACTGGTCGCGGTTTTCGATCAGGCGATCTGCCGGGTCGACCTGCAATTGCAGACGCCATTCGGTGCCGTCGCCCTGCGCGAATGGGCCGGAAACGCTTCGCGGGTGCTGCTGAAAAACGCCCATGAAGCCTGTCTGGTGTCTGATCCGTGGAATCCGCAGGAGCAGGCAGCGTGAGCAGTCTGCTGGTGTTTCCCGGTCAGGGCGCGCAGCAGCCCGGCATGCTCCAGCGTTTGCCTCGGGAAACGCTGATCGAGGCCAGCGAAAGCCTCGGTGAAGATGTCTTGCGGCTGGATTGCAGCGAAGCGCTGCGCAGCACACGGGCGGTTCAGCTCTGCCTGCTGATCGCTGGAGTCGCAGCCTCACGGCAATTGTTGCAGGACGGACTCACCGCAGATTACGTCGCCGGTCTGTCCATCGGTGCCTACCCGGCAGCGGTGGTTGCCGGGGCGTTGCGCTTCAGCGATGCGTTGCATCTGGTCAGCCTGCGTGGCGAGTTGATGCAGCAGGCTTATCCACAGGGCTTCGGCATGACCGCGATCATCGGCCTGCAATTATCCACAGTCGAAACGCTGCTGGCGCAGGTGCACAGCGCAGAAGCACCGGTGTACCTGGCCAACATCAACGCCGATAACCAGGCGGTTATTGCCGGCAGCGACAAGGCAATGCAAGCGGTCGCCGAGCTGGCGCGCAGTCGTGGCGCCGGGCTGGCAAAACGTCTGGCGGTCAGCGTGCCGTCGCACTGCCCGTTACTGGATGAGCCTGCGCAAACCCTCGCCGAAGCGTTCAAAAAGGTTGAACTGAAAACACCGAAAATCGCTTACCTGAGCGGCAGTCGCGCAAGGCCTGTGACCAACGCCTCCGCGCTGCGCGACGATCTCGCCTTCAACATGTGCCGCGTGGTGGACTGGCGCGGCACCGTGCAAAGCGCCTACGAGCGCGGCGTACGTCTACAGATCGAACTGCCGCCCGGTGCGGTGCTGACCGGGCTGGCGCGCCGGGTGTTCGAGCAGGGCACCGTCACTGCCTTCGACAGTGCCCGGCTCGACACCTTGCAGGCGCTGTTGCGTGAAGAGGAGGGCCGACGACCCTAAATCACCGACTCAGGCTTCGAACAACAAAAACAACATTCGACGATGCACTTTGAGGACTACAACAATGATTATTTACGGTGTGGCGCTGCTGGCGATCTGTACGCTGGCAGGGGTGATCATGGGTGACCTGCTCGGCGTGCTGCTGGGGGTCAAATCCAACGTTGGCGGGGTCGGCATCGCCATGATCCTGTTGATCTGCGCGCGGTTGTGGATGCAGAAACGCGGCGGCATGACCAAGGAGTGCGAGATGGGCGTCGGCTTCTGGGGCGCCATGTACATTCCGGTGGTGGTGGCGATGGCCGCGCAACAGAACGTCGTCACCGCCCTGCACGGCGGCCCGGTGGCGGTGCTGGCGGCGATCGGTTCGGTGGTGGTCTGTGGCTGCACGATTGCCCTGATCAGCCGCACCCACAAGGGCGAGCCTTTGCCCGACGAACCGGCGGAAATCTCCCCGGTCGGCACGCCAGTAGGAGGTCGCTGACATGTGGGATCTCATTGAAAAAGGTCTGGAACACAACGGTCTGATCACCGCGTTCGCTTTCGTCGGCGTGATCATGTGGGTCTCGGTGATCCTCTCCAAACGCCTGACGTTCGGACGGATTCACGGCTCGGCGATTGCCATCGTCATCGGCCTGGTGCTGGCCTGGGTCGGCGGGACGATGACGGGCGGGCAGAAGGGCCTGGCGGACCTGACGCTGTTCTCCGGCATCGGCCTGATGGGTGGCGCGATGCTGCGGGATTTCGCCATTGTCGCTACCGCGTTTGAAGTGCAGGCGACCGAGGCGAAAAAGGCCGGGATGATCGGCGTGATTGCGCTGCTGCTGGGCACGATCCTGCCGTTCATTGTCGGCGCGTGCATGGCTTACGCGTTCGGTTATCGCGATGCCGTGAGCATGACCACCATCGGCGCCGGTGCGGTGACTTACATCGTCGGCCCGGTGACCGGCGCAGCGATTGGCGCGACCTCGGATGTGATGGCGCTGTCGATTGCCACCGGGTTGATCAAGGCGATTCTGGTGATGGTCGGCACGCCGGTGGCGGCGCGCTGGATGGGCCTGGATAACCCGCGTTCGGCGATGGTGTTTGGCGGGCTGGCCGGGACCGTGAGTGGCGTGACGGCGGGGCTGGCGGCGACGGATCGGCGGTTGGTGCCTTATGGCGCTTTGACCGCGACCTTCCACACTGGGCTTGGCTGCCTGCTTGGGCCTTCGCTGCTGTTCTTCATTGTTCGCGGAATCGTTGGCTGACCTCAACCTGACTGATCGTTCCCACGCTCCGCGTGGGAATGCAGCCCGGGACGCTCCGCGCCCCAAAAGCGGACGCAGAGCGTCCATTGAGGCGTTCCCACGCAGAGCGTGGGAACGATCATTGTGAGCCTTGGCGATTCGCATACATCCGACACTCCGCCAGCAACGCCAGCAAATTCGGATCCCGCTCTTTAGCCTTCAAAAACACCACCCCAATGTGCTGCTGCAACCGGTACTTTTCCTGCAACGGAATCAGCTTCACCCGGTTCTCGTACACCGCTGCAATCCTCCCCGGCAGCAACGCATAACCGACCCCGGAACTGACCATGCTCAGCAGGGTGAAGATGTCGTTGACCTGCATCGCCACCTTCGGCTCGAACCCCGCCTGCATGAACACCCGGATGCCGTCCTGATGGGTGGCGAAGCCTTGGGTGAGGGTGATGAAGGTTTCGTCGCGCACCTCCGCCAGATCCACTTCGCTGCGCTGGGCGAAGCGCGAATCGGCCGGGGTGGCGAGGAAGATGTCGTCGGAAAACAGCGGGATCTGTTCGCAGTCCGGATCGTTGACGGTGTCGTCCAGCGACACCAGGATCGCGTCGACTTCCATGTTTTTCAGCTTGTAGAGCAGGTCGATGTTCGAGCCGAGGATCAGGTCGATGTTGAGTTCGCTGCGGCGGATCTTCAAACCCATGATCAGCTGCGGCACGGTTTTCACCGTCAGCGAATACAGCGAGCCGAGCTTGAAGCGCTCGGCCGAGAACCCGGCGGCTTCGCGGGTCAGGCGCACGCTTTCGACCACGTCCTGAATCAGCTTCTGCGCCCGCTCTTCGAGCACGTAGGCGCTTTCCAGCGGCGTCAGGTTGCGCCCTTCATGCTTGAACAGCGGACAGCGCAGGGCGCTCTCGAGCGAATGGATCGCGCGGTGCACGCTGACGTTGCTGGTCTGCAATTCGGCGGCGGCGCGGGCAAGGTTGCCGGTGCGCATGAAGGCGAGGAACACCTCGAGTTTCTTCAGGGTCAATTCTTCGTCGATCAGCATGGCGCGGACTCTTCTTGGTATCGGTCGATTGTGCCCAAATATCAGGACAGGCGCAGGCCTGCGTTGAACGGAAACATTGCGCTTTTACGCTCGAGGCCCGAGCCTTGCGCGCTGCGGTAATGAAATCGAGGTGTGCGACACATGTATCACGGAGAAAAACTGAACGCCTGGACGCATCTGGTCGGGGCGGTAGCGGCGTTTGTCGGGGGCGTCTGGATGCTGGTGATCGCCAGCCTCGACGGTAGCCCGTGGAAGATCGTCAGCGTGGCGATTTACGCCTTTACGTTACTGGTGCTCTACAGCGCATCCACCGTGTACCACAGCGTGCGTGGGCGCAAGAAAGCGATCATGAAGAAGGTCGATCACTTTTCGATCTACCTGCTGATCGCCGGCAGTTACACGCCGTTCTGTCTCGTGACCCTTCGCGGGCCGTGGGGCTGGACGTTGTTCGGGATTGTCTGGGGGCTAGCGCTGATCGGCATCCTGCAAGAGATCAAGCCGCGCTCCGAGGCGCGGATCCTGTCGATCGTGATCTACGCGGTGATGGGCTGGATCGTGCTGGTGGCGGTCAAGCCGCTGATCGCCGCGCTGGGGACGGCGGGGTTTGCCTGGCTGGCGTCAGGTGGCGTGCTGTACACCGTGGGGATTATCTTTTTTGCCCTCGACCATCGGTTGCGTCACGCCCACGGGATCTGGCATCTGTTCGTGATCGCCGGGAGCCTGCTGCATTTTGTGGCGATTCTGTTTTACGTCCTTTAAGTGCCTATCAGTCGGCCGAGTTGTTCGCCGGCGCGCTGACTGAAGATCTCCAGCAAATCATGCAGCGTATGCGGCGGCGGTTCGGTAGCGCGAGTCACCGCGTACAGCGTGATCGGCAAGGGCGGCGCCAACGGGCGAATCACGGTGCTGGTCGGTGAGGCACCGAGGGCGGTGAACGGATCGATCACCGCCACCCCGGCGCCGGACTCCACCATCGCTCGCGCCAGCGAATACGTCTGCACGGCGATCCGCACACGGGGCGGTGGCTCGACCGCTTCGAGATAACTATCGAGGCGCGCGGCCAGTGGATCGGCGCTGGACAGCCCGATCAGCGGCGCCCCGGCCAACGCCATCAGTGGCAACGGCTGACCGGCATCTTCCTGCGGCCAATAACCTTTCGGCGCCAGCGCCACCAGCACCCCCGAGGCCAAAGCCTGGGCCTTCAGCCCCGGATGGTCCGGCAACTGCAACGTCAGGGCCACGTCCACTTCGCGCATCAACAGGTTCTGCATCAGCTCGCGGCTGTGGGCGCTCGACAGTTCGCAGGCGATATCCGGGAATTGCGCCGTCCATTGCTGGATCGCCGGCGGCAGCAACGACAGCGCCAGCGCCGGGGTCGCACCGATCCGCAGGCTGTGGCCGGGTTCGCGGCGCAGGCTCTGGGCCAGACGCCGCACGCCTTGCAGGCTTTCGGTGACCTTGTCCACTTCGCGTTCCAGCTCCAGCGCTTCCGGGGTTGCCTGCAATTTGCCGCGCACCCGCAAAAACAAAGGGAAACCCAATTGCTGCTCGGCGTGCTGCAGCACCTTGGTCACCGCCGGTTGCGAGACGTGCAGCAACTGCGCAGCGGCGCTGACCGAGCCGGTCTGGCGAATGGCCTGGAAAATCTCGATATGACGAAGGCGCATGACGATCCCATAACCTTTGTTTATAGGTTTGGCATCTTTATTCATTGTTCGGCGCCTGTCACCTCAACCTAACCTCGGCCTCGTCTTCAAGAACGGTTAAGGACGGACATGGCTCAGCGTGTGTGCATCATCGGCGGCGGCGTGATCGGGTTGGCAACGGCCTGGGCGCTGGTGCGCGACGGTTTTGAGGTGACGGTGGTCGAGGCGCGGCAGTCGCTGGGCAGCGAAACCAGTTTCGCCAACGGCGGCCAGTTGTCCTACCGCTACGTTGCGCCGCTGGCCGATGCCGGCGTGCCGTTGCAGGCGATCGGCTGGATGCTGCGCGGCGATTCACCGCTCAAGCTGCGCCCGCGCCTGGACCCGACTCAGTGGCGCTGGATGGCCTCGTTTCTCGCTGCGTGCCGCACCTCGGTCAACCGCGAAAATGCCGCGCACCTGTTGCGTCTGGCGCTGTTCAGCCAGAGCACGCTGAAACGCTGGCGCGAGGACGACGGACTGGTCGGTTTCAACTGGCGGCGCAACGGCAAGCTGGTGACCTTCCGCAACGCCGCCAGCTTCGACCATGCACGCAAAGGCCTGGCCGATCCCCAGCAACAGCAGGTGTTGTCTGCCACCGAATGTGCACAACTGGAACCGGCACTGACCAATGCGCCGTTTGTAGGCGCGATCTACACGCCGGATGAAGAAGTCGGCGATTGTCACGGCTTCTGTCAACAGTTGGCGGCGCGATTGAAGGGGTCGGGTCGCTGCGAGTTTCGCCTTGGTCAGGCAGTCACCGGCATTCGCCACAGCCACGGCGCGGTCACGGCCATTGAACTTGGCGACGAAACCCTGCCGGTCGAACAACTGGTAATCGCCGCCGGCCATCGCAGCCCGTTGCTGGCGCTACCCGGCCTGCGCCTGCTGCTGTATCCGCTGAAGGGCTACAGCCTGACCGTGCCGATCGGCAACGAGCATCGAGCGCCAGATGTGAGCATCACCGACTACGACCGCAAGATCGTCTACGCGCGTATCGGCGAACAACTGCGGGTGGCGGCAATGGTCGACATCGTCGGTTTCGACCCGTCGGTGGACCCCGAGCGACTGGCGCTGATCAAGCGTCAGGCCCGCGACACCTTTCCCGACGCCGGCCACTACGACGCGGCCGTCGAATGGGCCGGCATGCGCCCGGCAACGCCGACCGGCGTTCCGCTGCTCGGCGCCACGGCGTATCGCAATCTGTGGCTCAACCTCGGCCACGGCGCGCTCGGTTTCACCCTGGCCTGCGGCAGCGGGCAGTTGCTCAGCGAACTGATCGGCCAGCAGCGCACATCCATTGATCTGCACGGGTTCAATCCCCGTGCGGCGTGAACGCAAAAAGCTTAGAAATCACCCCACAGTTGCTGCGCCACCGCCAGCGCCACAACCGGCGCGGTCTCGGTGCGCAGCACGCGCGGGCCGAGGCGGGCGGCGTGGAAGCCGTTGGCCTTGGCTTGCTCGACTTCGGCGTCGGACAAACCGCCTTCAGGGCCGATCAGGAACGCCAGGGTCGATGGTTTGGCGTGGCTGATCAGCGGCTCGGCCACTGGGTGCAGCACCAGTTTCAGTTCGGCTTCGGTCTGCTTCAGCCAGTCGGCCAGCAGCACCGGTGGATGAATCACCGGTACTCGCGAACGACCGCATTGCTCGCAAGCGCTGATCGCCACCTGACGCCAGTGCAGCAGGCGTTTGTCGGCGCGTTCGTCCTTGAGGCGGACTTCGCAGCGTTCGCTGAAGATCGGGGTGATTTCGTTCACGCCCAGCTCGGTGGCTTTCTGGATCGCCCAGTCCATCCGCTCGCCCCGGGACAGGCCCTGGCCGAGGTGGATTTGCAGCGGCGATTCGACCTGACCGGCGAACTGCTCGTCGATCTGCACCACCACGCGCTTCTTGCCGACTTCCACCAGCGATCCGCGAAACTCGTGGCCGGAACCGTCGAACATCTGCACCGCATCGCCCTCGGCCATGCGCAGCACGCGGCTGATGTAATGCGCCTGGGCTTCCGGCAGTTCGTGTTCGCCGGTGCTGAGCGGGGCGTCGATAAAGAAGCGGGACAGTCTCATGGTGGTTCTCTTTAAGTAGATCGTTCCCACGCTCTGCGTGGGAATGCCTCGTTGGACGCTCTGCGTCCGCTTTTGGGACGCGGAGCGTCCCGGGCTGCATTCCCACGCAGACGGTTCGACGCCTCGACGTGGGAACGAGTACGAGTCGTGCTTAGCCCGGATCACGGAACCCGGGATGGAAATCCTTCGGCACCGCCACACTGACGCTGTCACGGGTGGCGATGTCGATGCCTTCGCTGGCGACTTCGGCGAGGAAGTCGATCTGCTCCGGGGTTATCACGTACGGCGGCAGGAAATACACCACGCTGCCCAACGGACGCAGCAGCGCGCCACGCTCCAGCGCATGCTGGAACACCTTCAGGCCGCGACGTTCCTGCCACGGATAAGCCTCTTTCGTGGCTTTGTCCTTGACCATCTCGATCGCCAGCACCATGCCGGTCTGACGGACTTCCGAGACATTCGGATGATCCACCAGATGCGCTGTCGCCGAGGCCATGCGTTGGGCCAGCGCCCGGTTGTTTTCGATCACGTTGTCCTGCTCGAAAATATCCAGGGTCGCCAGCGCCGCCGCACAGGCCAGCGGGTTGCCGGTGTAGCTGTGCGAATGCAGGAAGGCGCGCAGGGTCGGGTAATCGTCGTAGAACGCGCTGTACACCTCGTCGGTGGTCAGGCAGGCGGCCAACGGCAGATAACCGCCGGTCAAGGCTTTCGACAGGCACAGGAAGTCCGGGCGGATGCCGGCCTGTTCGCAGGCGAACATCGTTCCGGTGCGGCCGAAGCCGACGGCGATTTCGTCGTGAATCAGGTGTACGCCGTAACGATCACAGGCCTCGCGCAGCAGCTTGAGGTAGACCGGGTGGTACATGCGCATGCCGCCGGCGCCCTGGATCAGCGGCTCGACGATCACGGCAGCGACGCTGTCATGATTTTCCGCCAGCGTCTGTTCCATGGCCGCGAACATGTTGCGCGAGTGTTCTTCCCAGCTCATGCCCTGCGGGCGCAGGTAGCAATCCGGGCTCGGCACCTTGATGGTGTCCATCAGCAGGGCTTTATAGGTTTCGGTGAACAACGGCACGTCACCGACCGCCATCGCTGCCATGGTCTCGCCGTGGTAGCTGTTGGTCAGGGTGACAAAGCGCTTCTTGTTCGGCTGGCCCCGGTTGAGCCAGTAGTGAAAGCTCATTTTCAGCGCGACTTCGATGCAGGACGAACCGTTATCGGCGTAGAACACCCGGTTCAGGCCCTCGGGAGTCATCTTCACCAGACGCTCGGACAGCTCGATCACCGGCTGATGGCTGAAACCGGCCAGAATCACGTGTTCCAGCTGATCGACCTGATCCTTGATGCGCTGGTTGATGCGCGGGTTGGCGTGGCCGAACACGTTGACCCACCAGGAGCTGACCGCATCCAGATAACGCTTGCCTTCGAAGTCTTCCAGCCAGACGCCTTCACCGCGCTTGATCGGGATCAGCGGCAGCTGTTCGTGGTCTTTCATCTGGGTGCAGGGATGCCACAGCACCGCGAGATCGCGTTGCATCCACTGGTTGTTCAGGCCCATGTTCAGTCTCCTCGAGGCGGCTCGCGTCAGGCGCGGGCAAACAATCGCGCAAGCCTATGCAATGCGTCGCGCCGGGACAACCCATTGTGTCGATTGAGCTACTTTGTATGGGCCGATAGACGTCGCTGGCGGCGTTTTGATGGCTGACGTATTCTTCGCGGTTCTTTGGGTCGTCTGACCCGCAAAACTGCATTTTCCTACGTGTTTTTCCGGAGTTCGCTGAATGTCTGTCGGTTGGCTGCGCGCCTGTGCGCTAGTGGTGTTGGGGCTGTTTAGCGTTACGGCGCTGGCCAAGGATAAAACCGCAATCGTGATCGGCGGCGGCCTGTCGGGCCTGACGGCGGCTTACGAACTGCAGAACAAGGGCTGGCAGGTCACGCTGCTCGAAGCCAAGCCGAGCCTGGGCGGTCGCTCGGGCATGGCCACCAGCGAGTGGATCGGCAACGACAAGACTCAGCCTGTGCTGAACAAGTACGTGTCGACCTTCAAGCTGAACACCACGCCAGCGCCTGAATTCGTACGGACCCCGGGTTACCTGATCGATGGCGAGTATTTCTCCGCCGCCGACCTGACCACCAAACAGCCTGCCACGGCCGAAGCGCTGAAGCGCTACGAGAAAACCCGTGACGATCTGGCGCGCTCGATCGACGATCCGCAGAACCCGGCGGCGACCAACACCCTGCATGCACTGGACCAGATCAACGTCTCGAGCTGGCTCGACAAGCAGAACCTGCCGGCCACCGCGCGTCAGCTGATCAACCAGGATATCCGCACCCACTACGACGAGCCTTCGCGTCTGTCGCTGCTGTACTTCGCACAGCAAAGCCGGGTCTATCGCGGCGTGTCCGACCGTGACCTGCGCGCTTCGCGTCTGGTCGGTGGCAGCCCGGTGCTGGCCCAGGCTTTCGTCAAGCAGCTGAAAACCATCAAGACCGATTCGCCGGTATCCGCCATCACCCAGGACAAGGACGGCGTGACCGTCAAGGTCGGCAGCGTCGGTTATTCGGCAGATTACGTGGTGCTGGCGGTGCCGTTGCGCGCCCTCAACAAGATCCAGCTGACCCCGGCGCTGGACGCCCAGCACCTGGCCGCGATCAAAGGCACCAACTACGGCTGGCGCGACCAGATCATGCTGAAGTTCAAGACGCCTGTGTGGGAAAGCAAGGCGCGGATGTCCGGCGAGATCTACAGCAACACCGGTCTTGGCATGTTGTGGATCGAGCCAGCCCTGAAGGGCGGCGCGAATGTGGTGATCAACCTGTCCGGCGACAACGCCCGCGTCATGCAGGCCTTCGGCGACAAGCAGATGGTCGATCAGGTGCTGATTCGTCTGCACGCGTTTTATCCACAGGCCCGTGGTTCGTTTACCGGCTATGAAATCCGTCGTTACAGCACCGATCCATCGACCGGCGGTTCTTACCTCGCCTTCGGCCCTGGCCAGATCAGCAAATACTGGCGTCTGTGGGAGCGTCCGCTGCAACGCATCGCGTTTGCCGGCGAACACACCGACACCTTGTACCCGGGCACCCTGGAAGGCGCACTGCGCACCGGCCAGCGTGCGGCCAGTCAGGTTGAAGACCTGGCGGCGGGCAAATCCTTCGAACCGGCCAAGGTCGGCCCGGCAGCAGCCACCGCCGCAGCGGCGGGTGCAGCGGGTGCAGTGGCGGCGAAGAAAGGCAACTTCTTCACCAACCTGTTCGGCGGTTCGGACGACGACAAGAAACCAGAGCCAGTGAAAGCGCCAGAGCCGGCACCTGCTCCAGCCGCTCCAGCGCCTGCACCGACCCCGGCTCCTGCGCCAGCTCCGGTGGAAGCACCGAAGCCAGCAGCTCCGGTAAAAGCCGAGCCAGCCAAGAAAGCGGCTGCCAAACCAGCAGCGAAGAAACCGGCGGCCAAGACCGAAGCGAAAAAAGCTCCGGCCAAACCAGCGGCGAAAAAAGCTGAACCGGCGAAGAAGCCAGCGGCCAAACCGGCGGCAACCACCGAGACCAAAGCGCAGTAAGGCTTTGCGGTGAATGAAAAAGCGCGGCTTTCAGGCCGCGCTTTTTTATGGATCAACCATTTTGGTTAATCTGCCCTAGGTCGGGCTTCAAGCTCTATCGGATAAGAGCCGAGGAGACGGTTCAGCGCTTTTCTTTCTGCTGAGCAGATGGAGCTGATGAAGAAGAATGCTGCTGAGGAGATGCTTTGAGTGCCTCTTGCTTCCAAGAAGGCCATTGCTCAACAGTACGGCGAGATTCCGCTAAATGGTTGAGAAACTCTTCTTTAGTGGGCGTCATTTTGGCTTTCCTCTAGGTACCTTGATAGGAGGGTTGCAGCTATGGTTTCGCGTTCAATGTACGAGCAAGGCAGCATTTGGGTGCGTAATTTAGCATCGGACTCATTCCAGTCAAGAGCCTGACCATCCTCGGATTTTCTGGTTACTGGATAGCCACTACCGAGATTAGTGGAGAATAGGTTGAAAAAGCTTCGTGGGCCAACTCCGATAAACGGTGCAAATACAACGTTGCTGCTTCTCTGATTTAGTGATATGGAATCTGAGTGGAAATCCAGTGCCTTGCTTTTCGGGTATGGCTCAACATATACGACTCTCTTGATTCCAGCCGCAACGATATGTTTTGCGCAATTGTGGCAGGGAAATGTTGTGCAGTATAAGTCGCTGCCTGATGTGCTAATGCCCAATCTTGAGCTTGAAAGAAGTGCCTCCATTTCTGCATGAACAACTCTTCCATATTCGGTGATGTCTTTTATTTTGCTGCCCTTGATCAAGGGCTTTAGTTTTTCTTTGTATTCCTCTGGGATTACTTCAAGAATGCTGTCAATGATCAATTTCTTCTGTGTGGCGTTAGAGTCTTCTCCTCTCATGTAGTCGCGCCCATCCTTTGCGTCAACGATTTCCTGGGTAACGTCGTCCACTTCAGGCCAGTACAGCCCTCCGTGTGCTTTTGGCACATCGTTAGCTCCAGTCGAGACGATACATCTGTCTTTCGTTAGAACTGCACCCACCTGCCGAGAAAGATCAGCAGATCTTAATGAGGCTGAGAAGGCCATGAACATTGCGTATTCATCGAATGTAGGCGTAACGTACGGTTTGCCAAAAAGCAGATCAAAAACTCGCCATATCTGCTTTTTCAGTGAGTCGGAGTTGCCGTTGTAGTCGATGAAGAAGTCGGATAAGTGATAGGTGTCTTTCGTATGCTGCCCATAGTCATCACGTTCATCGGCATCTCTGTCGATTAATTTAGAGGCTTGATCTTCAGGAATCGATTTTTCTTTTGTTAGATAGTCATGCCGTCTTGTATGGTCAGCATGGACGCCAATCAAGAAAAAACCGTTCGAGTATATTTTTCGTAGTCTTTGTACTTCGGCTGGATTTTTCAGTGAATTGATAATAAAAGCTTTTCTGCGCAATGCTTCTTGCTTGCCTCGTAGAAAGTTGATCCTGGCGGCAGCGCCGAGAGCAAGTATTGAGTTATCTTTGCTGTTTTTTCTAAGGTTGTTCCCTTCCTCCATAAAGGAACTGATCCTGCCAAATTCATCTGTGCTTGAAAGTGGAGATCCCAATGTAGAGATTATATCTGTAGATATTTTTATGCTTTCTGTTGTGTAGTTGAATTTAGACAGTCGTTCGTCTATGAGTCTTGCAACTTCGTTTAGGTTGGTGCCGATCGTCCCAACCAGGCCGATAACCAGCTCAGAGTCTGAGTAGGAGTCATCGAGAAAATATGCGCCTGTCTCTGTCGAGCTTGTTGATAACTCAGCGAAGGCAGCCTCTACTTCTATCGAGCTTTGTTCTATGTATGGGTGTTCCGAATCAGTGCTGCTGATCAGCGATCCTTCAACAAGTAGTCTTAATTGTTCGGCGGATCTCGGGTTTCCTTGAAATGTGATGCTCCCTGTTGAGGGGAACCAATTCATGATCCCCTTACTATTGGCTCTGAATTGATATTGGTTTGGGTTGACGACTCGCCATTCTCCAGCATGCTGGAGAGAGTTTAATTTTTGCTTTAGTTCTTCGAGTTGGCCGTCAAAACGCATCTTTTTTCCCTGTGTTGAATTGCGGTCCGTCAGGCATTGTTTCCGACTGCTGGACAATGGACTTACATTTGCCCCACCTGAGAGTAGTAGCCACTCTGTCGCAGGTCCAGATGCGAAATCCCCTTCAAATTTTTGGTTCCGATGGTCAAAAAAATCGCATAGCTCCAGTCCTTCCATCCCACTCAAATCGCCTCGAATTCCTAAATGAATTGAAGATTTTTCTGACGAACGACTACGTCAGTGGGTGGCGGATTTGTATGATTTTTCTCGCTAAGACGTGTGATTCTGCTATGGGTTAATCTTTCCTTAACGCGACGGTCAGAAGCTCTTGATCGTATTTCTCGATATTTCAAAGCGAAATTTTCCGCTTTAATTCGATAGATAACTCGCTAGTCTTGGTTCGCAGTTCTCACAGGATTTGGGCAATGCAGCTACGTAACTCTTCTTCGCGCTACGGTTGGGTCAGCATCTTCATGCACTGGGGCGTGGCGCTGGTGGTCTTCGGGCTGTTCGCGCTGGGTCTGTGGATGGTGGGGCTGGATTACTACAGCACCTGGCGCAAAGACGCGCCGGATCTGCACAAGAGCATCGGTCTGGTGCTGCTGGGTGTGATGGTGTTGAGGGTGTTGTGGCGCTTTATCAGCCCACCACCGCCAACGCTGCAAAGCTACAGCCGCATGACCCGCATCGGCGCCAAATTCGGCCATGGGTTCCTCTACCTTGCGCTGTTCGCCGTGATGATTGCCGGTTACCTGATTTCCACCGCAGACGGTGTCGGGATCCCGGTGTTTGGCCTGTTTGAAGTTCCTGCACTGGTTTCCGGACTACCGGATCAGGCAGATACCGCCGGTGTGATTCATCTCTGGCTGGCGTGGGCGCTGGTAATTTTTTCCGGCCTTCATGCGTTGGCAGCATTGAAGCACCACTTTATCGATCGTGATGCGACCCTGACACGAATGCTGGGACGCAAAGCCTGATGTTCAACCTCGACTCCAAAGGAAAACAAAGCATGTTGAAAAAGACTCTGGCCGCTCTGGCAATCGGCTCTGCCGTCCTGTCCGCCAACGTGATGGCCGCTGACTACGTGGTTGATAAAGAAGGCCAGCACGCCTTCGTCGACTTCAAGATCAACCACCTGGGCTACAGCTTCATCACCGGTACCTTCAAGGACATCGATGGCAAGTTCAGCTTCGACGCTGCCAAGCCTGAAGACAGCAAGATCGAGTTCAACGTGAACACCGCCAGCGTGTTCACCAACCACGCCGAGCGCGACAAGCACATCGCCAGCGCTGACTTCCTCAACGCCAGCAAGTTCGCCAAGGCGACCTTCGTCTCCACCAGCGTCAAGTCCACCGGTGCCAACACCGCTGACGTGACCGGCGACCTGACCATCCTGGGCGTCACCAAGCCAGTGGTCGTGAAAGCGACCTTCCTGGGCGAAGGCAAGGATCCATGGGGCGGCTACCGTGCCGGCTTCGAAGGCACCACCACCATCAAGCGTTCCGATTTCGGCAAGCAGAAAGACCTGGGTCCGAAGTCCGACGCGGTCGAGCTGTACGTTTCGTTTGAAGGTGTGAAAGCGAAGTAATTTTCGCCTGACACACAAAAACGCCCCCGATCTTGCGATCGGGGGCGTTTTTTATGGCCTGCCGTAATTCTCGTCTCGGCGGCGCGCAAAAAAATGCCCCGGTTTTCAGGCCGGGGCATTTTTCATTGCAGTTGAAAACTCAGCGATTGCGGGTCAGCAAGGCCGGTTTTTCACCGCGTGGGCGGCTTGGCAGTTGATCCAGCTGCTCAGGCGTCGGGAAGCGGTCGGCTTTCGATTCCTTGTGCATGATCTTCGGCCCGCTGCTGCGCGGGTTCTGCACGGCCGGTTCAGCGCGTTGCTGATCGTCACGGGCCGGGCGGCGGTTGCGCGGGTTCTCATCGCGACGACCCTGGCCGTCACGCGGAGCACCGTTGCGTGGGCCGCTGCGTTTGCCTGGCGGAGTGCCGGTGCTCGAACCGTTGCTGTTGCGCGGGCCGTTCTGGCGACCTTGCGGCTGACCACCGCGTGGTGCGCCCGAACCTGCGCCTTGCGCCGGAGCGCCCGGGCGACGGTTGCGACCACCGGCCGGAGCCTGCTTCGGCACGTAGTCGACGCGGTTACCGAAGTTATCGATATCGTCGTCGAGGAACTCGTCCGGAGCACGGTCAGCAGCGGCGCGTGGCGGCTGGCTTGGCTGGCGCTGTTCGCGGGCCGGGGTGCCTTCGCGCGGCTTTTGTTGACGGGCTGGACGCTCGCCACGCTCACCGCGTTCGCCGGCCGGTTTTTCCTTGCCCTTGTCTTTGCCTTTGTCTTTACGACCGCCGCCACCGCCGCCGCCATTCGGGCCGTCGCCGCGTGGGCCACGGGCATTGCGCGGGTTGCGCATGTCCGGACGTTCACGGGCTTCCGGCTTCTCGGCCTCGATAGTGCTGGCATCGAAGCCCATCAGGTCGCCGTCGGCGATTTTCTGCTTGGTCATGCGTTCGATGCTTTTCAGCAGTTTTTCTTCGTCCGGTGCGACCAGCGAGATCGCCTCGCCCGAACGACCGGCCCGGCCGGTACGGCCGATACGGTGCACGTAGTCTTCATCGACGTTCGGCAGTTCGAAGTTGACCACGTGTGGCAACTGATCGATGTCCAGACCGCGCGCCGCGATGTCGGTTGCTACCAGGATGCGCACCTGGTTGGCCTTGAAGTCGGCCAGGGCTTTGGTGCGGGCGTTCTGGCTCTTGTTGCCGTGGATCGCCACAGCCGGCAGGCCGTGTTTGTCCAGGTACTCGGCCAGACGGTTGGCGCCGTGCTTGGTGCGGGTGAACACCAGCACCTGTTCCCACGCGCCGGCGGTGATCAGGTGGGCCAGCAGCGCACGTTTGTGGCTGGCCGGCAGACGGAACACGCGTTGTTCGATGCGCTCGACCGTGGTGTTCGGCGGCGTCACTTCGATACGTTCCGGGTTGTGCAGCAGCTTGCCGGCAAGATCAGTGATGTCTTTGGAGAAGGTCGCCGAGAACAGCAGGTTCTGGCGCTTGGCCGGCAGACGCGCGAGGACTTTCTTCACGTCGTGGACGAAGCCCATGTCGAGCATGCGGTCGGCTTCGTCGAGCACGAGGATTTCAACGTGGGACAGATCGACGCTGCCCTGGCCGCACAGGTCGAGCAGACGACCCGGGCAGGCAACGAGGACGTCCACGCCACGGGACATGGCCTGAACCTGTGGGTTCATGCCGACGCCGCCAAAGATGCAGGCGCTGACGAATTTCAGGTCACGGGCGTAGATCTTGAAGCTGTCGTGAACCTGGGCCGCGAGTTCGCGGGTCGGGGTCAGGACCAGCACGCGCGGCTGGCGCGGGCCGTGACGCTGGGATTTGTCCGGGTGGCCGTTGGGGAACAGCCGCTCCAGGATCGGAAGGGCGAAACCGCCGGTTTTACCGGTACCTGTCTGTGCCGCAACCATCAGGTCGCGACCTTGCAACACGGCGGGAATGGCCCGCTGTTGCACCGGAGTAGGCTCGGTATAGCCCGCATCTTCGATAGCGCGGACCAAAGCCTCGGAGAGACCGAGGGAAGCAAAGGACATGAGTAATCCTGTTTCAGTTAGGGCTTGGCCCAATGGGAGTCTTGCCTGGCGCGAATGGCGTTTAAGAGGACGCAATCCCGTCCGGTCCTGCTGCGGTTCCGAAGGCACGTCCGGAGCGCTCGCGCGGGCTGAAAAGCTGCGCTGTAGCGGGTCGGGAGGCCTGTTACGGTTCCGGGCGTCCGGGCGTGAGCCTGGCGGGAACGCCGGAGTATAACAGAGCAATCACTGCGCGCCGCTTTCCTGCTGCTCAACGGTTTTGCCGCTGGCGGTAGCGGTGCCCAGCGGCGCCGTCAAGGCGGGGGCCGCGCCGTAGCGGGCGCTGAGCTCGGCATAGGCCGGTTCGCGCTTGAAACGCTTGAGCTCGGCGCCGAAGCGCTGCACCAGCAAATCCATCCCGGCATTGCGCCGCACGGCCAGAAACTGGCTCTGGCGGCTGATGACCGTGGGGTTTTCCGTGATCTTGTCGCGAATGCCCAGTTCATCGAGCAGATGCTGGCCCACACGGCGATCGGTGATCAGCAGGTCGATGCGCCCGCGCACCAGTTTGCCGAAATTGGCCTCGTGGGTCGGGGCCGGCTCGCGGGTGAACAGGGTCGACTCGCGAAAGTCGGGGCTGTACAAATAGCCCGGCGAGGTGCCGACAGTCAGACCCTTGAGGTCTTCAAGGCTGTGAAAAGGGTGCGGTCGCTCGTTGGCGTAGAACATCACGAACTCGACGTCCGACAACGGTTCGCTCGGATAGAGCAGGGTGGCGTCGCGTTCGTCGCTGTGAAAGATATCCAGCGCGCCGTCGGCCTGGCCGGTTTCGAGCATCGACAGGCAGCGTTTCCACGGCAGGAACTGCCATTCGACTTCGATGCCCAGGCGCTTGAACACGATGGCGGTGGTTTCGTAGTCCAGACCGAGGTTCTTGCCGCCCTGTTCATAGACGTACGGCGCCCACGGTTCGGTGACGATACGCAGCTTCTCGCCCCGAGCCGCGAAGCTCAGGCAAGCAAAAACCAGCACGGCGAATAACTGCGTGATCAAAGGCATGGCTTGAGATTACGACGAGAAACGGCAAAGAGCCAGAAACTGGCCGCAGAAGCTCTGTTTCGGGCGTTAAAAGCAAAAGATCGCAGCGGCGAAAACGCTGTTGGCGCTGTCGCGGCTACGATCTTCTGGTCTTGCGGTGACGTCTTTTTAGCGCGGCAGCTTCAGGTTGTTCCAGATCGCCAGGCTCGGTTCGGCCTGGTTCATGGAATAGAAGTGCAGGCCAGGCGCGCCGCCTTGCAGCAGGCGTTCGCACATCTCGCTGACGACCTGTTCGCCAAAGCGCTGAATGCTTTGGCTGTCATCGCCGTAGGCTTCCAGCTGCTTGCGGATCCAGCGCGGTATTTCCGCACCGCAGGCATCGGAGAAGCGAGCGAGTTTGCTGTAGTTGGTGATCGGCATGATTCCCGGCACGACCGGGATGTCCACGCCCAGCGCCTGCAAACGGTCGACGAAATAGAAGTAGCTGTCGGCGTTAAAGAAGTACTGGGTGATCGCGCTGTCGGCGCCGGCACGGGCCTTGCGCACGAAGTTGGCGAGATCGTCTTCGTAGTTGCGCGCTTGCGGATGCATCTCCGGGTAGGCGGCGACTTCGATATGGAAATGATTGCCGGTTTCTTCACGAATGAATTCAACCAGTTCATTGGCGTGACGCAGCTCGCCGCTGGTCATGCCCATGCCGGATGGCAGGTCACCGCGCAGGGCGACGATGCGCTTGATGCCGGCAGCCTTGTACTCGTTCAGCAGGCCGCGCAGGTCGTCCTTGCTGTCGCCGACGCACGACAGGTGCGGGGCGGCGGGTACTTTGACTTCGCTTTCCAGCTGCAGAACGGTGTTCAGCGTGCGGTCACGGGTCGAACCGCCAGCGCCGTAGGTGCAGGAAAAGAAGTCAGGGTTGTAAGTGGCCAGCTGACGGGCAGTGGCGAGCAGTTTTTCATGCCCAGCATCGGTCTTGGTCGGGAAGAACTCGAAGCTGTAGCGACGGTCTTGGGACATGGAGGGGACCTCCAGCTACAAGCTGCAAGCTTCAAGCTGCAAGAGCAGCGGAGGTGCGCTGGTCTCTTGTGCCTGAAGCTTGCGGCCTGACACTGTTTTGACAAATAGGGGCAGAGCTTTCGGGCTTCGCGCGGCAAGCCCGGCTTGTGGCCTTGCTTGCCGCTTGAAGCTTGAAGCTCGCAGCTGCTCTTAGTAGCGGTAAGCGTGCGGCTTGAACGGACCTTCGACGGTCACGCCGATGTAGTCAGCCTGTTGCTTGGTCAGTTGAGTGACCACGCCGCCGAAGCCGCGAACCATTTCCAGGGCCACTTCTTCGTCGAGTTTCTTCGGCAGTACTTCAACGGTCAGGCGCTCGGCTTTCTGGGCTGGCGACAGGTCGGCGTACTTCTGGCCGAACAGGAAGATCTGCGCCAGAACCTGGTTGGCGAACGAACCGTCCATGATGCGGCTCGGGTGACCGGTGGCGTTGCCCAGGTTCACCAGACGGCCTTCGGCCAGCAGGATCAGGTAGTCGTCGTTCTGAGCGTCGAAAGCGCCCGGGCCGGTACGGTGGATCTTGTGTACCTGTGGCTTCACTTCTTCCCATGCCCAGTTCTTGCGCATGAAAGCGGTGTCGATTTCGTTGTCGAAGTGACCGATGTTGCAGACAACGGCGCGCTTCTTCAGGGCTTTGAGCATGTTTGCGTCGCAAACGTTGACGTTACCGGTGGTGGTCACGATCAGGTCGATCTTGCCCAGCAGCGCTTTGTCGATGCTTGCTTCGGTGCCGTCGTTGATACCGTCGATGAACGGCGAAACCAGTTCGAAACCGTCCATGCAGGCTTGCATGGCGCAGATCGGGTCGACTTCGGACACTTTAACGATCATGCCTTCCTGACGCAGGGACTGGGCCGAGCCCTTGCCCACGTCACCGTAACCGATGACCAGCGCTTGCTTGCCGGACAGCAGGTGGTCGGTACCACGCTTGATGGCATCGTTCAGGCTGTGACGGCAGCCGTACTTGTTGTCGTTCTTGGACTTGGTCACCGAGTCGTTGACGTTGATGGCCGGGATTTTCAGCTCGCCCTTGGCCAGCATGTCCAGCAGACGGTGTACGCCGGTGGTGGTTTCTTCGGTCACGCCGTGAACGCGGTCCAGAACCTGTGGGTATTTGTCGTGCAGCAGCTGGGTCAGGTCGCCGCCGTCGTCGAGGATCATGTTGGCGTCCCATGGCTGGCCATCCTTCAGGATGGTCTGCTCCAGGCACCACTCGTACTCTTCTTCAGTCTCGCCTTTCCAGGCGAAAACCGGGATGCCGGCAGCAGCGATGGAAGCAGCGGCCTGATCCTGAGTCGAGAAGATGTTGCAGGACGACCAGCGCACTTCGGCACCCAGGGCAACCAGGGTTTCGATCAGCACGGCAGTCTGAATGGTCATGTGGATGCAGCCGAGGATTTTTGCGCCTTTCAAAGGCTGCTCGGAAGCGTACTTGCGACGCAGACCCATCAGGGCCGGCATTTCCGACTCGGCGATGATGGTTTCGCGACGGCCCCAGGCAGCCAGGGACATGTCGGCAACTTTGTAATCGTTAAAATCTGCAGGCGTGATAACAGCGCTCATGAAGAGCCTCCATTCGTAATGTATGCGAATGGGCGCCGTTGTGCGTTTAGTGTCCGGCCTGAGCCGGTCAACGCCCCATCCGAGCCTGACAGGTTGAACCTGCTGCAGCGCCCCTCGGACAGGTGGCGGGAAAACGGTATCAAGTGAACGTTACCGTTTTGAAACGGGGGCGATTATAGCCGTCTAGACTGATCTTCCAAAGGGTTTCTGTCGGCCAAATGAAGATCGCCAATCGCGACCATAGTAGAAGCCTCATGGAGCATGACCGCTCAGTCTGCCAAGATGGCGCCATCATTCGGCAAGACGCTCAGGAGTGAAGATGAATTTCCACACCCGCAAGTGGGTAAAACCCGAAGACCTCAACCCCAACGGCACCCTGTTCGGCGGCAGCCTGCTGCGCTGGATCGACGAGGAAGCGGCGATCTACGCCATCGTTCAACTGGGCAACCAGCGCGTGGTGACCAAGTACATTTCCGAGATCAACTTCGTCAGCGCCTCGCGCCAGGGCGACATCATCGAGCTGGGCATCACCGCCACCGAGTTCGGCCGCACCTCGATCACCCTGACCTGCGAAGTGCGCAACAAGATCACCCGCAAGAGCATCCTGACCGTCGAGAAGATGGTCTTCGTCAACCTCGGCGAAGACGGCTTGCCGGCGCCGCACGGGCGGACCGAGATCAAGTACGTCAAAGACCAGTTCAAAGATGAAACACCCGTAACCGAGTAATCGCACCACCCTGGCGAACGGAAGCCGAGCGGCGCGTGTCGTAGCCTTATGACCCCGCCACCGGTTTCCCGCCATGACCACGCCAACAGACGGCAAGACCCCCGACCTCTCGGCCAAGGAACAACACGAAGTCGAGAAAAACCAGCCGCCCCGAGCGGCGGTCCTGCATGAAATCATCCGCAAACAGGGCGACCAGGAACTGGAGCGCAGCATCGCCGCGCTGTGGTGGTCGGCGCTCGCGGCCGGGCTGACCATGGGCCTGTCGCTGATGGGCATGGGCCTGCTCAACTCGCGTCTGCCCGAGGGCGACGAATTCAAGGTGATCGCCAGCTTCGGCTACTGCGCAGGCTTTCTTGCGGTGATCCTCGCCCGCCAGCAACTGTTCACCGAAAACACCCTGACCGCCGTGCTGCCGGTGATGACCAAACCGACCCTGGCCAATTTCGGCCGGCTGATCCGGCTCTGGACGGTGGTGCTGTTCGGCAACCTGTGCGGGACGATTCTGGTGGCGTACGTGATGCTCGAACTGCCGATCTTCGACAGCAAGACCGACGAGGCCTTCCTCGAAATCGGCCGCAAGGTCATGGAGAACCACGCCAGCCAGATGTTCGCCAAGGGCATCGTTTCCGGCTGGATGATCGCCACCATGGTCTGGATGATTCCGTCCATGGAGAGCGCGAAGATGTGGATCATCATCCTCATCACCTACTTAATGGCGCTGGGCGATTTCACCCACATCGTGGTGGGGTCGGCGGAAGTGTCGTATCTGGTGTTTGCCGGCGAGCTGCCGTGGAGTGATTTCTGGGCGGTGTTTGCCGGGCCGACCCTGGCGGGGAACATCATCGGCGGCAGTTTCATCTTCGCCCTGATCAGTCATGCGCAGATCCGCAGCGAAAGCGGCGCGCCAAAAGAAACGGACGGGCCGAAAGAGTCTGCGGATCAGGCCGAAAAGCCCGATCCACAGCAGATCAAAAAATGATCAATGGTGCGCGGGCTCGGCAGCGGTTGCCGGCTCGTCGCGCGTTGCATGCTTGACCAATTTGCCGATGGTCAGGCCCTGCAACAGGATCGATGACAGCACCACGATGTAGGTGATGCTCAGCAGCAGATCGCGCTCCGGGCCCAGCGGCAGGGCCAGGGCCAGTGCCACCGAAACACCGCCGCGCAAACCACCCCAGGTCAGGATCCGGATCGTGCCGCGCGGCACGGTGCGCCAGCGGCGCAGCAAGACGATGGCCGGGGCCACGGTGAGCAGGCGCGACAGTAGAATCGCCAACGCCAGCAGACTCGCTGCCGCCACGTGCAGCCAGTTGAACGGCAGCAGCAACAGCTCCATCCCGATCAGCGCGAACAGCAAGGCGTTGAGCATGTCGTCGAGCAATTCCCAGAAACCGTCCAGGTATTTGCGCGTCATGTCGTTCATCGCCAGGTTGCGACCGAGGTTACCGATGATCAGACCGGCAACCACCATCGCAATCGGCGCCGAGACGTGCAGCTCGGTGGCCATCGCCGAACCACCGATCACCAACGCCAAAGTCAGCATGACTTCGATCTGGTGCTGCTCGATGCTCTTGATCATCAGGTACACCAGATAACCGATCAGCCCGCCGAACAGCACACCGCCCACTGCTTCGTGGACGAACAGCATGGCCGTGGCGCCGACGGTCGGGGTCTCGCCCAGCTGCGCGATGCCCAGCAACACGGTGAACACCACCACGGCGGTGCCGTCGTTGAACAGCGATTCGCCGACGATGGTGGTCTTCAGCGGCTTCGAGGCATTGGCCGTACGCAGCACACCGAGTACCGCGATCGGGTCGGTCGGGGAAATCAACGCGCCGAACAACAGGCAGTAAAGGAAGCTCACGTGCCAGCCGAACAGGGCAAAAATGTAATAGGCGAGGCTGCCGATCACGGCGGTGGCGATCAGTACGCCGAAGGTCGCCAGCAGGCCGATGGGCCAGCGGTAGCTGCGCAGGTCGTTCAGGTTCACGTGCAAGGCGCCGGCGAACAGCAGGAACGAGAGCATCCAGTTCATCAGCAGATCGCCGAAGTCGATCTGGCCGATCAGTTGCTGTACGCGTTCTTCGAGACCGGGGTAACCGAGCAGGCTCAGGCCTTGCAGCAACAGGGAAAACATCAGTGCGGTAACCATCACGCCGATGGTCGGGGGCAGGCCGATGAAGCGGAAATTCACGAAAGTGAGGAGGGTGGTGAGGCAGATGAAAGCGGCGACAAGTTCAAGCATCCGGGGTCCTTTGGATGGGGGGTGGAAAGACAGCGCGCCCGTTCATGGACGCAAGGGTTGGATGGGCTGACGCCGGGTGGGGACACAATTGTGTCCCCCGGGAAAATCAGCCGGACACATTGACCGCAGCGACACCCCGACGTTGCAGGTAGATGAAAAACAGCGCCGTCAGCACGGTCAGCACGCCCACCAGTGCGCCGGTCCAGGGCAAGTCCGCCAGATCCGCGCCGCTGGCCACCACCAATCCGCCGATCCACGCGCCGGCGGCATTGCCGAGGTTGAACGCGCTCTGGTTCAGGGTCGAGCCGAGGTTCGGTGCTTCGTGAGCCTGATCGATGATCAGCAGTTGCAGGATCGGGCACAGGGCGAAGGCAAAAATCCCCCACAGCACCAGCGTGATCGCCGCTGGAACCACCGAGCGGCTGGTCTGGCTGAACGCCGCCAGAATCACCACCACCGCCAGCGCGACACCCACCAGCGACGGCAACAGACGGCTGTCGGCCAGGCGTCCGCCGAGCATGCTGCCGCCGGTCAGGCCGACGCCGAACAACAGCAGCATCACCGTTACGCCGTGAGGGCTGACGCCGGTGATGTCCTGGAGAATCGGCGCGATGTAGGTGAACACGCTGAACAGACTGGTGGATGCCAACACGCTCATGCCCAGCGCCAGCAACACGTTGACCTTGCCCAGCACCTTGAACTCGCTGGCAAGGTTGGCCTTGTCCATCGGGATATGTTTCGGCAACCACAGCCATTGGGCGAGGGCGGCGATCACACCGATCACCGAGACCGCCCAGAAGGTCGAACGCCAGCCGGCGTACTGGCCGAGCGCGGTGCCCAGCGGTACGCCGAGGACGTTGGCCAGGGTCAGGCCGGTGAACATCATCGCAATCGCCTGCGCCCGCTTGTTCGGCGCGACCAGTCCGGCGGCCACCACCGAACCGATGCCGAAGAACGCGCCGTGGCACAGCGCGGTGACCACCCGCGCCGCCATCAGCGTTGCGTAGTTCGGCGCCAGTGCGCACAGCACGTTGCCGAGGATGAACATCAGCGTCATGCCCAGCAGCGTGGCCTTGCGCGGCATGTTGGCGGTGCCGATCGCCAGGATCGGCGCACCGAACACCACGCCGAGGGCGTAGCCGGTGATCAACAGACCGGCGTGGGGAATGCTCACTGCGAGGTCGCGGGCGACATCGGGCAGCAGCCCCATGATGACGAATTCAGTGGTGCCGATGCCGAAAGCGGCAACAGCGAGTGCAAGCAAGGCGAGTGGCATGCGCAAGGTCTCTGTCGGTAGTCTTGACGCTTTGATCAGGCATACGCAGGCCGGCGACCGGTCTCGGACGAGAACGGGGCAGGCAGGAATTATTGGAATTTATCTGTGCGCAACTGAGTGCGGCGTGGTCGCTTGCAGTATAAACAGCTGCTGACACATCGCGAATCAATAATCTGACTAATTGGCTCAGGCTCAACAACAAGAATCAAGGAGTGGCACGTGCTGGCGACAGCTCTGGTGTTGGTGGCGGCGCTGTTGCACGCAGCGTGGAATACGTTGATCAAATTCAGCGCCGAGCGGCTGCTGGTGGTGGCCTGCATGGACACCGTGGCGCTGTTGTTCGTCGCGCTGGCGTTCCCTTTCATCAGCCTGCCGCCGCCGGAAATCTGGCCGTGGATTCTGGCGTCGGCGGCGTTCGAACTGCTCTATCGCTATCTGTTGATTCAGGCTTATCGGGTCGGCGATCTGGGGCTGGTCTATCCGTTGATGCGCGGATTGTCGCCGCTGGTGGTGCTGGCGCTGACCCTGATCTTCGCCGGCGAAGTGCTGACCACCCAGCAGATCTTCGGGATCATGCTGATCCCGCTGGGCATGGCTTGCCTGCTCTGGCAGGGCGGTGGCGGGAAACACTTGCCGTGGTCGATGCTGCCGGTGGTGGCGCTGATCGGCCTGTGCATCGGTTGCTACACCTACATCGATGGCCAGGCCTTGCGGCGCTGGTCGCATCCGCTGGATTACCTGGTCTGGGTCACGCTGCTCAGTGCCTGGCCTTTCCCGATGCTGGCGTGGGTGGCCAAGCGTCCGGCGTTCATGCTGTTCTGGCGCGAGCAATGGAAGCTGGGACTGGCGGTCGGGTTCTGCGTGTTGTTCAGCTACGCTCTGGTGCTGTGGGCGATGCAATTGGGCTCGATTGCCGAAGCGGCGGCGTTGCGTGAAATCAGCGTGATTCTGGTGGTGCTGTTCGGCATGCGTTACCTGAAAGAACCTTTCGGCCGGCCGCGGCTCTTAGCCTGTGGGCTGGTGCTGATCGGCATGCTGGTGATGAAGTTCTGACCCGCCAACACTCTAAAAACTGAAGAAGGACGGCGTTATGACGGTGGCTCTGTGGTGTGTGTTGATTGCGATTTTTCTGCCGTATCTGTGCACGGGCGTGGCCAAGGCTGTCGGTGGTTATCGGCTGAGCGACAATCACGATCCCCGGGATTTTCTCGAAAGCCTGAACGGTGTGGCGCGGCGTGCCCATGCGGCGCAACTGAACAGTTTTGAAGTGACGCCGGCGTTTGCGGCGGCGGTGATCGTTGCGCACCTGGTCGGCACGGCAGAGCTGGTGACGGTCAATGTGCTGGCGGTGCTGTTCATCACCAGTCGCCTGCTCTACATCATTTGCTATCTGGCGGACTGGGCGATTCTGCGGTCGCTGGTGTGGTTTGTCGGGATGGGGCTGATTGCCAGTTTCTTCTTCGTTTCGGTCTGAACCCTGAAAGATCGCAGGCTGACGAGGCCTGCGATCTTTTGCGTTGCGCTTATGGCTTGTCGGCCACCTGGGGCACTTGCGGCAACGCCGCGCCTTTTGGCCAGAGCATCCAGATCTGCCCTTGCTGCTTCATGTCGCCGGCCAGTTGCCCGGCGGCTTCGCCGGTGCCCCAGAACAGATCCGCACGAACTTCACCGGCAATCGCGCCGCCGGTGTCCTGCGCAGCCACCGGGCGTACCAGCGCCGTGCCGTCCGGGCGGGTGGTCGACAGCCACAACAGGCTGCCCAGCGGAATCACCTTGCGATCCACCGCCGCGCTGTAACCGGCGGTCAGCGGTACATTCAGCGAGCCGCGCGGGCCTTCGTTGCTGTCCGGGTTGCGGGTGAAGAACACGTAGCTCGGGTTGCTCGCCAGCAGTTCCGGAATGCGCGACGGGTTGGCCTTGGCCCAGTTGCTGATCGCGCCCATGGTGACTTCTTCTTTTTTCAGCTCGCCCTGTTCCACCAGCCAGCGGCCGATCGGCCGGTACGGGTGACCGTTCTGGTCGGCGTAGGCAATGCGCAGCTGGCGACCGTCATCGGTTTGAATCCGTCCCGAACCCTGAATCTGCAGGAATTGCAGGTTCATCGGGTCGGTCAGCCACGCCACGACCGGCGCCTTGACGCCCTGGCTCTCGATGGTCGCCGCATCGTCGTAAGGCTTGAGCACGCGACCTTCGAGGCGGCCGCGCAGGCGCTTGCCTTTCAGTTCCGGGTAAATGCTGTCCAGCGACACAATGATCATGTCTTCGGGCACGCCGTACACCGGCACGTTGGCGGTGGCGGTTTGCGTCAGGCTGCCGGGATAGACCGGTTCGTAGTAGCCGGTGATCAGACCGTTGGGGTTGTCGTTCTCGGCGCGCAGGCCGAAGACGTCGAGGTTCTGCTTGAGGAACGTGCGAATGTCGCCGGCTTTTTGCGGCACGTTGGCGGCTGCCGCACAGGTCGCGCCCCAGACCGGGTCAGCCTTGAGCCGGGTGCAGGCGCTGCGCCAGGAACCGAAACCGGCCACCAGGTCGCTATCGGACACTGCTGGCAGGGCTTCCCAGGTGGCGCTGGAATACGTGGCCAGGGCGTGGGTTTTCGGCTTGGCGCTGTCGCCACCGGTGCAGCCGGCGAGGATTGCCAGCAGCGGGAGGGTCGCGATAAGCGGATGACGCCAGGCCTTGAAACGGCTGTTCATGGAGAATTTCCTGTGCCGGTTGCAGAAGTGCTCCATGCGCTCAAGCAACCCTTATTGTTAATAGGGCTATTGGTGTTTGGCGGTGACCCGAGGATACTGGCCGCCGATTTCCGTGACCTGAAGCCACCATGACTCTTAAAAGAATTTCTGTTGTATTGCTGGCCTGTCTGACCTTGTCCGCCTGTGGCGGTGTCGACCCGAATTCCCCGCTGGGTCAGCGCAAGGCGATCTTCAAGCAGATGCTCAAGACCGGCGAAGACCTGGGCGGCATGCTGCGTGGACGCATTGCCTTCGACGGGCCGAAATTTGCGGAAGGTGCGGTCAAGCTCGATGCGTTGTCCCATGAGCCGTGGAAACATTTCCCGCAGGTGCGCGAAGAAGATCACACCAGCGCCAAGGATGATGTCTGGCAGAAACAGGCGCGTTTCCAGGAAATGGCCCGCACCCTTGAAGCGGCCACCGGTGAACTGGTGATCGCCAGCAAGGTTCAACCCTACAAGGCCAGCAACCTGGGGCCGGCCGTGCAGAAAGTCGAAGATGCCTGCAGTGCCTGCCATAAAGAGTTTCGCGACCACTGATGTTCAAGGGATCACGGCTTTTGGCTGTGATCCCCCGGCTTTCTTACTTGTCGAGTTCGTCCAGCGCGTCCTGCAATTCCTTGCGCGATTCGGCGAGCTTGTTCTTGCGCTTGTCGATCTTCTCCGGATCGCCTTTCTTCATGGCCTTGTCCAGATCGGCCTGACGCTTGCTCACTTCGTGCTTGGCGTCGAGCACCTTGTTTTCGCGTTCTTTCTTCAGGCCGGCGTCGGTGCAGTGTTCGGTGACTTCGCGCAGGGCGGTTTCGAGGCCGGCCTGCTGGTCAGCGTTGCCGCGGGACTTGGCCTGTTCGATCTGATTGATGATGCCCTGCTTCTTGGCGGCACAACCGGTCAGGCCCGGCGCGTCTTCGTCGGCCATCACGGGGGCGGCGAGGACTGCGCAGAAAGACAGCAGGGCGAGCGGTGCGAGAAATTTCATAAAAGCTCCATGTGCAAAGGCAATCGGTCGGTGAAGCACTGCGCTGTTGGAGCGCTCCGGCGGACATTGGGTTCCCGGCGGGCCGGGGATTGCGTGTTCAGAAGCCGTCGACGCCGGCGGCTTGCAGGGTTTCACTCAGGGCCAGTACCTGCGGGTCGCGAAAAAAGGCGCTCAATTGCGCCGCGCGGCCCGGGCCGATTCCGGCTTCTGCCTGCCATTGTTCGGTATTGCGTTGTGCCAGCGCCTGCCATGAATCGGCGAGTGTTGCCTGACCGGTCGGCGGCAGCCCCAGGGCTTTGAGCCACTGCAGGAACGGCCGTTGGCGGGCGCTGTGAAAGCTGTGCAGCAGGCGGGCACTGCTGCGCTCGCCGAGACCGGCAATGTTAGCAAGCTCCGGCCCGTCGAGGGTCAACCAATCCAGCAGGCTGCTCAGGCGGCCTGTTTCCAGAAGTTTCTCCCAGGTGCCGCGACCGACATGGGGCAGGGCCAGTCCCTGCTTGCCGCTGAGCCAGGTGAGGCGCGCGAGGAACTGGCTTTCGCAGCCTGGCGTCGGTTGCCAGCAGCTCAGGGCGTGAAAATCGCTGGCGAGCGGAACGTTCAGATCCACGCGTTCGGTGCTGCGAAATACCACGCTGTCGAGACGCGGAATCGTCAGCCCGGCCAGGCTGATCGCGACCTGATCGCCGGGGCGAATGTCCAGCTCCTGCCAACGCCTGAGCGAACTGACACTGACCCGTTTGATCTGCCGGTCATCGAGCATCACCGGCGACAGTTCAAGCACTGGCGTGATGCGCCCGGTGCGGCCGATCTTGAAGTTCACCTTGCGCACATCGGCCAGTCCCAGACAAACAGCCCGATGCCGGCGGCCTGTTCCGCGTCGAGATCCTTGCGCCCCAGCAGCCCGGCCACGATGGCGCGGGCGTTGGCGCTGCCGGCACGTGCCTGCATATGCCCCTTCAGGCGCCAGTAGAGTTCGCCTTGCACCAGCAGATCCTGCGGTTGCGTCAGCTGTTGCGGAATGGCTCCGATCTTTTTTGCCGACGCTGTCCAATCCTGCCCGCGAACACCATCCCCGCGACTGATCGCCTGATGCAATCGGCCGTCGCGATAGATCAAGGTCACCGCTACGCCATCGACCTTGGGTTGTACCCAGACGTTTTGGCGGTCGCGCAGCCAGGTCGCGATGTCCGCCGCATCGTGAAGTTTGTCCAGACCGGTGTGTGCGACCGGGTGCGCAACCGGTCCTGATGCGGTGCGCAACGGCTCGGGCGACGAAGGAAGTTTGAAACACCGGCGCCATTGGTTTAGACGCAAGCGTGACTGATCGTAGAGCTCATCGGCGATCACCGAGCGACCTTCGCGATGATAGGCGTCGTCCCAGCGATCGATCTGTTGTTGCAGGGCGGCGACTTCACTCGATGCCCGCGCGGCGGCCCAGTCGGGGCAATCGTCAGCGAAGGCGTTGAGGTGGAAAACCGGCAGGAAAAACAGAAACAGGCGCAGTGTGGCAAGCATCGTGAGCGTCCTTGCTCAGAGAGATACCTGAAGGCTAGCCGGGATTTCGAAGCGGGCCGGGCGGCTGTTTTGCCGGTTGTTTCGCGGCCATGAAAAAGCCCCGCACGGCGAACCGTGCGGGGCTTCTTGTACCGCCAGGGAAATTACAGGCCGGCAGCGGAACGCAGAGCGTCGGCGCGGTCGGTTTTTTCCCAGGTGAACGTGGAGAAAGTGTCTTCTCCAACAGTCTTGGTCTGCGGAGCACGGCCGAAGTGGCCGTAGGCTGCGGTTTCCTGGTACATCGGGTGCAGCAGGTCGAGCATGGTGGTGATCGCGTATGGACGCAGGTCGAACACTTCGCGGACCAGTTTGATGATCTTGTCATCGCTGATCTTGCCGGTGCCGAAGGTGTTCAGCGAGATCGAAGTAGGCTGGGCCACGCCGATCGCGTAGGAAACCTGGATCTCGCAACGCTCGGCCAGGCCGGCAGCCACGATGTTCTTGGCAACATAACGGCCAGCGTAGGCAGCCGAACGGTCAACCTTGGATGGATCTTTACCGGAGAACGCGCCGCCGCCGTGACGGGCCATGCCGCCGTAGCTGTCGACGATGATCTTGCGACCGGTCAGACCGCAGTCACCTACCGGGCCGCCAATGATGAACTGGCCGGTCGGGTTGATGTGGAACTGGGTGTCCTTGCTCAGCAGTTCGGCAGGCAGCACGTGCTTGACGATCAGCTCCATCACGCCTTCGCGCAGGTCGTTGTACGACACTTCAGGGTTGTGCTGGGTCGACAGAACCACGGCGTCGATACCGACAACCTTGCCGCCTTCGTAACGGCAGGTCACTTGGGACTTGGCGTCCGGACGCAGCCAAGGCAGCAGACCCGATTTACGGGCTTCGGCCTGACGCTGCACCAGCTGGTGCGAGAAGGTGATCGGTGCTGGCATCAGCACGTCGGTTTCGTTGCTGGCGTAGCCGAACATCAGGCCCTGGTCGCCGGCGCCCTGATCTTCAGGCTTGGCTCGGTCAACACCCTGGTTGATGTCAGGGGACTGCTTGCCGATGATGTTCATCACGCCGCAGGTCGCGCCGTCGAAGCCAACGTCGGAGCTGGTGTAGCCGATGTCGCAAATCACGTCACGAACGATCTGCTCCAGGTCGACCCAGGCGCTGGTGGTCACTTCACCGGCAACGATGGCCACGCCAGTCTTGACCAGGGTTTCCACCGCAACGCGTGCGTGCTTGTCCTGGGCGATGATGGCGTCCAGCACTGCATCGGAAATCTGGTCGGCGATTTTGTCCGGATGTCCTTCAGACACGGACTCGGAGGTGAAGAGGGAGTATTCGCTCATCTCGATGTTTTCCTGAATTTACCGATGGTGAGTGTCGCCAGCCGGTCGCTGAAAATGGCGGACCTGGATCTGGAAACCATTACGTAAGCCTACATAGAGGCTTTCCCCGGGAACGAGTCCCGCAGCGGTGGCCCAACGGGCCAGATCGTCCTGTTCAAACCCCAACCACAGATCACCGCAGGCCTCCCTGGCCCAACTCTGGTTGTGGCTACATAACTCTGTCACGAGCAGGCTACCGCCCGGTTGCAGCAGGCTGGCCATGTGCTTGAGCGCTTCGGCCGGCGCGGCGAAATGGTGCAACACCATGTTCAACACCACGCAATCGGCCTGAAGGCTCACGCCATTCAATGCATCGGCCAATTGCAGGCTGACGTTAGCCAGCTGTTCACGTTCACACACCTGGCGGGCCAGTTCGAGCATCGCCGCGCTGTTGTCCAGTGCGGTTACGGTGCCGAAGCGACGTGCCAGTTCCGGCAGGAAAGCTCCATCGCCGGGGCCGACTTCAATGGCCGTGGCAGCGCCATTGAAATTCAGTTTGTCGAGCAGGGCCAGCACGCTTTCACGGTACTGCGGCAGGCCGGCAATCAAATCCTGCTGGGCGCGGAATTTCTCCGCGACCCGGGCGAAAAAGTCCTGGCTGTTGGCCGCACGTTGCCCGTGGACCTGTGCGATCCGGGTTTCCACGTCGGCCGGCAGCGCCAGATTGTCGACTTCTTCTAACAATGCCGCGTGCAACTTGCCACCCAGCAACTCGGTGTGGGGCAGGGCGCGGCGATAGAAAACCGCATTGCCTTCGCGGCGAGTCGCCACCAGATCCGCCTGCGCCAGCACTTTAAGGTGATGGCTCATGCCGGACTGGCCGATATCGAAAATCTGCGCCAGTTCCAGTACGCCGAACGAGTCGTTGGCCAAGGCGCGCAATACATTCAGCCGCAGCGGATCGCCGCCGGCCTTGCACAGGGCCGCCAGCTCGTCGCAATCGTCATGGCGAATGGAAGGCACGCGTAAGTTCATAGGGCTGGCAGTCTAGTGACGGGTGGAATCCATCGCAAGGGCTATATCAAAAAGTTTTGATATTGCTCGATGGATGGCGCATTCGATTGCACTTCTCACCGCCCGGTTAACTCTACAAACGAACAGCGGAAAGGTTTCACCAACCGAAACCGATGTTATCCATTGGAAAAACGCCTCCGGATGACTATCTGTCATTGCCCCGAGGCGCTCGGGTGAGGGAAAATGCCCTCCTTTTTTCCGTTTCAATCTATTCACACCCAGGAGATCAGCGATGCCTAGCCGTCGTGAGCGTGCCAACGCCATTCGTGCCCTCAGCATGGATGCCGTGCAAAAAGCCAACAGCGGCCATCCCGGTGCCCCTATGGGTATGGCAGATATCGCCGAAGTGCTTTGGCGCGACTACCTCAAGCACAACCCGAGCAATCCATCGTTCGCCGACCGTGACCGCTTCGTGCTGTCCAACGGCCACGGCTCGATGTTGATCTACTCGCTGCTGCACCTGACCGGCTACGACCTGTCGATCGACGACCTGAAGCAATTCCGTCAACTGCACAGCCGTACCCCGGGCCACCCGGAATTCGGTTACACCCCGGGCGTTGAAACCACCACTGGCCCGCTGGGTCAGGGTCTGGCCAACGCTGTGGGCTTCGCCCTGGCTGAAAAGGTACTGGGCGCGCAGTTCAACCGTCCTGGCCACAACATCGTCGACCACCACACCTACGTGTTCCTGGGCGATGGCTGCATGATGGAAGGCATTTCCCACGAAGTCGCTTCCCTGGCCGGCACGCTGGGCCTGGGCAAGCTGATCGCCTTCTACGATGACAACGGCATCTCCATCGACGGCGAAGTCGAAGGCTGGTTCACCGATGACACGCCGAAGCGTTTCGAATCGTACAACTGGCAAGTGATCCGCAACGTCGACGGTCACGACCCGGAAGAGATCAAGACCGCCATCGAGACCGCTCGCAAGAGCCCGCTGCCGACCCTGATCTGCTGCAAGACCACCATCGGTTTCGGTTCGCCGAACAAGCAAGGCAAGGAAGATTGCCACGGCGCCCCGCTGGGTGACGCGGAAATCGCCCTGACCCGTCAGGCGTTGAACTGGAACCACGGCCCGTTCGAAATCCCGGCCGACATTTATGCCGAGTGGGATGCCAAGGAAAAAGGCCGCGCCGCCGAAGCCGAGTGGGACCAGCGTTTCGCTGCTTACTCCGCCGCTTTCCCGACCGAAGCCAACGAACTGATCCGTCGCCTGAGCGGCGAGCTGCCGGCCGACTTCTCCGAGAAGGCCGATGCCTACATCGCTGAAGTCGCGGCCAAAGGCGAAACCATCGCCAGCCGTAAAGCCAGCCAGAACGCTCTGAACGCGTTCGGCCCGCTGCTGCCGGAAGTGCTGGGCGGTTCGGCTGACCTGGCCGGTTCCAACCTGACCCTGTGGAAAGGCTGCAAAGGCGTCAGCGCCGAAGACGCCAGCGGCAACTACATGTACTACGGCGTGCGCGAATTCGGCATGACCGCCATCATGAACGGCGTTGCCCTGCACGGCGGTCTGGTGCCTTACGGCGCGACCTTCCTGATGTTCATGGAATACGCCCGCAACGCGGTGCGCATGTCCGCTCTGATGAAGCAGCGTGTGATCCACGTCTACACCCACGACTCCATCGGTCTGGGCGAAGACGGCCCGACGCACCAGCCGATCGAGCAACTGACCAGCCTGCGCAGCACGCCGAACCTCGACACCTGGCGTCCAGCCGATGCCGTTGAATCGGCCGTGGCCTGGAAAAACGCTCTGGAACGCAAGGACGGCCCGTCGGCGCTGATCTTCTCGCGTCAGAACCTGCAGCACCAAACCCGTGATGCCGGCCAGATTGCCGACATCCGTCGCGGTGGCTACGTGCTGAAGGACTGCGCAGGCGAGCCTGAGCTGATCCTGATCGCGACCGGTTCGGAAGTCGGTCTGGCCGTTCAGGCCTACGACAAACTGACCGAGCAAGGCCGCAAGGTGCGCGTGGTTTCCATGCCATGCACCAGCGCGTTCGACGCTCAGGACGCCAGCTACAAGCAATCGGTCCTGCCGTTGCAGGTTGGCGCGCGTATCGCGATCGAAGCGGCTCACGCCGACTTCTGGTTCAAGTACGTGGGTCTGGAAGGCCGCGTGATCGGCATGACCACCTACGGCGAATCGGCTCCGGCTTCGGCACTGTTCGAAGAGTTCGGCTTCACCCTGGAAAACATCCTGGGTCAGGCTGAAGAGCTGCTGGAAGACTGATCCAGAAAAGGTGTCGCCTGAACTGACGCCATTGCGGGCAAGCCCGCTCCCACATGGACGATGTAGATCCCTGTGGGAGCGGGCTTGCCCGCGATGGCGGTCGTTCAGGCAACATCGCTCTGACTGATACACCACGGTAATCGAGAACCCCATGCCTCAACCGCGTCCCTACAAAGTTGCACTCAACGGCTACGGCCGGATTGGTCGTTGCGTCTTGCGTGCGTTGTTCGAGCGAGGCTCGGCGGCAGGGTTTGAAATTGTCGCGATCAACGATCTGGCCGACATGGCCAGCATCGAATACCTGACACGCTTCGACTCCACCCACGGCCGGTTCCCGGGCGAAGTGAAGGTCGATGGCGATTGTCTGCATATTAATGGCAACTGCGTGAAGGTCCTGCGCAGTGCCACCCCCGAAGGCATCGATTGGGCGTCGCTGGGCGTCGATCTGGTGCTCGAATGCTCCGGCGCCTACCACACCCGCGCAGACGGCCAGCGTTTCCTCGACGCCGGCGCGCCGCGTGTGCTGTTTTCGCAGCCGATGGCCAGCGAGGCGGATGTCGACGCCACCATCGTTTACGGCGTCAATCAGGATTGCCTGACCGGCGACGAACTGCTGGTGTCCAACGCCTCCTGCACCACCAACTGCGGCGTGCCGCTGTTGCGTCTGCTGGATCAGGCGGTCGGCCTGGATTACGTATCGATCACCACGATTCACTCGGCGATGAACGATCAGCCGGTGATCGACGCCTATCACCACGAAGACCTGCGCCGCACCCGTTCGGCGTTCCAGTCGGTGATCCCGGTGTCCACCGGTCTGGCGCGTGGTATCGAGCGCCTGCTGCCGGAACTTGCCGGGCGAATTCAGGCCAAAGCCGTACGCGTGCCGACGGTCAACGTGTCCTGCCTCGACATCACGATGCAGACCGCGAGCGACACCGACGCCGGTGAGGTCAACCGGATCCTGCGCGACGCCGCCACCAGCGGCCCGCTCAAAGGTCTGTTGGCCTACACCGAATTGCCTCACGCCAGTTGTGATTTCAACCATGACCCACATTCGGCCATCGTCGATGCCAGTCAGACCCGCGTTTCCGGCCCTCGGCTGGTGAACATCCTGGCCTGGTTCGACAACGAATGGGGTTTTGCCAACCGAATGCTGGATGTTGCAGAACACTATCTGCAAACAGCGACTTCAAAAAAACCGTAGGAAGTGCGACCCATGACCGTGTTGAAGATGTCCGACCTCGATCTGCAAGGTAAGCGCGTATTGATCCGCGAAGACCTCAACGTCCCAGTCAAGGACGGTGTTGTCACCAGCGATGCGCGTATCCTGGCTTCGCTGCCGACCATCAAGCTGGCCCTGGAAAAAGGCGCGGCCGTGATGGTCTGCTCGCACCTGGGTCGTCCGACCGAAGGCGAATTCTCCGCCGAGAACAGCCTCAAGCCTGTCGCCGATTACCTGAGCAAGGCCCTGGGCCGCGAAGTGCCGCTGGTGGCTGATTACCTGGGCGGCGTTGACGTCAAGGCCGGCGACATCGTGCTGTTCGAAAACGTGCGCTTCAACAAGGGCGAGAAAAAGAACGCCGACGAACTGGCCCAGCAATACGCTGCCCTGTGCGACGTGTTCGTGATGGACGCTTTCGGTACCGCTCACCGCGCCGAAGGTTCGACGCATGGTGTAGCCAAGTTCGCCAAAGTCGCCGCTGCTGGCCCGCTGCTGGCCGCTGAACTCGACGCACTGGGTAAAGCCCTGGGCGCCCCGGCCAAGCCAATGGCGGCCATCGTTGCCGGTTCCAAGGTCTCGACCAAACTCGACGTACTGAACAGCCTGAGCCAGATCTGCGATCAACTGATCGTCGGCGGCGGCATCGCCAACACCTTCCTCGCTGCTGCCGGTCACCCGGTTGGCAAGTCGCTGTACGAGCCGGACCTGCTGGACACCGCGCGCGCCATCGCCGCCAAGGTCAGCGTGCCGCTGCCGGTCGACGTGGTGGTTGCCAAGGAATTCGCTGAAAGCGCCGAAGCGACCGTGAAACTGATCGCTGACGTCGCTGCCGACGACATGATCCTCGACATCGGCCCGCAAACCGCGGCCAACTTCGCCGAACTTCTGAAGTCGTCGAAAACCATCCTGTGGAACGGCCCAGTCGGCGTGTTCGAATTCGACCAGTTCGGCAACGGCACCAAAGTGCTGGCCCAGGCCATCGCGGAAAGCGCGGCGTTCTCGATTGCCGGTGGTGGCGACACCCTGGCGGCCATCGATAAATATGGCGTGGCTGAAAAGATCTCCTACATTTCCACCGGCGGTGGCGCGTTCCTCGAATTCGTCGAAGGCAAGGTGCTGCCGGCCGTTGAAGTCCTGGAAAGCCGGGCCAAGGCCTGAGGCCGCCCGATTGGCCAGGCAAAGGAGTGTTCAGATGGTCAAGTCGTTAGCGCTGTTGTTGCTGACCGGTACATTGGCAGCCTGCGGGAGTAACCCGAAGGCTGCGCCGGAGCCGGCACCCGGCGAGGCACAGAAAGGCTGCTATCAGGCCGACTGGCAGGCCGAAACCAACCCGGTGCTGAACAAGCGCTCGGGCCCGGACGGTCTGGACAAATACGAGACGCAAACCCCGGCCAAGGAACATGGTTGTCCTTGACCGGTCTGACTCTTTACTCAAGTCCGGCGGCGTGCGCTGCCGGTCGAGGAACACGGATGAAAGGCTTGATCGCCGTTGCGGCGCTGGGATTGTTGGGTGGTTGCGCGCAGTGGAACCCGTTCCAGTCGTCCGCCCCTGTGGATAACTGGACCGCCTGGACCTGCGACAGCCAGGCGAAGGTGCTGTGGCGCTTCACCGATGCCGCCCGCAAGGAAGTCGATGTGCGACTGGGCGGCGGCGATCAGGTCTATCGCCTGAAAGAAGAGCCGGGTGCCTCGGGTGCGCTGTACAGCGACGACATGCTGGCGTTTCACATCAAAGGTGAGGAAGGCCTGGTCTACTGGGTCGCCACCAATGATCTGATCGGTCGGGGCTGCAAAGCCGAATAAAACAGAATTTGCTTTATCGAATCACCAGGCCGGGTCTCAACCCCCGATCTGCAATCACTTGAATAGCCGCCGCCGCTCCGGCAGGCTGGCACGATTAACGACCCAAACCGGGAGAGAGACACACAATGGCACTTATCAGCATGCGCCAGATGCTGGACCACGCAGCCGAGTTCGGCTACGGCGTTCCAGCCTTCAACGTCAACAACCTTGAGCAGATGCGCGCCATCATGGAAGCCGCTGACAAGACTGACTCCCCGGTGATCGTTCAGGCTTCGGCCGGTGCCCGCAAATACGCCGGCGCCCCGTTCCTGCGTCACCTGATCCTGGCGGCAATCGAAGAATTCCCGCACATCCCGGTGTGCATGCACCAGGACCACGGCACCAGCCCTGACGTCTGCCAGCGTTCCATCCAGCTGGGCTTCAGCTCGGTGATGATGGACGGCTCCCTCGGCGAAGACGGCAAAACGCCGACCGACTACGAATACAACGTCCGCGTCACCCAACAAACCGTAGCCATGGCTCACGCCTGCGGCGTTTCGGTTGAAGGCGAGCTGGGCTGCCTGGGTTCGCTGGAAACCGGCATGGCCGGTGAAGAAGACGGCATCGGCGCCGAAGGCGTTCTGGATCACAGCCAGATGCTGACCGACCCGGAAGAAGCTGCTGACTTCGTCAAGAAGACTCAGGTTGATGCCCTGGCCATCGCCATCGGCACCAGCCACGGCGCCTACAAGTTCACCAAGCCACCTACCGGTGACGTGCTGGCGATCGACCGCATCAAGGAAATCCACAAACGCATCCCGAACACCCACCTGGTGATGCACGGTTCCTCGTCGGTGCCACAAGAGTGGCTGGCGATCATCAACCAGTACGGCGGCGACATCAAAGAAACCTACGGCGTACCGGTTGAAGAAATCGTCGAAGGCATCAAGCACGGCGTGCGCAAGGTCAACATCGACACCGACCTGCGTCTGGCATCCACCGGCGCCATGCGTCGCCTGATGGCCACCAACCCGAGCGAGTTCGACCCGCGTAAATTCTTCGGCGAAACCGTGAAGGCGATGCGCGATGTATGTATCGCTCGCTACGAAGCTTTCGGTACCGCTGGCAACGCTTCGAAGATCAAGCCGATCTCGCTGGAAAGCATGTATCAGCGTTATCTGAAGGGTGAGCTGAACGCCAAGGTCAATTGAGACTGGGTGTTGAGCTGATTTGAAAGAAACCCGCCGTGAGGCGGGTTTTTTTTGGGTGGTGATTTTTGCGTGGATTAAGAACTATCCAAAAATCGGAGATCATTTGAATACCTCCGCGAGCTCTTCAAGAGTCGGCATAACCGCTGGAATGACAACAAGCTCACTATCCAGAGCTGCCAGGGTGCGTGCGTAGGCGATCATGCTGACAGATGGAGCGCCTTTCTCCACTGCGATGATTTTGTATCGTGTCAGCCCCGCGAGCTCGGCAAGCTGTGCTTGCGTCAGGCCGCGAGCTATACGTTTTTCGCGTAGTTGATTACCTAGACGGCTGATCAATAGGACGTAGTCCATGTTCGCTACCGTAACATTTGAAGAATCATGTTGTGCAAACACAACATTTCACTTCGAGAAACCCGCCGTGAAGCGGGTTTTTTAGATAGAGCGGATTATTTCGGCTCTACGTGATCCAGCGCCTGATTCACCGCCACTTCCCCTAGCATCACCAGCTGCGCAATGCCTATCGCGGTTTTGCGGTCGGCGGGAGGGAGAGTCGCGGCGAAGTTGTTGAGCATTTCGCTGGCGGAGCCGAGGGTTTCGCTGGCGTTGGCCAGCAGGGATTCGGTGTTGTACGCGGGATTGGCGAAGTACATGCGGTCGGGTTCGTTGACCGTGGCCATGATGCGGGCGCCGGGGCAGAGGTAGTGGTCGAGGGCGCGTTCGGCGGCTTCGTTGAGTTTTTTGGGGTCGAGGGAATCGTAGGGGGAGGCCAGATCGGTGTCTGGCGGGTTTGGCGTAGCTTTGAACATATGCTGAAAACTCCTGTAAGGAGCTGCTTGTCCTTCCCTACTAAAAGAAGGGTGGCAGCTGTGCGCAGGTTAGTAGACCGGGGAGTATTCAGCATTGACCGGCGCGCCGAAGCGCCCTGCGCACAGCCACCATCACAGTCAGACTGGAATGTCTGATGGACAGCGCGTTGCACGTAGCTGAAAACACCACGGGCTACTAAACCCGATCACTGCGAATCAGTGACCGGAATCAAGTTACCGACGGCCCTCCAGGCGCACAAGCCGGCGGATTCTGGCGTACCGGTAGGCAGCGACGCAAGCCGTTGTAGGCTTCGGGAAGTTGCGCCGGGCTGCTTTAAACATGACCGTTTAAACGTCAGCGCTGCCGCAGGCGCCATCGCTGGCAAGTCGAATCGTCGCACCGCAGCTCCCACAGGTTATTTGTCGTGGTCAATGTCCAGTTTTGAGAACGTCACCTGCCCACCCTCGCTGGTGTACCCGGTGTTGTCCTGCACATACACGCCTGCCTTGAAATACAGCGGCTTGTTGCGCCACGTCGCGCTGATCTGCGAATCCCACTGATACCCGGCCGCACTCACACCCAGTGCGCCGCCGGGGCTCAGGTGAATGAGGTAGTTGAATTCGCGATTGAGTTTGATCCCGGTGGCGAGGGTGATGACGCGGCTTTCGTCCTGATCCGGATGGGTGCGCAGTTTGATCACCAGGTTGCCGGTCTCGGTTTTGTCTTTGTACTGGTACTCAAGCTTGAGCATCGGCTTCTGGCTTTCATAGGCGTGGATCTGGCCAATGACAATCTTGCCCGAGCTGGGCACCTTGTTGACCGAGAGGGTCGCGCGCAGCAGGTTGTCGGCGTCCGGGTAGTACCAGTTGCGCAGGGTGCCGTTGCTGTAGGTTTCGCGCAGTTCGGTGCGGGGGTAGATGGCGTTTTCGGTTTTCGAGCCGGTCACCGGGGACCAGAAGAACAGGGTGCCGGTGTCGGAATGGAAGTACTGATCCTTGAAGCCGTTCACCAGTTTGGAGGTTTCGACGGTGTAGGGCGGGCTGCCAACGGGAACGCTGAGGTTCCAGGTTGCGAGGTCGATCATGTCGGTTCTTCCACTCTCTTGCTGTTGCACGCGCGTGCCAGAAGCTCTAGCCCGCGGGTCTTGGGGGCGGCCTTTATAAGCGTAGAGGGATTTTTTGTTAACGGCCGTCTGGCGGATGATTGGCGTCAACATCCTGTCGAAATGCCATCTTTCCCGGTTTTCGGGGGCTACAGCGGTGACCGTTAGTCGGCTACTTACCGGTTTGGTTAAATGATGGCTTGGTGACAGCTACTGCTTTTACAGATCCCGGACTAGAGTGAAGGCTCAGTGACTGTACGGTTTTCACGAGAAACCGCCCGGAACACTGATCCGAAATGCCCCGACACCAGATGTCCCGACAAGAGAAGCAGCATGGAATGCGCGCAACCCCAGCCAGGTGAAGGCAGCTCAGTCCTTTTGATCGTTGATGATTACCCTGAAAATCTGATCAGCATGCGCGCGTTGCTGCAGCGCCAGGACTGGCAGGTGATGACCGCGGCTTCCGGTTTCGAAGCCCTCAGCCTGCTGCTCGAACACGACGTCGATCTGGTGCTGCTGGATGTGCAGATGCCGGGCATGGACGGTTTCGAAGTCGCGCGGCTGATGCGCGGCAGTCAGCGCACGCGCCTGACCCCGATCATTTTCCTCACCGCCAACGAGCAGTCCCAGGACGCCGTGATCAAGGGCTACGCCAGCGGTGCGGTGGATTACCTGTTCAAACCCTTCGATCCGCAAATTCTCAAGCCCAAAGTCCAGGCGTTGCTGGAGCACCAGCGCAATCGCCGGGCGTTGCAGCGCTTGAGTCAGGATCTGGAATCGGCGCGGGCCTTCAATGCGTCGGTGCTGGATAACGCGGCCGAAGGCATTCTGGTGCTGGCCGAGGATGGCTTGATCCGCTTCGCCAATCCGGCGATTTCCCGGTTGCTCAATGCGCCGGTGAAGGAGCTGGAAGGGCAGGAGTTTCTCGATTTCCTGCAGAAACCGCACATTCCGCTGTGGGCCGATTCCGAGTTTTATGCCAGTTACAAACGCGGCGAGACGTTGCGCTTACACGACGCGTTGCTGCGTACCGCGCCGGGCCAGCAAGTGCCGGTGGCCCTGTCCTGCGCGCCGCTGCCGAGCGAACAGCACGCGATGGTGGTGACGGTGCTGGACATGTCGGTGGTGCGCCATCTGCATCAGCAGCTGGAATTTCAGGCTGTCACCGACCCGCTGACCGGGCTGCTCAATCGTCGGGGTTTTTACCAGACTGTGGAAAACCTGCTGTTGCGCGGCGAGCGCACGGACAGCAGTTGGGTGCTGATGTACCTCGATCTCGACGGCTTCAAGAGGGTCAACGATTCCCTCGGCCATGATGCCGGGGACCGAGTGTTGCGCTGGGTCTCCGAACAATTGAAAGCCTGCCTGCGGCCGTTCGACATTCTGGCGCGGATGGGCGGCGATGAATTCACCGCACTGCTGGATCTGGAATTCCCTGAACAAGCGGCGAAGATTGCCGAGAAGCTCATCGAACGGGTTTCGATCTGTCAGCAGATCGAAGGCCTCGATATTGCGCTGGGTGCCAGTATCGGCATCGCCACCTACCCGGATTGCGGTAACAACCTCGACGGTCTGATGCGCGCCTCGGACATCGCCATGTACGAAGCCAAGCGTGCCGGGCGTCAGCAATATCGCTTCTACGATCATGAAATGAACGGCCGTGCGCGCTCACGGCTGATGCTGGAAGAGAGCGTGCGCAACGCCATCGAGAACCGGGATTTCAATCTGGTCTATCAGCCGCAAGTGGCGATTGGCGATGGCAAGATTCGCGGTTTCGAAGCGTTGCTGCGCTGGCAGCACCCGAGTGTCGGTGATGTGCCGCCGGGGCTGTTCCTGCCGTTGCTGGAGGAGGCGACGTTGATCAGCCGGCTCGGCAGCTGGATTTATCATCGCAGCGCCGGACAGCGTAAGGCGTGGGAATCCGAGTTCTCCAAGGATCTGGTGATCGGCGTGAGCCTGAGCAACACCCAGTTCGGCCTGCCGAATCTGGTCACCGAATTGCGCCAGGTACTGGAACGCCATGGTTTGCAGCCGCACCAGATGGAAGTGGAAGTCACCGAAGAGGCGCTGACGATCAACCCGGACGAGACCCGCAAACAGCTGAAGCTGCTGCGCAATCTCGGGGTGCGGGTGGCGCTGGACGATTTCGGTTCCGGGTCCTGCTCGCTGTCGCATCTGCGCGATCTGGAACTGGACACCCTCAAGCTCGATCGCCACCTGATCGCCCGATTGCCGGACTCGTCCCGCGACGCTTCGCTGGTGCGCACGGTCATCGACTTATGTAAGGAATACGGCTTGCTGGTGATTGCCGAAGGCGTGGAAACCGTCGAGCAATACCAGTGGCTGCAAGCTCATGGTTGCGAGTATGTGCAAGGTTTCCTGGTGGCGCGTCCGTTGGTCGCCGAGGACACCGCACGCTTTACCGAGCCGTTCGACTGGAGCGCGTTGGCCGGTTGAATTCGCTACACTGGCGGCCTTTTCATGACCCGTGCCGCCCCATGACTGCGTTGAAATACCTCCAGGCCTATCCCGCGAATCTGCAGGATCAGGTGCGCCAATTGATCGCCGACAACCGCCTCGGTGATTACCTGAGCCAACGTTATCCGGGCCGCCACGATGTGCAGAGCGACAAGGCGTTGTACGGCTACGCGCTGGACTTGAAACAGGAATACCTGCGCAACGCCCCGGCCATCGACAAGGTGCTGTTCGACAACCGCCTCGACCTGACCCATCGCGCCCTCGGTCTGCACACCACGGTGTCGCGGGTGCAGGGCGGCAAGCTCAAGGCCAAGAAAGAGATTCGCATCGCCTCGCTGTTCAAGGACGCCGCGCCGGAGTTTCTGAAGATGATCGTCGTGCACGAGCTGGCGCACTTCAAGGAGTCGGATCACAACAAGGCGTTCTATAAGTTATGCGAGCACATGCTGCCGGGCTACCACCAGGTCGAGTTCGACCTGCGGGTGTATCTGACGTGGCGGGACATGCAATAAGACATCAAACAACGGAGCGCATGCATGGACGTAAGCAAGACCAAGAGCAGTTTCTACCGGCGCTTGTATGTGGCGTACCTGATCGACAGCGGCCTGGCGAGCAGCGTGCCCGCGCTGACCGAGGTCACCGGCATGCCCCGGCGCACGGCGCAGGACACGATTGCGGCGCTGGCGGATCTGGATATCGTCTGTGAGTTCGAGCAGGAAGAGGGCGCGCGCAATCATGCGGGGCGTTATCGGATTCGGGAGTGGGGGGCGATTGATCGGGGGTGGATTGAGCGGAATTTGCGGCAGATCAAGGCTGTTCTCGAGTATCCCTGACCTGAGCAGTCCCTTCGCGGGCAAGCCCGCGAAGGGGAAATCTCAAGACCGCCGCATACCAATATGCGGAATGTCATCCTCAAGATATTCCTCACCCGCCACCACAAACCCGTACCGCCCGTAATACCCCTGCAAATGCGCCTGGGCCGACAGATAGATCGGCACTTCAGGCCAACGCTTTTCGGCCTGTTTCAGCGCCTGCTCCATCATTTCATGCCCCAGCCCTTTGCCACGCCCGGCCGGTGCGGTCAGCACGCGGCCGATCACCACGTCGCCACCCTGGGATTCCGGATCCAGCAGGCGCAGGTACGCCACCAGCTGATCACCGTCCCAGCCCATCAAATGGCAGGTGTCACCGTCCAGATCCTGACCGTCCGGATCCAGATACGCGCAGCGCTGTTCGACCACGAACACTTCCGAGCGCAATTTCAAAATGGCGTACAGCTGCTCCAGTCCCAGATCGCTGTGATGTTTGCAGACCCACTCGATTGTCATCTTCCGATTCCTTGAACTACGTCGCCCGATACTAAGCGCAGCGCCGAAATATGTCTGTATGGCTGAGAAATCTGTGACAAAGGCCAAAATGCCATCATTCCAATATCGCGGCCCGCCGTACTTTGTGTAATCTGCTGGGAAGCGCTGTGCGATGGCTTCAATGAGCTAATGTTAGGGCCTGGGATTCGCCGGTAAGGGGCCTTGGGGTTTTGACTGAAAACACGTCGGGCGGCCCGCCCGCTAAGGATTTTCAAGCATGCCGCGATTGCATCGAGCCTTTGCTTTGATCGGATTGCTGTTGCTGGGTCAAAGCGCTGCAGCGGAGAAATTGCGTCTGGTGTTCGACGTCTGGCCGCCCTTTACCGATGACACGCTGGTCAACGGTGGGCTGGCGACCGACATCGTGAGCACGGCCCTGGCCCGTGCCGGTTATGCCAGCGGTTATGAGCAGGTGCCGTGGGCGCGGGCGTTGATGGGTGTTGGCGAAGGACGTTACGACGTGCTGGTCAACGCCTGGTACAACGACGAGCGCACGAAGCTGGGGCAGTTTTCTGCCGAGTACCTGCTCAATCGCGTGCGTTTTCTCAAGCGCAAAGACGCGCCCATCGAATACAACAACCTGCAGGAACTGCACACCTATCCGATTGCGGTAGTGCGCGGCTATGCCTATTCGGCGCCGTTCGATGCCGACACCGCGTTGCAGAAAGTCCCTGTGCATAACTTCGCCATGGCCGTGCGCATGCTGGCGGCGGACCGGGTCAAGCTGACCCTGGAAGACGAATACGTCGCCCGCTATTACCTGGCCCGGGAGTCACCGAAAGTGCGCAACGCGGTGGAGTTTCTGCCCAAGCCGCTGAGCGAGAACAGCTTGCACATTCTTGTCAGCCTGAAGAACCCGCAGCACGAGCAGATCGTGGCCGGGTTCGACAAGGCGATTGCGTCGATGAAGGCCGATGGCAGCTATGACAAGCTGCTGAGGCAGCATGGGATGTGAGGCGGCTCAATCTTCGGCTGTGTCTTTGATCAGGTGCGCCGCCAGCGTGCGCAACGGTCCGAGTTGACGGCAAATCAGCGCCAGTTGTGTCTGCACCAGCCGCTGGCCTTCGTCGATTTCGTCCGGCATCTGCTCAAGCTCGTTGGCCAGCGCCTCTTCCTCATCGCTCTGAATCGCGATTGGCTGTTTGCTCGCCAGCCCCTGGGCAATTTCATCGATGCTCGCCGCCAGACTCACCCCGGCGCCGTCGATCAGGTGCTCGCGCACCTCGGCCGGCAGCTGGGTTTCCCGGTGTGCGCCGAGGCCTGACAGATAGCTGAGCAAGGTGTGCGACAGCACCAGGAAGCGGAAACCGACGTCGGCTTCCTTCCGGAAATGCCCCGGCTCCATCAGCATGTTCGCCAGCGTCGTGGAGAGTGCGGCGTCGGCGTTGTGCGCATTGCGTCGGGCCAGGCGATAAGCGAGGTCGTCGCTCTTGCCGGCGGCGTATTGCTGCATGATCTGGCGCAAATAGATGCTATTGCAGGTGAGGGTGTTGGCCAGCACTTTGTTCAGGCGCCGACCCTGCCAGTCCGGCAGGAACAGGAACACCGCAAGTCCGGCGATCAAGCTGCCGAGCAAGGTATCGAACAGCCTTGGCACAAACAGACCATAGCCATCGCCGACCTGGTTGAAGCAGAACAGCACCATGATCGTGATCGCGGCGGTGGCCACGGTGTAGCGGGTGGTGCGGTTGGTAAAGAACACCACGCCGGCGGCGATGGCGAAGCACGACTGCACCAGCGGGTTCGGGAACAGATCGAACAGCGCCCAGGCAATCGTCAGGCCGATCGCCGTGCCGAAAATCCGTTGGCCGAGTTTGCGCCGGGTGGCGCCGTAGTTCGGCTGGCAGACGAACAGCGTGGTGAGGATGATCCAGTAGCCTTGCGACGGGTGAATCAGGTGCACCATGCCGTAGCCGATGCTCAGCGCCAGCGGCAAACGCAGGGCGTGGCGGAACAGCAGCGAGGTTGGCGTCAGCTGCGTGCGCAGACGAATCCACACGTCCTTGAAGTTACGCGGCGAGCGGTCGAGCAGGCTGCTGTCGGTGGCATCGGCCAGGGCGTCGGGGTTGCTGGCGTCGCTGAGCAAACGGTCGAGGGTACCGAGGTTGGCCGCCAGTGCCCGCAACGAACGGAGCAGTCCGCGCCAGGCCGGGTTGCTCTGGATGCGCAGGTGTTCGAGGGAAGCGTGCAGGTCGCTCAGGGCTTCGGCGAAACTCGCGTCGTAGATGAACGGTTGGCGCATCTGGATCGATTCGGCCAGCGCCCGGCAGGCTTTGCCTTGCTGGCGCAGCAGGCGCTGGCAGCGGAACAAGACATCGCTGTGGAAAAAAGCATCGGCCAGGGCGTTGTAGGGGTAATGCGAAGAGCTGGCGCGTTCGTGAATGTCTTGCGCCAGGAAGTACAGCTTCAGGTAGCGGCTGACTTTCGAGCCGGGACGACCGTTGCCGACCCGGTGCAGGATGATTTCCTTGGCGCTGTTCAATGCGGCGACGACGCGGCCGTTCTGCTGGGCCAGTTCCAAACGCCGGGCTTCGACGTCCATCTGACGGATCGGCTCGAACAGCGAGGATTTCAGCTTCAGGTAATAGCCCAGTTCGCGAAACAGCCGCGCCAGACTTTGCTGCACCGGCTGATTGGAAAACATCGCCTGCCACAGCACCGACAGCAGGCCGTACCACGCAGCGCCGGCAACCAGCAGCATCGGCTCGTGCCAGAAGTCCGTGACCGCGCCACCGCGCTGATCCACGCCGATCATGGTGTAGACGGAAAGAATCAGCGTCGCCGAAGCAATCGCGCCATAACGCTCGCCGAGCGCACCGAGCATGGTCAGGCCGAAGCTGGCCAGTGCCAAAGCGATGACGAAAACGATGGGGTAGGGGAAGAGCAATTCCACGGACAGCGCCGCGACGCTGAAACACACCAGCGTCACCGCCAGTGCGTTGAGGCGGCCCTGCCAACTGTCGTCGGTCTCGGCCAGGGCGCTGGCGATGATCCCGAGGAACAGCGGGATCAGCAGCCCCATTTCATCCTGATACCAGCACAGCGCCATGCTGCCGGTCAGGGCGATGAACACCCGCACGCTGTAGCTGAATTTATCCAGCGCCCACAGGCGCCGCAAAGACTGACGAAACGAGGTCGAGGACATGAAGTGCGAAGGCCTTCCGAGGCGATGCCGCTAAATTGAGCCAGTAATGACGCCGACGCAATGGCGCCGATCACATCTGACAGCAAAAAGTGTTCCGCACGGCCTTCGAATCAGACGTATTGCGCCGCCGCGTAACCCGATGCCCACGCCCACTGGAAGTTGAATCCGCCCAGATGCCCGGTGACATCCAGCACTTCACCAACGAAGTAGAGGCCCGGGCTTTTCAGCGATTCCATGGTCTTGGACGAGACTTCTCGGGTGTCGACGCCGCCCAGCGTCACTTCGGCGGTGCGGTAGCCTTCGGTGCCGGCCGGGACAACCTTCCAGCTGCCCAGCTTCTCGGCGATGTCCGCTAGTTCGGCGTGGGTGTATTGCTTCATCGGTTTGGAGACGAACCAGTTGTCCGCCAGCAGGTTGGCCATCTTCTTGGTGAAGATTTCGCCGAGCAGGGTTTTCAGTTCGCTGTTCGGGCGCTCGGCGGTCTGCTGTTGCAGCCAGCTCGCGGCGTCGTGATCGGGCAGCAGGTTGATCTCGACCGTGTCGCCCGGCTCCCAGAACGAGGAAATCTGCAGAATCGCCGGACCGCTCAGACCACGGTGAGTGAACAGGATGTTCTCGCGAAAGCTCTGGTCGTTGCAGCTGACCAGACAATCCACCGAGGTGCCGGACAGTTCGGTGCACAGCTCCTTGAGCTGATCGGTGATGGTGAACGGCACCAGACCGGCGCGGGTCGGCAGCAGGTCGTGGCCGAACTGCTTGGCGACCTGATAACCGAAACCGGTGGCGCCCAACGTCGGGATCGACAGCCCGCCAGTGGCGATCACCAGCGACTGGCACTGGATCTGGCCGAGGGTGGTGTCGAGCAGGTAACCGCCCTCGACCTTCTCGATGGTCTGGATCGAAGTGTCGAGGTGCAGGTTGACGCCGACCTGATCGCACTCGTCCAGCAGCATGCCGAGGATGTCGCTGGATTTGTTATCGCAGAACAGTTGGCCGAGTTTTTTCTCGTGATACGGCACGCCGTGCTTGGCGACCATGCCGATGAAATCCCACTGGGTGTAGCGGGCCAGCGCGGATTTGCAGAAGTGCGCATTCTGCGAGAGAAAATTGCTCGGTTCGGTGTACATGTTGGTGAAGTTGCAGCGCCCACCGCCGGACATCAGAATTTTCTTGCCGGCCTTGTTCGCGTGGTCGAGCAGCAATACCTGACGTCCGCGCCCGGCGGCGGTCAGTGCACACATCAACCCTGCGGCGCCAGCGCCAATGATCACGACTTCGGTAGAGCGCAAAACGGTGTCCTCACACAATGACCACGCAGATCGTTCCCACGTCGAGGCGTCGAACCGTCTGCGTGGGAATGCATCCTGTGACGCTCTGCGTCACGATTTAAAAGCGGACGCAGAGCGTCCATGGCGGCATTCCCACGCGGAGCGTGGGAACGATCAGCGTTCTTACAAGACGCGAACGCGCAGCGAACGACCCTTGATCTTGCCGTTGTTCAAACGCTGCAGCGCCTGCATGACCACGGTGCGTTCAACAGCCACATAGGACTGGAAGTCGAAGATCGCGATCTTGCCGACCTGGGCGCCCGGAATGCCGGCTTCACCGGTCAGTGCACCAAGAATGTCGCCCGGACGCACCTTGTCCTTGCGCCCGCCAGCGATGCACAGCGTGCTCATCGGCGGTTGCAGCGGGGCACCGCCCTGGGATTTGAGGTTGTCTACCTGATCCCAGTTCAGCGGGGTTTTCTGCAGTTGTTCGATGGCTTGCGCGCGGTGCGCTTCGGACGGCGCAACGAGGCTGACCGCGATGCCTTTCTCGCCGGCACGACCGGTACGGCCGACGCGGTGAATGTGGATTTCCGAGTCGCGGGCCAGTTCGACGTTGATCACCATGTCCAGCGCATCGATGTCCAGACCACGGGCGGCAACGTCGGTGGCAACCAGCACCGAAGTACTGCGGTTGGCGAACATCGCCAGCACCTGATCGCGGTCACGCTGCTCCAGATCGCCGTGCAGGCCGACGGCGGAAATGCCTTTGGACGTCAGGTGATCGACGGTTTCCTGCACTTGCTGCTTGGTGAAGCAGAACGCCACGGTGGACGCTGGGCGGAAGTGATGTAGGACCTTGGTCACCGCGCTCATGCGCTCTTCCGGGGAAATCTCGTAGAAGCGCTGTTCGATCTGGGTGTCGTCGTGGAACGCTTCGGCTTTCACCGTTTGCGGATCACGCATGAACTTCGACGCCAGTTGCTTGATGCCCACCGGGTAGGTGGCCGAGAACAGCAGGGTCTGACGGCGGGCCGGGGTCTGCTCAATGATGTCTTCGATGGCGTCGTAGAAACCCATGTCGAGCATGCGGTCGGCTTCGTCGAGGATCAGCGTGTTCAAGCCGTCGAGAACCAGCGAACCCTTGCGCAGGTGCTGCTGGATGCGGCCCGGGGTGCCGACGATGATGTGCGCGCCGTGTTCCAGCGAGCCGATCTGCGGGCCGAAGGATACGCCGCCGCACAGGGTCAGGACCTTGATGTTGTCTTCGGCACGGGCCAGACGACGGATTTCCTTGGCGACCTGGTCGGCCAGCTCGCGGGTCGGGCAAATCACCAGCGCCTGGCAACCGAAGTAGCGCGGATTGATCGGGTTCAGCAGGCCGATGCCGAACGCGGCAGTCTTGCCGCTGCCGGTCTTGGCCTGGGCGATCAGGTCCATCCCCTTGAGGATCACCGGCAAGCTCTGCGCCTGGATCGGCGTCATCTGGGCATAACCGAGGGAGTCGAGGTTAGCCAGCATGGCGGCGGACAGCGGCAAAGTATTAAAAGCGGTGGCGATGGTGGTCACGGGACTGGCCTGCAAAACAAAATGTCGCGCAGTGTACCAGCCCGGTGGCCAATAGCCCTAAGACTCGATGTGTTCTTCCGGACGCCTGACTCGCCGTCCGTCATTCTTTGAAAGTTGAGAAAAAATGGTCGCGGCGAGCATCGCCATGATCCCAACAGTCACGAACGTGAGCTGAAACGCGCCCAACACGGTCTCAACGCCGTCGTTGCCGATCTCTGCCGTGAAGCCGCCGAGCAGCGCACCGGCGCACGCCACGCCGAGGCTCAGCGACAACTGCGCCACCACCGACAGCAAACTGTTGCCGCTGCTGGCGCTGGCGTCGTCGAGGTCGATCAGGGTCACGGTGTTCATCGCGGTGAATTGCAGCGAGTTGATCGCCCCGAGAATCGCCAGCAGGCACAGCAGCAGCCAGTACGGCGTCTGCTCGCTGACCAGGCCCATGCTCGCCAGCATGATCCCCAGAAACAGCGTGTTGCCGGTCAGCACGATGCGATAGCCCAGACGTTCGATCAGCGGCCGCGCGCCCCACTTGGCGACCATCGCGGCAGCGGCCAGCGGCAGCATGCTCATCCCCGCCTGGGACGGCGAATAACCCAGCGCCACTTGCAGCAGCAACGGCACCAGAAACGGCAGGGCGCCGCTGCCCAGCCGGGCGAACAGGTTGCCGAGAATACCGACCGCGAAGGTGCGGGTCTTGAACAGCGATGGCGCGAACAGCGGGTTTTCAATGTGCCCGGCGCGCAACCAGTACGCCGCCAGACACGCCATGCCGCCGAACAGCAACAGCATCACCCGCAGGTGCGGCAGGTGCAGTTCGCCGAGGCCTTCCATGGCGATGGTGATCAGCACCATCGCCGCGCCGAACAGCAGGAAACCCAGGCTATCGAAACGCGTTCGCTCGGTGCCGCGCAGGTCGGGGATGAATTTCCACACCGCGTAGCAACCGATGACGCCGACCGGCAGGTTGATCAGGAAGATCCAGTGCCACGTCAGGTATTCCACCATCCAGCCGCCCATGGTCGGGCCGATCAGCGGGCCGAGCAGGCCGGGAATGGTGATGAAACCCATGATCCGCACCAGTTCCGAGCGCGGGTAGGCGCGCAGCACCACCAAACGCCCGACCGGCAGCATCAGCGCACCGCCGAGGCCCTGGATCACGCGCGCGCCGATCAGCATGCTCAGGCTGCTCGACAAGGCGCACAGCAGGGAGCCGAGGCTGAACAGCAGGATTGCGCCGAAGAAGATTTTCTTGGTGCCGAAGCGGTCGGCGATCCAGCCCGAGGCCGGAATCAGCAGGGCCACGGTGAGCATGTAGGCGATGATCACGCCCTGCATGCGCAGCGGGTCTTCGGCCAGATCCCTGGCCATGGCCGGCAGGGCGGTGTTGAGGATGGTCCCGTCGAGGGACTGCATGAAGAAAGCGATGGCGACGACCCACGGCAACCAGCGGGCGGTGATGGCGTCGAGAGGCGGGCGGTTGGGCATGGAACCTCTTGTGGTGTGGGGCGGTGGATGATCGTTCCCGCGCAAGGCGCGGGAACGATTTGTATCAGAGGGTCAGGGTCAATCGGCTCACCAGCGCTCCCGGCAACAACGCCGATGAGGTATTGCGCTGGCTGTAGGTGCTCGCCGAGAGCAGCAACTCCCGCTCGGCAGTCAACGCTTCCAGCTGCGAACCCAGCAGGCTGTAGGCACTGTCGTCGAAACGCATGGTGCTGACCGGCGCCTGAATCTCGCCATTCTCGACCCAGAACGTGGCAAACCGGGTCATGCCGGTCAGTCGTGCCGCCGGTTGATCGGAGAAGTTCAGGTACCACAGATTGCTGATGTACAACCCGGTGCCCAACTGCTTGAGGATCTCGGCCTGCGGCAGATCGCCTGCGCCCATGTTCAGCGCGCTCGGTGACTCGCCACCGCCGGCACCGTTGGCTGTCAGACCATATTCGGCAGCACTGCGCGAACCTACCAACTGATCACCCGCCTTGCCTTCGATGATCAACCGCAGATCACTGCGCGGATAACCTTCGCCGGAAAACGCCGGGCTCAGCGAATCGCTGACTTTCTCGTCAAGGGACACCAGCGGACTGAACGCCTGATCGCCTGCATACAGCTTCTGCAGCGGGCTGCTTTTGCTGGCAATCGACTGCGCCGAGAAACCGCCCCAGCACAGCATGCCCATGATTTCTTCCAGGGCTGCCGGTGCCAGATAGGCGCGGTATTGGCCGGGCGGCAAGGTGCGCAGCGGGCGACCGAGAAACTCGAGTTGTTCGCGAGCCTGCTGGATACGTTTGGCGAAGTCTTCGCTGTTCCAGTCATGCCCGGCGTAGCTGGCCTTCACTGCTTCGCCGTTCTCGTGGAACAGGCTGAAGTCGAAGTTGAAACTGTTGGCCTGATGCCAGCCGAACGCACCGGAAGAACTGGCGAAACCACGGCTGATCGGACCGGCGGCGTAGAAACCGACCAGATCCAGACCTTCGGCCGCCTGGGCGATTTCAGCCACGACCTGCTCGGTGTCCGGCAGCGGATGTTCCTGCACATTCTTGCTCTGCCAGCCGTTGTGGTTGAGCAACAGGTACGGATCCTGCGGCAGCAGCGGCAGGGTTTCGCGCAGTTGCTGCAAACCTTCGGCGAGGCGTTGCAGGTCGGTGGCCTGCTCACCGGACAGGGTGATGTGCAGGTCGGCATGGCGACCGTCATCGATCAGTTTCAGACCGATACCGGCTTGTTGCACTTGCCCGGCCTGACGCACCTTGGCGTGGTTGAAACGGACGAAGGCCGACGATTCGGCGTCGTAACTCAGGGTGAACTGTTCCGGCTCGCGCACCGCATCGCGCAGCCAGTTGACCAGCACCTTGAACGCCTCGGACGGGTTCTTGGAAATACTCATCAGGCGTCTCCCCCAAACACATCAACATTGCTGAACACGCAGGCCGGCGACGCATGGCCGACGCGGATCACCTGGTTCGGTTCGCCCTTGCCGCAGTTCGGCGTGCCCAGCACCTGGGTGGTGCCGGCGTTGCCGACGGCGCGCAGGCTCTTCCAGAAGTGCGCGGAAATGCCCCGGTAGTTCGGGTTTTTCACCACGCCCTTGAGTTCGCCGTTTTCGATCAGCTGGCCCCATTCGCAGCCGAACTGGAATTTGTTGCGTGCATCGTCGATAGACCATGAGCGGTTGGTGCTCATCAGGATGCCGTTTTCGATGCCGCCGATCAGTTGCTCCAGCGGCTGGTCACCCGGCTCGATGTTGAGGTTGGCCATGCGATCGATCGGTGGGCGGTTCCAGCCACAGGCGCGGCTGTTGGCGACGCCGTCCAGGCCCGCGCGGAACTGAGACAGTGCGCCGCCCAACGGACGGACCAGCAGGCCTTCGCGAATCAGGAATTGTTTGCTGGCAGCTGTGCCGTCGTCGTCATGGCCGTAGCTGGCGAGTTCTTCCGGGATGCCCGGATCGAACGTCACGTTGAGCAGTTTCGAGCCGTATTGCAGGCTGCCGAAATCCGAGGCTTTGACAAAACTGGTGCCGGCGTAATTGCGCTCGTCACCGAGGATCCGGTCGAGCTCCAGCGGGTGGCCGATGGATTCGTGGATCTGCAGCATCATCTGGTCGGGCATCAGCAGCAGGTCGCGCGGGCCTTGCGGGGTGTTCGGCGCGAGCAGCAGTTGCAGCGCCTGATCGGCGACTTGCGGGCCGGCACCGATCAAACCGCAGCGGCTGATCACGTCGGCGCCGCCCTGCTGGCCGAAGTTCTCGCGGCCGAGGCTGCGGGTCTGGCTGTCGTTGCCGTCGTAGGCGGTGACGTCCAGGCCTGGATAGACGAAACGCTGGGCCTGACGCAATTCGGCGCCAGCGCTGCTCAGGTAGATCTGTTCGACGTGGGTGATGCCGATGCTCACTTCCCAATTCACCAGGCGCTCATCCTTGGGCACCGAGGCGGATTCCGCGCCGAGCAGCTCGAAGCATTCGCTCAGGGACGGAAAGGGTTGTTCGAGATTGGGTGAAAAGTAGTCGGCGCGGTCGCTGGACACCGGCTGCTTGCTCAGGTCGAGCAGGGCGTGGGGCTTGATCCGCCGGGCCTGTTGCTCGGCACGCTCAAGGGCGGCTTGCAGGCCTTGTTGCGACAGATCATTGGTCGCGGCGTAGGCTTCGACGCCGTTGACCCGGACGGTGAGCATCGCGCCTTCGTCGCGGCTCAGGCTCGGCGGCTCGGCGACGTTCTTGCGCACCGACAGGTACTGGCCGGACTCGCGGACATACCGCAAGGAAAAAAACTCGGCGCCCGTGCGCAAGGCAGCGAAGCGCTGCTTGAGCTGGGGGTGGAAATCGAACATCAGGGAAACCTCCTTGTTATGGGAGAAACGGCGAAGCGGATTCGGCGGGGAGGGGGTGAAACGATTGGGCGAGGACTAGAGTAGGCCTGCGAGGGGGTAGGATCAAGTGAAGAGGGGGTGTAGGGGGATTTACTGTAGGAAGCAGAGAGATAGGTGGTGATCAGTAGGGCCCCATCGCGAGCAAGCTCGCTCCCACAGTTGAAATGCATTCCAAATGTGGGAGCGAGCCTGCTCGCGATTAGCCTTGATGCGGTGTAGCTGAATTACTGAGCAACAGCGCTCACATCACGCAGTGCCTTGCCTTTCACCGGCGCATCGCCAGCGACGTAGTACGGCGCCTTGCTGCGCGGCAGCGGCTGGCGGCCACGGATCTTGTCGGCGATTTTCTCGGCCATCATGATCGTCGGCGCGTTCAGGTTGCCGGTGGTGATGATTGGCATGATCGAGGCATCGACCACACGCAGACCCTGCATGCCGTGCACGCGGCCTTCGCCATCCACTACGGCCATGTCGTCGGTGCCCATCTTGCACGAGCAGGATGGGTGGAACGCAGTTTCGGCGTGCTCGCGGATGAACTTGTCCAGTTGCTCATCGGTTTGCACTTCGATGCCCGGGCTGATTTCGCGGCCACGGAAGGCGTCCAGTGCAGGCTGTTGCATGATTTCACGGGTCAGGCGGATGCCGTCGCGGAATTCCTGCCAGTCCTGCTCGGTGGCCATGTAGTTGAACAGGATGCTCGGGTGCTGGCGCGGATCCTTGGATTTGACCTGGATGCGACCGCGGCTCGGCGAGCGCATGGAACCCATGTGTGCCTGGAAGCCGTGCTCTTTCACACCGTTGCTGCCGTTGTAGTTAATCGCGACCGGCAGGAAGTGGTACTGGATGTTCGGCCATTCGAACTCTTCGCGAGTACGGATGAAACCGCCGGCTTCGAACTGGTTGCTGGCGCCGATGCCGGTGCCGTTGAACAGCCATTCGGCACCGATGGCCGGCTGGTTGTACCAGAGCAGCGACGGGTACAGCGAGACCGGTTGGGTGCAAGCGTATTGCAGGTACAGCTCAAGGTGATCCTGCAGGTTTTCGCCGACGCCCGGCAGATCGTGAACGACCGGGATGTCGAGGCTTTCCAGCAGTTTCGCCGGGCCGACGCCGGAGCGTTGCAGCAGTTGCGGCGAAGCGATCGCGCCGGAGCAGACGATGACTTCTTTGCGGGCGCGGGCTTCAACGCGCTCTTCAGCGGCGCCGACCAGGTAACGCACGCCAACGGCACGCTTGCCTTCGAACAGAACCTTGTCGGTCAGGGCGTGAGTGACGATGGTCAGGGTCGAACGCTTCTTGGCCACGTCCAGATAACCACGGGCGGTGGAAGCACGACGGCCTTTCGGCGTCACGGTGCGGTCCATCGGGCCGAAGCCTTCCTGCTGGTAGCCGTTCAGGTCTTCGGTGCGCGGGTAACCGGCTTGCACGCCGGCTTCAACCATGGCGTGGAACAGCGGGTTGTTGCCCGCCTTCGGCGTGGTCACGCTGACCGGGCCTTCGCCACCGTGGTAGTCGTTCGGGCCGATGTCGCGGGTTTCCGCTTTGCGGAAGTACGGCAGGCAGTCGAGGTAGGTCCAGTCTTCCAGGCCTGGCAGTTTCGCCCAGCCGTCGTAGTCCATCGCGTTGCCACGGATGTAGCACATGCCGTTGATCAGCGAGGAGCCGCCGAGGCCCTTGCCGCGACCGCATTCCATCCGGCGACCGTCCATGTGTGGCTCTGGATCGGTTTCGTACGCCCAGTTGTAGCGACGGCCTTGCAGCGGGAATGCCAGAGCGGCCGGCATTTGCGTGCGGAAGTCGAAACGGTAGTCCGGGCCGCCCGCTTCGAGCAGCAGGACGGTGACGCCTTCGTCTTCAGTCAGACGGGTCGCCAGGGTGTTACCGGCAGAGCCGGCACCGACGATGATGTAATCGAATTCTTGGGACATTGAATGCACCCTCTTTGAAGTTGGTCAGGTCAGACAGCCAGCGCTTCCCTTGTGGGAGCGGGCTTGCCCGCGAAGGCGGCTTCGCGGGCAGCACACAATGGCGGGTCTTAGAACACCGAGACGTAATCGCCCAGCTCGACCTGTACCGATTTGATGCGAGTGAAGTTGTTCAGCGAGCTGATGCCGTTCTCACGGCCGACGCCCGACTGCTTGTAACCGCCAACCGGCATTTTTGCGTCGGACTCGCCCCAGGCGTTGATCCAGCAGATACCGGCTTCCAGTTGATGAATCACGCGGTGGGCGCGGTTCAGGTCGCGGGTGACGATACCGGCGGCCAGGCCGAAGTCGGTGTCGTTGGCGCGACGGATCACTTCTTCTTCGGTTTCGTAGGTCAGGATCGCCATCACCGGGCCGAAGATTTCTTCACGGACGATGGTCATGTCGTCGGTGCAGTCGGTGAACACGGTCGGAGCCACGAACGCGCCCTTGGCGAATTCGCCGTCGGTCAGACGTTCGCCGCCGCACAGAACGCGGGCGCCTTCTTCTTTACCCTTGGCGATGTAACCCAGCACGCTTTCCATGTGCGGGAAGCTGACCAGCGGGCCGAAGTTGGTGTTTTCGTCTTCCGGGTTGCCAACACGGATGCGGGCAACGCGCTCGACGATCTTGGCTTCGAAAGCGGCTTTCAGGTGGCTCGGTACGAAGACGCGAGTGCCGTTGGTGCAGACCTGACCGGAGCTGTAGAAGTTGGCCATCATGGCGGTGTCGGCGGCGCGATCCAGGTCGGCGTCGTCGCAGATGATCAGCGGGGACTTGCCGCCCAGTTCCATGGTCACGTCTTTGAGCGACGAAGCCGAAGCGCTGGCCATTACCTTCTTGCCGGTGTCGGTGCCGCCGGTGAAGGAGATCTTCTCGATGCGCGGGTGCTCGGTCAGCCAGGTGCCGACTTCACGGCCGCTGCCGGTCAGCACGTTGAACACACCGTTCGGAACGCCGGCTTCGGTGTAGATCTCGGCCAGTTTCAGGGTGGTCAGCGAGGTGACTTCGCTTGGCTTGAAGATCATCGCGTTACCGGCCGCCAGGGCTGGAGCGGATTTCCACAGAGCGATCTGGATCGGGTAGTTCCACGCGCCGATACCGGCGACAACGCCCAGCGGCTCGCGACGGGTGTAGACGAATGCGGTGTCACGCAGCGGGATCTGCTCGCCTTCGATGGCGGGTACCAGGCCTGCGTAGTATTCCAGCACGTCGGCGCCGGTGACGATGTCGACGTACTTGGTTTCGGAGAAGGCTTTACCGGTGTCCAGGGTTTCCAGGGCAGCCAGTTCATCGTTGCGCTCGCGCAGGATGTCGACGGCGCGACGCAGGATGCGCGAACGCTCCATGGCGGTCATCGCGGCCCAGATTTTCTGGCCCTTTTCGGCGCTGACCACAGCGCGCTCGACGTCTTCCTTGGTCGCACGTTGCACTTGTGCGAGGACTTCACCGTTAGCCGGGTTGATGGCTTCGAAGGTGGCATCGCTGCCGGCGTCGGAGTACGCGCCATCGATGTAGAGTTTTTGCAGTTCGAAACGGGCCATAGTGTCCTCGCAAGTGCATTAGTGGTTGGCGTTGATCACCGGGTGAGCCATGTAGCTGTGGCATCACTGGTCGGTGACAGTTCAGGGGCCGAGCGTTTTCTCTGTGCTCTAGCTCACCTGCTTGGCCAATTGGAAATCCATGTATTCGTAAGCGATCTGTTGCGCCTGCGCAGTGTCGAAAGCGTCTCCCGACAGCGCGCCGCGCAACCACAAGCCGTCGATCAGAGCTGCCAGTCCACGGGCGGCGGTGCGCGCATCTTCGAGCGGCAACACACGGCGGAACTCGCAGCACAGGTTGGAATACAGACGGTGATCGTTGATCCGCTGCAACCTGTGCAAAGACGGCTGGTGCATGCTGGTGGCCCAGAAGGCCAGCCAGGTTTTCATTGCCGGGCCATTGACCTGGCTGGCGTCGAAGTTGCCTTCGATGATCACCTGCAGATGCGCCCGGGGGCTGCTGTCTGCCAGCGCCTGACGGCGCGCGGTGACGCTCTCGCTGAGGGCGGTCATCAGATACCGCATCGTGGCGGCGATCAGGCCATTCTTGTCCTGAAAATAGTGACTGATGATGCCATTCGAGACACCGGCCAAACGGGCGATCAGCGCAATGCTGGCGTCCCCCATTCCGACCTGATCAACCGCCTGCAAAGTGGCTTCGATCAGTTGTTGGCGGCGGATGGGTTGCATACCGACCTTGGGCATCTTGCACATCTCCTTAGGCCTTCCGACGGGCGAATGACGCCTATCGGATTGAGGGCCAGTCTATTTTGTTTTGATTGAACGTTCAATCAACAAAGAATAAGATCTGCGACAAATCGTCGCTGCCTACAGATTTTTCCTACGTGTAAGTGGCGATAAACCGACATCCGAAAATGCTCGAAACCTGCGCGGGGCAAGGCGCGGTTCGACGTTCGATGGACGTGTTGAATGGGCAAGACGCTCAAGACCAGGTTTCGGATGAACGTCCATGCCTCGGCCACGACGGCGATTCGCGATGCCATCTCTGCAGGTTCGGGCTTTTTTCGGGGTGTCTTTATATCACCCGCCGGTCGGCTGCCAACTAACCGATTGGTCGGGTTCCGTGTTGCCTTGTGTTCTTCTCTCGCACTGCCTGGAGCATTTGTGCCATGAGTTCTGCCTCGCTTATAAAGACCCCGCCCGAGAAGGTGACGGTCAACGGTTGGGTGTTCTACACCTCTACCGCGCTGATTCTGTTGTTGACCGCCATTCTGATCATCGCCCCGCAAGAGGCCGGCAGAATGCTGGGAGTGGCTCAGGCCTGGCTGTCCCGCAGCTTCGGCTGGTACTACATGGTGGTGATCGCCGCTTACCTGGTTTTCGTGGTGGGCCTGGCGTTTTCTTCCTACGGCAAACTCAAACTGGGTAGCAAGGACGACACCCCGGATTTCAGCTACGGCGCCTGGGCGGGGATGCTGTTCTCGTCGGGTATCGGTATTTCGCTGCTGTACTTCGGCGCCTCCGAGCCGCTGGATCACTACTTCAATCCACCGGAAGGCGCGTCGGCCACCAACATGGCGGCACGTCAGGCTGTACAGCTGACCTTCCTGCACTGGGGCCTGCACGGCTGGGCGATCTACGCGCTGGTCGGTCTGGCCGTGGCCTATTTCGCTTACCGTCATAACCAGCCGCTTGCACTGCGTTCGGCGCTGTACCCGCTGGTGGGCGAGCGTTGGGTCAAGGGCGCTGCCGGTCATGCGGTAGACGGCTTCGGCATGTTCGTGACCCTGCTGGGTCTGGTGACCAACCTGGGGATCGGCTCGCTGCAAGTGTCCTCGGGCCTGGAAAACCTGTTCGGCATGGAACACAGCAACACCAACCTGCTGATCGTGATCATCGTGATGAGCACCGTGGCGACCATCGCTGCCGTGTCCGGTGTGGAAAACGGCATCCGTCGTCTGTCCAACCTCAACATCATCCTGTTCAGCGGCCTGCTGATTTTCGTCCTGCTGTTCGGCCCGACCCTGCACCTGCTCAACGGCTTCGTGCAGAACATCGGTGACTACCTCAACGGCGTGGTGCTGAAGACTTTCGACCTGTACGTCTATGAAGGCGACAGCGAGAAGTCCGACCGCTGGCTGGGCCTGTGGACTCTGTTCTACTGGGCGTGGTGGATTTCCTGGGCCCCATTCGTCGGCATGTTCATCGCGCGTATTTCCCGTGGTCGTACCGTGCGTGAACTGGTGGCTGGCGTGCTGCTGATTCCGCTGGGTTTCACCCTGGCGTGGCTGTCGATCTTCGGTAACTCGGCGCTGGATCTGGTGATGAACCAGGGCGCGGTGGAACTCGGCAAGACGGCGCTGGAACAGCCGTCGATGGCGATCTATCAGTTGCTTGAACACTACCCGGCGTCGAAAGTCGTGATCGGTGTGTCGATCTTTGTTGGTTTCGTGCTGTTCCTGACCCCGGCCGACTCCGGCGCGGTGATGATGGCGAACCTGTCCTGCAAGGGCGGCAACGTCGACGAAGACGCCCCGCACTGGCTGCGGATCTTCTGGTCGGTCGTGATCACGCTGGTGACCATCGGCCTGCTGTTCGCCGGTAACTTCGAAGCCATGCAGACCATGGTGGTGCTGGCCGGTCTGCCGTTCTCGGTGGTGCTGGTGTGCTTCATGTTCGGCCTGCACAAGGCGATGCGCCAGGACATGCAGATCGAACAGGAGCAGGCGCAACTGGCTGAACGCGGTCGTCGTGGTTTCAGCGAGCGCCTGACCCAGCTGGACCTGCAACCGAGCCAGTCGGTGGTTCAGCGCTTCATGGACAAACACGTCAGCCCGGCGCTGGAAGATGCTGCTGCGCAAATGCGTGCACAGGGTCTGGAAGTGCAGACGCTGCTGGGCAAGTCCAAGCGCTGCATGGGCGTGCGGGTCGAGATGGAAGAGGGCAACCCTTTTGTCTACGAAGTGAGCCTGGACGGCTACCTGGCGACTCCGAGCGAGTCGGTCCAGTCCGATGAAGCGCGCCAGCGTTTCTACCGCGCCGAGGTGTACCTGCACAACGGCAGCCAGGACTACGACCTGATGGGCTTCACACAGGATCAGATCACACGCGATGTGCTCGATCAGTTTGAAAGCCATCGGCAGCTCCTTGGCCGGGTCTATAGCTAAGTTGTGAAGTGATCAATCCCACGGGATGCGTGGGATTGATGAAAACAAAAACGCCGCGATCCTCTCGCGGCGTTTTTGTGTCTGCTCTCTTTATCCCAGGTTCTTGCCGAGCAGCGCGTGATACAGCTCGCTGTCCCCGAGAATCCCCACCACATGGTTGTTGTCGTGCAGCACGAGTTTATTGCCGGTCTGGTAACGGATCTGCAACGCGTCGCGCATGCCGATGTTCGAGTCCACCAGCGTCGGTTTGCGCTCCAGCCCTTCCACGGCTTGCCCCGGTGCCCAGTTCTGCAGGTTCAGCACCGAACCGTTCTGCCGCGCCCCTTTGATGGTGTTGCCTTCGGCCAGGTCCAGCCACGAGTCGCCGCCCGGATCCAGGCACACCGAACCGTTGATGCGTTTGCAGTTGTCGAGGGTGCGCATCAGGCTGCGACCGCACAGCACGTTCAGCGGATTGGTGTGAGCAACGAAGGTGCGCACGTAATCGTCCGCCGGGTTGAGCACGATCTCTTCCGGCACGCTGTACTGGATGATCCGGCCGTCTTTCATGATTGCGATTCGGCTGCCAAGTTTCAGCGCCTCGTCGAGGTCGTGGCTCACGAACACGATGGTCTTGCTCAGCTTGCGTTGCAGTTCCAGCAGTTCATCCTGCAGGCCCTGGCGGATCAGCGGGTCGAGGGCCGAGAACGGTTCGTCCATCAGCAGAATGTCGGCGTCCATCGCCAGCGCGCGGGCCAGGCCGACACGCTGCTGCATGCCGCCGGACAGCTCGTCGGGCTTCTTGTTGCGCCATTGGGTCAGGCCCACCAGTTCGAGTTTTTCATCGACCAGCTTGCGCCGTTCCTTCTCCGGGCGACCCTGCATTTCCAGACCGAAACTGATGTTCTCGCGCACCGTCAGCCAAGGCATCAGGGCGAATTTCTGGAACACCATCGCGATGCGTTTGGTGCGCATCATTTTCAGCTCGGCCGGGGTGCAGGACGCGATGTCGATCTGCTTGCCTTCGTGTTCGACGAACAGCTTGCCGCGGCTCACGGTGTTGAGGCCGTTGATGCAGCGCAGCAGGCTCGACTTGCCGGAGCCGGACAGGCCCATCAGCACGCAGATCTCGCCTTTGTTGATGTCCAGGCTGGCCTTTTCAACGCCGACGATCTGCCCGGTCTTTTTCAGGATCTCACTGCGGGTCAGGCCTTGATCGAGAAGTTTCAGTGCTTCGCGCGGATCCTTGGTGAAGATCACGTCAACGTTATCGAAGCGAATTATGCTCATGCGTCACCCCCTACTTTGGCGTCGGGTTGTTTGCAGATACGGTCGAGCATGATCGCCAGCAGTACGATCGCCAGGCCCGCTTCGAAGCCCAAGGCGATATCAGCAGTGTTCAGTGCGTTGACCACCGGTTTGCCGAGTCCGTCGGCGCCCACCAGTGCCGCGATCACCACCATCGACAGCGACAGCATGATGCACTGGGTGATGCCGGCCGCGATGCTCGGCATGGCGTGAGGCAGTTCGATCCGTGAAAGCAGTTGGCGACGCGAGCAGCCGAAGGCCTTGCCGGCGTCCATCAGTTCTTGCGGGACATCGCGGATGCCCAGGTAGGTCAGGCGGATCGGTGCGGCGATGGCGAACACCACCGTCGAGATCAGGCCCGGTACCACGCCCAGCCCGAAGAGGGTCAGGGTAGGAATGAGGTAAACGAAGGTCGGTACGGTCTGCATCAGATCGAGTACCGGCCTCATCAAAGTGTAGAACATCGGTTTGTGCGCGGCGACGATGCCCAGTGGCACGCCGATGACCACGCAGACCAGGGTCGCGAACATGACCTGGGCGAGGGTTTCCATGGTTTCCTGCCAGTACCCCAGGTTGAGGATCAGCAGGAAGGAGGCGACCACGAACGCGGTCAGGCCCCATTTGCGTTGAATGAAGTGGGCCAGCAGGGCGATGAGGCCGATCAGCACCAGCGGGTTGAACCAGGTCAGCGCAAACGTCACGCCGTGGATCATCGTTTCCAGGGTCACGGCGATTGCGTCGAAGGTGTTGGCGCCGTGTTGCGTCAACCATTCAACGAAGCCCGCGATGTACTGGCCTAAAGGGATTTTCTGATCAATCAGCATGGTAGTGAACGTCCGCATGCAAGGAAATAAACAGCCCGGACGGCGTGAGCCGTCCGGCATAAGCGATTACTGGGCAATCTTGGCTTTCACGGCCTCCAGGCCAGGTTTACCGTCAATGGTGGTCACGCCAGCGAGCCAGGTATCGAGCACCTGTGGATTCTTTTTCAGCCAGGCCTTGGCGGCCGCGTCAGGCTTCATCTTGTCGTCCAGGATGTTGCCCATCAGTTCGCTTTCCATGTCGACGGTGAACTCCAGGTTTTTCAGCAGTTGGCCAACGTTGCTGCATTCCTCGGCGTAGCCCTTGCGGGTGTTGGTCGCCACGGTGGCGGCGCCGAAATCCGGGCCGAAGAAATCGTCACCACCGGTCAGGTACTGAATCTTGAAGCGCTTGTTCATCGGGTGCGGCGCCCAGCCGAGGAACACCACGGCGGTGTCGCGTTTCTGTGCGCGGTCGACCTGCGACAGCATGCCCGCTTCGCTGGACTCGACGACCTTGAAGCCGGCGGTCTTGAGGCCGAAGGCGTCCTTGTCGATCATGCTCTGGATCAGGCGGTTGCCGTCGTTGCCCGGCTCGATCCCGTAGATCTTGCCGTCGAGTTCCTTCTTGAATTTGGCGATGTCGGCGAAGTCGTGCAGACCCTTGTCATACAAGGCTTGCGGAACGGCGAGGGTGTACTTGGCGCCCTTGAGGTTGGTGCGCACGGTTTCCACGGTGCCGGCGTCGCGGTAGGCCTTGATGTCGTTTTCCATGGTCGGCATCCAGTTGCCGAGGAACACGTCCATGTTCTTGCCGTCGGCCAGCGACTTGTAGGTCACGGGTACGGAAATCATGGTGGTCTTGGTCTTGTAGCCGAGGGCCTGAAGCACGACGGAGGTGGTGGCGGTTGTTGCGGTGATGTCGGTCCAGCCGACATCGGAGAAGTTCACGGTACTGCACTGCGCCGGTTCTGCGGCTTGAGCCAGTAACGGCAGACTCAGCATGGCGGCCAACAACAACGACGGGGAACCTTTCATGAATGGACTCCTTGGTGTTTTTTTTGGCAGTGTTCCGATTGGACCACCGCACTTATGGGTTGCGGTTGGATGGCGTTCTGGAGACAGCTCTACCGCAGCGCCTTGCAATCGAGTCGATACGATCATGTACCAGTGAAAATCTGACGCCTACAGGGTGCGTCGTATCCAGTACAGGGATGGTCGCATCCAGTGTCAGTGACGTCGTTTACAGCTTTTTTCTGCCCTGTCTGGCCATCTGAACCGCATAAAAACGGCGAAAACACGGGCTGAAACCGGCACGGCGTTAGTGGGCATGAGTGCGTCGGTGTCAGACGCCGAGCAACCCGGGAAAAGCCCGATGATGCGGGCATTCCGGCGGATCGCAGCTTGAGCGTAGCAGCTCCGCCAGCGGGCGCTTCACGCCCCGGACCGGCACTCTCAGGAGCTCTGCAGCAATGGCTATCAGCGTTTTCGACCTGTTCAAAATCGGCATTGGCCCTTCCAGTTCCCACACCGTCGGGCCCATGCGCGCCGCCGCCCTGTTCGTCGAGTCGTTGCGCGACAAACACTTGCTGGAGCAGGTGCGTCGCATCGAGGTGCAATTGTTCGGTTCGCTGTCGGCCACCGGTGTCGGTCACGGCAGCGACAACGCGGTGATCATGGGTCTGATGGGCGAGTGGCCGGACGCGATCGACCCGTCGCAGATCGGCCCGCGGATTCAGGCCTTGCGTGAAACCCACACGCTGTTGCTCGACGGTCGTTTGTCGGTGCCCTTTATATGGGGCCGCGACATGCGCCTGATCGACGAGAACCTGCCGTTCCATCCCAACGCCATGACCCTGGTTGCCGAAGGCGATCACGGCGAGCTGCATCGCGACACCTACTATTCGGTCGGCGGCGGTTTTGTGGTGGACGAGGCGCAGGCCTCCAGCGGCGTGGTGGACCTGGACCGCACCGAATTGCCTTACGACTTTTCCAGCGCGGTGGAGCTGCTGGAACTGTGCAAGACCCACAACTTGCGCGTGGCCGAATTGATGATGGCCAACGAGAAGGTCTGGCGCAGCGAAGAAGAAATCCGCGCCGGCCTGATGAAACTCTGGCGGGCGATGCAGGATTGCGTCGAACAGGGCCTCAAGCACGAAGGCATCCTGCCTGGCGGCCTCAACGTGCGCCGCCGCGCGGCGAAGTTGCACCGCAGTCTTCAGGAACTGAACAAGCCCAACGTGATCGGCTCGACCCTCAGCGCGATGGAGTGGGTCAACCTGTTCGCCCTCGCAGTGAACGAGGAAAACGCCGCCGGCGGACGCATGGTCACGGCACCTACCAACGGCGCGGCGGGGATCATTCCGGCGGTGCTGCATTACTTCATGAAATTCAGCGAGGCGGTGACTGACGCCAACGTGGTCGATTACTTCCTCGGCGCCGCAGCGGTGGGAATTCTGTGCAAAAAGAACGCTTCGATTTCCGGCGCTGAAGTCGGGTGTCAGGGTGAAGTCGGTTCGGCCTGTGCAATGGCGGCGGCAGGGCTGGCGGAAATCCTTGGCGCAAGCCCCGAGCAATTGTGCAACGCGGCGGAAATCGGCCTGGAACACAATCTGGGCCTGACCTGTGATCCGGTGGGTGGCCTGGTGCAAGTGCCGTGCATCGAGCGCAATGCGATTGCGGCGGTGAAGGCGATCAACGCGGCGCAGATGGCCTTGCGTGGGGACGGCCAGCATTTTATTTCGCTGGACCGGGTGATCCGTACCATGCGCGATACCGGCGCCGACATGCATGACAAATATAAAGAGACTTCTCGAGGCGGGCTGGCGGTCAGCGCGGTTGAATGCTGATTCCTTCGATAACCTCGGACCAGTCAAAACTGCGCACCAAGTGAGCATCGGCAATAAAACGCGCCACCTTTTGGCGCGTCGCTATCAGATAAGAGTCTTTCCCACCTCCAGCGCCTGATTCGCAGGCGCTACCGTCCGTCACCCGTGCTTGCGGTGACACTGTAGGACAATCGCGCGCAGGCCAGTTCCCACAAGTGCTACCGATTTGCTCACACGCTTCGGAGCAGGGCATTCGCGGCCGCTGATGGCACTTCGAATTACCTTTCGTCGGAGCGCTTGTATAGACGCGTCGCGACGTCGTTTTCAGGAGTTATTGAACAGCCATTCAAATTTAGGCATGGCAATTGCTCTGTCATAACAAAGCCCGTCTCACGCAAGAGAACGATGGCAATAACAAGAGCCTCCGCCTGAGGCCATCACCCGCTTTGTGTGAGGAGATACCGCGATGACGTCGTTCAACTCCGGGGCTCAACCCCAGAACCGTGCGCCTCAATCCATCGGCTTTCTGCTGCTGGACAATTTCACGCTGATTTCCCTGGCTTCCGCAGTCGAACCGCTGCGCATGGCCAACCAGTTGTCCGGTCGCGAGCTGTATCGCTGGACCACCCTCACCGTTGATGGCGGCCAGGTCTGGGCCAGTGACGGTCTGCAGATCACCCCCGACGCCTCCATGCACAAAGCCCCGGCCCTCGACACCATCATCGTGTGCGGCGGGATCGGCATTCAACGCACCGTTACCCGTGAACACGTCTCGTGGCTGCAAAGCCAGGCGCGTCAGTCGCGCCGCCTCGGCGCCGTGTGCACTGGCAGTTGGGCCCTGGCCTGCGCCGGCCTGCTCGACGGTTTTGATTGCAGCGTGCACTGGGAATGTCTGGCGGCGATGCAGGAAGCTTTCCCGCGCGTCGCGATGAGCACCCGCCTGTTCACCCTCGACCGTAACCGTTTCACCAGCTCCGGCGGCACCGCGCCGCTGGACATGATGCTGCACCTGATCAGCCGCGATCACGGCCGTGAACTGTCCGCCGCGATCTCGGAAATGTTCGTCTACGAACGCATCCGCAACGAGCAGGATCACCAGCGTGTGCCGCTCAAGCACATGCTCGGCACCAACCAGCCGAAACTGCAGGAAATCGTCGCGCTGATGGAAGCCAACCTGGAAGAGCCGATCGACCTCGACGAACTGGCGGTGTACGTCGCCGTGTCCCGTCGTCAGCTCGAGCGCCTGTTCCAGAAATACCTGCACTGCTCGCCGTCGCGCTACTACCTCAAGCTGCGTCTGATCCGTGCCCGGCAACTGCTCAAGCAGACGCCGATGTCGATCATCGAAGTGGCGTCGGTCTGCGGCTTCGTGTCGACGCCGCACTTCTCCAAGTGCTACCGCGAATACTTCGGCATTCCGCCGCGTGACGAGCGCGTCGGCTCCAACACCACCCAGCAGGTGGCGATGATGCCGCTGCCGCAGGCCATCGTGATGTCGCCGCTGTCCGGGCCGATGTCGGCGCTGAGCCAGGCACGCAACGAGTCGACCTTCGCCAGCGTGCGCCTCTAAAACGAAAGATCGCAGCCTGCGACAGCGCCTTCAGGAAAAGCGCTGTCGCAGGCTGCGATCTTTTTTTTCGGTCAGGTATCAGGCGCGGGTTTGCTGGTACTGCGCCAGGGCCGGCAGCAACTGCTTGTCGATGGCTTCGCGCACTGTCGGCTGAATGCTCGCGCTGCTGGTGTACATCTGCTTGACCATGGTGCGCAGCGTGTTGGCCCGCACATCGTCCAGACCCCGCACCGCGCACTCGCAGGCCTGCTGGGCGGTGGAGCCCGACGGTACTTCGAATCCCAACGACTTGAGCTGGCCCAACAGGTCTTCCTGATCGATCAAATCGGCATACATCATGACGCGAATCCTTCTTCGGCAACGGAGGTCGTGGCTCGATTCTGGTAGGCATGCCCAGGCACGGCAAGGGCGATTTGTCGCAGTGTCCACATTGGCTATGAGCATGTCGTTTTCGGCTAACTTGCCGGCGAGGGGAGTGGGCACACTGGACTCAGCTCGCTTCACGAAGGTTTGGTCACCCTCGCCACGGCAGCTCCTCAACAGTACCCTCGCCCCGATCCTGTCACGGCTTGTATCGGGGCTTTTTTTGCCTGCGAATAACGCTGACGCGGCCTAGCGTTGCAATACCAGAATCCGCGACAGCAACTCGTCCCGGTCGATGTAGCAGCCCTGGAAATGCCGGGCCCCGGTGGTCGGGTCGAACGCATTGCGCGCGTGCAGGGTGCGGCGGTTGTCGAAGCACCACAGCTCGCCCGGATTGAGCCGCTGCATCACCCGGAAGCGTGGCTCGCGGGTCATGGCGATGAAGCGCCGGTAAGCGCGATACAGCATGGGCATCTGCTCGACGGACGTGTCGAACGCGCCGCGCAGGAAATTGGCCATGCGGATTTCCGCGACCCGGCCCAACGCATCCAGGGCGATGATCGGCGCCAGGCAGCGATAGTCGCTGTGGCGGTCCTTGTTGCGAAACTCCACCGGGATCTCGCACAGCGCCTGAAACGACGCGGGGTCCTCCTGACGCAACGCTTCGGCAATCGCAAAACCGTCGACGAAAATGCTCTCGCCACCCTCGGCGTCGTTCACCAGACAATGCAGAAATTGCAGCCCCGGTTGCAGCTCGCGGGTTGGCAGATCTGTGTGCAATGGCAGGTTGAAAGCGGTGTAGGCATTGCTGTCGGCGTCGGCCTTGGATTGCACGTTGAACAGCACGCCGAAATTGCTCTCGCGGATGAACGAAATGCGCTGGGCGATCAGCTTCAGTGAACCGGGTTCGGTGGGTACGCCGCGCACCTGGGTCAGGCCGATATCGCGTACCGCCAGCAACCATTGCAGCAGCGCGGCGTTGTCGTTCATCAGGGCTGAATAGTCGAACACCGGCAACTGCAAATCGCTGCGCCACAGGAAGGGTTTCGGCTTGGCGGCGAGGCGTTCGGCGCGGGATTCGTCGTCGTAGGCGTGGGCCCGCAGCCAACCGGCGTCGAAGCGGCTGAGGTGGCCGTCCTGCCAGTCGATGCGCAGGCAGCCATCGGTGTCGATGTGCGCGGCGGAGGGCGACAGATCCTGCGCCGCGTCGACGATCTCGAACACCTGCTCGCGGGTGACGCTGTAGACGCAGTGCGGACACGGACAGTTGTCGCGCAGCCACACGTGGTGGAACGGGCTGACGCGCCCATCGGCCCATTCGATCAGGACGCGATCCGCCAGGTTCTGCACGCCGTTCAGCGCGCTGATCAACGGATAAGTACGGAAATCGGCAACTGCGGCGGCGGTGTGCATGGCGGCTCCTTGCGATGGATGGTTTTACCGGGCTGGGGGCAGGGCGATGACCCGGCCGATGTAAGCAGGGGCGGGCAGGTCGGCCTGCTCGGCGACAAGGGCTTGCAGACGGCCCAGGGTGTCCGGGGTAAACGGTGCGGAGCGCGGCCCTGCGAGGTCGACGTGCAGCAGCATCTGTTCGTTGCCGGCCAGTTCCTTGTCACCGCCGGCCAGGTGCAGGCTGTGATAGAGGTGCAGGCGTTTCTGGTCGTGGCCGATGATCTGCGTGCGCACTTCGACTTCGGCGTCGAGCTTCACTTCGTGCAGGTAGTTGAGGTGCAGTTCGAGGGTGAACAGTGAGTTTCCGCTGGCTTCGCGGTTGTTGCTGTCCATGCCGAGACGATCCATCAGGGCGTCGGTGGCGTAGCTGAAAATCAGCAGATAGAAGGCGTCGCGCAGGTGGCCGTTGTAGTCCACCCAGTCGGGGATGATGCGGGTTTGGTAGGTGGTTAGGGTGGGCATGATTGGGTTCCGCTGGAAGTTGGTGTTCAAGATCAAAAGCTACCCCCTCACCCCAGCCCTCTCCCCCAAGGGGGCGAGGGGGAAAGGGAGCCGATCTTCAAGCTTTTCGAGAGCTGAGTTCGACTCGGGACTTTCAGGTCGGTGTAGCTCTTACATTCACCGCGGTCAGTCCCCTCTCCCTCCGGGAGAGGGTTAGGGTGAGGGCAGCGGTTTCAAGCCAGACACATCACTCGCTGAAACTCATTCCATGCTTTTCTTTGGTGGTCTTCACCGCCTCGAGCACCGCCAGCAAGCAATCATCACGATAGCGCTCCAGCGCCGAAATGCTGTGGCGGCCCAGTTGATCGCTGGTGCCTTCCACCACATCGTCGATCAACTTGTCGGTCAGTTCCGGCGCCGGCAGGTACGTCCACGGCAACTGCAACGCCGGGCCGAACTGCGACATGAAGTGGCGCATACCGGCATCGCCACCGGCCAGGGTGTAAGTCAAAAACGTACCCATGAACGACCAGCGCAGGCCTGCGCCAAAGCGGATCGCATCGTCGATTTCACCGGTGGTCGCCACCCCGTCGTTGACCAGGTGCAGCGCCTCGCGCCACAGCGCTTCGAGCAGGCGGTCGGCGATGAAGCCCGGCACTTCCTTGCGCACATGCAGCGGGCGCATGCCGAGGGATTCGTAGACTTTCATCGCCGCTTGAACCGCTTCCGGCGCGGTGTTCTTGCCACCGACCACTTCCACCAATGGCAGCAGGTAAACCGGGTTGAACGGGTGACCGACCACGCAGCGTTCCGGGTGGGTCGAACTCTCGTAGAACTCGCTCGGCAACAGGCCGGAAGTGCTGGAACCGATCAATGCATTCGGCTTGGCCGCTGCACTGATTTTGCTGTGCAGCTCCAGTTTCAGTTCGAGGCGTTCCGGGGCGCTTTCCTGGATGAAGTCCGCATCGCGCACGCATTCTTCAATGGTCGCGACAAAGCGCAGGCGATCCTGCGAAGCGCCCGGCGCCAGACCGTTTTTCTCCAGTGCGCCCCAGGCGTTGGCCACGCGTTTACGCAGCGCCGCTTCGGCACCCGGCGCCGGGTCCCAGGCCACCACGTCGAGGCCGTGGGCGAGGGCGCGGGCGACCCAGCCGCTGCCGATGACGCCGCTGCCCAGTGCTGCGAAGGTTTTGATTTCGGTGATAAAGCTCATGGTCACTTCCTGGAATGAGGCAAAAAAACGGTGGGCGTCAATGGCCCGCCCACCGGGGGAAAGGGGGATTTCAGCCGCGCTGGGTCAGGCCCATTTTCTTGCGACCTTCAGCCGGGGTCAGCACGCGGGCGCCGAGGCGGCTGAGGATTTCAGTGGCGCGTTCGACCAGTTGGCCGTTGGTCGCGAGCACGCCTTTGTCCAGCCACAGGTTGTCTTCCAGGCCGACCCGCACGTTGCCGCCGAGCAGCACCGCTTGCGCCGCCATCGGCATCTGCATCCGGCCGATGCCGAAACCCGCCCACACCGCGTCGGCCGGCAGGTTGTCGACCATGGCTTTCATGGTGGTGGTGTCGGCCGGCGCGCCCCACGGGATGCCCAGGCACAGCTGGAACAGCGGGTTATCGAGCAGGCCTTCCTTGATCATCTGTTTGGCGAACCACAGGTGACCGGTGTCGAAAATCTCCAGCTCCGCCTTCACGCCCAGCTCGGTGATGCGTTTGGCGCCGGCCCGCAGTTGGGCTGGGGTGGAAACGTAAATGGTGTCGCCGTCGCCGAAGTTCAGGGTGCCGCAATCCAGGGTGCAGATTTCCGGCAGCAGTTCTTCAACGTGGGCCAGACGGGTCAGCGGGCCGACCAGATCGGTGTTCGGGCCGAACTCCATCGGGTTCTCGCCGGGGCCGATTTCCAGGTCACCGCCCATGCCGGCGGTGAGGTTGACGATGATGTCGACGTCGGCTTCGCGGATGCGCTCCATGACTTCGCGGTACAGCGCCACGTCACGGCTGAACTTGCCGGTCTGTGGGTCACGGACGTGGCAGTGCACGACCGTGGCGCCGGCCTTGGCCGCTTCTACTGCGGCTGCGGCGATCTGTTTCGGGGTGACCGGCACGTGAGGGCTCTTGGCGGTCGTGTCGCCAGCACCGGTGAGTGCGCAGGTGATGATGACGTCGTGGTTCATGGTGCGTTTTCCTTCAGGCGTGATGGGTCTGTTCGCAGCCCGTGGCGGGCTGCGAAGTGGTTCGTTCGTTGCGATTTATTTGCTGGTGAGCTGGAGGTTTTCAGCCGCCGGTTTGCCATCGAAAGTGGTGACGCCTTCGAGCCAGCGCTGTTTGTCCTGCGGGTGATCCTTGAGCCATTGCTTGGCCGACTCAAAAGCGTCTTTGTGATCGAGCAGCGGCTGCATCATCCGGCTCTCGTCTTCGGCGGTGAACGTCAGGTTGCTCAGCAGGCGACTGACGTTCGGGCATTGTTCGGCGTATTTCGGCGCGGTCACGGTCCACACGGTGGCCATGCCTTCATTCGGGCCGAGGGCGTCGTCGCTGCCGGTCAGATAAGTCATCTGCACGTTGACGTTCATCGGGTGCGGCGCCCAGCCGAAGAACACCACGGCTTCCTTGCGGCGCACCGCGCGATCAACGGCGGCGAGCATGCCGGCCTCGCTGGATTCGACGAGCTGGAATTTGCCGAGGCCAAACTGATTCTTGGCGATCATCGCCTTGATCTGGGTGTTGGCGCCCGAGCCTGGCTCGATGCCGTAGATCTTGCCGCCCAGTTCCTTCTCGAACTTGGCGATGTCGGCGAAGGTTTTCAGGCCCTTGTCCGCCAGATAGGTCGGCACGGCGAGGGTGGCGCGGGCGTCCTTGAGGCTTGGCGCTTCGAGCACCTTGACCTGGTTGGCGTCGACGAACGGGGTGATGGTCTGGGTCATCAGCGGGTTCCAGTAGCCGAGGAACAGATCCAGACGCTGGTCGCGGATGCCGGCGAAGACGATTTGCTGAGAGGCGCTGGTCTGTTTGGTGCTGTAGCCGAGGCCGTCGAGCAGAACCTGGGCCATCGCACTGGTGGCGATCACGTCGGTCCAGTTCACCACGCCCATGCGCACGTTCTGACACGATGCGGAATCGGCCGCCATGACACTGGCGCTTAAAAACGCGGTACCACTGAGTGCGAGAACACAGCTGCTGATCAGTCGTTTCATGTCGGGTTCCTCGGCAGGTCGTTATTGTGGGTTCCGGCGTCTGTGCGCCGGTGATGCCAAATTACGCAGCAATGCCCCCGCAAAAGCGCACTGCGGCGACCAGCTCTTGCACTGCAGCGACCTGTGCTCTTGAATGCCGCCGACAACTGGCGTATCAACGTTGCACGCTACCCGCGAATCGAGTGCGCGCCATGTCCCAGGATTTCTACTTTCTGTTGATGCCGGGTTTTTCCGCCATCGGTTTCATCTCTGCGATCGAACCGCTGCGGGTGGCCAACCGCTTTCGCGGCGAGCTGTACCGCTGGCACGTCTTGAGCGCCGATGGCGGGGCGGTGCTGGCGAGCAACGGGATGTCGGTCAACGCCGATGCGGCGCTGGAGCCGCTGAAGAAAGGGGCGACGCTACTGGTGGTCGCCGGTTTCGAACCTCTGAAGTTCGCCACTCCGGCGCTGGAGCACTGGCTGCGACGGCTGGACAACGAAGGCGTGACCCTCGGCGCCATCGACACCGGCAGTTTCGTCCTCGCCGAGGCCGGCCTGCTCGATGGTCATCGCCTGACGCTGCACTGGGAAGCCATCGACGCCTTCAAGGAATCTTATCCACAGCTCAGCGTCACTCAGGAGCTGTTCGAGATCGACCGTCGGCGCATCACATCTGCCGGCGGCACCGCGTCCATCGACCTGATGCTCGACCTGATCGCCCAGGCCCACGGCCCGCAACTGGCGATCCAGGTCAGCGAGCAGTTTGTATTGGGGCGGATTCGTCCGCGCAAGGACCACCAGCGCATGGAAGTCGCCACGCGCTACGGCATCAGCAACAAGAAGCTGGTGCATGTGATTGGCGAGATGGAGCAGCACAGCGAACCGCCGCTGACCACCTTGGAACTGGCAGAATCGATCAAGGTGACGCGGCGGCAACTGGAGCGCCTGTTTCGCCTGCACCTGAACGACACCCCGAGCAATTTCTATCTGCGCTTGAGACTTGAGAAGGCCCGGCAGCTGTTGCGCCAGACCGACATGAGCGTGCTGGAAGTCAGCATCGCCTGCGGGTTTGAATCACCGTCGTATTTCACTCGCAGCTATCGGGCGAAGTTTGCCCGGTGTCCACGGGAGGATCGTAGGGGGGCGGCAGTGCAAGACAACATCTCAGTGAAGTGATCAGTGTTTTACGTGCAGAAGAGCGGTTTGGCGGGATCCCGCTCGAGAACATATTTTTAATGTACGACATTTTGGCGCCGGGGCTGACTGGCCACGTTTGGCATCATCATGGGCGGTGGTGGGGGTGGCGGAGGCGGCGCGACAACCGATGGGGACCGAGGCGGCTTGCGGGCAAATACATTGGGGTTTTGATCATGACTGTCTTCACCCAGTTCTGCGGATAAAAAGTCATAAAGAGCATTTGCCCAGACGGGTGGTAACAGGCCGACCTGGTGTGTGCGGGTTCTTTCTCCGCCAGCTCCTTGCGTCACGAATTTGTACTGTTGCAAATCGGTTTGATCGCTATAGTTCAGTCGGGTATCCGAGTCAGTATCAACAAGTGGGGTGTTCTGACTGGACCGTGACATGAAATTCATGTTGTAGATGCCACGGTTCCGCCCGCTGCTCAAGGCAAATCCGACTACGTCTTTCTGGTCCAGCCCCACCCGTTGGGACAACTGTGCGTGGCTGGGGTTTTCTCCACCGCCCTGATGTGCAATTGGCGGGTTGGGTACTTTGCCCAACTGGGTGTGGGTGACGAAGGAGTCGGTTCGCGTTCGATTGGTGGGTGGCATGCTACGCGCATTTGACTCTAACGGCGCAAGGTAAATGTCGCCCTTGTAGACATCGGCGATTGCCGTGAATGCGGTTCCAGGACCGGCGGATTTAAAGGTTTGGCGGCTCAGGTCATCAAGTCTGAATTTGTTGGGCAGCCCAATCTGATGCACGATCGTTCCCGATAACATTGGCCCTTTGCCTATGGATAGTTCAATCGTCTCAATTTGTTCAAGGGTGAGGTTGTCCGGCAGTCTGATATCGTCAGGCTCGCTGCCATTGATGTGCCCCGTTATGGCCCCCATGATGTCTTTGTAGGTAATGGGGTTGTTTTTACAGAACCTGAAGAGGTTCAGGCCGTCGACCGGCCCGGCAGGGTCGGGATTGATCCAGCGAAACAGCCAGTGGGCATAATACCGATATCCGTAGTAGATCAGTCCGCTGGCATCTCGTGCTTTACCGCTGTAGTGGATGCTCTTGTGCCAAGCGTCGACTTCACTGCGCGCCGCCCACCATGCCGTACTGCCAAAGGGGTAGTAACCTTCTTGGGTAAGTAAGCCTGCATCTTCACCCAGTTCTACCGTGCAAGAAGCTTGATGATCGACCAGGTTATAGCGAATCTGATTGTTCTCCATGCCTTCCGGTGGATCTGCAAGCCAGTGCAGAGATTGTACCCGGATATGGCTCGCCTCTATATTGACGACATGACGTGTTTCTCCGTCAGGAGCGTGGTGAATCTCCAGCCCCGGCAAATAGCGAACTTCGGATGTTCGCATCAAGGCATTGGTCTTGGCGCAAGTGACCTTGCGAACGCGTTGGCCATTGCCGTCGTATCGATAGGATTCGCTGTCGCTGGTTTCCTTCCGACGGACGACGCGAACGATTTCAGTCAGTTGGTTTCGGGAATCCCAGCGCATTGTTGTTTCCCCGGCCACTAACCTCAGCAGGTTACCGTTTGCATCGAAGTTATCCGTGAAGTCAGGTTCACCTGTCTCAGGTTTCTTCAGGCAACGATTGCTTGTCGAGTGCACCACCATTTCGATGCTGTAGGCGTTAGCTCCTGCATGAGTAAGGGTTGTCAGATTGCCCGCCGAGTCGTAGGTGAATGTCTGTTTGTAGTTGTCCATTCGACTGGGGTCGATAGCCGGAATGTGCACTTCGGGAAGGAGCGGCCCCTGAACGGCAGGTATGGATTCGCGTCCGGTGGCCTCGATCAATTGATAGAGAGCATCGTATTTGAACGTGCTGATAGCGTCAGTCCGGTGGTTTCGAAAGTATCGCGTGGGTTGCACCATGTCCTGGATCTTGCAGATGTTGCCGACTGGGTCGTAGTCATAAAGGCATTTCTGAATGTCGTGATCGGGAGTCGCAATGGTGTATTGAATCAATCGGTCCGTTTCAGCTGAATATCGGCGAGTTGTCATGACCCCGTTATTGAGTGCCTCGCGTTCTACCTTGCCTGTTGAACTGTACGTGACGTTATAAAGCAGGTTTTTGACGGGTAGGCTTTCGCGTTCCAACTGCACCTGTTGGAGTTGTCCAGCGATATCATAGAACCGCAATTGCCGATTGTTTCGTGCATCGGTTTGAGTGAGTGTTGCGCCCAGCGCGTTGTAGCTCCATCGAGTGATATACGAATCGACCTCCAGCTTCTCAATGTTTTCCTGCGGATTGTCGGACCAGTCAGGCGTCAGCAACTCCTTTGAAAAATGCCGAATTTCGCTCAGCCTTTGGCCTTGTATGTTGAACTCCATCGTTGCCATATGTCCTGCGGAATCAAAATGGCTGATTAACCGCCCGCATCGATTATGAATAGAGTGTTCGAAAGCGTTATCGGCATAGATCAATCGCTCTGTCACGCAGGGCACCTCATTTTTAAGGTGCTCCGTCACGTCGGTACGACGCAACTGTGTGTCGTACCCGATATGTTGGTGACTGTGGCGGCCATCCCATGAATGGAGCAGTTGATTGGCAGTACCCAAGAGGACAAGCCGTTCTCCGCAGTCAACATTCTTTGTGCATATCGGTTGAGCGGACAGCGTGAAAATGATCGAGACGTTCGGTCCCTTTGCATTCTCCAGAAGCCTGGGATCCCATTGCGAAGTAAGACGTCCATTAGCATCGAACGCCTGTCGTGAAATGCGTGCCTGAAGGAGACCGGCGTTGTCACGCAGATAGGCAACGGTTCTGATGGTCAGACCACGGGGGTCGACCCCTCGAAGCAGAGGGGTATTGTGATGGGGATTGGCTATCGGAGCAGTGGCCATCAATTAACATTTTCAGCGATCGATTGATGCTGCAATGTTGAGCTCTTATCAAATTCATTCCAACTGTCAGAAATTACAGGTAGAAGAACCACTCATCATTTTTTCATCAACATTGAACAGGCCGTTTTGTAAGCCTCATGCTGATACTTGTTCAGCGTCCCCGGCAGCTCGAAATTGTGCTTCTTGGCCTGGGCATTGATCGTCTGTGGCGACAACAACGTCACCTCGCAACCGTCCAGCAACTGAAACACGCCCTCGATCTTGAACGTGGTCGGCCCACCGGCAAACTCGCCCTTCTTGCTGCGCTTCTTGATCGCGATGCGATCAATCGAGTTCTCGCGCACGAACGACGCCACTTGTGCGGCGAACAGCTTCACGTTGGCCGCCTCGTCGTCATCGTCCAGCGCGATTTTCTTGGTGTTCAGCGCGATATGGCTCAACACCGAACCGTCGAGGGACGCCACGGCGATGATCGCTTCACTGCCTTTGATTTCGATACCGCAGATGTTCATGTGAATCCCTTGATTGGCTGAAGAGGTGCAGCTTACAGCTCAAGCCCTCACTCCTGCCCAATCGACTCCAAAAACTCCGACCGCTCGTCACTCATCCGCGCCACGCAGTCATTCTGCGCAATCTTGAACGCCTTGCTGCCGTCTGTCGCCGGGAACGCTTCGACGGCGCAGTCGGCGTCGCGGGTTTTCAGCCATTGTTGCTGGGCGGCCTTGAGTTTGGCGGTGATGTCGGCCAGTTGCGCCGGGTTCTTGCCGTAGGTGGTCTGCATGCGCTCGTTCAGGCTGGCGTAGTTGTCCTTTAGCAGATCCTCGGCGGTGGTGCGGCTGTAGGTCGAGCATTCCAGGGTCTGGATGTCGTTTTCCACCGCGTCGCATGGGTTGTTGTCGGACTCTTCGGCGGCGTGTACGCCGGTCGCAATCAGGGCCAGGGCCAGGAAGATCGATTTCATTGATGTCGCCGCTCTAATCCAGTGGTGTTTCCGGGATGCGGCAGATTCTGGCTCAAGCTCGCGGGCTTGAACAGGTGGCCGGTCGGACCGGTTGGCGACCCTTTGTCGCGGATTGACGCTTTCGGCAATTCCCCTGTCGTTTTTGCACCCGGCTGGTCGCGCACCGAGGCATATGCTGGCCCCAAAGCGCCGGCAGACGATTCGGCGCATGAATCGCCAATAAGGGGACGCCTGATGAGCCCAGCCGAATTACACGCCGACAGCATCGTTATCGACGGTCTGATCATTGCCAAATGGAACCGCGAGCTGTTCGAAGACATGCGCAAGGGCGGTCTGACGGCGGCCAACTGCACCGTGTCGGTGTGGGAGGGCTTTCAGGCCACGGTCAATAACATCGCTGCCAGCCAGAAACTGATTCGTGAAAACAGCGACCTGGTGATCCCCGTCCGCACCACCGCCGACATCCGCAAGGCCAAGGAGCAGGGCAAGACCGGCATCCTCTTCGGCTTCCAGAACGCCCATGCGTTCGAAGACCAGATCGGCTATGTCGAGGTGTTCAAGCAGCTCGGCGTCGGCATCGTGCAGATGTGCTACAACACCCAGAACCTGGTGGGCACCGGTTGCTACGAGCGTGACGGGGGCCTGTCGGGTTTCGGTCGCGAAATCGTCGCCGAGATGAACCGTGTCGGCGTCATGTGCGACCTGTCCCACGTCGGCTCCAAGACTTCCGAAGAAGTCATCCTCGAATCGAAAAAACCGGTCTGCTATTCCCACTGCCTGCCGTCGGGGCTGAAAGAGCACCCGCGCAACAAGTCCGATGAAGAGCTTAAGTTTATTGCTGACCACGGCGGTTTCGTCGGCGTGACCATGTTCGCGCCGTTCCTCGCCAAGGGCATCGATTCGACCATCGACGACTACGCCGAAGCCATCGAATACACCATGAACCTGGTCGGCGAAGACGCCATCGGCATCGGCACCGACTTCACCCAGGGTCACGGTCAGGACTTCTTCGAATACCTGACCCACGACAAGGGCTACGCCCGCCGTCTGACCAACTTCGGCAAGATCATCAACCCGCTGGGCATCCGCACCGTCGGCGAGTTCCCGAACCTGACCGAAACCCTGCTCAAGCGCGGCCACTCCGAACGAGTCGTGCGCAAGATCATGGGCGAAAACTGGGTCAACGTCCTGAAAGACGTCTGGGGCGAGTAAGCCGCCGCTTCCCGAATACTTTCCCCCGGCCGTCCGCGCCGGGGGCAACACCAAAATTTTTCTGGAGTTAAGTTTCCATGGCCAAGATCGCCCCGCAATTGCCAATCGAAGTCGACAGCGAGACCGGTGTCTGGACCTCCGACGCCTTGCCGATGCTGTACGTGCCACGGCATTTCTTCGTCAACAACCACATGGGCATCGAGGAAGTGCTGGGCGCCGACGCCTATGCCGAAATCCTCTACAAGGCCGGCTACAAATCCGCCTGGCACTGGTGTGAAAAAGAAGCCGAATGCCACGGCCTGGAAGGCGTGGCGGTGTTCGAGCATTACATGAAGCGCCTGTCGCAGCGCGGCTGGGGCCTGTTCAAGATCCAGGACATCGATCTCGACAAAGGCACCTGCAGCGTCAAGCTCGAACACTCGGCGTTCGTCTACGTCTACGGCAAGGTCGGGCGCAAGGTCGACTACATGTTCACCGGCTGGTTTGCCGGTGCCATGGACCAGATCCTCGCCGCTCGCGGCAGCAAGATCCGCACCGTGGCCGAGCAGGTTTACGGTGGCTCCGAAGAAGGCCACGACGACGGCCTGTTCACCGTCAAGCCGTTGTAAGTCGAGGAACCCGCCATGGCTTTCGAAGCAATGTTCCAGCCGATCCAGATCGGCAAACTGACCATCCGCAACCGCGTGCTCAGCACCGCGCACGCCGAGGTCTACGCGACCGACGGCGGCATGACCACCGAGCGGTACGTCAAATATTACGAAGAGAAAGCCAAGGGCGGCATCGGCCTGGCGATCTGTGGCGGTTCGTCCGTGGTGGCGATCGACAGCCCGCAGCAATGGTGGAGTTCGGTGAACCTGTCCACCGACCGGATCATCCCGCACTTCCAGAACCTCGCCGACGCCATGCACAAGCACGGCGCCAAGATCATGATCCAGATTACCCACATGGGCCGTCGCTCCCGTTGGGACGGTTTCCACTGGCCGACCCTGATGTCGCCGTCGGGCATCCGCGAACCGGTGCACCGCGCCACCTGCAAAACCATCGAGCCGGAAGAAATCTGGCGGGTGATCGGCAACTACGCGCAAGCCGCGCGCCGCGCCAAGGCCGGCGGCCTGGACGGTGTTGAACTGTCGGCCGTGCACCAGCACATGATCGACCAGTTCTGGAGCCCACGGGTCAACAAACGTACCGACGAATGGGGCGGCACTTTCGAGGGCCGCATGAAGTTCGGTCTGGAAGTCCTGAAAGCCGTGCGCGCCGAAGTGGGTGACGACTTCTGCGTCGGCATGCGTATCTGCGGCGACGAGTTCCACCCGGACGGTCTGTCCCACGAAGACATGAAGCAGATCGCCAAGTATTACGACGACACCGGCATGCTCGATTTCATCGGCGTCGTCGGCTCGGGTTGCGACACCCACAACACCTTGGCCAACGTGATTCCGAACATGAGTTATCCGCCGGAGCCATTCCTGCACCTGGCGGCCGGGATCAAGGAAGTGGTCAAGGTTCCGGTGCTGCACGCGCAGAACATCAAGGATCCGAACCAGGCCACGCGGATTCTGGAGGGCGGTTACGTCGACATGGTCGGCATGACCCGCGCCCACATCGCCGACCCGCACCTGATCGCCAAGATCAAGATGGGTCAGATCGACCAGATCAAACAATGCGTCGGCGCCAACTACTGCATCGACCGTCAGTATCAAGGTCTGGACGTGCTGTGCATCCAGAACGCCGCGACTTCCCGTGAATACATGGGCGTGCCGCACATCATCGAGAAATCCACCGGGCCGAAGCGCAAGGTGGTGATCGTCGGTGCCGGTCCGGCGGGGATGGAAGCTGCTCGCGTGGCGGCCGAACGTGGCCACGACGTGACCCTGTTCGAGAAGAAAGAATTCATCGGTGGGCAAATCACCACGGCATCGAAAGCACCGCAGCGTGACCAGATTGCCGGTATCACTCGCTGGTTCCAGCTGGAGCTGGCGCGGCTGAAAGTCGATCTGCGTCTGGGCACTGCGGCGGACGCCGACACCATCATGGACCTGCGCCCGGACATCGTGGTGCTGGCCGTCGGCGGTCACCCGTACCTGGAACAGAACGAACACTGGGGCGCCGCCGAAGGGCTGGTGGTCAGCAGCTGGGACGTGCTCGACGGCAAGGTCGCGCCGGGCAAGAACGTGCTGGTCTACGACACCATTTGCGAGTTCACCGGGATGTCGGTGGCCGACTTCCTCGCCGACAAGGGCAGCCAGGTCGAGATCGTCACCGACGATATCAAGCCGGGCGTGGCCATCGGCGGTACGTCGTTCCCGACCTACTACCGCAGCATGTACCCGAAAGAAGTGATCATGACCGGCGACATGATGCTGGAGAAGGTCTACCGCGAAGGCGACAAGCTCGTCGCCGTGCTGGAGAACGAATACACCGGCGCCAAAGAGGAGCGGGTGGTGGATCAGGTGGTCGTCGAGAACGGCGTGCGCCCGGACGAAGAAATCTACTACGCCCTCAAGGACGGCTCGCGCAACAAGGGCCAGATCGACGTCGAGGCGCTGTTCGCGATCCAGCCGCAACCTTCGTTGAGCAGCAATGGCGACGGTTACTTGCTGTTCCGCATCGGTGACTGCGTGGCGCAGCGTAATACCCACGCCGCTATCTACGACGCCCTGCGGTTGTGCAAAGACTTCTAAACGCTCTAGGCCTGATCGTTCCCACGTCGAGGCGTCGAACCGTCCGCGTGGGAACGCATCAATGGACGCTCTGCGTCCGCTCTTGGGACGCAGAGCGTCCCGGGCTGCATTCCCACGCAGAGCGTGGGAACGATCACTGACCTTGCGGTCTTTGGGAGCTTCACCATGTTGAACACCCTTCTTCCAATCCTGTTGTTCGCAGCCCTGGCCCTCGCGGTGCTGGGGGCGTTGCGGCGGGTGGCCATGTGGCGCCGGGGCCGGGCCTCGAAGGTCGATCTGATCGGCGGCCTGTTCGCCATGCCCAAGCGTTACATGGTCGATCTGCACCACGTGGTGGCGCGGGACAAATACATCGCCAACACCCACGTCGCCACGGCGGGCGGGGCGGTGGCGTCGATCGTGCTGGCGATTCTGGTTCACGGTTTCGGCCTGCATAACCGCATCCTCGGCTACGCGTTGCTGCTGATGACGGCGGTGATGTTCGTCGGGGCGATCTTCGTTTATCGGCGTCGCCTCAACCCGCCGTCGCGGCTGTCGAAAGGCCCGTGGATGCGCCTGCCGAAAAGCCTGCTGGCGTTCTCGGCTTCGTTCTTCCTGGTGACCTTGCCGGTGGCCGGGATCCTGCCGGAGAACTTCGGCGGCTGGGTGCTCGCAGTGATTCTCGGGATCGGCGTGCTGTGGGGCGTGTCGGAGCTGTTTTTCGGCATGACCTGGGGCGGCCCGATGAAACACGCCTTCGCCGGTGCGTTGCACCTGGCCTGGCACCGTCGCGCCGAACGTTTTGGCGGCGGCCGCTCCACCGGTTTGAAACCGCTGGACCTGAATGATCCGACCGCGCCGCTGGGCGTGGAGAAACCCAAGGATTTCACCTGGAACCAGTTGCTCGGTTTCGACGCCTGCGTGCAGTGCGGCAAGTGCGAAGCCGCGTGCCCGGCGTTCGCCGCCGGCCAGCCGCTGAACCCGAAAAAACTGATTCAGGACATGGTCGTCGGCCTCGCCGGCGGCACCGATGCCAAGTTCGCCGGCAGCCCGTATCCGGGCAAACCAGTGGGCGAACACAGCGGCAATCCGCACCAACCGATCGTCAACGGTCTGGTCGATGCCGAAACCCTGTGGTCGTGTACCACTTGCCGCGCCTGCGTCGAGGAATGCCCGATGATGATCGAGCACGTCGATGCCATCGTCGACATGCGCCGGCACCTGACCCTGGAAAAAGGCGCGACCCCGAACAAGGGCGCCGAAGTCTTGGAAAACCTGATTGCCACCGACAACCCCGGCGGTTTCGCCCCGGGCGGACGGATGAACTGGGCGGCGGACCTGAACCTCAATCTGCTCAGCGAGAAGAAGTCCACCGATGTGCTGTTTTGGGTCGGCGACGGTGCCTTCGACATGCGCAATCAGCGCACTCTGCGTGCGTTCGTCAAAGTGCTGAAAGCGGCCAAGGTCGACTTCGCGGTGCTGGGTCTGGAAGAACGCGACAGCGGCGACGTGGCCCGACGTCTGGGTGACGAAGCGACCTTCCAGCTGCTCGCCAAACGCAATATCCAGACCCTGGCCAAATACAGCTTCAATCGCATCGTTACCTGCGATCCGCACAGCTTCCATGTGCTGAAAAACGAGTACGGCGCGTTCGATGGCAACTACCTCGTGCAGCACCACAGCACTTACCTGGCGGAAATCATCCAGGCCGGCGCGCTGAACCTCGGTCAGCACAAAGGCAACAGCGTGACCTATCACGATCCGTGCTACCTCGGTCGCTACAACGGCGAGTACGAGGCGCCGCGCGAAGTGCTGCGCGCTCTCGGCATCGAGATCAAGGAAATGCAACGTTCCGGCTTCCGTTCACGCTGCTGCGGCGGCGGTGGCGGAGCGCCGATCACCGACATTCCGGGCAAGCAGCGGATCCCCGACATGCGCATGGAAGACATCCGCGAGACCGGCGCCGAGCTGGTGGCGGTGGGTTGTCCACAGTGCACGGCGATGCTCGAAGGCGTGGTCGAACCGCGTCCGCTGATCAAGGACATCGCCGAACTGGTGGCCGACGCGCTGCTCGAAGACGCCGCGCCGAACAAGCCGGCCACCCCGGCCAAACGTGAACCTGCGGAGGCCCACTGATGAGTGACATTATCCGCCGCGACCCCCGCGCCGAATGGATCGCACGCAACCGCCTGCACCCGCTGCACGCGGCCATGCAACCGGCGCAACACAGCTGGATGGGCCCCAACGGGATCATCCGCAAGAACCTGCACGGCATCGGCTTCATCGGGCCGAACGGCATCAAGCGCATCGATCGCAGCGGCGCCCAGCAGGGCGGGGCGGTCAAGCGTTCGGCAGCGGTCGAGGTGCAATTGCCGCTGCATCAGGTGCCGGCCCCGGCGTTCTACATCAGCGTGGTGCCGGACATGGTCGGCGGCCGCTTGAGCAGCCACGACCGCGACCTGCTCGGCCTGGCTCATCAACTGGCCGGCAGCGACGGTGCGGTGCTGGCCGTGGTGTTCGGCGAGCACAAGGAAAACGCTTTCGCCACGGCGGGCGTTGACCGCTTGCTGGTGTTGGAAGGTGAAGAATTCAGCGGTTATGCACCGGAGCAACGGATCCAGGGCCTGCGGGCTGTGGATAACCAGTTCAACCCGCGTCACTGGCTGCTGCCGGACAGCCGCAGCGGTGGCGGCGAACTCGGTCGGCGCTTTGCTGCTGCACTGGGTGAACGCCCGGCGACACGGGTGTGGCAGGTCAAGGATCAGGAGTGCATCGGCCGCGCCGGTGCCGGGTTGCAGGATCTTGCCCGTCCAGTCGCGCGGCTGATTCTGGCGTCCGCCGAATGTGCCGAACCGGTCAGCGAAACCCGTCACGAAGCGCTGCCGGTGGAGTTATCCACACCCGTCGCGCGCAGCCTCTCGCGGATCGAGGATCTGGGTGCGGTGGCGGTGGATCCGGCAGCGATTCCGATGGCCGAAGCGGAGTTCATCTTCTCCGGCGGCAACGGGGTCAAGGACTGGGATCTTTTCCACAGGACCGCCGCGGCCCTCGGTGCCACCGAAGGCGCTTCGCGGGTGGCAGTGGACGATGGCTTCATGGCCCGCGACCGTCAGGTCGGCGCGTCCGGCACCTGGGTCACCGCGCGGGTTTACGTGGCCGTGGGGATTTCCGGGGCGATCCAGCACCTGCAAGGTATCGGTGCCTGCGACAAGGTGGTGGCGATCAACCTCGATCCGGGTTGCGACATGATCAAGCGTGCCGACCTGTCGGTGATCGGCGAAAGCGCGGAAATTCTTCAGGCCTTGATCGCGGCGGTAGAGGCTTACCGCAACGAAGCCAAGCGCGATGCGGCTTAAGGAACGGTTATGAGCACAAAGATCATCAGTCTGGTTTCAATCGGCGCCCACCCGACCTCCGGCCGCCCGCGCCGCGCCGATCAGGACGCCCGCGCGGTGGAGCTCGGCCTGCAACTGGCGGGGGACAGCCTGCAAGTGCTGCATGCCGGCGACATCGCGGAACCGGCGCTGCGCGCCTATCTGGGCATGGGGCTTGCGCAGATGCATGTGCTGGAACAACCGGCCGGTGCCGACGCGTTGCCGGCGTTGACCGACTATCTGCGTGATGCCGGTGCCCAAGTGGTGTTGACCGGCAGCCAGGCGGAAACCGGTGAAGGTTCGGGGATGCTGCCGTTCCTGCTGGCCGAAGGCTTGGGCTGGCCGCTGGTGGTGGGGTTGGCGCAGGTCGAGTCGATCAACGATGGCTCGGCGCTGGTGCTGCAAGCGTTGCCCCGTGGGCAGCGCCGCCGGTTGAAGGTGCGCCTGCCGTTTCTGGCGACTGTGGATAACGCTGCGCCCAAGCCTCGGCAAAGTGCTTACGGCCCGGCGCGGCGTGGCGCTCTCCAGGCTAAAGATGTGGAAGTGGTGGATGACGAATTGCTGGCGGTGGCGACCCTGCAACCGGCCAAGCCCCGGCCGAAACGGTTGAAGGTGATCAAGGCCAAGAGCGGGGCTGACCGGATGAAGGCGGCGACGGCGAAGGCCAGTGGGGGTGGGGGGCAGGTGCTCAAGGGTGTGACTGCTGAGGCCGGAGCTGAAGCGATTTTGAAGTTGTTGATCGAAGAAGGTGTTGTCCGCTAGAAGCCCCTCACCCTAGCCCTCCCGAAACGTCGGACCGCCCGGAGGGAGAGGGGACTGACCGAGGTGTATAGGCCATTTACATCGACCTGCGACCAGAGCGGTGACCTTGGTTCGCCAAGCCTCGATCACTCTCTCACCTGATTCGAGAAAACCTGAGGTCACGATGAAGGCTCAGGTCGATGTACCTCGCGAGATCACCACCGTAGGCTCCCTCTCCCCCCGGGAGAGGGCTGGGGTGAGGGCAGCGGTCACAAGCCACCCACTCACTGGAAATTACACACAATCCCTGTTAACCACTCTGTGGATAACATGTTCACCCCTCTCCAAACCCCATACAAACCAAGCCCTCCAGCACCAAGATCAAAAAACAACCAGCCTAACTCGCGGTTTTTTCTGAGTTTTTCCCCAGAACAACTCCCAGACTTGCCCCCAATCTCTGTTGGCGCTTCTGTGGATAAGATGTTCGCTATCCGCTGCAAGCCATATAAACCGTGGCTTACAAGGATCTGATCAAAAAACGTTCAATTCAGCGTTTTAACCCACCAACCTCCACGCAAACCCCGATTTATCAACGCCTCCAGCGCTTTTCCACAGCACCCGACAAGTTACCCCCGAACTCTGTTGGCGCTTCTGTGGATAAGGTGTTCGCCATCCTCTGCAAGCCACGTAATCCGTGCCATGTGGTGGATTGGTCATAAAATGCTCAATCGCTAATGCAAACCCTGCTTCTGGATAAGTCACGAATTTTCTTCACAAAACCCCGATTATTTTTCCAGGTCATCCACAGTTGTCCCCATTAGCTGTGGGTGTCTATGTGGATAACTTGTTCGCCAAACCCTGCAACCCCCGGCGGGCTTAGTCCAAAAGGCAATTGATCAGATTTCATACAGTTCTAAGAGGCTGCCTTGACTTCGATCCGGTGCCTGTCTTCACTGCAATGGCACAAGGACAGCCGTCACTTATCCACATCTGGTTCAGGGAGAACGCGTGATGGATACCCAGCCACACCGCTTACCCCTCAATCCCTGCACGCTCCGCGCGCTGCCGGCACCTTCGCCGCGAAAGCGCACGTTGCGTCGTGCCGCCAATCAGCACGCCCGTCTGTAGCGCCTGATTCCTGCCCAAACCGCTGTACTGCCGTCGGGATTCCCCGAAGGCCAGGTGCCCGTTCGCCCATTGATTGCAGGCAACCGCAGAGTTGCCCCATCTGCCTGAGAGAGGAACCACCTCATGACACGGATCGCAACGCCCATCAGCGAAATCAAGGAACACTACGACGTGATCGTCATCGGCTCCGGGTACGGCGGCGGCATTGCCGCGTCGCGCCTGTCCCGGGCCGGTAAAAAGGTCTGTCTGCTGGAACGCGGTCGGGAAATCCAGCCCGGCGAATACCCCAACACCATGATCGCCGCGACCGAGGAATTGCAGGTACACGATCCGGACGGCCACATCGGCTCGCGCACCGGTCTGTTCGACCTGCACGTCAACGCTCAGCAGAACGTGGTGGTCGGTTGCGGCCTCGGCGGCACATCGCTGATCAATGCCAACGTTTCCCTGGAGCCGACCGTTGATGTGTTCCAGGATCCGCGCTGGCCATTGGCGGTGCGCGAGGACCACGACGGCTTGCTCCAGTTGGGTTACCAAAAGGCCCGGGAGATGCTCAAGCCCAATCCCTACCCGAGCACCTCGCCGAACCTGCCGAAGCTTGATGCCAACAAAAAATCCGCAGACTTCCTCAAGCAAGGTGCGCACTTCTACAAGCCGCCGATCAACGTGACCTTCGACAAACTGCCCAACAACCTCAACCACGTCGGCGTCGAGCAACTGCCGTGCAACCACTGCGGCGACTGCGTTTCGGGCTGTAACAACAAGGCCAAGAACACCACGCTGATGAACTACCTGCCGGACGCCACCAATCACGGCGCGGAGATTTTCTGCCAGGCGCAGGTGCGGCATCTGGAGCGCGACGGAAACGGTTGGATCGTGCACTTCCAGTACCTCGACAGTGGTCGCGAGAAATTCGACGCACCGACCTTGTTCGTGAAGGCCGACATTGTTGTGGTCTCCGCGGGCACCCTCGGCTCCACCGAAATTCTGCTGCGCTCGCGGGATAAGGGCCTGGTGATGTCCGGCCAGCTCGGCGAAAACATGAGCGGCAATGGCGACATCCTCGGCTTCGGCCATAACTGCGAGCAGACCATCAACGGCATCGGCTTCGGCGCGCACTCGGCCAAGGAAATGCAACCGGTCGGCCCGTGCATCACCTCGATCATCGACATGCGCACCGAGGGTGACCGCAGCAGTCGCATGGTCATCGAGGAAGGTTCGATCCCCGGCGCGCTTGGCCGGCCGATGGTGCCGGCGATGGCCGGGTTCGCCGAGATGATCGGCAAGCCCACCGACGACAGCTTCAGCGGAAAAGTGAAGTACAAGGAGCGCGAAGCCGAAAGCTTCCTGCGTGGCCCGTATCACGGCGCGCTGCACAACATGCAGACTTACCTGATCATGAGCCACGACAGCGGCCAGGGACGCATGGTCCTCGACAGCAAGGATCAACTGCGCATCGACTGGCCGGGTGTCGGCGAGCAGGAAAACTTCAAGATCGGCAACGAACGGCTGTACCAGAGCACCAAGGCCCTGGGCGGAATCTGGGTCGAGAATCCGATCTGGACCAAACTGCTCAAGCACAGCATCGTCTCGGTGCATCCGCTGGGCGGTTGCGTGATGGGCGAAGACGCCGGACAAGGCGTGGTCAACCACAAGGGGCAGGTGTTCAGTGGCGCCAGTGGCACCGATGTCTACGTCAACCTGTACGTGACCGACGGCGCGGTGATCCCGACCTCACTGGCAGTCAATCCGCTGCTGACCATCTCCGCCGTGAGCGAGCGGAACATGGGCCTGCTGGCCGCCGATCGTGGCTGGACGATCGACTACACGCTGCCATCGGCGCCGCGCAAACAGACCGCGCCGCCGACCCTCGGCGTGCAGTTCACCGAAACCATGAAGGGCTACTTCTCTCGCGCTTTCACCGCCGCGCAAAGCACCGACTTGAAGGTTTATGAGGCGGCAGCCAAACGCGGCGAAGCGGACAACTCGCCGATCGACTTCACCCTGACCATCACCGCCAATGACCTCAACCGGATGATCAAGGAACCGGAACACGCCGCGACCATCGTCGGCACGGTGATCGCCCCGGCGCTGTCGCCGGAACCGCTGACCGCCAGCAACGGCGTGTTCAACCTGTTCGAGCAGTTCGAGCAGCAGGTCGATACGCGCCACATGAAGTACGACATGAAGCTGACCGCCGAGGACGGCCGCGATTATTTCTTCAGCGCCTTCAAGACCGTGCCGGAAGACAACGGCGTGCTGAATATCTGGCACGACACCAGCACCCTCTACGTGACGCTGTATCGCGGGCCGGACAAGACCGGCGAAGTGATCGGCTCCGGGGTGATGCACATCAAACCGACCGATTTCGCCAAGCAGATGACCACCATGAAAGTCCTCAATGCGCGCAACGAGCGTGAGCGCATCGAAGGGCTGGCGCGGTTCGGCAAGTTCTTCGCCGGGATTCTCTGGGAGAGTTATGGCGGGGTGTTTGCCGGTGACAAATACTTCAACCCCGACGCGCCGCCACGGCTGAAACGGCCACTGGATGCGCCGACGCCGGCCGTGCATTTCTTCTCCACCGAAGACGGCGTGCAGTTGCGCCTGAGCCGCTATCAGGCCGGCAGCAAAGGCCCGGTGATGCTGGTGCACGGGTTGGGTGTGGGCTCGAACATCTTTTCTACCGATACGATCCAGACCAACCTGCTGGAGTTTCTCTGCAAACATGACTACGACGTGTGGCTGCTGGACTTCCGGGTGAGCATCCTGCTGCCGGCAAGCAAGAAGGAGTGGAACGGCGACCAGATTGCCCAGTACGACTTCAAGGCCGCCATCGCACAGATCCAGCAGGAAACCCAAGCCAAGGACGTGCAGTGCGTGGTGCATTGTTACGGCGCCACGACCTTCTTCATGTCGCTGCTCGCCGGTTTGCAGGGCGTGCGTTCGGTGGTCTGCTCGCAGATTGCCGCCGACACGGTGGTCGCGACGGCAACGGGGCTGAAGGCCGGTCTGCACCTGCCGGGGATGCTCGATGCGATCGGTATCAAATCGATGACCGCCTATGCCGACAGCAAGGAGAACTGGTTCAACCGGCTCTACGACAAGGCGCTCAACGGCTACGCGCGGATCGAAGCCCAGGGCTATTGCACCAACCCGGTGTGCCACCGCATCACCTTCATGTATGCCTCGCTGTACCGCCACGACACCCTCAACGAAACCCTGCACGACAACCTGCACGAACTGTTCGGCGAGTCGAACATCGAGACCTTCGAACACCTGGCGCTGATCGTGCGCAAAGGGCATCTGGTGGATTTCAAAGGGCACGACGTGTACATGCCGCACTTTGATCGGCTGACCATGCCGATCTGCTTCATCAGCGGTGCCGACAACCAGTGTTATCTGCCGGAAAGCACGCTCAAGACTTATCAGCGGGTTTGCGAGCAGCACGGGCCGGAACGCTACAGCCGGCATGTGGTGCCGGGTTACGGCCACATCGATTGCATGTTCGGCAAGAACGCGGTGGTCGATGTGTATCCGATCATCCTTGAACACCTGGAGAAAACAGCCCTCGGTTGATCTCGGACCGAGTCGTCCGCTTCGCGGGCAAGCCCGCTCCCACAGGTTTTGTGCCAGACACAAAATCAGCAGACACCCCAGTCCAATGTGGGAGCGGGCTTGCTCGCGAAGGCGGTAGGTCAGGCAATACATCTCTCGGGTTTGCACAAGGAAATGGATGACATGGACAGCTACATCCGCTGGTTTCAACGCTTCATCTGGCTCGGCATTGCGATGAACATGGTGTTCGCGATCCCGGCGCTGTTCGCGCCGGGGTTGCTGACATCGGTGGTCGGCCTGCCGCCGCAACTCTCCGACCCGTGGCTGGAAAACGCCGGGATGCTGCTGGTCGGCATCAGCGTGTTCTACATGCCGTCGGGCTTCAACGCGCCGCGCTACGTGGTGCATTCCTGGCTGTGCGTGCTGACGCGGCTGATCGCCGTGGCGTTCTGGATCTACCTGATCAACACCAGCAGCCAGGGCTCGGTGTTCGTGCCGATGCTGATGGGCGACCTGAGTTTCTTCCTGATCCTCGGCATCCTGCTGTACCTCGGCACCACGCCTGAAAACCGGCCACTGGCGCTGCTCTGTGACGGCTGGCGCGAATGGCGGGCGGCGTGGGCGCGGCAGTGGCAGAGTCACGCGTTCAAGGTCGGCACGCTGGTCGTCGTGGCGCTGCTGGCGTTCATCGGTTACCAGACTTGGTACCAGATGCTGCGCGTGGTGCCGGAGCAGGATTACGCCTCCGACGAAGATCACTACAAATACGCCGCGATTGGCCTGGGTATCGAAGCGCGGATTCCCTATTACCTGTTCTCGGTATTGCCGCAGATGTGCCCGGAAAAACTGCCGAAACCCGGCGGCTGGGAAGTCTTCGGTTTCCTGTTCGAGAACGGCAAGGACCTGCCGATCGGCATGGCCAAGCGACAGATCGGCTACCCGACCGTCGAGCCGAACTGCGCGCTTTGCCACACGGGTTCCTACCGGGCGAATGCCAGCGACGTCGCGGTGAATGTACCGAGCGCCCCGGCCAACACTCTGCAACTGCAAGCTTTCCAGTGGTTCGCCTACGATTGCGCCAGCGATCCGAAATTCACCACTGACGCGGTGATGGCGGCGATCAACAGCAAGTTCCAGCTCGGCTTTTTCGAGCGGATCTACAACCGCTACCTGATCATCCCGATGGCCAAGACCGCGCTGCTCAAACAGAAGCAGGCCTACGCCTGGCAGAAGCTGCGCCCGCAACAGGGGCCGGGGCGCACCGACACTTTCAACCCGACGAAAATGGTGGTGTTCGGCTTCCCGGATGACTCGACCATCGGCACCGTCGACCTGCCGCAAGTGTGGAACCAGAAACCCCGGGAATCGATGTACCTGCACTGGGACGGCAATAACAACAAGATCCACGAGCGCAACTACGCCGCCGCGATGGCCGTGGGCGCGACGCCGGAATCGGTGCTGCCGCCGAGTTTCAACCGGGTGACCAACTGGCTGCTCGGACACAAGGCGCCGGCGTGGCCGTGGGCACTGGATCAGGCAAAAGTCGCCCGAGGCAAACCGGTGTGGGAGGCTAACTGCGCGGGTTGTCACGATTTCGGTCGCGTCGACACCGGGCAAGTCACCACCAACATCGACCAGCTCGGCACCGATCCGCACCGGCTGAACTCGTTCACCACCGGCCTGGTGGCAGCGTTCCACACCTTCAAGAAACCGCCGTTCGATTTCGGCGCCTATCGCAAGACCCAGAGCTACAGCAACACGCCCACCGACGGCATCTGGCTGCGTGCGCCGTACCTGCACAACGGTTCGGTGCCGACCCTGTGGGACTTGCTGCAACCGCCGGAAAAACGTCCGCAGGTGTTCATCACCGGCTCCGATGTCTACGACCCGGTCAACGTCGGCTTCGTCACCAGCGGCGCCCAGGCCAAAGCCTCGGCGGATTTCACCTACGACACGCGCCTGGAAGGCAATCACAACAGCGGTCACCTGTACGGCACGACGCTGTCGGACGACGACAAGCGTGCGCTGATCGAATTCATGAAAACCCTGTGAACCCTTACGGATAGAGGATTACGTCATGTCAGCGGTCGGTCATCTGAAACACGAATACGACAAGGTCAAGGTGCGCCTGCACGGCTTGTTCACGCGCATCGAAATGGCCTGGATGAAGCTCATCAGCGAGCTCGAACCCAAGGAATTCGAGGCCATCATCAAGTTGCTCCAGCGCGGTCACGATCAGGCGCAATACGTGCTCAAGCACGGCGAGCTGCCGGACGACGAGCCGGCGGTGCCGTGGGAGTTGTCCCATGGCCTGTCGATCCTGCGCATCGGCAACGCGACGCCGCTGCCGCAATCGCCCGATCAACTGCAAACCAAGGTGCTCAAGGACGGCACGCTGCTGGGCTGTCGCAAGTGGGAGCTGCTGGATCTGCTGTGGAGCGAGGCGCTGCTCAAGTGGATCGAAAACCTGCGCCATCACGCAACCTTCGGCACCGATCCGGCGCTGGTGAAAATGGAACGCGAAGTGACGCTGGCAATTGCCGGCGACTGGGGCACGGGGCCGTTCAACAGCCATGCGCCGGCGGTGTCGGTGGCCAACCAGATGCAACTGGCCAATGCCGATTTCACCATTCACCTGGGGGATGTCTATTACGCCGGTACCCACTCCCAGGAAGACACCGACATGGCGGGCTGGCCGATGGGCACCCACGGCTCGTTCACCCTCAATTCCAACCACGAGATGTACAGCGGCGCCCACGGCTATTTCAAGGAGCTGGCCGCGCGTTTTCCGGGGCAGCAGGGCACCAGCTACTTTGCCCTGATCAACGACGACTGGCTGATTGTCGGGCTGGACACGGCGTACGCCTCGGACGTCATGAACCTGTACATGGACGGCACGCTGAACAAGCCGCAGATCGAGTGGATGAAGGGCTTGCCGAAACGCAAGAAACTCATGGTGCTCAGCCACCATCAGGGCTTCGACATCACCGGGCACAACAAGACCGCGCTGTATCAACCGGTGTGCGATGCACTGGGGCGCGAGCCGGATTACTGGTACTGGGGGCACCTGCACAACGGTATCGTCTACGCGCCGCAAGGTGGACTGCATGCGCGTTGTGCCGGCCACGGAGCGATTCCTTACGGCACCACCAGCGAGCTGAACGGACATTCGCGGGTGCTGTTTTCGGAGACGAAGGATGCAAACGATCCGGACTATCCGCTGCGGGTGTTGAACGGCTACGCGAAAATTCGACTGGATGGGGAAAACATTGTTGAAGAGTTTATCGCCGAGAATGGAGAAGTTCGCTGGCGATCGATCTAGTGTATTTAACTAAAGTGCGCCCGATTGGGCGCATTTTTGTTTTTCAAACTGATAACAACATTCTGAACGATATATTCGATATACGGCTCGTTTAATTTTTCGGTTAATAAGTTGCCGGCAGTCATTCGATTGTCGGGACTTGTATCATGGAAGATTGAACGATGTTTACTATCAAGAAAACAGTGTTGTTGCTGGGGCTCTTGTGTACCCAGCTTGGTTCTTTGTCGTTAGTGTCCGCCGCTGAAACTGCGCCGGGTATCAATAACTTCAAGAAGCCATTTAACGAATATTCGTGGGTCACTGCTCACAATGGTTATCTGGATGACATGCGCACTCAGCTCAATCGGGGCGTTCGTGGTTTCATGCTGGACTTGCACCCCGGTACTGTTGGGGGCGTGACGGATGCCTATCTGTGCCATACCGGTGATACGGGCACTTGCAGTTTCACTGACCCGAAGTTTGCCGATACGTTGAACAATGTGTTCCTGCCTTTCCTGCGCGGTAATCCCAATGCCGTGGTAACGCTGTTGCTCGAAACCCGGGTGGAAAAGGCCAGCCTGACTCGCGCGATCAGTCAGGTACCGGGATTGGCGGACTGGGTATTTGATCCTGCGGCCTACAGGAACTCGGCCACCTGGCCGACTCTGGAACAAATGATCGGCAGCGGAAAGCGTTTGGTGATTCTCACCGACAGACATGAAGGCGCGTATCCGGTCAATGGCAAAACCGTCAATGTACTGCTCGATAACCAGTGGGAAAGCCAGAACCACTGGGACTTGGGCGTTACTTCGCTCAATCATGATTGGAGCTGCCCGTCGCGCTGGACGAATTACTATCCGACGGTCGCGGCGAGTGGCTTTGAAAGATGGCCCCGACTGTTCGTGATGAACCAGTTTCATTCCTGGGGCGCGACATCGCTGCATGCGGGCAGCACCGACAACAACCTGACCTGGCTTGAGCGCCGTGTGGATAACCATTGTGCAAGCGCACTGGGCAAACGCACCGCGCCCAACTTCATGACGATTGATTTCAATCAGGCGGGCGATGCATTTCCCTATTCAGCCGCATTGACCCAGGGTGGTTTCTACTTCTACTCGAAAAACAACGTGGACAAGACCGGTGACAGTGTCTGTGTGGTTCCGGCGGGGCAGGATCTTGATTTCAGCTTGCCTGCACGGGGCTGTGAGAGAGATGAAGCGCGCTCGCTTGAGTTGCGCGGGATCGCCAAAGGTACGCGTCTCAGTGTCTATGACTCGACCGGTGGCAATACCAGTGATGATTACACTTATGTAGATGTGAAGCGTGATATCGGAATCAATGAGTCAGTGAAACTCGGCAGTTTCGAATCCAACTTTGAAAATGCCGATATCAAAGTGACCCATGTTCATAATAACGGTCTGGATGGAAAAATCTCGCGTATCTCGATAGGGAAAACGCCTGCACCAGGAGACTTTCGTGACGCGAGCGTAGTGTTCTACGAGGGGAATTCCGCCACTCAGAATGTTGTGTGTACGGTAAACCTTGCGACTACCCGGGCATTCAACTTCAGTGGTGACTGTGATAACGATGAAGCGCGCTCCGCGAAGGTTCTGAAAGCCAAGGCAGGCTCCAGTTTCATGGTCTATGGAAATAAAAACATGAATGAAAACCAGGGTTACGCACGGGTTGATTTTTTAAGCGACATTACTACACCAGTGGTTATTGGCAGCTTCGAGAGGAGTTATAACGCGGGTGCCTATCGCGTTACTCGGGGCGGTCCAAGCAATACGCTGGATGGCCAGGTTTCGAGCATGAGAATCATGGCGCCGTAAGGCATGAAAAAAGAAACCCGCAGCGTCGGACGACGTCTGCGGGTTTTTTGTTCAACGGCGCGGGCTTAACCCTGAACCGGAACCCCCTTGAGGTACGGCGCAGGCTCGGCCCCCAGGTTGCTCAGCATCCGCTCGCTGTACCAATCCACGAAGTTGACCACGCCGAACTCATAGGTCTTGGAGTACGGGCCCGGCTGGTATGCGGTGGAGTTGATCCCGCGTTGGTTCTCTTCAGCCAGACGACGGTCCTGATCGTTGGTCGCGTCCCACACCTGGCGCATGCGCTCGACGTCGTAGTCCACGCCTTCGACCGCATCCTTGTGCACCAGCCATTTGGTGGTGACCATGGTTTCCTGGGCGCTGATCGGCCACACGGTGAACACGATGATGTGGTCGCCCATGCAGTGGTTCCACGAGTGCGGCAGGTGCAGGATGCGCATCGAGCCCAGGTCCGGGTTCTTGATCCGGCCCATCAGCTTGGCGCAGCCCTGTTTGCCGTCCATGGTCATCGACACGGTGCCCTTGAGCAGCGGCATGCGCACGATGCGGTTGCGCAGGCCGAAACTGGCGTGGGCGTAAGGGATCTTCTCGGCTTCCCAGGCAGCAGCGGAGGCGGCGACGTGATCCTTGAACGCCTGATCGGCGCGCGGGTCGGTGACGTCGTCCCACTCCAGCAGGGTTTTCAGCAATTCAGGGTGCGAGCCGCCGCAGTGGTAGCACTCGCGGTTGTTTTCCAGCACCAGTTTCCAGTTGGCCTTCTCCATCAAGGTGGTGGTAATCGCCACCTTGGTGTTCTCCATGTCGTACGGTTCCATGTAGTGGTTCAGCGTCGACAGGAAGTCATCGATGGCCGGCGGGTTCTCCGCCAGGCTGATGAAGATGTAGCCGCCGGCGGTCTTCACGTTCACCGGTTTGAGGCCGTACTGCTTCATGTCGAAATCGGCGCCCATCTCGGTGCCGGCGAACAGCAGGCGACCGTCCAGCTCATACGTCCACTGGTGGTAGTGGCAGACCAGTTTGGCGACCTTGCCCTTGTCGCTGGTGCACAGGCGCGAGCCACGGTGGCGGCAGACGTTGTGGAACGCATGCACCACGCCTTCGGCGCCGCGAATGACGATGATCGGGTTCTTGCCGATCTGCAGGGTGATGTAGTTGCCCTTGGCCGGGATCTCGCAGGTCATGCCGGCGATCAACCACTCTTTCTGGAAGATCTCCTGCATGTCGATATCGAACAGCCGCTCGTCACTGTAGAACGGCTGCGGCAGGGAGTAGGTGCGCTCGCGTTCCTGCAGCATTTGTGCGGTGGCCTTGCGTGCGGGTTCCAGCGGGTCGCCCAGGCTGATTTTTGCGGTGTCCATCGATGTAATCCTCAAGGCCATCTGCGTGGCCGCGAAAGTGGCTGATCAGGGTTGCAGCGCAAGGTGTAAAGAATCTGTTTGTGTTGGGGGCGAGTGTGGGGCCGCCGCTGCCCGGAACCTTATCCATGGGCGACATGGTGCAATCTGTTCCCGACGCGCAACCCCCGGTGGTTGGGGGCTGGTCGCGATAAGTATGTCAATGTCGCGGATAGGTAAACGGGGCGTTCGCGCTATACGCAGAATCGCCACATGAAGGCCGACAGTCGGCCGTGGAGAACAGCATGTCGAACAGCTTCCTGAATCCGGTCACCACCCAGACCTGGGCCAATGGCCGACACATCGTCCGTTGCGTCAAAGTCATCCAGGAAACCTGGGATGTGCGCACTTTCTGCTTCATGGCCGACCAGCCGATCCTGTTCTTCTTCAAGCCCGGGCAGTTCGTGACCCTGGAACTGGAGATCGAAGGGCAGCCGATCATGCGTTCGTACACCATTTCCAGTTCGCCGTCGGTGCCGTACAGCTTTTCGGTGACCATCAAGCGGGTGCCGGGGGGCAAGGTATCCAACTGGCTGCACGACACCCTGCATGAAGGCCAGGAGCTGGCGGTGCACGGGCCGGTCGGGCTGTTCAACGCCATCGACTTTCCGAGCCCGAAAGTGCTGTACCTGAGCGGCGGTGTCGGCATCACACCGTGCATGTCCATGGCGCGCTGGTTCTATGACACCAACGGCAACGTCGACATGACGTTCATCCATAGCGCCCGCTCGCCGAAAGACATCATTTACCACCGCGAGCTGGAACACATGGCGTCGCGGATCGACAACTTCAGTCTGCATCTGATCTGCGAGAAACACGGGCTGGGCGAGCCGTGGGCCGGCTATCGCGGCTACCTCAACCACAAGATGCTGGAACTGATGGTGCCGGACTTCCTCGAACGCGAAGTCTTCTGCTGCGGCCCGACGCCGTACATGACGGCGGTCAAGCGCCTGCTGGAAAACGCCGGCTACGACATGAAGCGCTATCACGAGGAATCCTTCGGCGCCACGCCACCGGAAGCCCGCGCCGACGCGGTGGAACAGGCCGAACAGGCAGCGGAAGCACCGGAAGTGCCGGTGGCGGATCTGCACCTGGTGGAATTCACCTCGTCGGACAAGAGCATCCGCGTGGCCCCGGGCGAGACCGTTCATGCGGCGGCTGCCAAGGTCGGCCTGATGATCCCGAAAGCCTGCGGCATGGGGATCTGCGGGACGTGCAAGGTGCTCAAGCTGGGCGGCGAAGTGGAGATGGATCACAACGGCGGGATCACCGAGGACGACGAGGCGGAGGGGTACATTCTTTCTTGCTGCAGTGTGCCGAAGGGGGATGTGCGGATCGAATATTAAATTCAGTTTGGAGGCTTGGGGGCGATCTCCCATACGGGAGATCGTATGGGAATTATTAGTTGCTGTTTTAAATGATTTCGAGTACGGCGAGAAGCCCGAAGAACACAAACATGAATCCGGAAATTCGCTGATATTTATATAGTGTCAGCAGCGTGCGTTTAAAGTCTGGTGGGAAATTTATAATATCTGTTGCACTCACTTTTCCTTGGTAAATGTAGACTTCTGGGCGTTTCAAGAAACCGAAAATTTCTCCCATCATGTAGATTCGACCATGTATCCCGCCATGCCATAGCATCATGAGACCGCTTAAAATTGAGCTGTTCTGAAGGCTGCTGATTATTAGCTCTATTTTTGTTTTTGCGATATATAGCGATATGCAGTTAATTATTATGAGTATGGCGAAATTTATGATGTTTAGAATAATGAATGCATCTCTTGCAGTTTCATAACTCATCGGGTTTTCTCGTAAATCAATTCACCGGCGATTTCGCCGCCTTTTTCGCTCATATAGCCGACCGTAAAGGATCCGGCTCCCGCAACCAGTACCCCACACAGCACCCCGGCGATTCCTGCGGTGGATACCCCGATTGCTACGCAAATGGTGGAGGCCGCACTTGTACCCACAGCAGAACCGACAGCTCCACCCAGAAAGCTTCCGGCTTCGGTGTATTTCATCTTTTCGCATGCCTCGGCGCTCCCGTTCGTACAGACATCCTGAACCTTCATTGCCGAAGCTCCGCCACCTACGGCCGTACCAATCCAGCCACCATATTTGACGTATTGCGAGGCTTTCACTACGCCTTGAATGTGAGTGGCATATCCGGGTGCCTGGCCGATGCCGCCAGCCTTCCTCCAGCGGTGCACCAGGTGTGGATGCTCGATACCTAAAGCGATTTTGAGGTTTGGGTAATCAGGGAGGCCGATGACTTTCTTCGTCAATCCGGTGAGCTGTCCGTCCAGCCGTTGAAGTAATTCGGCGCGCCGCTTTTTGAATACCTTTGAATTCAGCCTTCCATTGGCCTTCATAGTGCTGTTATGCAAAGCCTCAATGTCGTTCAAGGCGGCTTTTATACCGTCCAGATGGTTGGCGGCCATAGCAGTACCAACACCAATAACTTTCGACCCATCGGAAAGCGTCCGTCTGATGACTTCATAGTGCTGCGCAAAAAAGTCCGCCTCCTCCATCGTCAACGGCTCAAGCGCCATGCTGACGATGTGCGCGGTTTCCATCAGCAGTGATTCTTCATAGGTGCATTGCTGATTGTTTGGGTCGCTCAGGACAATCAACGATCCGGCTTTCACAACGTCTTCCAGCGAATTCAGGCTTCTGAATTTGGCGATGACACTCGGGTTTGGCGACGGAAACAGCTGCGCCTGAAGGTCCTCGGTGGACACGCTTTTCGGCACGATATAGAACCCCGGCTCTTCGGGCGCCGGCAATTCCTGTGGCCAGTGCTCGCGGGGGACGATTCGCAGGTCGTTGACCGGACGCGGAGAGGAGAGCGGGGCTGAGTTCAGGCGTGTCACTTTCATGTTCTGCTGGTGAACGGCCCGCAGCAAACGTTCCGGATCGGGAATGGCTGCAGGCTGCGGGACCATCGACAAGCGTCGTGTCTTGGTCGTGCCGGTGATCGCTCCGTGCCTGTTTTGCTGCAGGACCCGAGACTGGTTCAGCAGGTTTTGTTGTTCCTGCACAAGCGCATGAACTCCCTGTTCCGGGGGCAGGCGTCCGGCAGCAACCTCCTCGGTGATGCGCTTGGCGAAATAGGCGACTCGTTGATTGAACTGCACCCGCGCGATGCCGAACGCCAGATGGCGAGCACTGGCGGTCAGCGCCTGTCCGAGCAAGTTGCCGGCGGCATCCTCAACGTCGCAGAGATCATGTGGTCGAGGGTTCAATCCTGGCTGCCCCACGAGGTATAGCCGGTGGTGCCCGCAATGTGGTGTACCCAACTGATCCCGCGGTAACGAATGGCCAGTTGTTCTTGAGGCTGGGCGTCGTTCTGCAGAATGACGTGGGGCACTTCCTGCGAGAGTTCAGCCAGAACGGCCCCATCGAGGGAGATTGAATAAAACTTCTCCTGCTGACCTTGAGGCGAGGTTCGGTAAAGGCTGATTGTGCATTCGAGTTCTTCGCTGTTCGAATGCGCCTGGGCCAGCAATGGGGAGGATTTGTCGACCGCTTTGGTGATGATGACCGGTTGGTGGATGGCTTTGCCGAGGTTGTTGTCGCGGCGCATTTCATGGCTCAAGGCGAACACCATGATTTCATCGGTATGGGCTTTCTGGTATTTGTTGCCGACCGATTCCGGGGTGGAACACCCGGCTGAAATAAGGCCTTGAGTCTTGCCGGTAATGGTCATGTAGGCAGGGTTCGCCATAGTCAGCACTCCTCGAAAAAGGAGGAAGTCTATGGCGAAGCCTGTTTGGTTTATGTAGGTCCTGGTGTAGGTCGATTCTGAAAATGCTCAGTCGATAAACAGGTCGGTCATCAACTTTGCATCACTCCCCGGTTCAAAACGGTAATGATCGAATCCGGTCACGCCGCTTTCGCGCAAAATCTCTTCATCAATCAACAACCGCCCGGTAATCCGCCGTCCGCTGCTGCCCAGAATCACATGCGCCGCATCCGCCATGATCGCCGGCGTCCGCGCATGCTTGAACGACTCCCGGTTGCCCAGCTGAAACTCGATCGCCGCCGTGGCAATCATGGTCTGCGGCCACAGCGAATTGACACTGATCCCGTAGTTGGCGAATTCCTCGCTCATGCCCACCGTCAGCATGCTCATGCCGTACTTGGTCACGGTGTAGGGGCTGTATTGCGCGAACCATTTGCTGGCCAGGTTCAGCGGCGGTGACAGGTTGAGAATGTGTCCGGAGGACTTCTTCAGATAGGGCAGGGCCGCCTGGCTGCACAGCAACACCGCGCGGGTGTTGATCTGGTGCATCAGGTCGAAACGCTTGAGTTCGATGTGCTGCACACCGGTCAACTTGATCGCCCCGGCGTTGTTCACCAGCGCATCGATCCCACCGAAATGTTCATTGGCCTGGGCCAGCGCCTGACGCACCGCGTCTTCATCCCGCACATCCAGTTGCAGCGCCAAAGCCTTGCCACCGGCCGCTTCGACTTCAGCGGCGACGCTGTGGATGGTGCCGGGCAACTTGGCGTGCAGCTCGGCGCTCTTGGCCGCGATCACGATATTGGCCCCGTCCTGTGCAGCCCGCAGCGCAATCTCGCGCCCGATGCCACGGCTGGCGCCGGTGATGAACAAGGTTTTGCCTTTTAGCGACATGCGCAAGCTCCTGCTTATTGTTATGTGAGCGATGGCTCGACAGACAATGTAGACGATGGAGCTGAAACGGGAGGGGAGGAGCGGTGGCGGGGGAGCAGGCTCCCGCGCCACGGGGAGGGAATCAGGCCGACATGACTTCGCGGATGTCGCGTGCCAGTTCACGCACGCGCTCTTCCTCGGTATCCCACGAGCACATGAAGCGTGCACCGCCCTTGCCGATGAAGGTGTAGAAGCGCCAGCCGCGCGCGGTCAGGGCGGCGATGGCCGGTTCCGAGAGTTGCAGGAACACGCCGTTGGCCTGGACCGGGAACATCAGTTCCACGCCCGGGATGTCGCTGACCAGTTCGGCCAGCAGTTGCGCGCAGTGGTTGGCGTGGCGGGCGTATTTGAGCCAGGCATCGTTTTCCAGAATGCCGACCCACGGCGCCGACAGAAAGCGCATCTTCGAGGCCAGTTGCCCGGCCTGTTTGCAGCGATAGTCGAAGTCTTCGGCCAGTTTGTGGTTGAAGAACAGGATCGCCTCACCCACCGCCATGCCGTTTTTCGTGCCGCCGAAGCACAGCACGTCGACGCCGGCCTTCCAGGTCAGGTCCGCCGGCGAGCAGCCGAGGAATGCGCAGGCGTTGGAGAAGCGCGCGCCGTCCATGTGCAGGTTCAGGCCCAGTTCCTTGCAGGTGTCGCTGATGGCGCGGACTTCTTCGGGGGTGTAGACGCTGCCGACTTCGGTGGCCTGGGTCAGGGTCACGACGCGCGGTTTCGGGTAGTGAATGTCCTGGCGCTTGAGCGCGACTTCGCGGATCGAGGCCGGGGTGATCTTGCCGTTTTCAGTACCGGCGATCAGCAGTTTCGAACCGTTGGAGAAGAATTCCGGTGCGCCGCATTCGTCGGTTTCGACGTGGGCGGTTTCCGAGCAGATCACGCTGTGGTAACTCTGGCACAGCGACGACAGCGCCAGCGAGTTGGCGGCGGTGCCGTTGAACGCGAAGAACACTTCGCAGTCGGTCTCGAACAGCTTGCGGAAATAATCGGAGGCGCGTGCTGTCCACTCATCGTCGCCATAGGCGCGCTGGTGGCCGTGGTTGGCCTGTTCCATGGCAGCCCAGGCTTCGGGGCAGATACCGGAGTAGTTGTCGCTGGCGAATTGTTGGCTCTTGTCGGTCATGGCCGGCTTCCGTGATCGAGGCGCTTGTGGCGCTTCGTGGGGTCAATGATGGTGCGCACTGTACCGAAGATCATCCGGGGAGCACACGGGATGTCGCTGTCAGAACATTACAGGGATGCGAGCCGATTATGCACCTGAGCCAGCGCGACGGCGCACTCGATCTGCTCAAGTGGCTGGCGCTGTTGAGCATGCTGCTCGATCACCTGCGATATGTCGGGATCAGCGCCGATTGGCTGTATGTGTCGGGACGGCTGGCGTTCCCATGGTTCTGCCTGGCGATGGCGGCGAATCTGGCCCGGGACGGCGCGCGCAAGACCGAATGGCGCTATCTGGGCTGGCTGCTTCTGTTCAGTCTGCTCAGCGAAATTCCCTACCGTTTGTACATTCCCGAGCCCGACACGTTGAATGTGATGCCCACGCTGGCGCTGGGCTTGCTGGTGGCGCGGGGCTGGCAGGATCCAACGCTGATTTCGCGACTGCTGGGCGTCAGCGCCTTGCTGTTGGCGGCGATGTTCCCGGAGCGACTGATGTTCGGTCTGTTCGGCGCTCTGCTGCCGCTGGCGATGTTGCTGGTGTTTCGCAAACCCTGGTATTTCAGCCTGCTGCCGGGTCTGCTGTGTCTGGCCGCGAATCAATGGCGGGTGCTCTACGAATCCGCGCAGTTCGGCAACATCGTCGCCATCCTCGGCATTGCGACCTGCCTGATCGCACCACTGCTCGGAATGTTCCTGTTGCGACACGCCACTTACCTCCACGCGCCACCCATGCGGCGCTGGGCGTATGCGCTCTATCCCGCGCATTTCATGGTTCTTCTGGCCTTGCGCCAGCTGCTTGTTTGAGTCCGTCGTCCCCACCATGTCGTAAACGCACCTTTGCGTGGCGTCCGTAGGCATTTGACCTCCCTGCGCCGGCCATACCATCGCATCAAAGGGCACTGGCTGAACGCCGTGCCTTACCGAGACGAATGGCGCACAGATGCCGCTGGGAGAGACGCGATGTTCAGCAAGCAAGACCAGATCCAGGGTTACGACGATGCACTGCTGGCGGCGATGAATGCCGAGGAGCAACGTCAGGAAGATCACATCGAGCTGATCGCGTCGGAGAACTACACCAGCAAACGCGTCATGGAAGCTCAGGGCAGCGGCCTGACCAACAAATACGCCGAAGGCTATCCGGGCAAGCGTTACTACGGTGGCTGCGAGCACGTCGACAAGGTCGAAGCGCTGGCCATCGAACGCGCCAAGCAACTGTTCGGTGCCGATTACGCCAACGTCCAGCCGCACTCCGGTTCTTCGGCCAACAGCGCCGTGTACCTGGCCCTGCTGCAAGCCGGCGACACCATCCTCGGCATGAGCCTGGCCCACGGCGGTCACCTGACCCACGGCGCCAAGGTGTCGTCCTCGGGCAAGCTGTACAACGCCGTGCAGTACGGCATCGACACCAAGACCGGCCTGATCGATTACGACGAAGTCGAGCGTCTGGCCGTCGAGTGCAAACCGAAAATGATCGTCGCCGGTTTCTCGGCCTACTCGAAAACCCTCGACTTCCCGCGCTTCCGTCAGATCGCCGACAAGGTCGGTGCGCTGCTGTTCGTCGACATGGCTCACGTCGCCGGTCTGGTGGCTGCCGGTCTGTACCCGAACCCGCTGCCGTACGCCGACGTGGTCACCACCACCACCCACAAGACCTTGCGCGGTCCGCGTGGCGGCCTGATCCTGGCCAAGTCCAACGAAGAAATCGAGAAGAAACTCAACGCCGCCGTATTCCCCGGCGCCCAGGGCGGCCCGCTGATGCACGTTATCGCCGGCAAGGCCGTGTGCTTCAAGGAAGCGCTGGAGCCGGGCTTCAAGGCCTATCAGCAACAAGTGATCGACAACGCCCAGGCGATGGCGAGCGTATTTATCAAACGTGGCTACGATGTAGTGTCCGGCGGCACCGACAACCACCTGTTCCTGGTCAGCCTGATCCGTCAGGGCCTCACCGGTAAGGACGCCGACGCCGCCCTCGGTCGCGCGCACATCACCGTCAACAAGAACGCCGTACCGAACGACCCGCAGTCGCCGTTCGTGACCTCCGGCCTGCGCATCGGCACCCCGGCGGTGACCACCCGCGGCTTCAAGGTGACCCAGTGCGTGACGCTGGCCGGCTGGATCTGCGACATCCTCGACAACCTCGGCGATGCCGATGTCGAGGCCAACGTCGCCCAGCAGGTTTCGGCCCTGTGCGCTGACTTCCCGGTTTATCGCTGAGCGTTCTGGAGTACATGACTATGCAACGCTATTCGGGCTTCGGCCTCTTCAAACACTCCCTCAGCCACCACGAAAACTGGCAGCGCATGTGGCGCACGCCGACCCCGAAAAAGGTCTACGACGTGGTCATCGTCGGCGGCGGCGGGCACGGTCTGGCGACGGCTTACTATCTGGCGAAAGAGCACGGCATCACCAACGTGGCCGTGGTCGAGAAGGGCTGGCTGGGCGGCGGTAACACCGCGCGCAACACCACCATCGTTCGCTCCAACTACCTGTGGGACGAGTCGGCGCACCTGTACGAACACGCGATGAAACTGTGGGAGGGCCTTTCGCAAGACCTGAACTACAACGTGATGTTCTCCCAGCGCGGCGTCTACAACCTGTGCCACACGCTGCAGGACATTCGTGATTCCGAGCGTCGGGTCAGCGCCAACCGCCTCAACGGCGTGGACGGCGAACTGCTCAACGCCAAGCAAGTCGCGGACGAAATTCCGTACCTCGATTGCTCGAAAAACACCCGCTACCCGGTGATGGGCGCAACCGTTCAGCGTCGCGGCGGCGTGGCCCGTCACGATGCCGTGGCGTGGGGCTTTGCCCGTGCCGCCGACGCCTTGGGCGTGGACCTGATCCAGCAGACCGAAGTGATCGGTTTCCGCAAGGAAAACGGCGTGTGCATCGGCGTTGAAACCAACAAGGGCTTCATCGGCGCCAAGCGCGTCGGCGTGGTCACCGCCGGTAACTCCGGGCACATGGCCAAGCTCGCCGGTTTCCGTCTGCCGATCGAATCGCACCCGCTGCAGGCGCTGGTGTCCGAGCCGATCAAGCCGATTATCGACAGCGTGATCATGTCCAACGCCGTGCACGGTTACATCAGCCAGTCCGACAAGGGCGACCTGGTGATCGGCGCCGGTATCGACGGCTACAACGGCTACGGCCAGCGCGGTTCGTACCCGGTGATCGAACACACCATCCAGGCCATCGTCGAGATGTTCCCGGTGCTGTCGCGGGTGCGCATGAACCGTCAATGGGGCGGCATCGTCGATACCACGCCGGACGCCTGCCCGATCATTTCGAAAACTCCGGTACCGAACATGTTCTTCAACTGCGGTTGGGGCACCGGCGGCTTCAAGGCCACACCTGGCTCGGGCAACGTGTTTGCCGCGAGTCTGGCCAAGGGTGAAATGCACCCGCTGGCCGCACCTTTCTCCATCGACCGTTTCCACAACGGTGCGTTGATCGACGAACACGGCGCTGCGGCTGTCGCCCACTAACAGGAGAAATCCCATGTTGCATATCTTCTGTCCTCACTGCGGCGAACTGCGCTCCGAAGAGGAATTCCACGCATCCGGCCAGGCGCACATCCCGCGTCCTCTGGACCCTGCAAGCTGCACCGACGAGGAGTGGGGCGACTACATGTTCTTCCGCGACAACCCGCGCGGTCTGCACCACGAGTTGTGGGATCACGTCGCCGGTTGCCGCCAGTACTTCAACGTCACCCGCGACACCGTGACCTACGAGATTCTCGAAACCTACAAGATCGGCACCAAGCCGCAATTCACCGACAAGGCTGACACTGCGAAAACAGCCACGACGGCGCTGGGAGAGAAGGTATGAGCCAGACCAATCGCCTGTCCAACGGTGGACGGATCGACCGCAACAAAGTGCTGAGCTTCACCTTCAACGGCCAGACCTACAAAGGGTTTGAAGGCGACTCGCTGGCCGCTGCATTGCTGGCCAACGGCGTCGACATCATTGGCCGCAGCTTCAAGTATTCGCGTCCGCGCGGCATCTTCGCCGCCGGTGCCGAAGAGCCGAACGCGGTGCTGCAGATCGGTGCCACCGAAGCCACCCAGATCCCTAACGTGCGCGCCACGCAACAGGCGTTGTACCAAGGCCTGGTCGCCACCAGCACCAACGGCTGGCCGAGCGTCAACAACGACATGATGGGGATTCTCGGCAAGGTCGGCGGCAAGCTGATGCCGCCGGGTTTCTACTACAAAACCTTCATGTACCCGCAATCGTTCTGGATGACTTACGAGAAGTACATTCGTAAGGCTGCCGGCCTTGGCCGCTCGCCGACCGAGAACGATCCGGACACCTACGACTACATGAACCAGCACTGCGACGTGCTGATCGTCGGCGCCGGCCCGGCCGGTCTGGCCGCAGCACTGGCTGCTGCCCGCAGCGGTGCCCGCGTGATCATCGCCGATGAACAGGAAGAGTTCGGCGGCAGCCTGCTCGACTCCCGCGAAAGCCTCGACGGCAAGCCAGCCGTGGAGTGGGTTGCCAGCGTCGTTGCCGAATTGAAGAACACCCCGGACGTGCTGCTGTTGCCGCGCGCCACGGTCAACGGTTACCACGACCACAACTTCCTGACCATTCACGAACGCCTCACCGATCACCTCGGCGACCGCGCTCCGATCGGCCAGGTGCGTCAGCGCATCCACCGCGTCCGCGCCAAGCGCGTGGTGCTGGCGACCGGCGCTCACGAGCGTCCGCTGGTCTACGGCAACAACGACGTGCCGGGCAACATGCTCGCCGGTGCCGTCTCGACTTACGTGCGCCGTTACGGCGTGGCACCAGGCAAGAAACTGGTGCTGTCGACCAACAACGATCACGCCTACCGCGTGGCGCTGGACTGGCTCGACGCCAGCCTGCAAGTGGTCGCCATCGCCGATGCCCGCAGCAATCCGCGCGGCGCACTGGTGGAAGAAGCGCGCGCCAAAGGCATTCGCATCCTCACCGGCAGCGCCGTGATCGAAGCCCGTGGCAGCAAGCACGTGACCGCTGCCCGCGTGGCGGCGATCGATGTCAAAGGCCACAAGGTCACTAGCCCGGGCGAATGGCTCGACTGCGACCTGATCGCCAGCTCCGGCGGTTACAGCCCAGTGGTTCACCTGGCATCGCACCTCGGCGGCAAGCCGATCTGGCGCGAAGACATCCTCGGTTTCGTACCGGGCGAAGCACCGCAGAAACGCGTGTGTGTCGGTGGCATCAACGGCGTCTACGGTCTCGGCGATTCCCTGGCCGACGGTTTTGAAGGCGGCGTGCGCGCTGCGTCCGAAGCCGGGTTCCAGAGCGTCGAAGCGGTCCTGCCGAAAGCCCTGAGCCGTCTGGAAGAACCGACGCTGGCGCTGTTCCAGGTGCCTCATGAAAAAGCCACTGCACGGGCGCCGAAGCAATTCGTCGACCTGCAGAACGACGTGACCGCCGCCGCCATCGAACTGGCGACCCGCGAAGGTTTCGAGTCGGTCGAGCACGTCAAACGCTACACCGCGCTGGGCTTCGGCACCGATCAGGGCAAGCTCGGCAACGTCAACGGTCTGGCGATTGCCGCCCGTTCGCTGAACGTGACCATCCCGCAGATGGGCACCACGATGTTCCGTCCGAACTACACGCCGGTCACTTTCGGCGCGGTAGCCGGTCGTCACTGCGGGCACATCTTCGAACCTGTGCGTTACACCGCACTGCATCAATGGCACCTGAAAAACGGCGCCGAGTTCGAAGACGTTGGCCAGTGGAAACGTCCGTGGTACTTCCCGAAAAACGGCGAAGACATGCATGCCGCCGTCAAACGCGAATGCAAGGCTGTGCGCGACAGCGTCGGTCTGCTGGACGCGTCGACCCTGGGCAAGATCGACATCCAGGGCCCGGACGCCCGTGAGTTCCTCAACCGCGTGTACACCAACGCCTGGACCAAGCTCGACGTGGGCAAGGCCCGTTACGGCCTGATGTGCAAGGAAGACGGCATGGTCTTCGACGACGGTGTGACGGCGTGTCTGGCCGACAACCATTTCGTCATGACCACCACCACCGGCGGCGCGGCTCGCGTACTGCAGTGGCTGGAGCTGTACCACCAGACCGAATGGCCAGAGATGAAGGTGTACTTCACCTCCGTCACCGACCACTGGGCGACCATGACCCTGTCCGGCCCGAACAGCCGCAAGCTGCTCAGCGCCGTGACCGACATCGACCTGGCCAATGAAGCGTTCCCGTTCATGACCTGGAAAGAAGGTCTGGTCGGCGGTGTGCCGGCGCGGGTGTTCCGCATCTCGTTCACCGGCGAGCTGTCATACGAAGTCAACGTCCAGGCCGACTACGCGATGGGCGTGCTGGAAAAAATCGTCGAGGCCGGCAAGCAGTACAACCTGACGCCGTACGGCACCGAGACCATGCACGTTTTGCGGGCCGAGAAGGGCTTCATCATCGTCGGCCAGGACACCGACGGCTCGATGACCCCGGACGACCTGAACATGGGCTGGTGCGTCGGTCGCACCAAACCGTTCTCGTGGATCGGCCAGCGCGGCATGAACCGTGAAGACTGCGTGCGTGACCAGCGTAAGCAGCTGGTGGGCCTGAAGCCGATCGATCCAAACGTATGGCTGCCGGAAGGTGCACAGCTGGTGTTCAACACCAAGCAGTCGATCCCGATGACCATGGTCGGCCACGTGACCTCCAGCTACGCGCACAACTCCCTCGGCTATTCGTTTGCCATGGGCGTGGTGAAGGGCGGTCTGAAGCGTCTGGGCGAGCGGGTGTTCGCACCGCTGGCGGATGGCAGCGTGATCGAGGCGGAAATCGTTTCTTCGGTGTTCTTCGATCCGAAAGGCGATCGCCAGAACATCTAATTGATCGCTCCCGCGCCTGGCGCGGGAGCGACACCGAATTCAGGAAGGGTGCTTTATGACCGCAGCCAACGTTTACCAACAACGCCCGACCACCGGGGCCAAGGCCGAGTCGTCGCTGCATCACGCCGACCTCGCCAGCCTGGTCGGCAAGGGCCGCAAGACCGCCGGCGTGACCGTGCGCGAGAAGAAACTCCTCGGCCATCTGACCATCCGTGGCGACGGCCACGATGCCGCGTTCGCGGCCGGCGTGCACAAGGCGCTGGGCATCGAGTTGCCGGGCGCCCTGAGCGTGATCGTCAAAGGTGAAACCAGCCTGCAATGGATGGGCCCGGACGAGTGGCTGCTGATCGTGCCGAGCGGTGAAGAGTTCGCCGCCGAGCAGAAACTGCGCGAAGCGCTGGGGGATCTGCACATCGCAATCGTCAACGTCAGCGGCGGCCAGCAAGTGCTGGAATTGAGCGGCCCGAACGTGCGTCAGGTGCTGATGAAATCCACCAGCTACGACGTGCACCCGAACAACTTCCCGGTCGGCAAGGCTGTGGGCACGGTGTTCGCCAAGTCGCAGCTGATGATTCGCCACACCGCCGAAGACACCTGGGAACTGCTGATCCGTCGCAGCTTCTCGGATTACTGGTGGTTGTGGTTGCAGGATGCGTCCGCCGAATACGGCCTTAGCGTTCAGGCGTAATGATCGTTCCCACGCTGTGCGTGGGGACGAGTAGAGGAGAAAAACGACAATGAGCCGCGCCCCGGATACATGGATTCTGACCGCCGACTGCCCCAGCGTTCTCGGCACCGTGGACGCGGTGACGCGTTTTCTGTTCGAGCAGGGTTGCTACGTGACCGAGCACCACTCGTTCGATGATCGCCTCTCGGGGCGTTTCTTCATTCGTGTGGAATTCCGTCAGCCCGACGGCTTCGACGAGCAATCCTTCCGCGCCGGCCTCGCCGAACGCGGTCAGGCGTTCGGCATGATCTTCGAGCTGACCGCGCCGAACTACCGGCCGAAAGTGGTGATCATGGTCTCCAAGGCCGATCACTGCCTCAACGACTTGCTCTATCGCCAGCGCATCGGCCAGTTGTCGATGGACGTGGCGGCGGTGGTGTCGAACCACCCGGACCTAAAGCCGCTGGCCGACTGGCACCAGATTCCCTACTACCATTTCCCCCTCGACCCGAACGACAAACCGGCCCAGGAGCGGCAGGTGTGGCAGGTGATCGAGGAGGCCGGCGCCGAACTGGTGATCCTCGCCCGCTACATGCAGGTGCTGTCACCGGAGCTGTGCCGCAAGCTCGATGGCAAGGCGATCAACATTCATCACTCGCTGCTGCCGGGCTTCAAGGGCGCCAAGCCGTATCACCAGGCCTACAACAAGGGCGTGAAACTGGTGGGCGCCACCGCGCACTACATCAACAACGACCTCGACGAGGGGCCGATCATCGCCCAGGGCGTCGAGGCGGTAGATCACAGTCATTACCCCGAAGACCTGATCGCCAAGGGCCGCGACATCGAAGGCCTGACCCTGGCCCGGGCCGTCGGGTATCACATTGAGCGGAGGGTGTTTTTGAACGCCAATCGCACCGTCGTTCTTTGAGTCACAAGCAACGCAAAACCAACAAGCAATAACCCGAGCACTTAACGCGCTGCCTGCCTGGGCGGCGCGGTTCCATAAAAACAACAGCGAGGTGAAAGCATGTCTGGCAATCGTGGTGTGGTGTATCTCGGCGCTGGCAAGGTCGAAGTACAGAAAATCGACTATCCGAAAATGCAGGATCCGCGCGGCAGGAAGATCGAGCACGGTGTCATCCTGCGTGTGGTTTCAACCAACATTTGCGGCTCCGACCAGCACATGGTGCGCGGCCGGACCACGGCGCAGACCGGTCTGGTGCTGGGCCACGAGATCACTGGTGAAGTGATCGAAAAAGGCTCCGACGTCGAGAACCTGAAAATCGGCGACCTGGTCTCCGTTCCATTCAACGTGGCTTGCGGGCGCTGCCGTTCCTGCAAGGAGCAACACACCGGCGTCTGCCTGACCGTCAACCCGGCCCGTGCCGGCGGTGCCTACGGTTACGTCGACATGGGCGACTGGACCGGTGGCCAGGCCGAATACGTGCTGGTGCCGTATGCCGACTTCAACCTGCTGAAACTGCCGGACCGCGACAAGGCCATGGAGAAAATCCGTGACCTGACCTGCCTCTCCGACATTCTGCCTACCGGTTACCACGGCGCCGTTACTGCTGGCGTTGGTCCGGGCAGCACTGTTTACATCGCGGGCGCTGGTCCCGTTGGTCTGGCCGCTGCCGCCTCCGCCCGTTTGCTCGGCGCTGCGGTGGTGATCATCGGCGACGTCAACACCATCCGCCTGGCTCACGCCAAGGCTCAGGGTTTTGAAGTGGTCGACCTGTCGAAAGACACCCCGCTGCACGAACAGATCGCCGCGCTGCTGGGCGAGCCTGAAGTGGATTGCGCGGTGGACTGCGTTGGTTTCGAAGCTCGTGGTCATGGTCATGACGGCGTCAAATCCGAAGCCCCGGCCACCGTGCTCAACTCGCTGATGGGCGTGGTGCGCGTAGCTGGCAAGATCGGTATTCCGGGCCTGTACGTGACTGAAGATCCGGGCGCTGTCGATGCCGCCGCAAAAATGGGCAGCCTGAGCATCCGTTTCGGCCTCGGCTGGGCCAAATCCCACAGCTTCCACACCGGGCAAACCCCGGTGATGAAATACAACCGTCAGCTGATGCAGGCGATCATGTGGGACCGCATCAACATCGCCGAAGTGGTGGGCGTGCAGGTCATCAGCCTCGACCAGGCGCCGGAAGGTTACGGCGAGTTCGATGCCGGCGTGCCGAAGAAGTTTGTGATTGATCCGCACAAGTTGTTCAGTGCGGCGTAAGTTTCAGCCATGAAAAAGAGCAACCTATGGTTGCTCTTTTTTTTGCAACCTGACTCACAATTTAACTGAGCACTTTTTGGCATCACCGTCGGTGACGGTACATTCATTGTTGTTCCAGTTTGGTCCTGTGGGCTTGATCTTTTTTTCTGATCTTAAAACAGTAGTGGCGCCGAGATTGTTTGTGCCGTCCTGCTGGCAGATGAGATTTTTCCCGTCTTTAATGCGCGCACCAGTGAATTTCAGGTCTTCCGCGCCGCCCGTATCGGTCACCGAGACCTCCGGGCAAGTGACTGCCTGAGCAGTGCTCATCATTGCCAGACAAACCAAGGTACCTGCGAAAAGTTGAAGTTTCATTGTCCGTACTCCATTACATGATTGGAGCTCCGATCTTCCATTTTCCCCGTTGTATTTCCTACTGTCAGAAATGACAGGTTCTAAGTTGTCTTTGTAATAATGCTCGCCGGATTAAGAAGAAAGTGAACTGACGAAGAGCTGTTTCCAGGCGTACGGTTCGAAGAAACATGCTTTTTCCTGGGGGAACATGACGACGTAATCCCGGTCAAACCGGCAGTTTGATCGCCTGTATCCGGGCGGTCTTCACGCCACAAGAGGATGTCTGAATGAAGATTTCACGCGGTTTTGCCCTGGCATCGCTCCTGACCCTGGCGGCAGGGCCGGTGTTTGCCGGTTTCAGTTTGAATGACGTGGCCGGTGCGGTATCGGGCATGCAGGGCGGGGACAAGGCCGCCGCCGCAGCGCCGACGTCGGAAACCGCCGGTCTGTTGAGTGCCTTGAGCGCGCTGAACGTCACGCCGCAGCAAGCGGTCGGCGGCACCAGTGCCATGCTGGGGCTGGCGAAGAATCAGCTCAGCAACACGGATTATTCCGAGCTGGCCAAGGAAGTGCCGGGCATCGACAAGCTGTCGGGCGGCAGCGGTAATCTGGCGGCGTTGAGCGGCTTGCTCGGCTCTTCGGGCAAGTCCGCCGGGCTGGAAAATGCGCTGGGCAACGTCAAGGACACCAATGACCTGAACAACGCCTTCGGTGCGTTGGGCATGGACAGCGGGATGGTCGGCCAGTTTGCCCCTATCCTCCTGCAATACCTCGGTCAGCAGGGTGTCGGCGGTTCGTTGCTGCAAAGTCTGGGCAGCATCTGGGGCACCGGCACCAACGGTTGACTCAGCGGCGCTCGCCCTTGAGTTCGGCGATGCGCTGATCCTTGAGCGTCCAGAGCTGGTTGACCCAGTTCTGGACCTTCTCGCGAAACACCGGATCGTTTTCGTAATCGCCCTGCCACAGGGCCGGATCCAGCTCGCGGGTCTGGATATCGATGATCACGCGCGGCACGTTGCCGCTGATCAGGTCCCAGAACCCCGGAATCTTCTGCTGTGGATAAACCACGGTCACATCGAGAATCGCGTCCAGCTGTTCGCCCATCGCCGCCAGTACGAACGCCACGCCGCCGGCCTTGGGCTTGAGCAGGTGGCTGAACGGTGACTGCTGCTGAGTGCTTTTGGCAGCGGTGTAACGCGTGCCTTCCAGATAATTCACCACCGTCACCGGCTGACGCTTGAACAGCTCGCAGGCGGCCTTGGTGATTTCCAGATCCTTGCCGGCCAGCTCCGGGTTCTTCGCCAGGAACGCCTTGGTGTAGCGCTTCATGAACGGGTAATCCAGCGCCCACCAGGCCAGGCCCAGGAACGGCACCCAGATCAGCTCCTTCTTGAGGAAGAACTTGAAGAACGGCGTGCGCCGGTTGAGAGTCTGGATCAACGCCGGGATATCGACCCAGGATTGATGGTTGCTGATCACCAGATAGGAAGTGTCGCTGCGCAGGTCTTCGCCGCCGCGAATATCCCATTGGGTGGGGATGCACAGGCGAAAGATCAGCTTGTCGATTTCCGCCCAGGTTTCGGCGATCCACATCACCGCCCATGAGGCGTAGTCGCGAAAGCGCCCCGGCAGGATCAGCTTGAGCAGGGCGAACACCATCAGCGGGCCAAAGAGCACGAGGGTGTTGGACAACAGCAGCAGGGTGACGAAACAGCCGGTGAGCAGGCGGCGCATAAGCAACTCTTGGAAAACGGATGGGCGCGCCATGATAAGTGGCTTCGGTCGGCAGGCCAAATCCGCCGGTGACGAATGTTTCACCTGTGGGGCGATAACCTGCCGGGAACGATCAAGTAAACAACGGTCTAAAATCTCGCGTCTGACGCCCCCATTTCCCAAGGAAGCCCCTTACGTGAAATCCCTCCTTGCACTGCTTTCCCTCGTCGCCCTGCCGGTGCTCGCCGCCGAACCGACCTTGTACGGTCGTTACGAATACATCGCGCTGCCGGAAATCGGCGGCGAAGTGCTCAAGGCCAAGATGGACACCGGCGCACTGACCGCCTCGCTGTCGGCCAAGGACATCGAGACGTTCAAACGCGACGGCGAAGACTGGGTGCGTTTCCGTCTGGCTACCAAGGACGCCAGCAACAAGGTGTACGAGCACAAGGTCGCGCGGATCAGCAAGATCAAGAGCCGCTCGGATGAAGAAGACGAGGGCGAAAGCACCGAAGTGGCCAAGCGTCCGGTGGTCGATCTGGAGCTGTGCCTGGGCGACGTCAAGCGTACCGTGGAGGTCAACCTGACCGACCGCAGCAACTTCAACTACCCGTTGCTGATCGGTGCCAAGGCCCTGCGCGAGTTCGGCGCGGCGGTGAACCCGGCACGACGCTTCACGGCGGACAAGCCGGACTGCTAAACCAAGTGGTCTCATTGACGTAACGCCGGGCTTGGGGCACCGTTCGCGCACTTAACCCACAGGCTCGGACGCCATGCCTCATATCCTGATTGTCGAAGACGAAGCGGCGATTGCCGACACGCTGATTTTTGCCTTGCAGGGCGAGGGCTTCACCACGACCTGGCTGAGCCTGGGTGCAGCGGCGCTGGAGCATCAGCGCCAGACCCCGGCGGATCTGATCATCCTCGACATCGGCCTGCCGGACATCAGCGGCTTCGAAACCTGCAAGCAATTGCGTCGCTTCAGCGAGGTGCCGGTGCTGTTCCTCAGCGCGCGCAATGCCGAGATCGACCGCGTGGTGGGCCTGGAAATCGGCGCCGATGATTACGTGGTCAAACCGTTTTCACCTCGAGAAGTGGCGGCGCGGGTCCGGGCAATCCTCAAGCGCATGGCGCCACGCCCGGTCATTGAAGCGTCCTCAGCGCTGTTTCGCATCGATCCCGAACGCGTACAGATCAGCTACCGCGGCCAGCCCCTGAGCCTGACCCGCCACGAATTCCGTCTGCTGCAATGCCTGCTCGAACAACCCGAACGGGTGTTCAGCCGCGAGCAACTGCTCGATGCGCTGGGCGTGGCGGCGGATGCCGGTTACGAGCGCAGTATCGACAGCCACATCAAAAGTGTGCGCGCCAAGTTGCGTCTGGTGCGCGCCGAGGCCGAGCCGATCCAGACCCATCGCGGCCTTGGCTACAGCTACAGCCCGGGGCACAGCTGATGTCGCTGGGGCTGCGGATTTTCCTGGTGTACGTGCTGTTCATCGGCCTCACCGGGTATTTCGTGCTCAACACGGTGATGGAAGAAATCCGCCCCGGCGTGCGCCAGTCCACCGAAGAAACCCTGGTCGACACCGCCAACCTGATGGCGGAAATCTTGCGGGACGACTTCAAGGCCGGCACCCTCAACCAGAATCGCTGGCCGGAACTGCTCCGCGCTTATGGCGAACGTCAGCCGAAGGCGACGATCTGGGGCCTGGCGAAAAACCAGGTCAACCACCGCATCTACGTCACTGACGCCAAGGGCATCGTGGTGCTGGATTCCAGCGGTGTCGCGGTCGGCCAGGACTACTCGCGCTGGAACGACGTCTACCTGACCCTGCGCGGCGAATACGGCGCACGCTCCAGCCGCAGTGACCCGAATGATCCGAGTTCTTCAGTGATGCACGTCGGTGCGCCGATCCGCGACAACGGCGCGATCATCGGCGTGGTCACCGTGGCCAAACCCAACAGTTCACTGCAACCCTACGTCGATCGCACCGAACGCCGTTTGCTCGGTTACGGCGCCGGATTGATTGGCCTCGGCCTGGTGCTCGGCGCCGTGCTGTCGTGGTGGCTGAGCCGCGCGTTGCACCGCTTGACCGTCTACGCCCAGGCCGTGAGCGAGGGCCGGCGGGTGGCGGTGCCGCACTATCGCGGCGGCGAACTGGAGCAGTTGGCGACCGCCGTGGAACAGATGCGCACCCAGCTCGAAGGCAAGGCCTACGTCGAGCGCTATGTGCACACCCTGACCCATGAATTGAAGAGCCCGCTGGCGGCGATCCGCGGTGCCGCCGAGTTGTTGCAGGGCGAGATGCCGGCGGATCAGCGAATGCGCTTTGTCGGCAACATCGACAGTGAAAGTGCCCGGATGCAGCAGTTGATCGAGCGCCTGCTCGATCTGGCTCAGGTGGAGCAGCGTCAGGGTCTGGAAGAACGTGTCGCCGTGCCGCTCGCGGCGTTGATCGATGAAGTCTTGCAGGCACAGACCGCACGGATTGAAGGGCGGCAACTGAGAATCGAACGGGCCATCCCCGCCGATCTGGCGTTGCTCGGCGAGCCGTTTCTGCTGCGCCAGGCCTTGGGCAATCTGCTGGAGAACGCGCTGGACTTCACGCCGCCCAAGGGCTTGTTGAGATTTGATGCCGAGCGGGTTGGCGGCCAGATTGTGTTTCGCCTGTTCAACGAGGCCGCGCCTATCCCCGATTACGCGCTGACGCGTCTGACCGAGCGTTTTTATTCATTGCCGCGTCCTGACAGCGGGCGCAAAAGCACGGGGCTTGGACTGAACTTCGTCGAGGAAGTGATCAAGCTGCACGGTGGTTCTCTGCGCATCGAGAACCTGGCAGGGGGCGTGCAGGTGCAATTGCACCTGCCGTGATCCGCCCGGCAAACCGTCGCCCGCTCAGGACGGCGTTGCTGCCTCGTTGATTCGAGCCTTGTTTCGGCGATGCGCCCATCGCAGCGCCGGTCGCTCGACCCAGTGCCAGGAGGCGATGGCCAGCACGATCACGATCAGCGCCGACAGCAGCATGGACGGCACGAACGTCAGCGATGTCTTGTTGGTCACCAACTGCTGTACGGGAAACGCGTACAGGTAGATGCCGTAGGACAGGTCGAATCGACCCCGGATGGTGCGATCGACGTAGAGCAGGCCGACACTCAGGGTGGCCAGGCAGATGCACAGGGTGACAATCACCCCGGCCATCGGTGTCCCGATCGCCAGAAAAGCAACCGCGACACAGGCCACCAGCATGATTGCCAATCGGCGTCTGTCGCTCAGCAATTGCTTGTAGAAGGCCAGCAGCGATCCGGCAAAAAACGCGATGCCGGCACATCCATACACCGCCAGCTTCTGAGTCAGCGCTGTGGCAGGACCGTTGCCCAGCACAACGGTCGCCACACAGAACAATGCCAGCAACGCGCCCGCTGCCGTCGCCCGTCGGTGCAGACTCAGCACCACCGCCACCAGCAGATAAAAAGCGAATTCGATTTTTAGCGTCCAGAGGCTGCCGTTGAAAGACTCGCTGAAGATAAACCCGTCAGTGACGGGCTCGATGTTCGCCCGACCGAACAGCGAGATGCGCAGAAAGTCGATCAGGACGGCGGGGCTCGTCACATAGCCCTCGGCAAACAGCGCGCCGGCCACAAATGTCATGAGAAAGGCGCAAACGATCAGCGCTGGAAAGATCCGCGCGACACGTTTGCCCAGATAGTCAGTGAGGCCCTTGGCATTGAGGAAACTGTGGGTAATCAGCAAGCCGGAAATCGAAAAGAAGGCGATGACTGCAATCCCGCCCAGCGAGTTGTAGCCAGTGATGCCCGGCTCCTGCAAACCGCTCAGTGCGAAGTGGTGGCTGACCAGCACCAATAACGCGGCCACGTGCCTGATCAGATCGAAAGAGTTGTTGCGCAATCCAATAGTCCTTTATTCCAGTCTTGTCCGTTGGTGCCCGGAAGGGCGGGTGGTGTCTTTCGTGGAACAGCGTTTTACAGGTATTTCCACGTAAAGCCCACACAACCTCCATAACAAATCCACACGGCGTTTGCAGACTCGCTCCATTCCAACAAGGGAGCGTTCCGATGAACCGAAATCTGACATTCAAACTCGGGGCCATTGCCCTGCTGATCCTGGTGTTGCTGGTGCCGCTGTTGATGATCGACGGCATCATCGACGATCGCCAGCAACTGCGTGACGGTGTGCTGGAAGACATTGCCAGAAGCTCAAGCTACAGCCAGCAACTCAGCGGGCCGGTGATGGTTGTGCCGTATCGCAAGGTGGTACGCACCTGGAAGACCAAAGAGAAGAGCGACGAGCGCTACCAGGAAATCGGCGAAGAGCGCGGACGCCTGTATTTCCTCCCGGAGCGTTTTGAACTCGACGGCCAGGTGCAGACCGAGCTGCGCGCCCGGGGCATTTACGAGGCGCGGCTGTTCCATGCCGACAACCGTATCAGTGGCCATTTCTCGGTGCCGGCGCAGTTGGGGATCAAGGAGGATTTTTCCGATTACACGTTCGATGCGCCGTTCCTGGCGGTCGGTATCAGCGACATTCGCGGTATCGAAAACGCGCTGAAGCTGGAAGTGGGTGCGCAGCGCCTGGACTTCGTGCCCGGCACTCAGGTTGGCTGGCTGGGCGAGGGTGTACGAGTGACGTTGCCGGCGCTGGACACCAGCAAGACCACGGAACTGGCCTTCGGCTTCGACCTGCGCCTGCAAGGCACCGGCTCGTTGCAGGTGCTGCCGGTGGGCAAGACCAGCCGCGTGAACCTCGCTGCCAACTGGCCGCACCCAAGCTTCATCGGCAACTTCCTGCCGGCCAAACGCGAGATCAACGATCAGGGTTTCACCGCCGATTGGCAGACTTCGTTTTTCTCCACCAACCTGCAAGAAGCGATGAGCCGCTGCGTGTCGGGCAATGATTGCGAGGCGTTCAACGGGCGCAGTTTCGGCGTGAGCTTCATCGATCCGGTGGATCAGTATCTGAAGAGCGACCGGGCGATCAAATATGCGCTGCTGTTCATTGTCCTGACGTTCGCCGGTTTCTTCCTGTTCGAAGTGCTGAAAAGCCTGGCGGTGCACCCGGTGCAATACGCGCTGGTGGGTGTGGCGCTGGCGTTCTTTTATCTGTTGCTGCTGTCGTTGTCGGAGCACATCGGTTTTGCCCTGGCGTATCTGTTGTCGGCCAGCAGTTGTGTGCTGTTGATCGGATTCTACGTCTGCCACGTGCTGCGCAGCGTGCGGCATGGCTTGAGTTTTTCGGCGGGGCTGGCGGCGTTGTACGGCTTGCTCTACGGCTTGCTGAGTGCCGAGGATTACGCGCTGCTGATGGGCTCGTTGCTGCTGTTCGGTCTGCTCGGTGTGTTCATGGTGCTGACCCGCAATCTGGACTGGTACGGGATCGGGCAGAAACCGGCCAAACCGCTGGAGTTCGATATCGGAGCGGTGCAATGAGCCGGTTCGTGGGGTTGCGTGAGGAGCAGCGGGAGGCAGAGGTGTTGATGACGCTGATCTTTGCGTCGTTGCCTCCCGCCCGGTGCGTCAAGCCTTCGGCATCGTCGCAATCATCGACGGTCGCTGGCTCACTTCAAAGAACCAGTTGGCCAGTTGCGGGTTGGCGTCCCGCCAGCCCAGATCCGGGAAGCGCAGATCCAGATAACCCAGCGCACAGGCCACGCTGATCGAAGCAACGTCGAAGTGGCAGGTCAGTTCGGCGATCGCGTCGCGCTCCAGCAGGGCGAGGGCGCGGCGGATCTTTTCGCGCTGGGCTTCGAGCCATTCTTCCCAGTGTTTTTCCGGGGCGCGCAGCACTTGCTCGTAACGCACCATGACCGAGGCGTCCATGATCCCGTCGGCCATCGAGGCCAGGGTCAGGCGCCGCCAGCGGGCCGAGCCGTCGCGGGGGATCAGCGGATTGCCGACGTGCTGGTGGTCGAGGTAATCGAGAATCACCCGGCTGTCATGGATGACATTGCCGTCGGCCAGGCGCAGGGCCGGGATCTTGCCCAGCGGGTTGTCTGCGTTGAGGGCGGCGTCCGGGCTGACAGGACTGAGCACGCAGTCCTGCAGCGCGACGCGATCCTGCTGGCCGGTCTCGTGCAGCAGCACCATGACTTTGCGCACGAACGGGGACAGGGTGTTGTGAAACAGGGTCATGCTGGGAGCGGACATTGGCAGGGTCTCGGTCAAGGGCAAGACGGGCAGCATAGCGCGTTGCCCGTCAGGCTCAAGCCGTTCAGCGACGTTGCAGCAGTCCGCGCAGGGCAAGGGCTGCCGGAATGCCCAGACCAATCCAGCTCAAACCGTCCCATATCCCGTCGCCCAGCAGCGCCGCGAACAGGCCCGCCGCACTCAGCAGCGCGATCACCAGCGGTGTGCTGAAGACCTTCCAGAAATTCGACTGACGCGGCTTCATGCAGAGGCCTCCGCCGGTTCCAGTACCGGTTTCGCGGCCTTGCGCCGCACCACCCACAGGTAAACGCCGCTGGCGAGGACGATGATGGTCAGCACGTCCAGCGTGGCCCAGAGGATTTTCATCGGCATGCCGCCGTAGTCACCGAAGTGCAGCGGCTGCGACATGCCCATGGCGTCCATGTACCACGGTCGTTCTGCCACCGCCGTGACTTGCAGGGTGCTGGCGTCGATCAGCACCGGGGTCAGCAGGTGCGAGGTCAGGTGGGTGCCGCCCTTCATGAACACCGAGTAATGGTGTTCGCTGGAGAAGCGGGTGCCGGGGAAGGCAATGAAGTCCGGCTTCATACCCGGTGTGACGGTTGCGGCGATGTCCAGTACCCGGGTGGCCGGGGCCAGCTGCGTCAGCGGCGGGGCATCGCGGTAGGGCGCGATCAGGGTGGTCAGGGCTTCGGCCCGCCACGCGGCGATCAGCAGATCCGCGCAGGCACTGATGACGCCGGTCACGCCAACCACCAACGCCCAGGTCAGGGTGACCACGCCGATCAGGTTATGCAGGTCGAGCCAGCGCAGGCGGGTGGATTTGTCCTGGCGCACGGTGCCGAACTTCAAGCGACGCATGAACGGCAGGTACAACACCGTGCCGGACACGATCGCGACCACGAACAGCAAACCCATGAACGCCAGCAGCAATTTGCCCGGCAGGTCGGCGAACATGTCGACGTGCAGGCGCAGGATGAACAGCATCAGGCCGCCGTTGGCCGAAGGCATTTCCAGGGCTTCGCCGGTGCGCGCGTCGAGCATGAAGGTGTGCGAGGAGTTGGGTTCGGTGCCGGCGGTCTTGGCCATGATCGTCAGCACGGCATTCGGCTCGTCGTCTTCGAAGCCGAAGTACTGCACGACTTCGCCGGGCCGATGTTTTTCCGCCGCCTCGACCAGTTGCGCCAGGTTCAGATGCGGCGTGTCCGCCGGCATCACCCGCAACTCGGGCGCATCGCCCAGCAGGTGGTCGATCTCGTGATGGAAAATCAGCGGCAGGCCGGTCAGGGCCAGCAGCAGCAAAAACACGGTGCAGATCAGGCTGGTCCAGGTGTGGACGAAGGACCAGCGGCGAATTGTTTTACTTTTCATTTCATGACCTTCAAAAACACCAAAGCCGTCCACGAGGGACGGCCTGGTTGCAGGGCCTGTTTCAGCTCAGGCGCTTACCACTTGTAGGTGGCGCTGGCGACGACACTGCGCTGGTCGCCGTAGTAGCAATAGAAGCTGTCGCAGGTGGAAATGTAGTCCTTGTCCAGCAGGTTGGTGGCGTTGAGTGCCAGCGACGCGCCTTTGAGGCTGTTGTCCAGACGGCCGAGGTCGTAATGCACGGCGGCGTCGAACACGGTGTAGGCGTCCGCCTTGCCCAGCCAGGTGTTGGCTTTGTCGCCGTAAGTGTTGCCGGTGTAGCGCGCGCCGGCGCCGATGCCGAAGCCGTCGAGCACACCGCTGTGCCAGGTGTAATCGGCCCAAAGCGAGGCTTGCTGATTCGGCATCAGTTGCAGGCGGTTGCCCTTGTCGGCGCCGTTCTGCACTTCGGACTTGGCCAGGGTGTAGGCGGCGATGACCTTCAGGTTGTCGGTGACGTCGGAGACGGCTTCCAGCTCCAGGCCTTTGACCTTCACTTCGCCGGTCTGGCTGGTGATCGATACGCCGTTGACGAACGAGCTCACCGAAACGTTTTTCTGGGTCAGGTCATACACCGCGGCCGTCAGCAGGGTCTTGCTGCCCGGTGGCTGGTATTTGATGCCCAGTTCCCACTGCTTGCCTTCGGTCGGTTTGAGCGATTCGGTCGAAGAGGCGTCGGCGCCGCTGGTCGGCTGGAAGGATTCGGCGTACGACAGGTACGGCACGAAACCGGAGTCGAACACGTAGCTGATTGCTGCGTTACCGCTGAAGGCCTTGTCGCGGTCGGTGTTGGTCGCATCGGCCTTGTTGATGAACTTCGTACCGGTGTGCACCCAGTCTTCACGCCCGCCCAAGGTCAGGCGCCATTGGTCCAGGGCCATTTGGTCCTGCACGTAGAGGCCGGTCTGGTAGGTTTTCTGGTTGTAATCGTAGAACGCGGTGGAGCGCGCCGGACGCACGATCGGCTGACCATGGATCGGGTTGTTCACGTTGATGTCCGGCGCACTGCCGAAGATCGAGGTGTAGTTGGTGTTGCTGCGCTGGTGATCCAGACCCAGCAGCAGGGTATGGCGGATGTCGCCGGTGGCGAAGTCGGCCTGGAAGTTGTTGTCCACGGCGAACTGGCTGATGTCTTCGTCGACGATGGTGGTGGTGCGGCCAACGTTGCCGTCATTGTCCACTTGAGTGAATGGATACGAGCCGACGGTAATGCCCTGGAACGACAGATCCGACTTGGTGTAGCGCAGGTTCTGCTTGAACTGCCACACATCGTTCAGACGATGTTCGAAGGCATAGCCCAGCGCATAGTAGGTGCGGTCGTAGTATTCCCAGTCCGGATCGCCCAGATTCTTGTGGTGGGAAACCTTGCCGAACGGCATGTCGATCTTGGTGCCCTGCACCGGCAGGAACTGGCTGGTGATGCCGGTATCGTCACGGGTGAACTGGGTCAGCAGGGTGAACTTGGTGTCCTCGTCGATGTTCCAGGTCAGGCTCGGCGCGATGTTGTAGCGCTTGTTGTCGACGTGGTCGACCTGGGTGCCGCTGTCACGCACCACACCGCTGAGGCCGTAGAGAAACTGGCCGGCGTCGTCGATCTTGCCGGTGCTGGCGAAGTTGATCTGACGGTGGTTGTCGCTGCCGTATTGCAGCTGGATTTCGCTGCTCTGCACATCGCTCGGACGACGGCTGACCATGTCCAGCAGGCCGCCCGGCGGGGTCTGGCCGTAGACGGACGAGGCCGGGCCGCGCAGCAGGGCGAGACGGTCGAGGTTCCAGGTTTCCTGTTTCGGGTTGGCGTACACGCCTTTTGGCAGCGGCAGGCCGTCGAGGAACTGGGTCGGTTCGAAACCGCGCACGCGCAGCCAGTCGGCGCGGGTGTCGCTGCCGTAGCTGCTGGCGGTGATGCCCGGCATGTAGCGCACGGCGTCATCGAGGCTGTGCACGCCGCGGTCTTCCATTTGCTGGCGAGTGGCGACCGAAATCGAACGCGGTGCTTCGACCAGTGCGGTGTCGGTCTTGGTGCCGGCGGCGGTGCGGGTGGCGGTGTAGCCTTCGACCGGGCCCCAGGCGCTTTCATAGTTTTCCACGCCGATCACCGAAGTTTCCGGCAGGGCCATCACGCCTTCGGGCAGGGCGACCAGGGTGTAGGTGCCGGCACTGCTCTGTTCCAGTTGCAGACCGGTGCCACGCAGGGCCGCGCGCAGGGCGCCGGCCGCGTCGTATTGGCCGTTGACCGGTGCCGAGGTCTTGCCCGCCGCCAGCGACGGGTTCAGCGACAGCGTGAGGCCGCCCTGGCTGGCGATCTGGTTCAGGGTGGTCGACAACGGAGCCGCCGGCAGGTTGTAGGCGCGGACGCTCGACGCCTGTTCAGCGGCGATCAGTTGGCTGCTGGCCAGCGGGGTGCAGAGGGCAATGGCGACCGCCAGCAAACTGGGGCGCAACAAGGTGTCTAGCGAACGGGACATACGGCGGCTCCTGAATGGAAATATTTCTCAATTGCCTGTGTGCCGGACGAGATTCGAAAAGTGATAGGGCTGGATGAAAATAATTTCGATTAACGAACGACATTGCTGCGAAAGTCAGCAGAAAGTCCGTTTTCATGGGGTGTGAAGGTTCTGTCGCGACCTGCTCGCGACAGCGATTGTTCAGGCAGCGCTGAATGTCAGGGCTTCGGATCCGCCTTGGCCACGGTCACCCACCATGGCGTGTGCTGCTCGATCTGCACCGGCAGGGTCGGCAGCAGGGCGTTCAGCGCCTTGTCGGTGTCGTGCAGCGGGAAGCTGCCGGTGATGCGCAGGTCGGCGACTTCCGGCGCAATGCCCAGATGGCCGCGACGATAGCGACCGAGTTCATGCACCAGGTCTTCCAGGCGTGCGTTGTCCACCACCAGCATGCCGCGGGTCCAGGCATCGGCGCCGGGGGTGAGTGCCACCACCGAATCCAGACCGTTGTGGCGGATCAGCACTTGCTGGCCTTCGCGCAGGATCTGTTCCTGCGGATCGGATTGCGGATGCGCCGCCACTGCCGACTGCAACACGCTAAGGCGGGTGCCGGCGTCTTCGCGCTTGACCAGGAACCGCGTGCCCAGAGCGCGCATGCTGCCCTCAGCGGTTTCGACGATGAACGGCCGCGCATCGCCGTGACCGGTTTCGACGAGGATTTCGCCGTCCTGCAACACGATCAGCCGTTGCTTCTCATCGAAGCGGACATCCACCGCGCTGTGGGTATTGAGGTTGAGCACGGTGCCGTCGGCCAGGCGCACGGTGCGCTGTTCGCCGGTGGCGGTGCGTTGATCGGCGAGCCAGTAATCCAGCGGCAGATAACGTTCGCTGGCAAACAACGCCAGACCGACCACCGCCACGACACTGGCCAGCCCGCTGCCCAGCTTGCGCACCCGACGGCGGATGCCTTCGCGCGATTGCAGCAACGCGGTGCGTGCCGGGCCGTTGGCCACGCTGAAACGCTGGTCGAGCATGCCCAACTGACGCCAGGCGCGAGCGTGTTCTTCGTTGGCCGCGTGCCATTTGGCGAACTCTTCGCGCTCCAGTGGCGTGCTGGAATCGAGGGTCAACTGCCAGGCAATCGCCGCATCCAGCACATGAGCCGGGACCGGTCGAGAACTGGCCGGGCTCATGTCGGCTCACCGTACAGCGCGATGTAGCACTGGCGGATGCCCTGGGCCAGATACTGGCGCACGCGTGGGACAGACACGCCGAGTTTGTCGGCGATCTCGGCGTGGGTCAGACCGTCGAGACGGTTATAGAGGAAAGCGGCGCGAGCCTTGGTCGACAGCTTGCCGAGCATGCGGTCGATGGCCTTGAGGTCTTCGAGGATCAGTTGCTGTTCTTCGACCGAGGGCTGTTCGCCCTCGGGGATCAGCATCAGTTCGGTCAGATACGCCTGTTCCAGCGCTGCACGGCGGAAGTAGTCGAACAACAAGCCTTTGGCGATGGCTACCAGAAACGCCCGGGGTTCGCGGGGTGTCAGTAGCTCATCGCGGCCGAGCAGGCGGACGAAGGTGTCCTGGCTCAGGTCTTCGGCACGTTGCGGGCAAGCCACATTGCGGCGCAGCCAGGCCAGCAGCCAGCCGCGGTGGTCGCGATACAACGCACCGACGAGCTCACTGTGAGGGCTTTGGGCTGAAGACACGACGACACCGACTGGGAAGTTTTAACTAACGAGAATTGTTCGCGATTGTGGCAGAGGTGGGAATGGTTAGCAATTGGCCACCGGTCGGGTTGTCGGGCGACAACCCGAATTCAGAACGAATGCGTCTGCTGGCGGCGTTTCCACTGACTCAGGCGTTGCTGCAGATTCAGCGGGCTGTGGATCTGCTGCTGGCGTGCCCGGCTGAACAGAATCAGCGCCAGTTCCGCCGTGGCCAGAGCGTCGGCGCTCGCATGGTGGCGCTCGAAGACTTCGAGCTTGAACCAGTCGATCCACTCGTCCAGCCCCGCCTCGCGAATCTGCGCCTGCGGGCAAACCAGCGGGGCGATCTGCGCCACATCGAGAAACACCGTCTGCAACTTGTGCCCCAGATGTTCCTTCAGTGCGCGGCCGAGCATGTGCTGGTCGAACGAAGCGTGAAACGCTAGCACCGGACTGTCGCCGATAAACTCCAGCAGTTCGACCAGCGCTTCCGTGGGCTCGCTGCCGGCGGCAATCGCGCTCGGGGCCAGACCGTGAATCAACACGCTCGGGCCGAGTTTCAACTCCCGGCATTGCAGGGTGCGTTCGAATTGCTGGCTGAAGTCGATCGCACCGTCCTCGATCACCACCGCGCCGATCGACAGCACCCGATCCTTGCTCAGGTTCAGCCCGGTGGTTTCCAGATCCAGCACCACCCAACGCTGTTCGCGCAGGCTGCATTCGCGCAGTTCGCCGATGGTCGGCAGTTTCGTCAGGCGCTGTTGCAGGTCGTCCGGCACAACGGGGCTGGCCGGGCGCAGCCACGAAAACAGGCTCATAGCTGATACCGCAAGGTCAGGCTGCTTTGCAGGCGCTGGGCCTGGCGCAGGGACTCACGCAGGATGCGCCGGTCCAGATGATTGAGGCTGTCGGGATCGACCCGGTTCGAATAGGGCAGGTTTTCCCGGGTCTGCAGTTGATGCTGCTGCATGCGCGTCTGCTGAATGAAGTGATAGGCCTCTTCGTACGCGGCGCCATCCAGTCGGTCGATGACTTCTTTATCCACAAGCTGGCGGAAGCGTTCGAGGGTGTTGTTGGCATCGATGCCATGGGCCAGCGCCAGCAGGCGGGCACCGTCGACAAACGGGGTCAGGCCCTGGATTTTCAGGTCCAGCGTGGCTTTCTCGCCGTTCTTTTTCGTCAGCACGAACTCGCGGAAACGTCCTACTGGTGGACGGTTGCGCAAGGCGTTCTCGGCCATCATCCGTTGGAACAGCCGGTTGTCTGCGACCTGATCAAGAATCCCCCGGCGCAATTGCTCGCAACCCTGTTCATCACCCCACACCACCCGCAGGTCGAAATAAATGCTTGAGCCCAACAGGTTCTCCGGCGTCGCCTCGCGAATGAACGCGGCAAAGCGTCGGGCCCATTCGGCGCGGGACAGGCACAACTGCGGATTGCCGGCCATGACGTTGCCCTTGCACAGGGTGAAGCCGCACTGCGCCAGGCTGTTGTTGATCTGCTGGGCGATGGGCAGCAGCTTGCCGCGAATCTCCGCCGCATGGGCCGCATCCCGTGCGTCGAACAGAATGCCGTTGTCCTGATCGGTGTGCAGCGTCTGCTCGCGCCGTCCTTCGCTGCCGAAGCACAGCCAGCTGAATGGCACGCCGGGGTCGCCTTTTTCGGCGAGGGTCAGTTCGATTACCCGGCACACGGTGTGATCGTTGAGCAGGGTGATGATGTGAGTAATCTGGGTCGATGAGGCGCCGTGAGCCAACATGCGCTCTACCAGTTGGCCGATCTCGCCGCGCAGAGTCACCAGTTGTTCGACCCGCTGGGCGCTGCGGATGGTGCGCGCCAAATGCACCAGATCGACCCGTTGCAGCGAGAACAGATCCCGCTCGGAAACCACACCGCACAGGCGTCGATCCTTGACCAGACACACATGGGCGATGTGCCGTTCGGTCATGGCAATCGCCGCGTCGAAGGCGCTGTGATCCGGCGACAGATAGAACGGCGAGTGCGTCATGTGGCGTTCGATCGGCTCGCTGAAATCGCCAACCCCTTCAGCCACTACATGCCGGAGATCGCGCAGGGTGAAAATCCCCAGCGGCGCCTTTTGCTCATCCACCGCGACGATGCTGCCGACCTGTTGTTCGTGCATCAGCTTCACCGCTTCGCGCAGTGGGGTGGAGGGGCTGCAGGTCACCGGATGGCGCATGGCCAATTCGCCCAGGCGAGTGTTCAGCGAATACTGGGTGCCGAGGGTTTCCACGGCTTTCTGCTGGACTTGCTGATTGACCTGATCGAGCAGGCTGCTGACCCCGCGCAGGGCGAAATCGCGGAAGGTGTTGGAGAGGGCGAACAGCTTGATGAACGCCAGTTTGTTCAGTTGCAGGCAGAAGGTGTCTTCGCCGGCCAGGTGTTCGGTGCGGGTCGCCCGTTCGCCGAGCAGCGCGGCAAGGGGAAAACACTCGCCGGTGGTGATTTCAAACGTGGTTTCGGTGCCGCCCTTGGCCGTGTGCGGACGCTCGCCGACCACCCGGCCCTGCTTGACGATGTAGAAGTGTTCGACCGGCCCGTCGGCGGGTTTGATGATGCTTTCGCCCTGACCGTAGAAACGCAGCTGGCATTGCTCCACCAGATAGGCCAGGTGGGCATGTTCCATTTGATTGAAAGGGGGGAAGCGCTGGAGGAATTGCAAAGTGCCTTGAATGTTCTGCAACACCGCGGTTTTCCCTGCCTGGGTGAAGGCGTCCGCTTTACTCATAACCATTACCGCAGTCTTTTTCGAATTGTTGTTGTCGGATCGTTGCAGCCATGGTCGACCCCATCGCGCGGGGTGCCCATTGGACGTAAGTCTAGGTTGGGCATGCCGTTGGGGAGTTTTCGGATATGCCCTACAAAATCAGTCGGAAATTCTTCGATTCGCCCCTTGGAAAAAAATCCGACGAAGTGCACATTGAAGCTCTGCCCAGCGATGTCTGACCACTGTGCCAGGGGATCGATTTGAAAACGTAGAGAACGCCATGTCCGACCACGATATTTTGAGCGACGCCGAGCGGGAAGCGCTCAGCGCCGTCATGCTGGAACCCGACCTGCCGCCGCAGCGGGTACTGATCGTCGACGACGACAAGGATGCCCGCGAGTTGTTGTCGGAGATCCTGGCACTGGATGGCATTCGCTGCCTGACCGCGGCCAGCGGCGAGTCCGCCCTGAAGATGCTCGAAGAGAAACCTTCCATTGGCCTGGTGATCACCGATCTGCGGATGGGCAATGTAGGCGGGCTGGACCTGATCCGGCAGGTGCGCGAGTCGGTACGGGCGGCAATGCCGATCATCATTGTCTCGGGCGATGCCGACGTGAAGGACGCGATTGCGGCGATGCATTTGAGTGTGGTGGACTTTTTGCTCAAGCCGATTGATACCGCCAAGTTGCTCGGTCTCGTCAGGCATGAGCTGGGCATCGAGCCCTAGCCAATCCGGCGCAAACAAAAAAGCCCTGATCGATAGATCAGGGCTTTTTCATGTCCGGCATCAGCGCAGGTTACAGGCCGTTGGCAGCCTTGAACTCGCGACGACGACGGTGCAGGACCGGCTCGGTGTAGCCGTTCGGCTGTTTGGTGCCCTCGATCACCAGTTCGACCGCCGCCTGGAAGGCGATGTTGCTGTCGAAGTTCGGGGCCAGCGGACGGTACAGCGGGTCGTTGGCATTCTGACGGTCAACCACCGGCGCCATGCGCTTGAGGCTTTCCATCACTTGCGCTTCGGTCACCACGCCGTGGCGCAGCCAGTTGGCGATGTGCTGGCTGGAGATACGCAGCGTTGCACGGTCTTCCATCAGGCCGACGTCGTTGATGTCCGGCACTTTCGAGCAACCCACGCCCTGGTCGATCCAGCGCACCACGTAACCGAGAATGCCCTGGGCGTTGTTGTCCAGTTCGTTCTTGATCTGCTCCGGCGTCCAGTTCGGGTTGACCGCCAGCGGGATGGTCAGGATGTCATCGACCGAAGCGCGGGCACGTTTGGCCAGCTCGGCCTGACGGGCGAACACGTCGACCTTGTGGTACTGCAGCGCGTGCAGCGCAGCGGCGGTCGGCGAAGGAACCCAGGCAGTGTTGGCGCCGGCCAGCGGGTGAGCGATTTTCTGTTCGAGCATCGCTGCCATCAGGTCGGGCATTGCCCACATGCCTTTACCGATTTGCGCACGACCTTGCAGGCCGGTGCTCAGACCGATATCGACGTTCCAGTTCTCGTAGGCGCCGATCCACTTCTCGGCCTTCATGTCAGCCTTGCGCACCATCGGGCCGGCTTCCATGGAAGTGTGGATTTCGTCGCCGGTGCGGTCGAGGAAACCGGTGTTGATGAACACCACGCGCTCGCTGGCAGCCTGGATGCACGCTTTCAGGTTGACCGTGGTACGACGCTCCTCGTCCATGATCCCGACTTTCAGGGTGTTGCGCTTGAGGCCCAGGACGTCTTCGATGCGACCGAACAGCTCGTTGGTGAACGCCGCTTCTTCCGGGCCGTGCATCTTCGGTTTAACGATGTAGACGGAACCGGTGCGGGTGTTCTTGCGCGAAGTGTTGCCGCTCAGGTTGTGCATTGCCGCCAGGCAAGTCACCAGACCGTCGAGGATGCCTTCCGGCACTTCGTTGCCATGCTTGTCGAGGATCGCGTCGATGGTCATCAGGTGGCCGACGTTACGCACGAACAACAGCGAGCGGCCGTGCAGGGTCAGTTCGCTGCCGTCGACCTTGGTGTAGGTGCGATCCGGGTTCATGGTACGGGTGAAGGTCTGGCCGCCCTTGGACACGGATTCCGCCAGATCGCCCTTCATCAGGCCGAGCCAGTTGCGGTAGATCACCACTTTGTCGTCGGCATCGACGGCAGCGACGGAGTCTTCGCAGTCCATGATGGTGGTCAGCGCCGCTTCCATCAGGATGTCTTTGACGCCGGCGGCATCGGTCTGGCCGACCGGGGTGCTGGCATCGATCTGGATTTCGAAATGCAGGCCGTTGTTTTTCAGCAGGATCGCGATCGGCGCGTTGGCGTCGCCCTGGAAGCCGATCAGCTGTGCGTCGTTGCGCAGGCCGCTGGTGCTGCCGCCCTTGAGGGCGACCACCAGTTTGCCGTCAGCGATTCTGTAGCCGGTGGAATCGACGTGGGAGCCGGTCGCCAGTGGCGCGGCTTCGTCGAGGAACGCACGGGCGAAGGCGATGACTTTGTCGCCACGCACCTTGTTGTAGCCTTTGCCTTTTTCCGCGCCGCCGGCTTCGCTGATGGCGTCGGTGCCATACAGGGCGTCGTACAGCGAACCCCAGCGGGCGTTCGAGGCGTTGAGGGCGAAGCGGGCGTTCATCACCGGAACCACGAGTTGCGGGCCGGCGGTACGGGCGATTTCGTCATCGACGTTTTGCGTCGTTGCCTGGAAATCAGCCGCTTCTGGCAGCAGATAACCGATCTCTTGCAGGAAGGCTTTATAGGCCACGGCGTCGTGCGGCTGACCGGCACGGCTCTGGTGCCAGCCATCGATACGAGCCTGGAAGTCATCGCGTTTGGCGAGTAGGGCTTTGTTCTTCGGCGCCAGGTCGTGAATGACCTTGTCGGCACCTTCCCAGAATTTGTCGGCGGTGAGGCCGGTACCGGGAATGGCTTCGTTGTTCACGAAGTCGAACAGGACTTTGGCGACCTGCAGGCCACCGACTTGAACGTGTTCAGTCATTGCTTGCCTCACTCTGCTCAGCTATTTCGCTTTTCAGCTCTTCAATTTAACAATGAAGCCTCTGGCCATTTAAACCACAAACCCCTCGACCAGTACATGCCATCGCTGGCGGCTGGGCTGGGACCAATCAACGGCTTGGGGGCCTTGCTGACGGGGCTTTCAGGGTTGCGAACGTGCCTTGGGCAGACATCGATCCAGCGTTATGTAGTGCGCGCTGCGGCATACTACATGATGAGTTGCGGTTGTGAAAATCAGACTAATTACGTCGTTCTGCGACCCCATGACGCATTGCGGTCACGGCGCGGAACGGGATGTTCTCAAAAAACCAATGGATTGTTCCAGTTAAATATAAAAAGTTGTACACGATTTGTGATTTCGAGCGTCTGAGGCGTCTGTCGAACGCTTGCCTATACTTGCTTTTCTATAACAAAAGTCATGACAAGAGGGCTGCGCCATGGATCACCTCGTACTCACCGTCTTCGCTCCGGACAAGCCCGGGCAGGTCGAGCGCATCGCCCAATGCATCGCTGAACACGGCGGTAACTGGCTGGAAAGCCGCATGTCACGCATGGCCGGGCAGTTCGCCGGGATCCTGCGGGTGGGCGTGCCGGCGGAGGCTTACGACGAATTAGTCGATGCCCTACAAGCTTTGTCGGCTCAGGGGATTCGCGTGCTGGTGGCCGAAAGCGGTATCGAGCAGGCCTGCACCTGGAAACCGATCGCCATGGAGCTGGTGGGCAATGATCGTCCGGGCATCGTGCGCGACATCACCCGGTTGCTGAGCGAGCAAGGCGTCAATCTCGAAAGGTTGGTGACCGAAGTGCGCCCGGCGCCGATGAGCAGCGAGCCGTTGTTCCACGCCGAGGCGATTCTGGCGGTGCCACTGACTCTGTCGCTGGATGTGCTGCAATCGCGCCTGGAAACCCTGGCCGATGACCTGATGGTGGAACTGGTGCTGCGCACTGATCCATAAGAGGGGAACGGGTTATCCAGTTTTAGCGTGCACCTGCCTGTGGATAACCTGTAGAGACTGAGCGCCAGGCCACGTCCGCCGTGGCTTGGCGAAGATTGATCAAAAAACCGCCAGCATTCAGTGACTTGCGCACAAACGGCGGGGATCACGCTGTGGATAACCTTGGGAAGGAACGATACAGGCCACGAGAACCGTGGCCTGTGGAGGTTTGTGCGTTTTTTGATCAGCTGCGCCGGCGCAGGCTCAGCCACGCATCGACGCTGTACACCGCCAGACCGGCCCAGATAAACATGAAGGCAATCAGCGTGCTGGACGACAGGTGCTCGCCGAACAGCAGCACGGCCTGCAGCAGCACCAGCGTCGGCGCCAGGTATTGCAGGAAACCGAGGGTGGTGTAGGGCAGGTGCCGTGCCGCCGCGTTGAAGCAGACCAGCGGCACCAGCGTCACCGGACCGGCCGCCACCAGCCACCAGGCTTCGGAAGTGGTCCAGAACTCGGCCTGGGCACTGGTCGCGGTCGGATTGAACAGCAGCCACGCGAGGGCGATCGGCACCAGCATCCAGGTTTCCACCACTAGCCCCGGCAGCGCCTTGACCGGCGCCTGCTTGCGGATCAGCCCGTAGAAACCGAAGGTCAGCGCCAGCACCAGCGACACCCACGGCAGACTGCCGACCTGCCACACCTGCTGCGCAACGCCGACCGCCGCCAGACCGACCGCCAACCACTGCATGCGCCGCAGGCGTTCGCCGAGGATCAGCATGCCCAGCAGCACGTTCACCAGCGGGTTGATGTAGTAACCGAGGCTCGCTTCCAGCATCCGGCCGTTGTTCACCGACCAGACATAGGTCAGCCAGTTGGCCGCGATCAAGGTGCCGCTGAGCGCGAGAATCGCCAGGCGTTTCGGGTTGTCGCGCAGCTCCTGCCACCAGCCGGGATGCTTCCACACCATCAACAGCAGCGCGCCGAACAGTGCCGACCACAGCACCCGGTGAATGATGATTTCCACCGCCGGCACTTCGGCGATGGCTTTGAAATAGAGCGGGAACAGTCCCCAGATGATGTAGGCGCTAAGGCCCAGAATGTACCCGCGACGCGGGTTGGCGGCTTGCATGCAGAATCCTTGCTTAGGCAGCTAACAAAGCAGCGATTGTACGGGCAGTTGTATAGACGTGTCGTGTCAGAAAAGCTTCAACGGCTCTTCGTTCAACGCCGCCAGTTGCTCGCGCAACGCCAGCACCTGATCGCCCCAATACCGCTCGCTGCCGAACCATGGAAAGCTGCGGGGGAACGCCGGGTCGTCCCAGCGCCGGGCCAGCCACGCGCTGTAATGCATCAGTCGCAGGGCGCGCAGCGGTTCGATCAGCGCCAGCTCGCGCGGGTCGAAGTCATGAAATTCGTTGTAGCCGTCCATCAATTCCGACAACTGCCCCAGACAATCCTGACGATCGCCGGCGAGCATCATCCAGATGTCCTGCACCGCCGGGCCCATGCGGCAGTCGTCGAGGTCGACGATGTGGAACATCTCGTCGCGGCACATCATGTTGCCGGGGTGGCAGTCGCCGTGCATGCGGATGTTCTGGTGCGGCGTGTTGGCGTAGACGTCTTCCACACGCTTGAGCAGGTCGCGGGCGACGGACTCGTAGGCCGGCAGCAGGCTCTTGGGAATGAAGTTGCCTTCCAGCAACGTGGTCAGCGAGTCATGGCCGAAGTTCTTCACCGCCAGTGCTTCGCGGTGTTCGAACGGTTTGGTCCCGCCGACCGCGTGCATGCGCCCGAGCAACTGGCCGAGGCGATACAACTGGTCGAGATTGCCCGGCTCCGGCGCCCGGCCACCGCGACGGGGAAACAGGGTGAAACGAAAACCGGCGTGTTCGTGCAGGGTTTCGCCGTTGTGGATCAACGGCGCCACCACCGGGATCTCGACGTCGGCCAGTTCGAAGGTGAACTGGTGCTCTTCCAGAATCGCTTCGTTGGTCCAGCGCTGCGGGCGATAGAACTTGGCGATCAGCGGTTCCGAGTCTTCGATGCCGACCTGATAGACGCGGTTTTCATAACTGTTGAGCGCCAGAATGCGCGCGTCGCTCAGGAAGCCGATGCTTTCGACAGCGTCGAGCACGAGGTCTGGGGTGAGGGTTTCAAACGGGTGGGCCATGCTGACTCCTGCGCGCAGCAGGCTGCCGCGTCCGGCTCAGCATGGTAGCGCAGACGGGCTGTCTTGAGTGGGATCGTTCCCGTGCAGTGCACGGGAACGATCAGAGCGTCGCCCGATCAGGCGCCGACGATCCCGCCATCCTCACGGGTAATCGCCATCACCGATGACCGCGGCTTGCCGTTCGGCAGGTGCTCGGGGAAGGTCGAACCGCCGTTCTCGCCCGGGTGCTGAATCCCGACGAACAGGGTTTTCTGATCCGGCGAGAAACTGATCCCGGTGACTTCGCAACCGATCGGCCCGACCATGAACCGGCGAATCTCACCGGTCGCAGGATCGGCGCAGAGCATCTGGTTGTTGCCCATCCCGGCGAAATCACCAGCGTTGCTCGAGTCGCCGTCGGTGAGAATCCACAACCGTCCGGCCTTGTCGAAGCCGAGGCCGTCCGGGCTGTTGAACATGTTCTGCGGGGTGATATTCGACGAGCCGCCCTTCGGCGTACCGGCATGGACGCCCGGGTTGCCGGCGACCACGAACAGATCCCAGGCGAAGGTCTTCGCTGCGTGATCGTCGCGGTCGGTGCGCCAGCGCAGGATCTGGCCGTAGACGTTCTTCTCGCGCGGGTTCGGCCCGCCCACCGGTTGGCCGTCTTCGCCGCGCTTGGCGTTGTTGGTCAGGGTGCAATAAACCTGGCCGTCTTTCGGGCTGACCACGATCCATTCAGGGCGGTCCATGCGCGTGGCGCCGACCACGCTGGCGGCGAGACGCGCGTGAATCAGCACTTCAGCCTGATCGGCGAAACCGCTGCTGGCGTCGATGCCGTTCTTGCCGTGGGTCAGTTCGATCCACTGGCCTTGGCCTTTCGGGTGATCCGGGTTGCCGTCGCCCGCATCGAACTTGGCCACGTACAGCGTGCCGTGATCGAGGATGTCGCGGTTGGCCTTGGCGTTGCGGTGGTTGATCTTGTCGCGGCTGACGAATTTGTAGATGAACTCGCCGCGTTCGTCGTCGCCCATGTACACCACGGCGCGACCGTCGTCGGTCTCGGCCAGTGCGGCGTTTTCATGTTTGAAGCGGCCCAGCGCGGTGCGTTTGACCGGGGTCGATTGCGGGTCGAACGGATCGATCTCCACGACCCAGCCGTGACGGTTGAGCTCGTTGGGGTTCTTCGCCATGTCGAAGCGCGGATCGAACGGATGCCAGTTGATCTCACGGCTGGCGGCCGACACGCCGTAGCGCTTCTGCGCCGGGTCGAACTGTTGCTGGGCGTTGCTGCTGCCGAAGCAGTCGGTGAAGTTCTCTTCGCAGGTCAGATAGGTGCCCCACGGCGTCTTGCCGTTGGCGCAGTTCTGGAAGGTGCCGAGGACTTTTTTGCCGTGCTTGTCGGCGCTGGTTTTCATCAGCTCGTGACCGGCGGCCGGGCCGCTGATGCGCAGCGGCGAGTTACCGTGAATGCGCCGGTTGTAGCGCGAGCCCTGGACGAACTGCCACTGGCCGTTCTTGCGCTGGACTTCGATCACCGACACGCCTTCGCAGGCCAGGGCCTTGCGCACGTCTTCGGCCGACTGCGGCATGCCGCCGTGCGGATAGAGGTAGCGGTAGTTGGTGTATTCGTTGTTGATCGCCATCAACGCGCGGTTTTTCTCGCCCGGGAATTCAAACAGGCTCATGCCGTCGTTGTTGTCGCCGAACTGCACTTCCTGCGCAGCCGCGGTGCCATTGCCGCTCGGGTCGAAGGCCGGGCCGTTCTTTTGCAACGGCTGGCCCCAGCTGATCAGCACCGACGACTTGTAGCCTTTGGGCAGGCTGATGACGTCGGTGGTGGCAGCCGGAATGCTGTCGAAGCCGAGCAGACGGCTGTTGCCGGCGCTGACACTGGCGGCCAGTACGCTGCGGCTCAGCAGGTTGCCGCCGAGGAACATCGCCGCGCCGCACAGCGCGCCGGCGCTGATGAAACCGCGACGGCTCAGGCCGACCATTTTTTCCAGGTCTGTGGATTGGTTTTCTTCTAATAGGCTCACATCAGGCTCCCTGCATGGTTTTGGCAGCCACCTTAATGCGGGTCGATGACGCTTTCGTTGCAGCGCCGTTTAGAGCGGTGTTCCGAGCAGCACATTGGACGGGGAAAACTGCACCTGCACTGGTTGCTCGACCGTCAGGCCACGAGTGCGCAAGTCCAGCGGTTCCGCCAGCGCACACAGGGTCTGGCCGTTGGGCAGGGCGATGCGCACTTCGCTCGGGCCGTCCTCGGCGTCGAGAATCGCCTCGATCCGACCGCTCAAAAGGTTGTGGCCGACGGCAGGCGTGGCCTCTGGCGCAAGCAGTTCGAGCCAGCCGGCCTTGATCAGCGCCACCACCTCGGTGCCCGGTTGCAGCTCCAGGTGCACGGTGCTGTCGTGGGTGATCTGCGCGTCGATCGACAGCCCTTCGGCCAGTTCGAGGCGGATCAGGTCATTGCGGCCCTGGCCTTCGATCAGCACGACTTTGCCGTGCAACTGATTGCGCGCACTGGTCCTGAGCATCAGCCGACCGAGCAGGTCCAGATCGCTGGCGTCCTCGGCCGCTTCCAGCACCTGGGCCTGCAAGGCTTGCAGCTTTTGATAGAGGCGCAGCACCCGCTCGCCCTCGCTCGACAGTTTGGCGCCACCGCCACCCTTGCCGCCGACCGCGCGCTCGACCAGAGGCTTTTGCGCAAGGTTGTTCAGCTCATCGATGGCATCCCACGCCGCCTTGTAACTCAGGCCGGCGCTCTTCGCGGCGCGGGTGATCGAACCCTGTTCGGCGATGTGTTGCAGCAAGGCGATGCGCTGCGGACGGCGGACGATGTGCTGGGACAACAGAGAGGGCAGGGACATGGCGGACGCTTTGTGCTGAAAGGTTGAAGGAGGACGTTGGCGGCTTGAGGCGTATCCGTCAAGCCGCGTCGCCGGGTTTTGGCGTGCGGGCCAGGCAGTACACATCCACCCGCGCGGCGCCGGCGTCCATCAGCAAACGGGCCAGCGCCTGGGTGGTGGCGCCGGTGGTCAGCACGTCGTCGACCAGGGCCAGGTGCCGGCCTTGCACCTGGGCATCGGGGCTCAAGGCGAAGGCGTGACGCAGATTGCGTTTACGCGCTTTGGCGTTCAGGGCCTGCTGGGCGTCGGTGTCCTGCACGCGCAACAGGCTGTGCTCCTCGCAAGGCAGGTCGAGTGACTTGCCCAGCCACTGCGCCAGCATCGCCGCTTGATTGAAGCCGCGCTGGCGCAGGCGTTTCGGTGCAAGCGGCACCGGCAGCAGGGCGTCCGGGCGAGGCAGGTCTTCTTCGAAGCGATGTTGCAGGAACTCGCCGAGAACGTCGGCGAGCAAGTGGCCAAGCGGCCATTTGGCGTTGTGCTTGAAGCGGGTGATCAGCGTGTCCACCGGAAAGCCATAAATCCAGGGCACGGCCACCTGCTCGAAGGCCGGTGGATCCTGCAGGCAGCCCCCACAGGTCAGGCCGACAGCGGGCAAGGGCAGGGCGCAGGTCAGGCACTGATCGCCCAGCCACGGCAGATCGGTTTCGCAGGCGGTGCAGATCGGGATTAGCGCGTCTGCCGGTTCATTGCACAATAAGCAGTTCTGTTTGTTTTTTAACCAGATGTAAACCGGCCTTTCGTAGCGTGGTTGACAGCGCATGACTCTTCCTTAAATATGCCGAACACCCGTGTCGTGCCTGTGGGTATTCCGTTTCCCCAGGCGCCAGCCAAGCATAACCAAGGAAACGCCCATGAGCGCCAGCACCACTGCCACCCTGCGTCACGACTGGACTTTGGCCGAAGTCAAAGCACTCTTCGTTCAGCCATTCAACGACTTGCTGTTCCAGGCGCAGACGGTGCACCGCGCGCATTTCGACGCCAACCGCGTCCAGGTTTCCACCCTGCTGTCGATCAAGACCGGCGCCTGCCCGGAAGATTGCAAATATTGTCCGCAGTCCGGTCACTACAACACCGGGCTGGAAAAAGAAAAGCTGATGGAAGTGCAGAAAGTCCTCGAAGAGGCTGCCCGCGCCAAGGCCATCGGTTCGACCCGTTTCTGCATGGGGGCGGCGTGGAAACACCCGTCGGCCAAGGACATGCCTTACGTGCTGAAGATGGTCGAAGGCGTAAAGGCCATGGGCCTGGAAACCTGCATGACCCTCGGTCGCCTCGATCAGGATCAGACCGAAGCACTGGCCAAGGCCGGGCTCGACTACTACAACCATAACCTCGACACCTCGCCGGAGTTCTACGGCAGCATCATCACTACCCGCACCTACAGCGAGCGCCTGCAAACCCTGGCCTACGTGCGCGATGCGGGGATGAAAATCTGCTCCGGCGGCATTCTCGGCATGGGCGAGTCCCTCGATGACCGCGCGAACCTGCTGATCCAGCTGGCCAACCTGCCGGAGCATCCGGAATCGGTGCCGATCAACATGCTGGTGAAAGTCGCCGGCACGCCGCTGGAAAACGCCGACGACGTCGATCCGTTCGACTTCATCCGTATGCTCGCTGTGGCGCGCATCCTCATGCCGCAATCCCACGTGCGCCTGTCCGCCGGCCGCGAAGCGATGAACGAGCAGATGCAGGCCCTGGCGTTCTTCGCCGGCGCCAACTCGATCTTCTACGGCGACAAACTGCTGACCACCGCCAACCCGCAGGCCGACAAGGACATGCAACTGTTTGCGCGTCTGGGCATTCAGCCGGAAGCCCGCGAAGAGCATGCCGACGAAGTGCATCAGGCTGCCATCGAGCAGGCGCTGGTGGAGCAGAAGAGCAGCGAGCAGTTCTACAACGCGGCGGTCTGATCGCCCGTTCTTCTCAGGCGCTGCCTTGGGCGGCGCCTGCTGATTCATTTGCCACCCGTGAGGCTTGCATGTCTTTCGATCTCGCCGCACGCCTTGCTGCTCGTCGTGCCGAAAATCTCTATCGCCAGCGCCCGCTGCTTGAAAGCCCGCAAGGGCCGGAAGTGGTGGTCGACGGTCAGCCGTTGCTGGCGTTCTGCAACAACGATTACCTGGGCCTGGCCAATCATCCGCAAGTGATCGAAGCCTGGCGCGCCGGTGCCTCGAAGTGGGGCGTCGGCGGCGGTGCCTCGCATCTGGTGATCGGCCACAGCGGCCCGCATCACGCGCTTGAAGAGGCTTTGGCGGATCTCACCGGACGGCCGCGTGCGCTGTTGTTCACCACCGGTTACATGGCCAACCTTGGCGCGGTCACCGCATTGGTCGGGCAGGGCGATACGGTGCTGGAAGACCGGCTCAATCATGCCTCGTTGCTGGATGCCGGCCTGTTGTCCGGGGCGCGCTTCAATCGTTATCTGCACAACGACGCCGACAGCCTCGCCAAGCGTCTGGAGAAAGCCACCGGCAATACGCTGGTGGTCACTGACGGCGTATTCAGCATGGACGGCGACCTTGCCGATCTGCCGGCGCTGGCCCGGGAAACCAAGGCCAAAGGCGCGTGGCTGATGGTCGACGACGCTCACGGTTTCGGCCCGCTTGGGGCGAACGGTGGCGGCATCGTCGAGCATTTCGGTTTGAGCCAGGAAGACGTGCCGGTGCTGGTCGGCACGCTCGGCAAAGCGTTCGGTACGGCTGGCGCCTTTGTGGCCGGCAGTGAAGAGCTGATCGAAAGTTTGATCCAGTTCGCCCGGCCTTACATCTACACCACCAGCCAACCGCCGGCGCTGGCCTGCGCAACGTTGAAAAGTCTGGAACTGCTGCGCAGCGAGCACTGGCGTCGCGAGCATCTGCAAACGCTGATCCGCCAGTTCCGCCACGGCGCCGAGCAGATCGGTCTGGAACTGATGGACAGCTTCACGCCGATCCAGCCGATCCTGATCGGCGATACCGGTCGCGCCGTGCGTCTGTCGCAGATGCTGCGCGAGCGTGGGCTGATGGTCACCGCGATCCGCCCGCCGACCGTGCCTGCCGGCAGCGCGCGGTTGCGGGTGACGCTGACCGCCGCCCACAGCGAGGCGCAGGTGCAGCTATTGTTAGAAGGACTGGCCGATTGCTTTGCGCAACTCAAGTCGGAGCCAAGCCATGCGTGATCGCCTGATTCTGCTACCGGGTTGGGGGCTCGGCGTTTCGCCGCTGGAGCCGCTGGCCGCTGCGTTGCGCGGACTCGACGAACACCTGCAGGTCGACATCGAGCCGTTGCCGGAGCTGGACTCCAGCGATCTGGACGACTGGCTCGACGAACTCGATGAGCGCATCCCCGAAGATGCCTGGCTCGGCGGCTGGTCGCTGGGCGGCATGCTCGCTTCCGAGCTGGCGGCGCGGCGTGGCGAACATTGCTGCGGCTTGCTGACCCTGGCGAGCAATCCTTCGTTTGTCGCCCATGAACAGTGGCCGAGCGCGATGCCCGGCGAGACCTTCGATGCGTTTCTGGCCGGCTGCAGCGCCGACCCGCGCACGACCCTCAAGCGATTCTCTCTGCTGTGCGCCCAGGGCGCGCAAGACGCGCGCGGCTTGTCGCGGCTGTTGCTTGGCGGCGCACCGAATACCTCGCCGGCCGCGTTGATGGCCGGTCTGGAATTGTTGGCGCAGATCGATACGCGTGAAGCCTTGCAGGCGTTTCGTGGCCCGCAATTGCATCTGTTCAGCGGGCTGGACGGGTTGGTGCCGGCGGAGGCCGCGGGTGAGTTGTTCGCGTTGCTGGCAGATGTCGAAGTTGGTCTGATCGAGCAGGCCAGCCATGCGTTTCTTCTGGAAGATCCCCACGGTGTAGCGGGTGCGATCCAGGCGTTTTTAAGTGAGTGCGGTGATGACTGATTTGTCTGTTGCGGCGTTGCCCGGCGGCTTGCCTGACAAGCGCCAGGTCGCAGCTTCTTTTTCTCGCGCAGCGGCCAGCTATGACAGCGTCGCCGAGTTGCAGCGCGATGTCGGTACGCAGTTGATGAATCGCTTGCCGGTGGATTTTCGGCCGGCATGCTGGCTGGATCTGGGTTGTGGCACCGGGTATTTCACTCGGGCACTGGCCGAGCGATTTGGTGAGGGGCTGGCGCTGGATATCGCGGAGGGCATGCTCAATCACGCGCGGCCGTTGGGCGGGGCCACACACTTCATTGCTGGCGATGCCGAACGTTTGCCGTTGCAGGATTTGACGTGTGATCTGATCTTCTCCAGCCTCGCCGTGCAGTGGTGCGCGGACTTCGAAGCAGTGCTCGGCGAAGCGTTTCGGGTGCTGAAACCGGGGGGGATTTTCGCGTTTGCTAGTCTTTGTGTAGGGACGCTGTACGAATTGCGTGACAGCTGGCGTCAGGTCGATGGCCTGGTGCACGTCAACCGCTTCCGCGAATTCGCCCGCTACGAGCAATTGTGCGCGGCCAGTGGTTTGCGCAGTGTTTGTCTCGAGAACCGGCCACATGTGCTGCATTACCCGGATGTGCGCAGCCTGACCCATGAACTCAAGGCCTTGGGCGCGCATAACCTGAACCCTGGCCGGCCCGGTGGTTTGACCGGACGGGCGCGGATTCTGGGGCTGGTCGAAGCCTACGAGCAGTTCCGTCAGCCGCAGGGCTTGCCGGCGACTTATCAGGTGGTCTACGCCGTGTTGGAGAAACCCTTATGAGCGCAGCCTATTTCATCACCGGAACCGACACTGACGTTGGCAAGACCACCGTCGCCGCCGGATTGCTGCATGCTGCGCGCTCGGCGGGGCTGAGTACGGCGGCGGGCAAACCGGTGGCGTCCGGCTGTGTGGTGACGCCCAGAGGTTTGCGCAATTCCGATGCGCTGGCGTTGCAGGCCGAATGCTCGTTACCGCTGACGTATCAACAGGTCAATCCGGTGGCGTTCGAACCGGCGATCGCGCCGCATCTGGCAGCGCGCGAGGCGGGTGTGGCGCTGACCGTGCAATCGTTGCTGGCGCCGATGCGCGAGATTCTGGCCATGAATGCCGACTTCACGCTGATCGAAGGCGCGGGTGGCTGGCGGGTGCCGTTGGCGGATCAGGACAATCTGTCGGATCTGGCGATTGCGCTGAAGTTGCCGGTGATTCTGGTGGTCGGTGTGCGTCTGGGATGCATCAGTCATGCGTTGCTGACGGCCGAGGCGATTGCCCGGGACGGGCTGCAACTGGCGGGATGGGTGGCGAACATCATTGATCCGAAGACGTCGCGGCTAGAGGAAAACCTGGCGACTCTGGCCGAGCGGATTCCTGCCCCGTGCCTGGGGCGGGTGCCGAAACTCAAGGCGGTCAGCGCCGAAGCGGTTGCCGATCACTTGCAACTGGATCTGCTCGACTGATTTTGGCTATGACAAGGCACTGTGCCATTAGTGTTTTTGACGGGTGTTTTTCTGACGCCTCTGTTTCAATGGCACCCATTGATCCTTCCCAAGGATGAGAGCTCCCATGGAAATCTCCGGAAACACAGCTTTTTATGCAGGTCTGAGCACCATTCAGACCGGGCAGAACCGCGTCGATCAGGCCGCCAGCCAGATCGCCAGCAGCACCATCGAGCGTTCGGTCACCAGCCAGTCTTCGGAGGTGCAGGTCGATCGTCTGCGTTCCGTGGATCGCGCCCAGCAATCGGACCTGGCGAGCAACATGGTCGAGATGGCCCAAGGCAAGTTTCAGGCGGAACTGGGCGTGAAAGTCGCCAAGGCTTCCGATGAAATGCTCGGTACGATCATCGATACCTTCGCCTGATTTTTTGATCTGCGCTTTGCCAGACGCCGCGACTGTTCGCGGCGTTTTTCGTTGTAAGTCCTTCTCCCTCAACTAATCTTTTTTCAGTGCACATGGCTCGGTCGGGCGCATGTCGCGCTGCTGTGTCCGGCGTTCGGAAAATGTGATGACGAATGGCAAAAGAACGACGCTTGACAAGATTTCGGCGTAAACGTATGTTTCAAACAACTGTTTGACCGTCACAACAAATCAACGCGGTCGTTCATTCCCGGTTACATCAGCAGAGGTTTATCGCTATGCCTGACTACAAGGCCCCCTTGCGTGATATTCGCTTCGTTCGTGACGAACTGCTCGGCTACGAAGCGCACTATCAGAGCCTTCCAGCGTGCGCAGACGCAACGCCGGACATGGTTGACGCCATTCTCGAAGAGGGCGCCAAGTTTTGTGAGCAGGTGCTGGCACCGCTGAACCGCGTGGGTGACACCGAAGGCTGCACCTGGAGCGAGTCCGGCGTGAAAACCCCGGCCGGCTTCAAAGAAGCCTACAAGCAATTCGTGGAAGGCGGCTGGCCAAGCCTGGCCCATGATGTCGAGCACGGCGGTCAGGGTCTGCCTGAGTCGCTGGGTCTGGCTGTCAGCGAGATGGTCGGCGAAGCCAACTGGTCGTGGGGCATGTACCCGGGCCTGTCGCACGGCGCGATGAACACCATCTCCGAGCACGGTACCCCAGAGCAGCAAGAAGCCTATCTGACCAAACTGGTCTCCGGCGAATGGACCGGCACCATGTGCCTGACCGAGCCGCACTGCGGCACCGACCTGGGCATGTTGCGTACCAAGGCCGAACCTCAGGCCGACGGTTCCTACAAAGTTTCCGGCACCAAGATCTTCATCTCGGCCGGTGAACACGACATGGCCGACAACATCGTCCACATCGTGCTGGCCCGCCTGCCGGACGCACCGGCCGGCACCAAAGGCATCTCGCTGTTCATCGTTCCCAAGTTCATGCCGAATGCTGATGGCACCGTCGGTGCACGCAACGCCGTGACCTGCGGTTCGATCGAACACAAGATGGGCATCCACGGCAACGCGACCTGCGTGATGAACTTCGACGGCGCGACCGGTTTCCTGATCGGCCCGGCGAACAAAGGCCTGAACTGCATGTTCACCTTCATGAACACCGCACGTCTGGGTACCGCGCTGCAAGGTCTGGCCCACGCTGAAATCGGCTTCCAGGGCGGCCTGAAATACGCTCGCGATCGCCTGCAAATGCGTTCCCTGACTGGCCCGAAAGCGCCGGACAAGGCTGCTGACCCGATCATCGTTCACCCAGACGTACGCCGCATGCTGTTGACCATGAAGGCATTCGCCGAAGGCAACCGTGCGATGGTGTACTTCACCGCCAAACAGGTCGACATCGTCAAATACGGCGTGGACGAAGAAGAGAAGAAGAAAGCCGACGCACTGCTGGCCTTCATGACTCCGATCGCCAAAGCGTTCATGACCGAAGTCGGTTTCGAATCCGCCAACCACGGTGTACAAATCTACGGCGGCCACGGCTTCATCGCCGAGTGGGGCATGGAGCAGAACGTTCGCGACAGCCGCATCTCGATGCTGTACGAAGGCACCACCGGCATCCAGGCTCTCGACCTGCTGGGCCGTAAAGTACTGATGACTCAAGGCGAGGCTCTCAAAGGCTTTACCAAGATCGTCCACAAGTTCTGCCAGAACAACGAAGGCAACGAAGCCGTCAAAGAATTCGTCGCACCGTTGGCTGCACTGAACAAAGAGTGGGGCGAGCTGACCATGAAGGTCGGTATGGCCGCCATGAAAGATCGCGAAGAAGTCGGCGCGGCCTCCGTGGACTACCTGATGTACTCCGGTTACGCCTGCCTGGCCTACTTCTGGGCCGACATGGCGCGTCTGGCTGCTGAAAAACTGGCTGCCGGCACCACCGACGAGGCGTTCTACACCGCCAAGCTGCAAACCGCGCGCTTCTACTTCCAGCGCATCCTGCCGCGTACCCGTACGCACGTGGCCACCATGCTGTCGGGCGCCAACAACCTGATGGACATGAAAGAAGAAGACTTCGCACTGGGCTACTAAGCCTTAACGCAGTCCTTCAAAAAACCGCTGCTCCTTCGGGGGCAGCGGTTTTTTGTGCCCGGATTTCCCCAATCCCGGGGCTGATTCCCCAGCATTGATGATGGCGCTGCTCGGCCGAACCCCTGCGCTTATTGATTCAAAATGTTTCCAGAAGAGTGGCCAATTAATTGCACTGCCCGATTTACCGGTGCTAACCAGAACTGCCTGCTCAAAGAAGCAAGACGCCCGGCACTTAACAACAACAGTCAGGGTGAAGCCTATGAACATCAGTCGACTCGCTCGTTTGACCTTCTGGTTACCCGTTGCGCTATCAGTCCACAGCGCATGGGCCGCCGACCCCGCTGAAGTCGATCCCCCGGTGCCGGAAGTCCCTTCGCTGCAATCGTTGCGCGGGATGGTGCCCCCCGATCCGTCCGGGACCGAAGGCGGACGCAAGGTCGACCTGATGACCGACTACGTGCTCAATCGCCAGGCCGCAATCCTGCTGGGCAAGGCGCTGTTCTGGGACATGGAGATCGGCAGCGATGGCTCCACGGCCTGTGCGTCCTGCCACTACCACGCCGGCGTCGACCACCGCATCACCAACCAGCTCAACCCCGGCCAGGCGCACACCAACGCCAACGTTGCGTCGATCTTCAACAAACCGTTTGTGGCGTCGGACATTCCCGGTGATGTGGCGTCCTACGCGACGTTGTCCGGCGGCAAGGGCGGCCCGAACTACACGCTGAAGAAAACCGACTTCCCGACCCACGTGCTGAGCAATCCTCTGGAACGCAACTCGCCCATCGTGTACTCGACGGACGATGTGGTCGGCTCGCAAGGCGTGTTCGACGCCAACTTCGTCAAACCCAACCAGCCGCGTTTCGACAAATGCACCCAGCAGCCGGACGGCCTGTTTCAGGTCGGCGGCATCAACGTTCGACGCAGCACCGGGCGCAATGCGCCGTCGGTGATCAACGCCGCGTTCAACGTGCGCAACTTCTGGGACGGTCGGGCCAACAACGTCTTCAACGGTTTCTCGCCGTTCGGCAATCGCGACCCGGATGCCGGGATTTACGTGACCAGTGAACGCAGCACGGTCGCCACCAAAGTGCGGCTGGCGCTCAACGACGCCTCTGCCGCCTCGCAAGCCGTCGGCCCGCCCGGCAGTCCGGTGGAAATGTCTTGCGGTGGCCGCACCTTTGCCGACATCGGCCGCAGGATGCTCGACACGTTGATGCTCAAGCAGCAACGGATCTCATCCACCGACTCGGTGCTGGCTCCGGTATCCGGCGCGCGGCGGCCAACCTATCGCGAACTGATCAAGAACGCCTTCCAGCCCCGGCTGTGGAACGCCACGCAAAATGTTCTGGTGGGCGGTGCGCCGTACACCCAGATGGAGGCCAACTTCCCGCTATTCTTCGGTCTGGCGATCCAGATGTATGAGGCGACGCTGGTGTCCGATCAGGCGCCGATCGATGCCTACCTGCAAGGCGATCACACGGCAATGAACGCGCAACAGGTCGAAGGCATGAACCTGTTTCTCGGCAAGGGCAAATGCGTCAATTGCCACGGCGGACCGGAGCTGACCAACGCCGCCAGCCGCCTGCTGATGCATCCGCGCGAACGCATCGAGCGTATGGTGATGGCCGACAACCTCACCACCCTTTACGACAACGGCTTCTACAACACCGGTGTGCGCCCGACTTCGGAAGACCTCGCCCTCGGCGGCGCGGATGCGTGGGGCAATCCATGGTCGTTCACTCGTCAGTACAACGCTGTGTTGCAGGGCGGCCGTTCGGTGGATCCGCTGGACGTCGATGTCTGCACGTTCGAGGCACCGTTGAGCGCGGCGATTCCGTGCGATGCCACGCTCAAGCCGAATGTCGGTTTCCGCGACTCGGTCGACGGCGCATTCAAGACCCCGACCCTGCGCAACATCGCCCTGACCGGGCCGTACTTCCACAACGGTAGCCGCTCGACGCTCAAGCAGGTGATGGAGTTCTACAACCGTGGCGGTGACCGGCGCGGTGAAGACGCCAACAACACCAGCGGCTTCGAGCATCCGGCGGTGAACCAGCACAACACTTCCAACCTCGATCCGGACATGACGGCGCTGAACCTGACGCCTGCCGAAGTCGATGCCGTGGTGAAATTCATGGAAGTCGGCCTGACCGATCCGCGCGTGGCCTGGGAGCGAGCACCGTTCGATCATCCATCGCTGGTGATCCCGCAGGGCCATATCGGCGACGAGAATGCCGTGACCCAACGCCCCGCCAGTCCGAAAGTCACGACCCGCCAGGCGATGGACGCATCGCTCAATCTCAAGCCTTACGGTGCTGAAGGCCGGCCGGCGGCAGAAGGGCCATTGCAGCCGTTCTACAACGATCTCTGAGCAGAAAAGCACACCATGGCCATCACGAATGATAGCCATGGTGGCCGTCTAGCGGCCATTGCGCAAAAAACCTTACTGAATTACTCAGCAACCGCCGATTTCGGCCGTTAAAGAGACAGCCTGTGATCTGGATCACATTGTGTGTGATTAACTGGCCACATTGCAGGCACAATGCCATCTCTTTGCCATGACGGGTCGGAGCTTTTACCCTTGCCGCGTTCTTCCGCTGTACGTTTCAGTCATTTCCTGCCTTCACTGCTGTTGTTGCTCGCGGGGTTGGCGGCTGCGTACGTCAAAGACCTCAACGTGTTCTTCACCTCGCTGTTTAACGTGTTGCCGACCTTGGTACTGCTGTTGGGCGGTTCGTACTGTGCGGTTTACCGACGCCAGCGCGAGCTGTTTCTGATGGTCACGGTGTACATCGCCTACTTCCTGCTCGATACCCAGACCGACTATTACCGCGACAACGGTAAGGTGCGCGAAGACGCGGCCGTGGTGTTCCACCTGGTCTGTCTGCTGTTGCCGCTGTTGTTCGGACTATTCGCTGCGTGGCAAGAGCGCACACACCTGTTTCAGGACATGGTCGCGCGTTTCGCCGTGCTGCTGGCCTTTGGCAGCGTGGCGCTGGGGCTCGAGCAAAGTTATCCGCAGGCGTTGCTGATGTGGCTTTCCGAGATCCGCTGGCCGGCGCTGCACGGCGCGTGGATGAGCCTGATCCAGTTGTCGTATCCGGTGTTCATCTCGGCGTTTCTGCTGCTGGCCTGGCAGTACTGGCGTAACCCGCGTCCGCTGCACGCGGCGCAACTGGTGGGGTTGCTCGGGGTGTTCTGGATGCTGCCGAAAACCTTCATCCTGCCGTTCACCCTGAACATCATGTGCAGCCAGGTGATGTTGATGATTGCTGCAGCGGTAGCGCATGAGGCTTATCAAATGGCCTTCCGCGACGAACTCACCGGCCTGCCGGGCCGCCGCGCACTCAACGAGCGCATGCAGCGACTGGGTCGCAACTATGTGCTGGCGATGAGCGACGTCGATCACTTCAAGAAATTCAACGACACCCACGGCCACGACGTGGGGGATCAGGTCTTGCGTCTGGTCGCCAGCAAGCTGTCCAAAATCAGCGGCGGCGGTAGGGCGTATCGCTATGGCGGTGAGGAATTCGCGTTGGTGTTTGCGGGCAAGACTCTTGAAGAGTGCATGCCGCACCTGGAAGTCATCCGCGAGTCGATTGCGTCCTACAACATTCAGCTGCGAAATCAGGAAAGTCGCCCGCAGGATGATCAGCAGGGGCGTCAGCGTCGTTCAGGTTCGGGCGCGTCCAGCGTGTCGGTCACGGTCAGCATCGGCGTGGCCGAACGTCTGGAACAGCGCACCCCGGAAGAAGTGTTGAAATCTGCCGACCAGGCTCTCTACAGCGCCAAGGGCGCGGGGCGAAACTGCGTGATGGCATTCGGTCAGAACCGCCGTGGCGCGGTGCGCATGGACAGCGCCGCAGGTTGAGTGATGACGGCGCATTCAGCGTCTGGACAGTGATTGTGGGGCAGGGTGGCCGGCAGTAGGTTGAAGCAATCTGCTGAAGGAGAAGCCACCATGCCCGAGTACAAAGCTCCCCTGCGCGACATGCGCTTTCTGATCGACCACGTCTTTGACTTCCACACTCAGTACGCGGCCCTCGGCGCCCACGACGCCAGCCCGGACATGATCAACGCGATCCTCGACGAGGGCGCGAAGTTCTGTGAGAACGTTCTGGCACCGCTCAATCGCAGCGGCGACGAAGAGGGCTGCCATTTCGACAACGGCGTGGTGACAACGCCTACAGGCTTCAAGCAAGCCTTCGCACAATACGTGGAAGGTGGCTGGCACGGTCTGGCGGCAGATCCAACCTACGGCGGCCAGGGCCTGCCGAGTTCGCTGGGGCTGGTGATCAGCGAAATGGTCGCCTCCAGCAACACTTCCTGGGGTATGTACCCGGGCCTGACCCACGGCGCCATGTCGGCGATCCACGCCCACGGCACCGAGGAACAGAAAAACACTTATCTGCGCAAACTCACTGCGGGCCAGTGGACCGGCACCATGTGCCTGACCGAAGCCCACTGCGGCACCGACCTGGGCATCATCAAGACCCGCGCCGTACCCCAGGCCGACGGCAGTTATGCGGTCACCGGCAGCAAGATTTTCATCTCCGCCGGCGAGCACGACATGAGTGACAACATCATTCATCTGGTGCTGGCCAAACTGCCGGACGCACCGGCGGGTACCAAAGGCATTTCGCTGTTCATCGTGCCGAAATTCCTCCCGGACACAGCCGGCGAGGCGGGGGAGCGCAACGGCGTTTCCTGCGGTTCGATCGAGCACAAGATGGGCATCAAGGCCTCGGCCACCTGCGTTTTGAACTTCGACGACGCCAAAGGCTTCCTGATCGGCGAGCCGAACAAAGGCCTGAACTGCATGTTCACCATGATGAACCACGCGCGCCTCGGCACCGGGATGCAGGGCCTGTGTCTGGGCGAAGCGAGTTTCCAGGGTGCAATCAAATACGCCAACGACCGCCTGCAGATGCGTGCCCTGACCGGCGCCAAAGCCCCGGACAAACCGGCCGACCCGATCATCGTCCACCCGGACGTGCGACGCATGTTGCTGACCATGAAAGCCTTCAACGAAGGCAACCGCGCGCTGACCTATTTCACCGCGCAAATGCTCGATGTTGCACACCTTAGCCCGGATGCCGAGGCGCGTCAGGAGGCCGAGGATCTGTTGGCGTTCCTGACGCCGATCTGCAAAGCGTTCATGACCGACACCGGGCTGGAGGTGACCAACCACGGCATGCAGGTGTTCGGCGGTCACGGCTTCATTCGCGAGTGGGGCATGGAGCAATTGGTTCGCGATTGCCGGATCGCGCCGATCTACGAAGGCACCAACGGCATTCAGGCGCTGGATCTGCTCGGGCGCAAAGTGCTGGGCAGTCAGGGCAAGCTGCTGCGCAACTTCACCAAAATCGTCCACAAGTTCTGCGCCGCCAATGCCGGGCATGCGCAACTGGGCGGGTTTGTCGCGCAGCTCGATGGCCTCAATCAACAGTGGGGCGAGCTGACCATGAAGGTCGGCATGGCCGCGATGAAGAACCCGGATGAAGTCGGCGCCGCGTCGGTGGATTACCTGATGTACAGCGGTTACATCGTTCTCGGCTACCTGTGGCTGCGCATGGCGCTGGTTGCTCAGGCGCAGCTGGAGTCGGGCGAGGAGGATGGCGATTTCTGCCAGGGCAAACTGGCGACGTGCGAGTTTTACTTCAAGCGTCTGTTGCCGCGCACCGCGGCGCATCGTTCGGCGATCGAGGCGGGTAGCGATTGCCTGATGAAACTTCCGGCGCAGTTGTTTGCGCTGTAACACGCCCCTGTTAAACAAAAGAGCCCGCTGATTGCGGGCTTCTTTATGGTTGATTGCTGGTGACTAAAAATAACAAATCAGTCACCGCCTGACCCTATGTGTCGCAAAAGTTGTTGGGTTACACTCCAGCTCAACGAAATCACCCTTCCACGAATCACCTGTTTAGATCTTTGCGAGGTTTGCCATGGCTGACTACAAAGCGCCGCTGCGCGATATGCGCTTCGTCCTCAATGAAGTGTTCGAAGTCGCCAAACTCTGGGCCGAACTGCCGGCCCTGGCCGAGACCGTGGACGCGGAAACCGTTGAAGCCATTCTCGAAGAGGCCGGCAAGGTCACCAGCAAAAGCATCGCGCCCCTGAGCCGTGCCGCCGACGAAGAAGGCTGCCACTGGGCCGACGGTGCCGTCACCACGCCGGCCGGTTTCCCACAGGCCTATCAGACTTATGCCGAGGGCGGCTGGGTCGGTGTTGGCGGTGATCCGGCTTACGGCGGCATGGGCATGCCAAAAGCCGTTTCCGCTCAAGTTGAAGAAATGGTCAACTCCGCCAGCCTGTCCTTCGGTCTGTACCCGATGCTGACCGCCGGCGCGTGCCTGTCGATCAACGCCCACGCCAGCGAAGAGTTGAAAGCCGCGTACCTGCCGAACATGTACGCCGGTGTCTGGGCCGGTTCCATGTGCTTGACCGAGCCGCATGCCGGCACCGACCTGGGCATCATCCGCACCAAGGCCGAACCTCAGGCCGACGGTTCCTACAAGGTCAGCGGCACCAAGATCTTCATCACCGGCGGTGAGCACGACCTGACCGAAAACATCATCCACCTGGTGCTGGCCAAACTGCCGGACGCACCGGCGGGGCCGAAGGGCATTTCGCTGTTCCTGGTGCCGAAGTTCATGGTCAATGCAGATGGCAGCCTGGGCGCGCGCAACCCGGCGAACTGCGGTTCGATCGAACACAAGATGGGCATCCAGGCGTCCGCCACTTGCGTGATGAACTTCGACGAAGCCGTGGGTTACCTGGTCGGTGAGCCGAACAAGGGCCTGGCCGCGATGTTCACCATGATGAACTACGAGCGTCTGGGCGTCGGCATCCAAGGCCTGGCCACCGGCGAGCGCTCGTACCAGAACGCCATCGAATACGCCCGCGACCGCCTGCAAAGCCGTTCGCCGACCGGCGCGCAGAACAAGGACAAGGTCGCAGACCCGATCATCGTTCACCCGGACGTGCGTCGCATGCTGCTGACCATGAAAGCCTCGAACGAAGGCGGCCGTGCGTTCTCCACCTACGTGGCGATGCAGCTCGATACCGCCAAGTTCAGCGAAGACGCCGCCACCCGCAAACGTGCGGAAGATCTGGTGGCCTTGCTGACGCCAGTGGCCAAGGCGTTCCTGACCGATCTGGGTCTGGAAACCACCGTCCACGGTCAGCAGATTTTCGGCGGCCACGGCTACATCCGCGAATGGGGCCAGGAGCAACTGGTGCGTGACGTGCGCATCACCCAGATCTACGAAGGCACCAACGGCATTCAGGCGCTGGACCTGGTGGGTCGCAAGATCGTCGGCAGCGGCGGCGCGTTCTACAAACTGTTCGCCGACGAGATCCGCCATTTCACTGCAACCGCCAGTGCCGATCTGGGCGAGTTCACCAAGCCGCTGAATGACGCCGTCGACACCCTCGACGAACTGACCTCGTGGCTGCTGGACCGGGCGAAAACCAACCCGAACGAAATCGGCGCGGCATCGGTCGAGTATCTGCAAGCGTTCGGCTACACCGCTTACGCCTACATGTGGGCACTGATGGCCAAGGCATCACTGGGCAAAGAAGCGCAGGACGATTTCTATGCGAGCAAGCTCGGCACGGCGCGGTTCTATTTCGCCCGTCTGTTGCCGCGGATTCACTCGCTGAGCGCGTCGGTCAAGGCCGGCAGCGAGTCGCTGTTCCTGCTGGACGCTGCGCAGTTCTGATGATGTAACGTCATGTAAGCGATCTCTTACATGACGTGCTGCTGTTCTCCCATAGGCGTAGATTGGATCCAGAGCTAATCTACTTTCCATGGACGTCGCGCAGGAAGCGCAAAGCAACAACACGGACACGTAGGATTCTGCCAGGGTGGCGGAGTGAAATGGATGTCAGGGAAACAGTCTGCAAAGCCCCGCTTCGGCGGGGTTTTCTTATGCCCGCAGAAAAGTTTTCAGCTCAGCGCGTCCAGTGGCGGCGCACCTTTCAGCGGTTTTTCCTCACGCTGCATCACCTCCTCCAGCAACGTTCGCAGCAAGGCCAATGGCGCCTGCTGGCGCTGCACATCGCGACACACCAGCCCGACCTTCAACGGTACACGCGGCTCACTCAACGGTTTCCACAGCAGATCCTGATCGTCGTACTCCTTTTGCGAACGACCGGGCAGCACCGTCGCCAGACGGGTGTGCGGCAGGCTGTCGAGAATCCCCACCATATTGTTCAATTCTGCCTGTACTTGCGGGCGTCGTCCGAGGCTGGCCAGTTGCGCCTGCCAGATCTGGCGGATCTGAAATTCTTCGCCCAATAGCAACATCGGCAATTCGGCCGCCTGACTCATCGAGACTTTCTTGAATTCCCGCAGCGGATGATCCGCCGGGATCACCAGCGTCAGTTCATCTTCGTACAGCATCACGCCGTGCAGGCCCGGCTGGCGTGGCGGCAGATAACTGATGCCGATATCCAAAGAGCCGTTGAGCAGCCGCCGCTCGATCTCAAGCCCCGTCAGTTCATAAATCTGCACCACCAGATGCGGTTGAGCCTTGCGCACTCGCTCCAGCATTTGCGGCACCAGACTGGTGTGCACGGTTTGCAGCACACCAATCGCCAATGTGCGCAGTGCCTGACCCTTGAAGTTACCCAGCGCCTCACGCGCCCGCTGCATGCCGTCGAGCAGTGGCAAGGCGTGGTTGTATAGCGTGTGGGCGGCGAGGGTCGGCAGCAGGCGTTTGCTGCTGCGTTCGAACAGGGTGACGTCGAGGTTCTGTTCCAGGTGGCGAATCTGCTGGGACAGCGCGGGCTGAGAGATAGACAGGCGCTCGGCGGCACGTCCGACATGACCTTCTTCGTAGACCGCGACGAAATAACGCAGTTGTTTGAAATCCATAAGTAACACTTATCGAAAATGCTGAGAAATCGAAATGGCTCGACGCCGTGAACCGGCCTAGTCTAACCGCATTCACAAGGCTTACAGGGCCGGAAAGCGCAATGACCAGCGTTTGTTTTGAAAGTGTTTACATAGGCAGTTCAAAAAACCTCGATCGAGGTTTTTCTCAATGAATCTGTTCAGTTTGCGGCGCCAGACGCCGAGCCTCGATGACCTGGCTTTTGAAACCCAAGAATCGGATGCCGCTGATGGCCTGAATGCCGAACGTCTGATGCCCAGCGTCGAGCGCCCACAGCAGGTATTCGTTCGCGGCCAGGGCTCCTGGCTATGGGACAGCAATGACCGCGCCTACCTGGACTTTTCCCAGGCCGGAGGCGCCAACAGCCTCGGCCACAGCCCTTCGGCGCTGGTCAAAGCCATTGCCAACCAGGCTCAAGCGTTAATCAATCCCGGCTTCAATCTGCACAACCGCGGCATGCTCAGCCTTGCCGAGCGCCTGTGTGCCGGTACTTCCAGCGATCAGGCGTATCTGCTCAATAGTGGCAGTGAGGCCTGCGAAGCGGCGATCAAACTGGCGCGCAAATGGGGCCAGCTGCATCGCGGCGGCGCCTCGCGGATCATTGTCGCCAGACAAGGCTGTCACGGACGTAGTCTGGCGACGATTTCGGCGTCGGACAGTTGCAACCTGCACAACCGCTTCGCGCCGTTGCTGCCGGGTTTCGATCCGGTGCCGTTCAATGACCTGCCGGCGCTGCATGCAGCGGTCGATGCACAGACCGTGGCCATCATGCTCGAACCGATCCAGAGCGATGCCGGAGTAATCCCGGCGACCGAGCATTACCTCAAGGGTGTCGAACGCTTGTGCCGTGAGCTGGGGATTCTGCTGATTCTCGACGAAGTTCAGACCGGCATCGGCCGCTGCGGCACCTTGCTCGCCGAACAATCCTACGGCGTGCGCGCCGATATCGTCGTGCTCGGCAAAGGCCTCGGCGGTGGTGTGCCACTGGCGGCGCTGCTGGCGCGAGGCAAGGCCTGCTGTTTCGACTCCGGCGAGCTGGGCGGTACTCATCACGGCAACGCGCTGATGACCGCCGCAGGACTGGTGGTGCTCGATAGCGTGCAGGACCGCGCCTTCCTCGAACAGATCCGGGACAACGGCCAGCATCTGCGCGAAGGGCTCGCCCGTCTGGCCCATCGTTATGAGCATGGCGAGTTGCGCGGACAAGGGCTGTTCTGGGGACTGACCCTGTCGGAAGACTCCGCCGAGGCCGTGGTCAAAGCCGCGCTTCACGAGGGCTTGCTGCTCAACGCCCCGCAAGCCGACTGCCTGCGCTTCACCCCGGCGCTCAATGTCAGCAAGGCCAACATCGACGAAATGCTCCTGCGCCTGGCCCGTGCCTTCTCCCGGGTACGCACCGCGCAGCTGCAATGCCGCAAAGGGATTGCCGTCTGAGCTGAAGTTTCCCACCCGAATTCAAGAACCGTCTCGCGGTATAACGCACGCCCCACGCCTGATTCTTTTGGCGTGGGGCGTTTTTTTGTGGCCGGGTAATGGCGATCAGATGGCGAGATTGTGGTTTGCACTGAACCCTGACAAACGGCACAGGTCGATTAGCTTGTATGGCTCAGGTGAGCCAACCCCCAATCAGGAGCTGCCCCATGGACTTTATCCGCATCATCATCGCCATTCTGTTGCCGCCACTGGGTGTGTTTCTGCAGGTCGGGTTCGGCGGCGCGTTCTGGCTGAACATTCTGCTGACGTTGTGCGGTTATATCCCGGGGATCGTGCACGCGGTGTACATCATCGCCAAGCGCTGAGTCTCAGTCTGTCAAACCCATCACTCGCTGGTAGAACCGCCATTCCTGCTCCAGCGCATGGGCCTGATTGGCGGCCCGGCGGAAGCCGTGGCGTTCGTCGGCGTAGTAATGCGCTTCGACCTCAATGCCGTTTTGCTCCAGGGCCGCGACCATGTCGCGGGTCTGTTGCGGCACGACCACGGCGTCCAGCTCACCTTGGAAGAAGATCACCGGTACGCGAATGTTCCCTGCGTGCAGCAACGGCGTCCGGGCGGCGTAGCGTTCGGCATCTTTCTCGGGATCGCCGATCAGCCAGTCCAGATAATCGCCTTCAAACTTGTGCGTCGCGCGGCCGAGGGCTACCGGGTCACTGACGCCGTACAGACTGGCACCGGCGCGGAACACTTGATGGAATGCCAGTGCGCACAACGTCGTGTAACCACCGGCGCTGCCGCCACGGATGAATGCACGCTCGCCGTCGATCATCCCGCGATCATTTAGGTAAGCCACCACCGCACAGGCATCCTCGACATCCACTGCGCCCCAACTCAGATGCAGGGCTTGTCGATACTCCCGGCCATAACCGCTGCTGCCTCGGTAGTTGAGATCGGCGACGGCGAAGCCGCGTTGCGTCCAGTACTGAATACGTGGGTCGAGCATCGGGTAGCAGGCCGACGTCGGGCCGCCGTGGATGAACACCACCAACGGCGGTTTCACATCGCCATTGGTGGCCGGGTAAAAGAAGCCGTGGGCTTCACCCGAACCACTGGGATAGCGCAGGGTTTGCGGGCGGCTGATGCGCTCGGCTGGCAGCGGTGCGACACCGCCGGCCAGGACATTCACTTCACGCGATTTGCGATCAATGGCGATCACCGCTGAAGGGCTGATCGGTGAAGCCGCGATGCAGTAAATGAATTGATCGTCGACAGCCAGATGACGGAAGCGGCTGTAATCGCCGGTGAAGTCTTCGCCGTTAAGCGCCAGGCGGCCGAAGCCGCCTTCGCTCCAGCTCGCCAAAAAGCCTTCGTCGGTGGGCAGCCATGTGCAACCGCCAAGTTGCCATGGAGCCGGCGCGTGATCGGCTTCGGCGCTAGCTAACGGTTGCAAGCCGTTTACTGACTCGACCCACGGTTGCCAATACCCACCACGATCGGTCAGGCAGCCCAGTCGGCCATGGGCATCGAAGCGCGGCTGCTGGATCGACTCTTCAAACGCTTCACCCGCCACACAACGCGGGGCGGAAAATCCATTGGACGAGCGCTCGGCGAGCATCAAACGCGTGGACGTCCAAGGCTGATGCGGACGGCTCCACTCGATCCACGCCAGGCGTTGGCCGTCCGGGCTGATGATTGGCGATGCATAAAAATCCGCGCCTTCAACCAACAAATGGCGGTCGCCATTCGCCAGATCGATAGCCACCAGCCGATGGCAATCACCGTTCTCTTCAACAGCCAGCACCTGCCCTTCGGCAAAGTGCAGATCACCATATCGGCATTCCCCGGACGTCAATGCCACGGGCTCGCCGTCCAGCGTCTGTCGGTACAGCTGCTGGTCCGACTCGTTAACGAAAACCACCCCGTCAGGCGTCAGACAAAACGCCCCACCGCCATATTCGTACACCCGACTGCGGACGCTGAAACCCGTGGGTGTCAGACATTTCGCCGCGCCATCGTGCCAGTGCCAGATCCGGCAGGCGGCGTCCGTAGGGCGATATTCATTCCAGAACAAACCATGGGTGCCAAGTTGCAGCTCGGCGAAATCCACGCCGGCAGCAACCGCAGCAGTGGCGCTGAAAGGCTCAGCCTTTGGCGATGAGGCGCGAGTTTCGTTCATTGCGAAAGGCCAGTTGTTCAATGGTCTGGGTGGCGTGCTCGGCTTCTTCGCGGGCCTTGAGAATCACGCCGTGATGTTCGGATTTGCTGCACACCGGGTCGGCATTGCTCGCATCGCCGGTGAGCATGAAGGCCTGGCAGCGGCAGCCGCCGAAGTCCTGCTCTTTTTCGTCGCAGGAGCGGCACGGCTCGGGCATCCAGTCATAGCCGCGGAAACGGTTGAAGCCGAACGAGTCGTACCAGATGTGCTGCATGCTGTGGTCGCGCACATTGGGAAATTGTACCGGCAGCTGGCGCGCGCCGTGACAGGGCAGGGCGGTGCCGTCCGGCGTGACCGTCAGAAAGATGCTGCCCCAGCCGTTCATGCAGGCTTTCGGGCGTTCTTCGTAATAGTCCGGGGTGACGAAAATCAGTTTGCACGGATGCCCTTCCGCTTCCAGCTTGGCGCGGTATTCGTTGGTGATGCGTTCGGCGCGGACCAGTTGCTCTTTGGTCGGCAACAGGCCGACACGATTGAGCTGCGCCCAACCGTAGAACTGGCAGGTGGCGAGTTCGACGAAGTCGGCCTCCAGCGCAATGCACAGCTCGATGATGCGGTCGATCTTGTCGATGTTGTGCCGATGGGTGACGAAGTTCAGCACCATCGGATAGCCGTGGGCCTTCACGGCGCGGGCCATTTCCAGTTTCTTCGCGAAGGCTTTTTTCGAGCCCGCGAGCAGGTTGTTCACTTGCTCGTCGCTGGCCTGAAAACTGATCTGGATGTGATCGAGACCGGCCTTTTTGAAGTCGCTGATCTTCTGTTCCGTCAGGCCGATGCCGGAGGTAATCAGATTGGTGTAAAAACCCAACTGGCGCGCTTCATGAATCAGCTCGGCGAGGTCTTGGCGCACCAACGGTTCGCCGCCGGAAAAGCCCAGTTGCGCCGCGCCCATCTCCCGCGCCTCGCGGAACACCTTGATCCACTGCTCGGTGCTCAGCTCTTTGCCCTGCTCGGCGAAATCCAGCGGATTGGAGCAGTACGGGCATTGCAGCGGGCAGCGGTAAGTCAGCTCGGCGAGCAGCCACAGCGGCAGGCCGACTTCCGGTTTGGCCGGGACTTGCGCCGATGACTCAGGCAAGTTCGATCCAGTGCTGCGCACGGGCAACCTCCATGAATTGCTCGATGTCGTCACCGAGCTCGGGCACGCCGGGGAACTGCTGGTCGAGTTCGGCGATGATCGCCGCGACATTCCGTTCACCGTCGATCAGGCCGCCAATCAGCGCGGCACTTTCATTGAGTTTGATCATGCCTTCCGGGTACAGCAGCACGTGGCCTTTCTGGGCCGGTTCGTACTGGAAACGGTAGCCGGGACGCCAGGTCGGGGTCTTGCTGCGGTCGAAACTCATAAGGCGATTCCTTTATGCCAGACCCGTTGATCGGTGACGCTGTGATACGGCGGGCGGTTCAGTTCGTAGGCCATGCTCATGGCATCGAGCATGCTCCAAAGAATGTCCAGTTTGAACTGGAGAATTTCCAGCATGCGCTCCTGACCCTCGCGGGTCTTGTAGTGCTCAAGCGTAATCGCCAGGCCATGCTCGACATCGCGTCGGGCCTGACCGAGACGGGTGCGGAAATACTCGTAGCCGGCCGGGTCGATCCACGGGTAATGCTGTGGCCAGCTGTCGAGCCGCGACTGGTGAATCTGCGGCGCGAACAGCTCGGTCAGCGAGCTGCTGGCGGCTTCCTGCCAACTGGCGCGGCGGGCGAAGTTGACGTAGGCGTCGACGGCGAAACGCACGCCGGGCAGCACCAGTTCCTGGGAACGCAATTGATCCGGGTCGAGACCGACGGCCTGGCCGAGACGCAGCCAGGCTTCGATGCCGCCGTCTTCACCGGGAGCGCCGTCGTGGTCGAGCAGGCGCTGAATCCACTCGCGGCGAATTTCGCGATCCGGGCAGTTCGCCAGAATTGCTGCGTCTTTCAGGGGGATATTCACCTGATAGTAGAAACGGTTGGCGACCCAGCCCTGGATCTGCTCGCGGGTGGCCCGGCCTTCATACATCGCCACGTGATACGGGTGATGAATGTGGTAATACGCGCCCTTGGCGCGCAAGGCCGCTTCGAATTCGGCGTGGGACAGCGGGGTGTCGGTCATTGCGGTTCTCCGGGCCATTCGTTACAGGACGATGCTCATGCCGTCATACGCCACTTCTACATTGCGCCGAACCAGTTCCGCGCGCTCCGGGGAGTCTTCGTCGAGAATCGGGTTGGTGTTGTTGATGTGGATAAGCACCTTGCGCTGCTCGGGAAGCTGCTCCAGCACTTCGAGCATGCCGCCGGGGCCGTTCTGGGCCAGGTGGCCCATTTCGCGGCCGGTGCGGGTGCCGACGCCACGACGCTGCATTTCATCGTCGTCCCACATTGTCCCGTCCACCAGCACGCAGTTGCTGCCGGCCATGATTTCCAGCAGCGGCGCGTCGACTTTGCCCAGGCCCGGCGCGTAGAACAGCTTGCCGCCGGTGCCGAGGTCTTCGACGATCAGGCCGATGTTGTCGCCCGGGTGCGGGTCGAAGCGGTGCGGCGAGTAGGGCGGTGCGGCGCTGCGCAGCGGCAGCGGGGTGAAGCGCAGGTTCGGGCACGCGGCGACGGTGAAGCTCTGGTCGAGTTCGATGCGGTTCCAGTCCAGCCCGCCGTTCCAGTGCTTGAGCATGGTGAACAGCGGGAAACCGGTGCTCAGGTCTTCGTGGACCATGTCCGTGCACCAGACCTGATGCGGGCAGCCTTCGCGCAGGCTGAGCAGACCGGTGGTGTGGTCGATCTGGCTGTCCATCAGGATGATCGCGCTGATGCCGGTGTCACGCAGGGCACGGCCCGGTTGCATCGGGGCGAAGCTCTGAAGCTGCGCGCGGATGTCCGGCGAGGCGTTGCACAGCACCCAGTTCACGCCGTCATCGGAAATCGCGATGGACGATTGGGTACGGGCCTGGGCATTCAGGCTGCCGTCGCGAAAACCGGCGCAATTGACGCAGTTGCAGTTCCACTGCGGAAAACCGCCACCGGCGGCCGAACCCAGAATCTGGACGAACATGAACGCTCCATCATTTCAACGCTGAAAATAAAACGCCCCGGCGAGCCGAGGCGTTGCACTGCAGTGTTCTGCTTGAGGCAGGACTCAGCGGCTGGCGAAGTACATGGTGACTTCGAAGCCGATGCGCAGGTCGGTGTAAGCAGGTTTGGTCCAAGCCATCGGGTGACTCCTTTTTCAGGTGGGTGAGATAGCGCTATCCATAGGTATAGTCCACAGCAGCGCAGGGATGTTCCAAATAGTTAGGTGGCTATGTTACTCAAAATTTCAGGGGCTTTGCCCGTGAATCTTTGAGAAAGCTCCTTGCAGCCCCGGTAATGATCATTTTGCCGCTTGCCATGGCGCGCCCGGCGAAGGGCTGTTGGCCAAGCCGTGCCAGCCGCCCTCGGCGCGGATCAGACGTTGTGCGGCGGCCAGCAATGCCGCGCGATCCAGTTGAACGATGGCGGTGCGTAATTGCAGCAGATAATCCGACGAGTGGCCGGCGAGTTGGGCCTGCCACAGCAGTTCGGCAGCGTCCTTGCCGGACAGGACGCTGTCATCGAACTGATCGGCAAGCGTCTGGCGTTGCTGGGCGAGGCTGGCGTCATCGAGTTGTTCGACAAGGGCTGGCAGTCCATCGAGAAACTGCTGAATGTGGCCCAGCAATTGCGCGGCGGTGGCCGTGGGCGATTGCACACCGAACAGCAAGCCGGTCTGGCCGTGGAGCTGACGCAGGCCGCTGAACACCGCATAACCGAGTTGCAGTTCAACGCGCAGGCGTTGGTAGAACGGTGTCTGGCACAAGTGGGCGAGCAGGCGCCATGCGGCTTCGTCGGCGATTTCACGGCTGGCGGTCGGGCAGAACAGCAACAAGGCGTGTTCGCTGGAATTGCTGCCGATCTGACTCCACCGGAATCCGGCGTTGATGATCGAAGGTGGGGGAATTTGATTGTCCGGGATGCCGGGGATGCGACTCAGGGCCAAGCCCATGGCTGACTGGATTTGTGGGCTTAACCCCAAAGCCAGACCGTCCCAGCGGGAAGTTGTCCACAGGTGCGCAGCGTCATCGGATTCGCTTACCGCTGGCAGGCACTTTTCGGGCAATGCCTTGAGCAGCTGGCGGATCGGTATCAGCGCAGGTTGCGGCTCGCCTTTTGCGGAATCGGCGCCCACTTGTGTCAGAGATTTCAGCGCGTGCTCCAGCACAACGGGCAGCGTGTCCTGCAGGCCAGTGAGTTTCAGCAGCCACTGATTACCCGAGGTGCTGAAAGATAACTCGACCCCCGCCTGACGTGCGTCGTCAGACACTTCCCGCAGACTGCGTTGCAGTTTCGCTTGCAGCTCGGCCGTGGCCGCTGCTTCCGTCTGCCAGCGCACATACACCGCACCTTCGTCACCGTTATCCGGCAGCGCCTGGCTGAATTGCATCGGCGAGCGTTCGCGGCGGGTGCGTGAGCGATCCTGAGCGAACGTGCGCAGGCCTCGGTGGGCGCTGGTCTGGCCGCGGATCAGGCCGGCGTTGGCCAGCGGCTCGGTTGCGCGCAGGAACGGATTGGCAGCGGGCAGATGCCAGTGGCTGCTGAAGTTATCCACAGTGCCGATTTTGCCGAGAATCACTTTGAGCGCTGCAACGGCCGATTCGGAGAGGCCGCTTTCGAGTTGTTCGCTGTCGAGTCGGGCCAGTTGCAACGCACCGCTGACTTGCTGCTGACGTTCAAGCAGCGTTGCATACTCCTGACGCAACGCCGGCCAGTCCTGCTGCGCTGAGAAGTAGCTCAACCAGTCGAGAAACAGTGCGCGGATGGCGTCGAGTGACCCGGATTCCGCAGTGAACTGAAGATGTAGCAAAGCCTGCCCAGCAAATTGATAAGGCACACAGGCCTGCAAACCCTCCGCCTGCCCCTGCCCCTGCCCCTGCCCCTGCTGCTGCAAATGCGCGAGCAACCCACCGGGCTTGGCGCTGTTCAACCAGTGACAGAGAAACGCCAGCGCCTCGGCCGACGACTCCGGCAAATTCTCCAGCGCAAATAGCAGATCACCGCGCTGCTCGCCGATCTGTTGATAACTTTCCTGTGCGTTGTCCATCAAGCGAACGGGGGAAGCCTGTGCAGTTTTATCCCCAGCCGTCAGCGCGGCGGCAAACTGCTCCGCCAGCGCTCGCAGTTCTTCCACGCTTTGCGGCCCGACCAGACTCAGGATCATCTGCCCGGTGCGGTAAAACTGCTGATGGAAGTCTTTCAATGCCTGCTGAAAGTCTGCTTGCTCAACCGGCAGACTGTCGCGATTCCCGGCATGAAAACCGCGCAATGGATGCACCGCCGACAATCCCTCGGACAGCGCCTCTTGCTGCTGAGCCGCCGCATCCTGCGACCACGCGACAAACTCCGCCTGCAACACTTCCCGTTCCCGCAACTGATCGTCCGGCTTCATACGTGGGTGGGCGAGCATGTCTGACAGACGCTCCAGTCCACCGCTGAAGGACGCTGGCGGCAACTCAAAGAAGAAATCGGTGGTGCGCTCGCGGGTGCTGGCATTCACTTGGCCGCCGTGACTTTGCACGTAGGCCATCAGCCCTTGCTGTGCAGGAAAACGCTCGGTGCCGAGAAACAGCAAATGCTCAAGGAAATGCGCCAGCCCCGGCCACGCCAACGGCACGTCATGACTGCCGGCAGCCACCCGCAACGCAGCGGCACTGCGCTTCAGGCCGGGCACGTGACGCAGGGTCACGCGCAGGCCGTTGGCCAGGGTTTCGGTGTGGGGGCGGGGGGGATTCGGCGCAGGCATGGGCACTTCCAGAACAGTGAAGTGCCAATGCTAGCGGATTAGCGCTTGTTGAGCGCGTCGTAAAGTTCGGGGCGGCGGTCGTTGAAGTAGCGATTGGCGCTGCGGGAGTCGACCATCAACTGACGATCCAGCTCACCGACGATCAAGGCCTCGTCCAGTCCGGCCTGGGCGATGCGGCTGCCATCCGGCGCGGCGATGCTGCTTTGCCCGCAGTAATGGATGTCGCCTTCGTGGCCGCAGTAGTTGGCGTAAGCCACGTAGCACTGGTTTTCGAAGGCGCGGGAGCGCACGGAAACATCGGCAATGAAATCGAAAGGAATCATGTTTGCGGTCGGCACCAGAATCAGCTCGGCACCTTCAAGGGCCAGGCGCCGGGCGTTTTCCGGGAACTCCAGGTCGTAGCAGATCAGGAAACCGAGCTTCCAGCCGTTGAGCTCGACGATGGGAAACTCGCCATCGCCGGGGCTGAACATCGAACGATCCAGATCGCCGAACAGATGCGTCTTGCGGTAATTGCACAGGCGTTCACCGTTCGAATCGATCAACTGCACGGCGTTGTAGATCTGTCCTTCGGCGGTGCGCTCCGGGTAACCGTAGAGAATCGCCAGACCGGCAGCCTTGGCGATACGACCGACTTGCTGCGCCCACTCACCGTTGTAGACCTCGGCCAATGTCGCAACCGCCTCCTTGCCGATGTTGTAGCCGGTCAGGAACATTTCCGGCACCACCAGCAGGTCGGCACCTTTGGCCTCCATCGCCAGTTGTTGCAGGCGCTGAAGGTTAGCGGCAGGTTCCAGTGGCAGCGGTGGACATTGGTAAAGGGCTACACGCATCAGGGATTCCTCTTACTCGGGCAGGGCGATCGGGCCGATGTCGTTGAACACATCACCCGGGCCGGGGTTCTCTGTATGTGTGGACCCGCCGAAGTGCTTCATGATTCCCCACACTGCGTTGAGTGATGTCTGTACCGCGCCTTCGACCCACGCTGGCGTCCACGACACGTCGTCGCCGGCGATGAAAATCCCGCGCTGCTCCGGCGGCATGTCGTCCTGCATGAAGTGCGCGTACATGCGCTGGTTGTAGCGATAGTGGCCGGGCAGGGCGCCCTTGAACGCGCCGAGGAAGTGCGGGTCGGCTTCCCACGACACGGTGATCGGATCACCGATGATCCGCGCGGCGATGTCGACTTTCGGGTAGATCTTCTTCAATGCATCCAGCGCCAGCTTCACGCGTTTTTCCACCGGGTGCGGAAGCATCTTCAACGCGTCACTCATCCACGAGTACGACAGGCAGATCACGCCCGGCTTGTCGTCGCCGTTGTCGAACAGATAGGTGCCACGGGTCAGGCGATCGGTGAGGGTCATGCTCATCAGGTCACGGCCGGTTTCCGGGTCCTTGTCCTTCCAGAACGGGCGGTCGACCATCACGAAGGTCTTCGACGATTGCATGTAGCGAGTACGGTCCAGAGCCATCCACATCTTCTGCGAGAACAGGCTCTCGTCGCATTCGATCTGGGTGGTCAGCAGCCAGCTCTGGCAGGTGGTCAGTACGGCAGCGTATTCGCGGGTGTCGCCGTTGTTGTCGGTGACCGCGAAACGTCCGTCAGGCGCGTGGGCGATTTTCTTCACCCCGGAGCGCGGGGCGCCGTGGTGCAGCGATTTCAGGCTGGTGCCTTTCGGCCAGTGTACGCAGCGTTCCGGCGCATGACGCCAGATGCCTTGCGGCACTTGTTCCACGCCGCCGACCACCAGATGCTGGTGATCGTCGCAGTTGGTCATCACGACGCGGAAGATTTCCAGCATCGAGTTGGGGAAGTCCGAGTCCCAGCCACCGGTACCGAAGCCGACCTGACCGAACACTTCGCGGTGATGGAACGACAGCTTGGCGAAGGCTTTCGAGGTGGCGACGAAGTCGTAGAACGTGCGGTCGTCCCACAGCGGCACGAGGGTGTTCCACAGTTCTTTGAGGCGTGGCACGTCGCGGTCGCGGATCGCTTGCTGGATATCGGCGAACTGCGAGCCGGCCTCCAGAGCATCAGCCCATGCGTCAGCCACTTCCTGGAACAGTGCAGGAAGATCCTTCAGGCTCTGTGCGTAATGGGTTTTGCCTTCCAGGTCGATCACGGTGCTGCCGGAGGCCGGCGTCAGCGGGTTGGGGAAAGGCTTGGTTTCCAGGCCGAGTTTGTCGACGTAGTGATAGAACGCGGTGGACGACACCGGGAAGCGCATGCCGCCGAGTTCGGCGACGATACCGTCAGTGCCGTTGAACGCTTGCGAACGCAGACGGCCGCCGAGCTTCGAAGCCTCATAAACGACGGGTTTCAAGCCGAGTTTCATCAGCTCATAAGCCGCCACCAGACCGGCGATGCCGGCCCCGACGATTGCCACTTCGGCACCGTGGTTGTGCTCGGGGATGCTGCCCAGACCGGCCGGGTGTTCGATCCAGTCGTCGAAGGCGAAGGGAAAGTCCGGGCCAAAAATGGTGATCGGTTTCTTACCGTCTGCAGGATGGCGATTGTTCTTGTTCATGGCTGACCTTGCTGGCGACCCGACGCTGGATGCGCGTCTGAGTATAGGAAAAGATGCCAGCCATTCTAGGGAGCGTAGAACACGTTAATAAGACGCAAAGTGTCGTCGTTTTGAGCGTTAGTGCTGCAATCTGACGATCTTTTTGGTCAGACTGGATGTCCGCGATCAATCTTGCTGCTGAGGATGATCGACGTTGTGGTCTTCTCCACGCCGTCTACGCTGCCGATTTGATCGAGAAGCTGATCGAGCTGCTCCGGTGAATCGGTCCGCAACCACGCCACATAATCAAACTCGCCACTTACCGCGCACAGCTGCTGTACCTGAGCCATCGCGCTCAACCGCCGCAACACTTCTTTACCAGAGCGCGGCTGCACCTTGATCCCGACGTAAGCCTGCAAGCCGCCATCCACTACACGCTGACCCAGTCGCACGCCGTAGCCGGTGATGACCTTGGCCTTTTCCAGCCGCGCCAGTCGCGAAGTCACGGTCGTGCGTGCGATCCCCAATTGCCGGGCCAGCATCGCCACGCTTTCGCGGGCGTTGATTTGCAGGGCAGCGATCAGTTGGCGGTCGATTTCATCGAGCACGGGTGGGCGGATGTCGGGCAAGGGCAGGCTCCAGCGGTACGGATCAATGGGCTGCATGTTACAGGCTCGCCACGCGAGGCGCTTGTGAGCGCTGATTGAGCGGCGGGGGATTAGTCAGTCATCGGATCGGGGGATTTTGCTGAAACAAAAGAACAGACAAATGATTTGACTTGCCTGCTGCCTTTATCAAAAATGGCCTCAAGAGCGCGAAATCTGCTGCCTTGCAGGGCTTCAGCAGACGTAGGTACCTCAGCGATGCTGCAACATCGGTGTAAGGTGAGACCTCTTCATCCCATTTCCTGAGGATGCCAATATCAGGATTCAAATTTTCGAGGGGAGCCAACAGGCTCCCCTTTTTGTTTGTCCTGAAGAACGTATCTCTTGTAGAGAAGTTCGCCCTGGCGGTGCTTGTTCATGGCTCTTGCCGGCGCATGTCCAACGTAGCGCTTGTGAAGACCGAAATCGCCAAACGACAGGCGAAAAAAAGCCGCACATAAGCGCGGCTTTTTCATGTTTGGTGGGCCCACACGGACTTGAACCGTGGACCAAAGGATTATGAGTCCTCTGCTCTAACCAACTGAGCTATAGGCCCTCAGTAGGCCGCGGATTATAGCGACGGTTTCTCGGCTGTGCTATCCGAAAAATCTGATACGGCTATACGAAGAAACGTCGCGGCAAACTCTTCTGGTGGCAGCGGCAGGCTGACGATGTAGCCCTGGATCTGTTCGCAACCTTCGGCGGCGAGGAATTGTTGCTGGGCCTGGGTTTCCACGCCTTCGGCGATCACGGTGAATTGCATGCTGCGGCCCAGGGCGATGATGGCGCGGACAATTGCCGCGTCGTGCGGGTCGTCGGGCAGGCCGCGGACGAAAGACTGGTCGATCTTGAGGATGTCCAGTGGCAGACGCTTGAGATAACTAAGCGAGGAATAACCGGTGCCGAAGTCGTCGATGGCCAGCTGTACGCCGAGGTGTTTGAGCTGGTGCAGCACCGCCAGCGCTTCTTCAGCCTGGCTCATGATGAAGTTTTCGGTAATTTCCAGTTGCAGTAATTCCGGCCGCAGGCGGTTGTCCTTGAGCAGTTGCTCGATGCGTCCCAGCAGGTTCGGTTGGCGTAGTTGCGCGCCCGCGAGGTTTACCGACAGCGGGCCGAGGGGTTCGTAAATCTGACCCCATTCGAACATTTGCCGGCAGGCGGTTTCCAGTACCCAGTCGCCGATTTGCAGAATCATGCCATTCTCTTCCGCCAGCGGGATGAAATGCTCTGGCGGTACTTCGCCGAAGTTCGGATGGCGCCAGCGGATCAAGGCTTCGGCGCCGACCAGGCTGTGATCGTCGAGGCTGATTTTCGGTTGGTAATAGAGGTACAGCTCCTCGCGCTCGATGGCCCGGCGAAGCTCGTGCTCCAGTGCCACACGTTCGCTGGCCTGGGCGGTGAGATCGCGGGTGTAGCTTTCGACGCGGTTGCGGCCCTTGGCCTTGGAGCGGTACATCGCCGCGTCCGCGTTCTTGATCAGGGTCGCGACATCGCAGCCGTCGCGCGGGTAAAGGCTGGTGCCGATGCTGGCGCTGATGAAGAACTCATGCTCGCCAGCCTGGAATGGCGCGCCAAAGCAGTTCAGCAGTTTGGTGGCGATGTTGTCGGCATCGCCGGGCTGCTGCAGGCCGGGCAGCAGAATGATGAATTCGTCGCCACCCAGCCGCGCCACGGTGTCGATATCACGCAGTTGCTCCTTGAGGCGCACGGCGATGCCCTTGAGCAGCAGGTCGCCGACCGGGTGACCGAGGCTGTCGTTGATGTGCTTGAAACGGTCGAGGTCGAGGAACAGCACTGCGCCCTGACCGCCGTTCTCCTGCTGGCTGTTGAGTGCCATCAACAGGCGACTTTCGAACAGCGTGCGGTTTGGCAGGCCGGTGAGCGGGTCGTGATGCGCCTGATAGTCGAGTTTGGCCTGGGCATGCTTCAGGCTGGAAATATCGGCGAACACTGCAACGAAGTGGGTGATGAACTTGTCGCGGTTGCGCACGGCGCTGATGGTCAGCCAGCTCGGGTACAACTCGCCATTTTTGCGCCGGTTGGAGATTTCGCCCTGCCAGTGACCTTCGTCGGTCAATTGATGCCACATCGCCGCGTAGAACGCGCTGTCGTGCAACCCGGAGGCCAGCAGGCGCGGGGTGTGACCCAGTGCTTCGCTTTCGCTGTAACCGGTGATTTCGGTGAAGGCGCGGTTCACGGCGCTGATGTGTTGTTGGGTGTCGGTGATCAGCACGCCTTCGGCAGTACTTTCGAACACGGTCGCAGCCTGTTGCAGTTTTTCCTGCATCAGGTGGCGCTCGGTGATGTCCCGGGCGATGGTCAGCATGCAGTCTTCGTCGCCGATCGGCAGCGGGCGGCTGGACACCTCGCAGAGCCGGATCTGCCCGTCGCTGCGGCGGATGTGGCAGCTGAAATCGCGCACGAACCCGTCGCGGTGCAGCAGGTCGAGCATTTGCTTGCGTTCGTTGAGGTTGACCCAGATTCCCAGGTCCAGCGCCGAGCGATCCACCGACATGGCGCTGTTGAAACCGGTGATACGACTGAAACCTTCGTTGACCTCCAGCAGCAGACCATCGCTCTGGCGCGACAGCAGCAGACCGTCCGGCGAGGCGTGGAAGGCCTTGGCGAACTTCTCTTCGGAGGTTTGCAGTTGCTGTTGGGTTTCCTTGAGCTGGGTAATGTCGCGCACCACCACGACCAGCGCCGGTGTGGTGTCGAGTTCGAAGGGTTCGGCGGAAATCAGTCCGGTGAATACCTGGCCATTGTTGCGACGAAAGGGCATCTCCAGGTTGCGAATACTGCCGGCTTGCAGGCGCTGAAGCAGGCCCGGGCCAACCCCGGGAATGCCCCAGATGTTGAGTTCGGTGGCAGTCTGGCCAATAACTTCTTCGGCCTTGAGCCCGATCTGTTCCTCAAAGGCTTCGTTGACCTCCAGCAGGCAACCGTCGGATAACCGGGCGATGACCAGGATGTCCGGGCATTGCTGGAATACCGAAGCGAATTTCTGTTCCGACAGGCGCAACGCCTCTTCGGTGCGCTTGGTTTCGCTGATGTCGATCATCAGGCCGCGCATTACCGGTTCGTGGCCGTGTTCGATCAGGCTGACGATGTCACGTACCCACAAGCAACGGCCGTCAGCGGTGATCACCCGGTAATCGAGGCTGTGATCGCGGCCGGCCAGCACTTCGTGATCGCAGAAGCTCTGGGCACGTGTCAGATCCGCCGGGTGAATGATGTTGTGCCAGAAGCCCGGAATCAGCCAGTGAGACAGGGGATAACCGAGCAGATCTTCGGCGTGGGGCGAAACATAGCTGTAGGTGAAATCGCTGATGCGCGCTTCCCACGCGATCGCCGAGAGACTCTCCACCAGTCCGCGATAGTGGTATTCGCTGCTGCGCAGCTCCTGTTCGAGGTCGATGCGTCGGGCGATTTCCGAACTCAGGCGACGGTTGATGCGGATCACCACCGCCAGGACGATGACCAGAAGCGATAGACCTGGTAAGCCGTAAACCAGCAGATCCGACCAGAATGTCCGGTGATCGAGGACGTTGCCGACCCAGTGCTCTTGGATGCTGCTGATTTCCTCCGGGGACATGTCGGCCAGCACCTTGTCCAGAATTCCCACCAGCATTTTGTTGTCGCGAGGGACGCCCATTGCCAGTTGGTAGCGGTAAGGGGTCTCGCCGCTGACGTATAAGCCGTCGAGCTTAAGCTGGCGCAGGCTCCAGACGCTGGAGGCCAGATCGCCGACCACGGCGTCGACTTCATCGGTGGCCAGGGCCTGCAACGCGGAGCTGACGTTGGGCATTGCCACCAGGTTCAGGTCGGGATGATGGGTGCGCAGAAGTTCGTGGGGGGCGTAGTTTTCGACCACGGCGATTTTCAAGCCGTAAAGATCCTCGAGCTTGCGCGGTTGCGGGCCGCCGACGTGGGCGAGGATGACGATCGGAAAGTCGAGATAAGGGCGGGTGAACGACAGGTAGCTCTGGCGCTCCGGGGTGGACATGATGCCGGGCAGCAAGTCGATCGTGCCGTTTTTCGCCTGTTCGAGCACGACCGTCCAGCTCACCGGCTCGATGGGGGTGAGCTTGATCGCCAGGCGTTGGCGAATCACATCGATATAGTCCGCCGCCAGGCCCTGATAGCGGTTCTGGTCGTCGCGGAACTCGAAGGGCGGCCACGACGCGTCCACACCCAGGCGCAAGTCCGGGTGAGCCGCCAGCCAGCTACGTTCTTCATCGGTCAGAGTCAGCGCGTCAGCCGTTGCGGTCCAGATCATCAGTGACAGCAAAAAAAGCACGGACGCCAGTCTGGGCATAACGGTCTCGTTATGGCTCGGGGGAATGTTTCGAGTGTAGACGGGCTGTGCGCGGGGGGAGGGCGGAGCGAGGTATTTAATCTGCCGTAAAAAAACAAAACCCCCGGCCTGGGCCGGGGGTTCTGGTGTCACTCGTCGAGGAAGGAGCGCAGATGCTCGCTTCGCGTCGGGTGGCGCAGCTTGCGCAGCGCCTTGGCTTCGATCTGACGGATCCGCTCACGGGTCACGTCAAACTGTTTGCCGACTTCTTCGAGCGTATGGTCGGTGTTCATGTCGATACCGAAACGCATGCGCAGTACCTTGGCTTCACGGGCAGTAAGGCCGGACAGCACTTCGCGGGTCGCTTCTTTCAGGCTCTCAACAGTGGCGACATCGATTGGCGACTGCATGGTCGAGTCTTCGATGAAGTCACCCAGATGGGAGTCTTCGTCATCACCGATCGGGGTTTCCATGGAGATCGGCTCTTTGGCGATCTTCAATACCTTGCGGATCTTGTCCTCAGGCATTTCCATGCGTTCACCCAGCTCTTCCGGGGTCGGTTCGCGACCCATTTCCTGCAACATCTGGCGGGAAATTCGGTTGAGCTTGTTGATCGTCTCGATCATGTGCACCGGAATACGGATGGTGCGGGCCTGGTCGGCGATCGAGCGAGTGATCGCCTGACGGATCCACCAGGTGGCATAAGTCGAGAACTTGTAACCACGACGGTATTCGAACTTGTCCACCGCTTTCATCAGACCGATGTTGCCTTCCTGGATCAGATCGAGGAATTGCAGACCACGGTTGGTGTACTTCTTGGCGATGGAGATCACCAGACGCAAGTTCGCTTCAACCATCTCTTTCTTCGCACGGCGGGCTTTCGCCTCACCGATCGACATGCGACGGTTGATGTCCTTGATCTCGGCGATGGTCAGGCCGGTCTCGGTTTCCAGCGCGGTCAGCTTCTGCTGGCAACGGATGATGTCCGGTTGCACACGGGCAATGGCTTCGGCGTACTTGCTCTTGCCTTTGGCCAGGGCGTCGGACCAGCTTTCGTCGACTTCGTTGCCAGGGAACTGACGCAGGAAGTCGGCCCGTGGCATACGTGCATCACGTACGCACAGTTGCATGATCGCGCGCTCTTGCTGACGCAGACGATCCAAGGCACTGCGAACACGCTCGACCAGGGCTTCGAATTGCTTCGGCACCAGTTTGATCGGCATGAACAACTCGGCCAGGGCCAACAGTTCGGCAATCGCCGCCTTGTTGTGACGACCGTGCTTTTTCAGGGCCTTGCGGGTGATTTCCATCTGGTCGGCCACGGCGCCGAAGCGCTGCGCGGCAATGACCGGATCCGGACCGCTTTCGGCTTCTTCTTCGTCATCGGAAGCTTCGGCGTCATCGTCCTCGGAGTCGTCATCCGCTTTCGCCGCTTTCGCGTCGATCGGCGGCGGTACTTCGGCGGCAGGCGGCGTAATGCCGTCGTCCGGGTCGATGTAACCGCTCAGAACGTCGGACAGGCGACCACCTTCGGTGGTGACGCGAGTGTACTCGGAGAGAATATGGTCAACCGTGCCAGGGAAGTGCGCGATGGCGCTCATCACTTCACGGATGCCTTCTTCGATACGCTTGGCGATTTCGATTTCGCCTTCACGAGTCAGAAGCTCGACCGTACCCATTTCACGCATGTACATGCGCACCGGGTCAGTGGTGCGACCGATATCGGTCTCCACTGCCGCCAACGCAGCGGCTGCTTCTTCCGCAGCGGCCTCGTCGGTATCGGCGTCGGCCAGCATAAGGGCGTCCGCATCCGGAGCACTCTCGTGTACGGGGATCCCCATGTCGTTAATCATGCGGATGATGTCTTCCACCTGCTCCGGATCTGAAATATCCTCGGGCAGGTGGTCGTTGACCTCGGCGTAAGTCAGATACTTCTGCTCACGACCCAGTTTGATCAACTCAATAATACGAGACTGCTGTTGCGCTTTTCCGGACATAACACCCTATCCACTGAAGGTCTTGGCGGGCAAAAAACAAGCCGAGGATTATACCTGAGCTATGACCTCACGCGCCAGTTGAGGTCGGGTTTGATGCGGAAACATTGCGACTTAAAAGGTCGCGCAGTTGATTTTTCTCATCGGTGCTCAGTTCGCTTTGACGTGCTTTCCTGAGCAGTTGTTCCAGATTTCGCTCGCGTTGGCGGGCTGACAAGCTAGTAATGGTGTCGAAAAACTGTTGTTCAAGGTTGTCTCCGTCAATCAGCCATTCCTTTTCCGCCAGCGCCTTGAGCAGGCGACCCTGTTCGGTTCCGTGCCATCGCGCGATCAACTGAAATGAGTTTAGCTTGGGATTCTTCTGTACGGCTTCGAGCAGTGCCACCAGCAGCTGTGCGTTGGTCTGGTTCTCGTCCGCGAAGTGTCCGGCATCCTCGACTTTTTCCGCCAGTTGCGGGTGATGCAGCAAGGTTCTCAGCGCGGCCAGGGTCGGTGGTTCGACGGCGGCCGGCACGCGTGGGGCACGGGGCTGGTCGCGATCACCGCCACGCTTGCCATTCTTGTCCCACGGTTTCTTGTCCCATTTCTTGCCGCCGGCGCCGGATTTCTTCGGCGTCCATTCCTGCTGCGGCACATACATGTCCTGTGCCTGCGGCTGATGGTAGTCGCTGTAGTCCGGCATGGCGTCGTAATCGATGCCCGGGTCGTAGGCCGGCGGCGCTTCCTGTGGAGCGCTTTGGGCCAGTTGGCTGACGCTTTCGCTGCTCAGGCCGGTGATCTCGGTCAGGCGCTGGCGCATCAGGATGCGCAGATTGGCGCCGGGGACCTTGTCGATCAGCGGTGCCGCGAGCGTGGCCATATGGGCCTTGCCCTCCAGCGAACGCGGGTCGGCCTCTTCGGTCAGTTGCTGGAAGAAGTAGTCCGCCAGCGGCTGTGCGTGCTGATTGATCCGGGCGCGGAAGGCGTCAGTGCCCTCGGCGCGAATCAGCGTATCCGGGTCTTCGCCTTCGGGCAGAAACAGGAAGCGTGCACGACGCCCGTCCTGCAGGCTGGACAGTGTCGCTTCCAGCGCACGCCAGGCGGCGTTGCGACCGGCCTGGTCGCCGTCGAAGCAAAACAATACGTTCGGCACGACGCGAAACAGACGCTTGAGGTGCTCTTCGCTGGTCGCGGTGCCGAGTGTCGCGACGGCATTGCGCAGGCCTTGCTGGGCGAGGGCGATGACGTCCATATAGCCCTCGACGACGATGATTTCGTCGAGGTTGCGATTGTTCTTGCGGGCTTCATAGAGGCCGTAGAGTTCCTGGCCTTTATGAAAGACCGGGGTTTCTGGCGAGTTAAGGTACTTTGGCTTGTCGTCGCCGAGTACTCGGCCGCCGAAAGCGATGATCCGTCCACGGGTGTCGCGGATCGGGAACATCACGCGATCGCGGAAGCGGTCATAGCGTTTGCCGGTTTCGGCGTTCTCGATCAGCAGGCCGGCGTCGATCATGGCTTTCTGCTGCAAGGTGTCGCTGCTCAAGTGTTTGAACAGGTTGTCCCAGCCCGGCGGTGCGAATCCGAGTCCAAAGTCCCGGGCGATCTCGCCAGTCAGGCCACGACCCTTGAGATAATCCACTGCTGCCTTGCGTGCCGGATGGCTCTTGAGTGCCTGCCGGTAAAAGTCGGCAGCGGCGGTGAGCAGCGGGTATAGCGGTGAGTCGGTCGGCTGGCGCGGTTTGTTCGAGCGGCCGCCTTCTTCACGTGGCACTTCCATGCCGGCGGCTTTGGCCAGGTCTTCGACAGCCTGAGGGAAGTCCAGGTTGTCGTGGTCCATGAGAAAGCCGAGGGCATTGCCACCGGCGCCGCAGCCGAAGCAGTAATAGAACTGCTTGTCGGGACTGACGCTGAACGACGGGGTTTTCTCTTTATGGAACGGGCAGCAGGCGGTGTAGTTCTTGCCGGCCTTCTTCAGTTGCACGCGCGAGCTGACCACATCGACGATGTCGGTGCGGTTCAGAAGGTCGTCAATGAAGCTCTGGGGAATCAGCCCGGCCATGGCGTTCTCGTCTGCGCTGTAATGGATCCGATGCGAAAGGCAGCCGGACGCGGGTCATTGAGTGATGCGCGCACGTGGGGCGGCTCGACCGGTGTCGTTTGCGTAATCGCTGTCGGGAAGTGTATCTGCCGAAAATCCACTGACGTTAGTACTCATCAGTCTTCGACTATTCGAAAATGTTGCGCTGAATCCGCTGACGGCCGGTAATCGGCCTCGGATAGCTCATGAAGCGGGCACGCAAGCAGGTGCCTTGGGCTGATCGTCGTAAGAGGAATCAGTGGGTGTGCTCGTCAGTAGCCTTGAAAGGCTCGTCAGAAAAGACGTGCACCGCTGGCAAAAGAGCCAGGCCTGACGCGGTGAAGCGGGTTTGTCTCGGTCGCATCTGCGGCTTCGACGGTGAAGCATCAAGCGTTTTACGCAAATGCCATTAGCCCGGCTGAGGGCCGGGCTTGGCAGAAGCTTGCTACGATCGTCTGTGTATTAGTACAGACGAACGGCGCGGCGCTGTTCGCGCTGAACTTTCTTGGCGTGACGCTTAACAGCAGCAGCTGCCTTGCGCTTACGCTCAGAAGTTGGCTTCTCGTAAAATTCGCGGCTACGAACTTCAGCCAGTACACCGGCTTTTTCGCAGGAGCGCTTGAAACGACGCAGAGCTACGTCGAAGGGTTCGTTCTCTTTAACTTTGACGGCTGGCATCCAGAGCTACCTTCATTCATTACCGGGGTCAACATCCTCGCGGCAAAAGAGCACTTGAAGACGTCGGTTTTTAAGGGTTGCGGATGTTAACCCCTCATCGCTCGGAATGCAAAGCCTCTGATCGAAAACCGCTGGTCGGGGCATCACGCGGCGACTATTATGCGCGCCTTCGAATTCAGCCTAAACAAGGCGCAAACCCATGCTAGTACTGGGATTAGAAACGTCCTGCGACGAAACCGGCGTCGCTTTGTACGACAGTGAACGCGGCCTGCTGGCCGACGCGCTGTTCAGTCAGATCGACCTGCACCGCGTCTATGGCGGCGTGGTGCCGGAGCTCGCCTCGCGCGACCACGTCAAGCGCATGCTGCCCCTGATCCGTCAGGTGTTGGCCGAGGCTGACTGCGTACCGACCGAGATCGACGCCATCGCCTACACCGCGGGTCCCGGCCTGGTCGGTGCGCTGCTGGTGGGGGCGTCCTGTGCTCAGGCGCTGGCGTTTGCCTGGGGTATTCCGGCGCTCGGCGTGCATCACATGGAAGGCCACTTGCTGGCGCCGATGCTGGAGCCAAAACCGCCGGAGTTCCCGTTCGTCGCTTTGTTGGTCTCCGGTGGTCATACGCAGCTGGTTCAGGTCGATGGCATCGGCCAATACAGCCTGCTCGGCGAGACGCTGGACGATGCGGCGGGCGAAGCTTTCGACAAGACTGCAAAAATGATGGGCCTGAATTATCCGGGCGGGCCGGAAATCGCCAAGCTGGCAGAGAAGGGCGTTGCAGGACGTTTCACTTTCCCGCGTCCGATGTGTGATCGCCCGGGCCTGGATTTCAGCTTCAGCGGCCTGAAGACCTTCGCCCTCAACACCTGGCAGCAATGCGTTAGCGCCGGGGACGACAGCGAGCAAGCCCGTTGCGACATCGCTCTGGCGTTCCAGCAGGCCGTGGTGGAGACTTTGACCATCAAGTGCAAGCGTGCCCTCAAGCAGGCCGGCATGAAGCGTCTGGTGATCGCCGGCGGTGTGAGTGCCAACAAGGCGTTGCGTGTTTCGCTGGAGAAAATGCTCGGCGACATGAAGGGCGATGTGTTCTATGCCCGTCCCGAGTTTTGCACCGATAACGGCGCGATGATCGCGTTTGCCGGTTGCCAGCGTTTGCAGGCCGGCCAGCAGGAAAGCCTGGCGATCAGCGTGCAGGCGCGCTGGCCGATGGAGCAACTGTCGGCGCTGTGATGAGCGGCGCTCACGTGCGGTATTTAAAAATGCCGTTCGCGCCCAGCGAACAGGTCGCGTAGATTGCCCCGGTGGCGCCAGACGATCAGCAGTGTCAGCGTGCTCATCGGCAACAGCGCTGCCGGTTCCTGCCAGGCCAGCAACGGCAGGGTCAGTGGAGTGGCGATCAGCGCCGCCAGCGAGCTGGTGCGGGTCAGGTAGAACGTCAGCAGCCAGGCGCACACGGCCAGCAGCGCAGCGGGTGGATACAGCCCCAGCAGCATGCCGGCCGCCGTGGCGACGCCCTTGCCGCCGCGAAAGCGGAAGTACAACGGGAACAGGTGACCGATCACGGCGCAGACGCCGATCCACGCCTGATCCTGCAGCGAAAGGCCCATTGCCGAAGCGATCAGCACCGGCAGCAGGCCTTTGCACAGATCACCCAGCAGGGTCAGGATCGCGAGTTTGCGTCCGGCCAGGCGCAGCATGTTGGTGGCGCCGGCATTACCCGAGCCACTCATTCGCGGATCCGGATTTCCGGTCAGGCGGCTGAGCAAAATGGCGAAGGACAGAGAGCCGAGCAGGTAGGCGAGGATCGCCAGTAACCAAAACATGCTAACTATTCCGGGCGAGGACGCCCTGATTCTAACGGCGCATTGCGCCCTTGTCGTGCAGCGGAGAAAAGTGCTTGGACAGAGTGTTTATCGAGGGCCTGGAAGTCGACACCGTGATCGGTGCCTACGACTGGGAGCGCGGCATCCGACAGTGTCTGCGCCTTGATTTGAGCTTCGCCTGGGACAATCGCCCGGCCGCCGCCGGTGACGACCTGACCCTGGCGCTCGATTACGCCAGTGTGTCCACACGGATCCAGGCCTTTGCCGAGCAATCCCAGTATCAACTGGTCGAGACTTTCGCCGAGCGTTTGGTTGAAGTGCTGATGAGCGAATTCAAGATCACCTGGGTGCGCCTGAAGCTGACCAAGCCAGGTGCCGTACCGGCCGCCAAGGGTGGCGTGGGTGTGGAGATCGAGCGCGGATGCCGCTGACCCAGGTTTATCTCGGGCTCGGTAGCAATATCGAGCGCGAAACCCATTTGCAGGCCGGTCTGGATGCCTTGTCCACGTTTCTGGTGGATATCCGCTGTTCGCCTGTGTTCGAAAGCCAGCCGGTGGGAATCAAGAGCGGGCCGTTCTTCAACTTCGTGGTGTCGGCGTTCACCGATCTGCCGTTGATCGAGCTGGATCGCCGCTTGAAGTTCATTGAAGCGGACAATGGTCGCTATGCGCCGGATCGCAAGGGCTTGCCGCTGGATATCGACGTGTTGCTCTACGGCGATCTGGCCGGCAACTTCGACGGGCTGATCCTGCCTCGGGCGGAAATTCTGAAAAATGCCTTTGTGCTATGGCCGCTGTCGCTGATTGCGCCGGATCGGGTGCATCCCGGTGCAGGAAAAAGCTTTGCCACATTGTGGGCCGAAGCGCAGATCGATCAGGTGCTGGCACCGGTCGGATTTGAGTGGCGCGGTACTCAGCTCACGCCTTCAGACCTGTCTTGAACAGTTTGATCCGCCCTCGCGAGGGCGGATCAGATGTTTTCAGGACGCCGCCGATTCCTTGTAAGCCTTCAACGCCTTGAGTCGTTCGCGCTTGAGTGCCTCGCCCAGTTCCGGGCCTTTGAATCCCTTTTCCAGCAACGGCTGCACCGCCACACCGCGCGCCACATTGGCCGCACCTCGCAGATAATCCGCTTGTGGATAACTGCGTTGCTCGAGACCTTTGCGGCCTCGGGCGTCCATCTCGCACGCGACGATGAATTCTTCGAAACGCTGAGGCCGACGGTAAACGTCAAAGCTTTGCAGCAACTCAAGCAAGGTCGAAGCCTTCAACTCCAGGGCGCGATGCCCATGGGTGTGATATTGGCCGACCAGCAAGGCCAGCTCCTGACAGTCCTTCGGTGCCTTGAAGCGCTCGTTGACCGCTTTGATCAACTTCAGGCCTTTGTGCTCATGGGCGATGTGCCGTGGCCATTCCTCTTGCGGGGTCAGGCCTTTGCCGAGGTCGTGCAGCAGGCAGGCCCAGCGCACGGTCAGCGGTTGTTTGTGCAGGGCTGACTGCTCAAGCACGCTCAGGGTATGAATGCCGCTGTCGATTTCCGGATGATGGGCTTCCGGCTGCGGTACGCCGAACAAAGCATCGACCTCTGGCATCAGTACTTTCAAGGCGCCGCAATCGCGCAACACCTGAATGAACACTTGGGGCTGATCTTCCATCAGTGCGCGGGAAATCTCTTTCCAGCTGCGTTCGGCCGTAAGGGCTTCCAGTTCACCCGATTCGCTGAGCTGACGCATCAGCTCCAATGTCTCGGGCGCCACCTTGAAGCCAAGTTCCGCGTAGCGGGCAGCAAAGCGCGCAACGCGCAGAACCCTGAGCGGATCTTCGGCAAACGCGGGGGAAACGTGGCGCAGAATCCGCTCTTCGAGATCGCGCTGGCCGTGGTAGGGATCCGTCAGATTTTGCTGATCGTCTTCGGCCATGGCGTTGATCGTAAGGTCACGGCGGATCAGGTCTTCTTCAAGCGTGACCTCGGGGCTGGCGTGAAAGGTGAAGCCACCATAACCGCGACCGCTCTTGCGCTCGGTGCGGGCGAGGGCGTATTCCTCGCCGCTTTTCGGGTGAAGAAACACCGGGAAATCCGCGCCGACCGGGCGAAACCCCTTGGCGAGCATTTCTTCTGTGGTCGCGCCGACCACCACCCAATCGATGTCGGTAACCGGTTTGCCCAGCAGGCGATCACGTACCGCACCGCCGACCTTGTAAATCTGCATAAAAAACCTCCGTTGGCCCGACAGGATAACCCTTGCGCCGGACTTTCGGAGGCCTGAACGGGATCAAAGATGAATGACGGCCAGGTCGAGTCGACCGTAATCCCCCTCGCTGTGTTCGCTGCGGGGCGGAACATGATGGGTCTTCATGATCTGGTCGCCTTGCAGGGTTTCCAGATGAATGTCGAAGCCCCACAGCCGATGCAGGTGTTTGAGAACCTCCTCGGTGGAATCGCCCAGCGGTTTGCGGTCATGTTGCTGGTGGCGCAGGGTCAGCGAGCGGTCGCCGCGGCGGTCGATGCTGTAGATCTGCACGTTCGGTTCGCGGTTGCCCAGGTTGTATTGTGCTGCGAGCGTTTCGCGAATGATCCGGTAGCCGCCCTCGTCATGGATCGCAGGCACCAGCAGATCGTCCTTCTGATCGTCATCGAGGATGCTGAACAGCTTAAGGTCGCGGATCACCTTGGGTGACAGGTACTGCAGGATGAAACTCTCATCCTTGAAGCTGCTCATGGCGAACTTGATGGTCGACAGCCAGTCGCTGCCGGCGATTTCCGGGAACCAGCGGCGGTCTTCTTCCGTGGGCTCTTCGCACATGCGGCGGATGTCGCGATACATCGCAAAACCCAGCGCATACGGGTTGATGCCGTTGTAATACGGGCTGTCGAACCCCGGCTGGAACACCACGCTGGTGTGGGACGTCAGGAACTCCATCATGAAGCCGTCCGTCACCAGGCCTTCGTCGTACAGGTCGTTCATCAGCGTGTAGTGCCAGAACGTCGCCCAGCCTTCGTTCATCACCTGGGTCTGGCGCTGTGGATAGAAATACTGGGCGATCTTGCGCACGATCCGCACGATCTCGCGTTGCCAGGGTTCCAGCAGCGGGGCGTGTTTCTCGATGAAATACAGGATGTTTTCCTGCGGTTCGGCCGGGAAGCGCGCGTTGTCCTTGTCGCTGTACTTGTCCGCGCCTTTGGGAATGGTGCGCCACAGGTCGTTGATCTGTTTCTGCAGATGCTCTTCGCGATCCTTCTGCCGACGCCGCTCTTCCTCGGCGGAAATCGGGTACGGACGTTTGTAGCGGTCGACACCGTAGTTCATCAGGGCGTGGCAGGAATCGAGCAGATCCTCCACGGCATCAATCCCGTGGCGCTCCTCGCACTGCATGATGTACTGCTTGGCGAACACCAGGTAATCGATGATCGAACTGGCATCGGTCCAGGTGCGGAACAGATAGTTGCCCTTGAAGAAGCTGTTGTGGCCGTAGCAGGCATGCGCAACCACCAGTGCCTGCATGCAGATGGTGTTTTCTTCCATCAGGTACGCGATGCACGGGTCCGAGTTGATCACGATCTCGTATGCCAGCCCCATCTGCCCGCGGCTGTAGGATTTCTCGGTGCTGAGGAAGTGCTTGCCGTAGGACCAATGGTGATAGCCCAGCGGCATGCCGACCGAAGCGTAGGCGTCCATCATCTGTTCGGCGGTGATCACTTCGATCTGGTTGGGGTAGGTGTCCAGGGCGTAGCCGGCCGCGATACGGGCGATTTCGCGGTCGTACGTCTGGATCAGCTCGAATGTCCATTCCGAGCCGGTGGAAATGGGTTGGCGCTTCTGCTCTTTGGCGGTCTTGGCGGTCATGTCACTAACCTGCGCTGGAAGAGTTCACGGAAGACCGGATAGATATCCCCGGCCGAGACCAGTTGCTGCTGGGCAAAAGTGTCGGAAAAGGCTTCGGCGATGCGTTCGTACTCGTACCACAAGGCCTGATGTTCGCGCGGGGTGATCTCCACGTAAGTGTAGTACTGCACAAAAGGCATGATCTGGTTGATCAGGATGTCGCGGCAGATCGGCGAGTCGTCATTCCAGTTGTCGCCGTCGGAAGCCTGGGCGGCGTAGATGTTCCATTCATTGCTCGGATAGCGCTCGGCCATGATTTCCTGCATCAGTTTCAGGGCGCTGGAAACGATGGTGCCGCCGGTCTCGCGAGAATAGAAAAACTCCTCTTCGTCCACTTCGCGGGCGCTGGTGTGGTGGCGGATGAACACCACGTCGATCTTGTCGTAGTTCCGCTTGAGGAACAGGTACAACAGGATGAAAAACCGTTTGGCGATGTCCTTGGTCGCCTGGGTCATGGAGCCGGAAACGTCCATCAGGCAGAACATCACGGCCTTCGAGCTGGGGTTCGGCTGCTTGATCAGCAGGTTGTATTTGAGGTCGAAAGTATCGAGGAACGGCACCCGATGGATGCGTGCACTGAGTTTCTCGATTTCCGCCTCAAGATCCTGAATATCGCCGAAGTTGTCCGGTTCTTCGCGTTTGAGTCGCGCCAGTTCCTCTTTGACCTCGCGCAGTTTGGCGCGGCTGCTGCCCGATAGCGCAATACGCCGAGCGTGGGCCGAGCGCAGGGTGCGGATGATGTTGATCCGCGACGGGTTGCCCTCGTTGCTGATCCCCGCACGCACAGTCTTGAAGGTGTCGGTGCCGGTCAGGTTACGCTTGACCAGGTTGGGCAGCTCAAGATCCTCGAACATGAATTCGAGGAATTCTTCCTGGGTGATCTGGAAGACGAACTCGTCCATGCCTTCGCCGGAGTTGCCGGCCTTGCCCGGCCCACGGCCGCCGCCACCTCCCGGCGGACGGGCGATGTGTTCGCCTGCGGTGAATTCCTTGTTGCCGGGGTGAACCACGGTCTGCTTGCCGCCGCGACCATGGTGAAGCACCGGTTCGTCGATATCGCGACCGGGGATGCTGATCTGCTCGCCGTGCTCCATATCGGTGATGGAACGCCGGCTGACCGCCTCTTCGACAGCCTTCTTGATGTGGTCACGGTAACGCCGCAGGAAGCGCTGACGGTTCACCGTGCTCTTGTTCTTGCCATTGAGACGTCGGTCGATCACATAGCTCATGACTGCTCCTTAGAAGCTGTCCTGCAAAGGGGCGAGCGGTCATGCAGCATTGAACCGAATGCCAAGGGACGTACACGCTCCCCCAAGCGCTTTGGGTGCTGCCTGAACCTCGCTACCGCCTTTCGAACACCTTCCAGAGGCCTGTGTAGCAGAAATTGCGCGCACAGGCCTCGGGCTGACGACAACCGGTCTGACCGGCCGCGGTTTACTGTGATTTTCTGACCCGCAGATACCACTCGGAGAGCAGTCGTACCTGTTTGTCGGTGTAGCCGCGTTCGACCATTCGTGTAACGAAGTCGTTGTGTTTCTGTTGATCCTCTTTGCTGGCCTTGGCGTTGAAGCTGATGACTGGCAGCAGGTCCTCGGTGTTCGAGAACATTTTCTTCTCGATGACCACCCGCAGTTTTTCGTAGCTGAGCCAGGTCGGGTTCTTGCCGTTGTTGTTGGCTCGGGCGCGCAACACGAAGTTGACGATTTCGTTGCGGAAATCCTTCGGATTGCTGATACCGGCCGGTTTCTCGATTTTTTCCAGCTCCTCGTTGAGGGCGACGCGGTTGAGGATCTCGCCGGTTTCCGGATCGCGGTATTCCTGATCCTGAATCCAGAAGTCCGCATACAGCACGTAGCGGTCGAAGATGTTCTGGCCGTACTCGCTGTAAGACTCGAGGTAGGCGGTCTGGATCTCCTTGCCGATGAATTCGATATAACGCGGTGCCAGGTACTCTTTCAGGTAACGCAGATAGCGTTCGCGGGTCTCGGCCTGGAACTGTTCCTGTTCGATCTGCTGTTCCAGCACATAGAGCAGGTGTACCGGGTTGGCAGCGATTTCGTGCGGGTCGAAGTTGAAGACCTTGGACAGGATCTTGAACGCGAACCGGGTCGACAGACCGTTCATGCCTTCGTCGACGCCCGCGGCATCGCGGTATTCCTGGATCGACTTGGCCTTCGGATCGGTGTCCTTGAGGTTTTCGCCGTCATACACCCGCATCTTGGAGTAAATGTTGGAGTTTTCCGGCTCCTTCAGGCGTGACAGCACGGTGAACTGCGCCAGCATCTTCAGGGTGTCCGGAGCGCAATGCGCCTTGGCCAGGGAGCTGTTGAACAGCAGTTTGTCGTAGATCTTCACCTCGTCGCTCACACGCAGGCAGTACGGCACCTTGACGATGTAGATCCGGTCGATGAAGGCTTCGTTGTTCTTGTTGTTGCGGAAGGTGTGCCACTCCGATTCGTTGGAGTGGGCCAGCAGGATCCCGGTGAACGGAATCGCCCCGAGGCCTTCGGTACTGTTGTAGTTGCCTTCCTGAGTGGCGGTCAGCAACGGGTGGAGCACCTTGATCGGTGCCTTGAACATTTCGACGAATTCCATCAGGCCCTGGTTGGCCCGGCACAGCGCGCCGGAGTAACTGTAGGCGTCGGCGTCGTTCTGCGGGAATTCTTCAAGTTTGCGGATATCGACCTTGCCCACCAGCGCGGAGATGTCCTGGTTGTTCTCGTCACCCGGTTCGGTCTTGGCCACGGCGATCTGGTTGAGGATCGACGGGTACAGTTTGACCACGCGGAACTGGCTGATGTCGCCGCCGAATTCGGCCAGGCGCTTGGTGGCCCATGGCGACATGATGGTGTTCAGGTAGCGCCGTGGAATGCCGAAGTCTTCCTCGAGGATCGCGCCATCTTCGGTGGCGTTGAACAGACCCAGAGGCGATTCGAACACCGGCGAGCCCTTGATCGCGTAGAAGGGCACTTTTTCGATGAGCTGTTTCAGCTTCTCGGCCAGAGACGACTTACCGCCGCCGACAGGGCCGAGCAGATAGAGGATCTGTTTCTTCTCTTCCAGACCCTGAGCGGCATGGCGGAAATACGACACGATCTGGTCGATGCATTCTTCCATCCCGTGGAAGTCTTCAAAGGCCGGATAGCGGCGGATCACCTTGTTGGAAAAGATGCGCGACAGCCTCGAATTGGTCGAGGTGTCGAGTAGCTCCGGTTCGCCGATGGCCAGCAATAGACGCTCGGCGGCGGAAACGTAGGCGCTACGGTCGTTCTTGCACAGCTCCAGGTACTCTTGCAGCGAGAGTTCTTCCTGGCGTGTGGACTCGAAGCGTTGTTGGAAGTGGCTAAAGATACTCATGACGTCACCTCGCTCGATACGTGGAGCCGACGCCGGATCACTCAGTCGATGCTGGCAAGCAGCTGCGATGGCAGCTGTTGTTTACCCCCCAGAACACTTTCGCGATCGACAATCGCGAAAGTCACTCCCGATGACCCGTGCGCCGGTGTACCGGCTCTCCCCTGTTTTGGATGGCCTGGGCTTAAGGATAGTTGGGAATTCAGGAGGTAAAGGCGAGATACGTAATTAGTTGTGGCAGACCGTTCGTCTGCCACTGCGCAAGCCCGCGGGAGCCGGGGCCTGCACGTTACAAAAAAATTATTCGGAGGTGCCTTGCGCGGTTTCCGAAGGAAAAGTCGTACGCCACAGTTCGAAGCCGCCATCCATGCTGTAGACGTCGGAGAAGCCCTGGCTCACGAGGTACGCCGCAGCACCCTGGCTCGAGTTGCCGTGGTAGCAGACCACGACGGTGGGGGCATCGAGGTCAGCGCCCTGGATGAAAGCATGGAGGGAATGATTATCCAGATGCTTCGAGCCGCTGATGTGCAGTGCGGCAAATGTTGCCGGGTCACGGACGTCGACGACCACAGCACCTTGCTCGCGCAGGGCCTGGGCCTGTTCCGGGGGGATACGTTTGAATTCGCTCATGGCGGGCTCCTGTGGCTCGGCTGAAAACGCAGTCTAGCGCGGGGCGCTGACGGGAGAAGATTCGGTGATCAGTGGCGCGACGGTGGGCAGGACGGCCCCGTGTTCGTCGCATTTGCATGACAGGCGTTCGCCGCTGTCGACATTCATCAGGGTCAGGCTGCCGCCCCATACGCAACCGGTGTCGAGGGCCGAGATGCCAGGCTCGTGAACGTTGCCTTCCAGTGCCGCCCAGTGACCGAAAATGATCCGCAGGCCACGGGTCTTGCGTTCCTTGTGCTGGAACCAGGGCTTGTAGCCCGGCGGCGCGGTGTCGAGGCCTTCTTTGCTCTTGAGGTCGAGCTTGCCTTCGGCGGTGCAGAAACGCATGCGGGTGAAGTAATTGGTGATGACTCGCAGGCGTGTCACGCCTTTGAGATCGCTGTCCCATTTCGCCGGCTCGTTGCCGTACATGCCGTCGAGAAAGGGTGGAAGCAGGTTGTCGTCACGCAGCGCGGTCTCGACTTCTTCAGCGTACTTGAGTGCTTTGCGCAGTGACCATTGCGGCGGGATGCCCGCGTGCACCATGGCCACTTCGCGTTGTTCGTCGTAGTGCATGAGTTGCTGCTGGCGCAGCCATTCCATCAGTTCGGCGCAGTCGGGCGCTTCAAGGATTTCACGCAGCGTGTCGGACTTTTTCATGCGCTCGATGTTCTTCGCCGCTGCCAGCAAGTGCAGGTCGTGATTACCGAGTACGCAGACCAGCGAGTCGCGCATGCCATAAAGGAAGCGCAGGGTTTCCAGCGACTGCGGGCCCCGGTTCACCAGATCGCCCACCAGCCACAGGCGATCCAGAGCCGGGTCGAACGCGACCTGCTTCAGCAGGCATTTGAGCGGTTCGAGGCAGCCTTGCAGGTCGCCGACGGCATACGTCGCCATCAGTGCAGGGCTCCGGGAACGGCGAGGCGGAAGGGCTTGATGATCGCATCGAAATGCTTGCCGTCGTCGGCGACCATTTCGTAAGTGCCCTGCATGGTGCCGACCTTGGTGGTCATCACCGTGCCGCTGCTGTAGGTGTGGCTTTTGCCCGCACCGATCAACGGTTGCTGGCCGACCACGCCGGCGCCGCGCACTTCTTCGACATGCCCGTCGCCATCGGTGATCACCCAGTGACGCGACATCAGGCGGGCCGGTTGCTCGCCATTGTTCTGCACGGTGATGGTGTAGGCGAAGGCAAAGCGCTCGTGCTCGGGTTGCGATTGGTCTGCCAGATAGTGGGTAACGACACTGACATCGACCTGGTAGCGAGGATCGGACATGCAAAAGGCCTTAAAAACGAAGCGGGACGCGGGGCGTAGCTGATTGGGATTCAGTCTAGGCAAGTATCGGGCAGTAGACCAGAGTTGGCGTCCCGCCCGATAGCGATCATTGCCGGTCAGTCGGCTTCAGGTGCTTTCGCCGGCTGTTCGGCGAGCTTGTCGGCCAGGCGCACGAACGCGGCCAGATCGAGTTGCTCCGGTCGCAGGCTGCCATCGACGCCGGCGGCTTCGATTTCGGCGTTGCTCAGCAACTGTTTGAGGGTGTTGCGCAGGGTCTTGCGACGCTGGTTGAAGGCTTCACGCACTACACGCTCGAGCAGGCGATGATCCTTGGCCGGATGCGGCAGTACTGCGTGCGGTACCAGGCGGACGATCGCCGAGTCGACTTTCGGCGGCGGATTGAATGCGCCCGGGCCGACGTTGAACAGGTGTTCGACCCGGCAGTGGTATTGAACCATGATCGACAGGCGGCCCCAGTCACCACCACCCGGACCTGCGGCCAGACGCTCGACCACTTCCTTCTGCAGCATGAAGTGCATGTCGCGGATGATGCCGGCGTTGTTCAGCAGGTGGAAAATCAGCGGCGTGGAGATGTTGTACGGCAGGTTGCCGACCACGCGCAGGCTGTTCGGCGCAGCGTTCAAGCTGTTGAAGTCGAACTTCAGCGCATCGCCCTGATGCAGGCTGAAATTGCTCTTGCCGGCAAACTGCTGGTTGAGTATCGGGATCAGATCCTTGTCCAGCTCCACCACGTCCAGCTGTGCGCCGGAGTTGAGGATGCCGGCAGTCAATGCACCCTGGCCCGGCCCGATTTCCAGCATGCGGTCGCCGGCCTTGGCACTGATGGAGCGCAGGATGCGGTCGATGACGCCGGCATCGTGCAGGAAGTTCTGGCCAAAGCGTTTGCGCGCCTTGTGTTGGTATTGCTCGGTCATAAACGGGTCTCGGCCATCTGGTAGGCGGTTTCCAGGGCGACTTGCAGGCTGCCGGTGTCGATCTTGCCGCTGCCGGCCAGATCCAGGGCGGTGCCATGGTCGACCGACGTGCGGATGATCGGCAGACCCAGGGTCACGTTGACCGCAGCGCCGAAGCCTTTGTATTTCAGCACGGGCAGGCCCTGATCGTGGTACATCGCCAGCACTGCGTCGCAGTGCTCCAGATATTTGGGGGTAAACAGAGTGTCGGCAGGCAGCGGGCCACGAAGGTCCATGCCCTCGCCGCGCAGGCGCTCCAATGTGGGTTCGATGATGTCGATTTCTTCATGGCCCAGGTGTCCGCCTTCACCAGCGTGCGGGTTGAGCCCGCAGACCAGGATGCGCGGCTGGGCGATGCCGAATTTTTGTTGCAGATCAGCGTGCAGAATCCGCGTGACCCGTTCCAGACGCTCCGGCGTGATCGCATCGGCGATGTCGCGCAAGGGCAGGTGAGTGGTGACCAGCGCCACGCGCAAACCGCGGGTCGCGAGCATCATTACCACCTGGGCGGTGTGGGTCAGGTCGGCGAGAAATTCGGTGTGACCGGAAAACGCGATGCCCGATTCGTTGATCACGCCCTTGTGCACCGGGGCGGTAATCATCCCGGCGAAGTCGCCGTTCAGACAGCCATTGCCGGCGCGGGTCAGGGTTTCGAGGACGAATGCGGCGTTGGCCTTGTCCAGTTGCCCGGCGACGACGGGGGCACTGAGCGGGGTGTCCCAGACGTACAGGCTGTTGGCGGGCGCCGGAGCGTCCGGCCAGTGGTCAGGCGCCACTTCCAGCAAGCTGACGGCCAGCCCCAGCTGCGCGGCCCGCTCTTGGAGCAGGTCGCGGCTGGTGATGGCAATCAGGGGGTGTGGCTGGGCTTGCGAGGCGAGCAGCAGGCAAAGGTCGGGACCGATGCCGGCCGGTTCGCCGGGTGTCAGCGCGAAACGCTTGGGTTTCACTGCGCTGCCTGGTCTGCACCAGGGAGTTTGATCTCTACGTACGCTTCGTCACGGATCTGACGCAGCCAGGTTTGCAGCTCTTCGTCGTATTTGCGGTTACGCAGTACGGTCATCGCTTGCTGCTCACGGGCCTGTTCGGTGCTGTCGGTGGCGCGACGGCCAAGGACTTCCAGAACGTGCCAGCCGTACTGGGTCTGGAACGGCTTGGACAGCTGACCCTGCGGGGACTTGGCCATCACAGCGCGGAATTCCGGTACCAGTGCGTTCGGGTCGATCCAGTTCAGGTCGCCGCCGTTGAGAGCGGAGCCCGGGTCTTCCGAATACTTCTTGGCCAGTTCGGCGAAATCTTCACCGGCTTCGATGCGGTTGTAGAGCGACTGAGCCAGTTCCTTGGTCTTGGCTTCGTCGCGAACCGGACTTGGCTTGACCAGAATGTGGCGTACATGCACTTCGTCGCGCATCTGGCTCTCGCCACCGCGCTTTTCCAGCAGCTTCAGGATGATGAAACCACCCGGAGTGCGTGCCGGTTGAGTGATGTCGCCCGGTGTCATGCTGCTCAGCTCACGGTCGAACGGCGGTGGCAGTTGAGCGGCTTTGCGCCAGCCCATGTCGCCGCCTTCCAGAGCGTTGTCACTGGCGGAGTTGGCCACGGCCATCTGGCCGAAGTCAGCACCTTGCTTGAGCTGCTGGTAAACCTCCATCGCCTTGCGTGCAGCACTCTGAATCGCTTCGGAGTTGGCGCTTTCCGGGGTCGGAATCAGGATGTTGGCCAGGTGCAGTTCTTCGGACAGTTGCATCTTGCCCAGGTCGGAGGCGAGGAAGTTCTTCACTTCCTGTTCCGATACCTGAATGCGTTCGGCCACGCGACGCTGACGCACGCGGCTGATGACCATTTCGCGGCGGATCTGCTCGCGAGCGTCATCATAGGAAAGGCCATCACGGGACAGGGCGATGCGGAACTGTTCCGGGGTCATGTTGTTGCGCTGGGCAATGGTGCCGACAGCCTGGTTCAGTTCTTCATCGGTGATGCGGATACCGGAACGTTCGCCGATCTGCAATTGCAGGTTTTCGACGATCAGGCGCTCGAGCACCTGTTGATCCAGTACGCCCGGAGGCGGCAAACCGCCGCCACGCTTGGCGATGGTTTGCTGAACTTCGTGGACGCGTTGATCCAGCTGGCTCTGCATGACCACGTCGTTGTCGACGATGGCCACCACTTTATCGATGGACTGCACCGCGGCGTTGGCCGCGGTACCCAGGAACAGCGCGCCCAGCATCAGCGGGCGCAGACAATCAGAAAGCTTGGTCTTCACGTTGACGATAACCTTGGATGCCTTTGTCGAGGAAGCTCTCTACCTTGGCGCCGGTGAGGCCGCCGAGTCCCTTCAGAACAATTTGGAGGAAGACGCCGTGGTCGCCTTTTTCGTTTTCCGGGGCGTTCTGACTGAATTCGTCATAGCTGACCCAGTAACGGTTGATCAGGCGCAGTTTCCAGCAGCAGTTGTCATATTCGAAACCACCGAAGGCTTCCAGCGTGCGATTGCGGTTGTAGTCGTACTGCCAGCGGCTGATCGCGCTCCACTGCGGAACGATCGGCCAGATGACCGAGAAGTCATGCTGCTGGATTTTGTAGTAGTCCTTCACGTAGCCAGGCTGGCCCGGGGTGCCGTAGTCACCGCCGCCGACCGACCATTTACCGGTGTTCTGGTCGTAACGAACCTGGTCGTTGCGATAGCGATAACCGACGTTGACCACCTTGTTCGGGTTGTCTTCAGGCTGGTAGTGGAGCATCGCACTGCCGGAGCGCGGGCTGCGGCTGTCCGGATCCCAGTTGTAATCGGCAGTGGTGCGCCAGTCGCGGTTCCAGCGGTATTCGTATTCCAGAGCGTACGGCGAAACATTGGAATGCGCGTCGTCGCGAGTCTTCGGATCAATACCCGGCAACTGGACTTCACGATCCTTGAAGTAGAGTGCCTGACCGATACTGATGCGTTGACGCTCGAAGCCGTCTTCCTCGATCCAGCGGTTGTCGATGCCCAGCGACAGTTTGTTCTCGTCACCGACGCGGTCGGAGCCGGAGAAACGGTTGTCACGGAACAGCGACGCATAGTTGAAGGTGTATTCGCTGGTATCGAAGACTGGAATGTCTTCCTGGTCTTTCTCGGGTACATAGAGATAGAACAGGCGAGGTTCCAGGGTCTGGCGATAGTTCTTGCCGAACCAGGTGGTGTTGCGGTCGAAGTACAGGCCGCCATCGATGCTGGCGATCGGTACGCCACGGTTCTGGCTGCTGCCGAATTCACCGCCGACGTATCGGGTGCCGGTCGCGGCTGCCGCATTCTGTTGAGCGACGATCTGGCTCTTGCCGGTACCGTCCAGGTCCAGCTGGTACTGGGTGTACTGGTACTTGAGCGATGGCTTGAGGAAACCGTAGGTCCAGTTGAGCGGCAGGCTGACGCTTGGCTTCAGGTTCAGACGGTCGCCGTTGGCACGGGCCAGGCCGATGACGTTATTGTCCAGACGGCGCTCCACGGTGCCATCTTCATTAACGAAGTTGCCATTCTGCAGGTCGCGGTCAAAGCGAACGACTTCGGTCTCGTAATCGAAATTCAGGCCTTCCGGATGATATGGCAGACGACCATTGAAGGTGATCTGCGGCAGGCGATCATACGGGGTGATGTTCGATACGGTTGCCAGCTGGTAGGCCTGGGCATTCAGGCGCGCGGTGTAGTTGTCGCCACGATAGGCCACCGAGCCTTGCTGGTTCACGAAGTCGGCGCTCTTCACACCGATCTGATCGGTCTGCAGATCCTGGAAGTAGTACGGATCGCTGATCTTGGTGTAGTCCACCTGGGTGAACACGCGGGAGTCGAGACCACCCTTGTGTTGCCAGTTGTACATGTAGCGATTCTTCTGGTAGTCGGTCTGTTTGCTGCGCTCGGTTTCCTCGTCGTTGAGGAACGCCGCACCGAACTGACCTTCGCTGGACTTGGTGAGGTAGCGGAATTCGCCTTCCATCAACAGACCGCGTTTAGCCATGTAGCGTGGATACAACGTGGCATCGTAGTTCGGCGCCAGGTTGAAGTAGTACGGGGTGACCAGCATGAAGCCGGTGTCGCTGCCGGTGCCGATGGTCGGCGGCAGGAAACCCGACTGACGACGATCGTCGATCGGGAAGTAGATGTACGGCGTGTACAGGACAGGGATGTCCTTGACCCGCAGCGTCACGTTGGTCGCGGTACCGAAGCCGGTGGCCGGGTTCAGGGTGATGTTGTTGCCCTTGAGCTGCCACGCGTTGCTGTTCGGTTCGCACGTGGTGTACGTGCCGTCCTTCAGACGGATGATCGCGTTTTCGGCACGCTTGGCGTACAGCGCGTTACCGCGGATGCGCGACTTGTGCATCACGTATTCGGCGTTGTCGACCTTGGCTTCACCGGTGTCCAGCTGCACATCGGCATGGTCGCCGACGATCAGTGCGCCGTTGTCGCGAATGCGCACGTTACCGGCCAGTTCGCCACGGCTTTCGGCCTGGTACAGGTTGGCCTCGTCGGCTTCGACCTGCATGCTGCCCTGACGCATGACCACGTCACCGGCCAGACTCGCGACCTGCGAATCCTGCTGATAACGCGACGCCTTGGCGCCGATGAAGGTCGGGGCGTCACTTTTATTCGTCTTGTCATTCATGCCAGGACGAATCGGTTCGATATAGGAACCAGAGCAGTAAGGACCGGTCTCGGCCAGTTGGGCGGCAGTGAGCTTCTCGCGCGGAACCCAGTCGAGGTGACTGTAGTCTTCGCTACGGGATTTCAGGCCGCGGCCCTTGGACTCGGTAACCAGTGCCGGCTTGGGCCCGGACTCCGCGGTGGAGCCGCTCTCGGCCGGGGCTTCGCCAGCGGCGCTGACGGCACTGCCGTCATGCACGGGACGCGGCGGCAAGGCAGCGGCCGGCGTCTTCGGCGAGCAGGCCCAGCCTCCCGTTGCCGAGACGGCGCAGTCATACTGCTCGGCGGCAACAACGAATGAACTGGCCAGAGGTTGCATAGCCAGCAGACTGCCGGTTACCAACAACGGAAATTTTTTACGAAACGCGGGGGATTTCAATGCCATCTTATTAGTCCGGGCTTCCTGCGTGCCATCTGCCCGCGGTGTGGGCCGCACGCCTCTCGATGGTCTGAAAAAGATGCTGGATAATAAAGCATGACCCGCTTGACGGCTAGCGCCGTCGGAGACCCTTGCAATGCCTGATCAAGATGTACGCTTGCAACACCTGAAAGTTTGGCTCGATGAACAGTTGGCAACCCTTTTTGCAGATCAGGGCTGGGGAGCCGTACCCCCGGCCACGTTGACCGCGGCCAGCAGCGACGCGAGTTTCCGCCGGTATTTCCGTTGGGAAGGCGCGGGTCGCAGCTTCGTCGTGATGGACGCGCCGCCGCCTCAGGAAAACTGCAAACCGTTCGTGGATATCGCCTTTTTGCTGGCGAAATCCGGCATCAACGTGCCGAAAATTTATGCCGAGGACCTCGAACGCGGGTTTCTTTTGCTCAATGACCTGGGCAACAAGACCTATCTGGACGTGATCGACAGCGAAAATGCCGACGCGTTATTCAGCGATGCCCTGCAAGCGCTGCTGGCTTTTCAGCAGCTGCCGATGGTGGCGCCGCTGCCGAGCTATGACGTCGCGTTGTTGCGCCGCGAGCTGGAGCTGTTCCCCGAGTGGTACGTGAAACGCGAGCTGGGCGTCGAGTTCGATGCCACCCAACAGCAGCAGTGGCAAAAGGTCAGCGAGCTGCTGATCGACAGCGCCCTGGCCCAGCCGAAGGTGCTGGTGCACCGCGACTACATGCCGCGCAACCTGATGCTCAGTGAGCCGAATCCCGGCGTACTGGATTTCCAGGACGCCGTGTATGGCCCGGTGACCTACGACGTGACCTGCCTGTTCAAGGACGCGTTCCTCAGCTGGCCTGAAGAGCGTGTGCGCGGCTGGCTGGAAAGCTACTGGCAGCAGGCGTCGGCGCTGAACATCCCGGTGCAGCCGGACTTCGAAGAGTTCCTGCGTGCCAGCGACCTGATGGGTGTGCAGCGCCATCTGAAAGTCATCGGCATCTTCGCCCGCATCTGCCACCGCGATGGCAAACCGCGTTACCTCGCGGATGTGCCGCGTTTCTTCTCTTATATAGAAGCGGTCATCGCGCGCCGTCCCGAGCTGGCGGATCTGCAGGCACTGCTCGCCAGCCTGCGTGGCGGAGTGACGGCATGAAGGCAATGATTCTGGCGGCGGGCAAAGGCGAGCGCATGCGCCCGCTGACCCTGACCACCCCGAAACCGCTGGTGCGAGCTGGCGGCGTGCCGCTGATTGAATATCACCTGCGTGCCCTCGCGGCGGCAGGTTTCAATGAGATCGTGATCAATCACGCCTGGCTCGGACAGCAGATTGAAGATCACTTGGGCGATGGCTCGCAGTTCGGCGTGTCGATCCAGTATTCGCCGGAGGGCGAGCCACTGGAAACCGGCGGCGGCATTTTCCGCGCCTTGCCGCTGTTGGGCGACGACGCGTTTCTGGTAGTCAACGGTGACATCTGGACCGATTACGACTTCAGCGTGCTGCATCAGCCGATCACCGGCCTGGCGCATCTGGTGCTGGCGGACAATCCGGCCCATCACCCGACAGGCGATTTCACCCTGACCGACGGCCAGGTGCGTGATGGCCAGGCCGACGCGGCGACCCTGACCTACAGCGGCATCGCCGTGCTGCATCCGCAGTTGTTCGACGGCTGCACCGACGGTGCCTTCAAACTGGCGCCGCTGTTGCGTAAAGCCATGGCGGACGGGCAAGTGACCGGCGAGCGGTTGAAAGGTCACTGGGTCGATGTCGGTACGCACGAGCGTCTGGCCGAAGCTGAAGCCTTGATAGAAGCGAGTCGCTGATATGTTGTGGCCAGGGACTCTGATTGGAGCCGGAGCGGGTTTTGCTATCGCCAGCATTCCGGGGGCCATGCTTGGTGCTTTGTTGGGACAGGCGCTGGATCGGCGCCTGCATTTGCAGAGCTGGGGGCATTTGCGGGAAAAACTCGGCGGCCGGCCGATGCTGCGCAACGACGAACTGTTGTTCGTGTTGCTCGGGCGTCTGGCCAAGAGCGACGGGCGGGTCACGGACGGTCACATCCAGCAGGCGCGTCAGGAGATGCGCGCGCTGGAAATGAGCGAGCCGGCACAGCGCCGGGCGATTGCCGCGTTCAATCGCGGCAAGTCCGGCAACGACAATCTGCGCGGTTATCTGCGTCGCTTGAGTGCTCAACCCCATGCGGCCGAAGGCGTGTTGCGCGCCTGCTGGCGAATGGTCTGGGCCGATGGCCGGGCCGGCGTCAGCGAGCGTGAATTGCTGGCGCAGTGGGGCAAGTGGCTGGGCTGGACGACGCACCAGATTCAGGCGCTGGCGGCGGACTACGAGCCGCACAAGCGCCCGATCGTCAGCGCGGCGGTGAGCTATCAGGAGGCGATGCGCCTGCTCGGCGTATCGGCCACCAGTGAACCGGCGCAGATCAAACGCGCCTATCGACGCCTGCTCAGCCGGCATCACCCGGACAAGGTGGCCGGGACGGGTGCCACGCCGGCGCAGGTGCGCGAGGCCACCGAGAGGACCCGCGAATTGCACAATGCCTACACGTTGATTCGTGAACGGCGGGATTTTCGCTAGGCATAAAAAATCGCAGCGTCGGGCTGCGATTTTTTTGTCTGCGTTTTCAGTCCGGGCTCTTCAGTCCGGGCTTTGCGGATTCAACCAGCCACGCACCCGGCGGAACAATTGCTCCTGCTCGGCCTTGTTGTCCGGCAGGGCCTTGAGTGCGACCTGACTGAACGCTGACGTCTTCAGCCGCTTGCTCGCCTGCATGCGCTCCAGTGCCGCGTTGCGATCCAGCGGTTTATCCATGTAGAAAATATCCGCTGTCGGCAGCTTCAGGGTCGGCGTCAGTTCCACCAGTTCCGGCTTGGCCTTGGCCGGCGTTTGCGCGGCCACCAGCAGCAGCTTCTCGACCTGCGAGCTTTGCCGCTCGCTCATGTAGCGCGCCGCCCAGTAGGCGCCGGTGCCATGACCGAGGACGACGATGCTGCGCGCGCTCTGTTGTTCGGCGTAGGCCAGTGCTGCGTCGATGCGAGCGAAGATTCGTTCGGCGTCGGCCTTGGACTGTTCCTCGGTGGATTCAGCAACGACCTTGTCGGCCACATCGGCTTCGCCGCCGGCGGCTTGTTCGATCGGCTCGGCGGTGGTCGAATCCTTGCTGCCCGGGTCGGCGGTTTTCGGTGCGGCGGGGGCTTCGGCCACGCGCGGTGCAATGGCATCGCTTTGCAGATCGGGCAGGGTGATACTCAGGCTGCTCCACTCGACGTCCGGCAACTTGCGGCGCAACGGGCCGATCGCCTGGGGCCAGTCAGCGGTTTCGCCGGCACCGGGAATTAGGATTACTGCGCCTTTGGGTTCGGCGGTGTTGGCGGGTTTCCACAAGGCGAGGAAGGTGTCGCTGCCGGCTTGCAGTTGCTGTTGTTCCTGGGCCGGAACCTTGCGTTCGAGTGCCGCGGCTTCTTCCTGACTACGCTCAAGCAGTGGCTGGCGTTCGACCGGTTTTTCTTCGGCGGTTTTTTCTGCGGCGGGGGCGGGTGCCGGATCCGCGGCTTCGACGGAAAACGCACAAGGCAGGATCAGCGACAGGCACAATGCTGGCATTGCCAGGCGATAGACAGGGGGCATCGGTTATTCCAGGCCAGAAGTTATCCCGGCAGCCTAATGGGTTGGTCAGAATTTGTCAGTGTATGAGACTTCAATGATGCGTTTTTGCTGCCTGTGGGTTATCGGCTGTCTGGCGTTTCCCTTGATGGGCTGGGCGGCGCCTGCGCCACCGAGCCACCTCGCGCGTTTGTCGGCGAGCGAACAACAGTGGCTCGCACAGCACAATGAATTGCGCGTGGGCCTGGTGTTGCAGGCGCCGTACGCGCAATACGACCGGCGCTTGCAGCGGCTGTCAGGGGCCAACGTCGAAGTGATGAAGGCATTGGCCAGGGCGCTGAATGTCGAGCTGAGCTGGCGCAATTTTCAGGATCTGGCCCAACTCGAGGCCGCCGCCCGGGACGGCGAAATCGACATCGCTCCGGGCCTGACCCAGACCCCGGGCGGGCTGCGTCTGTGGCAGTTTTCCGACCCGTACATGCGCGTGCCGCAATTGGTAGTCAGCGACCAGAAAAGCAGCGCGACCGTGGAGCTGGAAAAGCTCGACAGCCAGACCCGCGTCGCCGTGCGCATGCCCGGCGTCACCGCCGATTACCTGCGCGGCAACTATCCCCACCTGAATCTGCAAGGCGTACCGATGGAGCGTCAGGCGCTGCAATTGTTGCTGAGTCAGCAGGCGTCCTACGCGGTGGTCGATGAAGCGCAGCTCGGTCGGCTGTCGGCAGAACCGGAGTTCGCCGGGCTGGTGGTGGTCGGTGACATCGGTTTGCCGCAACTGCTGCGCATCGGCACCCGCCGCGACTGGCCGGAGCTGGCCGGGATCGTCGAGAGTGCCTTGCGTGCAATTCCGGCCAAGGATCTGGAACGCCTGCATGCGCAATGGCTGCAACCCAAGTACCCACGGCTTTCCGAATCGCCGGGCTTCTGGCAGAACCTGAGTCTGTTGTTCGCGGTGTTGCTGCTCAGTTGCGTGGCGATTGTGTTCTGGCAACGCCGTCAGCAACGCAGCCTTGAGCAACGCCTGTTCGACGCGCGCGAAGACATCGCCCTGCGTGCTGCCAGCGAAGAGGCCTTGCGCCTTACCCAGTTTTCCATCGATCAGAGCACCGTCGGCATTCTCTGGGTCAATTGGGACAGCCATGTGCGCTACGCCAATCGCGCGGCAGAAAACATGCTCGGTTATCCACAGGGCGCCATCATCGACCGGCCGTTGATCGACTTCGAACCGGGCCTGCACATGGATCGCTGGCTCAACCTGTGGAAACGCGCCCGGGCCAGCGAAGAAGGGCCGCTGAGTTTTGAAACCAACTGTGTGCGCGCCGATGGCAGCGTGCTTCCGGCGGACGTGTCGCTGAGCTTCCTGCGTTTTCGCGATGGCGAGTACCTGGTGGTTTATCTCACCGATGTCACCGAGCGCCGTCGTGCCCTGGCTGCGTTGCAGGAAAGCGAGGCGCGGCTACAGGGCATCGCGGCCAATGTGCCGGGGCTGGTGTTCCGTCTCGAGCGCGCACCGGTGACCGGGCAGATCGACTTTGCCTACATCAGTGAGGGCAGCGAAAGTCTGGTCGGCTACGCGCCGGCCGCCATCGCCCATCGCGACATGGGCCTGCGCAGCCTGGTGCATCCGGATGACCGGGCCGCTTATCACCAGACTCAGGATCAGGCGCTGGACACCGACAGCGACTGGTCGTGGCAGGGCCGGATTCTTACGCGCCAAGGCGAGCAGCGCTGGGCCGAAATCAAGGCCATCACCCGTCAGCTGGAAGGTGGTTCTTACGTCTGGGACGGCATTGTCTGGGACATCACCGAAAGCAAACGCATCGAACTGGAGCTGGCGGCCTCCCGCGAGCAACTGCGCGAACTGTCGGCGCACCTGGAAAGCGTGCGCGAAGAGGAAAAGGCGCGCATCGCCCGCGAGGTTCACGATGAGCTGGGGCAGATGCTGACGGTGCTGAAACTGGAGACGTCGATGTGCGAATTGGCCTACGCGCAACTCGACCCGGGTCTGAACGAACGGCTGAACAGCATGAAGCGCCTGATCGCCCAGTTGTTCCAGCTGGTGCGCGATGTGGCGACGGCGCTGCGCCCGCCGATCCTCGATGCCGGGATCGCCTCGGCGATCGAGTGGCAGGCGCGGCGGTTCGAGGCGCGCACGCAGATTCCGTGTCTGGTGCAGGTGCCGGACAACCTTGCGCCACTCAGCGACGCCAAGGCCATCGGCCTGTTCCGCATTCTTCAGGAGGCGCTGACCAACGTCATGCGCCATGCCCAGGCGCATACTGTGGAACTGACGCTGGCGCAGGAAGGCGACGAATTGTGTCTGACGGTCAGCGATGATGGCGTAGGATTTGTCGCCGCTGCCGGCAGGCCGACGTCCTTTGGACTGGTGGGCATGCGCGAGCGGGTGTTGATCATGGGCGGGCAGCTGTCACTCGACAGCGAGCCGGGCGAGGGCACCACGCTGAGCGTGCGGGTGCCACTGGATGAGGAGAAGTAAGTGATCCGTGTATTGGTAGCCGAAGACCACACCATCGTTCGCGAAGGCATCAAGCAATTGATCGGCCTGGCCAAGGATCTGCAAGTGGTGGGGGAGGCGAGCAATGGCGAGCAGTTGCTGGAAACCCTGCGCAACGTGCCCTGCGAAGTGGTGCTGCTGGACATCTCGATGCCTGGCGTCAACGGGCTCGAAGCGATTCCGCGGATCCGCGCGCTGAACCATCCGCCGGCGATTCTGGTGCTGTCGATGCACGACGAAGCGCAGATGGCCGCCCGGGCGCTGAAGGTCGGCGCCGCCGGGTATGCAACCAAGGACAGCGATCCGGCGCTGCTGCTGACGGCGATTCGCAAGGTCGCGGCAGGCGGGCGCTACATCGATCCGGAGCTGGCCGACCGCATGGTCTTCGAAGTCGGCCTGACCGATACGCGACCGCTGCACTCGTTGCTGTCGGAGCGCGAGTTCTCGGTGTTCGAACGCCTGGCCCAGGGCGCCAACGTCAACGACATCGCCCAGCAACTGGCCCTGAGCAGCAAGACCATCAGTACCCACAAGGCGCGGCTGATGCAGAAACTCAACATCACTTCGCTCGCCGAGCTGGTGAAGTACGCGATGGAACACAAGCTCCTCTGAGCGACATATCCAATAGCGACAGGCGTTTTTGCCGGTTCTGGCGGCTTGAGCCCCGACTCATGCGTCGGGTTTGCCAAAACGCGCCATCCTTGTAGGGCAATCCCTACCCCCGGCCTTCCATCCGGCTGAGGCGATTCTCTCCTGCGCCCCGATTTGCGTGACTGCGAGCAGCCACTAGGCTTAATCCCACAGCAGTCATCAATAACAAAGGTGTGGGTATGAGCCAGGTCGAATCAAACGCAGGGGCCAGCGATGTGCTGGTCAGCTTTCGTGGAGTGCAGAAGAGCTACGACGGCGAGAACCTGATCGTCAAAGACCTCAACCTGGACATCCGCAAGGGCGAATTCCTCACCTTGCTCGGGCCGTCCGGCTCGGGCAAGACCACCAGCCTGATGATGCTCGCCGGTTTCGAAACCCCGACTGCCGGTGAAATCCTCCTGGCCGGGCGGGCGATCAACAACGTGCCGCCGCACAAGCGCGACATCGGCATGGTGTTCCAGAACTACGCGCTGTTCCCGCACATGACCGTCGCCGAAAACCTGGCGTTTCCGCTGACCGTGCGTGGCCTGAACAAGAGCGACGTCAGCGACAAGGTCAAGAAAGTCCTGAGCATGGTCCAGCTCGATGCGTTCGCATCGCGCTATCCGGCGCAACTTTCCGGCGGTCAGCAACAGCGTGTGGCTTTGGCCCGTGCGCTGGTGTTCGAGCCACAGCTGGTGCTGATGGACGAACCGCTCGGCGCTCTCGACAAACAGCTGCGCGAACACATGCAGATGGAAATCAAACACCTGCATCAGCGGCTCGGCGTGACCGTGGTCTACGTGACCCACGACCAGGGCGAAGCCCTGACCATGTCCGACCGCGTGGCCGTATTCCACCAGGGCGAGATCCAGCAGATCGCCCCGCCGCGCACCCTCTACGAAGAACCGAAAAACACCTTCGTCGCCAACTTCATCGGCGAGAACAACCGCCTCAACGGTCGCCTGCTCAGCCAGAACGGCGAGCGCTGCGTGGTCGAGCTGGGGCGTGGCGAAAAAGTCGAGGCACTGGCAGTCAACATCGGCCAGACCGGCGAGCCGGTCACCCTGTCGATCCGTCCGGAGCGCGTCAGCCTCAACGGTTCGAGCGACCAATGCGTCAACCGCTTCTCCGGGCGGGTGGCCGAATTCATCTATCTGGGCGACCACGTCCGGGTGCGCCTGGAAGTCTGCGGCAAGACCGACTTCTTCGTGAAACAACCGATTGCCGAGCTCGATCCAGCGCTCGCGGTCGGCGACGTGGTTCCGCTTGGCTGGCAGGTCGAGCACGTTCGCGCGCTCGATCCTCTTCTAGAGGCGCATTAAGCGCCCCGGCAATACCAACACCAACCCTGCACGTGGAGAGAACAATAAATGTTGAGATCCCTGAAGTTCACAGCCCTGACCCTGGGCCTGATGGGTGCGGCAAGCGCAATGGCCGCTGGGCCGGATCTGACCGTGGTGTCGTTTGGCGGGGCGAACAAGGCGGCGCAAGTCAAAGCCTTCTACGCACCGTGGGAAGCGGCGGGCAACGGCAAGATCGTCGCCGGCGAGTACAACGGTGAGATGGCCAAGGTCAAAGCCATGGTCGACACCAAGAGCGTGTCCTGGGATCTGGTAGAGGTTGAATCGCCGGAACTGTCCCGTGGCTGCGACGAAGACATGTTCGAACAGCTTGATCCTGCGCTGTTCGGCAAGTCCGAAGACTACGTCAAAGGCGCGATCCAGCCGTGCGGCGTGGGTTTCTTCGTGTGGTCGACCGTGCTGGCCTACAACGCCGACAAGCTGAAAACCGCACCGACCAGCTGGGCGGATTTCTGGGACACCAAAAAATTCCCGGGCAAGCGCGGCCTGCGTAAAGGCGCCAAGTACACCCTCGAATTCGCACTGATGGCCGACGGCGTTGCGCCGAAAGACGTCTACAAGGAACTGGCCAGCAAGGGCGGTCAGGATCGCGCGTTCAAGAAACTCGACGAGCTGAAACCGAACATCCAGTGGTGGGAAGCCGGCGCCCAGCCGCCGCAATACCTCGCTTCCGGTGACGTGGTCATGAGCTCGGCCTACAACGGTCGTATTGCTGCCGTGCAGAAAGAATCCAACCTGAAAGTGGTGTGGAACGGCGGCATCTACGACTTCGACGCCTGGGCCATCCCGAAAGGCCTGGACGCCAAGCGTGCCGAAGCGGCGAAGAAATTCATCGCGTTCTCGGTGCAGCCGCAACAGCAGAAGACCTACTCGGAAAACATCGCCTACGGCCCGGCCAACTCACAGGCAGTGCCATTGCTGGACAAGGCGATCCTGAAAGACATGCCGACCACCCCGGAAAACATCGCCAACCAGGTGCAGATCGACGTCAGCTTCTGGGCTGACAACGGCGAGCAACTGGAGCAGCGCTTCAATTCCTGGGCTGCGAAGTAAGGCTGATGCATACGCGGCGTCACCCTCAGGGTGACGCCGTCATTTAAAAGATTTGCGGAGTACGTCATGGCCATCGCCGTTCCCCTGAACGAGGGCAACAGCCCCACCTTGAAGCAGCGGCTCAAGCACGCCGAGCGGGTCAACCGCTGGAAGGCCCAGGCGCTGATCGCGCCGCTGGTGCTGTTTCTGTTGCTGGTGTTCCTGGTGCCGATCGTGGCGCTGCTCTATAAAAGCGTCGGCAACCCGGAAGTGGTCGGCGGCATGCCGCGCACCGTGACCGCGATTGCTGCGTGGGACGGCCGCGGCCTGCCCGCAGAACCGGTTTACAAAGCCGCCAGCGAAGACCTCGCCGAAGCGCGCAAAAACCAGACTCTGGGCGATCTGTCCAAGCGCCTGAACATGGAGTTGGCCGGCTATCGCAGCCTGCTGACCAAAACCGCCCGCTCGCTGCCATTCGCCAGCGAACCGGCTTCTTATAAAGAAGCGCTGGAGGGCCTCGACGAGCGTTGGGGCGATCCGGCCTACTGGCAAGCGGTGAAGCGCAACACCAGCAGCATCACCCCGTTCTATCTGTTGGCGGCGGTGGATCACCGCATCGACGACCTCGGCGAAATTGCCCCGGCCACCCCGGATCAGGCGATCTACCTCGACATCTTCGCCCGGACCTTCTGGATGGGCCTGATCATTACCGTGATCTGCCTGGTGCTCGCTTATCCGCTGGCGTACCTGCTGGCCAACCTGCCGTCGCGTCAAAGCAACCTGCTGATGATTCTGGTGCTGCTGCCGTTCTGGACGTCGATTCTGGTGCGGGTCGCCGCGTGGATCGTGTTGCTGCAATCCGGCGGTTTGATCAACAGCGCGCTGATGGCGATGGGCATCATCGATAAACCGCTGGAGCTGGTGTTCAACCGCACCGGGGTCTACATCTCGATGGTGCACATCCTGCTGCCGTTCATGATCCTGCCGATCTACAGCGTGATGAAAGGCATCTCGCCGACCTACATGCGCGCCGCGATTTCCCTCGGCTGCCATCCGTTCGCCAGTTTCTGGCGGGTGTACTTCCCGCAGACCTACGCCGGTGTCGGCGCCGGTTGCCTGTTGGTGTTCATCCTCGCCATCGGCTACTACATCACCCCGGCGCTGCTGGGCAGCCCGAACGATCAGATGGTCAGCTACTTCGTCGCGTTCTACACCAACACCAGCATCAACTGGGGCATGGCCACTGCGCTCGGCGGGCTGTTGCTGCTGGCGACCGTGGTGCTTTATCTGATCTACAGCTGGCTGGTGGGCGCCAGTCGCCTGCGCCTGAGCTAAGGGGAATTTGAAATGCTGAGTCCTTATATGTCGCCCGTCGAGCGGGTGTGGTTCTACAGCTTGCGGATCCTCTGCGGCTTGATCCTGTTGTTTCTGATCCTGCCGGTGCTGGTGATCGTGCCGCTGTCGTTCAACTCGGGCAGTTTTCTGGTGTATCCGCTGCAGGGCTTTTCGCTGCACTGGTATCAGGACTTCTTCGCTTCGGCGGAATGGATGCGTTCGCTGAAGAACAGCATCATCGTCGCCCCGGCCGCGACCGTGCTGGCAATGGTGTTCGGCACGCTGGCGGCCATCGGCCTGACCCGTGGCGACTTCCCCGGCAAGCCGCTGGTGATGGCGCTGGTGATTTCGCCGATGGTGGTGCCGGTGGTGATCATCGGTGTGGCCAGTTACCTGTTCTTCGCGCCGCTGGGCCTGGGCAACAGTTTCTTTTCGCTGATCGTGGTGCACGCGGTGCTGGGTGTGCCGTTCGTGATCATTACGGTGTCGGCGACGTTGCAGGGGTTCAACCACAACCTGGTGCGGGCGGCGGCCAGCCTAGGCGCCTCGCCGCTGACCACGTTCCGTCGGGTGACCTTGCCGCTGATTGCGCCGGGGGTGATTTCCGGGGCGCTGTTTGCCTTTGCGACCTCGTTCGATGAAGTGGTGGTGACGCTGTTTCTTGCAGGTCCCGAGCAGGCGACGTTGCCTCGGCAGATGTTCAGCGGGATTCGCGAAAACCTGAGTCCGACGATTGCGGCGGCTGCAACGCTGCTGATTGCCTTCTCGGTGATCTTGTTGCTGACGCTGGAGTGGTTGCGTGGGCGGAGTGAGAAGCTGCGTACTGCCCAGGTCTGACGACTGCACGATCCGGGTTGTCTGCCATTCATGCGCTGAATGACAGACAACCCGAATTCCCCAGCTACGCTTGTGCTCAGCTCCCACATCTATAAGAGGCTGCGCACGATGAGTCTTTCCTCGTTCAAGATTGCTCACAAACTGATCACCGGCGCCGGGGCCATCGAGCAACTGGCGGCCGAACTCACGCGGCTGGACATCGACAACCCGCTGATCGTCACCGATGCCGCGCTGGTCAAGTCCGGCACGGTGGAGCTGGCGCTGGCGCAGATCGGTGAGCGCGAGTACGAAATCTTCGACCGGGTACTGCCGGATCCGGAGATCGCCATCGTCGAGGATTGCATGCGTGTCTACCGCGAGGGCGGGCATGACGGTCTGATCGGCCTCGGTGGCGGCAGTGCCATCGACATCGCCAAGAGTGTTGCCGCCTATGCCGGTTATCACGGTGCGCTGGAGGATTTGTTCGGCGTCGACCAGGTCCCGCGCAAAGGCCCGCCGCTGATCGCCATCCCGACCACGGCCGGCACCGGTTCCGAGGTGACCAACGTGGCGATTCTTTCGGACAAGGTCGCCCAATTGAAGAAAGGCATCGTCAGCGATTACCTGCTGCCGGACGTAGCGCTGGTCAGTCCGCAGATGACCCTGACCTGCCCGCGCAGTGTCACCGCCGCCAGTGGTGTCGATGCGCTGGTGCACGCCATCGAGTCCTATCTGTCGCTGAATGCCTCGCCGATCACAGATTCACTGGCCATCGGCGCAATCAAATTGATCGCCCGGTCATTGCCCAAGGCCTACGCCAACCCATCCAACCTGCAAGCCCGGGAAGACATGGCCACCGCCAGCCTGATGGCCGGCATGGCGTTCGGCAATGCCGGGGTCGGCGCGGTGCATGCGCTGGCGTATCCGCTGGGCGGGCGTTTCAACATTGCCCACGGCGTCAGCAACGCCTTGCTGCTGCCGTATGTCATGACCTGGAACAAGATGGCCTGCGTCGAGCGGATGCAGGATATCGCCGAAGCCATGGGGGTGAAGACCGCTCATCTGAGCCTCAATGAAGCGGCCGACAGCGCCGTCGCGGCGATGACCGAACTGTGCGCGGCGGTAGAAATCCCGCTGGGTCTGCGCAGTTTCGGGGTGCCCGAAGAGGCGATCCCGGCCATGGCGGTAGAGGCCGCGGGAATCGAGCGCCTGATGCGCAACAACCCGCGCAAGCTCAGCGCCGCCGACATCGAGAAGATCTACCGGGCGGCCTACTGAGAAACTGCCGGCCGCCGGTCATGGCACAACCCAATCATCGCGGTCACGGTGCGCGCGCGGAAACTTGAGGTATACAATGCGCGCCATCGTGATTTAGCTCAGAAAAGGTGCGTCATGCAGCCCTTCGTTATTGCTCCGTCGATTCTCTCCGCCGACTTCGCCCGCCTGGGCGAGGAAGTGGACAACGTTCTGGCCGCCGGTGCCGACTTCGTTCACTTCGATGTCATGGACAACCACTACGTGCCGAACCTGACCATCGGCCCGATGGTCTGCGCCGCGCTGCGCAAGTACGGCGTGACCGCGCCGATCGATGCGCACCTGATGGTCAGCCCGGTGGATCGCATTGTCGGCGACTTCATCGAGGCCGGTGCCACCTACATCACCTTCCACCCGGAAGCCACGCTGCACGTCGATCGTTCCCTGCAACTGATCCGTGAAGGCGGCTGCAAATCCGGCCTGGTGTTCAACCCGGCGACCCCGCTGGACGTGCTCAAGTACGTGATCGACAAGGTCGACATGGTCCTGCTGATGAGCGTCAACCCGGGCTTCGGCGGGCAGAAATTCATTCCCGGCACACTCGACAAGCTGCGCGAAGCGCGGGCGATCATCGATGCCTCGGGCCGAGACATCCGTCTGGAAATCGACGGCGGCGTCAACGTCAACAACATCCGTGAAATCGCTGCCGCCGGCGCCGACACCTTCGTGGCCGGCTCGGCGATCTTCAATGCGCCGAACTATCAGGAAGTCATCGACAAGATGCGTTCCGAACTGGCGCTGGCTCGCCCATGAGCGGTTTTGAGCAGCTGTTCCCGGGGCAACTGCCGCGGTTGGTGATGTTCGATCTGGATGGCACGCTGATCGACTCGGTACCCGACCTGGCGGCGGCTGTGGATAACATGCTGCTCTCCCTCGGGCGCAAGCCTGCCGGTATCGACTCGGTGCGCGAGTGGGTCGGCAACGGTGCGCCGGTACTGGTGCGCCGCGCCTTGGCCGGCGGCATCGATCATTCCGCCGTGGATGACGTCGAAGCCGAGCATGCGCTGGAGGTGTTCATGGAAGCCTACGGCGCCAGCCATGAGCTGACCGTGGTCTATCCCGGCGTGCGCGACACTCTGAAATGGCTGCACAAGCAGGGCGTGGTCATGGCGCTGATCACCAACAAGCCGGAGCGCTTCGTCGCGCCGCTGCTGGATCAGATGAAGATCGGCCGCTACTTCAAGTGGATCATCGGCGGCGACACCCTGCCGCAGAAGAAGCCCGATCCGGCGGCGCTGTTCTTCGTCATGAAGATGTCCGGCATTCCGGCCTCGCAATCGCTGTTCGTCGGTGATTCGCGCAGCGACGTGCTGGCGGCAAAAGCGGCGGGGGTCAAATGTGTCGGGCTGAGTTATGGCTACAACCATGGCCGGCCGATTGCCGAGGAATCCCCGGCGCTGGTGATCGACGATCTGCGCAAGCTAATTCCCGGTTGCCTGGATACGGCCGCTGAGATAACGTTGCCCGACGCTTCTCAATCCCCTTCTGGAAACGCCATCGTGGTGGTCACCCGCAAACTCTGGATGAAAGTCATCAAGGCCCTGGCCCGCTGGCGTTGGCGCGCCTGACTTGTTCCTGGCCGGCCTGCCGGCGCGTTTGCACACCTGACTGATTTGCACCTCACACCACGAGGCACCCTATGATCCGCGAAGAATTCCTGCGTCTGGCCGCTGACGGCTACAACCGCATCCCGCTGGCCTGCGAAACCCTGGCCGACTTCGACACGCCGCTGTCGATCTACCTGAAACTGGCCGACCAGCCCAACTCCTACCTGCTCGAATCGGTGCAGGGCGGCGAGAAATGGGGCCGTTACTCGATCATCGGCCTGCCGTGCCGCACCGTACTGCGGGTTCACGACCATCACGTGAGTATCACCGTCGATGGTGTCGAAACTGAAAGCCATGACGTTGAAGACCCGCTGGCCTTCGTCGAAACCTTCAAGGCCCGCTACAACGTGCCGACCATTGCCGGTCTGCCGCGCTTCAACGGCGGTCTGGTGGGTTACTTCGGTTACGACTGCGTGCGTTATGTAGAGAAGCGCCTCGGCAAATGCCCGAACCCGGATCCGCTGGGTGTGCCGGACATTCTGCTGATGGTTTCCGATGCGGTGGTGGTGTTCGACAACCTCGCCGGCAAGATGCACGCGATTGTGCTGGCCGACCCGGCGCAGTCCGATGCCTACGAGCAAGGCCAGGCGCAATTGCAGCAACTGCTGGAAAAACTGCGTCAGCCCATCACCCCGCGCCGTGGCCTGGATTTCAGCAAGCAGCAGGCGGCCGAGCCGGTGTTCCGCTCCAGTTTCACCCAGGACGACTACGAAAAAGCCGTCGACACCATCAAGGAATACATCCTCGCCGGTGACTGCATGCAGGTCGTGCCGTCCCAGCGCATGTCGATCGACTTCAAGGCGGCACCGATCGATCTGTACCGCGCACTGCGTTGCTTCAACCCGACGCCGTACATGTACTTCTTCAACTTCGGCGACTTCCACGTCGTCGGCAGTTCGCCGGAAGTGCTGGTGCGGGTCGAAGACAACCTGATCACCGTGCGCCCGATTGCCGGCACCCGTCCTCGCGGGGCTACCGAAGAGGCGGACGTGGCGCTGGAAGAAGACCTGCTGTCCGACGACAAGGAAATCGCCGAGCACCTGATGCTGATCGACCTCGGTCGCAACGACACCGGGCGCGTATCGGAAATCGGTTCGGTGAAACTCACCGAGAAGATGGTCATTGAGCGCTATTCCAACGTGATGCACATCGTCTCCAACGTGACCGGCCAGTTGAAAGCCGGGCTGACGGCGATGGACGCGTTGCGGGCGATCCTGCCGGCGGGCACCTTGTCCGGCGCGCCGAAGATCCGCGCGATGGAAATCATCGACGAGCTGGAACCGGTCAAGCGTGGCGTGTATGGCGGCGCGGTCGGTTACTTCGCCTGGAACGGCAACATGGACACCGCGATTGCGATCCGCACCGCCGTGATCAAGAACGGCGAGCTGCACGTGCAGGCTGGTGGCGGCATCGTCGCCGACTCGGTGCCGGCGCTGGAATGGGAAGAAACCATCAACAAGCGCCGGGCGATGTTCCGCGCTGTTGCGCTCGCCGAGCAAACCCCGGACTGAGTGATTGATGACTCAGCCATAAAAAACGCGGCGCCTGTGAGGGCGCCGCGTTTTTTTATGGCCTGCGAATCAGAAGTCGAGCGCTACGCCGACGTTGATCCCTTGCTGGGTAAAGTCGTCATCCTTGCGGATGTCGTAGCTGGCGCGCAATGCCAGATCCTTGGTGAGATTGTGGCTCACACCCAGGTTCAGGCGGTTCAGGTTGGTCTGAGGGGCATAGCCGGCCAGGGTGTAGCGGTTGTTCGGCAGGCTGTTGAGGTTCATCGTCACATTCTGGGTGTCGTCGTTGTACTCGCGCTCATGAGCCAGTTCGCCGAACACCTGAGTCTGCGAGGTGATCTGGTACTTGCCCTGGATCCCGAGGCCGAGACGCCGGGAAATGCGCGACTGGTCATCGAACGTCAGCGCGGTGGAGTCGGCGCCGTTTTCCGAATAGCCATCGACTTCAACTTTGGCGAAATCGGCGCTGACGAATGGCGACAGGTGCCATGGGCTGCTCGCTTCTGGCGCAATGTCGTAGCCCACGCGTCCGCTGAAGGCCAGAACGTAGCCGTCGGTATCGCCTTTCTCGCCGCGTTCGTTGACCCCCAGCTGGAATTTGCGTTTGAGGCTGTCGTAATCCAGATGCCCGGCGGTCACGGCGGCATCACCCCACCAGCGGTTCTGCTGGTACTGGGCGAACGCGGTGCCGAGGTAGGTGTTCAGCTTGTAGTCCGAGTCGTTGTCGCCGGCCTCGAGTTTCTGGTTGTAGAAACCGGCCGCCACACCCACACGCCAGGCGTCGTTGAGACGGTAGCTGCCGCCGATGTTCAGGTTGTAACCGTTGCCGTCGGCGCTGGCGCCGCTACGCTGGCTGTCGAAGTCCTGATGCTGGCCGCCACCGGCGACAATCGCCCGCCATTGGCCAACGGCCTGCCAGTTTTCCCAATCTGCCAGCCACTGGTTGCGCAGTTCATCCTGATGCGAGCGCAGGGTGCCTTGAGCCATTTGCGGCAGCAGAGTTGCTTCCCATGGCGCGGCCAGCAGCGAGTAAGCGTAATCGGCAATCAGGCGCTGTCCGGCTTCGGTCGGGTGGACGGAGTCGTTGTAGATCAGTTTGGTCGGATCCGGGGTGGCGCTGTTGATCCCGTATCGGGCGTTCTCGGTGCAGCCGCTGCCGCTGAAGCAGGTGCCAACCAGATTCTGGTCAGTCGCCAGGCCAAATTGCGCCGGATTGGCGAATGCCTCTTTGAGCAATACCGGAACGTTCAGCGGGATGACGTTGGCGTTGACGCTCTGCAACTGGCTGACCAGTTCGGTATTGAACTGGGCGCTGAGTTGCGAGGTGAAGGCTTGCAGCGGCGAGCCGTTGATGGCCGGGGTCAGGCCGATGTCCGGCAACAGCCAGACCATGATGTAGCGGGCGCCGGCACCTTGCAGTGTGCGTACGCTGTCGACCAGTCGATCGGCGGCGGCATTCGCCTGAGGAAGACTGGTGACGCGGCCCTGGAGGAAGTCGTTGCCACCCCCGGTCAGGTAATACAGGGCATTCGGATCGGCACGGAAACCGTTCGACGGCAGATAACCGGAGCGGGTGCGTTCGCCGGTGGCGGACTGGCTGGTGATCGAGTCGAGAATCTGGTCGGTGCGGTAACCGCCGACGGCCCAGTTGTTGCCGTCCGGCAAGCCTTGATCGGGGCGTACTGTCGAAGACGAGGCGGCGGTCTGGTCCGGGGTGAAGCCGAGACGGCCGCCGAGCAGTTGTGTGGCGTTGAGGGAGTAGAACTCACCGCTGCCGTCCCGATAGTTCGGGCCCGTGCGGTTGGTGAAACGTTCGCCCGACCCGGCGGGACCGCCGCTGTCGGAGAAGGTCCCCGCGTCGCTGAGGCTGTCGCCGAAGACCACGAAATTCGAATAAGGATTGGGTGCGGCGTTCGCCTGGGCGCAGGCCATTGCGAGCAGGCATCCGGCGAGCGGTACAAACAACGTCTGTTTGATCATGAGCAAGTCCGTTTATTTATTGTTGTAGTGAACGAAACGACAGTACCAAAAACTTCCGGCGTTTTGCCATCGGTCGTCAACCCTCCCATTGTTTTATCCCCCGCGGCCCCGGCCATATTGCACGCTCCGCCCAGCTAAGTTACTGTGCCGAAACGTATGAACGAGACCTTCCCCGTGTTGATCACCAGCAAACTTCTGGATCAAGTCATCAAGGCACACGCCCGCTGGCGTTGGCGCGCCTGAATCTTTTCTGCCGGCCCTGCCGGATCTGTATCGCTTTGCCTTCCTTGCCCGTTTGAAATGCCGCTGTGCCGATGCGACCTGCGCGTCCGACAGTGTGCAGCGCCCTGGCAAGTCATCCGAAGGCTGTCTTCAAGTCAGAATTCAAGAGGTTCGAAACGCCATGTTGCTGATGATCGACAACTACGACTCCTTTACTTACAACGTTGTGCAATACCTCGGCGAGCTGGGTGCCGAGGTCAAGGTGGTGCGCAACGACGAACTGACCATCGCCGAAATCGAAGCGCTCAACCCTGAGCGGATCGTGGTATCCCCGGGTCCGTGCACGCCGACCGAAGCCGGTATCTCCATCGAAGCCATCAAGCATTTCGCCGGCAAGCTGCCGATCCTCGGCGTCTGCCTTGGTCACCAGTCCATCGGCCAGGCTTTTGGCGGCGATGTCGTCCGCGCCCGCCAGGTGATGCACGGTAAGACTAGCCCGGTATTCCACGAGGACAAGGGCGTGTTTGCCGGTCTGAACCGTCCGCTGACCGTCACCCGCTATCATTCCCTGATCGTCAAACACGAAACGTTGCCCGATTGCCTGGAGCTGACGGCGTGGACTCAACACGATGACGGTTCGGTCGATGAAATCATGGGCCTGCGTCACAAGACCCTGAACATCGAGGGCGTACAGTTCCACCCGGAATCGATCCTCACCGAGCAGGGCCATGAACTGTTCGCCAACTTCCTCAAACAAACCGGCGGCACGCGCTAAGGACTTTCCATGAATATCAAGACAGCCCTGAGCCGTATCGTCGATCACCTCGACCTCAGCACCGATGAAATGCGCGACGTGATGCGCGAAATCATGACCGGCCAATGCACTGACGCGCAGATTGGCGCGTTCATGATGGCCATGCGCATGAAGAGCGAAAGCATCGACGAAATCGTCGGCGCCGTGTCGGTGATGCGTGAGCTGGCGGACAAGGTCGAACTCCAGACCCTCGACCGCGTGGTCGACGTGGTCGGCACCGGCGGTGACGGCGCGAACATTTTCAACGTGTCGACCGCGTCTTCCTTTGTGGTCGCCGCGGCTGGCTGCACCGTGGCCAAACACGGCAACCGTGCGGTATCGGGCAAGAGCGGCAGTGCCGATCTGCTGGAAGCCGCCGGCATCTACCTCAACCTGACCCCGGTTCAGGTGGCGCGCTGCATCGACAACGTCGGCATCGGTTTCATGTTTGCCCAGACTCACCACAAAGCCATGAAATACGCCGCCGGCCCGCGCCGCGATCTCGGCCTGCGCACCCTGTTCAACATGCTCGGCCCGCTTACGAATCCGGCCGGTGTGAAACATCAGGTGGTGGGCGTGTTTACCCCGGCGCTGTGCCGGCCGTTGGCTGAAGTCTTGCAGCGTCTGGGCAGCAAGCACGTGCTGGTGGTGCATTCGAAGGACGGCCTGGACGAGTTCAGCCTGGCGGCGCCGACCTTTGTTGCCGAGCTGAAAGACGATCAGATCACCGAATATTGGGTCGAGCCGGAAGATCTGGGCATGAAGAGCCAGAGCCTGCACGGCCTGTCGGTCGAAGGCCCGGAAGCGTCGCTGGCGCTGATCCGCGATGCACTGGGCAAGCGCAAGACCGAGAACGGTCAGAAGGCTGCCGAGATGATCGTGCTCAATGCCGGTGCGGCGCTGTACGCCGCCGACCTGGCGACAAGTCTGAAAGAGGGCGTGGCACTGGCCCACGACGCTCTGCACACCGGTCTTGCTCGGGAAAAACTCGAGGAGTTGGGTGCCTTTACCGCGGTATTCAAAGTGGAGAATGAGGGATGAGTGTACCGACGGTTCTGGAAAACATTCTGGCCCGCAAGGTTCAGGAAGTCGCCGAGCGTAGCGCCCGTGTGAGCCTGAGCGAGCTGGAGAGTCTGGCCAAGGCGGCCGATGCACCCCGTGGTTTTGCCCAGGCATTGCTGGCGCAGGCCAAGAAGAAACAACCGGCAGTGATCGCCGAAATCAAGAAGGCGTCGCCGAGCAAAGGCGTGATCCGCGAGAACTTCGTTCCCGCCGACATCGCCAAAAGCTACGAGAAGGGTGGGGCGACCTGCCTGTCGGTGCTGACCGACATCGACTACTTCCAGGGCGCCGATGCCTACCTGCAACAGGCCCGCGCGGCGTGCTCGCTGCCGGTGATCCGCAAGGACTTCATGATCGATCCGTACCAGATCGTCGAAGCCCGTGCCCTGGGCGCCGATTGCGTGCTGTTGATCGTCTCCGCGCTGGATGACATGAAAATGGCCGAACTGGCTTCGGTGGCCAAAGACGTCGGCCTCGATGTGCTGGTGGAAGTGCATGACGGCGATGAGCTGGAGCGCGCGTTGAAAACCCTCGACACGCCGCTGGTCGGGGTCAACAACCGCAATCTGCACACCTTCGACGTGAGCCTGGAAACCACCCTCGACCTGCTGCCGCGCATTCCGCGCGATCGTCTGGTGATCACCGAGAGCGGCATCCTCAACCGTGCCGATGTCGAGCTGATGGAGATCAGCGACGTTTACGCGTTCCTGGTCGGCGAAGCGTTCATGCGCGCCGAAAGCCCGGGCATCGAACTGCAGCGTCTGTTCTTCCCGGAGCGCGGCGTTCCGGTGAGCGGTTCGACCCTCGACTGATCGAGTCTTCGCACGGGCCCGTTCCCCCTGTGGGAGCGGGCTTGCCCGCGAAGGCGGCATAAGATTCACCTCAGACTCAACGTCCTATGGAAACCTTATGATCCCCACGTCCCTGACCATCGAAGCCGGCCTGCAAGCCGAACAGGATCTGCTGGCCTCGGTCTGCGCTGGTGATGCCGAATTCGGCTTGCTGTTCTGGCAGCCCAGCGATCGCGCTTTGGTCATGCCTCGCCGTTTAAATCGCTTGCCCGGATTCGATCACGCCTGCGAAGTCTCCGCTGCTGCCGGCTGGCCGGTGCTGCTGCGTGAAACCGGTGGTGAACCTGTTCCGCAATCCGCTTCGACCATCAATATTGCACTGGTCTACGCGCCGCCTCGCAGCGAGGGTGATCTGAACCGCATCGAAACCGGTTACCGGCGTCTGTGTGATCCGATCTGTGAGTTGCTGGATGAATTGGGTGGCACTTCGTCGTTGGGTGAAATCGACGGTGCGTTCTGCGATGGGCGCTTCAACGTCAATCTCGACGGTCGCAAGATGGTCGGCACCGCTCAGCGCTGGCGCCAGAGTCAGGGCGGTCAGCGTCCGGTGGGGTTGGTGCACGGAGCGATGCTGGTGGATGACGAACGTGAGTCGATGGTCGCGGCGGTCAACCGCTTCAACGAAGCGTGTGGTCTGGAGCAACGAGTACGTGCCGCCAGCCACATCGCTCTGCATGAGAAATTCCCGGCGCCCCATGCACTGGCGCGTCTCGATGAACTCTTTCGTTTGATGCAGGCGCAGATCTACGCCGGTTGAGCTTTGGAGCTCAGCGAGTGCCGAAGACCACCATGGTCTTGCCTTTTACATCCACCAGGTTGCGTTCCTCAAGATCCTTGAGCACGCGACCGACCATCTCTCGTGAACAACCGACAATCCGGCCGATTTCCTGACGGGTCACCTTGATCTGCATGCCGTCCGGGTGGGTCATCGCATCCGGCTGTTTGCAAAGCTCCAGCAAACAGCGAGCGACACGACCGGTGACGTCGAAGAACGCCAGGTCGCCGACTTTGCGCGTGGTGTTGCGCAGACGTTGCGCGATTTGTCCGCTGAGCACGTAAAGAATGTCCGGATCCTGTTGCGACAATTCGCGGAACTTGGCGTAGCTGATTTCCGCGACCTCGCATTCAACCTTGGCCCGCACCCAGGCGCTTCGCTGTTGCTCCTGGCCGGCTTCTTCGAAAAGACCCAGCTCGCCGAAGAAGTCCCCGGCATTCAGGTACGCGATGATCATCTCGCGGCCGTCGTCGTCTTCGATCAGGATCGTGACCGAACCGCGGACGATGAAGTACAGCGTGTCGGAGCGATCCCCGGCGCAGATGATGTTGCTCTTGGCCGCGTGACGCCGGCGTTGGCAATGCATCAGCAGCTTGTCGAGGTTCTTGATTTTGGGTGTGGGGGTAATACCAACCATGGTTGTATCCCGAAAAGACTGCACGGTTATATTTGGTTTTTATATGAGGCGCTGAGGCGGTCGCTACACAGTCTGGCGAAGGCGCCAGTGAATTGGCGCCAGCTTAACAGACACTTCGTCGAAATTTCGAGAAATCACCTACGTTAAAGGTGCATTCGTCCCAGGAACGTGCTCGCTGTCCGGGCGGGGCCCTGTGCTAAGCTGGCGACCCTTTTTTCTACAGTGGAGTCTTGGCGATGAAGGCACGCATCCAATGGGCTGGCGAAGCCATGTTCCTCGGCGAATCCGGCAGCGGTCATGTCGTGGTCATGGACGGTCCGCCGGACGCCGGTGGTCGTAATCTGGGTGTCCGCCCGATGGAAATGCTCCTGCTGGGCGTCGGTGGTTGCAGCAATTTCGACGTGGTCAGCATCTTGAAGAAGTCCCGTCAGGCCGTTGAAAGCTGCGAAGCCTTTCTGGAAGCCGAGCGCGCGACCGAAGATCCGAAAGTATTCACCAAGATCCACATGCACTTCGTGGTCAAGGGTCGTGGCCTGAAAGAAGCCCAGGTCAAACGCGCCATCGAACTGTCTGCCGAGAAGTATTGCTCGGCCTCGATCATGCTCGGCGCCGCCGGCGTAGCGATCACCCACGACTACGAAATCGTCGAACTCGGCTGAGCCGACATTCAACTATCATAAAAGCAGTGCAGACTCTGGCGATCCCCCGCTGACGTCTGCATAATGCGCCACTTTTTTCAGGGCCGTGATCAGTCAACCGACGGGTCATCCGCCTGAACAGATAACCAAAATCGCCATCGCGAAGAGGTGTTAACCGTCCTACGCAGGTGCGTTGTTCGCACTTGACGGGCATGCTTGATCACGCGGCCGTGCCGCATACATAGAGAGTTTTTAACGGTGAAAAGCAAACTCAAGCTCCACGGGTTCAATAACCTGACAAAGACCTTGAGCTTCAACATCTATGACATCTGCTACGCGGAAACCCCGCAAGACCAGCAGGCTTACGTCGAGTACATCAATCAAGAGTACAACGCCGAACGCCTGACGCAGATCCTCACGGAAGTTGTCGAAATCATTGGTGCCAACATTCTGAACATTGCGAGTCAGAACTATGAGCCTCAGGGTGCCAGCGTCACGATTCTGATCTCGGAAGAGCCGGTGACCCCGACCGAAAGCCAGATCGAAGAGTCCCCGGGCCCGTTGCCCGAAATCATCCTGGCCCACCTCGACAAGAGCCACATCACGGTGCACACCTACCCGGAAATCCATCCGGACGCCGGTATCGCGACCTTCCGTGTGGACATCGACGTGTCGACCTGTGGTGTCATTTCACCGCTCAAAGCGCTCAACTTCCTCATTCACCAGTTCGATTCGGACATCGTGACCGTGGATTACCGTGTGCGCGGCTTCACCCGTGACGTTGAAGGCAACAAGCACTTCATCGACCACGAGATCAACTCGATCCAGAACTACCTCTCCGAAGACACCCGCGACGCGTACCAGATGACCGACGTGAACGTGTACCAGGAAAACCTGTTCCACACCAAAATGCTGCTGAAGAACTTCGAACTGGACAACTACCTGTTCGGCGACGCCACCAGCAACCTGTCTTCCGAGCAACGCGCTCAGGTGACCGAGCGTGTGAAACACGAAATGCTGGAAATCTTCTACGCGCGCAATATGCCGAGCTAAGAAATCCGGGCACAAAAAAAGGTGACTGCTTTGCGGCAGTCGCCTTTTTTGTGGGCGTCTTTCAGATCCGGTAAGTGCTTTTGGTCATCACTTTGGCCAACAGGCTCATGCCGAATTTCACCGGCGCCGGGAAGCGGAAACCACCGGCCTCCAGTGCGCTTTCCGCGTGATGTTCTTCATCTATGCGCATCTGTTTCAGGATTGCCCGGGATTTTTCATCCTCGGCCGGCAATTGCTCCAGATGCTCGTTCAGGTGCTTGCAGACCTGATGCTCGGTGGCGGCAACAAACCCGAGGCTGACCTTGTCGCTGATCAGACCGGCGACTGCGCCGATCCCGAACGACATACCGTAGAACAGTGGGTTGAGCACGCTGGTGTGGCTGCCCAACTGGTGAATGCGCTGTTCGCACCAGACCAGATGATCGATCTCTTCTTCGGCCGCATGCTCCATGGCCTCGCGCACCTGCGGCAGCTTGGCGGTCAGCGCCTGGCCCTGATACAGCGCCTGGGCGCAGACTTCACCGGTGTGGTTGATGCGCATCAGGCCGGCGACGTGGCGGGTGTCCTCATCGCTCATCTGCACATCGGGCTGCACGATTGCCGGCGACGGACGGTACGGCTGGCCGCTGAAGGGCAGCAAGGTACGCATCGCGGCATCGGCTTGCAGCAGAAGACGATCAATGGGCGAGTAGTGACGTTGGGTAGTCATGCTGACCTCCGGGAAGAATCTCGGCGGCCAGTTTAACCGAATCGGCCGGGGAAGGTTTGCGCTGGGTCATGTGGGAGCAGGGCGCTCCCACCGACTTCTGGGTTCAATCAGCCTGGAGGCCAGTTCATCTGGCGTTGACCGAGAACGTGCATGTGAATGTGGTAGACGGTCTGCCCACCCTTTTCATTGCAGTTCATCACCACCCGGAAACCTTCCTCGCAACCCAGCTCCAGCGCCAGACGCTGAGCGGTGAACAGGATGTGCCCGGCCAGTGCCTTGTCGTCTTCGGTCAGGTCGTTGAGGGTGCGCACCGGTTTCTTCGGGATCACCAGAAAATGCACCGGTGCCTGTGGGGCGATGTCGTGGAACGCCAGAACCTGGTCGTCCTCGTAGATGATCTTCGCCGGAATTTCCCGGTTGATGATCTTGGTGAACAGAGTATCCACTGCTGTTTTCTCCGTTGTTTGGGCTGGCCTGAGTGTACTCATAGGGGGATTGACCCGCCCAGTGTTTTACCGTAGGACTTTTCAGCGCGGGCAGTAAGCCTTGTTGACCATGCCGACAATCGTGCGATTGAGCCAACGCGAACCGAGCCGTGGCAGAAAGGCGAACCAGCGGTTTCGGCGTCCGGGAATGATGATCGCGCGGTTTTTCTCCAGGGCGCGCACGGTATACAGCGCGACTTCTTCGGGGCTCATCAGAAGTTTGCTGGCGTTGAGCTTGTCGTTGTTCAGTTGCGCGGTGCTGAAGAACGCGGTGCGGGTCGGGCCAGGACAGAGCACCGACACTTTCACGGCACATTTCTTCAATTCCACCCGCAGTGCTTCCGAGAAATGCAGTACATACGCCTTGCTGGCGTAGTAGGTGCTCATCCAGGGCCCGGGGTTGAAGGCTGCCACCGACGCGACGTTGAGAATCTGCCCGCCACCCTGCAACGCCATGCTGTTGCCGATGGCATGGCAGAGGCGGGTGAGGGCGAGGATGTTCACTTCGATCAGATCCTGTTCGGTCATCCAGTCCTGGGCCAGGAACGGGCCGCAAGTACCGATGCCGGCGCAATTGACCAACAGATCGATCTGCCGGTCGCCTTCTTCAAGCTCCAGCAGAAAACCGGACAGGCGCAGCGGCTCACCCAAGTCACAGGCGCGGAACAGCACTTCAACGCCGAAGCGCTGGGTCAGTTCAATCGCAATGCTTTCCAGCTGATCACGCTGGCGAGCCACCAGAATCAGGCTGCGGCCACGGCGCGCCAGGGCTTCGGCCATGGCCAGGCCGATGCCGCTGGAGGCGCCGGTGATCAGAGCGTAACGGGTCATGCAAATCTCCATCGCAACAGCCCCGCGCCGCGGACTCAGGTGTCACGGCGGGGAGCGTTGTTCATTCTTTCGCAGAGTCTACAGGGGCGAGGGCGGCTTCGGCTGCATCGTCTGCCGAATTCGCGGCGGGCTCGACTTCGACATCGATTTCATCGGTGGTCACCGAACCGCTCTCATAGCTGCTTTCAAGACTGCTTTCGTATTCCTGCTGGATGGCGGTGATTCCGCCCAGCATGCCACCCATGAAAAACAGCCCGATAAATACGATCCACAGTGAGCACAGCACTTTGACTGCCGTACTGTTTGGCGGAGGCGGTGGGCCATAGCGATTGGCGCCGGTATTGCCCGGCACGACCATGATCACCAGCGGGAAGAAACTGCCCACGAACGGCACCAGCGTCAGCAGCCAGAGCCACCCGGACCAGCCGATATCGTGCAGGCGCTGAATGCTGAACAGGATCCCGACGATCGCGAAGGCCAGAAACAGGAAGAAGGCGAGGAGACCGCCGATGATCAGGCCGGTGGTCGAGTCGGCGCTCACCAGGCCCAGGCCGATCAGCGCGAACACGCTGACGATTGGCAGGGCTACCAGGCTCAATACCATCGACCATGCCAGGTAACGCAAGCGGCCGATCCGGCCTTCAACGCTGAGCGGCTTGAGAGGCGCGAATGCCGGCAGGTTTTCACCGACGGCGGCGCGAGGGGGCGCATAAGGCGAGTCAGGCTCCGCGACGGCGGCGCTTTGCTCGTGGACATCCGACAGGTTCAGCTCGATGGGCGTTTCGGTTTCGATCCGTGCATCGATCCCGGTCTTGCCCAGCGCTTGCAGATAAGTCTGCGCATCGCTGTGGGACAAATCACGCTTGAGCGCGACGGTGCGGCCATTGAACAGACGCTCGATGGCGGCAACATCGCTTTTGAACAGATCGGCCAGGTTGAGCTTGGCGGTGGTGATATCGACGCCGGGCTGGAGCGCACCGTCGAAAACGATCTTGTAACGGGGTTCGCTCATGGCCGAGGCATCCTTGTCGCGAGATAAATTGAGTCTAAGGCCAGTCAGACAGCGACTGGCGGGGTTTCATTCAACGTGGCCAGCGTTTCGGCAGTTGCGCTGCGTGCTCCAGGGCCTGGCGGTATTCGGCATCGAGGCGCGCCACCAGTTGATCCACGCTTGGCAGATCGTCGATCTGCCCCACGCCCTGGCCCGCAGACCACACGGTTTTCCAGGCCTTGGCTTCGTCGTTGATCGGCTTGAGCTTGTCGCCGAAATTCACTTCGCCCTTGCCTTGCAGGGCGGCCATGTCGAAACCGGCAGCCTCCAGGCTTTGACGCATGAAACTGGCCGGTACACCGGACACGGCAGGAGTATGAATGATGTCGGCGGCTTTGGCAGTCAGCAGCATCTCCTTATAGGCGTCAGGCGCATGACTTTCAGTGGTGCCGATAAATCGCGTACCGAAGTAGGCCAGATCCGCGCCGAGCAGTTGTGCGGCGAGAATCTCATGCCCATGGTTCAAACATCCTGCAAGCAACAGGGTTTTGTCGAAGAACTCGCGGATCTCGGCGATCAGCGAAAACGGACTCCAGGTCCCTGCGTGCCCGCCGGCACCCGCAGCGACGGCGATCAAACCATCGACACCGGCCTCGGCGGCTTTCTCGGCATGGCGGCGGGTCGTCACGTCATGGAAGACCAGGCCGCCGTAACTGTGCACGGCGTCTACCAGCTCTTTGACGGCACCGAGGCTGGTGATGACGATGGGGACTTTGTGCTCGACGCAGATGTTCAGGTCAGCCTGCAGGCGCGGGTTGCTGTGGTGGACGATCAGGTTCACCGCGTACGGCGCCGGGTTCTCCAATGTCGCCAGTCCCGCTTCGATCTGCTCCAGCCAGGCCTTGAATCCGCTGCTTTCGCGTTGGTTCAGCGCCGGGAAGCTGCCAACCACGCCGTTGCGGCAGCAAGCCAGCACCAGTTCAGGATTGGAGATCAGGAACATCGGCGCCGCCACCACAGGCAGGCGCAGACGTTGTTCGAGCAGAGCGGGCAGCGACATCGGAAGTACCCCGGAAAGTTGTATTTGTTGAAGTTAGAACGGCTTGACCACGACCAGAATTACGATAGCCAGCAATATCAGAACCGGCACTTCATTGAACCAGCGATAAAAGACATGGCTGCGGGTGTTCTCGCCACGGGAAAAACGTTTCACCTGCGCGCCGCACATGTGGTGGTAACCGATCAACAGCACGACCAGGGTCAGTTTGGCGTGGATCCAGCCACCGCTGCTGAAGATGCCCGGGTTCAGGTAGATCAGCCAGCCGCCGAAGATCAGCGCGGCGATCATCGCCGGGCCCATGATGCCGCGATACAGCTTGCGCTCCATGATGCTGAAGCGTTCCTTGCTGATCGTGTCTTCACTTTGCGCGTGATAAACGAACAGTCGCGGCAGATAGAAGAGGCCGGCAAACCAGCACACGATGCTGACGATATGTAGCGCTTTGATCCACAGATAGAGCATTTTTGGTTATTCCCTAATTCACGGTAGGCCGGATAGTAGAGGCTTGAGCGTCCGCACGTCACCTTGACGGTTGTCGCAGGGGCGCGCGGCCCCTATTATCGACGGCTTTCCAGTGGGTTCGTTGAGGGCAGGTTTATGGTCAAGGTCGGTATCGTCGGCGGCACGGGTTACACCGGTGTCGAACTGCTGCGTCTGTTGGCACAGCATCCGCAGGCAGAAGTGGTAGTGATCACTTCCCGATCCGAGGCCGGTCTGGCCGTGGCTGATATGTACCCGAACCTGCGCGGTCACTACGACGGTCTGGCATTCAGCGTGCCGGACATCAAGACCCTGGGCGCTTGCGACGTGGTGTTCTTCGCTACTCCGCACGGCGTCGCCCACGCACTGGCCGGCGAGTTGCTGGCGGCCGGCACCAAGGTCATCGACCTGTCGGCAGACTTCCGTCTGCAGGACGCCGATGAATGGGCCAAGTGGTACGGCCAGCCGCACGGCGCGCCAGAGCTGCTGGACGAGGCGGTTTACGGCTTGCCGGAAGTCAATCGTGAGCAGATCAGGAAAGCACGCCTGATCGCGGTGCCGGGTTGCTATCCGACCGCGACGCAGCTGGGTTTCCTTCCGTTGCTTGAAGCGGGCATTGCCGACGCTTCGCACCTGATCGCCGACTGCAAATCCGGCGTCAGCGGTGCTGGCCGTGGTGCTGCCGTAGGCTCGCTGTACTCCGAGACGTCGGAAAGCATGAGGGCCTATGCGGTGAAAGGTCACCGTCATCTGCCGGAAATTCGTCAGGGGCTGCGTCGTGCGGCAGGCAAGGATGTCGGTCTGACTTTCGTGCCGCACCTGACGCCGATGATCCGTGGCATTCACTCCACGCTCTATGCAACCGTGGTGGATCGCTCGGTGGATCTGCAGGCGCTGTTCGAGAAACGTTATGCCAATGAGCCGTTCGTCGATGTGATGCCGGCCGGCAGCCATCCGGAAACCCGCAGCGTGCGTGGCGCGAATGTCTGCCGCATCGCGGTTCACCGCCCGCAGGATGGTGATCTGGTGGTAGTGCTTTCGGTGATCGACAACCTGGTCAAAGGCGCGTCGGGTCAGGCGGTGCAGAACATGAACATTCTGTTCGGGCTGGATGAGCGCTTTGGTCTGTCCCACGCGGGCATGCTGCCGTAACGACTGATCTTGCTTGGTAAAAAGGCCCGTCTGACGGGCCTTTTTGCATTCTGGTCGGTTGATCAGCTTTATTGATATACCGTAACAATAGTTGACCGATTTTCTAGGACAAGCGGATAATGCGCGTCATCACGCATTATGGCGGCGTAACGCCGGGAGATAGTCAGCATGAGCGTCGAATCCTTCACCCCCACGGCTTTGCAATTCACTCAAGGTGCCGCGCACAAGGTGAAGAGCCTGGTCGATGAAGAGGGGAATGATCGCTTGAAGCTGCGCGTATTCGTTACGGGCGGCGGTTGTTCAGGGTTTCAGTACGGCTTCACCTTCGATGAAGATGTGGCCGAGGACGACACCATCGTCGAGCGCGAAGGCGTCAGTCTGGTGGTCGATCCGATGAGCTTCCAGTACCTGGCAGGTGCCGAGGTGGATTATCAGGAAGGTCTGGAAGGTTCGCGTTTTGTGATCAAGAACCCGAATGCCACCACCACTTGTGGTTGCGGCTCCTCGTTCTCGATCTGATCGCGCTTCACCGTACACAATAAAACGCCGCAGAACCTCACGGTTCTGCGGCGTTTTGTTATCTGCGATTTGTCAGTTGGGGTAGATGGCGCCGAGTACTCGCAAGCCTTTGGCGCCGGTGACGCTCGGGCGGTTGGCGGCAATGCCTTCCAGACAGCAGTGGGCCAGCCAGGCGAAGGCCATGGCCTCGACCCAGTCCGGATCGACGCCGTGGGTCGATGTGCTGGCGACCTTGGCGTTGGGTAGCAGGTCGGCCAAGCGCTTCATCAGCGTGGCGTTGTGGGCACCGCCCCCGCAGACCAGGAGCTCTTCGGTATTCGATTGAGCGCTTTGCAGCGATTCGACGATGGTCAGCGCCGTCAGTTCGAGCAGTGTTGCCTGTACGTTTTCGGGTGCGAGACCTGGCTGGCGCGACAGTTGCTGCTCCAGCCAGGGCAGGTTGAAGACTTCGCGGCCGGTGCTCTTCGGGCCTTGGGTCACAAAAAACGGATCGCTGAGCAGGGCTTTCAGCAGGGTCGGTTCAACCTTGCCGCTGGCAGCCCACTGCCCGTTACGGTCGTAGTTCTCGCCCCGTTGCTGATGAATCCAGGCATCCATCAGCACATTCCCCGGCCCGCAGTCGAAACCGGCTACAGGCTTGTTCGGCTCAATCAGACTGAGATTGCTGAAACCGCCGACATTCAAGACCGCGCGGTTGCCGGTATGCTCTTCGAATAGCGCTTCATGAAAGGCAGGAACCAGCGGAGCGCCTTGGCCGCCGGCGGCTACATCGCGACTGCGGAAGTCACTGACGACTGTAATGCCGGTCAGCTCGGTCAGCAGAGCAGGGTTGCCGATCTGCACAGTGAAACCGCGTGCGGGCTCGTGGCGAATGGTCTGGCCGTGGCTGCCGATCGCGCGAATGGCTTCAGGCTTGAGCTGTTGCTGTTCGAGGAGGGTATGAATCCCTTGCGCGGCGAGCTTCACCCAGTTCTGCTGGGCAATCGCTGAACGGGCGATTTCGTCAGGGCCGCTGGCGCACAAGCCAAGCAGCTCGGCGCGCAGGGTTTCAGGCATGGGGATGTAATGTGTGGCGACCAGATTGATCGCCGAGGATTGCTCGATCAGGGCGATGTCCAGCCCGTCGAGACTGGTGCCGGACATCACGCCGATATAAAGAGCCATGGCTTAACGTTTGCTCGAAGCCAGCATGGTGGCTTTTTCCTGGTCCATACGAGCCATCAGTGGCTGGCTCTGCGCCAGGAAGCGGGCGCGTTCGGATTTGGCGATCGGGTCGGCCATCGGCAGCTTCTGGCCCAATGGGTCGACGTGAACACCGTTGACCTGGAACTCATAGTGCAAATGCGGGCCGGTGGACAGGCCGGTGGTGCCGATATAGCCGATCACCTGGCCCTGTTTGACGGTGCCGCCTGTCTTCACGCCCTTGGCGAAGCCCTGCATGTGGCCATACAGCGTACGGTAAGTGTTGCCGTGCTGGATGATCACGGTGTTGCCGTAACCGCCGCGACGGCCGGCCAACAGCACTTTGCCGTCGCCGGCAGCCTTGATTGGCGTACCGCGTGGGGCGGCGTAGTCGACGCCTTTGTGGGCGCGGATCTTGTTGAGGATCGGGTGTTTGCGGCCCATGGAGAATTTCGAGCTGATGCGGGCGAAGTCCACCGGGGTACGGATGAACGCCTTGCGCATGCTGTTGCCATCGGCGGTGTAGTAGCTGCTGTTGCCCTGCTTGTTGGTGTAACGCACGGCGGTGTAAGTCTTGCCGCGGTTGGTGAAGCGGGCGGACAGGATCGGACCGTTGCCAACGGCTTTGCCGTTGACCACTTTCTGTTCATAGATCACATCGAACTCGTCACCCTGGCGGATATCCTGGGCGAAGTCGACGTCGTAGCCAAACACACTGGCCATGTCCATGGTCAGGCTGTGAGACAGGCCTGCGCGGGCGGCGGATTGCGACAGCGAGCTGTTGATCACACCGTGTACATAAGCGGTGCGAACAGTCGGTTTGGCGGTAACACGGTTGAACACATAACCCTTGTCGTTCTTGGTCAGAGTGATGGTTTCAACGTCGCTGACCTTGCTGTGCAGGTTGGTCAGCTGGCCTTGTGGATTCAATTCGAATTCGAGTTTCTGGCCATGTTTGAGCTGACTGAACTGCTTGGCTTGTTTGTCGCTGGCCAGCACTTCATGGACGGCTGCGGCCGGGAGACCGACTTTCTCGAACAGTGTAGAAAGCGTATCGCCCTTGGAGACGATCACTTCCCTGTGATTTGGGGCCTTCTTTTCTTCAGCTACCGGTGTCGGCGCTGGTGCAGCCTGAGCGGTTTCCTGCGGCTCTTCGGCACTGTTTTCGATCTGCGCGAAAGGAGAGGCTACGGATTCGTTTGTGGCTTGAGCCGCGTCGGCAGCGTCTTGATCTTGTGTCAGTTGTTCAGCAGGACTTTCCAGTTCAAGGCTCAGCGTTGTCTTTTTGGCTTCAACATCACTGGATGGAAACACCAGGAGCGCCAGGCTGAGAAGGGCGGCGATCCCACTTGCGGCGAGCAGGTGGGTCTTCGGGTAAAGCGGTGGCGCTTTAGACGGTTCAGTGGTCATAAGTAATTTGACTTTGAAAAAGATGAATTGGAAAAGATGAATGACATGATGAAGATGAAATAACTGTATAAAATATAACCAAATCATCCCTGAAGCAAGTCTGTGGACGCCCTGTCTGTGGATTGGCGTCCGTGCGCCGGGCAAAACTTGTATTTGGTGCGCGATCTTGTATGGTTGGTTCCCTTTGAATCTGAGCCTTGCGGGTCTGTTATGAAGTCGGTTGAAGAGCAGCTAGCGCTGATTAAACGTGGTGCGGAAGAACTGTTGGTCGAGTCCGAGCTGATCGAAAAGCTCAAGCGTGGCCAGCCGCTGCGAATCAAGGCCGGCTTCGATCCAACTGCGCCGGATCTGCACCTTGGTCACACGGTGCTTATTAATAAGCTGCGTCAGTTCCAGGAACTGGGGCATCAAGTGATCTTCCTTATTGGTGATTTCACCGGAATGATCGGTGATCCGAGTGGCAAGAGCGCCACGCGTCCTCCTTTGACCCGTGAGCAGGTTCTGGAAAACGCCGAGACCTACAAGACTCAGGTGTTCAAGATTCTTGATCCGGCGAAAACCGAAGTCGCGTTCAACTCCACCTGGATGGATCAGATGGGGCCTGCGGACTTTATTCGTCTGACTTCGCAGTACACCGTTGCTCGTATGCTCGAGCGTGATGACTTCGACAAGCGCTACACCACCAATCAGCCGATCGCCATTCACGAATTCCTGTATCCGCTGGTGCAGGGTTATGACTCGGTTGCTTTGCGCGCTGACGTTGAACTGGGTGGTACCGATCAGAAGTTCAACCTGCTGATGGGGCGTGAGCTGCAGCGTGGTTATGGCCAGGAAGCGCAGTGCATCCTGACGATGCCGTTGCTTGAAGGTCTGGATGGCGTGAAGAAGATGTCCAAGTCGCTGGGCAACTACGTCGGTATCCAGGAAGCACCGGGTGTCATGTACAGCAAGCTGGTTTCGATTCCCGATGCGTTGATGTGGCGCTACTTCGAGTTGCTCAGCTTCCGCTCGATGGATGAGATCAATGCGTTCCGTGCTGATGTGGAGGCGGGCGCTAATCCTCGCGATATCAAGATCAAGCTGGCCGAAGAGATTGTTGCGCGCTTCCATGGTGAAGAGGCTGCGGCCAATGCTCACCGTGGTGCGGGTAACCGTATGAAGGATGGCGAGCTGCCAGATGATCTGCCAGAGGTCGAACTGACTGCTGCCGAGGATATGCCGATTGCTGCTGTCCTTAATAAGGCAGGCTTGGTGAAGAACTCGGCGGCTGCTCGTGATCTGCTGGCTTCCGGCGGTGTGCGTGTAGATGGTGAGGTGGTTGATCGTTCCTTTATATACGCACTGGGCGCGACTCACGTTTGTCAGGCCGGCAAGAAGGCTTTTGCACGGATTACGCTGAAATCCGAATAAAGTTGAAATAAGGGGTTGACGGCGAATTCTAGAGGTCTATAATTCGCCCCACTTCCGGCGCAGTCGAAACGGAAAACTCCTTGGGATTCAATGAGTTAAGTAGGTTTCGAAGGCGGGTAGCTTCAGTTCATCGAAGCCTGGAAGGAGTTGGAAATGCCGGCTTGTTCGGTGCTTTCAACGGTTCGATCTTCTCGGTCGAAAGCGGAGAAAAAGAGGTGTTGACAGCAGCGTGTAACGCTGTAGAATT